>CAWJBE010000023.1:0-244041 GCA_963841095.1 uncultured Acidobacteriaceae bacterium
GCGCGGTGATATCGCGGGCGATCTTCGAGGCGCCGACGATGGGGCCGTGGGCGTCCTTGACCGGCGAGACGCTCAGCGAGACCTCGACCCGGTTGCCGTCCTTGCGCTGGCGGATCGTCTCGTAGTGATCGAGGCTCGTCGCCGGCCGGCTGCGCTCAGGACTTTCGGCTCCTCGTCCTGAGCTCCGCCGGGGATGAGGATCTTGATCGATTTGCCGATGGCTTCTTCGGACGAGTAGCCGAACAGCTTCCGCGGCGATGTTCCAGCAGACGATGGTGCCGTCGAGGATCTTGCTGACGATCGCGTCGCCGGACAGATCGACGATGCTGGCGAGCTGCTCGCGCGCCTGCACGGCGCGGCTTTGCTCGGTGACGAACTCGAAGCGAAGGGTTGTTAGGTACTCTCAAGTTGATAGCAGGCTTCAGGCATGGCCGTTACGCTCACCATCAACGGGCAATCCATCCAGGCGGCGAGCGGGATCTCGCTGTTCGATCAAGCTGAAGCCATGGGCATCGATGTGCCCACGTCGTGCCGCAAGCAAGGCAAGTGCAAAGAGTGCATGGTTGAAGTTGTGGAGGGGATGAGTGACCTTTCGCCGCTTGCCGAGCCGGAACGGCATCTCAAGGGGAACTTCAGGCTTTCGTGCCAGACATTTGTGACGGCGGAGTACGGCCACGTTCGCTGCCACACCATGCGACGCGGAACCATGCGGATCGAAAGACAGGCGTTTGGACTACCTATGCGAGAAGGCGAGCTCAAGCTTGATCCGGCCGTCACGCGCGATGGCGATCGCATTCTTATTGATGGCGTGGAAGTGGAGCGTTCGACTGGGCCGATTCACGGCCTGGCTATGGACCTTGGGACCACGACGGTGGTGCTACGGCTTGTCGACCTGGAAACCGGCGAGCTGATTGCGGACACTTCGTTTGAGAATCCGCAACGGTTCGGCGGCTCTGAAGTGATGTCGCGGATCGCGTACGACACCGAGCACCCCGGAAGACTGTTGATGCGCACGCTGGCCGGCTACCTGAGCCACGCGATCGAAAAGTTTCCTGTCGATCCAAAGACCATCTACGAGATGGTGGTAGTAGGCAATTCGACGATGCGCGACCTTTTCTTCAGGCAGAACGTGCATTCGATCGGTCAGAGCCCTTACCGCTCGATTACTGAAATTGAAATGGCTGAAGGCAAGCGCGCAACCACCAGCCTTGTGCAGACGGGGCTGCACAGCCTTTTGCCGATTCATCCCAAGGCTCGCGTCTATGGCGCACCGATCATCAGCGGCCACGTGGGAGCGGATGCTGCCGCGGGAATGCTGGCTGCAGACATGGCGCACGAAGACCGGCTGGTTGCGGTGATGGATATCGGGACGAATACCGAGCTGATTGTGGGCAATCGGCACCGGATTCTCGCGGCATCGTGCCCGGCCGGACCCGCCTTCGAGGGTGGAGCGATTGCGTGCGGAATGCCGGGGTTGGATGGAGCAATCGAAGAAGTGGAGATCACGAGCGACGGCACGTTTCGCGTGGGCACGATCGGCGATGCGAAGCCCGAAGGCATCTGCGGCTCCGGATTGGTAGACGCGCTGGGCGAACTGCTTCGCACTGGCCGCATGAATGCTATGGGCCGCTTTGCCGATGAGGTGCGTCGTGTAACGCTCTATCGCAACGAAGCGGGCGGCGAGGACGAAGATATCTTTCTGCTAGAAGGCGACGTGAATGAACTGGCGCAGGCCAAGGGCGCGAATGTCGCAGGCCTGCACGTGGTGTTCTCAAGCTATGGCATCGATTTCGACGACATCGGCGTTTTTTATCTCGCAGGGGGATTTGGACGGCATCTCAATGTGGAAGCTTCAAAGCGGATCGGACTTGTGCCCAGTTTGGATTCGTCGAAGATCGTTCAGGCCGGCAACATCGCGATTGAGGGCGCGACCATCGCTTTGCTTTCGAAGTCGAAGCGCAGGGAGTTGGAGGACCTGGTAAGAAAAGTGGAGCATTGCCGGCTGGAAACTCACCCCGGCTTTTTCGATTTCTTTGTGGAGGGTTGTCAGTTCAAACCCATGGAGCCAATTCCATGCCCCAGGTAGCCGAAGGTATCGAGCTGGCCAGCGTGGGCACCGATGTGGACGTGTTGCCGAAGGAGTATGCGCGACTGCTGGGCTATCCGCGCGGCTGGGTGCTGGAGGGCCGAGCGCGTGAATTGGCGGAGTGGGCGCGAGACTGGTACGCCAAGAACGGAAGGCCGTGGTTTTACGCGCGACAGGTGGAGAGTTTTGAGATTGCAGGCGACTCTATTTGTATTGACGGAGTAAATTTCTGCAGCAAGCGACTGAAGAGCACGCTTCAACAGGCTGAAGCGCACGGCGTGATCATAGTGGCCGTTGGCGCGGGAGTTGAGGCAGAAGAGGAATCGCAGAGGCGCTGGAAGGACGAAAAGCCCGATGAGTATTTCTTCCTGGAGATGTTTGGTTCGGCGGTGGTAGAGCATTTGACAACAGCCACCGGCGCGCGGCTTTGCGACTGGGCAGAACGGCAGGGCATGGCGGTGTTGCCGCACTATAGCCCCGGGTATCCGGAATGGGATGTTGCGGAGCAGGCGCGACTGCTGGAGTTGATAAAGAAAACGCGTAGAGAGCAGTTCCCTTCGCAGGTGGAAGCATTTGACACCGGCATGCTACGCCCCAAGAAAACTCAGTTAGCGGTTTTCGGTTTGACGCGTCACACGGAGCGCCTACAAAGACTGACGAGCCTGGTTCCCTGCGAAAGCTGCTCGTTCGGACCTTGCCAGTACAGGCGCGCGCCTTATCGCCGTGCGCCGCGATCGACAGGCGAGCAAGTTCTGAATCGCATTGCCACACTGGACCAGGACGCCTCGTACAGCGTGAACCGGAGGGCACTGAAGCGGTGGGCAGATGAGCGCCTTTCGCTGCGGTTTTTCGAAGATGGCTCGCTGGACGCTGTGTTTCGCTACGATGGAACCACTTGCACCAACATGGGCCGGCCGCTGACGTTCCACTACAACGTGAAGCTGGGGCCTCGCGCGGAAGGATATCCGATCACGGAGCAGCGTTGCGCGCCGGCTGAGGGCGATACAGGCCACACAGCCATGTGCCAATACATTGAGAACTCCGAACGGCTGATGAGCGCGATCGACAGCGAGAAGCCGCTGGGCGGCAAACGCTTAAACGCAGTGCTCAAGTGGCCGCGCGGAGCCAGTGCCGCGGGATGCTTTTGCGATGCCGCGAGCCGCGATCATAAATGGGGGCTGGTGCTGGAAACGATTCACTACGCGCTGGCACAAAGGGAATTGGAACAGGATACGGAGACGCAATGAAGAAACTCTTGCAAGAAGTAATCCTTGAGCGGCCTTTGCTGTGCGACGGGGCGATGGGCACACAGCTCATGCTTGCCGGATTGGAACAGGGCAATTGCGGCGAGGAATGGAATGTCACGCATCCTGAGAAGGTGCTGGCGATTCAGCGCCGCTACACGCGGGCCGGAGCGGAGTGCATCATCAGCAACACATTTGGCGGCTCGCGCATTATGCTGAACCGGCATTCCAACGGCGAGCGTGCAGTTGAATTGAACAAAGCGGGAGTAGAGATCGCTCGCGAAAGCTTTGACGGCAGAGAGGGATATGTACTCGGCGATATTGGGCCCTTTGGCGGTTTGCTGGCGCCGCTTGGCGAGTTCACCGAAGCGGATGTGCAACGTGCATTTGAAGAGCAGGCTGCGGCATTGGTGGATGCAGGGGCGGACGCTGTCATCATCGAGACGCAGACGTCGCTTGAGGAGCTTTTGATCGGCATCAGAGCGGCCCAGACTGCAGGCGCAAAGTGCATCATCGGCTCCATGGCTTACGATGTCACGCTCGACGGATTGAACTTTCGCACCATGATGGGCGTTGCGCCGGAAAAGGCTGCGGAATTCATGGAACAGAATGGAGCGAATATCGTGGCTCTGAACTGCGGCACCGGGATGGACATGCAGCGCGCGCTCGCGGCTGTTGGGCGCTATAAGACCGCAACTCATCTGCCGGTGATGGTTCAGCCAAACGCGGGAAAACCGAAGCTCATCAACATGAAAGTTGTTTACGACGAGACACCGGAGCAGATGGTAAAGGGCCTGATGCCGCTACTTGATGCGGGGACCAATATTGTAGGCACGTGCTGCGGCAGCACGCCGGAGCACACCAGCGCATTCAGAAAAGTGATGGACGAATTCCTGGAGTCGAAGGGATTCGCGCCAGTTGGAGCCCAACGTGAGAGCTAAACTTTGCGACGTGAATGCGGACGCGGTGAGCAAACTTCCGCAACTTACCGATGACAAGTCGGGCATCGGAGTTCATTACGTGGACGCCTACATCAAGCCGATGAACACCAAGCTTGAGGATGGGACTCCGGTGAAATGCAAGCGGCGGGGGTTGAAGGTTATTTTGACGGCAGGCGGCAAGAAGGGCGAAGGACTGATGCGCCGGCTTGACGTCGGACCGGACCCCGTTGTGATGCTGGACGCGGCGCTAAAGGAAGCCGCGGCGGGAGCCGGAGTCGAGCTGACTGCGGAGAACGGAGCGATATTTATTTCGCTTTGAGCAGCGCCGAGGAAGCCGTACAGCTATTTCGATAGAGCGCTCACTCGCAGGAATGAACGTTCGCTCACAAGAAGAAGCTGACTGATTGCGCGACGTCAAAGACGAGCGCGATGCCGTTGTTTGCCCCGGCAGGGTTCCGCCGCTTTTGGGGGCTCTTGCCAGCAGCCCTACGCGGTTGAAGCTCCGATAGGGAGTGGGCTACCGGAATCGCGAGTTTTCGTCGTGCAACGCCGAAACCGCCGGTTGCGGGCTTTTTGATGGCCTAACGGCAAGGCTGGCGCACAATTGATTCCGAACGTTGAATCTCTGGTAAACCAATTTACTTTGTGTAATTTGCGCTAGTTTCGGTGCTGCTAAGCCGCGCATTTGAGAAAAGAAATCCTTGACAGAGCATTTTCAGGGCAAGTAGTATCGGCCTCGATTTTGTTTGCAATCGATTGAAACAGATTTGCAATCAATCATCAGGGCTTCCCCAATTGGAGCGACTTTAGAAGCTGCCCAAAGAACTTCCGAGGGTCATCCCCCGCAAGACAGCGCAATCCCTTTTAGGAGACAAATTCGATGAGAAAAGCCATGACCTGCAAACTACGGTGTGGACGCTGGCTCGTACTAGTGTCCTGCCTTTTGCCCTTACTAGTGACCGGTATCTGTTCTGGCCAGAACCTGACGGGGACCATCAATGGTTCCGTGTCGGATTCTTCCGGGGCGATGGTTCCGGGCGCAACGGTGACGATCGCGAATGCGGAGACGGGCGTGGTTGAGCGCTCGATCAAGACAGACAGCGGCGGCCGCTATCAGGCGCCGGCGCTGCTGGCCGGAACTTACAGGATCACGATTCAGGCGAATGGCTTTGCCCCGGTGGTGGTTGCGAGCGTCCCGCTGAACGTGGACCAGTCGATTCCTGTGAATATCACCCTGAAGCTGGGCACAGTGACGTCGCAGGTTTCGGTTGCAGAAACAATTAGCGGCCCCGATGTCGAGGATTCAGCGCAAGGCACGTTGATTGAGCAAAAAGAGGTCACGGAGCTTCCGCTGAACCAGAGAAATTTCGTCCAGTTTATTTCTCTTCAGCCGGGCGTGAATGGAGGCACCGGAACGATCACCCGCGGACCGTTGGCGGTTGCGGGCGGCAACAACCCCATGAGCATTTCGGTAAACGGCCAGGGAAATACTTCCAACGGGTACTATTTAGACGGCGCCGATTTCGTTAACCACGATCAGGACAATATTCTGGGAATGTTCCCCAGTTTGGACTCTCTTCAGGAAGTCAACCTTCTCCGCGACAATTACGGAGCCCAGTACGGCGGCGAAGGCGCGGCGATCTTCAACCTGGTTTCAAAGGGCGGCTCAAGCAGCTTTCACGGAGATGCCTTCTACTATTTCCAAAACCAGTTATTGAACGCGAACGGGTACTTTAACAACCTCGCCGGCAATGCTCGAATTCCATTCCGCTACAACGACTTTGGCTATACGATTGGCGGACCGCTTTTTATTCCGAAACTACTGCCGCGAACGAAGAGCAACACATTTTTCTTTGTTGGCGGAGAAATGTTGCGCAGTGCGCAGGCGGCCACGTCATCGGTGGGGAACGATCCCACTTCGCTTCAACGGCAGGGGATTTTTTCAGCTCCAGTATGCATTGCATATAACAGTGCGGGAAAATGCACTTCGACGTCGACGACGGTGACGAATGTCGATCCCGCCGCCAAGGCCTGGCTTACGGACGTCATCAATAAGACTCCGTTGCCCAACGATCCCAACAACGCGCAGGAACTGTTGTCGTCCTTTGACGGAATCATGAATGAGGGGCAGATCATAGGGCGGGTCGACCACTCGTTCAGTGAGAAGTTCAAGATATTTGCGCGCTTCCTGAACGATCCCTATAACTCGATGGGTCCGGAAGGAATTGGCGGAAACACTAATCCGATTCCCGGCCTGGCAACAACTTCAGCGCAGTCAGGTGCGCAAAACACGATGGTGCATGCGACCTATGTACCAACGGCAAATTGGGTGTTTGAAGCGGGGCTTCTCGCACCTGAGAGCCTACGAGAACACGCAGGTAATTGGATTGCTGAACCCGGCCAACGCCCCGGATTTCCAAGTGAATCTGCCGTATACCAATTTGACCGGTAAATTGCCGACGGTTACGATCGATGGCACCAAGTACAACTCCGCGGGCCCGATCAAGAGAATCAATCCCACCAATCAGGCGTTTATCAACGCCACGCACTCCATGGGACGGCATACGATTCTTTTCGGAGCGCAAACTGGGAAAGGATGAAGTCGTCCTACACGAACCTTAACAACGGCAATAACGGCGGCTTCACATTCACGGCTCCATCCTCGGCTGGAAATGCTCAGGCGGTCTGGAACCAGTCGTTCGCGGATTTCCTGATTGGCTATGTCACGAGCTTCTCACAGTCGACATTTGGTACAGGAGAGGGATATAGCGCCAGCGTGGTTGAGGCATACATGCAGGACAACTTCAAAGTGACTCAGAATCTGGAGCTAAACGCGGGGGTCCGGTACAGCTATTATCGCGATCCTACCGAGTGGATTCTCAATTCGGATAACTTTGATCCGGCGCGTCTACAGTCCGGCGCAGGCGCCCACGATTCAGACCACGGGCTACATCTGTCTTGCGACGCCTTGCGCTGGAGGGGGAACGCCTAACCCGTCGTATAACTACCTCAACGGCATCATCATTCCGAGTCAAAATTCGCCGTTCGGCCGGAAGATGGTTTCGCAGCCGAACCTTGATTTTGCGCCTCGCTTTGGCTTTGCTTACAGTCCTTTTCGGGATCACAAGACCGCGATCCGCGGAGGTTCGGAATCTATTACATATTTCCATCGATCTGGGCCGACGATCCCAGCGGGAATCCACCGTCTATATCGACCATCAATTCTTCGAATGTTTCATTCGAAAATCCCGGGGGAACGGTTGCAGCTTCGACCACTCCGCCTGCCATTGGAGCACTCGGCGTAAATTACAAGGTTCCTTACGTGGAAAGCTTCGATCTGGATATTCAGAAGCAACTTCCGGGCAACGTTCTGTTGGACGTAGCCTATGTGGGCAATTTAGACCGGCACCTCGCCAACACGATCGACCTGAACGAGCCGCAGCCCGGAGCGTATGTGACGGCGGGAATCGCCGCTGCCGGCAGCCTCACCACCTCAAACTCGATTTTGTTGAACCGGATCAGGCCTTATCTCGGATATGGCGCGTTCAGCGTATCCATGCCGATCTTTTCGACAAACTATAACGCGTTGCAAGTGCAGTTCAAGGAGCATCTTGGATCGGCGCTCGAGCTGGGAGGCGCCTATACATTTTCAAAGGCGCTGGGCGTAAGCGGCGCGCAGGACACATATAACCTGAACGCCGATTATGGCGTGCAGCAGAAAGACAATATGTTCGTGGCGCAAGCGGTTTATAACCTTCCCTTCTACAGGGAGCAGCATGGGATTGTCGGGCACCTCCTGGGCGGGTATGAGCTGTCGGGCATTCTGAACCTATCCGCTGGAGGGCTAAGCACTGCCACCACAAGCAACCAGGATCCTGCCGGACTCGGGTTACTCTCGAGCGGCACTGCGGCAGCGGCACGGCCCGATCGCCTCGGAGATCCTAACAGCGGCCCTCGCACGATTAAGCAATGGTTCAACACATCGGCCTTTGCCTATGTCCCGGCGTCGCAGACGCGGCCGGGCGATGAGTCAATTGGCACCATCTATGGGCCGGGTTCCGAAGTGGTGAATGTTTCGCTACTGCGCAATATTCGCATCGTGGAGGGAACGACAATGCAACTCCGCGCGGAGACTTATAACACGTTCAACCACACCAATTGGAGCGGGCCGAACACGAGCCTGAATAGCACAAGCTTCGGCATCATTTCCGGTAACGGTGAGCCGAGGAAGATGCAGATCGCGGCCAAGTTTACGTTCTAATCAGGAGATTCGGGAATACGAAGGCAATTCAATTGAACAAGAGAATCATTCCGGATGAGTAAATGTTTGTGTTTTTCGGCAAAGCTGCGACGCGCGCTACTGCCGGCACTGCTTGGATTAGCGTGCTGGCAGGCGCGTGCGCAGTATATTATCGGCGCCGACTTGGGGTACCTGAAGCAAGCGCAGGATACGGGGACGGTGTTCAAGGAGAACGGGCAACCGAAGCCGGTTCTCGACATTCTGCATGAGCACGGCTACAACTGGGTGCGCCTGCGTCTGTTTGTTGAGCCGACAGTAAGGCCCAATACGCTGGCTTACACAATTGCGTCAGCGCGGATGGCGAAGGAAAAGGGATTCAAGATACTGCTTGATCTTCACTACTCTGACAACTGGGCGGATCCCGGAAAACAGCACACGCCGGATGCATGGGTGAAGCTGTCGCACGAGCAACTCTGCAACCAGGTCTTCGAGTACACGCGCGATACGATTGCCGCGTTTCGAAACGCCGGTGTTCTGCCCGACATGGTGCAGATTGGCAACGAGATTACGCATGGGATGTTATGGCCCGACGGGCGCCTGCCCGATAACTGGGACAACTTCACCGATCTTCTCAAGGCGGGAATCAACGGCGTGGATGCGGGGCACGGAAATACGCCGCGGCCGTTGATCATGATTCACATCGACAGAGGCGGAGATTGGAAGCGGACCAAGGATTTCTTCGATCATTTGCAGGCGGCGGATGTTCGCTTCGATGTAATCGGGCAGTCCTATCATCCGTGGTGGCAGGGTAGCCTGAACGATTTGAGGGAGAATCTCTATTGGATGGCGGTAACGTATCACAAGCCGATCGTGCTCGCCGAGGTTTCGTATCCATGGGAGCCCTACACGAAACAGCCGGACGAAGCACCGTTTCCGCAGACACCAGAGGGCCAGAAGGCATGGTTGCAGGCACTTAATCAGATCGTAGAAGAGACTCCCGATCATCTTGGCGGCGGATTGTTCTGGTGGGAGCCGGCTGTTCCCAAAGGGCACCAGCTTACCGGCCGCAGCTACTTTGATAACGATGGAAATGTGCTGCCGGTGATTACTGCTTTTGATGCTTTCACGAGAAAGTAGTCGGTCACGGCAGGCGGACGGCATTTATGCAGCTCTCAACAGGAGAGAGAATGAATCGGTTCCTCGCGCCCTGCGCGATGCTCGTAATATTCAGTTTCGTGTCTGCAAGTTCGGCCGCCGCTCAAAAATCCGCAATAAGGGATTTACATTCGGGGCAAGTGACCTCGCGCTCAATCGCATTGCTGGACGATGGCTGGCAGTTTCACCCAATGCGCGACTTTGAAGCGTGGCCAGCCGAGCCTCAGCTTACACCCGATCAGATTCAACAGTTGAAGGCACCTGCGCCGGGCGGCGGTTGGCAGCTGGTTCATCTTCCGGACGATTACATTGTCAGAGGCACATTTTCGCCGGAGCCGAATCCGTCACTGCTTGCCGGCGGAGCCGTTTGCCCGGTAGGCGGGCGCGAATGCGGTCCAGTGGGAGCGGAGGCTCCGCAGGGACATCCCGGAGCGCTCAACAGACCCGGTCGCAACGCGTACGGAGGTCATGGCTATCTGCCGGTTTATCCAGCCTGGTACCAACGAAGCTTCTTTCTGCCCGCCACAGACAGTAATAAGGATGTATGGCTCGATTTCGGCGGCGTCTACCGCGACGCTGTCATATTCGTGAATGGGAGATTCATCGCGCAGCACGCCAGCGGGTACACCGCATTTCAGCTGAACATTACTTCTGCCGCAAAGTTTGGGGAGAAGAATCAGGTCGCGGTCTTCGTCGATCCGCGCTGGTTCGAAGGCTGGTGGTACGAGGGCGGCGGCATCTATCGCCACGTACGGCTCATCGTCGGCGGCAAATTGCATGTCTCGCCGTGGGGAGCATTCGTGAATGCAAGCGTGCCTGGCGCCATTCATCATGAAACGCTCGGCGAAGATCGTGCCGCGGCTCAACTGAGCATTGAAACTACGGTCCGCAATGACGATGCCGTGGAGCGCAAGTTCACGCTCGTATCGCGGATTCTCGATCCAGTCGGCAGACTGGTTGCATCGAGCTCGACTATCGAAGAGATTGCCCCAGGGCAGGAGTCGACATTCAATCAGAAGGCGGCGCTGCCCGATGCCTTGCTGTGGTCACTCGAACATCGCAATCTTTATCGTCTCGTAACAACGCTGCAGACCGAAGGTTCGAGGGAAGACGAGCAAACTACCAGCTTCGGGGTTCGCACTCTACGGTTCGACCCGAACCAGGGCTTCTTTTTGAATGGACAGCGCGTGGAAATCCGCGGCATGTGCGTTCATCCGGATTTTCCGGGCGTGGGAATTGCGGCTCCTGACAATCTTTGGCAGTGGCGAATCCATGAACTGCAGGCGATGGGCGCGAACGCCTACCGCACCGCGCATAACCCCGTAGCCGATGCGTTCTATAACGACGCCGACCGGATGGGCATGCTGGTGATGGCGGAGAATCGGCACCTGGGAGACACCTACTCCCCAAAAGCCGCGAGCGACACGGGCTATAGCGATCTTGACGACGTGAAGACCATGGTGCTGCGGCTTCGCAACCACCCGTCGATTATTATGTGGTCGCTCGGCAACGAAGAAGGCGAGGGCAAGACGCCGCACGGAGCCGCAATTTTTACCGCGATGAAGCAGGCCATCGAGAAGATTGACCCAACGCGGCCTGTAACCGGAGCGGTGAACGGCGGATACAACGCCGAGGGTTATATTCCGGTAGAAGATATTCTCGGCATGAACTATCACAACGATGAGTTTGCAAGAGTCCACGCCGAGTTTCCGAAATTGATGATCTACGGTAGCGAAGACATCAACGCGAAGACCTCGCGCGGAACTATCGATACGTCTCGCCCGCTTGGCCTGTGCTCGGCGTATGGCTGCGACGCGAATCTCGACACCGGTCCATGGCGTTCATGGGTTCCTGTTGCTGATAATTCCTACGTGGCAGGCGAGTTTGTCTGGACTGGATTCGATTATCGCGGCGAGCCCAACCCCTTCAGTTGGCCGGCAGTAACGAGCCAGACCGGGGCCATGGATCTGGCTGGATTTCCCAAGCCCGCTTACTACTACTGGAAGGCGGTGTGGCAGACGGCGCCTTCTGTTTACATCTTTCCCGACTGGACCCTGCCGAAAGTTGAAGCGGGCAAAGACGTACTGGTCCGCGCATTTTCCAATTGCGATCGTGTCGAGCTGCGGCTCAACGGGAAGAGCCTTGGAATTCGCGATGTGCCGAAGGAGCAGTATGTAGATTGGCAGGTAAATTATGCACCGGGAACCTTGATGGCTCTAGGCTATAAGGGCGGCCGGGTGGCAGCACATTATGTAGCTCGTACGGCAGGCGCGCCAGCCAGGCTGCGGCTTACCGCTGACATTGCACACTTGAGCGCCAACGGAGAGGATGTTGCACCGATTGAAGTCGCCGTGCTGGATGCGGCCGGCGAGGTCGTTTCCAGCGCCAACAACGAGATCCAATTTTCAATTTCTGGCGCAGGCACGCTGGCAGGAGTAGCCAATGGAGACCCTGCCAGTCACGAGCTCAATGTTGCAGCGCAGCGAAAGGCGTTTCACGGGCTTGCGATGGTTCTGGTGAGGGCGGGAGTGCATCCTGGAACTGTTAAGATTGAGGCCCACGGCGAGGGGATGCCCGCGGCCGAAATTGAGATTCCCGTGGGAGTCGGCACATCGATCCATTGAAATGAACGGGGCGCAATGAGGCAAAGTGTTCCACGCGCCACAACAAAATTCAGGTGGAGTCAACAGATGAGTTGGATAAAGATGTCGTTTGCGGCTACTTTGGCCGCCTTGACGATGAGTGCGCGCGCCCAGGTGATGCAGGCGCCCGATATCACAAAGCAACCGACGCTTTACGTCGTTCCTTATGCGCATCTTGATACGCAGTGGCGCTGGGAGTTTCCGCAGACGATAAGCGAATACCTGCTGAAGACGATGCGGGTCAACTTCTATTACATCGAGAAGTATCCGCATTACGTCTTCAACTGGACGGGCGCGAATCGCTACCGGCTGATGAAGGAGTACTTTCCCGATGATTACGCGCGGGTGAAGAAATATGTTGCGGAGGGCCGGTGGTTTCCGGCGGGATCGTCGGTGGAGGAAGGCGACGTGAACCTTCCCAGCGCCGAGTCGATCTTCCGGCAGGTGCTGTATGGGAACGATTATTTCCGGAAGGATTTCGGCAAGGCGAGCACAGAGTACATGCTGCCCGATTGCTTCGGGTTTCCGGCATCGCTGCCGACGATTCTGGCGCACGCGGGGATCAAGGGGTTCTCCACGCAGAAACTGGGCCCAGGATGGGCGCCCGCGCCCATAGTGGGCGGGCCGGAGTCACCCGAAGATACACCGGAGGGAATTCCCTTCAACGTTGGTCTGTGGGTGGGACCGGACGGCAGCAAGATTATTGCCGCGTTGAATCCGAGCCGGTATGGAAGCCGAATCCGCTACGACCTGAGCAAGGCGCCGCCTGCATACACTCTGAATCCGGACCTGACGCCAGCGCAGGCCGCGCGCGAGGAGATGGATCACGTGAACTGGGTTTCGCGCATCGAGCGCGATGGCAAATTGACCGGTGTTTACGCGGACTACCACTACATCGGCATCGGCGACAACGGCGGCGCCACGGATGAAGAGACCGTGAAGATGCTGGAAGCGATTGTTACGCAGGGCAAGATCGCGCTGCCCACGGACGATGGAAATGTCAAGGCAACGGACGACGAACCGGTGCGTGTCGGGGACGGACCGGTGCGGGTGATCTCAACGGCGGCCGATCAGATGTTCAACGACATCAAGCCGGATATGACGTCGAAGATGCCGGAGTACAAGGGCGACCTGGAACTGATCAATCACTCGGCCGGATCACTGACTTCTGAGGCGTACCACAGGCGGTGGAACCGGAAGAACGAGATCCTGGCGGATGAGGCGGAGAAGGCGTCCGTGGCAGCTGCGTGGATGGGCGGGCGCACTTATCCGCAGCAGCGGCTGAACGATGCATGGATGCTGGTGCTGGGCGGGCAGTTTCACGATTCGGCGGGGGGAACGGCAACGCCGCGCGCCTATCAGTTCACATGGAATGACGACGTGATCGCTCTGAACCAGTTTGCCGGCGTGCTAACCAGCGCGACCCAGGCAGTGGCGTCGGCGCTCGATACCAAGGCGCAGGGCGTGCCAGTGGTGGTTTACAACCCCCTCAACATCGAGCGGCAGGATGTTGTGGAGGCCACGATACCCTTTACGGGCGAAATGCCAAAGGCTGTACGCGTTGTGGGAGCCGATGGCCATGAGGTGCCGTCGCAGGTGGAAGAAGGCAAAGTGCTCTTCCTTGCAACCGCGCCTCCAGTGGGGTACGCCGTGTACGACGTGCGGCGCGCAACGGAGACCGAGCGCTCCACAAATCTGAAGGTGACGCCCACATCACTTGAGAACGCGCGCTATCGCGTGAAGCTGAACAGCGACGGCGACGTGGTGAGCATTTTCGATAAAGAGGTGAAAAAGGAACTGCTGGCTGGGCCCATCAGGCTGGCCATTTCAACCGATGCGCCGCGACAGTACCCGGCGTGGAACATGGACTTCGATCAGGAGCAGGCGACGCCGCGCGCGTATGTGGGCGGCCCAGTAAAGATCCGGATCGTGGAGCGGGGGCCGGTGCGGGTGGCGATTGAGGTGTCGCGCGAGACGGAGGGTTCGAGGTTTGCGGAGACGGTGCGCCTATCGGCCGGTGACGCCGGAAACCGCGTGGAGTTTAGCGACGCGGTTGACTGGAGAACTCTGTCTGCGAATCTGAAGGCAGTGTTTCCGTTGACGGCGGGCAATCCCGATGCAACCTATAACTGGGAGGTCGGTACGATTGAGCGGCCGACCGCGCAGCCACGGCAGTTTGAAGTGGCATCGCATTACTGGGTCGATCTGACGGATAAGAGCGGCAGCTATGGGGCGACGATTCTGACGGACGTCAAGAACGCTTCAGACAAGCGCGACGATCACACCATCCGGCTGACGCTGCTGCGCACACCGGGGTTGCCGTCACGTGGCCCTGGGCAGGAGCCGGTTCACAGCGCGTACTCCGATCAGCTGAACCAGGACTGGGGGCATCACGTAATTCTCTTCGGGCTGGCGGGACACCAGGGCGATTGGCGAAACGGGCAGACCGACTGGCAGGCGTACCGGCTGAGCACGCCGCTGGTGGCCTTCACGACCAGTAAACACGAGGGGCCGCTCGGGCGGAACTTTTCGCTGCTAAGCATCGACAATCCGCACATCCGCGTGTTGGCGCTGAAGAAGGCCGAGATGAGCGATGAGATTATTCTGCGGGTGGTGGAGCAGGATGGGGAGGCAGCGGCGCACGTACGGATCAAGTTTGCGGCGCCGATTGCCGCCGCGCGGGAGGTGAATGGGCAGGAGGAGCCGGTTGGGCCGGCGACACTTGAAAATGGCGTTCTGGAAACGTCGTTTACGCCTTATGAGCCGCGCACATTCGCGTTGCGTCTCGGACCGCCGCCGGCGATGATTCGGGCAGCGGCTTCGCAGGCCGTTACGTTGCCGTACGACCTGGCGGCGGCATCGGATGACGATACGAAATCGGTTGGAGGATTCGACAGCAAGGGCGATGCGTTGCCGGCGGAGATGGTGCCGTCGAAACTGGAGTTCAACGGTGTGGAGTTTCACTTGGCGCCTGCAGCTACGGGAAAACCCGATGCCGTGATTGCAGATGGCCAGAAGATCGAGCTGCCCCGCGGCGACTTCAATCGCGTGTACATTCTTGCCGCATCCGACGATGGCGATCAGAAGGGTGCATTCGAGGTTGGGAATCGCACTACTGAACTGACGATCGAAAACTGGGGTGGTTTCATTGGGCAGTGGGATAACCGGATCTGGAAGCCCGAGCCGGATTTTGTAACCGTTGGCAGGAATCCGGGACAGCAGGAGGCGCTGCGGAAAGACTGGGCCGTCTCAGCGCATCACGCCACTTGGAACGACATGGAGTATCGCGGCTCGCCCATATGGTCTCCGCGCTATCCCGAAGACTATATCGGATTGGAGCAGGGATACATCAAACGCGCCGCGCTGGCGTGGTATGCCTCGCATCATCACACGCCGGACGGACTGAACGAGCCATATGCTTACAGCTATTTGTTTGCGTACGGCATCGATATGCCCGCACATGCAGCGGCGCTGGTGCTGCCAAAGAATGACAAGATCCGGATTCTGGCGGTATCAGTGGCGCGCGAAGAGCCGCAGGCTACGCCGGCTCAGCCGCTTTACGACACGCTGGAGCACACTACCCTGCCCGGTGATTATATGGCGGCAGCAAAGTAAGAAGAGGCGGAGGTTGCGACGGGGAAGAACGCCCGACGCGAAAAAACAGGGCGGCGCCGAAGCGCCGCCCTTTCGTGTTATTGGTGCAAATTTAGAACGCGAACCGGCCGCTTATCTGGATGATGCGGTTGCTGCCGCCGCTGCCGGTGATCTTTCCGAAGTTCGTGCTGTTCATGGCGGCCGTAGGAGCGCCGAGGTTGGTCAAGTTGAAGACGTTAACTGCCTCTCCGCGCAACTCGAAGTGGTATTGCTCATGGATTGGTATGCTGCGAACCAGGGATGCGTCGATATCTCGATAGCCCGGATCGGAGAGGGACATGGGCCGCTCGTTTCCAAGAAGGTTGAGCGGGCCGACGCCAGGGCAAGCCGTGGTTGTTCCGGTGATCAATCCTCCGGTTACGCAGTAGGCCGATGTATTGAACCACTTATTTTCCTCAGCGACGCGGGAGGAAGTCTTAAGCGTTTGCGGAGCCACGCCAGGAACAATGCTGGGACGATTGTTTCCCTGGCCGTTAAAGTAATTGTCCACTCCTGTTGTAACAGTGAAGGGCTGGCCGCTGTTCATGACGATGGTTGAAGTCAAAGTCCAGCCGTTCAAGATGGTTCTGACGGTCGGGTTGAACGCGCTGAAATAGTCGGGCTTCCAAACTACAGAAGCAGAGACCATATTCCGACGGTCCTGGTCGGAGCGCTGCCTCTTCTCAAGGTTCGGGTAATTGTAATCGAGGAAAATGTTGTTGAGCGAGGTACCATCCAGGTTGCTGCTGGCCAGGGTGTGGCTCCAGGTATAGCTTCCCTTGGCGCTGACGCGATGCGTGACCCGCTGCTCAACAGTGACTTGCATCCCGTTATAGTTGGATCCCTGATTGGCTTGGATGTTATAGACGTTGGAATAAACCGGCGAAGCTGCCGAGAGCCCGTACAGTGAGTTCAGCTTGCGGCGATTGTTCACGGTGCTGCTGGTATTCGCATAGCCACAAGCCTGAGTGAGGTCTGTGCAACTCGGACCGGAGGTTCCAGCGGCAGTGATGTTGAACTGCGCAGGGTTCAGGTCTTCGTAATGCGGCTGCCTGCGATTGAGTGAGCCAACATAATTAATGCCAAAGGCGAGAGTGCTGTTGACCTGCTGCTGGATACCGAAGTTGATCTGGTAGGTGAAGGGCCACTTGAAATGCGCATCCATCGACGAAATCTGGTTAAGCGCAAGGAAGCTTGCGGTTCCAGTTCCTGGGGTGAATGTGAGCGTCGGGAAGGGGTTGACTCCGCCCGGAAACTCTGTTGGGTCGTTGGCATAGGGATGAGTAATTGAGGTGACCTTGCTGAAGGTCGGCCGAACGGCATAGGGAGCGAAGTTCGAAGGCAATTCCCACAGGTTTCCGGCAATGCCGCCGAAGAAGACACCGCCAGCGCCGTGAATGACTGTCTTGCCGTTGCCATAAGGATCCCATGAGAATCCAACGCGGGGCGAGGCATGATAGAGCGGAGTGAATGCGCCTCCCTTTGGCACACCAGGATCGCCAGGGAAGAGCATTCCAATCGGAGCCAACTGGTTGCCGGTCTTGCCGGAGATATTGACGGTGGGGAATGCGTGAGATTGGACGCCAGGCGTGAAGTTGGTTTCCCGGTTCTGGGTGTCAGTAGGAGCCTGCTGCCAATCGTAACGAACGCCCAGATTGAGTGTCAGGTTATGCAGAATGCGCCAGTCGTCCTGGGCAAAAGCGGCATAGTTGAAATAGTTGGCGTCAGCATATTCGCCAGTGTCCTGTTCCATGCTGTTCGGTTGGCCGGCGATGAAGTTGGAGAGCGAATAGTTCGTAAGAGCACCTGCGGCCGTTGTGAAGCCGAAGACACCGTAGTTGTCCAGCGAGGTCTGCTGGAAGTCCTTTTCCAGACCGGCTTCGCCGCCGAGGTAGAGGGTATGTTTGCCGCGGGTCGTGTTAAGAACATCGCGAATGCCGTATTGGTTGGTGCCGGCCTTGGGCCCGGTGATCGCCTGGGTCAGCCCGAACCAGTTAGTGTCGCTGATCTGTCCGCGCGATGGAGTACCAGAGATGCCGAAGTCGGAGCCAAAATTAGCGAATGTGCTGTTGTCTGGAACCGGAATACGGCCGGCAAATTGCCGCGTGTAGCTTAGCCACGCCTGGTTAACGGTGCGCGGGCTGATGGTCCAAGTGTCGCTGACGTTAGCGTTCTGCTGCGTAGCCGCATAGTTGGAATAGGTCCAGCTCGAGGTGAGGCCGCCGGGGAGGCTAGCTACGGATGACTTATAGAGGAAGTAGCTGAGGGTGATCCGGTGGCTCGCGGAGAGTTGGTGGTCGGTCTTGATCAGGTACTCGTCGTTGGTTTGCGGCGCCGGATCGTACTCTCTGTGGGTGTAGATGGTATCGCCAACAATTACGCCGGGCTGCCCATTGCGAGAAAGATGGCCGGTATTGGCGAGCGGGCCGGTCAGGTTGCCGTTTGCGAGATACTTGAGAATGTTTTGGACAGTTGGGTCGAGTGCCGAGTTGGGAAGCGTGTTATTAGCGTAAGGAAAGCCCGTTGCCCTGTTGCAGACCCAGAACTGGATCGCCGTGTTGTCGGCGGCGGTTGGGGCCTTGGAGCAGGCATTCGTGCTGGTAATCGCGGGGTCGCCGGCCTGGTTGGGCGTATTCTCAGAGAAATTTCCGCCCATCTCAGCGACGCTGGGGACTGACGATACGTATTGCGACGATGTCGCGAAGCGATAGCCGCCATAGCTGCCGAAAAAGAAGTCCTTGTCACGGCGAATCGGGCCACCGAAAGTTGCGCCGAAGCGGTGCTGAACGTAGGGAGACTTGACGGTCTGGTTATGCGTTACCGCGTTGAAATTTCTGGAGCGATAGTACTCGAAAGCCGAACCGTGAAATTGGTTTGTGCCGGACTTGGTGACCACGCTGACGACAGCAGCGGCATAGCGGCCAAGCTGCGCGCTGAAGTTGTTCGTCTGCACGTCATACTGGCTGGTGGCGTCTGGGTTCGGAACCTCGTTGCCGCTGTTGCGCAGGCCTGTCATGTTGAGCCCGCCATCGAGATAGTACGAAACCTGACCAGTGAAGTCGTCTGTCGAACCATTGATGTAGACGTGATATTCAATGTATCCCAGGCTATTTGAGTTACTGTCAGACTGCACACCCGGCGTAAGGCTGAGCAATGCGTAGGTGTCGCGATTGATGAGCGGCAGATTGTCGATTTGCACGTTGGATATGCTTGATCCCAACGTCGAATTGCTCAGATTGATCAAAGGAACGTCGGCAGTAACGCTGACGGTCTCGCTTTGACCGCCAATCTGCAACACCATGTCCAACGTGGCGCTTTGCATGACGGAGAGAACGACGCCGTTGCGGTCGAGCGTTTTGAAGCCCGCAGCGACTACGGAGACCTTGTAGGGGCCAACGGGCAGAAAGTCCTCGTGATAAGTTCCGTCGCCTTTGGAAGTTGAGACCCGAACAAAATTTGTATCGGTTTGGGTCAGGGTGATCTTCGCATTGGGAACTACGGCGCCAGTGGGATCCGTGATTGTGCCGGAAAGGCTGGCGGTGCTGAGCTGTGCTGATGCTGCAGCCGCCGTGAGAATGACGATCAGCATTGTGAACAGCAATCTGTATAGGAAGTGCGTGCGATTCATAGAGTGGCTCTCCTGTTGAAGTTGTGCGTGTGTCTCATGGATGTTTGCGCCAAATGTTTTCTGCGTGCTCCCGGGCGTTTCTCCTCGGTCAGCGCAACGGTGCTTTGCTGGAACGGCTCTCCGTCATTGATTCGGCCGAGTTTCTGGATTGTTCTGTGTTCCAAAGACATGGATCCTCGGGCACCTCGAAGCGGCGAAAGAGGCAGCAGAACTCCGGCGTCAGACAGACATCCGACGCGAATCAATTGCCGACGCGAGGAATCGATCAAGGGGTTCCTTATCCCAAAACAGCCAACGCCACGCGGCAAGACTCTGCCGAGAAAAGCCGCGATTCGGTTTTGACCTGAAACTATGCCCGTCATAGTCTTCTTCGCGATGATGGATGGCAAGTGACTAACCGTTTTGATCTATTTGATGGCAATTAGCATATTTACAATCAAGTACTTAGCGTGCCGATAGCATCTTGTGTCAAACGTCCTTGCAGCGGCAAGAATGGGCACAACGTCGCCGGCTCAGATCAATTGAACACTGGGTTTGTAGTTTGATTTGGTGATTCCCGTCACTCTATGTGGGGTTAGAACTTTACCAGAGCGCTTCTAGGAGACTCACAAGGTAACCGATTCCCATAATCGGGATGGCCGTGACCAATGAACCGTTCGCGGCGGCAAAATTCTTCGCCATGATTCGAAGAAGCTCCAGGTACGCTTCATCTTTTTTCTGGGACTCTGTGAAGCTGCTGATAAGGTTCGCTGCATCATGCTAATCGGACCTGTCAGCCCAATATCCGAACGCGGCTAATTCATCTCCGTAGTCAAATCTGATTGGATTGCACAGGTGCCGTGCTTCGGCGTAACCATGAGGATTGGATGGCGCTCGTTCCGTCACGGCCTGTCAAATCAACTCCGCCAGGACTGTGTTGAGATCAAGACTGCTCAGGAACTCCTGCGACATGCCAATAGCCGGATCACCTTGGACATCTACCAGCGGTAGGTGAACGCGGAAAACCGCCGCAACTCACATGCGAGATACACGAAATCGCGGCAAGAAACTATTAGAGCTGGATCGGCACACTAAATCGAGAGCAGAAAGAAGAGGTCACCGCATTAAGTTATTCATTGTAAGTGATTTATGGTAGGCACGACTGGATTCGAACCAGCGACCTCTTCCGTGTCAAGGAAGCGCTCTAACCAACTGAGCTACGCGCCTACACTGCGACAACGGATAGTTTATCAAGAGCATGGGCAGCGGGGAAAGGTGAATGCCCCGCTGCCCGGATTTATGCGTCGCAGAGCATGCGGCCTCTGCGGCCGTTCGCAACGACTCGCGCCCGTGAGTTACGCGTGGCGGATGAAAGTTCCCGACTGCAGTTCGTTGAAGGCCTGCCGCAGTTCTGCCTGCGTGTTCATCACGATGGGACCGTACCACGCAACCGGCTCCTCAAGCGGCTTGCCAGAAACCAGCAGGAAGCGGATGCCTTCAGGACCGGCCTGAACCACAATCTCGTCGCCGCGGTCGAAGAGCACGAGCGAGTGATTCTTCGCGTCGTAGACGGGCGGCGCGTTTGGATCAACTGCCGATTCTGTAAGAACAGCTCGAGGCTCAGATGCGTCACGGAAAGTTCCCGCGCCGGCGAAGACGTAGGCGAAGGCGTTGCGCGTGGTCTCGACCTGGATGCGCTTGCGTTTGAAAGGCGGCACGGAGATATCGACATAACGCGCGTCAACATTCGATCCAGGCGCGACGCCTTCAACGGGCCCGGTCTTACCCCAGAACTCGCCGCAGATGATGCGCGCCTTGGTGCCGTCGTCCTCAGTGACCTCGGGGATTGCAGCCGACGGAATGTCCTGGTAACGCGGGTCCGTCATTTTGAGCGAGGCGGGCAGGTTGGCCCAGAGCTGGAAACCGTGCATGCGGCCATTAGCGTCGCCTTTCGGCATCTCCTGGTGCAAAATGCCGCTGCCTGCGGTCATCCACTGCACGTCGCCGGAGGTCATCCGGCCCTTGTTGCCGAGGCTGTCGCCGTGCGCCACCTCGCCGGCCAGAACGTAGGTAATGGTTTCAATGCCGCGGTGCGGGTGCCAGGGGAAGCCGGCGAGATAGTCGGCGGGATTCTCATTGCGGAAGTCGTCGAGCAAGAGGAATGGGTCGAACTCGGCAGTTTTGCCGAAGCCGAAGGCGCGCTGCAATTTGACGCCCGCGCCTTCGATGGTGGCTTTGGTCTGGATGATTTCTTTTACTGGTCTGAGTGACATGGTGAACCTCCGGCGAGCGGAACCAGGGGGAACGAGACGGCTATCCACAGCATGGCCGCTTCCGGCGCGAAAAGCCAGAAGCCTGCGGTGTGCCGGAAAGAGCCTGCCCTGATTCCGCTGCTTACAAGTATTCGATGCGCGAGGGAGATATTTGTTGCAACAGGTAATTCAGAGAACGGAGATCAGAGACCAGAGAGCCGGTCTCTGACATTCATGCCTCGCTTACGATGGATGCCGTTGGCGCGGCCGCCTTAGGCTGCCTTTATGAGCTCAACGTCGAGGGTAATGGTCACGTCCTCGCCGACAAGCACTCCACCGGCTTCGAGGGTAGAGTTCCAGGTGAGCCCAAAGTCCTTGCGGTTGATCTTGGTGGTGGCGGTGAGACCGATGCGTGTGTTGCCCCACGGATCCTTGGCGGGCTCGCTCACATCTTCGACGGTCAAAGTCGCTGGCTTGGTCTCTCCATGAATTGTCAGGTCGCCCGAAACGGCGTAGCCCTCGCCCTTCTGCTCGATGTGGGTCGATTTGAAGGTCATGGCGGGGAATTTTTCAACATGGAAAAAGTCGGGGCTCTTGAGATGGCCATCGCGCTGCGCGTCCTGGGTGTTGACAGTGCTGGCGTCAATGGAGACTTCAAGGGTGGAACGAGTGTGGTCGGCTTCGAAGCGATGCAATGTACCGGTAATTCCGCTGAACTTGCCTCTTACATTGGAGATCATCATGTGCTTGACCTTGAACTCTGCGGATGAGTGCGCGGGATCCACGTTCCAGGTACTGGCGGCGGTGGCCGGGGCGGCTGGGGATGTTGCAGTTTGGGTCATAGGGTTCTGCTCCTCCTGACTGGTTCGATGCAGGAGGGAGATATTCGTTGCAACAACTATTCTGCGATGAGGGGGCAGAGCTCACGGTTCCAGAGACCGACGCTCGCGGGTCACGGGCCGTGATTCAGGGCCAGAGCTCGGGAGCGAGCAAAGTGGACACCGCACTAACTTCTTCCCTATCAATAGGGAGTGGTTATTCGCCGCCGAGAACGGCGAGGTCGAGCATGTGAAGGCGTGCGGGGTCGGCCACGATGTCGATGTGGGTGATTTTTCCACCCGCGAAAGCGAATTTGAGGACGCGGAAGAGCCGACCGCGGGGGGCGATCACGACGCCGACAGCGCCGTCGACAAGGGCCGGGCGGGCAAAAACGGCGCCACGCGCAAACTGGATCGCCGCACGAGCCGCTTCTTCCGCACCGCGAATTTCAGACGGCGCCCCTGGCGGGAGACCGATGAGATCGGCGTGAACCACGAGTTCAGGATCGAGTACAGCCACAAGCGATGTGAAATCTCGCGCGCGCAAAGCGGCGAGGAAGGAATCGATGGTTTTTCTCTGCTCTGTGAGGTCGATTTTGTTGCTGATGTCTGCGCCGCGCACGCGACGGCGGGCGCGACTGGCGAGTTGGCGAGTCGCATCGGGAGAGCGCCCGATGATGGCTGCAATTTCGTCGAAGGGAAGATCGAAGGTGTCGTGCAGGACGAACGCCAGCCGTTCCGCAGGCGTAAGTTTTTCGAGAACGACGAGGAGCGCGAGGCCAACGGAGTTGGCCATCACGGCTTCCTGTTCAGGATCGGGCGCAGGCGAGGGAGTTGCCGCCTCTTTCCCTGGTGCATCAAGTGATTCTTCGTGGCGTAACTGCCGGGAGCGCAGCATATCGAGGCACACGCGCGCGACGACGGTGGTGAGCCAGCCGCCAAGGTTGCCGATCGAATCTGTGTCGGAGCGGCTGAGGCGCAGCCATGCTTCCTGTACGGCGTCGTCGGCTTCTGCGACCGAGCCCAGCATGCGATAGGCGACGCCGCGGAGATGACCGCGATTCTGCTCGAATTGTTCAGCCAGCCAACGACCTTCGTCCATGATGAATGACCTCTCCCT
This sequence comes from uncultured Acidobacteriaceae bacterium, assembly GCA_963841095.1. GTDB lineage: Bacteria > Acidobacteriota > Terriglobia > Terriglobales > Acidobacteriaceae > Telmatobacter. The sequence goes on from CAWJBE010000023.1 coordinate 23,739, forward strand.
GTTTGAAGATCCACGGCGGGTCACATCTTCCTATTGTGATCCGTCATGGGATTGACGGACGAAAACCAGCTTATGTGACAAGGAGGGCGAAAGAAATGGACGCTGGGTTTGTAATGACCTTTATGGCTGTTGCGGCAGCTGCGGGTGTGTTTGGTAGCCGGCAAGAAGACGGGGAGAATTCTGCATCCCGTACGCGTGCGGCCTGGGTGCGCACTGTGGCGTACTGGGTGTTCACGATCCCGGTGGCTTTTGAGATGGCGGCAGGAGGATTATGGGACCTTTCGCGCATTGAATATGTGCGCGTAATCCTGACGCAACTCGGGTATCCGCTTTATCTGCTGTACATCATCGGAGTTCCGAGAATTCCCTGCGCGTTTGTTCTACTCGTGCCGCGCTTTCCACGGCTGAAGGAGTGGGCTTATGCGGAAGCATTCTTCAACTATGCGGGCGCGGCGGCTTCGCACCTTCTGGCCGGGAGCCGCGGGCATCAGTGGGTGGGTCCGATGGTGCTTGCCGGATTGACGACTGCGTCGTGGGCGCTGCGGCCGAAGACACGACGTCTGCCGGAAGGTGCGACGTCGACAGGGACGAGGCCGCCCGCCTGGGCGGTCCCGATCCTCATTGGCTTTGGAATGCTCGCGGTTGCCTTCCTGACGCTGCCGAAGGGAGCGCCGCCGCAATAGAGGAGCGCCTCATCAGAATCGATCGCGAGATGTCACGAAGTTCCGCTTCAACCCGTCATGGTAGTGACGAACGAAAAAATCTTATTCAACAAGAAGACGCTGCACAAAATACGCTATTGCAGCAGCGAGACATAGAATGCGTTGTTGCCGGTGCGGAGGTCCTTGCCATAGGTAAAGACCAGCCCGCTGCCGAAGATGCGCAGCTTGGCTTGCGCGCCGGTGTCAAACAGCCACTTGTGGGAACCAAGCGACGTTCCGGGGTCAGTGATTTTACCGATGTCGAAGAGCGGGCCGAGCTGCAGCTTGACGATGCCATTGCCGTAGACGTTTTTGTTCAGGTCCCAGTTCTCGAGTAAGTAGTCGCGGCCCAGCGGCGCGCTGCCCTTGCGGCCGTCGCGTGTGCCGATGTGGGCGCGGAGCGGCAGGTCGTTGTCGCGCTCGAGGCCCAGGATGAAGAGCTCATCGAGGGGCGCCTGGCCCAAGGTTTTGCCTGCGCGCAGTTGCTGCGAAGTTTCGTAATCGTCTCCGCGCAGTTGCGGAAACCAGTGCCAGCCGAGAGAACCCGTCAGCTTTTCAAACGATTCCTGCGGCTGCGACCAGAGGCGTGCGGCGTCAGACGTGGCTTGGGCTGTGACTGTGAAGCGGCGCTCTGGCACGCGCCAAAGCGTGCTTGTAAACTGCGCTTCCTGCTTGAGCTGGTAGCCCGTGGCGAGCGATTGCGGAGTGAGGACGGGGCCTGAACTGGGCGCAGCTTCTGACACGACGTTGCGGAAGTTGCGATGTGAGACCTCTGCGCCGGCTGACCAGATGAAGCGGTCGGTGCCGTGCGAAGAAAGATGGAAGGCCGCCGATTCGTGCCGCATATTGAAGCTGGCGAGTACCGGTGTCGGGCCTGCGAATCCGTTGCGGATTGCCCAATTTTCGCCGCGGAAATCGGTGAGGAGATCCCAACGATATTTGGCGCTGCCCTGAAAGGGAGCGGAAAACCGCGCGAAGATGCGCCGCTTCTGCGCGTCCCAGCGAACCATGGATTCGAAGTTGATCGCGTTGCCGTGCAAGTTGTAGAACTGCGGATTGACCTCCTGGAACGGAATTCCCTGGAAGAAAAGGAAGAGCGCTTCAAGTTTGCTGTCGCCGAATCCGTCGAGCTCGTGCGCGCGAAAGACGACGTCGAATTTGCCGTCGCTGCGGGCGTTGAGATCGAAGTGGTATTGCGGAAAGATGCCCAAGCTTTGGATGCGCGCGCCGGTACTAAGAAATTCAGGCAGAGTGAGTGTGGCGGCAGGCGAAAATGCGAAGGCGTGATCGAGCAGGGCGGGCGAGATTTGAAGCGCGGGGTCGTTGCGCACGTTTGCGATCTGCGGCTTTCCAAGGCGGTTCCAGTACTTCAGCGCGGCTTCTAGATTCCCCTCAAGAAAGTATGCCGTGCCGAGAAAGTTGTTGGCGTAGGTGTCGTTGGGTGATAGGCGAAGCGCCTGCCGCAAACGCTGAATGGTTTGCGGATAGTTCTTTTGCTTGAAGGCGACACCGGCCAGTTCAACGGGAAATCGTGGATCGGTGGGCGCATGGCGTCTGCCTGATTCGAGCACGCTTTGCGCCTCTGTGAAGCGGCCGAGTTGCGCCAGTGCGATTCCGAGATAAAAATCCTGATCGGCTGTGCGCGGTGTGATGGGCCGCAATTGATTTACGATTTCGTTCCAGTGTTGCGCGGCGGCAAGCTGCTGGAGTTGCTGGTTTGATGGGAGATGAGAAGGGGCTGTTTGAGCAGGCGAGGCGAGGCCGCTGGCAAGGAGAAGAACGACAATGATCCAGCGCCGCAAAGGGCTCAACGCGTGCCCGCTAAAGGAACGGCAAGCAAAGTCCAGTAGCCGGCCGCTTTCCATTCGCGCTCGAATTGGGAGCGGTCTTCTTTGAGGAGCTTACGCTGCGCGGGATCGTTGACGAGGACGAGCTTTTGCGGCTCGTCAAGGCCCGCGACGACTACGTAATGCAATGACGAGCTGGAATCAGGTTTGAGCGCGGCGATTAGCGGGCGTCCCAGCGCAAGTTGGCGATCAAGGTCTGCTGTTGTTCCTGTGAAAGCGAAGGCTCGGTAGCCGTTTTGCTGAAAGTAGCGCAGCATCGCGGAAGAATAGATGCCATGAGCTGGGCTGGAATACAGTGTCCGGAAGATCTGGCCAGATTCGGCAGCGGGTTGCGCTGGCTGGTTGGCGTGCCGCTCCCAATACTGCATGATCATGGCGATGCTGGCCGCGCCGCAGCCATCTCTCTGCTGCGGCACAAATGGAACGTCGAGCCACAAATTAGCGAGGCCGGCAGCAAACGCTGACGCGCACACTGCCAGGGTCAGGATCGGGAGAGCAGCGATTACGATTCTCCGCGGCATGAGGAGGCCCTCAGTGCACTGCGACGATGATGAGGATGAGCGCGGCAAGGAGGACCAGGATCAGCAAGAGGTCATGGTCTCCAATGCTGCCCGCTGCGAAATCGCTCTGCGCTTTTTGGGCGCGGGCAGCGAGTTGCGCGAGTTCCTGATCGCTGAGGCCGGCGACGGCTTTGTTAACTTCCTGCGGATTCATGTGCGCCGACTCGAGCGCCTTTTGCGCCTGACCGGAGGAAAAGAAGCCGTTCAATTTTTGCAGGTTTTGTTGTCTGGTTTGCGAGGCGTCAACGGCGGCCTTCTGCAAGTCGTCGGGGCTCACCAGGTGAGTTGAGGCTTGCGCTGTGAGGCTCGTGGGAAAAACGAATGCCGCAACAAATGCGGCAACCAGGAAAGAACGAGCAAACTGCCAAGGTGCAGAACGCATGATTCGCGACCTCCAGGGGATGAGGAGCGAGGCAAAGATCTACGCGCTCCCGGTTTGGTGTGCCAGCCGCCCGGCGATCGGAGCCCGCAAACTGCGTGGCCGGGCCGGCGAGGAATTCATCATCTCAATGAATCCATTAGATGATCCCTGGTGATTGGGGAGTTGCCTCGGCAACCGGCTCTTTCGCAAGGGTTTACAGGCGGAATCGGGCGCGGTGTCAGACCGGGCGCGGGGTTTGAGGATTTGCCGGCATTCCCAGAAGCGCCGCGCCGCCGATCACCAGATCTTGACGCGGTCTTCAGGAGCGAGATAGAGCTTGTCTCCCGGTTTGACATTGAAGGCCTTGTACCATGCGTCGGAGTTTCGGACGATGTCGGCGCGAAATTGCGCGGGAGCGTGCGGATCGGTCAGGACCTGGTTGCGCAGCGCGGCTTGGCGCTCTTTCGTGGCCCAGTTCTGACCGAAGGCGATAAAGAATTGCTGATCACCGGTGAATCCCTCCCGGCCGGGACCCTCAGCACCGCGCAACGAGGCGCGGTAGGCATCGTACGCGGCTGCAACGCCGCCAAGGTCGGCGATGTTTTCGTTGATGGTCTGCTTGCCGTTCACGTGCACACCGGGGAAAAGCTCATAGGCATCGTACTGATTCTCGAGCTTCACGGCCGCAGCTTCAAAGTGCGCTTTATCTTCGGATGTCCACCAGTTGCGGACACGGCCCCTGGAATCGAACGCGGAGCCTTCTTCGTCGAAGGTGTGGCTGATTTCGTGACCGATGATGGAGCCGATCGCTCCGTAGTTGACGGCCGCTGGCCGGTCCGGATCGAAGAAGGGAGGTTGCAGAATGGCAGCGGGGAAGTTGAGCGCGTTTTGCAGCGGCAGATTCACGGCATTCACTGTTTGCGGGTCCATGCACCATTCCTGCCGATTAACCGGCTTACCGATGCGCGCAATCTCGCTGTGCAGCTTCCAAAGGCTGAAGCGCCAGCCATTGCCGAAGGCGTCGCCAGGGCGAACCTCGTAGGCCGAGTAGTCCAGCCAGGTTTCGGGATAACCGATGCCGACGTAGAGAGTGTCCAGCTTGGCCTGCGCTTCAGCACGCGTGGAGGGGGCGAGCCAGGGCAACGCGGCGAGGCGCTTGTGGTATGCGGCGATCAGGTTTGCAACCATCTCTTGCGCCTGGGCCTTGGCTCGGGGCGAAAAGTATTTTCGGGCGTAGATTTGGCCGACTGCATCTCCGAGGTAGCTATTGACCAGATCGATGCCACGCTGCGAGCGAGGAAGCTGCTGCTCGACACCTTCGATGCCTTTTCCGAAGAAGTTGAAATCCTCGGCGTCAAATGCGCCGGGCAGGAACGCCGAATAGTCTTCGACAAGGTGAAAGGCAAGCCAGTCTTTCCATGTGTCAAGCGGTGTGGATGCGACGAGGGCAGCTTCGCCGGTGAGGGCTGCAGGCGTCCACACCATGAACTCCTGCTGATCGGCGAGCCCCGCGCCTTCAAAGTAAGCATCCCAATCGATGCCGGGAGCCTTTATGGCAAAGTCGCTGCGCTTCCACAGGTTGTTGGCCTTGGCGATGTTCTCGATGTCAGACAAACTTATGTGCGCTTCGGCAATGGAGTGCTCGAGGGCGATGACGCGAGCGGCGCGCGCGTCGGCGTCGTCGAAACCGGCGAGCCGGAACATGGCGGCGACGTGGGTGGCGTACTTAGCGCGAATCTGCCGCATGTGTTCGGTGTCGCCGAGGTAATAGTCGCGGTTTGGCATTTCAAGGCCGCCCTGGAGCAGATAGGGCGTGTAATGACCGGAGTCGCTGAAGCCGGGCGCGACCCAAAGGCCGAAGAGATTGGGGGTGTCAAAGACGGCGTTGTTAAGCATGTCAACGTCAGCACGAAGAGTTTTGCCGAGAGCGAGAGAGAGCTGACGCCGATCGTGGATGGCTACGATTTCGTCAAGATGAGGCTTGAGCGGACCGAGGCCTTTGGCTCGAATTGCAGGTTCATCCATGAATGCGTTGTACAGGTCGGCGATTTTGCGCACGTTTGAGCCAGCGGGAGCATTTGACTTTGCCGCTTCTTCAACGATGGATGCAGTCCGTTTGCGGGTGAGATCGTTAAGGAGGCTAAAGGCGCCGACTGCGGCGCGATCCGCGGGAATCTGGGTGCGATCGAGCCATGCTCCGTTTGCGTACAGATAAAAATTGTCGCCTGGCTTGACGGAGGGATCCATGTTGGCCACGGCGATGCCATGGCTCGGGGCGGGGCCGGGAGCCTGAGCAGACGCTTGCGCGCAGAGATGCGGAACGGCAAGGCAGCATGCAGCGAAGGCGAGAAGCGCCGGGAACGAAAATGCGCCCGGATTGCAATGGCCACAGTTGGCCAGGTCGGAAGCTTGAGCTGGGTATGGCGACAGGTTAGCGTTTTGCGCGGTGCGGATCATTACAGACTGCGTCTCCTGTTTCAAGACTAAACTCCGGCATTGCGCAGCCTGGTGCGAAAGTGGCAGGAATGCCGGAAGACTTGACGATCCGCAAATTAGCGGAAAGTGAAGGCGGGCGCACGAAGCAGGCCGGCAATCCACCTCTTCCACATGGGGCAGCACGCCGCGGCCTTATGCTGATGTACAGACTTTCCCGTGTCTGATTTTGCCCAAACCGTGAAGCAGCAGGCCGACATCGTCAAGGTGATCGAAGGCTACATTCGTCTGCGCAAAGCGGGAGCGCAAAGGTTCACTGGGCTGTGCCCGTTCCACAAAGAAAAGACACCGTCGTTCAGCGTGCATGCAGGACAGCAGTTCTACTACTGCTTCGGCTGCCAGGCCTCGGGCGACGTGTTTAGCTTCGTGGGCAAGATTGAGAGCGTAGGGTTTCCTGAGGCGGTGAGGATTGTGGCGCAGAAGTGCGGCATCCCGCTGCCGAAGCGCGAGTTTTCATCACCGGAAGAGGCAGCCGGTGCGCGGATGCGGGCAAGGTTGCTCGATCTGCAGGAGGCCGCGGCCGCGTGGTTTGAGGAGCAGTTGCGCGGGCCGGAAGGGGCGCTGGCGCGGGAATATCTGGCCGGAAGAGGGTTAGCAGCAGAGGGGATGGCCAAGTTCCGCATCGGCTACGCACCCGACAGCTTTAACGCTTTGCGCGACCAGCTAAGAGGCATGGCAGACGAGGAAACGCTGCGAGCCAGCGGGCTGTTCAGCGCGAAGGAGCAGGGAGACGGAAGCCTGGGGCCGATCTACGACCGATTCAGGAAGCGTGTGATGTTCCCCATTTCGAACGAAGGCGGACGGGTGATTGCGTTCACCGCGCGGACGCTGGAGTCGGGAGACAAAGGGGGCGCGAAGTACATCAACTCGTCTGAGACGCCGCTCTACACGAAGGGGCAGGTGCTCTTCAATCTGGACAAGGCGAAGACGGCCATCCGCTCGCTGGAGTTTGCCCTTCTCGTCGAGGGCCAGATGGATTGCATCAGCGTTTTTCTGGCAGGGATTCAAAACGTGATTGCAACCAGCGGGACGGCTTTCACTGAGCAGCAGGTGGCGATCCTGAAGCGGCATACTGCGAACGTGATTGTGAACTTCGATCCTGACGCGGCCGGGGCAAACGCAGCCGAGAAGTCGATAGCATTGCTGACCGAAGAAGGATTTGCGGTGAAGATCGTCACCCTCGAAGGCGGGCTCGATCCCGACCGGTTCGTTCGGGAGCGCGGAGTGGACGCCTACAAGGGGGCATTGCGCGGGGCGCGGCGGCAATCTGACTACCTGATTGAACGGGCGCGGCAGTTATTTCCCGGCGCCGGCGCGGAGCAGAAGGTGAAAGCCATGAACTTTCTGCTGCCGCATATCCGGCGAATGCCGGAGACGCTGGCGCGTGACCAGTTCGCCGCAGACGCGGCACAGAAGCTTGGCATTGGCTCGGCGGTGCTGCGCGAGGAGCTTAGGCAGGCGGCCCTGAGGCGACGAGAGCACGTTGAGACGCGGCAGGCGACGCTGACGGAGGTGGAGCGAGTGCTGTTGCGGGCGCTGGCGATCACCGATCCCGATGGAGAACCGGCGCGGCGCCTGGCGTTGGATGCTGTTGTCGAACAACCCGCATGGTTTGAGCATCTTGGCGCATTCCTGGCGATGCAGGCGCTGGCCGGACGCGAGGCCAGAGATCCGATGGACGTGGTTGAGGAGCCGGCGCAGCGGGCGCTGCTGGCCGAGGCGCTGCTTGGCGAAAACCGGCCGCCGGAGGTGAACGAGGTTGCCAGCGCGTTGCAGGAGGTGCAGGAACGAACCCTCGAGGGCCGCCAGCGCAACCTGCGCAGCGAGATTGCCGAGGCCGAACGGAAGGGCGATTCTGCTGAATTGGCCCTGCTGACACAACAAAAGCTGGATCTGGACAGGAAGCTGCGCCAGTTACATAGCCAGAAAGCGCCGGAACGATGGGGCTTAGAGGCATAATTCCGGATTGACCTGAGTGCCGGAAAGTTGCGTCAAAACGGGGGCTTGCGGCGTCTAAAAGACTGGGAGCAGGAGCAGACGTCAGAAGGCCTGCACCTGGCTCGATTCGCAGTAGTCCATGCGGGGTAGATTTTCCGCCGAATTTGTATTGGCGCAAGCAAGTGGATTTGTGGTAATCTGTTGATCTCAGTGAGGATGCGCGCCCCTTTGCCCCACACATGAGCTGCGGCTCGCGGGCGACCCAGGCGAAACCTGAAGCGCTGCCATCCTGTTCCGAGAAAAATTATTCACCGCATGGGCGGTAAGCGTGAGCGTGTCTGCGCGCGGGGACTTCCGAATTGAAGTCTTCTTTCGTGCGTTCGGAAGCGACTGCGGCGCAGTTGCATGTTGCGCAGCGAGCGGAACGATTGGTCCGTGCTAACGCAGATTCGGAGTGGAGTTTCCGAATCCGCGGCGGTGCACGAAGTGGGGCCGTTGAATTCCCTGGGTGTGGCGCCTGGGATGAAATCAGGCAGGGCATTTCCTGCCGAAGAGAGTAGGGTATTTTGGCGATTGAAGACAAATTCGAAGAAGAAGTGCACGGCCTGATGGAGGTCGGCAAGGAAAAAGGCTATCTCACTTACACCGACGTGAACGACGCGTTGCCGGATGAGATTGGCTCTGCCGACGATCTGGACGATCTGATTACAACCATCGGCACGCAGGGCATCGACCTGCTTGACACTCCCAAGTTTCCCAGCGACAAGGAATTTGAGCTGGAGGAAGGTGAGGACGTCGAGCTCGATCTGACTCCAGGCACGCTGGAGAAGACCAACGACCCGGTGCGCATGTATCTGCGCGAGATGGGCACAGTGCCGCTGCTGACGCGCGAGGGCGAGGTTGAGATCGCCAAGCGCATCGAGCGCGGCCAGATGCGCGTGCTCAAGGCGATTTCGCGGTCGCCGATCGTGATTCGCGAGATTGCGGCGCTGGGCGAGGACTTGAAGCGCGGTGTGCGCAACGTTAAAGAAGTGGTGATCTTCGACGAGGAAGAACTCACCGAAGAGGTGGTGCAGGCTCGTGTGAAGGCCACCGTGACTCGCACTGACACTCTGGTGAAGCACCAGAAGAAGGTTGCACAACTCGAAGAAAAGCTGGCCGCCATCTCGGCGGGCAGCAAGACCAAGGTGAAGGAAGCGCGGCGGCTGCGCTGGGCCATCGCCCGCGAGAAAGTGTACGTTTCGCGCATCGTGCGCGAGCTGAAGTACACGGCCATGGAACGCAAGCGCCTGTTGGACAAGGTCAACAAGACCGTGGACACCATGCGCACACTGGAGCGCCAGATCCGCTCGCTGGAGCAAAAGTTCGAGGCCTCAAAAAGCGAGGAGTTGAAGAAGGAGTACCGGCGCCAGCAGAAAAACTGCCGGACGGATCTCGAAAAGATCGAGGGCGACGCGGGTGTGTCGATCGCGGAACTGAAGCGCACGCAGCGCGAGATGATCCAGGGCGACATGGATGCCGAGCAGGCCAAGCGCGAGCTGATCGAGGCTAACCTGCGACTGGTTGTTTCCATCGCCAAGAAGTACACCAATCGCGGCTTGCAGTTCCTTGACCTGATTCAGGAAGGCAACATCGGCCTGATGAAGGCGGTGGACAAGTTTGAATATCGGCGCGGCTACAAGTTCTCGACCTACGCGACGTGGTGGATCCGGCAGGCTATTACGCGCGCGATTGCCGACCAGGCGCGCACCATCCGCATTCCGGTGCACATGATCGAAACCATCAACAAGCTCATCCGCACCAGCCGCCAGCTTGTGCAGGAACTGGGCCGCGAGCCTTCAAGCGAAGAGATTGCCCGGCGCATGGACATTCCAGTGGCGAAGGTGCGCAAGGTGCTCAAGATTGCACAGGAGCCTATTTCGCTGGAGACGCCTATCGGTGAAGAGGAAGACTCGCACCTGGGCGACTTCATTGAGGATCGCCAGGCGGTTTCGCCTTCCGAGGCGGTGATCGGCGTCAATCTGAAAGAGTACACTTCGCAGGTGCTGCGCACGCTCACACCGCGCGAAGAGCGGGTGATCAAGATGCGCTTCGGCCTCGAAGATGGCTCAGAGCACACGCTGGAGGAAGTAGGCCAGAGCTTCCAGGTAACGCGGGAACGCATCCGGCAGATCGAAGCCAAGGCGCTGCGCAAGCTGCGGCATCCCTCGCGGAGCCGCAAGCTGAAGGCATTTGTCGAGGGCGTGAAAGAGATGTAGTTCCGGGATCAAATCCCGCAACTCAGGGCCGCCGTCTTGTATAAGGCTGCGGCCCTTTTCATTTGCCTGGGAATTGAGCGGGCTCTTGCAGCCCACGCTAACCAGTCGATGCTCGCGGCATTACGGCAGCAATCCGAAGACGGCGACTGCGGACGGCGTGCCGACGTACACCTTGCCATTCACCACCAATGGCGTGATGAACTTGTTACCGCTACCGAATTGGTCGCGTCCATTTGCCGCCTGATTGCTATTGTAGAGTTCCTGCAAGTTAGTTGCGTTATAAGCGTGCAGCACCGCCGACGAGGTGTTCTCCACCGCCCATACAATCCCATTCGTCGTTCCGTTGGCGCTTACTGCCGGAGTTGTTCCGGGATAGGCAAAACTGTTGGCGCTCTTGAAACTCGCTGTTGTCGCCAGTTGGGCATTGGTGATCGTGAAGGCTTTGAGCGCGTCGCCGACCGCTCCGTAATACACGGTGTTGTTGAAGTAGGCGGGCATGGACCAAACCCCGCCGATGGCTCCGTTGATCTGCTGGTAGATTGCATTGTCGTTCTGCGGGTTGAACTTTCCCATCGAGTCGCGGTTCACCACGTAAATGTTAGAATCCTTCCCCGCACCTACGGCCAGGTGATGAACGACGCCCGACGAGTCGCTCAGGTCAGGCAACACGAGCGCTCCCCCTGATCCCAGGTCCTCGTCGTTGGCTGATTCAATCACTGTGTTGTCAGGCTCGAAGTAGTCGGCCACTGCAAGCGTGCCGCCCGTGGTCGACACTTTAAGGAAGCCGTTGCCAAAATCGCCGCTCGCCGGAAAGCCGTTCGCGTTCAATGTGGTATCGAAAGTTCCGTTGGCGTCGAGGAAGTAGATGTTGCCACTTGAATCCGCAGCCAGGCCCGCGCCCGACATCCAGATGGATCCATCGCTGCCGTTAGGCGTCAGGTTGAGCACTGAGGTTTGGGCTAGTGTCGATTCGCTGTAACCCATGAGCCAACCCGTATACGGCTCCTGGTCGCAATGCGAGGTCCAACCGGTATAGATGACGCCATTCAACAGCAACAACCCCACGCGCTCGGCGTACTGGCTCGGATCGAAGACTACGTTGCCGGCTGAGTTGTTGGCGCCGTTGCCTGGATAGCTCGCACGGATCTCAGTCGGGCTGTTCGGAAGCTCCGCGCCTGTAGTTGCATCCAGCGCATGAAGACGCTGATGATAGGCTCCCGATGCATCCAGTGACATGCCCACGACGAAGATAGTGCCGTGGGGTCCGGCGCTGCGATCGATCACCGGCGTGGATGTGATGCCGATTTCCGGCGAGATCTGCCCGCAACCGTGATCTCCGCTGGTTGTTTCACCTGAACCCAGAATTGAAGTCTTCCATATTTGGGTTCCAGTGTCCGCGTCAAATGCGTAAACACTATCGTGCTCTGTGACTACATAAACGACATTGCGCACCTGCCCGCCCGCATTCAGTTTGGAGAGGTAAAGCGGTTCTCCGTCCACCAACCCATCCACGGGTAATGTCATCAACAACCCGAAGGTCGACGAGTTCACATTGGCTGGCGTCAGTGTGGTCTCATTTGGATTCAAACCGGTCCGCGCGATGTCGTCATGGTAGGTCGTTACATCCACGCCACCTGAGCCCGTCACGACAGCAGCGTTGACGCTGACTGCGACTGAGGCGGTGTGACTCAGCGTCCCCGAGACGCCCTTGAACTGCACTGTCGATGTGCCCGCTGCCGCTGTCGCGGATGCAATGAGGCTAACCTGTTGCGGCGTCCCAGGTGTCAGGCTCAGCGACGCAGGCGATGCGGTGACTCCCGCTGGAAGCCCGGTCACGGTTACGCTGATTGTCCCGGAGAATCCATCGAGAGCCGTTGCTGAGAGCGTTACCGCTTGCGCGCTTCCACCGGCCGTCAGGCTCAGGCTGGTCACGCTGGTCGAAAGCGAAAAATCTGGCGTGCTTGCCGACGTGCTCTTCGCTGCCAGGCTCCCGCCGCAACCACTCAGCAATCCCACGGGGACGAGAATGGCCAGCCAGCATAACCTCACCTGCTTCGCTACGGACATGGCGTCTGTTGTCCTCCGGTAAATGGTTGGATGCAATCGATCGGGCAGCCGTTTCCGGGATCATCATCAAAAGTTCACTTGCATGCCGATGAATCTCCGACGTTGTTGCACCACGGGCTCGACTATAATCGCCCTTTGATTGCGCGACAGCGAAATACCCAGCCTTGGGACAATCAGTTTGCCGGGGTGGTTTCGCCGTGCGTTTGAAAGGCGACCGTTCATGAACAACATCACGCGCCGTCAATTCGGCAAGGCTGCAGCAGCCGCGGCTGCACTGGCCGGAAGCTCCTTGCCGGAGCTTTCGTTGGGGCAGGCTCCGGCTAATTCAGCGACCCGCGAGTTTCCGCAGGGGTTTGTGTGGGGATGTGCCACCGCAGCGTACCAGATCGAGGGCGGCGCGAATGAGGGCGGGCGAGGGCCGTCTGTTTGGGATGTCTATTCGCACACGCCGGGCAAAACCCACAACGGGGATACGGGAGATGTGGCCGATGACTCGTATCACCTGTACAAGGAAGACGTGAAGCTGCTGAAGAACCTGGGCGTGAGCGCGTATCGATTGTCGATTTCGTGGTCACGGATCTTCCCCAGGGAACGGGCCAGCCGAACTCAGTGGGTCTGGACTACTACAAGCGCGTTGTGGACGAGTTACTGGCGAACGACATCACGCCCTACATCACGCTCTTCCACTGGGACCTTCCGCAAGCTTTGCCAGGGGGCTGGCAGTCACGCTCGACGGCGATGGCCTTTGCCGACTATGCCGGTTATGTAGCGCACCAACTCTCCGATCGTGCACACCATTTCATGACCACGAACGAGTTCGTCTGCTTTACCGACCTTGGTTATCGCGTGGGCCAGTTTGCGCCAGGACTGCAACTGCCCGCGGCACAGGCGAACCAGGTGCGTCATCACGGAATTCTCGCGCACGGGCTGGGCGTCCAGGCGATTCGCGCCAACGCGCCCGCAGCGCAGGTAGGGCTGGCGGAAAACGCAACCGTCTATGTACCGGTGATCGAGAACCGGGTGAACATTGAAGCGGCGCGAAAGGCGACACGCGATGGTAACGCTCCATTCCTGACTACGGTGCTCGAAGGCAAGTATCCTGAGAGTTATCTGGAGCGCGAGGGAGCGAACGCGCCGAAGGTTGAGCCGGGCGATATGACGGCTATCGGCAGCCCACTCGATTTCGTCGGCCTGAACGTGTACACACCGACTTATGTGCGCGCCGACGGTTCGGCGCAGGGCTATGCGATTGAACGCCCGCAAGCGTCGTATCCGCGCATGGCTTCTCCGTGGCTCCTTATCGGGCCGGAGTGCATCTACTGGGCGGTGCGCAACGTAAGCGAGCTCTGGCATCCGCGAGCGCTTTATATTACTGAGAACGGTTGCTCGGCCGACGACGTAGTGACGCCCGCCGGCCGCATTGAAGATACCGACCGCGTGATGTACTTGCGCAATCACCTGACACACCTGCACCGCGCCGCCGCGGGGGGATTTCCAATCAAGGGCTATTTCTTGTGGAGTTTGATGGATAACTTCGAGTGGTGCGATGGTTACAGCAAGCGATTTGGGATCCATTACGTGGACTTTAAAACAGAGAAGCGCACGCCCAAGCTCAGTGCCGAATGGTACCGCGAAGTGATTGCGCGGAATGCGGTGGTGTAGCAAAGGGGAATGAGTTCGATTCGCTCCTTTATTGATGCAACGGAATCAAGCTCGACAGGAATGAAATGAGAAGGTTTTTCGTCACAGTCTTGGCGATCTTTTCGCTTTCGAGCGTGAGTCACGCAACCAGCTTCTACGTTTCCACCAGCGGCAACGATTCTAATTCAGGCACAGAATCAGCGCCGTTCCGCACCATTCAGCATGCTGCCGACCTAGCGCAGCCAGGTGACGTGATCACCGTGCATGGAGGCGTTTACCGTGAGCGCATCAACCCGCCGCGCGGCGGCACATCGGACGCAATGCGCATCGTCTATCAGGCTGCGCCAGGTGAAAAGGTTGTCATCACCGGTGCGGAACAGGTAAAGAGCTGGGTGAAGGTTCAGGAAGACGTTTGGAGGGTGACGATTTCTAATTCCTTTTTCGGCGGCTTCAATCCCTACAACGATCTCATTTATGGTGACTGGTTCAATCCGATGGGCCGGGTGCATCACACTGGGGCGGTCTATCTCGACGGTAGTTGGCTCACAGAGGCGGCCAGCGTGCAAGACGTGATGAAGCCAGTAGGGAGCGAACCGCTATGGTTCGGGCATGTGGACAACGAGTTTACAACCATTTGGGCGCAGTTCAAGGATGTCGATCCCAACCAGCAACGGGTAGAGATCAATGTGCGCCAGACGGTCTTCTATCCGGAGAAAACGGGAATCAACTACATTACCGTGCGCGGGTTCACGCTTGAGGATGCCGCCACACCGTGGGCGCCCCCTACGGCCGAACAGATCGGCGTGATCGGGCCACATTGGAGCAAGGGCTGGATCATCGAAAACAACGTGGTCCGGAACTCAATTTGTTCGGGTATCTCACTGGGCAAATACGGCGACAAGTGGGACAACACCTCGGCCAATAGCGCCGAGGGCTACGTTGAGACCATCAAGCGTGCTTTAGCCGACGGCTGGTCAAAGGACAAGGTCGGCCACCACCTCGTCCGCAATAACACGATCTACAACTGCGGGCAGGCGGGAATCGTCGGCAGCATGGGCGCCGCGTTCAGCACGGTCACGGGTAATACCGTCTATGACATACATGTGCGGCGAATGTTCGGAGGCGCGGAGATAGCGGGGATCAAATTCCACGGCGCCATCGACGTTCAAATCTCCGGCAATCAGATCTATCACACGCCTTTGGGCCTGTGGCTTGACTGGATGGCACAGGGCACGCGCGTCACAAAAAATCTTTTCGATGACAACGACGCGGATATATTTGCCGAGGTGGATCACGGTCCATTCCTGATCGACAACAACCTGTTGCTCTCGCCGTTGTCGCTGAGAGATAACTCGCAGGGCGGCGCTTACGTGCACAATCTTTTCGCTGGGGCTGTAAGAATGCTTCCCTTCGACAGCCGGCAGACGCCATTCCTCAAGGCACATTCCACGGCAATTGCGGGGTTTCACGATAATCCGCGCGGTGATGATCGCTTCTACAACAACATTTTTGTACAGCACGCCGATTTGAGCGTCTATGACAACGCATCCTTGCCAATGTGGATGGCCGGGAATGTCTATCTCGATGGAGCCAGACCCTCAAAGTTCGATAAAAGCTTCGTCGTCGGACCCGATTTCGATCCTCAGCTCAAACTGGTCTCAAATCCCGACGGCCTCTATCTTGAAATGAGATTCGATAAGAATTGGACAAGTGCGCAACCACACAAACTGGTGACCAGTGCACTGCTGGGACGCGCTGTCATCCCCGAACTACCGTACGAACATCCTGACAGCAGACCGATTCAAATTAAAACCGATTATTTCGGCAAGCGCAGGAGTGAATCGAATCCGACTCCGGGGCCGTTCGAGCGTCCCGGTGAGGGCGATCTCAAGCTCAAGGTATGGTGAAGTTCAGCGAAAAAGAAGATCCGCTCAGCCGTCACTCAAAACGCTCCAGCTCAGTTTGCGCGCGGTCAAGATCCTCCGGGACGCCGATGTCGAGAAAGTAACCGTCTACTTTGTAGGCTGCGGGACAAAGGCGGCCGATGTCAGGAGCAAAGAAATCCGCTTCGATGGAGAACTTTTCGTTTAGCGCGGGCGGCCATGCGAGATTTTTCGAGAGAACGTAAGCACCGGCACTGATCCAGCCGGGGCCGGAGCGGCCCTTCTCTTCGAAGCCCACAATTCGCTTTCCTTGAATCACTACACCCCCGTAACGGGCGATGTTTGTTTGGTACGCGACGGCGATGGTTACTTCCGCACATTCCGCCAGATGGAAGCGCAGCATATCGGCGTAGTTCGCGTCCAGGAAAGTGTCGCCGTTCAGCACCAACACGGAATCGTCAATGGCCTGCGCCAGCGCCAGGCGGATGGCTCCTCCCGTGCCCAGCGGAACGCTCTCGATCGCGTAATCGATCTGCATGCCGTGAAAAGCTGCACCGAAGTGGCTCTGAATGACCTGGTGCAGATGTCCCACAGAGAAAATGACACGCGTGCAACCGGCGCGACGCAACTGTGTAAGTAGGATTTCAAGAAAGGGGCGCCCAGCGACAAGCGCCATTGGCTTGGGCACGCCGCTGAGGCGCGACGCAAGACGCGTACCCAACCCACCAGCAAGAACGACGGCTTCCATTAAGATCCCTCAGGTATGGCGCTCGCGCAGTTTACGAAGGGCGTTGCCTTCGATTTTGCGCATCCGAGCCACAGTTGTCCGGCCCTGCGAAACAGCTCCGGACGCCGGCTCAGGCGAGAAATAGGCCTGTTCGACAAGCAGGCAGAAGATGTGCTCAAGAGCGAGGTGCGCCTGCTGGATGTACATGGTTACGTCCGAGGGAACACGCAGACAGTAATCGCAGAGGGGCGGCATTTTCCCGCCCGTTTTCCCCGTCAGCCCCACCGTGATGATGCCCACGGTGCGGCACAATTCGATCGCCCGGAGCACATTGGGTGAGTTGCCCGAGGTCGAAATACCGAAGAAGACGTCGCCCCGCTCGCCAAGCGCCTCAATCTGTCGCGCGAAGATGCGCTCGAAACCATAGTCGTTGCTGACCGCAGTCAAGATGGAGCTGTCGGTGCTCAGCGCAACGGCGCGCATGGCTGGGCGATCGTCAGAAAGACGGCAGACAAACTCCGCCGCCAGATGTTGTGCGTCCGCTGCGCTGCCGCCGTTTCCGGCCACCATGAACTTGCGGCCCGACTTCAAGGCATTTGCAGTTGCCTCGGCGGCAGCAGTCAGCGTCGCGTGCAGGACAGCGTCGCGCGCCACCGCCTCGGCGACGCTCATGCCCTCGAGCAGCTTTTCGCGCACCAAATCGCTCATCGTACTCTCCATACCGGCTCGCCGCGCGGCGAAGAATAGATTCGAATGGCGCGCCGCAAGCGTCACTTGGTTCCTCGCTCAGAAGTTCATCGTAAACCAGAATGCGTACGGTTGGTCGCGAAAGACTGGCGGGATCCACTGAAGTTGCAGGCGTGTTCTTGCGCAAGATCATCATTGATTTACGTGCTTGAGAAGGAACTCTGCCATGATGTGGCTGGCCTCGACGGACTCGGGCAATCGCGCGTTGTACCAAAACGCGTGGGGGAGCGCGTCGAAGACCACCAGCCGGGCGTCGATACCGGCATTAAGAAAGGCGCGCTCCAGATTTGCCGTGCCGCTGAGTAGCATGTCGCGAGTGCTCGAGACGAAGAGCGTGGGCGGCAGGCCGTGCAGATTGGCATAGATCGGCGAAAGTACCGGATCCTTGGGATCGGCGCCGCCGATGTAGTAAGGATCGTGCGGATCTGAGGGCAGATCGAGATGACCTGAAAGGCCGCTGACGGAGAAAATAGCCGACGAATCTCCGGGACGCGCAAAGTCGCCCATGCCGCTGAAAATGCCTAGCGCAGCCGGCATGGGCAAGCCCAACCGCTTGAGCTTCACTGCCACTTCGCCGGTTATGATGGCTCCAGCCGAGGTACCATAGATCGCCATGTGGCTGGGTTTGTAGGTCTTCAACAACTCCTTGTAGACAGCGATCGCGTCATCAACGCCGGCGGGGAAGGGATGCTCAGGCGCGAGGCGATAGAGTACGGCTACAACCTTGATACCGGTATAACTGGCAATGGGAATGGATTCAGCGTAAGAACCAGAGTCAGAGTTGAAACCGCCTCCGTGCAGGTTGATAAGGATCTTGTCTTGGTTGCCCGGCGGTACTGTTTCCGGCGTGACAATGCGTACCGGCACGTCGGCGATCTTGTCCTCGACGATCTGATTGGGGCAGAGCTTGCTCCAGGCCACGCGTGCGGCATCCGTAGCCGCGTCGGTGCGGGCGCGGCGCTCGGCCAGGGACTCCGGCGGCCCTTGGTCAGGGATGGCGCGGGCGAGCATCATCTGTGCCTCTGAGCTAACAGTGGCGGGCACTGGAACGACACGCGTTACATGCGCCGTTCCCTTTGCGTCAATGTAGCTGGTGTCGCGGTTGGGAGCTTCTGCAGCGCTGGTGGGCTGATGTGCGCCTTGCTGCGCGGCCAGAATTGCAGAGGCCGTTAGAACGATGAGTGAGACCGGACGGAGTACGGAATGCATGGATGTGGTTCCTTATGGGGCGATTTGCTTAACAGACACGCATTCTGTCACGACGGAGCCGTGAACGTCCACCGCGATGAACCGTGTTGCCGGAATCTTTGGAGATGACACCCGACGCGATCTCAGCGGGTTTCGGTGCACAGGACAGGTAGTCGTCGAAAGATCTTTCTGCGGCCATGCTGCCGGCGCAGGAAGACGCGTTGCGCGCCTTCCTGTGCTGGAGGTATCCAGTAAGTTTGTTCGCATTAGTGCGGCAAGACCAGAAGATCAGCTTTCAGCAACTTCTCCGTCAGCCTGTCGAGAGCAATCTGTAATTTATATGAAACCGCCCTTTGACTCATGCCCAGCAAGCTCGCAGTCTCGGGATGGGTGTACTCCTGAAGCACTATCCGGCTCAGCAATTCACGATCGAGAGAGCCGAGCTGACTCAGGCAGTTCTCAATATCCAGAACGAAGATGACTGCGTCTTCAAACGTGCGGACTGGGCGGCTGGATGCCCAACCCCGCGAAACGGGATCGCTCAGGATTGACGGTGCTCTGCCTACCTGCATGGAAGCATACAGATAACGCCGCAGCAGGCTTTCAGTGTGTCTCCTGTAAAAGGCCAAGCCAATTGGCGGCCTGGCCTGCGACTTTGCCAACTCGTTCTCAGGCTGCGGCGGCGGTCTTCGCTCCCATCTCCTTCGTTCAATCCGCCAGACTGTACGCGCAGCACTGGCATCCCATTCAATCGGCAACTGGAGCGCTGCGCTCATTGCGCACCTCCGAGTGCCTCAGCAACCGCCCAAACTCTGGCGAGTTCTTTATTGCCCAGTCGTCCACGCCGCTTGCGGCTCTCCGGCGATGGAAAGCGTCTAAGTTTTATCTCACATTCCTTGCAGTACACACTCCCTTGAGCCTGGGCCCGGTACCAAAGGCAACCACATCCTTCGCAAACTTTCAATTGCACGCGCACTTCCATGACTGATTCTCCGTGTACGTATCGTCTCCCGTCGGCATTTTGTCGTGCAGTTTTCACCGCGGGGTGAAGAGAACCAGGCTAAACAACTCAGGTTTCTGATGACCTGATGGGGGACTGCCGCCTGGGAACTCTTGTTTTCTGTCATGACCATTGGCGCGCAGATCCTGGAGCTTTCTCGACTGGCTTGTCCAAAACGCCGTTGAAAGGCATCCTGGCAAGGGAATGGGAACACCCGGCTCAACCTGACCCGAGTCATTGTTCAAACGCCACCGCAAAAGGCACTCTTCCGCCTTCGCTCACACCGGCGGCGACGAACGTTTCCCTCAAAAATTCCCACAAGTCAATGCGTGATTAAGTAAGGCCAATCTAGGGTTTTCGTTCCCTTTCGTCAATATCGCGCAGACACTTTCCGCACGATGGCTTTTCAATCCTGGCCCGGGCGCTGAGAATGAAGGCCAACCAGCCCTGTTAGCTTTTCCAAGAGAAACCGGAGTGCATTCGTTCCCATTGCTGGCGGCGAATTATCCACACATGAACATTACTCAGATGCACGAACGTCTCCGCCTGGAACTGCTGCGAAGGATTCAGCGGGGCACGCTCAGCGTCTCGTTGCTGGCCCGGCAGACCGGCTTTGGACAGGCGCATCTCTCAAATTTTCTACATAGCCGCCGCCAGTTGTCGCTCGAAGCGATGGACCGAATTCTGGCCGCGCAACGATTGGCGGTTACTGATTTGCTGCCTGATGTGCATCAGGCAGAGCTTTGGCCGGAGGGGCCGGATGGCACCGCGGTCCCGGTGGTCTCGCATCCCGTTGCGCTTTACGAGCCCCAGATCCGGCCCGCTGCCATCCAGTTCCTGCTGCACTTGCCTGCCGCGGCTCTCCAGTCGGTCCACCCACGCAGTTCGAACGCTCGCCGTGCCTGGGAGCGATTTGTCGCTATCCGCGTCCCGTCTGCCGATGCCCTATCGATGGACCCCCTCGTTCTGCCAGAGGCGATTGCGCTCATCGACCGGCATTACAACTCGTTGCTGCCCTACCGCCCGAACCGGCAAAATCTCTATGCGGTCCGTCACGGCTCGCACTTGACGCTTCGCTACGTGGAGTTTCTTGCCAGCCGGCTGGTCTTGCGCCCGCACAACAACAGTTTTCCCGTGCACCTGATCGAAGTTGATCCAGGAGAGTCGCCAAATGAATTGCTGGTCGGGAGGATCGTACTGATTCTGAATGAATTATGAGAGATCTTATCGGCCTGCAATTGCCCGGTCAACGCTCCCGCTCCCGCTCCGGCTCGTGCCGTAACATTCTAGGAGATACTGCTCAACCGTACTGCGAATGCAGTTTTTCATGAGAGGTTCGATGATGATCAGGCAATTCAGCGAGGGTGAGCCGTTCCGTTGTGCGGGCAACGAATTTGTGATGCTGCTGCCCCGCGACGAAACGAGCGCGTGCGAGGCGGTGCTGCAGATGGTACGGCCAGGCGGCTCGACCCCGCCAAACAGCCACGAAACATTCATGCAGATTTACCTGATTTGGAGCGGCGAGGCGAAAATCTTTATCGCAGCGGAATCGAGGCAGGTGCACGCGCCGGCTGTGGCGTTTGTTCCTCCGCGCACGGAGCACTGGGTGGAGAATGCACTACCGGACCGGGAGCTGCATTACATCTACATTAGTGTGTGGCCCAAAGGGATTCCACCTGAGGAGTTTGAAGGTGGCTGGAAGAGCGTTTACGCCAAGATTATTGACAGCTATGCAAGCCGCGGGTATCCGGTGGATGCAAAGTAGGAACTGAGGACTTTGGTATGCAAATCACTGACGTTGGCATCAGCGTGATCGCCAATCCGCACAGCGAAATGGTGTCTGCGGGCGTGAAAGGCGGCAAAGCGGCTCACGATATTGTCTTTATCCAGATTAAGACGGATGAAGGACTCGAGGGCCATGCATTTGCTTGGGGTGGGCGCAGTGGACAGGCGACTGCGCACCTTATCGGCTCGATCATTCGCCCGCTGCTTCTCGGGAAGGACCCGCTGAACCGCGAGTTGCTGTGGCAAGAGGTGCGGCGCATGGACCGCTGGTGGGGATTTCTGCCGATCTACGCGCATGGGCCCGTCGACGTGGCATTGTGGGATTTGGGCGCGAAGGCGGCCGGGCTGCCGCTCTACCGCTTTCTGGGGGCATATCGCACCAAGCTCCCGGCATACGCGAGCTCGCTGATTCTGCCGACCATCGATGCATTTGTGCAGCAGGCACAGGAGTATCGCGCCAAGGGTTATCGGGCTTACAAGATCCACCCATGGGGCGATCCTGCGCGGGATGTGGAAGCGTACCGAGCGCTGCGTTCCGAACTGGGAGACGAAATGGTGCTGATGAGCGATCCCGTCGCCGGTTACACGCAGCAGCAGGCGCTGAGGATCGGGAGGGAATTGGAACGGCTGAACTATTACTGGTTTGAGGAGCCGCTCTCCGATTACGACCTCTACGGCTACCAGGAACTGTGCCGCGCGCTGGAGATCCCAATTGCGGGCGTGGAATCCACACCAGGTGGCCTGTTCGGAACTACGCAGTACCTGGTGCATCGCGCCGTCGATATTGTGCGCAGCGATGTGTCATGGAAGGGCGGCGTGACCGGCCTGATGAAGACGGCGGCGCTTTGCGAAGCCTTTGGCGTGAATTGCGAGGTGCACACCACGACAAATGCCTTGCTGGACGCGGCGAACCTGCACGTGAGTTGCGCCATTCGCAACTGCGAGTACTTTGAAGTGCTCATTCCGCAAGAACCCTTCAGCTTCGGTGTCCGCAATCCCATCGCAATCGACTCCGACGGATATGTTCATGTGCCAGAAGGGCCAGGTCTCGGCGTGGAAATCGACCTCGATTTGCTCGACAATCACCTGATCTGCAAGGTGTAGGCGAGGGTCCCTCAGAACTGCCAGACGATTCCGCTGGAGACTCGGCCAAAATTATTGGGCAGGCCGGGAATGCGGTAGGGGATGTTGGGGAGAGTTGGGGGCGCAAGAGCAAAGTTGGCCCACTCGTAACCACCACTGACGCGGAAGGAGATGTGCCGCGCAATCGGGGTGTCGAGGCCTCCTCCGAGCATGGTTGAAAACGAAGCAGTTTCGCCGGTCGATGCGTTTGCACCCCAATTCCTGTTGATGCCGCCAGTTCCCGCCAGCCCCTCAACAAAGACGTATTCCTTGCCAATGCGGTGGCCGAATTGCCAGCCGGCCAGGATGAAGTAAACGTGTTGCGGCGCGTTCAGATTCGTCCCGATGTAGACGGGAACCTCCATCTTGAAGCGCAGACTATGCCAGGGTGGAAAGGCGAAGGAAACATCAATACCATTGAGCGGCTGGTGCGCACCCGGAACTCCGTTGATGCTGTTGGAAAGGAAAGTGTAACCGCCATAAAGCTGATAGTGAGGAGATTTCTCCGATTGAGCGAAGAGCACGGACGACAGGCACGCAACGGCAATGAGTAGGAATGGGCGAAATGGCATTCCGGGCCTCAGATTATGCAGTCGCATTCATCCTACCGGATCACTTTGATTCTTGAGAACGTCGTTTCCACGGAACTCTACTTGTAAGTCAGTGATAAGACGATTTCGCCCTGCGTCAAACTTCGGGGTAAGTTCCGCTCACAAAATCTCTTTCAGCTTCGACCAGGTTCTCAGGGCGGCCAAGATCGCGCCAATAGGAACCGTCTGCACGGAAGGCGAGAATCTTCTCACCTTGCGCGGCGAGATGGAGATAGGAAGTAATGATCGAGAAGGCTCCGTTGTCGTGCATCTTCGCGAAAATCTGCGGAGAAAGAACGTGGATTCCGGAAAAGGCGAGCGCGCGGGTTTGTTGCGCAGGCCGGATGAACTCGGGAGTTCCATCGAGGCCAGCGCGGCGACCGCAAAGCAGGCCGTTCCCATCGAAAAGGAGATAGCGTGAAGTCTCCCGGTCCTGGACCGCCAGGGTCGCCAGGGCGTTATGCTCCGTATGAAACTTCATCATGCGCTCGATGTCGATCGTGCTGATGATATCCACGTTGTGCAGAATGAACGGCTGCTCCGCGCCTTTGCCGTCCTCAAGAAAGAACCATGAGGCGTTCTTCAATCCACCGCCAGTGTCGAGCAAATCATCTTCGCGGGAGACTTCGATCCTCATACCGAAGTTACCGTCCGATTTCAGATAATCGAGAATCATCTCGGCATAATGATGCACGTTGACGATCACTTCCCTCACGCCAAGGGCGCGCAAGCGTCTAAGCGTGATCTCCAGGAGAGTGCGGCCGCCGATTGTGACAAGTGCTTTGGGGCGGTCGTCAGTGAGCGGGCGGAGGCGCGTCCCCAGTCCGGCGGCAAGAATCATCGCCTTCATCTACGCCGCCTCGACTGACTTGCCCATCTTCTCCAGTCCAATGTGCCTGAGAATGACATGTACGCCGCCATTGCCGAGCAGATGCTGCGCCAGGTGTTCCGCGAGATAGACCGAGCGATGCTGCCCGCCGGTGCAGCCAAACGAAACCATCAGGCTGGAGAATCCCCTGCGCCGGTAGTTTGCGACGGTTGCGTCCACCAGCGAGATCGCGTGAGAGAGGAATTGGCCGACGCTTTCCTGCCTGTCGAGGAACTCGATGACGGCTGCGTCTTTGCCCGTGAGTGCGCGAAACTGCTCCTCCCTGCCTGGATTGGGGAGACCACGGGCATCGAAGACAAATCCTCCACCGTTTCCGGACTCGTCTGTTGGCATGGATTGGTGAAAAGAGAAGCTAAAGATCCGGACCGCTAACCCGGCGGAGCCGGCCGCCAGATTTTGCAGCTTCTGCGAGGATGAGATCGCATCAAGCGCCTCGAGCAGCGCGGGCAGCGCGACGGGCAGCTTGGCATTCGCCGCCAGCCAGCGCAAGTTCTTAAGCGCATACGGAACGCTCTGCAGAAAATGCGCCTTGCGCTCATAGAATCCACGAAAGCCATAGGCGCCTAAAGCCTGAAGTATGCGCACATAAACATATGCGTGATAGTGCTCCATGAAGGATTCGCGATTGAGGTCTATGTAACCGCCGAGGCAATTGAGATATTCGTCGAGCAGTTCCTGGCGCAACTCGGGTGGGAGATCGGCCTTGCCATCATAGAGTAGCGATGCAATGTCATATTGAAGCGCCCCTTTTCGCCCGCCCTGGTAGTCGAGGAAGAACGGTTGACCGTCGCGCAGCATCACGTTGCGCGATTGAAAATCCCGATAAAGAAAATAGTCATGATCGGCGCCCAGCAGAAACTTTGTGAGCCTCCCGAAATCGAGTTCGAGCGCCTGTTCGTTGAAGGGAACGCCGGCCAGGCGCAGAAAGTAATACTTGAAATAGTTCAGGTCCCAGGCGATCGACTGGCGATCGAAGCTCGGGCGGGGATAGCAGAACTTGTAATTGAGATCGCGGCCCGCCTCGACCTGAAAGCGCGGCAAGATGGCTACCACCCTGCGATAGGCCCCAATGGCCGCCGGAGTAATTGCCTCGCCGGCGCGATTCGCGCTAAGAAACTCGAAGAGCGTGGTGTCGCCCAGGTCTTCTTCAAGGTAAGCGCCCTGGCTCAAGTCCTCCGCATAAATCTCTGGGACAGGCAATCCGTGACGCCGAAAATGTCGGGAAAATTCGAGAAAGGCGGCATTCTCCTCCCGCACGGAATAACGAATGCCGATGGCGCTTTGCCCACCGCCGGTGAGCCGGACAATGATGCGCCCCGAGCCGCCGAGTTGCCCCTGGACCGGCTGCACGCGCTCGGCCGGAACACGGAAATGTTGCTCGAAGAGCCGTTCTAGAACGTCCATACACTTCTTTCCGGAGATTGCTCAAGGTACTTCGACAAAGATAGCCATCCGGGGGAAGCGGGCGCAAGGTGCGCGAGTCACGATTCCCGCCTCACTCGATCTCGTGTGTCGTCTCTGGGTTGTCGAAGCACGTGTACTTCGAGATGAAGTTCAGATGTACCGTGCCGGTAGGGCCGTTGCGTTGCTTGGCCAGGATGATCTCAGATTTGGCGCGGTCGGACTCCGTCATTTCCTCGTCACGGTTGTAGTAAGACTCGCGGTGGATGAAGGCGACAACGTCCGCATCCTGCTCAATGGAGCCCGACTCACGAAGATCGCTGAGCATGGGGCGCTTGTCGTCGCCCCGGCGTTCGCTGTTGCGGGAGAGCTGCGAAAGCGCGATTACCGGGACATGGAGTTCCTTCGCCATCGCTTTGAGGCCGCGCGAGATGGCCGACACCTCCTGCGTGCGGTTCTCATAGCCTTTGCGCGCCGCTCCGGGCACCGTGGCCGACATCAGTTGCAGATAGTCCACCACGATCAGATCGAGGCCGCCTGCGTTTTGCTTGAGGCGGCGCGCCTTGGCGCGCATTTCAGCCAGCGTGGTGCTGGCCGAGTCATCGATAAAAACGTGCGATTCCACGAGCTGGCCCAACGCACTATGTAGCTTTTCCTGGTCGTCGCCGTCAAGAAAGCCAGTTTGCAGCCTGCGCTGGTCGACTCGGGCCTGCGAGGCCAACATGCGGCGCAGCAGCGACTCCTTGTTCATCTCCAGGCTGAAGACGGCCACGATGGCGTGATGATGCACCGCAGCGTTCTGAGCGATGTTGATTGCCAGAGCCGTTTTGCCCATGGAGGGCCGCGCCGCGATGATGATCAGCTCGCCCTTCTGCAGGCCGCTGGTCATGCTGTCAAATGTATAAAAACCAGTGGCCAGGCCAGTAACTTCGCGGCTCTGTTTGTAAAGGTTGTCGATGCTGCCAAAGGAGTCGCGGACGATCACGTCGAGCGACTGCAGGCCCTGCGTCAGGCCCGCTTCGCTCACTTGGAGCAGTTGCGACTCCGTTTCGTCAAGAACGCCGATGGCATCCTGGCTTTGGTCGGCAGCCTTGGCGATGGCCGCCGAGCAGATGCCCATGAGTCGGCGCAGCATGCTTTTGTCTTTGACGATGCGGATGTAATCTTCAATGACCGGCCGGCGAGGCAAACCCTCAGTGAGCGAGGCCAGGTAGGCCACCCCACCCACGGCTTCGATCTCCTTGTAGCGCGCCAGCTCGTTCGAAAGCGTGACGATATCCACGGCGCGGCCAAAGTCCATTAACTCACTCATGCGCAGGAAGATGCGGCGATGCGAGTCGAGCGAGAAGTCGTCGGCTTTGAGGATTTCCGCAGCTTCGGCATGGGCTGCATTGTCGAGCAGGATGGCGCCTAGAATTGTCTTTTCCGCGTCGACGTTCGCGGGTAGTCCGGCTTCCAACGTCAGGTCGGGGAGGGTCGCCATATCAGATGAGTTTGAGGCCTTCGGAAGCGGCGCGCAACTTCGGAAAACGAGGGCGAATCTGAATAATCTGGAAAACCCGATCCCGAGCTCGCGCCAATCGGCGGCGGCAGCCACTTGACCCGCAGCAAATGGGATTTGGGCATCGGGATTTAGGTCAGAATCCCTATGAGAACGATGTCAGCGCGTCGGCCGAATCTCGTACACTAGCTTTCCGGTTGCACGGAGTTCGACCACGAACAAAGTCTTGCCTGGAACCGGACCAACCACTTCCCCGCAAGGCACATTGGGGTCGGGGCAAGCCGCGGGTCTCGGCCCGGTGATCTCGACTGGGGCAGGACTCATGGAGTATTCGGCCGAGGAAAAGACGGTGGCAGGGTCGAAGACAGGCACGTGTTCCACGATTTGGCCGTCGCGCTCGACCGTCACCTGCACACGGTCGTTGGCGAAGATCACTGTCTTTTGCCCGCCCCCACCGAGCGGATACTGAACCTGCGTGCAGTCCTTGCTGTATGTGGCCTGCAGGCCACTCGCCTCCAATGGCTCGGTTCCGCTGCTTTGCGTTCCCCACGCTGTGGTTGAGCCGCCTGTCTGCGATTGCAGCAGCACGCCGGTCACGGGCGACCAGACAAACGTAAGTCCGAGGCGCTGCTGCTCCGAGATGACCTTGGGCGCAGAAGCAAAGGCCGCGTAATAGTTGGGACGCCTGAGATAAGTAAAAACGATCGGCTCGCGCGTGTCCTTCATCTGCTCCACAAAGGAATCTTCGTTCAGGGGCCGCAGCATCTTGCGAGCGTCGGCCATTTGCTCGTCAGTTGGGTGCCAGTCGTAGTGCGAACGCTGCAAAAAGCGATAGGGTGAAAGCGCCTCAAACTGGCCCAGGGGTAGCGGGTCCACGTGCGGCCACTCTTTTTCCATCTTCTCTCGCGCCGCATGAATCTGCTCCGCACGGCGAGCGGGCGGCGTGGCAAAAGCACGCATGATGATGGAGCGGTCGGCGAGGGGTGTATCCACCGCCGGAAAGATCGCGTGCTTCTGGCGAGTTTCGATGCTCCTGTTCGCCACCCAGAACGGTTGGCCCGGCTCAGGCAGTAGGTTGTACGAGAGCCATTTGCCGAAGAGATTCTCTTCTTCAATCAGGATGTCGCCCTGGTGCGTGCCGCGCCAATAGCTATAAGCCATCTGCAGATTTTCGTGGTGCGTATTCAGGGTGTAACCGAGATCGGGTCCGTCATGTTCGTACATGTAGCCGCACGGGCTTTGCAACTCCGACGGACTGGCCGCCACTTCCTCCTTCAATCGCTCCAGCAGTGTTGCGTCGGGATACATGGCGAGAAACGCAGCGCCGCCGGCAAAGATATTCGTGTACTGGTTGGAATAGCTCTTGCCGTGGCTCATCAGGTCGGGGTCGTAAAGCGTCGCGTGCAGCGCTTTCCGGCAGCAATCAATGGCACGCATATGCAGGTCGGGCGTGATCGGCGGGCCAGTCTTGAGCAGGCGCAGAGCTTCGGAGATGAATTTGACGGCAAAGGCCGTGGCCGCAAGGTTCCATTGCTGGGGCCCGTACTCACTGAACTTGCCGTCCGGCGATTGCAGATTGCACCAGTACTCGAGCGCCAATTCCAGACGTGCGCGCAGAGCCTTGTTGGCATAGAACTGGTTCCATTTGCGCGGGCTGGCGTAAAACCAGGCTAACGTAAGAATGCTCTCCATGATGCGCGCGTTGTAGGGGTGGAGCTGGCTTGTGCCCCGCCACACCGAGATGTTGATAAATCCGCGGTCAGGCCCATCCGTCACGATGCTGTTGGCGATCTGTGGCAGGTAGGTGAGGTTGTAGGGCATGTCAAGGTCGGCGTCGGAAAAGTCGGACGGCCTGAGCTTCGATGGATTGAAGGGCGGGACCTCTGGAACTGAGCTAGCGGCGACCGCTCTCAATCGGGAAGCAGTCATCAACTGCGCGGCTGCGGCACTCATCAGGAATTCTCTGCGGTTCATCATGGTTTGGCCCCATTTTCGTTAACGTTTCCGGTTCAGCACATAAACGTACACGATGGCAGCGGGAGAGTGTCAAGGTGATCGGCGGCGAGGGGGAGTTACGGCAAGGGAAGACATGGTGGACGCGCATAGGAGAAGCCCGCGGCAGCGCAGCTTTTGTGCGGATTCACCAACGCCGAAATTGTGAAGGACTGCTAGTGCGTACCTGCCGCAGGCGGATTGAGCCGCGCAAGGATCGTTTCGAATTGGCCGTTTTCTGCGGCGAAGCGAAGCGTCTTCACATTCTCCACGCAGATTTCAGGTGGCGTGGGTTGCGTCATGAGAATCTCCATGACCTCAGAGATAAATTTGCCCAGAGGCATGGCACGCGGATTATCTGCGCCGTCCATCAGGTGCGTCGCCACGTAAGGAGGAATCAGTTCCAGGGCCTCGATGTTGGTTCCGCGAAGTTGGACGCGGAGCGAGAGCGTATAGGAGTGAATGGCTGCCTTGGTGGCGCAATAGGTGGGTGTGCGCGCCATGGGCATAAAGGCCAGCCCAGACGACACGTTGATGATCGTGGCGCGTAGCTGCTTTTCGAGATGCGGCAACAAGGCAGCAGTCAGGCGGATAGGGCCGAGCAGGTTGGTAGCGACGATGGCCTCGGCATCAGCGAGATCGGGCGGCTGCGCGAGCAGCTTCTCGGCGCGCATGATGCCGGCGTTGTTGATGAGTATGTTGAGCGCGGGAAATTCACGAGTTGCCCACGCGGCCAATTGGCGGATGGACACAGGATCCTGCATGTCGACGGTGAGGAACTTCATGCCGGGATTTGCTGCGGCGGTCTCTTCGAGCGCCTGTTTTCGCCGGCCGGCGATGATGACCTGGTTGCCAAGAGCGTGAAGCGATTCAGCGAGCCCGCGGCCAATACCGGATCCGCCGCCAGTAATAAGAATGGTATTCCCTGTGGGATTCATCTGCTTTCTCCAAGAGGCATGATAGCGGGATTAGGTGAAGCGCAGGCGATGAGTGTCGAATCTCAGAACGAAAAACGGATAGACTCACAAAATTCTGCAGTAACTTTCGCGGGCTCCGAGTGCTTGAAGTCGCTTTGAGACTCTTCGCCCTTAATCTTTGTTGAACTCGGGTAGGCACCCTTTCCGGCACGAGCGGCATCGCAGAATTCAATGTGGGTGTGCTTGAAGAGGCAATTACCAGATTGGAACGCCTCTAACGCGAAGTGATTGAAATCACTCGCAGGCAGAGAGACGCGACAGCATAATGAGGCATCGATCACGAGACGACGCCCGTTGCCGGGCATCATTGTCATCGACATCGACTCATCCGGGCCATGGTATTGCCGAAATGTGTCGAAGGAGGGTGCCCAAGTGCCAATGCGACCATTCGACAAATCGAATCTTGTGACGATCGCAACTGCCCCGCTTTCGCAGGCGCTGCAAATGAGCAGCTATGCTGCCCCCTTAATGCGGCCGCGTTTATCTGAGAACGAAACTCTGAGTTCTGGCATTGGGTGGCCGCCTGAATCGGTCGTGGATCTTGGGGCCCTGAGTAAAGGCGTAAGTTGGGCGCTCGCAATTGAAGGCGCAGCGGCGATCTGCTTCTACACCCTCTGGCATTTCAGGCATCTTTGGCACATTTTGCGCTAACCGGGCCCCGTGGATTTGTGCACACGAAATGCCGCTGTGCGCCACCCCCTGATCTTGCAGTCCATCGAGAAGCGAGGTTATGTGAATCGACCCCTTTGGCTTCGTACCATGCCGTGTACCTTTCGTGTCATATCCCATGAACTGCAGTGCACAGGTTTCCTGCGATCTGCGATCATGGGATGATGTGCCCAAGTGGCATGTTCAGCAGACAGGACCACCGCCAAAGTGAAACCCGCAATGCGCCGTGTGGCGCTAATATACAATCCGGCTTCCGGCCAATACTCCAGCAGGCGGAGGTCGGCTATTCAGGATGCGATGGCCGTGTTTCGCGATGCGGGCGTTGCGGCAGAGGCATTCGAGACCGGCGCTCCTGGGAGCGCGATGACCCTTTCGGAGGAGGCTGTTCGCGCGGGCTTCGACACAATTCTGGCCTGTGGCGGCGACGGCACAGTGCACGAGATTGTGCAGAGTCTCGTTGGAACTGACGTCTCGCTGGGCGTGATTCCGCTGGGCACGGCCAATGCCCTTGCTGCGGACCTGGGCTTGATTGCATCGCCGCCGAAGGTGGCACGCACACTCTTGGATGCTGTACCGGCGCGGGTTTCTGTTGGGCGCATTCACTATCAAGACAGGTCTGGGAATCCCGGCTCACGCTACTTCATTGTGGCGGCAGGAATCGGCGCCGATGCTTTGCTCATGTCGCGGCTGGACGCGCGGCTCAAACGCAGACTCGGCTATGTTCTTTATCTGATTGAGGCATTCCGGATCTGGGCTACCTCTTCTTTTCCTCTCTTTGAGGCGGTTCTGCCGGCAGATGGGCACGGCGATGCGCGCGTAGTGGATGTTTCTCAACTACTGGCGGTGCGCGTTCGCTCGTTCGGAGGGGTGTTGCGCACGCTGGCGCCCGGAGCCAGTTTGCGTAACGGCAGTTTAAGCCTGCTGGCCTTCAAGACGCAGAGCCGTCTGCATTACTTCACTTTCCTGCTCGCAGTGATCGCCGGGCGACACACCTTCACACGCGCAGTGGAACTCATGGACACACCGTCTATCGAGTGCCGCGCTCGAAATGGCTCTCGCGAGGCATTATTCGTGGAGGCGGATGGTGAAGTGCTGGGTTCGCTGCCGGTTCGGCTTGAAGTTGTGCCTCACTCTCTTACTCTGCTGATTCCGCCGGGCGTACAACCGTAACGGGGACCAGTGAAACTCCGCGCCGCTGGCTTCTGTTCATCTGGTGCGGCGAAAGCTTCCAGGTAAATGCAAGCAGCGCAATGGCCAGGATAGTTGCGATCACGATCGCATGAAGCGCCACTGTCCAACCATAATGCTGAGCCAGTATGCCAATCCCCTCACCTTCAACCATCCGTCCCAGATATCCAAAAAGCCCCAGGAATCCCGCTGCTGTGCCCACTGCCTTCTTCGACGTGAAATCCAGCGCGCTTACTACCAGCAACAATACCGTGGGATAAACAAAGAAGCCGATTACGCCGAACAGGCCAAGACTGATCCATAACTTGCTGGTGGGACCGTAAATGATTCCCAAATATGACGCGAGCACTGGAATCATGCACAGTGTGCTGATCATTCCGCGCCTGCCGCCCAACTTATCAGAAAGCCAACCCATGAGGATGGTGCTGAAGATCGCCGAAAACTCTAGCGCAGCTGTGCTGACGCCTCCTTCTCCGAGGCTGGCGTGCTTAACCTCCTTCAGATAAGTGGGGCCCCAGTCGAGCATGGCGTATCTGGCAATATAGACAAAGAAATTCGCAAACGCGAAGAGCCACAGATATCCATTACTGAAGATGTAGTTCATGAGCAGGTCGGCGGTGCCCAACTCCTGTTCGCTGTCCTTGCGGGCGCCGGCAGGATAGTCACTGCGCCACTCCTCGATCGGCGGAAGGCCGACCGACTGCGGTGTGTCTCTCAACCTGATGAGAAGATAAACAGCGCACAGAATTGCGAGAATACCAGGGACATAAAACGCCGAGCGCCAACCGAGCAAACCTGTGGTGTAGGCGACAAGAAGTCCAGTCAATCCGCCGCCCAGGTTTTGCGCAACATTCCAGAACGCAAACTTCGTTCCGCGCTCGCTTACGCTATACCAGTGGCCCAGCGACCGTCCGCACGGCGCCCAGCCCATACTTTGCGCCAGCCCGTTCAGAGCCCAAAGAGCCAGATGTACGGGATAACTGCTTACGGCCCCGAATGCGAAGTTACATAGAGCCGTAATCACCAATCCCAGCGGCATAAAGTAGCGGGGATTACTGCGATCGGACCATGCGCCCATGAAAAGTTTGCCGACACCATAGGCAATCGCAGTGGCCGCCAGGATGTTGCCTACCTGTTCCTTGCTGTAATTGAGTGCAAGTCCCATCTCCCTGGAGACAACGGGAAGATTGTTCCGGACGAAATAAAACGTGGCATACCCGATGAAGGTGGACTCCAGGATCTGCCAACGCATTTTGGGGTAGAGTTGCTTCGCCTGATCGCCTGGAACTCTCGGGATGTGCGGCGCAGGCCGAAGGAATGAAAAGGTCGAGCTCATTCAGTTTCCTATGGTGCGTGCCGCACCATTCATCACCAACAGACCGCAGACAGAAGCGGTCGCATTCTTGCGTAAAGCATGTATTCAGGCTTTGGCGCCAAATCGGCGTTTCTCAGACGAGGTCGCGCGACCGCTCATTCTTCGTAGAGATAGCCTTTGGCCGTTTCAAGAAATCCGGCCAAGCTTTTTTCCTGCCATGTTTCGCAGCGCTGCAACTCCTGAGCGAGCAGGCGGGCCACAGTGGGCGCCGCTTCAATGGCCGCGCGAGCATCCAGAAACAGCGCACGAGTGCGCCGCGCGAGCACATCCTCAACTGTGCGCGCCATTTCGTAGCGCGCGGCCCACACAACCTCGCGAAGCCGAAAAGGCAGGCGTGGATGCAGCAGAGTGTCCAGACTGGGATCCCGATCGGAGAGAGCGCGAAGGGCCGGTAGATCGGAGCCGTACTCAAATTCCCAAGTAGAACCCGCCGTGGCAGCCTCTGGCGTCCAGCCGTGTAGCTTCAGCTCAAGCGTTGTCGAAGGACGCTTGGGAAGCGTAGCAATCTGCGCAGCGCGATCAATCGTGTCCTGGCCCATGCGCCTGTAAGTGGTCCACTTGCCTCCTGTAACTGTGATAAGGCCGGAGGGCGCCACCAGAATGGTGTGGTCACGAGAAAGTCTTGAGGTCTTGACGCCGCCCTTGCGGACCAGTGGACGCAACCCCGACCAGACACTCAGAATCTCTTCGGGCCGCGGCGAGTGACCAAGGTAGCGTGCTATATGTTCGCGCAGGAATTGCTTTTCCTCAGGAAGCGCGCGCGGTTCAGGCGAAGTCGTCTCGACGGGCACGTCGGTGGTTCCCACGATCAGCGCGCCAAGCCATGGAATAGCGAACAGCACGCGTCCGTCGGCGGTCTTGGGAATCATCAGCGCGGTGTTGCCTGGCAGGAACGAACGCGGCAAAACGAAATGCGATCCCTGGCTTATAGCAAGCAGCGAACCGCGCGGCCGGCCGTCAAGCGCGAGGGTTTCTTCAGCGTGGACTCCGCAGGCATTGATCACTGCCTTAGCATGGAGGTCAAAGACGGTGCCATCTTCACAGTCCTGGGCCTGGATGCCGATGACTTTACCCTCGCGCTCGATCAGGCCGATTGCCTTCACATAGTTGATGGCGGTCCCGCCGAGGTCCTGAAGAGTGCGCACCAGCGTGATGGCGTAGCGCGCATCATCAAACTGGCCGTCATGATAGAGAATGCCGCCGCGCAGGTGATCGCCTGTAACTCCGGGCAGCCTTTCCAGAGTGGCTTTGCGGGAGAGTAACTCGGAGCGGCCAAACGACAGCTTGCCCGAAAGGCGTTCATAGACCTTGAGGCCCACACCGTAATAAGGAAGTGAAAAATAGCTGTAAGCCGGGACGACGAAGGAAAGGTCGTGGACCAGATGCGGTGCGTTCCGCAACATGTGACCGCGCTCGCGTAAAGCATCAAGAACTAGCGTCAGGTTCATTTGTTCGAGATAGCGAACGCCACCGTGCACGAGCTTGGTGCTGCGGCTGGAGGTTTCCCTGGCGAAGTCGGACCGCTCCACAAGCAAAGTGCGATAGCCTCTTGAGGCCGCCTCCACAGCGGCGCCCAGACCAGTAGCCCCGCCGCCAATTACTAATACGTCCCACGGCTCAGCACTGCGGCCGAGCTCGCCAAGAATTTCACTTCGTGTAGTCACGCCTATCACTTCCTCTCCTGATGTCCAGACGACGGAAAACAGCATGATCCGACTCAAGACGCAATTCGACACACGCTGAGCCGGTTCAAGAAACACGCTCGCGAGCCGATAGGCCGCCTTGAATCAAGGTGAATTGCTGTTTTTTCCGCCCAGACTCTGGTCTCTAAGTGGGCGTGATTCCACGGGCCGAATTGCCGTGGTCTCATGTGCAACAGCGCTGCATCAACGATGCGGTCGTGCTGCCAGATTCAGCTTATCATGTCAGCGTCCGGCTCTCCGCCAGGCAACACACGCGCCGCCTTACGGGGAATTCAAAAAGACTGCAAGAGATGCGCCGGTCACTTAGTAAGTGGCCGGCGCGGAAGTGTGACGACGACTAATAAATGATCTTCAGCGCAAACTGAATGACGCGCGGCGTAAAGGTACTGCTGATGAGGCCGCCGGTCGACGCGTTCGCACCTTGCGTTCCGCTGATGGTAGATGGCAGGTAGAGATTGGTGCGATTGAAGATGTTGTAGAACTCGGACCGGAACTCGATCTGCACGCCTTCTTTGGGCGTGTTGAAGCGCTTATTGAAGTCGAGATCGGTTTGAAACAGCGGAGGGGTGCGGCCCGGGTTGCGCGACATATTGCCGAACGGCGGCTGATAAGCACCAGCCGCATTCTTGGCCGCCGGCAGTGCGACGGCGTTGTAGTTGATGTACTGGATATAACCCGTGGTGGTCGAAGGCACCACGCTGCGTCCCTGAGTAAGCGCCACGCCGGACACGCGGTTGGGGCGATAGAGGTTGACGCCGCGATAGTTGGCCACGATCTGCGTCGAGGCAAGCTGGTTTGAGTTCGGCCCGTACGTGAGATTGAAGGGCGTGCCTGCCTGCATTGTGTTATCCGCGCTCACCTGCCATCCGCCAAGGATCCCGTCCATGATCGGATTGAGGTGTTGAGCGAAGGTGCGACCGTGCCCGAACGGCAGATCGTAGACGAGACTGGTGATGTTGGCAACCGGCAAGTTGTAGTCCGATTGCGCATATTCGGCCTTTAGGTTATTTGCGTCCTGCGGCGATGGCGTATTGCCTTCGAGTGAAGCGCTGGCATTGTCGAGCGAGTGCTCCCAGGTGAAGCTGTTGAGCAAGGTCAGTCCGGCGACCATGCGCTGCTCGTACCGCGCCTCAAGCGCGTTGTAGTTGGAATAGGACTCGTTGAGCGCTTCTGTAATATCCGAAGGCCAGTTGGCGAAGGGGCGCGAGTAAACGGTGGTTGTGGCTGTGCTTTGTGCCACGTTGATGTTGCGCTGATTGCCGTTGAGGAATTGCTGCAGCTTGAGGCCGTGGTTACCGACGTAGGCGATGTCGACCAGGCTGTTTTTCGTGATCTGGCGTTGCACCGCAAAATAATAATTCTCCACGTAACTGTCGCGTGTGTTCTTGGGTACCCAGGTGATGTTGTCGGTTGCGGGGTTGAAGCTTGTGACCAAGCCACTCGGGTAGCCCTGGGACGCAGTCGCGTAGCAGGTGGGAGTTGTGGTTCCCGTGGCAATGATCTGGGCGGGGAGCGGCGTTGAACAGTGATTGGTCGTCGTTGGCGCGATCTGGCTGACGGCGGCGAATTGTGCCTGCGGTGCGTTGATGGCGGTAATGTCGCCAGAGCCGGCGCGCGTGTAGTGCACGTAGCCCGTGCCGAATCCGCCACGGACAGACAACTTGGACATGGGCGCCCAGGCAAAGCCGATGCGCGGCGCAAAGTCGTTGAGGTCCGGGTTGACCAGCGTACTGCCGTACACGCCGCTGCCGGTTGTGGGTGTAATGCCGTTGCCTAAGGTGGCACTGGGATTGATGGTGAATACCGTCTGCGAGGTCGGATCCCAGTTGGAGACATAGTTATGCTGCTCGGAATATGGTGAGCCGTACTCCCAGCGTAGACCGAGGTTCAAAGTCAGGTTGCGAGATACCTTCCAATCGTCCTGCACATAGGCGCTGTCGAGGGTCTGGCGAAGATGGGCTTCGAAGGCCGCTGCGAGAGAATACGCACTGGTTGTGCCGAAGAGGAAATCCGCCCAGTAGGCATCGGCGACTTTGGTTGGAGAACTGTAGGAACCGCCAAAACTAAACGAGCCGTAGGGGGGGTTATTGTCGAACACGCCCATCCAGATATGTTCGTACTCATAGCCAAACTTCAGCGATTGGTTGCCCTTGATCCAGGTGTAGCCTACCGAAGGATCGATCAGCGCCGGATTCTGGAATTGCGGGTTCGTGGTCTGACGGCCAAATGACGAAAAGCCGCCGGTGATGGAGACGGCGGGTAGGCCGCCCTGGAACGCTTTCGGCAAGCTTCCGAGGCCGGGAATCGGCGCACCATTCACCAGGACAGGGGCCGTTCCCTCGCTAATAGGCGTCTTGCCCGCCTTGGTCCGTGAGATCGCGAGACGCAGGTCGAGCAACCGGTTGGCGCCGAAACTGCCCGTGTAGCCGAGAGCGATCTGCTGATCGAGAATGCGCTGGTACCCGCCGACCTGGCCCTCTAACGGCAGAGGAATGGTTGGGAAGTTGATGGCCGTTTCCTTGTGGTCGCTGACGCGCAGAAAGTAGCGCGCAGAAGGACTGGCCGTATAATCCAGGCGCAGATCGCCCTTATCTGAGTAGTCGCGGAAGGGGATAAGCACCGAGTAGTCGTTGGCATTCTGGCCGGTGGTTGCGGATCCCGAGAGCGGCAAGCCGGAGATGCCTTTGAACGCGGTAACGATTACCGCGGACAGCGGATCGAAAGCGCCGGACGGGATGGCCGTGTTGGCCGGGTAGGTAACGCCGGTAGTTGGATTGGTTACCGGCACGACAAGGATGCCGTTCAGCTCGTTCTGAGTGGGCAGAGTCAAAACATAAAGAGGCTTGGTGATGGCCCGCAGACCCTCATAGTCGAGAAAGAAGAACATCTTATTACGCACAATGGGGCCGCCAAAGTTGCCGCCAAACTGATTGCGGTTGGACGTCGGCTTTCGGAAAGAAACAGGGCCGTTGGTGCCGATGGTAGTGGGCTTGAAGAAGCCGGCGGCATTCAGATCGGTGTTGCGAAGAAACTCATAAAGCAAGGCATGGAATCGATTGCCGCCAGATTGCGATTCCACGTTGATGGTTGCGGCCGAGCCACGACCGTACTCGGCGCTCTCATTGTTGGTGACCACGCTGAATTGCGCGACCGAGTCAGGCGGAATCGAGATGATTTGATTGTCGAAGCCCTGGTTGGACTCGCCATAAGCGTTGTTGTCTATGCCATCCAGCAGAAAATTGTTAAACATCGAGCGCTCGCCGTTGACGTTGTACGCGCCTGCGCGGACGGGGCTGTTGATGTTGGTGGTGGTTGTGGCCTGCGTAGGAGCCTGGCGCACGCCGGTCACGAGAGCGAGCAGGTCGGTGTAGTTCCTGCTCACCAGCGGAAGGGCCGCGCTCTGATAGCCGGTGATGGTCTGGTCGCGCTGGCTGGACTCGGTCTCGACCTGCAAGGCGACGTCGCTGACCTCGACGGTGGTGGCTTCAGCCGTACCCACCTTCAAGACCAGGTCGATGCGCACTCGCGCGCCGATGGAGACGGTGATGGACTTGGCTTCAGCGATGGCGAAGCCGGGGGCACTGGCGGAGATGGTGTAAACACCGACGCGCAGCGACGGAACATCATAGTTACCGGACTGATCCGATTTGACCACGGTGGCGATGCCGGTGGCATCGTTGGTGACTGTAAGGGTCACGTTCGGAACCGCGGCGCCGCTGGAATCGTGAATGGTGCCGACCACGCCGCCAAAGTCGTACTGGGCAAAAGCCATGCGCGAAGGCAGCACCAACAAAAGCGCCATCGCCAGAAGCGTCCATACTGAAGCTGGAATTCTGAATTCCGCTCCAGCTTCTTTCCGCACAGATCTGTTTCTAGGGTTCATATTGCCTCCAAGTGCTCTCTGTTACTTCCAACGGTTGAGTGTCTAAGTGTTTGCCCACTTCGTCAGGGCTTCCGCATTTTCGCAAACACCGTCATCGGAAAAGCTAATCGTTCGATTGAACTGGATAGCAAGACCAGGCCCCAGAATCACGCGTTTGCATCTGGGTTGTAACGCGCGGTGGCCCGCGGCTGCGGACATGGGATTACATAGGCATGAAGCGTGTCGGAGCCACTTTGGCTTCTCGAATGCAAGTCGATTCAATGCCATCCTTGGTCACGCCCGTTAAGATTCGAAGAACATCCCGTGAAAAGTCTGCTAAAGACAAAAAATCCACCCCAAAACACAGACAACGCGAACCGGCGTGCAAATGCGCACACACGATTCCGGAGAAGCTGTATTTGGCGGTGGATTTCTCTTGGTCTTTTCCGCTGTTGGAAGCTAACAAACGGCCAACGCGCATGTCAAGCAAAATCTGACTGAACGAGCGGTATCCCATCTCGTAATCAGCCGTTGTCGGAATCAGGCAATCATTGTTGTTGCAGCCGTCCAGGCACGGTTTTGGCTTTCGGCTACGCCGCGATGAGTGAGCGTTCCCAGCCATGTATTCAGGCCTTCGGCCAGTCCCGCATCTTGCAGGAGCGCCTCACGTGCGCCCAGGTTGGCAAGGCGCAGCAGGTAGGGGAACGTAGAATTGGTGAGCGCCAGCGTGGAGGTGCGGGGCACTGCACCCGGCATATTCGTCACGCAGTAGTGCACGACGCCATCGACAACATAGCTGGGGTTGGAATGCGAGGTGGGCCGCGCCGTCTCAACGCAGCCTCCCTGGTCGATCGCCACGTCCACGATCACTGCACCCTTTTTCATCTGCGCAACCATAGCGCGAGTGACCAACCTGGGCGCGGTCGCCCCTGGAATCAGTACGCCACCGATCACCAGGTCCGCCTCGCGCGTGGTTTGAGCGATGTTATAGCTGTTCGATGCCAGGGTGTAGAGTCGGCCGCCAAAGATGTCTTCGAGCTCGCGCAAGCGGTTCAAGTTCATGTCGATGAGTGTGGTTTTGGCTCCAAACCCAAGGGCAATTCGCGCCGCATTGGTGCCTACAACGCCGCCGCCCAGAATGGTTACATGGGCGGGAGGCACGCCTGGCACTCCGCCCAGCAAAATGCCGCGCCCACCGCGTTCCTTCTCGAGATAGGTAGCGCCAACCTGTACACTCATTCGGCCTGCCACTTCGCTCATGGGCATCAGGAGGGGCAGATTTCCCCGACGGTCGCGCACCGTTTCATAAGCGATCCCGATTACCTTTGCCTGCAGGAGCTTGTCAGTGAGTGCGGGCAGGGGCGCCAGGTGCAGATAGGTAAAGAGAACAAGGCCTTCGCGAAAATAGACGTATTCGCTTTCGATGGGTTCCTTCACCTTGACGATCATGTCGGCCTTGCCCCACACGTGCCCTGCATCGCCCACGATTTCTGCGCCGGCGTTCTGGTATTCCTCATCGGGGAAGCCTGATTGCGCCCCCGCCTGAGTTTCAACAAGTACGACATGCCCTGCCTCAGTGAGCGCCTTCACGCCAGCTGGGGTTACGCCTACGCGCGCTTCGTTGTCCTTGATTTCCTTGGGAACGCCGACGATCATGGTTGCTTCTCCTCAAATGGAATGGCTTCCATCGCTCTTTGACGCTCCTTGGGGAGGGCTGCTGTCTGGCAAGTCGCGGGCCGATCTTCGCGATTGGGGAGGGCTGCGTTCGGCGAATTCGTGCGCGGTCGGCTTGCAACTGTTGGCATTCTATGTTGCCGGCAGCTTCCGATGTGTGCGAAGTTTGTGTTAAAACGGCAGAATGGGAACGAAACATGATGGAAATGAAAATTCCTCGCAACAATCAACCGCATCAACCTCGGGAATCGAACCTTTCGCTGGATCGGCTGCCGGATTGGACGAGTTAGACGCTGCAATCTTGCGCTATCTGGCGCGCAGCGGCCGGGCCACAAATTATGAGGTAGGAGAAGCAGTAGGCCTATCGGCCTCAGCGGCTTCGCGGCGCATTCTGGCGCTGGAAACCTCGGGCGCGATTCGCGGCTATAGTGCGCAGATTGACGATCGCCTGCTGGGTAAGCGCATGACGGTGTACATTCGTGTAACGCTGGAGCGGCAGTCTGCTGCTGTGCTGGGCGCATTTGAAGCCGCCGTGCGCCATTGCCACGACATTGTGAGCTGTCACCTGCTGGCCGGCCAGTACGACTACATTCTCGTGGCTCGCGTTGCCGATATCGAGGATTACAACCGCCTTCATCAAAACGAGCTTTCGAGATTGCCGGGAGTGACGCGTCTTGAAACCAGCTTCGCGCTGAGGGATGTGTTGGAAACGAAGAACCAGGACCTGCTGTGAATTTTTTCTACACGGCGTAAAAGCTCACCGCACTTTCCGAAGCATATTAACGATAATCGCCGCGGCGGCGCTGGGAAAAATCGATTCCCAGCGCCGCTTAAGCGAAGGTTAAGAACACGGTTTAGTTTGCCGCCTACCGCGCGGAGTGCCTCTCGGGTAGCGGCTTGCGTGCCTCCGGCTTTACCGTTGACTCGTCCACCACGGTGGTTCCAGAAACATCGGAACTGAAGTTCGCTCCGGCAGGCACCAGATAGTCCTCCACCGTCTGGCCGTCTGTCGGACTGGTCGCCACGCTGATGCGTGAAGCGTCAATGCCCTGCTCGGTTACCAGGTAGTCCTTTGCATTGACAGCACGCTGTGCAGCGAACTGCTCGACCTTGGCACGCTTGTGACGTTCCGCATACGTTTCTTCGCGGGCGGCAATGGCCTTTTCCTTGTCGTCCGACTCGCCGACCAACACTGCCTTGGCGTCAGCCTGCTGCT
Source organism: uncultured Acidobacteriaceae bacterium (assembly GCA_963841095.1). GTDB lineage: Bacteria > Acidobacteriota > Terriglobia > Terriglobales > Acidobacteriaceae > Telmatobacter. The sequence goes on from CAWJBE010000023.1 coordinate 65,094, forward strand.
TCAGGTCCAAAGCCACCTGGTCCAGACAGGCTTTGGCTTCATTGTCGACCCGCGTCGGCCGCCGCTTGTCATTAGCGAAGCTGAGAGAGCAAAGGGCCTGCGTCTTCGGTTGCGGAGGCGGAGGCGGTGCTTGAATCGTCACGTTAGTCTGACCGCTGGCCGAATGACCCTTGTCGTCCGAGACATTACACGTGACCCCCACCACGCCAGTTGGCGCGCCTGACGAGGAGTATTCAGCCGTTGTGCCGCTGCCAGTGATGGTGCCCGCCGAGGCAGAGTAGGTGTAGGTCAGCGGACGGTTCTGCGGGCTTACGCCGACTGAGGTGATGGTCGCGGTGCCACCGGGCTGGATGGTTTCGGGGTTGGCCGAGCAACTGATCGTCGGCGGCTCGAACGCCTTCACGGTAATTCCTGCCGTGCACGTCGCAGTTTCCCAGGGCTTCAACCCTTCTTTGCCTTTCTTGCCCTCCTTCACGGTGCCTTGCACGCTGTACTCGCCGGGCGCAAGTGCGCTGGTATCCACCTTGGCTGTGGTGTCGCTGCCTGTCACGCCCGTTCCTGACCAGCTATAAATCACATTGTCTTTCGGGTTGAGTCCCCCTGCCGAAGCAGTCACCGTCACCGGGTCACCGGGATAGATGGTCTCAGGGGTCGCCGAGCAAGCCAATGTTGCGGGTGTAGGCGGGGCGATTGAACCGGTATGGATCACCAACCCGGCGCTGAGTCGCACCGCATTGATGCTGGCCGTGCCCCCAAAGACGCGGTTGCCGAAGTCGGCGTGCATGTACTCGTAGTCCGCCTGGACGACGCGGATCGCCAGATGATGATTGAACCAGGGTGTTTCAAGGTCCAATCCGCCTCCAGCCGTCACATCGGGTCCCCAGGTGTTGGGATTGTGCTCTGGGCCCCCTACAAGCGCTCCGCCGCCCAAGGCATGTATGAAGGGAGTGATCTTCTCTGAAGGGAAACGGACGATCAGGCCGCCGGCCACGGTCACGAATGAGTCATCGTTGCCTTCGGTGCCTATGTTGGTTCCCGCCACTGGGCCACCGAAGTCGTGTTCGGCGGATTCCACTTGAAGGCCGACAAAGCGATTGAAGAAATAGGCGCCGCTGAGGATAGCGCCTGCGTTGACCGCATCGTAGGAATAAGGCTCAATTGTGCCGTTGGGCTGCGGAACCTGGACCGTTCCATGGGGCGAGAGGTAGCTGTACCCAGCGAAGATATCAAACCTCGACGGAGATTCGTTCGATGGTCCATGCGCAGTTGGAGTGGCTTGGGCCGTCAAGGCCATAGGCGTCATCGCCAGACTTGCCACGGTAAGGATTCGCCGCAAACTCGGTAAAATACGTCCGCAGATCGGATTCATCTCCACATCGACCTCCTCATGATTCTTGTCTTATTGCGATCTGAAGCAACATTGTGAGTCGAAAGCACCACTCGCCCGGCTCCCGATGTTCCGGCAGTCGAAGCCCGGTTCACTGTCTTTCCTTGGATGCATATCTTTCAGCGCACGCGTCGCACCACATTTCTATCGCCATCGAGAGCTTTGGCAATTTACGACCCTCGATAGACGATCATGTGTTGTGGCAACGTGAAGCCGTTCGCTTATCGATTCAAGGAAGCAATGAGATTTGTTGGGGGTGCATGGAATTTCTTGGTCATCTTGCCTGTTCCGCCTTAAATTTTCCGGTGCCGGTGGATCACTACCCGAGAAAACCCAATAGATTCTTACGCTTACTCGGCATTAAGGGTCTTCAAAAGGCTGCGCGGCTCCCTTTGTATCTTTTCTTGTAGAAGCGAAATAGCATAGATAAGTTGCTCGGGACGGGGTGGACATCCCGGTACATAGACATCGACGGGGACGAATTGGTTGACTCCCTGCACAAGCGCGTAATTGTTAAACACGCCGCCTGACGTTGCGCAAGCGCCCATGGATATGACCCACTTGGGTTCGGGCATCTGATCGTAGAGCCGGCGAAGAACTGGGGCCATCTTCTGAGAGACACGCCCCGCCACGATCATGAGGTCAGATTGGCGCGGAGACGGCCTGAAGACCTCGGCGCCGAAGCGCGCGATGTCAAAACGCGAAGCCCCCATGGACATCATTTCAATCGCGCAGCAAGCCAGCCCGAAGGTCATTGGCCAAACCGAGTTCTTGCGCACCCAGTTGACCGCAAAATCCAGCGAAGTGAGAAAGACGCCCTCCGGCTCTTCGTAGCCGTAGTTCACTTCCTTCACCTTGATGCGGTTCTTTGCGCTGCTCTCAAGGTTGCCAAAGAGATAATGGTCGCGCTCTATGGAGGCCGCCATGCTTCAAATATACGCCAACGCGCCTTCAGTGGCGCGGGTGCGGATGCTCGGCATGCGGCTGGCATTTGCAGTTTGAAAGCAATTGATGAAGGTGGATTCTGAGCGCGTTCGACGCCAAATGCCGCATGTGTGCGTGCGATTAGATCTCAGCATTCGCCGCGCTTCGGAACGGTGCGATGATCATAGAGCTGATAAAAAAGCAAGAGACGTTCCTGGAAAAACTTGCGTTATTTTTGCGTCTTTAAGAAAATGAACAGTAAGCCAAAGCCACCTCTCCATCTCAAATGGCCGGCGGCGCTCATCTGAACGGCGGCGCCTTGCGCGGGCCTCCGGCAATTTGCAGGAAACAGCCGCGCTATCGGCCTAAGTTGCCAGTTTGTTGAAACTTACAGCTTTTTCTCCGCGTCTCGGCGCGAACGAATTTTTTGGAGCGGAATAACCGATGTGCTGTCGAACCGTGAAGTCTTTGCTGCTGTCCGTCCTCCTGGGATTCCCCGCATTGGCCCTGGCCCAGGCGACCGCGCCGAGTCCAACTGCCCAAGCCCCGGTGACGCAGGCCCAGATCGCGGCCCTGCAACGGGCGGTGGAGAATGCGCAGATGGCCGGCGACAATGCCTGGATGCTCACATCGGCGGCGCTCGTTCTGCTGATGACCGGCCCCGGTCTGGCACTGTTTTACGGCGGTCTTGTTCGCAGGAAGAACATCCTCGGGACGATGATGCAGAGCTTCGCCATGATCGCTCTGGTGACGATCTTGTGGGCTATTGCGGGCTATTCACTGGCCTTCGGCCACGGCAACCTTTTCATCGGTGGATTCGAGCACATCTTCCTGCGCGGAGTAACGCTTAGCCCGAATCCGGATTACGCGCCCACAATTCCCGAGCAAACCTACATGATCTACCAGCTCATGTTCGCCATCATTACGCCGGCGCTGATTACCGGCGCGTTTGCCGAGCGGATGAAGTTCAGCGCGATGGCTGTGTTTCTATCTCTCTGGTCACTGTTCGTGTACTGCCCCATGGCGCACATGGTGTGGGGTGTGGGCGGACTGTTCAACAGCGCGGGCCATCACATTCCAAGCCTGGATTTTGCAGGTGGCACGGTGGTGCACATTACGAGCGGCGTCTCCGCGCTGGTGTGCGCGCTCTATATGGGCAAGCGTATCGGCTACCCGAAGATCGCCATGCCTCCTCACTCACTGGTATTGAGCTTTATTGGAGCGTGCCTGCTGTGGGTGGGCTGGTTCGGGTTTAATGCAGGGAGCGCTCTGGGGGCCAGCCCACTTGCAACCAGTGCGTTTGTGAATACGCACTTTGCCACGGCAGCGGCCGCCCTGGGATGGACGATCTTCGAGTGGTTTCACAACGGCAAGCCGACTGCCCTGGGCGCAATTTCAGGCGCGGTGGCGGGTTTGGTCGCCATCACTCCGGCATCTGGTTTTGTGCAGCCATTCTCGGCCCTGCTTATCGGCCTCGCGGCGGGATTTTTCTGCTCGTTCATGGTTTTCAAGGTGAAGAGCATCTTCGGCTACGACGACTCGCTCGACGCATTTGGCGTTCACGGCGCGGGGGGAACACTGGGGGCGATCTTGACGGGTGTCTTTGCCACCTGCGCCATCAATCCCATCTTCGGAAAGGACGTGCCGACGGGCGCGATTGATGGCCATTGGGGCCAGATACTCAATCAGCTCGCCGCTGTCGGTGTGTCGTGGGGAATCTCCATCGTGGGCACACTGATTCTGCTTTTTGTTGTCGACAAGGTGATCGGGCTGCGCGTCGCACCCGAACATGAAGCCGCAGGCCTTGACCTTTCGCAGCACGGCGAAGAAGGTTACGACTTCAACACTTAGTCGAGCCTTCGGCTCTCTGCTCTTGGGTGGGAAGCATCCTGACGGCTGCTGGCACGAGAAGGCCCTGAAGTGGTAACTAGGGACTGACGGCTGCGAGCTCAAAAAAACTTCGACCGTCACACGCCAACTTTAGGCCCCGCCTGATAGGCTATCGAACGAGGAATCTCTGTTTATGTTGAAGATCGAAGCGGTTCTGCAACCCTCAAAGCTGGATGCCGTGAAAGATGCGCTGTTGGAAGCGGGCATTGAAGGCATGACGATCCTGGAAGCCCGCGGCCATGGACGCCAGAAGGGCCACACTGAGTTTTATCGCGGCCGTGAGTACACTGTCGATCTTCTTCCCAAGGTGAAGATCGAGATGGTGATTCACGACGATTTGAAAGAGAAGGCAATTCAGGCGATTGTTGGCGCCGCCCGCACCGGCCGCATCGGTGACGGCAAGATTTTTATCAGCCGCGTTGACGAAGCCATTCGCATCCGCAACGACGAGCGCGGGGAAAACGCACTATAAACGGTTAGCATCGCGTGCGGCTGGCCCCGTCGGAGCACCGGCGAGGGCAGGGGCGCAGAAACAGGATGACAATTTGTCGTGTTCGAAACGGCATCTTACAGCCGTTATGATCTGATCTTCGGTGCCCGCGGGCAGGGGGCCAATTGCTCGCGATTGCGAAGCTTGGGTTGTTATCTTTAACAGTATGGTCTTTCCGGTGCGTCCCCTTTTATTTTGTGGGCACTTCTCTATGTGTCTCCGCGCCGGATAGACGATTAGAGGAAATCCCCAGATGAGGTTTCGACTCTTCCCGGTTTTTGCCATAACAATTTGCACCGCGGCCAGCCTGACCGCGCAGGATACGCGCACGGTGGTTGAACCGTTTTTCCCCCAGCTCTGCACCACGCTTAATGCCCAACTCGAGACCAGCGGCCAGAGTTTGCCGGCTGCCGACGAGCAGAAGCTTGACACGGCGCGCATCCAGAAAGCGATCAACAAGTGCGGCAGGGGACGAGCCGTGCTGCTCCACGTGGACGAGCAAAATAACGCCTTCCTCAGCGGCCCTCTGGAAATGCGTCCCGATGTTGCACTCATCGTCGGACTGGGAGTGACGCTGTTTGCCTCGCGGGATCCTGCAGTTTTCGCCGTTTCGCCGGGAAGTTGCGGCATTGTGAGTCATGGGCCCGGGCCGCGCGGCTGCAGACCGCTGATCTCGGTGGATCACGCACCTAATTCGGCCATCATGGGCGACGGAGTGATCGATGGCCGAGGCGGGGAGAAGATGCTCGGGTCTCAGTATTCGTGGTGGGACCTTGCGGAACAGGCGCGCGCCGGAGGCGGGCAGCAGGTTCCGCGCATCATCGTCGCCGACTACTCCGATAACTTTACGCTGTATCGCATCACGCTTAAGAATTCGCCGAATTTCCATGTGGTCTACGATCATGGCGATGGTTTCACGGCGTGGGGCGTGAAGATCGATACGCCGCAGCGGCTGGCACGCAACACAGACGGGATCGACCCCGGTGACGGGGCGAAGAATGTCACCATAACGCACAGCTACATCCGCGCAGGCGACGACAATGTGGCCATCAAGGGCGGTACGGGCGGCGCGACAAATATGACCATCAGCCACGACCACTTTTACTGGGGCCACGGCATGTCAATCGGCAGTGAGACAAATGGCGGCGTAAGCAAGATCCGCGTCTTCGATCTCTCGCTCGACGGGCCTGACAACGGAATCCGCATCAAGTCAAACGGCTCGCGTGGTGGATTGACGCAGGACGTGGTCTACGACGACGTGTGCATTCGCAATTCGCCGAATCCGATCACGCTCGATACGGCCTACTCCGCAAATGGCCCTCTGCAGGGAAGCTCGCCGCCTACCATGCGTGACATCACGCTTCACGATGTGCGCGTCTCCGGTGGCGGCAAGATCACCTTCAACGGCTACGACAGTACGCACCGCATTGCGGTGGCACTCGACGGCGTACAGATCACCGACAACGCGAAGTACACGTATGAAGTAAGCCACGCCGATATTACGCTTGGGCCCGGGCCGACTAACCTGCATCTGCCGGCAGGCACGGATTCCACGATCAAGGGAGCGCCGGCAGAAGGCAATCCTGCGTCGTGCGCGGAGAAGTTTGTGCCGTTTCCGCGGTAGCTGAAATCGTCAACCTGGCCCATCCTGCAGGCGCATCACTGCCTCGCACTTCAGCCCCTCGCTGTTCTTACAATAGAACCAAAATTACCGCCTCTGGGCGATTATCGCTTATGCTTGTAACAATTCCTTCAAGCTGCGGCAGGCCACGCAGACATTCCTATGAACCCACTTGTTTTGGCGGTTGACGATCTTCGGGAGCAGTATCTCAAGGAGATGGCGCTTGTGCGCCAGACCTGCGAGCGCACCGGGGACGGGACAGCAGCCATTCGGCGGCGGTCGGCAGTTGTGGACCGGATCTTGATTGAAATGTGGCGCCGGGCATTTGCGGATCTGCCGGGACAGAACCTGGCGCTTCTCGCGCTGGGCGGCTACGGCCGCAAAGATCTCTTCCCTTATTCTGACATCGACGTCCTGTTTGCGTTTGCCGACGAAAAAACTGAGGAACAGTCGCGCGAAGCCGTAAGGGCCATCATCCAGGGCATGTGGGATATTGGACTGCGCGCCAGTCCCAGTTCGCGCACGGTGAAGGAAGCTGGCCGCTACGACCCCGACAATCTTGAGTTCACGCTGGCAACTCTCGATCGCCGGTTTTTGGCCGGGCAGTTTCCCCTCTACCAACAACTTCACCAGGTAACCTTCCCCGGACTGGTGTTGAGCGACTGGGGTTCGATTACACAAAAGCTCGGCGAGATTGCGCGAGTACGCCACGCCAAATACGGCAACACGATTTTCCATCTCGAACCCAACCTGAAAGATTGCCCCGGCGGCCTGCGCGACTACCACCTCGCCGTGTGGTTCGCCGTGCTGTTTCACTTGAAAGAGACCAAGGAATGGCCGCGCCAGCGGGGAGGCGTCTTCCAGAGCGCGCGCGGCGACGCCGAAGCAGCGTTCGACTTTCTAGCCGCGGCGCGCTGCTTTCTTCACTTCCGCCACGGGCGCGACGATAACACGCTCGACTGGCAGTCGCAGGACGAAGCCGCCGCCCGCTCAATCGGGCTGGAAACGCGCGGTACTGCCGATCCTTCATATTGGATGCGCACGTATTACCGGCACGCGCGCGTCATTTACCGCCGCGCCGCGCTGCTGATGGAACATCTGCCGGCGCCGGTGAGTTTCTATCGCCAGTTCCGCCGCCGCCGCACGCCGATTGCGGGAACAGACTTCCTGCTCGACCAGGGGCGGATCGACATTCAGGCCGGCGCTCAATTCAACGACACCGCTGCGATCCTGCGCATCTTTTCGCTGATGGCCACGCACGGCTACACGCTTTCGCAGGCGGCCGAAGACCGCATTACAGACGCGTTGCCAGTGCTTGCCATCTCCATTCCGGAAGGGCCGTACCTGTGGAATGCGCTGCGCGAGGTGTTGCTTGGACCCCATGCCGCCCATGCGCTGCGGACAATGCACGCGCTGGGTGTGCTGGAGATGCTTATCCCAGAGTTCCATGGCATCGACGCGCTGGTGATTCGTGACAGCTATCACCGGTACACCGTGGACGAGCACACTTTTCTCACCATCGACAATGTGCACAGTTTGCGGCAGCCGGCGCATGAGTACGAGCAGCGCCTGGCGCAGCTATTGCCGGAGGTTGACCGCCTTGATTTGTTTCTTCTGGCGCTATTGCTGCACGACACAGGCAAGGCGCGGCGCACGGGCGAACATGCCGGGCAGAGCGTCGAGCTGGCCGACAGCTTTCTGGCGCGCCTGGATTTCGACGCCGAGGAGCGCGAGTCCATTCTCAAGCTCATTCGCCTGCATCTGGAGATGTCGATGGCGATGCGGCGGGATATCTTTGACCTGGAGAACGTACGGGCATTCTCAGAGAAGATTGGCAGTCCCCAACTGCTGAAAATGCTCACGCTGATGACCTTTGCTGACATCAAAGCCGTCAACCCCGATGCGCTGACTCCATGGAAGGCCGAGAACCTGTGGCAGTTTTACATGTCCACTTCGAATTTCATGGACCGCTCGGTGGATGAATCGCGTTATCACGCCGCGATCGATCCCACATTGCTGAACCGCATCCGGTCGATGATTCCCCCTGCACAGCACGATGCACTAAAGCAATTCCTCGAGGGGCTGCCGCAACGGTATCTGCAAACGCGCCTGCCGGAACAAATTCGCAATCATTTTCAGATGGCTGTGAACCTCGACCAGAATCCGGTGCAACTTGACCTTCGCCCCAACCGGCAGCTCTTCGACCTGACCGTGATTACGCGAGACCGAACGCGGCTTTTTGCTGACGTGGCCGGGGTGCTGGCGGCATGGGGCATGAACATCGTGCGCGCCGGTGCCTACTCCAACGATGCAGGGGTTATTGTCGACAGCTTTCTTTTTGCCGACGTCTTCCGAACTATTGAACTGAACCCCACCGAGAAGGAGCGATTCCTCGCCAACGTTCACGATGTTGTTGCGCAGAAGGCTTCAGTGCACCAACTGCTCGAGGCAAGGCGCCATCTGAATCATCCCAACAACTACAAGGTCGAGGTGGCCACTAAACTCGAGTTCGATTCGGATTCGTCCACACATTCGACGCTGCTGCAAGTGGTTGCCCAGGATATGCCAGGTCTGCTTCGTCAGATCGCGCTGACTTTCAGTTCGCATCAGTGCAACATTAAAGTGGCGCTGATTGATACCGAAGGCGAAACCGCCATCGACGTCTTCTACCTTACGAGCCACGACGAAAAGCTCAGCCCTGAAGCGCAGCAAACGCTCGCTGCAGATCTCACGGCTGCTGTTGAGTCGATACGCGCACCCGCCGCCTGACGGCCGGCGGAAGGCTTGCGCCCGCTTTGCCGTGCGGGACGACGTTGAAACGAAGAGATCCTAGACCTCGTCTTTTCGGACAAGATACTCATCGATCAGCACCGTGACCAGCACTGCCGTGGGAATGGCAACCATGGCGCCGAGGATTCCTTCGAGAGCAGAGCCCAGGAGGAGTGCGGCGAAGATGCCGAGGGCGGGAAGATTCACGCGGTTCTTCATGATGCGTGGAACCAGCAGGGAATTCTCGATCTGAAGGTAGACGAGGTAGAAGACGGCCACGCCGAGCACCCGGCCCCAGGAATCGATGGCCGCCACCAGCAGAGCCAGCGTAATGGAGATAGCAGCGCCAAGGACAGGGATTACGTTGAGCAACCCGGAGATGACGCCGAGTGCGTATGCGTAGCGGACACCCAGCGATAGATAGACGATGGTGCTCGCGATGCCAAGAATGAGCATCAGGCTCGCTTGGCCGAGCAACCACTTTCCCATACGGATGGCCGCCCGCTGAAGGGTCTTGTCGAGGCGCTGCCGATGCCTGGGCGTGAGGAATGAGAGAAACCAATGGTAGGCGCCTTCGCCTTCAAGAATGAAGTAGAGCGTAAGCACGAAGCCGGCGACGACCTGGACGAACGCGCCGGCCCAATCCCTGAGCGAGAGCAAAAGATATGTGGCCACGTGACTTGAGGCATCCTGGGCCCACCCGATGATCTGGCCGGAGTTCAAGCGGTCTACGAATGGAATTTCTCTCAGCTTGGCCAGCAACGCGGGAACGCGCGTGGGCAATTCGCCGTTGAGCGATTGCAGATCGCGTATGACAGGTGGGAGAGCAAGGAACCCGAAAGTCGTGAGGACGCCCGCCACGGCGAGCAAAAGGATAAGGATCGCGAGCGAACCATGGAACGGCTGCCAGCGGCCTACACGAACCGCGACGTGGCGCGCACTACCGGCGTAAGAACAACGGCAAAGAGCGCAGAGACATAAAGCAAGACCAGGACGCCACGAACTTGCCACGCCACGTAAAGCACAAGCGCCAAAACGAAGACGAAAACGATGTGGCCGCGAACGCTGCGTGATGCTGCGGTGGACTGGGTCATGCGAGAGGATCCTTGCAAGCAAACTTTATGCGGGCATGCCGGCATGATTAGGCCATGTGGCTGGCTTTCATAATCATGCCGGCTTGCTGACTCGCGACACCGCTCAAACTGATTATTGATCTCCGCTCAGGATTGAGCCGACGATACCGCCCAACAGGCCTCCACCAACAGCAGCAGGCGTTGCGGCGCGCCCTTCATTATGCGGGATGTATTCGTAGATCTGGTGCGCCAGCCGCGAGATGGGCAGCGTTTGCAGCCAGACGGTGCCGGGGCCGACCATCTGCGCCAGAAAGAGTCCGTCGCCGCCAAAGATCATGTTCTTGATGCCGGGAACCATGGTGATCTGGAAGCCGACCGAGGATTGGAATGCGCCCACGTGGCCGGGATGCACGCGCAGCACTTCGCCGGGGGCAAGTTTCTTCTGTACGAGTTCGCCGGAGAGCTCGAGCCACGCCGTGCCCACGCCGCTCAATCTCTGCAGCAGGAATCCGTCGCCGCCAAAGATGCCCGCGCCCAGCGACTGCTGGAAGCCCAAGGTAATGGTGACCTGCGGAGTGGCGCACAGGAAGCCGTGCCGGTGCACCAGGTACTCGAAACCCTGCCCTAGCTCAACGGGCACGATGTGGCCTGGAACCTTGGTGGCAAACGACACAGCGCCGGGATACTGGACAGCGCGGTACTCGGTCATGAAGATGCTGGCGCCGGCTGCCGCGCGCTTGAGAACGCCAAAGAAGCCGCCGCCTCCGCCCATCTGCGTGTGCGTCGTCATCTGGATGGAAGCAGTCATCCAGGAGAGCTCGCCGCTCTCAGAAAACACGCTCTCATTGGGATCGAGTTGCACTTCGAGCACCGGCATGGTGGTGCCTTGGATTTGAGCTTTCATAGGGAACCCTCCTTTAAGAGGACAGTGTACCTGCAGCCAGCAGGGTTACATGAGAATCTTGTGGAATCCGCAATGGTTTGGAAGTATCCCAGCCCCGAGAACGCCTTTTTTGTGCGATCACTGCTTGTCGCGGTGCGCGATCACGTAGTCCTTGATGCGGTCGTATATCGAACTCGGGAGCACCCCACGATCGAGAAGATCCTGCTTGGTGCGGTAGGGGCGAAAGCGCACGATACGGCCTGCCCAGCTTGGTGTGATACCGGGTACCTTGAGGAGCTCTGCGCGGCTGGCGTGATTGATGTCGATGCGCGCTTCGGGCGGAGGGATTGACGCGGCCTTCGACGCGGTTTGTGGGTCGCGGGATTGCGGGAACACGGGAGCTGCCCAAGCTGCGCAGACTAGGAAGGCGGCCAGAATGACACTCGGTCCCACGGAGTTTCGCGTTGTGGTCGTCATGGCCCGGCTCTCCAACCTCAGTTTATTCAATAGGTGACCAACCCCGCGAGAGGTGGAATGCCGCGGCCCATGCAAAATGGCGCCCGGCCTGCCAAAATAGAAATGTGGCAACTTCCCCCGCCGTTCCCCCCTCCGACGGCTCGTTTGGCGCTCGCCTCGTTGGCAAGACCAGGCTCTCGCTGTTCTGTGCGTTGCTCGCCCTCCTGATCATATGCATCGTGGTTTCATGGACCACTCGCGGAGCAATGTCTTTCTTGAACGGGAAGGTCGGCGGTCGAGGCGCAGGTGCGCAATCGCTGGTGGATCTGCAGCCATGGCAGACAGCGCAGGCGCTGGCGCCTCTGGCGGTTTCAGCCGAGGAGAATGAGTACGCGCGCGAGGCCGAGCGCCTGGCTGACCACGAAGTCGATCAGGCTTTTGCTGCCGCCCTGCGCCAGGCACGACTTGAGGCGCAGCATCGCAAGCTCACGGGAAATGCGTTGGTCTTATCGCAAAAGATCAAACAGCTTGAGCAGCTAACACAGCAGGATCAGGCCCTGGTGGACAGCCTGACGGCGAAGGCTGCGGCCTTGAAAGGCCAAGCCAGGAACGCCGCACAAGCGAGCTCAACCGATGATGACCTTGAAGTGGCCAAGGCGCAACTCGGGCTGGACACTGACGAGTTGACCGACGCTGAGCGTGATCTTCAGCGGGCATCGGGCGATCACAGCGCGCAAATCCAGGACGAGCTGTCCGCACACGAAGCTTCAATGCGAAAGTACGATAGCCAGGTGGCAGGCGGCGGCCAGATTGCAGTGCTTTCTGCCGCGCAGCACCACACGCTTGCAGAACGGCTCGAGGCTTGGTTTAGCCAATTCCAGCGCCAAAGCTTGATCGACCAGGCGTTCCAGCAGGCGCAGAACGACGTGCGCAGCCTTACTGCCGAGCACAATGCTCTTGAAGCCAAGGCCAACGCGGCTGCCGCGGCAGGTACATCGCCGGATCATGCGTCGCAAATCGCCAGTCTAAAGAATCGCAGCATTGAGCGCCAGATTCTGAGCATCGACGACGACCGCATCCAGACTGAGCAGCAGTTGGTGACTGTGTATGGCAAATGGTCAGCCCAGGTGAGGCTGCAGCATGAGATTGTGCTTCATCTGATTCTGCGCTCACTCATGCTCATTCTTGTCATCCTGATGGGAATGCTCGTGTGCGATGCCCTGGTGCGGCGATTCATGGCGAAGCCCGCGATCGACCGCAGGCAGATGCGCACCTTGCGCAGCGTTCTTGAGTTGAGCATTCAGGTGCTGGGGGTGGTGCTGATTCTGCTGGTGATTTTTGGAGCACCTCAGGAAACGCCGACCATTCTGGGTCTTGCGACCGCCGCCCTCACGATCGCGCTTCAAGACTACATCCTCGCGTTCCTGGGCTGGTTCGTTCTTATGGGTAAGAACGGTATTCACGCCGGTGACTGGGTAGAGATCAACAGCGTCTGCGGCGAAGTGACGGAGATCGGATTGATGACTACGACCTTGATTGAGACAGGCGGACTCGCCGACCAGGGACTGCCGACGGGGCGCCGGATCTCTTTCATGAACGGATTCGCAATCCGCGGCCAATACTTTAATTTCTCCACGCCGGGGCAGTGGATGTGGGACGAAATCACGGTGAGCGTTCCCGCAACGGCCGACATCCATCAGTTGATGGAAAAAGTTCAAAAGACCGCGATCGAGGAGACACAGGAGAATTCGCGCCGGGCGGAGCAGGAGTGGAAACACGCAACGCGGGACGAGGGCCTGGCCCGTTTCAGCATGGAGCCCGTCGTAAACGTGCGGCCGTCCGGCTCGGGTATCGATCTGCAAATACGCTATGTGACATCGGCTTTCAGGCGGTATGAACTTCGCAATCGCCTTTACCAGCATGTGGTCGAGGTGCTTGGCGAGCAAAATGCCGGGGCCAAGTAGCGCGGAGCAGAAATGTCGCGCGCAAGAATCTATTTGACAACGCGGTGCGATTGCTTATAGCTTTGAAAACAGATGCAGAGCCTCCGCCATCACGGCCATCACCATCATCATGGGACATCCATGCCGGCGGACTGCCATGGCCTGAATAAACGGCCAGAGAGATCGGAAGGAAACACACAAGCCCGCCGGCGAATGACGCTGGTGGGCTTTTTCATGTGCAAACGAGAAATTTCAACCGAAACAGGAACCAAGATGAGCGAGAACGTACCAACAATCGATTTTGAGAAGATGGATGGCCTGGTGCCGGGGATCGTGCAGGACGCGCGCACCGGCGAGGTGCTGATGCTGGGCTTTCTGAACGCGGCCAGCTATGCGAAGACGCTGGAGACCGGCTTTGTGACCTTCTGGAGCCGCACGCGCCAGAAGCTGTGGATGAAGGGCGAGACCAGCGGCAACCGGCTGCGCGTGATTTCGGCCGCGACCGACTGCGACAACGACGCGCTGCTGTTTCGCGTGGAGGTGGAAGGCGACGGGCTGGTGTGCCACGAGGGCACGGTGAGCTGCTTTACGCAAGCCGATTTCCGCGAGCGCATGGACGCGGAGGTGAGCCGTGGCTAACAAGCTGAGACTGGGAATTCCCAAGGGAAGTTTGCAGGATGCGACGATTGCGCTGTTCAAGCGCGCGGGCTGGAACATTTATGCGGATGGGCGCTCCTACTTTCCGTCGATCGACGACAGCGAGATTGAGTGCATGCTGATTCGCGCGCAGGAGATGGCGCGCTACGTGGATCACGGCGTGCTGGACGCGGGGCTGACGGGCATCGACTGGGTGGTGGAGAGCGGACTGGAAGTGGAGAGCGTGACCACGCTGACCTATGCCAAGCAGAGCCGGCGCAAGGTGCGCTGGGTGCTGGCGGTGCCGGAGGCGAGCGGCTTCGAGAAGGCCGAGGACCTGGAAGGCAAGATCATTGCCACCGAGCTGGTGGAAATAACCAAGCGCTACTTTGCCGCGAAGGGCGTGAACGTGAAGGTGGAGTTCAGCTGGGGCGCGACGGAAGTGAAGCCGCCGATGCTGGCCGACGCGATTGTGGAAGTGACGGAGACGGGCAGCTCGCTGAAGGCGAACCACCTGAAGATTATCGACACGGTGATGGAGAGCGAGACGCACCTGATCGCGAGCAAGGCCGCGCTGGCCGATGCGTGGAAGCGGCAGAAGATCGAGCAGATTGCGATGATGCTGCGCGGCGCGATTGACGCGCAGTCGCAGGTGGGGCTGATGCTGAACGTGAAGCGCGAAGATCTGGAGGCGGTGCTGGCGGTGCTGCCGGCGTTGAATTCGCCGACGGTTTCGCAGTTGAGCGATTCGGAGTGGGTGGCGGTGAACACGATCCTGGAAGAGCGCGTGGCGCGCGACGTGATTCCGCGGCTGAAGGCGGCGGGCGCGGCGGGGATTGTGGAGTATCCGCTGAACAAGGTTGTGCTGTAGGTGTACTGTAGGCGAGAGCACGATGAAGCTGATCCGAACGACGGGACGTGGACGCGCGAGGCCGCGGCGGAGACGCTGGCGGCGCTGGAACGGCGCGGCGGCGCGGCGCTGGATGCGGTGCTGCCGGCGGTGAAGCGCATTGTGGCCGATGTGCGCAAGCGCGGCGATCGCGCGCTGCTGCGCTATGCGGCGGAGTTCGACGGGCTGGCCGGGCCGGATACGGCGCTGCGCGTGACGCCAGAGGAGATGGCGGCGGCGTGGGAGGCGATCGATCCTGCGTTGCGCGATGCGCTTGCGCACGGCGGCAGCGCAGATTCGCGGATTTGCCAAACGGCAGATGCCGAAATCCTGGAGCTGATTCGCCGGTGCGAGGGCCTGACGACCGGACAGCTTGTGCGGCCGCTCGGCTCTGTGGGCTGCTATGTGCCGAGCGGGCGGCATCCGCTGCCTTCGACGCTGCTGATGACGGCGATTCCGGCGCAGGTGGCGGGCGTGGAGCGGATCGTGGTGGTTTCGCCGAAGCCCGCGCCGGAGACGCTGGCGGCGGCGCATTTGCTGGGCATCACGGAGTTCTACCGGCTGGGCGGCGCGCACGCCGTTGCGGCGCTGGCCTACGGAACCGCGACGCTGCCGCGCGTGGACAAGATTGTGGGGCCGGGCAATCTTGTATGTGACCGCGGCGAAGAGGCTGGTGGCGTTTGACTGCGCGATCGATATGCTGGCGGGGCCGACGGAGATTGTGGTGACCAGCGAGCGCGGCGACGCGGCCGAGGATTGCGAGCGACCTGGTGGCGCAGGCGGAACACGATCCGGAGGCGCTGGCGATGTTTGTCACGACGCGCGAGGAGCTGGCGCGGGCGGTGATCGCAGAGACAAAAGTGCGCAGCCGCGAAAATGCTGTGGCGCGCGAGGCGCTGAAGCGCAACGGACTGTGTGATTGTGGCGGGCTCGGTTGCAGAGGCGCGCGCGATCACGAATCGGCTTGCGCCCGAGCACCTGACGGTGGATGCGGCGAGCGATCTGGAGTGGGTTGAGAATGCCGGATCGGTGTTTGTGGGGCGATGGTCGGCGCAGCCGATGGGCGACTACATCTCCGGGCCGAATCACACGCTGCCGACGGGCGGCATGGCGCGGGTGCGCGGCGGGTTGAGCGTGAACGATTTTGTGAAGCTGATCACGGTGCAGGAGTACACGGCGGAGGGCGTGCGCGCGCTGGGACCGAAGGCTGCGCTGCTGGCCGAGGCGGAGGGCTTGATCGGGCACGCCGAGGCGATCCGCCTGCGGTCGGGCAGCCGCGGCTTGCGCCGCAATGAGACCGCGGCAGGCACGAGAAGGAGGTCCGTGGCTGACGCACTGACAACTACTTCTCCGGCGCCGCGCGCGCGTGTGCAGGCGATGAAGGAGTATCACCCGCCGCTGGGCTGCCGCGATGCGCTGCGGCTGGACTTCAACGAGAACACGCTGGCTTGCTCGCCGAAGGTGCGCGAGGCGCTGGCGGCGATTTCGCGGGCGCGCTTACGCGCTATCCCGAGCGCGAGCCGGTGGAAGCGATGGTGGCCGCGCACCTGGGCCTGAAGCGCGGAACAGGTGGCGCTGACCAACGGCGTGGATGAGGCGATTCACGTGCTGTTCGAGGCGTTTCTCGAAGCGGGCGACGAGTTGCTGCTGCCCGTGCCCACGTACACCATGTACGAGGTGTACGCTTCGGCGACCGATGCGCGCGTGGTCGCGGTGCAGGCCGGCGGACGATTTGCAGTTTCCGTTCGAGCGGCTGCTGGCGGCGATTACGCCGCGAACAAAGGTGATTGCGATTGCCAATCCCAACAGCCCGTCGGGCTCGGTGGCGACGCGCGAGCAGATTCTGGAATTGGCGCGGCGCGCGCCGCAGGCCGTGGTGCTGGTGGACGAGGCGTACTTTCACTTTTACGGCGAGACGGTGATGGACCTGGTGGGCTACGGTGCCGAACCTGATGGTGGCGCGGACGTTCTCAAAGGCGTATGGGCTGGCCGGATTGCGATTGGGACTGCTGGCCGGGCAGGTGGAGTTGATGCGCTGGGTGCGGCGCGTGCTTTCGCCTTACAGCGTGAACTCGCTGGCGCTGGCTTGCCTGCCGGCGGCGCTCGAGGACACTGCGTATCTCGATTGGTATGTGGGCGAGGTGCTGGCTGCGCGGACTGAGTTTGAGGCGGCGCTGGATGCGGCCGGAGTGCGCCGCTGGCCGAGCCGGGCGAATTTTGTTCTGGTGGAGATTGGCGCGCGGCACGCGGAGTTTGTGCGGCTGATGCGCGCCGCGGGCGTGCTGGTGCGGGACCGCTCGAGCGATCCGGGATGCGACGGGCGCGTGCGCATCACGATCGGGACGCGCGAGCAGATGAAGCAGGCTGCGGCTAGGCGCTGAGTGAAGCGATGGCCGCGCTGCGGAGCGGGAGGCGAGGCGCAATGACGACGAGGAAAAACAAGAAGGCGTGCAGGACGGCGTGTGCGCACGGCGACCGTTGTGCGCAACACGACGGAGACGCGGATCGAGTTGGAGCTGACGATCGAGGGCGGGCCGGTACAAGGTGTCGACGGGGATTCGCTTCTTCGATCACATGCTGGAGCTGTTTACGCGGCACGGCGCGTTCGATCTCGAGCTGGCGTGCGAGGGCGACCTCGATGTGGATCAGCACCACACGGTGGAAGATGTGGGCATCGCGCTGGGCGAGGCGTTCGATCGAGCGCTGGGCGATAAGCGCGGCATTCTGCGCGCCGGTTATTTTGTGATGCCGATGGATGAGACGCTGGCGATTGCCGCGGTGGATCTGAGCGGGCGCGCGGCGTTTGCCGTGGACACGAAGGTGCGGACGCGGCTGGTGGGCGATTTGCAGACGGAGCTGGTGACGGATTTCTTTGAGGGGTTTGCGCGCGGGGCGCGAGCCAACGTGCACGTGAAGACGATGTACGGCCGGTCCAATCATCACAAGATCGAGGCGATCTTCAAGGCGTTTGCGCGGGCGCTGCGCGTGGCCTGCTCGCGCGACAAGCAACTGGGCGAGATGCTGCCGTGTACGAAGGGGTTGCTCTGATGCGCGTGACAGTGATCGACTACAAGGCGGGCAATCTGACGTCGGTGCTGAAGACGCTGCGGCACCTGGGCGCGGAGACCGTTGTGACGGATGGCGATTTGTCGCTGGTCGAATCGGCGGAGCGGATTGTTTTGCCGGGAGTGGGTCACTTTGCGGCGACGGAGCGGCTGGATGCGACGGGGCTGACGGGCGCGATTCGCTGGGCGATTGCGCGTGGCGTGCCGTTTTTGGGAATTTGCGTGGGGATGCAGTGGCTCTATGCGGGATCGACCGAGGCTCCGCAGCAGGCGGGGCTTGGGCATTTTGCGGAGTCGTGCACTCGATTTGCAGAGAGCGCGGAAAAAGTGCCGCACGTGGGATGGAATTCGCTCGAAGTGAAGAATGGCTCGCGATTACTCGCCGGTGTTGAGCCGGGCGAGTTTGTCTACTTCACGCATTCCTACAAAGGGCCGGTGACGGCGGATACCGCAGCGGTGACGCAGTATATTGAGCCGTTCGCCGCGGCCGTGGAGCGCGGGAACGTGATGGGCGTGCAGTTTCATCCGGAGAAGTCGGGCGCAACGGGGCTGAAGATTCTGCGGAATTTTCTGGGGATTGAACGATGAGGATTACCTACCAAACCACTGTGGCAGATCACAGAGCGGCGTACCGAATGTATCAAAGTAAGAACATTTTTCTGCGGTACGATCAGATTTTATGGCCTGCTGTGGCTTTTTTCTTTCTTGTCGTCATATTAATTACGGACCACCGCTCTGAGCTGAACAAACTAGCGCAGGCATTGGTCATCGCTCCGATTTGGTTCAGCCTCGGGCTCCCTTTGATTCGTAGGTATAACGCCGCAGGAACCTACCGCGCAGCCTACGGGAAATCGCCGAAGTCTCCTGAGCTCATAACTGAGATAACATCTGACCGAATTGTTGATATCGCGCCTGGACAAGCTGAATCTATATACGAATGGTCAAGCGTCATTGGATTTGGCCAAAACTCCCGGATAACTGTTTTCTACATGAAGACCTCTAATCTGGTCTTCTTCCCAACTTCGGCTTTGAGCCCCGATCAGCGCGTCGAGTTGGATGGGCTTATTTCCAAGAATGGAATCAAAAGGTGGACATGCTGACCAAGCGCATTATAGCCTGCCTCGATGTGCACGCAGGCCGTGTAGTGAAGGGTGTGCAGTTTGTCGATCTGGTGGATGCGGGCGATCCGGCGACGCAGGCGGCGCGGCACGCGCGCGAGGGCGCGGACGAGATTGTGCTGCTCGATATTACAGCGACGCACGAGGGACGCAAGACGCTACTGGATACGGTGCGACGGACGGCTCTTGAGCTGTTTGTGCCGTTTTGCGTTGGCGGCGGCATCAAGTCAGCGCGCGATGCGGAGCAAGTATTTGAGGCGGGAGCGGACAAGGTGAGCATCAACTCTGCGGCGCTGGCCGACCCCATGCTGATCGAGGCGATTGGGCGCAGCTTCGGCGCGCAGGCGGTCGTCGTCGCCATCGACGCGCGGCGAGACCCCGCGGCGAGCGACCCGGTGCGCGAGGCGCAGGTGTTCGTGCATGGCGGGCGCAAACCGGTGGGCCGACGCGTTGTGGAGTGGGCGCGCGAGGCCGAGGAGCGCGGCGCGGGAGAGATTCTGCTGACGTCGATGGATGCGGACGGGACGCGCGCAGGATTCGACTGTGAATTGACGGCGGCGGTCAGCGAGGCGGTGGGGATTCCGGTGATCGCCTCAGGCGGCGCAGGAACCGTCGCGCATTTTTCCGACGTGTTCGGTCGCGGACGGGCCGATGCGGCGCTCGCTGCCAGCATTTTTCATTTTGGCGTCTCGACATCGCGCTCGCTCAAAGAAGAACTGGCGCAGGCGGGTGTTTCAGTGAGGCTGCCATGCTGATTCCTTCAATCGATTTGCTGGGCGGGCGCATTGTGCAGCTGGTTCAGGGCGAGAAGCTGCGTCTGGCGTTTGACGATTTTGAGTACTGGATCGAAAAATTTTCAAAGTATCCGCTGGTGCAGCTTATCGATCTTGACGCGGCGATGCGGCAGGGCGACAACTCTGCGCTGGTGGAGCAGATTTCGAAACGGCTCCCATGCCAGGCGGGCGGCGGGATTCGTTCCATTGAGCGGGCGCGGCAGGTACTTGAGGCGGGCGCGAAACGAGTGATTATCGGGTCGGCGCTTTTTTCGACAGATGGCAAAGTGAATACGAATGTTGCCGCGGAACTCGCCGAGGGCCTGGGCAGGGAACAGGTTGTGGCCGGCATCGATACCAAGAATGGACGCATTGCTGTGAAGGGATGGAAGGCACAGGTTGAACTCACTCCCGACGAGGCGATACCGCAGCTAGAGCCGTACGCTGCGGCATTTCTCTACACGCACGTGGACGGCGAAGGAATGATGCAGGGCTTTCCCGTTGCGACCGCGGCGCGGCTGCGCAAGTTGACGCAGCGGCAGTTGATTGTGGCTGGCGGCATTCGCAGCCAGCAAGAGGTGGATACGCTGGATGCGCTGGGTGCGGATGCGGTGGTGGGGATGGCTGTCTACACAGAGATGCTGGCGGTGTGATTCCTGGACTGGCACTTCGAAGTGATCCGGCCTTCAGGGGAGGCCCCCTCATGCGCTCAAAAGTTTGCGGAAATGTGTCGACGGAAGAGCATTTCCTGTGCGCGGGATGAGTCAAAAACATGAGATGCGCTGGCGCGAAAAGAAGCACGCAGCGATCTACAGCCATGTGATGTTGGAGCAGCGGATAGTGGCGGATCGTTCTTAGGAGCGAATGGGGCAATTGCGGATCCGACGTCGCGAGAGATCGATGCGGGAGCTGTCAAATCTGCATTCGCGAGCCTGCCGACCAATCCGAATCGCGTTCTCTGCGTTTAGAGTGTTGGATAGTCGAGACCTTCTTCTTCCCGCGCGCCAGCTGACCCCGCTGAGCACTCGTGCCCCTGAACCCAGATCTTTGACCCCTGTTCTTGTATATTCAATAAGGAATGTCCACTACCCCGAACAAGCCTGCCGCGCCAAAGGCTTCTCAACAAGGCTTCGTTTATCTCCCACTCATCGCCGGCTGGCTCATACCCGGCGCCGGTCATTTCCTCCTCCGCAAATGGATCCGCGGCGCTTTGCTCTTTATCTCCATCGTCGCCATGTTCGTGCTGGGCCTGGCCATGCAAGGCAAGCTTTACACCAGTGCGCAAGACATTCTTGAAATGCTCGGCATCGCCGGCGACCTTGGCAGCGGCCTGCTTTATTTCATCAGCCGCATCATGGGCATGGGCGGCGAACCCGTGCGCACCACTGTCGCCGACTACGGCACCAAATTCATCGTCGTGGCCGGCCTTTTGAACATCATCGCCGCTGTTGACGCGCACAATCTGCGCACCGGGAGGAAATCCTCGTGATCCATCCCTCCCACTTCACCGCGGTGTTGCTCTTCGCGCTCTTTGCCTCCACCGTCTTTGGCATTACCATGCGCGACACCCCGCGACGCATGTTCCGCTACGGCGCCTACTGCTTCATCCTCTTCGTCGGCTCGACGATCGTGCTCAGCTGGGTCATGTTCTTCATCGCCCGCTGAAGACATCGCGAGTTGTCTCGCAACAAATCCGTCTTCCGCGTCCAGTGCTACAATTCCTCCCGATTGCCCCAACGCAATCCGTTCGCACTTCTCTGAGAGGATTCAATGAGATTCCGCACTCTTCGCCCAGTCTTTACGACTCACGTCATTGGAAGCGCATTCTTCGGCGCCGTAATGCTTGCCGCCCAACTCGTGTCCGCGCAAACGATCAACATGTTCCCCGCAAACCACGACGACGCTCAGCACGAAGCCTGGACACGCGTCGCCATTCCGCCCGACCATCCCGTTAGCAGCATCCCGCAGTGGCACATTGACTATGCCAAGCGCCAAATCGTCTGCGACGGCAACGGTGGTCACGAGTGGCTGCGCTTCAATCACGAACTCTCCAACTTCACCTTCCACGTCAAGTGGCGCTTCACCCCCGTAACCACCGGCAAAGCGAAATACAACAGCGGCGTCTTCTTCCGCAACAACCTCGACGGATCCATCTGGCACCAGGCGCAGACCTCACTCGCGGGCGGCTACATCTTCGGCCTCACGCTCATCGACGGCAAACCAACGCACTTCAATCTGCAAAAAGAAATGACAGAGAACCGTGTCAAGCCGGCCGGCAAATGGAATGTCTACGACATCCGCTGCATGGGCGACTCCTGTACGCTTGCGGTTAACGGTGAAATTGTAAACACGATCAAGACCGGCATCGACAAAGGCGACGTCGGCCTGGAAGCTGAGGGCTACCAGATCACGTTCAAGGATATGAAGCTTCAGGAGCTTCCTTAGACCACAGCAGTTGCCGCCGCACGCCGCCATCGCGCATCTGACTTAAAATCTGGCATAAAAATGCCGCCGTTCTTCAGCAACGGCGGCAAAAGTTTTGGCGGGAGCGGCGTTAGGGCTTAACCCCTCACTACCCCCGATAGGGAAACACAGGAAGCTCGTGAAAGTTGCGGTCCTGCCGAAAAAATCCCTGCCACCAGCTTGACCAGCGGCCGATGAATCTCAGAACAATCTCCGCCCCTGTTTGCCTTATGACGCAGCGCCATGGATCTCAATACCGGCGGCTGAATCATCCGCCTCCGTCCTTCCGCTTACAATGGTTCTTCAGCCGGAGGTCAGCATGGAACGCCGTCAGTTTCTCGCCACATCGATCGCCGCTTCAGCTTATGCCGCTACCGGGGAAGCAGGGGCCCAGATACCCGCCGCTCCCTCGCGCGATTTCTACCAACTGCGTCGCTATAACCTATTGAGCGGAAATCAGTTAAAGCTCACTGAAAGCTTTTTCTCCGCAGCTCTGATACCCGCGCTGGCACGCCGGAGTTTGGGACCCGTCGGCGCGTTCAAACTCGACATCGGCCCCGAAACGCCGACGTATTACCTCCTCATTCCCGGCCCATCAGTCGAAGCTCTCGCAGAACTGGATCTCCGATTGGCTGAAGATGCCGACTTTCTAAAAGCCGCCGACTCATTCTGGAATGCAACCTCGACCACACCCGCCTTTCAGCGCGTTGAAATCTCGCTCCTGGCCGCTTTCACGGGTTGGCCGAGGCTTACTCCGCCTCCCTCTTCGGCAACCAAGGCCAAGCGCATCTTTCAGCTCCGAACTTACGAGAGTCCAAGCAATGGAGAGCATGTGCGCAAGGTGGAGATGTTCCACTCCGGCGAGTTTGAAATCTTCAAGGCCGCCGGCTTCCATCCGGTCTTCTTCGGCGATACGCTCGTCGGATCGCGCCTGCCGAACCTCACCTACATGCTCAGCTTTGCCGACACGGTCGAGTTGGAGGCCAAGTGGGACGTCTTTCGCAACGATCCAGCCTGGAAAAAACTCTCCGCGGACCCGCGTTATGCCTTCGATTCCATCGTCACGAACATCAGCAACCTGATGCTCAGCCCGCTAGACTGCTCGCAAATCTAAGCACCTCCAGCGAACGCCCGCGAAAGGGAAGTGAAGCACGCCATGCGAGCCAACGAAGGTTCCGCGGCGGAGCAAGCGGATGCGCCCGCCGGCCGGCTTCAAATTCTCGACAGGCCGGCTCAGGTTCGTGGTTCTGAAATAACCGCAGGCATTCGCTTTATGGCACTTTGCGCCTGTTCTTACCTACCGTGCACTCCCCTCGTTCTCTTGTTCCCTTGTTCCCAGTTCCTTCTATAATCGCCCCATGCGCTTCCTTGCAGATTCCCGTCGCCGGGCGATCGCCCTGCTTGCAGGCGGGGCGATCATTGTCTTCGTTCTGCTCGGCGCGCTGAATTGGTTCAACACATCCAGAGTCGACTTCCTCTCGCCCGAAACCTACGGTCAGACTCTGGTGCTTACCGCTCTCGAAGCGCTGCTCTTTCTGCTTCTGCTCCTCTTGCTTTTGCTCCTGTTCCGCAACCTTCTGAAGGTTTACGTTGGAGAAGGGAGCAGCGGTGTTGGTGCGCGCCTGCGCTCGCGAATGGTTCTGGGCGCGGCGATGATTACCCTCATGCCTGCGGCGCTCATGTTCCTGTTCAGCTATCTGCTCATGAACCGCTCCCTGGAACGGTGGTTCTCGCCGGATGCCTCGCTGTTACGTGACGACTCCACCCGCGTGGTGCAAGAGCTGGTGGAATACGTCGCCGGCAATGCGCGGAGCGAGGCCGAGTCGGTAGCCGAGAATGGCGCGGCCGACCGTGACCCGCAGGAACTTCAGCAGCTTCTAAGTTCGCGGCGTCTAACCCTGGAGGGCGGCTTTCTGCTCGTCTACGACAAAGACAAGCGGTTGATCGCGAGCTTCCAGGCCCCCCCGAATCCACTCCAGCCACCCTGCGCGCTTCCATCGATGAATCGGAACAAAAAGGAGTGTCGCTCCGCGGACCGCTCTCGACTGTTCTGCTCTCATCCGCGCAGAGAAGTGAACATCCGGTGATACAAGTGGCAGACCAGGAATACGCGCTGGGCATGGCGGCCACGGGCTCGGGAAAGATCGTCGTAGCCGCACTGCCTATGCCGCAAGGGCTCAACGCGACCACTGCGCGCATCCGATCGGGCGTGGACGAGTACTGGCAGCTCTTCCGCTCCCGCAAAAGCATTCGCACCACATTGTCCCTCACGCTCTTGCTCGTCACGGTCTTTGTCTTCTTTTCCAGCGTCTGGCTCGCAGTCTTCCTCTCCAAGCAAATCACGCGCCCCGTTGAAGCGCTGGCCGACGCAATGAACGAGATTGCCGCTGGCAAATATGAGCAGCGCGTGGCCACAGTCGCCACCGGAGAAATGGGCGATCTGGTGCGCTCCTTCAATCACATGGCGGCTGATCTTGAGACGAGCCGTCAATTGGCACAGACAGTGCAAGCACAACTGACCGCGGCCAACTCGGCCGTGGAAGAGCGGCGGCGCGAACTGGAAACGATTGTGGAGACGATTCCCTCAGGCGTGGTTACGCTCGACGGGGCCGGCGTGGTGCTCCAGTCCAACCGGGCCTTTGCCGCGCTCATGGGGCTCAGGGAAGATGCATCGCTGACAGGGGAACGTATTGAATCCCTGCTGCCCGCCGACTGTGCTGAGGATTTGTCCGCGGTGATCCGGCGAGGGCATCGCATGGGCGCGGCATCTACTGAAATTGAGTTTCACGCCCGCGGGCGCATCCTCCACCTGGCGATCACCAGCGCTCGTCTTGAACTGGGCCGTGGGCAAAGCGGATCGGTACTGGTTGTGGAAGACACTACTGAACTCCTGCGCGCGCAAAGGCAATTGGCGTGGAAGGAAGTTGCGCAGCAAGTGGCCCACGAAATCAAGAACCCGCTCACGCCAATCGCTCTCAGCGCCGAGCGTATCGGCAGGCATCTCGATCGCGGCCAGCCCGACTCGCCCAATATTATTCGCAAGTGCAGCGAAGTGATTTTGGGCTGCGTCGGCACCTTGCGCAAATTGGTTGACCAGTTCTCGGCCCTGGCGCAATTTCCAACGCCCCAGCCGCGCCCTTGTTGCATCAATCAGATTGCTGATGAGGCCCTGGCCCTGTTTGCCGGCAGGCTGGATGGCATTACCGTGCAGCGGAAGATTGAATCCGATTTACCTCAGGTGCTTGCCGATCCCGATGCTATTCGGCGGGCGCTCGCGAATCTGATCGACAACGCCGCCGAGGCAATGCAGGGCAGCCTGCTGCGCGTGCTGAGCGTCAGCACAGCGCTGAGTGAAGATGGCGCCGCAGTTGAAGTGACCGTCTCCGATACCGGACCTGGTTTGACCGACGAAATTCGCGAGCGGCTCTTTCTGCCCTTCTATTCCACTAAGCATCGCGGCACTGGCCTGGGGCTCTCGATCGCCGCCAAAATCGTTCAGGAACACGGCGGCTCTATCAGCGCCGAAAGCAACAGCCCCAAGGGTGCGCGCTTCCTGCTGCGCCTGCCGCTCATGGAGCCCGTTGCCCAGCCTGCAGCCGCGGATGCGGGCACCGAGACGGTGAAGGGTTTCTCCTCATGAACCACATTCTGATCGTGGACGACGAAGCGGAGATCCGCAATTCGCTCGAAGAGATTCTGCGCGAGGAGGGCTACGGTGTCGCGGGCGCGGCCGATGCCGAGGAAGCTATGACGCTCCTTCGCGACGTGCCCTACGACGTCGTATTGCTCGACATCTGGCTGCCCGGACGCGACGGTCTCGACGTGCTTGCGGAGATGCGCGAGCTGACCTCTGAAACTCGCCCTGAAGTGGTGATTATCAGCGGCCACGGCACCATCGAGGCTGCCGTAAAAGCCACCAAACTCGGGGCCTACGATTTTCTTGAGAAGCCGCTTTCGCTTGAGCGCACCCTCATCATAGTCAAAAACGCGGTGGAAGCGCGCCGCCTTCGCACAGAGAACGAGGAGTTCAAACGTCAGTTCAGTGCCGCCTCGGTCCTCACCGGCGAGAGCGTGCCCCTGAAGGCGCTGCGCCAGCAGATCAAGCTCATGGCCCCGACCAATGGGCGTGTGCTCATCTATGGCGAGTCAGGAACTGGCAAAGAGCTCATAGCGCGCTCCATCCATGCCGAGAGCCTGCGGCGTGATCGGGTCTTTGTTGAACTGAATTGCGCGGCCATCCCTGAAGCGCACATTGAGGCTGAACTCTTCGGCTATCGACACGGTGCTCAGCCTGGCGGGCCGCCTGAGCAGCGCGGCACCCTGGAGCGCGCCGACGGCGGAACGCTCTTCCTGGATGAAGTGGGCGACATGAGCCTGAAAACGCAAGCCAAGGTACTCAGCGCGCTCGACGACCAGATGTTCACGCCGGTTGGCGGCACGCAGCCGCTTCGCGTCGACGTGCGCCTCATCGCTTCCACCAATAAAGACCTCGAGGAGGAAATTGCGAAAGGAAATTTTCGCGAAGATCTCTTCTATCGCCTCAACGTCGTGCCGTTCTTTGTGCCTCCGCTTCGCGACCGCAAGCAGGACATCCCGCTGCTTGCACGCGAATTTCTACAAGAGTTCGGTCGCCAATACGGCCGCCCGCGCATGGAGATCGGCGACGAGGCCATCGAGGCCCTGGCTCAATATCACTGGCCGGGCAACGTGCGTGAACTCAAGAACGTCATCGAGCGCGTAATCATCCTCAATCCCCGCGTGCTGCGCATCGAACGCAAGCACCTGCCGCCGCTCACCCACAAAACCGGCTCCCGCTCCACTGAAGAGTTCTCAAGCTTGCAGCAGGCGCGTGACGCCTACGAGCGCGAGTACATCCAGAAGAAAATTGAAGAGGCGCGTAACAACATCAGCCACGCCGCGGAGCTGCTCGGTCTCGAGCGCAGCCACCTTTACCGCAAAATGAAGGCGCTCGGCATCGCCGCGCGTGAGTAACGCGAGTTCGCTCTCTTCAATAGCTCTTCAGGGAAATTAATGCAGCGGCTTGGACGACCGACGAAGTGCCACATCTTTTCAGGATTCTTCTGATTTTACAAAATTGCGAAAAGCACCTTAGCTGATGACCCGCCGGTCTCCCGGGTTGCTTCTGCGGTCATTCACATTGAAACGCCTCTCCACCTTCCTCACGCGGTAATCCGGCGCGCCTACACGCCGATCCACTTTACCTGCGCGCCGTTCCTCGGTCCGTTCCGCGTCCGCTGGCGAAACGATCTGCTTCGCGCCCGCAGCCGAATAAACCCCATTCCCCGCGGTATCGGTCGTTGGAACAATCACTGGATCCTTGCTTGTCCGCGTGGGGTTCGGCGCTGTTGCCGCCGATCCGCTGGTCAGTAGTCGATTCAGGATTGGCATGTTCACGCGCTGCAACTCAACAAAATCCACGCCGTCGGCCGTCAGCGTGAACTGCGCGTTGTCCGCCTTCGAGATATATCCCTTCTTCGTGAGATACCACATCGTAAAGTCCAGGTAATCGCGCGGAAATCCCATGCGCTCTTCGATTTCGGCGAGCGATACTTCGGGAAAGTTTGGAGTCGTGCGCCGCCTGTAATAGAGAACCGCCAGTACCGCCAAGCGCCGGTTCACTTCGCCGTCCAGCGCATCCATAAAATCCACAGTCGACGAAATAGGCTGGGGCGAATCCTGGTTTCGCTTCGAGTCGTATTCAGCGCGGCGCGCTGGATCGGACAGCACGTCATAAGCAGTCTTCAGCAGGTGGAAGTTTTCCGCCTGACCGGTTTCGAGATTATCCGGGTGAAGACGCGCCGCCAGAAATCGATAGACACGGTGGATCGTGTCGGTATCGGCGTGGGGACTTATCTGAAGAAACTCGTAATAATCAATCGGCGGTGTCGACATCTTTCTTCCTTCATGCGGCACTTATTGCAGTCCACATTCGAACGGCATGCCGCCATGCCGGCTTGTTTCCCGCACAGCGGGATTTTCCCGGCGCCCAGTGCGTTTTCGATCTGCGTTTTGCAATGGTAGCTGCCGTGCACCAAAATGGATCGATATCAAACCAGTAAACACGACTGCGTTTCTGCTGGTAAATGACCGCAAAGTGGGAGCACGGAGAACAAATAGCGAAGTTTGGCCCAAAATAGGATTGCCCAAAATAATGAGCTGAATCAATCTTCGAATAGTACACCGAGTACACTACTCGGCGACCTGCAAATTACCTCGGCCCATAGAATCCTGCCTTGTGCAATCCCCATGCTACGCTAGGCCTCATGCAACCCACTGCATTCGCGCAGGTTGGGAGCGAAACCCAAACCCCGCCGCATGAGCGCCCCTGGCTCTTTGCCTTCCTCATCGCGCCCATGGCGGTTCTTGAGGTCGGGTTCGTCACTGGCGCGCTTTCCTATCTGCTGCGCACCGAGGGCGTAGACCCTGCGCGTGAAGGCAGCATTGTCGCGCTGCTCTCTCTGCCGCACGCTATCTATTTTCTCTGGGGGCCCATCACCGACTTCTGGATTCGCCGCCGCACCTGGCTCATTACCGCTTCCGCCCTGGCCGCTGCAGCTCTCGTGGCTGCATTCCACCAGCGTGGTCTTGCCTCATCCTGGGCGGTTGCGCTCATCTTCCTCAGTCTCTGCGTCGGCGCTCTCGTCGTCGCCGCCTGCGGAGGAATGATGGGCACGCTGCGCAGCGAACTCAATCGCCGCCGCGCCGGCAGTTTTTACCAGAGCGGCTCGCTGGCCTTTGGTGCGCTCACCGTCTTTCTGGTCATCTCGCTCTCTGGCCGCTTGCAGCTAAGCTCTCTGGGCTGGGTCGTCGCTGCTCTCGTCATCTTGCCGTCGCTCTTCGCTTTTGGCGCGCCTCCTCAGAAGATGATCAGCGAGCACACCGCGCGCGAAAGTGCCGCGCATATCTGGCGCGAGTTCAAGCAGACGTTCCTCCGTTGGGAAGCGATTCCCTACACATTGCTCATCACCGCGCCTTTTTGCAGCGGCGCCATGATCGGCCTGCTTACGGGCCTCGCCGCCGATTACGGCGTCACCGGCCGCCAGGTTGCCTGGATCAACGGCGTCGGCGGAGCCCTTCTAACAGCCGGTGGCGCTTACGCAGCGTCTTTGCTTCCCGTCCGCATCCGAGCGCCCATAGCGTTCCTGCTGGTCGGGCTCGTCAATGCCGCAACAATGGCAGTGCTGGCACTGGGCCCGCAAACACCCGCGGTCTACTTTACCGGTACTTTGCTCTATCTCTTCAGCATCGGCGCAGGCTATGCCTTCTTCACCGGAGTGGCGCTCGAATTCCTCGGCGGCTCGGGCAAAAGCGGCAGTTCGCGCTATTCCATCATCAACTCGCTCGGCAACCTTCCCGTCGCTTACATGGCATATCTCGACGGCCGCGCCTATGCGCATTGGGGTCCGCGCGGCATGCCCGCCGCCGATGCCATTCTCAGCGCCGCAGGTGCCACAATCCTGCTCGGGCACTTTGTGCTTAGCCGGCGCCGCAAACAGTCAACGTAGGAATCTATCCAGAAATCCTGCACCCGTTCTCAATCCGGCAACACAAGAACGCTATTGATCGCGTTGCTGCGGCAAAATCGGTCCAATTGACCCCGGATTGTCCCCCGTCGCTGGATCCACGCGAAAATCCCATACCGACTCGCTGATGTCCGAAGGAGAGATGATCTCCACCAGCGCGTACTCGCCGATGGTTAGTTTCTGCTGCGGCTCCACGCGCATCCAGTGCTTGCCGGGCAGCACTTCCACCTTCGTCGGAATTGTGTCCTCATCCTGCGTCACGCTGCCATTGGGGCCCAGGTGTACCGCACCCACAATCCGCACCGCCTGCCGCTGGTCCACTTGCACAATCACAAAACCCGATTGCGCAGAATGCGCGCCGTGCTCTCCGCCATTCACCGCATTTGCGCCGTTCGTATTCACGGTCATGGCATGCGTGAGCACTGGCTCCTTTTGGTCTTCCACTCCCAGCGAAAGATAGATTGCCGGATCGTTCACATGCAGATGCACCTTGGCGTGCGCGCCCTCCAGTTCCAGGCCGGCTCTCTGCGTCGCCAGAGGATTCAGAATCGCGATTCCGTGCCGCGTCTTGGCGTTCAACGAAAGATCCGTCGCCTTAAGCTCCACCAGTTCAGGTGTGCCCTGGAAAGTATCCAGCACATAGGCACCCTCCGCATCCGGCAACTCCAGCCCCGTGGCCACCTCGGGCATGCGCGCTTTCTGGTCGTTTCGCTCCTCCGCCTCTTCCTTGTCGATCGCCTCAGCTTCCTTCATCGCCGGCGAGATTTCCCCTGCCGCCAGATCGTTGTGTTCCTTCTCCCACTTGCGTGTCGCGTCCCAGTCCACCAGGTCCACCGGCAGCTCTTCCCAGTCGCCGCGCTCCTGCGAGAGGTAGCGCACTCTGTCGCCCACGATCTGGTAGTCGCGTGCCAACTGGTACGAACCATCTTTCAGGATGAGGCGATGATTCTTTCCCAGCCCCGGAATGGCCGGGCTCAGCGTCAGCGGCTTCGAGTTCTGGTCGGTCGTGCTTTGGGCCGGCTGCGAGCTTTGGCTGGACTGCCCCACGGCAGTCGCCACCCCAAACAGGAGAACAGCCAGCGAAAAGTTTAGCCTGTAACGCCGTTTCACAGTCGAAACCATGGCAACTTAATCGGGATCCCCAAAGCCGCGGTCATTGCCGTTTTGGGTTGATCACAGTTTAGACGAACCACATCCCCGAGCGTTGGTTTCGTGACAAAAGCCACTTCCTCAAGGCAACCCCTCCTCCAATTGATCGTCCAAATAAGTACGTTCTTCTGTAGAATAAGGACGGCGAGGTTCCACGGTTGACATCCTTGCGGGCACATTTCCGCAGCAATAGCGGCTCCCGGCGGAGTTTCTTGCCGGTTATCGCCGCATTGTGCCTTGTCCTGTTAGCGCTGCTTGCCGTGGCCCAGGTCGCGCACGTCCACCAGAACCAGACTGACGCCGATCACTGCCAGTTGTGCATCGTGATGCACACCCTGGTGCCCGCGGCTGCCGCGGCCGCCGTTGTTGTCCTTGTACAGATGGGAGCCTCCGCGCCTCAGGCAGAACCTGTCGCGGTGGCACGCCAGCGCTATTCCAAGCTCTTCATTCGCCCCCCTCCATTCTCCTGCTAGAGCGTCTTTTCCGACTTCAATCGGGCCCTTGTGTTATCCCACCACCCCATCAATCGGGCGGCGGATCGGCACATTTCAAGAATCTGATCTTGAAGCGGATTGATGCTCCTTCAACGCACTGAAGCCGCCGCGCCTTCATCTCTTGCGGCTTGCGTTGCACGTTTTTCAGCCATTATCCAGGAGACTTTCCATGCCATTAAATCGTGGCGCAATGCTACGCATCCTTCCCCTCCTCGCCTTCGTCTTCGCGGCGCTTTCCATTTCGGCGCAAAGCGGTAACGCGGGTGTCGTGCGCGGCACGGTCACCGATCCATCCGGCGCTGTGATTCCGGGCGCCACGCTGCGCCTGACGCATTCCACCAGCGGATACAGCCGGACCACCACCTCGGATACCAGCGGTGAGTTCAGCTTCACCAACGTGCCGTTCGATCCCTACGAGATCGCAGTTACGGCAAAGGGGTTTGCACCGTTGAGCGAACCCGTCTCGATCGACTCGGCTGTAGGAACCGACCTCAAGCTGATTCTCCAGATTGCCGGCGCCAATCAAACCGTTACGGTGGAGTCGCAGGGTCCGATGGTCGAAGACACCTCCACCTATCACACCGACATCGACCGCGATCTGTTCATTAAGGTGCCGCTCGAGAGCCAATCTTCAGGCCTCAGCGCGCTCGTCACTCAAACCACGCCGGGCGTCGCTGCCGACTCGAACGGCCTGTTCCACGGTCTTGGTGACCACGCCTCCAACTCCTTCTCAATCGACGGCCAACCGATCACCGACCAGCAGAGCAAGGTTTTTTCAAACCAATTGCCCACCAACGCCGTTCAATCGCTTGAGGTCATTGAGGGTGCGCCGCCCGCGCAATACGGTGACAAGACCAGCCTCGTCATAGTCGCGACCACGCGGTCCGGCCAGGGCGTGACCACTCCCACCGGTAACGTCTACGGTTCTTACGGCACCTTCGGCTCAGCCGATGCGGGCTTCAATCTTTCCTACGGCGGCCAGAAGTGGGGCAACTTTGTCGAGATTGACGGCCTCAACACCGGGCGCTTCCTCGATCCGCCGGAGTTCACCGTCTTTCATGACAAAGGAAACGAAGAGAATTTCTTTGACCGTGTGGACTATTCGCTCGATTCGGCCGACTCCGTTCATGTCGACCTGAACTACAGCCGCTCCTGGTTCCAGACGCCGAACTCCTTCGACAATCTCAATGTCCAGAACGTGATCAGTGGAGGCACGAGTGTCAGCCCCACCTTCGGTTCCGTCGGCAACGCCGATCAGCGCTCGAAGATAGGAACCTTCAACATCGCTCCCACCTACACACGGATCATCAATACCAACTCAGTCCTCAACTTCAGCGTCTATGCGCGCCGAGATAACTACAACTACTACCCCAGCGGCAACCCGCTTCAAGACCTCGGTCCCGCCAACTTGCAAACGTCGTCCATATCGCAGTTCCGCACTTTGACCAACACCGGAAGTCACGTCGACTACACCTATTCGCACGGACACCAGACTATTCTGGCCGGCGCCGAGTACGAGCAGACATTCCTCCGTGAGCACGACAACCTCGGCGTCGTTGATAACACCTATAACGCACCTTGCGTCGACGCGAGCGGAACCCCGTTGCCCGGCTACGCCAATCCTTCTCAGTGCCCCGGTGGCGCGGCGGGCCAGAATCCCAATTACCTCACCGTTCTCGCGCCCTACGATCTCACGCGCGGTGGGACAGACTATCTGTTTTTCGGCCATACCGACGTAAAGGAGCTTGCCCTTTACATTGAGGACCAGATCAAGGCGGGCAATTGGAACCTCAATCTGGGCCTTCGCGAGGACGTCTACAACGGCCTCACCGATGCTAACCAGACCGAACCGCGCCTTGGCGTTGCATACAAAGTGCCGGCCACAACCAGCGTGCTCAGCGTCTCCTACGCGCGCACTCTTGAGACCCCATTCAACGAAAACCTCGTGCTGTCCAGCACAGGATGCGCGGATGCAGTGCTTTCGCCGCTGCTTAATTGCAGCACCGGTGTGTCCAGCACCATGGCTCCTGGTTACCGCAACGAGTTTCATGCCAGCGTGCAGCAGGGCTTTGGCAAAAACCTGGTCGTTAGCGGCGAGTACATTTGGAAGTACACCCACAACGCCTTCGACTTCAGCGTGCTCGGCAATACACCCATCACCTTTCCCATCGATTGGCATAACTCCAAAATTCCCGGCTACGCGCTCCACGCCGAGGTCCCGAATCTCCATGGCTTCAGCGCATACGTCGATGCTGCCTCGGTGGCCGCCCGCTTCTTCCCCCGCAGGTTGCAGGCGCCGGAGCAACAGTCGGCCAAAGCGGCTATCCCTTCCGCATCGACCATGACGAAAAATTCAATGAGACCACCCACCTCCAGTACACGGTGACGCGCGATGGCAGATGGGTGAACGGCCTGTGGGGCGGCTTCAACTGGCGTTACGACTCAGGCCTGGTGGCGGGCTCGGTTCCTTGCTACGGTGTCACCGATCCAAATAGCCTTTGCAATCCGACCAACGGCGGTGCTTCCATCACCATCGGCGGCCAGCCCGCAGTCGATCTGAGCGGCCTCACCCCAGATGAACAATTCGAGGCAGGAATTACTTGCAACGGCGTTTCGGCCACTCCAACCTCCGGTTTTGCCTCCTGCCTGGCGTCCCAATACAAGTCACAACTTGTGCAGATTCCGGCGCCTGGAACTGAAAACGACGACCATAACCCGCCGCGCATCGCCCCGCGCAGCCTCTTCGATGTTTCCGTCGGCAAAAACAACATCTTCAATAAGGAGCACTTCAAGACCGACCTGGACCTGACCGCCATCAACGTCACCGA
Source organism: uncultured Acidobacteriaceae bacterium (assembly GCA_963841095.1). Taxonomy (GTDB): domain Bacteria; phylum Acidobacteriota; class Terriglobia; order Terriglobales; family Acidobacteriaceae; genus Telmatobacter. The sequence goes on from CAWJBE010000023.1 coordinate 99,489, forward strand.
CAAGTACGCCCTCTACAACTTCCTTTCAACATTCAGCGGCACGCACTACGTCACGCCGCGCGCGCTTACCGCGAAGATCACGGTGAACTTCTAATCCAAATGAGCGCTGTCAAGAAGGAGGGCGCACATTACGCCCTCCTTCGGTTTTCGGGATTCTGTTAAATCTCAAAGTGGAGGCGCGCCGGCCGAAATGACCGTCAGTTCCGGAAATGCTCTTCTCCTCTCCACGCTGCTTCTTTTCTTGGGGCAGGCCTTCGCGCAATCGGCTGAGACGGAGCCAGCTGCGATCTTGGAACTCGGCGCAGCGGTGAGCCGCAGCCTGAACGATGGCGGATCGTCGGGAGGGCCCTCGCTTGCCGTTGAGGTCACTCCCATCAAAGATTGGCTCGAACTCGAAGCCGGCCTCACTCCGCTCTTCAGCGCGCAGACTACGGAATGGGACACCGATTTGCTTTTTAAAAAACCGTGGACCCTCTCACGCAAGGCGGAGTTCATGGCTGGCATCGGTCCGGAGTGGGTGTACACAAGGCATGCCGGAATCGGTGTGAATGCGTTGGCGGGGGAGGCGGCATTGGACTTCATGTTCTGGCCAGCACGCAGACACAAATTCGGCTGGTATCTCGAGCCCGCTTATGATCATGGCTTCGTGCACGCGCACGACCAGTCTTTGGGAATAACCGGCGGACTACTGATCGCACTCCACTGAAGGGACGTGAACGCTTCCGATCCAGCTACGACGCCCTGCCAACCTCCCACTCGTACGCCTCGTACACCTCATCCCCAAAGCACGCGAAGACCACCTTCTCCACATCTATGCTTCTCGCCAGCTCCGCCCTCGTCTCCCGCACTGCAATCTCCACTGCATCCTCAATCGGATAGCCGTAAATCCCGCAACTGATCGCTGGGAATGCCAGCGACCGCAGCTCATGCTCCCGCGCCAGCGCAAAACATGCGCGATAACAACTGGCCAGCAACTCCGGCTCGCCGCGCCGCCCACCACTCCAAACCGGCCCCACCGCGTGTATCACATGTCGTGCCAGCAGCCGGTACCCCTTGGTGATCTTTGCCCGTCCCGTCGCGCATCCGCCTAGCGCCCTGCACTCCACCAGCAGCTCCGGCCCAGCCGCGCGATGGATCGCCCCATCAACGCCGCCTCCCCCAGCAGCGTGGTATTCGCCGCGTTCACAATCGCGTCCACCGCCAGCGTCGTGATGTCGGTTTTCAGAATCGCAATTTTGTCTGTCACCGCAGCCTCGTTTCCCGAAAGCATCCTAGCCCTGCCGCCGCTGCGCAGCAAGCCAACCCGGAACCAACCCGGGCAACCGTACTCGCAATACCATGAAGAATCATTATCTTATTGCTCGATCTGTCCATTTTTCATCGACCTCGTCGAATTTTTCTCTTTCGCCGCGGCCCCGATTTCTGCCATACTTGATATGTGCCCACCAGGTACGTCCAATCGCAAAAATCCAACAATGAGGTTGCATCCATGTCGGCAAAGTATGTCTTTGTGACGGGCGGAGTCGTGTCCAGTTTAGGCAAGGGTCTCGCTGCGGCCTCCATTGGCTGCCTGCTTGAGAGCCGCGGCCTTCGCGTCAACCTGATGAAGTTCGATCCCTACCTCAACGTCGATCCCGGCACCATGTCGCCCTTCCAGCACGGCGAGGTCTTCGTCACCGACGACGGCGCTGAAACCGACCTCGACCTCGGCCACTACGAGCGCTTCACCCACGCGCCGCTCTCGCGCGATAACAACTTCACCACCGGCCGCATCTACGAGCAGATCATCCTCAAGGAGCGCCGCGGCGACTACCTCGGCAAAACCGTCCAGGTCATTCCCCACGTCACCAACGAAATCAAGAACGCCATGCGCAAAGTCGCGTCGAACGGCGCCGACGTCACCATCGTCGAAATCGGCGGCACCGTCGGCGACATCGAATCGCTGCCGTTCCTCGAGGCCATCCGCCAGATGCGCCAGGAACTGGGCCGCGAAAACACCGTCTTCGTCCACCTCACGCTGGTTCCGTGGATCGCAGCCGCGCAGGAGCTTAAAACCAAGCCCACGCAGCATTCTGTCAAAGAACTCCTCTCCATCGGCATCCAGGCCGACATCCTTCTCTGCCGTTCCGACCGCGCCCTCAGCCGCGAAATCAAGCAGAAGATCGCCGCGTTCTGTAACGTCGAGGAGAAGGCCGTCATCGGCGCTAAGACAGTGCCATTCATCTATGAAGTCCCGCTCGGCTTCGCGCAGGAGGGTGTCGACACCCTCATCCTCAAATACCTGCACAAGGAAGCGCCCGAGGCCGACCTGAGCAAGTGGCAGGATCTGGTCGACCGCTGCTATCACCCCAAAGACGAGGTCTCCATCGCCATCGTTGGCAAGTATGTCGAGTACGAAGACAGCTACAAATCGCTCAAAGAGGCGCTGACCCACGGCGCAGTCTCGCAGAACCTCAAACTCAAAATCCACTGGATCGAGGCCGAAGGTCTGGAATCGCAATCGCCCGACGACCGCAGCTACGAATCGCAGTTGGAGAGTTACGACGGCATCCTCGTTCCCGGCGGATTCGGCAAACGCGGCATCGAGGGTATGCTGAACGCCATCCGCTATGCCCGCGAGAAATGCGTGCCCTACTTTGGCATCTGCCTGGGCATGCAAACCGCTTGCATCGAGTTTGCCCGCAACGTCTGCGGCCTCAAAGACGCCAACTCCAGCGAATTCGATCCGGCCACCGAGCACCGCGTCATCTACAAGCTGCGCGAGTTGCTTGGAGTAGAAGAGATGGGCGGCACCATGCGCCTCGGCGCGTGGACCTGCGACCTGCAGGAGGATTCATTGGCCTCGCGCGTTTATGGTGGTGCGAAGGAGATCAGCGAGCGCCATCGCCACCGCTACGAGTTCAATCGCGAGTATGAGGCGCTCCTCGCCGGCGGCGGCCTGCGCATCTCGGGCGCCACGCCGGACCAGACCTACGTTGAAATCGTCGAGATTCCCGGCCATCCCTACTTCATCGGCTGCCAGTTCCACCCCGAATTCAAATCCAAACCTCTTGAACCGCACCCGCTCTTCCGCGAATTCATTACCGCCAGCTACAAAATCCGGCAGCAGCGAGCGGCCTCTCTATCGCGCGAAACCTCCACATTCTCCAACGCACTGTCCTCATGAGCAACTGGAGTCCGCCGCGGCGGACGGAATGTGTCGATGGATCTACGGTTGTCTTCGCAGCCCAGCCGCATCCAAATCTAGTCAGGGGCGCGGCCTCAGCTCCAATGAAGTGCGTACGCAACCCAAATCTGCGCCGCCTACCCCAGCAGCACTGCCCCCTTCGCCTTCTCCGCCAGCGCCCGGTCAAATGTCACCAGCGTCAGCTTGGCGCTCTCGGCAAATGCCGCCAGATACGAGTCTGCCCATTCCTTGGGTGAGGCTTGCTCGGCACCAGCGAGCGACCGGAAGATTGCCTCCAGTCCGGTTGGCTCGTTGGCAAGCTGTGCACCGCCTTCCTCAACCCAGCGGTCGTAAGCCTGCCACGCCTGGCGCTGGGTCAGAGTTCCTTGACCCATCACAGCTTGTGTAGTCAACAAGCGCAGAAAGCTCAGTTGTGTGAACCGGCAGAAGATGAGAGCAGTCCGCTCCGGCAAAGCTGCATACCAGTTCCATGCCGGCGAAAAATGATGGTGGTCACGCGAACTGAGCGCAAGCCACACATTCACATCAAGGAAAACCGATGAGGTCGTAGATTCGTTCATTGTCGATCCGAATTGAACCAGGAGCGTAGGACTTCAGGATGGGTTCGGTTAGGCGCGGTACTGGTTTGCCGGCTGGCTGTTCGATCTCCTTCTCAATCCCGCGCACGGCGATCTGCCGCACAGTCTGCCCCTCAAGAGCAGCTTTGACCTTCAGCTTGCGATATACCTCATCCGGGATGTCAATCGTCGTGCGCACAAATATATATTAGCATATTTATGCCTTTATGTATCACCCGAATCATCGCCTAATGAGTCCGGCAATCCCTTCCATGCCCGAAAATCCGCAAAACTACCCTTCGCGCCCCGGCCCCCTCAGGACCACCCCAATCCCACTTGAATATCTGGTAAGAATCCAGCTTTCCACAGGCCCAGGCGCGCGCATATTGTCCCCCTTTTGCGTCTCTTGCATCAGACCGGTACGTAACCCTCAAAAGGAACCACTGGGTTATTGACAATGATTTCGCGCCGGGCCTATTGTGTGTAGGTTTTTGAGAAGGAAAGAAAGGAAATTCAAATGGTTGCCTACTTCCAGCTTCAGCCCCCTGAAACGGAGCTGCAGCAGTTGGCAGAGCAGTATTGGCAGAAAGCTGGCGAAAAAGACCATGAGCTTGAGAAGGCTGCATTCGAAGCCGGAGAAGCGATTCGCAATGGGGACTATTCGCTGGCAAGTCTGGAAGCGATTGTGCGCTGGAAGTCCGAGCGCGCAGTACAGTACCTCATCGGAAACAGCAATGAAAAGATCCGGCACGTCCTCGCCGTCGCCGCTTCACATGATGCCACCACTGAAGCTGCTGTGAAGGCATTGCTTGAGCTGCATGGCGTCGATCTTCCCGTCGCCTCCGCGATCCTTGCTGCAATCTACCCTGAGCGTTATACAGTGCTCGATTACCGCGCCCTTGAAGCTCTTGGGCACGCGCGCCACGACGTTCACTTCTATGAGGAGTACCTGGACTTTTGCAAGCGGCTGGCCGAAAGCAATATCGTTAGGCCGCAAAGCGATCTGCCCGGCCCGACCCCGCTGCGCGCGCTTGAACGCGCGCTGTGGGAGTGGTCGCCGCAGCCACACCGAGTAACCGTCGAACAGGGGCACCCATCCTTGGCGCGAGCCGTTCGTTTTTGCGCCAGGGGTGGGAGAACTCCTTAGCTGCGGATCCTCGACGTCCCTGTCGTAGAATCACCTTCGTGAGTTCCTCGTTCGAAATCGGGCCGGTGCACGTGGGCGCGGGCCGGCTCTTCCTCATCGCCGGGCCCTGCGTCATCGAATCTGAAGCCCATGTCCGCTCCATGGCCGAGGCCATCCAGCGCATCGCCGCCGACCTCGACATCCCCTTCATCTTCAAAGCCAGCTACGACAAGGCCAACCGCACCAGCGTCAAGAGTTTTCGCGGCCCCGGCCTCGTAGAGGGCACGCGCATCCTCGGCCGCATCGCCAAAGACACCGGCCTGCCCGTCCTCACCGACGTTCACGAGCCCGCCCACTGCGAAGTCGCCGCCGAGGCCGTCGACGTCCTCCAGATTCCCGCCTTTCTCTGCCGCCAGACCGATCTGCTGGTGGCCGCCGGCAAAACCGGCCGCGCCGTCAACATCAAAAAAGGCCAGTTCGTCGCGCCGTGGGACATGAGCCACGGCGTCGAAAAGGTGCGCTCCACAGGCAACGAGCGCGTCTTCCTCACCGAGCGCGGCTCCTGCTTCGGCTACAACAATCTCGTCGTCGATTTCCGCTCCCTCGCCATCATGCGCGGCTTCGCGCCCGTCGTCTTCGACGCCACCCACTCCGTGCAGCAGCCCTCAGCGGCCAACGGCGTCAGCGGCGGCCAGCCGGAGTTCATTCCGTTGCTCGCGCGCGCCGCAGTGGCCGCCGGCATCGACGGCCTCTTCCTTGAAGTCCACGACGACCCAGCCAACGCCAAATCCGACGGCGCCAATGCGCTCGATCTCAAGCTGCTCAAGCCGCTGCTCGAAAACCTTCTGGCCATCCAAGCTACATCGGGTCAGGCACGTAGCCAACAATGATCCGCAAGCAGATCGCATCGGCCTCCGCGCGGCGGTGGATGCACTTCGCCTTCTTGTTGCTCATCTCCGCCATCGGCGTCTTGCGATTCGTCCACCTCTCAGCCGACTTTCCCAACGACACGCCGTGGATGATCGATCAGGCCAAGTTCACTGACGAAGGCTGGTGGTCGAGCGGCGCAGTCATGCACATGCTTACGGGGCACTGGTACCGCTCGGGTGACTACAATCCCGCCGTTGCGTTGCCCGTGTGGCCGCTTTTACTCAGTGCCGTCTTCCAGTTCACTGGTGTCAGCGTGGTCGCCGCTCGCGCGCTCAATGTTTCCATCTCCCTGGCCTCAATGGGCCTCGTTTATCTGCTGGTGCGCCGCTTCACACGTCCGGGCGCTCGACGTGCCCGCCTTCGCCGCCGTGATCCTTCTCGTCCTCAGTCCGTTCGCCTTCGTCTTTTGTCGGCTGGCCATTCTCGATTCGCTCGTCACCTTCGAGTCTTGTCTTTGCCTGCTGGTCGCTTCGTTTGCAGCCCCGCGGCGAATCTGGCCGCTGGCCGTTTTGCCGGTCCTCGTCTCCGTCATGCTGTTCACCAAGACAACCTCGGCAGCCCTCATTCCGGCTGTCCTCTGGCTTGCTGTGGTCCACCATGGGCCGCAAGCCGAGTGCATTCCTCCGCGCCGCACTGGCTATCGCGGTCGCCCCAGCGGTCATTGTCAAGGGTTACGCGGCGCTTGCTGCGGCGTTAGGCTACGGAGCCGACTACAAATACTTCTTCACAATGAACGCCATGGGGATTTTGTCTGGTCACAGGCCTTTGCCACACTCGTCCAGTTCCTCAGAAACTGCTTCTGGATCGATCGCATTCTGTATCCGACCGCTCTCGTGATCCTCGTGCATCACAGTCGCCTGGAAACGCAAGCTGTGGTCCAATCCGCTCTTCACTGCTGCCTGGTTGGCTCTCGCAGGCCAAACCCTCTTCATTGTTCGACTGCAGGACGATTACGCGCCCCGCTATTTCCTTGTCATGCTTGCGCCAGTCATCTGGATTGTGGTGCTGGCGCTCGACGAACAGCCCTCGCGCAATGCTGGCGCAACTCGCGAAGCCTGCCAGTCGGGCGACGACTCTGCAGGAATCAGCCTGCGATCAGCAGCCGCGCCTCTTGCTGCTCGCCATCGCCGCTACCGCCGTTGCCAACGGCATCATGATGGCGCAGTTCGTCGCTAATCCGGAGTACCAATTCTCCGACGCTGCCCGCTCCATTCGCGAAATCGTTCGCAGCCACCCCGAAAAAAAGCCGCTGATCCTCGGTGTCAGCGGCCCGCAAATCTCGCTGATGACCGGGATTCCCTCCATCAACGATGACAACGGTACTGAAGCTATGGCCGAGAAGTTGGCGCGCTATCAGCCGGGCTGGTTCCTCGCCTGGTCCGACACTTCCATCAGCGCCGAAACCTATCTATCGTCTTACCGGCTGGAGAAAATGGCTTCGTATCCCGTCTTCGACGATGACGATCGTACCCCGTTGACCCTTTACAAATTGCTACCCCGCAACCCCTGATCCGCGAGAATCCTTTGATGTCCTCTCGCGCAACTTCATCCCGCCTTATCGCAATTGCCTGTATCCACACTCCATATCCGGAGCCACGCTCTTTCCATCCAGCCGGAAGCACGAAATCCCGTTGATGTCGGTGCGGAAGGTGCGCACGTGCGCCTCCTGCAGTTCCTCCAGAACCTCCTCGCGTGGATGGCCGTAGCGGTTGTGCAGCCCGCAGGAGATCACCGCCCACTGCGGCGCAACACGCGCCAGGAACTCCGGCCGCGTCGAGGTGATGCTGCCGTGATGGCCCACTTTCAGCAGCGTGCTCGCAAGTCCCGGCTCGGCCAGCATCGCCTGCTCAATCGGCGCCTCCGCATCGCCCTCCAGCAGCACCGACGTTCCGCCATAAGCCACGTGCAGCACCAGCGAATCGTTGTTGGCGGGCTCCGCGCCCGGCTGGTAATCGCGAAACGGCGCCAGAACCTTCACCTGCGTGCTCCCAAACGCAAACGCATCGCCCGCGCGAAACGTGCGCACCCGCACATGCAATGCCGCCGCCTCGTCCAGCAGCGCGTCATATGCCGCGACGCGCGGATTGTTGCCCACCCACAGCTCGTCGGGATGGAAGTTGCGCAGCACCGCAGGCAGGCCGCCCATGTGGTCGGAGTGCGCATGGCTCAGCGCCACCGCATCCAGATGCCGAATGCCGCGCGCCCACAGCGCCGGCGAAACCACCTCTTCGCCGATGTCAAAATCCTGCGGCGCCTGCCGCGGGCCGCCGCCAAATCCGCCGCCATCCACCAGCAGTGTTTTTCCGTCGGGCGTAATCAGCAGCAGTGAATCGCCCTGGCCCACGTCGATCGCCTCCATCAGCATCGCGCCGTGCGGCCGATCGACGGGCCGCGGCACAACCGCTGCCAGCGCCGCCAGCACCAGCGCCGCCCACGCGCCCGGCGCAGCCAACGGCTTCCGCGCCTAGGCTTCCATGCGCCAGCACAATCGCCGCGCCCAGCAGCGCGCAAAACGCCGCCGATTGCCAAAGCAGCGGGTCGGGAATGCGGAAATCTCCCAGCGCCATCGAGCCGAACAGATGCACCAGTCCGACACCAAAGTGCAGCACCAGCGCCACCACCATCGCCGGAACCACCGCCGCCGCCGGCCACACAACCAGCGCCAGCAGAGTGAGCAGTGCCGCCGGCATCAGCACCGCCAGCAGCGGCAAAATCAGGAGATTCACCGGCAACGCGAAGATGGTGATGCGATGGAAAGTAGATCGCCATGGGCAGCGTCATCGCCAGCTCCACCACGCACGAAACCACCAGCAGCTCGACAGCGCGAATTGCAAAGCGCACAGTCCACGGAAAAACGCTCCACGCAATCGAGTTGCTCGCCGCCCGTTGCAGCCGTTCGGCAACCATCCGCAACATCACGCGGAACTGCGCCAGCTTCGGCGCAAGCTTGACGTCCATCGCAATGATCCGCAGGTCGCGCGTCGCCGCCAGCATAGGGATGAATCGTTCCCTCGCAGCAGCGGCGCGGCCACGCCGGCAATCGCAACTACGGCCAGCAGCGTCATCTGCAGGCTTGAGTCGAACAGGCTGCGCGGGCTCACTACCAGCAGGCACAGCGCGGCAAAGCCGATCGTGTTCAGGGCGTTGCGCTCGCGATAAACCAGCCGTCCCAGCAGATAGAGCGTCACCATCCACAGCGAACGCTGCACCGGCGTGGCGAAGCCGGTGAAGATCGCATAGGCGAACGACGCAGCGATCGTGAGCAGCGTCGCAGGCACGCGCGGCATGCGCAGCCGCCGCGTCATCCAGAAAATGCATGCGGCCACAATTGCCAGGTGAAAGCCTGAAACCACCAGCATGTGAAAGGAGCCCGTGCGCTCGAAGCCCACGCGCAGTGTATGAGTCAGGTAGGTGCGATCGCCGGCCACCATTGCTGCCAGCATCGCGGCGTCGTCTTCGCTTAACCGCAATGCTGCGGGGAAACTCCGCATCGCCGCGGGCAGCGCCAGCAATCGAGTCGTCGATGCGTGCTGCCAGCCACTCACTCGGCAACGCCAAAATGCCCCTTGCGAGTCGCCTAAGCGTTCTACGCGATCCACATCCACCGTCGCCGTCGAAGTGATTCCCTGGTCCTGCAGATAATCCGCGCGGCTCCAAACCCCCGGATCGTGATAAGTCAAAGGCGGCAGCAGGCGAACTGCCGCACGAATGCGTTCGCCGCATTGCAATCCCTGCGCTCCGCTGCTCACCGCCGCATCCACCGGCCAGCGCACGGTCAGCCGCACTTTGCCGGTCACCGGCGCTTGCGCATCGTTCTGGTCGTCAACCACCTCCATGGTTGCCACGCGCACGTCCACACGCTGGGTTGGCTGCGTGGTTGCAGGCTCATCCACGTTCTGTTCCAGGTCGCTGCGCACGGCCGCCGCGTCCACCACAGTGCCTTCCACTGTGCGCGCCAATCCGTCAGAGAGCGCGGCCAGCGCGGGTTCGGGCGTCGGATGCGGCTCCATCTCCCGCTCCACGCACCCAGCAACAGCCACAGCGCCGCCAGCGGAACCCACACAATTCGCTGAGCGCGTCCGCCGCGGACGGCCACCACGCACAACGCTGCCACCAGGCCCACTGCAACCAACAGCAGAGCCGGCCGCAGCCACAGCCACCTTGCAACCACAATCCCCGCGGCAAAGAGCCACGCCGCATGAAATAGCGGCACGGCCGTTAGGCCGGGCGCTCGATGCGCGGGGTTCGGGGGATCAGATTGCATTGGGCCCAGAATGAAAAGTGAGTTTGGCTTAAAGCCTATCAGGAATGGAAATTTCAGGCACGCGGACTCCGTTCACTGGTGCGTGAAACCGCACTTTCGTAATGGAAACCATGCGTGGCGCGCTAGCGCCGCAGCCGCACCACCGTTTCAAGATGGAATGTCTGCGGAAACAAATCGGCGAGAGTGACGCTTTCGATGGCATAGCCCGTGCCGATCAGTGCGCGCAAGTCCCGCGCCAGCGTCGCTGGGTCGCACGAAACGTACACCAGCACAGGCGCAGCAATTTGCCCCAACAACGCTGTTGTCTCGGCGCCCAGGCCCATGCGCGGCGGATCCACAACAATCAAATCGGGCCGCTCACCGCTCCGCGCGCCATGCAGAAAATCCAGGGTTGCAGCTTGTACCGCAGCCGCGCTCGTCCCGTCCAGATTCTGCCTCAGCGCAGCAATCGCTGCCGGCGCGGACTCGACCGCAACGACGCGGCTAATTCCATCCGCAAGCTGGCGCGCAAACAGCCCCACCCCGGCAAACAGATCCCAGGCTAGCCCGCCAGCGTGTCCATCCGTCACGCATTCCACCAGCCGGTCCACGAGCCAGCGATTTACCTGGAAAAACGCGCCCTGATCCACACGGTAATTGAATTCAGCCGCGCGGTAGAGCAGGGAACTCGCGCCCCACTTCGCGATGCTGCGCGGCGGCTGTCCCGTGCCGCCTTCCGCGACAAGCTCAACGCCCTTCAGCTCAGGGATTCTCTCCGCAAGTGCCTGGGCAAAATCTACTAACCATCTCGATTCACCGCTCGCAACCATCAACGAAACCAGCAACGCCGTCTCATCACCATTGCAAAAGAGCGCAATTTCGCTCGGGCGCATGCGCGAGTTCAGCCCCCGCACAATCTCCCCAACAGCCAGCGCGGCCCGCACCAGCAGAGGCGCAGCAATCGGGCACTCGTCAATTGTGACCACCGCGTGCGAGCGCCGCCCGCGATAGCCCACGTTTCCCTCCGCATCCAATGCGAGCCTGATCCGATTTCTGTACGCCCACGACACGCCGGCCAGCACCGCAATCTCATCCGGCGCCCGCACGCCTCCGCGCTCCAGCGTCTCGACCAGAATCTCTCGCTTCATCGCAAGCTGCGCCGTGTAGCTCGCGTGCTGATACTGGCATCCGCCGCATGCGCCAAAATGCTTGCACGCAGGCTTAATCCGCTCCGCCGCCGCGGCAACAATCTCCTCCACCTCGGCAGTTGCATATCCTCGCTTCTCTTCCACAATCTGCACGCGCGCCTGCTCGCCAGGTAGCGCCATTGGCACAAACACAGCCTTACCGTCCAGGCGAGCTAAAAACGCCCCACCGTAAATCGCCTTCTCAATCTGAACAAGCTGCGGCGGCGAGGCTTCGCGTCGGACCGGCCCTGGCGCAGCCACTTTGCGCCGTGTCCTCTGTCTTGTGCGCTTCTTCATTGCTGGCTCATGTAAAACAAACTCAGCCGCGGCAGATTGTAGTGCACCAGAAGTTGCTTCTGCGCAAACTGCCGTTTCACCTGGCGTAGTTGCACGGCGCCCATGCGGCTGCGATACGGCGCCAACTCGCGGTCTGCATGCTCGTCCAATCCCACCAGCAGTTCCTCGGGTGCAGCCGCCCTCAGCGCCTCATACAGCTTCTCCTCAAGCACAGTCAGCGAGCGCTCCAATTCTTCCAGGTTCACATTCGCCGCCTTCTCACCGCCGGCTCCATTCACGTGGGCTGCCAGATCTCGCAGACGAATCGCAGTCGCCTGGCACGCCTCAGGCGCAACCTCAGCCGCATCCAATGCCTCGGCCGCAGCCGTCAGATGCGCGGCAACGCGCTCGTGCTCAAATCCCGATTCACCATCTATCGCCGCTCCCGTCGCGGACCCCGTTGACGCCTCATTCATCTCCACGGCAGCCTGCATCACTGCCTGCGCGCACCACGCCAGGCCGTTGATGCGCCGCATCCGAGCCCGCTTTTGCCGCGACTCGTACTTGTCAAAAGCCGCATCGATGCCGCGCAGCGCTGCCTCCAGCGGGATTCCCCCCTCGCGCCAGGTCTCAATCAGCGCCCAATCCAGAGTCGAGAGCAGCAGTACCGACCCCCGCCGCTGCTGGAAGCGCTCCTCGATCTCGGTAAAATAATTAAAGTAGTTCTGCACCTATTCATCTTAAATTCGATAGAGGGAGAACAACGATGGCAACCATTGGATTTGTCGGGCTCGGCATCATGGGACGCCCCATGCTCAGGAATCTTCTCAAAGCCGGTCATTCGGTCGTCGCCTACGGCCGCACTCCGGCGAAACTCGACGCCGCTGTCGCCGATGGCGCCCAACGTGCCGCGTCCAACGCCGACGTAGGCGCGCGCGCCTCCATCATCATCACCATGCTGCCCGATGGCCCTGAAGTCGAAGAAGTTGTGCTCGGACCGAGCGGAATTCTCTCCGGCTCCAATCCCGGCTCGCTCATTATCGACATGAGCTCCATCAGCCCGCTGGTCTCGCAGAAGATCGGCGCAACCTGCGCAGCCAAAGGCGTCGATTTCCTCGACGCGCCTGTCAGCGGCGGCGAGCCCAAAGCCGTCGACGGCACCCTCGCCATCATGGTCGGCGGCAGCGACGCTGCCTTCGCGAAGGCGGAACCGGTGCTCAAATGCATGGGCTCCAGTGTCACGCTTACCGGCCCGGTAGGCGCCGGCAACACCACTAAGCTCGCCAATCAAATCATGGTTGCGTGCAACATCGCCGCCATGGGCGAGGCGCTCACACTGGCTACGCGATGCGGCCTCAACCCTGAGGTTGTCGTCAACGCCGTCAAAGCTGGCCTCGCGGGCAGTGCCGTGCTCAACGCCAAGGGGCCCATGCTCATTGCGCGTAACTTCAAGCCTGGGTTCAGAATCAACCTGCACCAAAAGGACCTGCGCAACGCGCTCAAAACTGCTGAAGCAAACAACGTCTGCCTGCCGCTCACCGCGCAGGTCCAGCAAATGCTTTCGTCCCTCATCGCCGACGGCAAAGGGGACTGCGATCACTCTGCCATCGCGACCTTCGTGGAAACCGCCTCGCACGTCGAAGTCAAAGTCCCCAGCGCCTAGCATCGCCGTCTTGCCACATACAGCGGGCGCTCCACCCTCGACGCATTTTTGATTGTGCGCTCAGGGTAGGAGCGCAAAAATCCGAACCACGCACAAAACAACCGATCACCGGCCAGCGGCGACTGATCACTGACCACTGTTCACTGTCGCTTTCCCCATCCGCCGCCGCCCGGCGTCTCAATCCGCAGCACATCGCCCTTCTCCAACCTCCGGCTGCACTTTCCCGGCAACTCGATCTCCGTGCCGCTCCCGGCTTTCACGACAAACGCGCGTCCCGCCGCTCCGTCTTCGCCGCCCTCCAATCCGTACGGGCGGAATCTCCTTCGCTCGGCCAGCAGCGTTACCTCCGCATCCCCGAGTAACTCAATCTCGCGAATCAATCCATCGCCGCCGCGAAATTTCCCCTTGCCACCGCTCCCTCGCCGATAGGCATACTGCCGCACGCGAAACGGATACGCATATTCGAGCGCCTCAATCGGAGTGTTCAACGAGTTCGTCATGTGGGTATGCACGCCATCAATGCCATCCATTCCTGGCCTCGCGCCCATACCCCCCGCCGCGGTTTCGTAGTAAGCAAACGGCTCGCCTGTCCGTGAGTCGATCCCGCCGATCGTCACATTGCTCATCGTCCCCGCACTCGCCGCGGGTACCCGCTCAGGAATAGCCTTCGCCAGCGCGCGCAGCAGCACATCCACAATCCGCTGCGAAGTCTCCACATTGCCGCCAGCCACGGCCGCAGGTGGCCGCGCATTTACAATCGAACCCTCCGGCGCGTGCAGCGTCAGCGTCCGCAGAATCCCCTCAGTCGCCGGCGCATCTTCCGCCAGCAGACACCGCAGCACATAGAAGCACGCCGAAAGCGTGATGGCGCGAACCGCATTCACAGCACCGGCAACCTGCGCCGCCGAGCCCGCAAAATCCACATCCAACGTACCCGCCGCAGGATCGATCCGCAGCCGCACCGCAATCCTCCGCGGCTCGTCCGTCACCCCGTCGTCATCGAGCCAATCGTCCGCGTCATAGTCTCCCGCCGGCATTGCGCGCAGTTCCGCGCGCATCAACCGTTCGGAGTAATCGAGCAGCTCCTCAATCCACACGCGCAGTTTTTCCATCCCGTACTTCGCAGCCATTTGCAGCACACGCTGCTCACCTACCCGGCAAGCGCCAATCTGCGCGGCCAGGTCGCCCTCGCGCTCCTGCGGTGTCCGCACACTCCGAAGAATCCAATCCAGCACATCGCGATCCACCTTCCCGCCGCGCACAATCAGCGTCGGCGAAATCCTGATCCCTTCGTCATCGATCGTTGTCGCCGGCCCCATCGATCCTGCAAACCTCCCGCCTACATCCGCGTGATGCGCACGATTCGCCACATAGAAAGCTGGCTCGCCTGCTTCCGCCAAAAAAACCGGCAGCACCATCGTGATGTCAGGCAAATGTGTTCCGCCGGCATACGGATCGTTCAGGATCGCAATGTCTCCCGGCGCAAACTCAATGGCCGCAATCGCCGCCTGCACGCTCATCGGCATCGATCCCAGGTGCACCGGCATATGATCGCCCATCGCAATCACCCGCCCGAGCCCATCGAACACGGCGCAGGAATAATCTCGCCGCTCTTTGATATTCGGCGAAAGCGCGGTTCGCTTCAGCGCTGCGCCCATCTCTTCGGCAATCGAGTGAACGCCGCACTGAAAAATCGAAAGCTCCACCGCATCAACCGTTCGCGTCTTCATGCGCCTGCCTCGCCCACTTCAATCACCAGATTCCCCAACCCGTCGACGCTTGCCGCGCATCCCGGCAGTACCAGCGTGGCCGCGGTGTACTCGGTCACCATCGCTGGTCCCTCAATCGCATGGCCGGGCGCAAGCTCTTCTCGCCGATAGAACCGAGTTGTCCTCAATCCTCCCTCAAAGCACACTTCGCGCTCGGCATGGCAAGCCCCAGTGCCATCTCCCGGCACAAGTGCGCGTCTCTCTGGTTCATACGGTTCGCTCGCCGCAATCATGCGCAGGCGCAGATTCACAATTTCCACCGGCCGCCCCGCATCGGCAAATCCATAACGCTGCTTGTGCAACTCGTGAAACGCCCCAATCGACCGCTCCGGCGCCCGCGGGTCATAAGCAACATTCAGCTCATATCCCTGGCTCCGATAGCGCAAATCCACGCTCCTCTGTGCCACGCCTTTCAGACGCTCCGCGGCAAACTCCGCTGCGCCCAGCTTTTCCAGTTCGTCAAACATCCCGCGAAGTTTCCCGACTGCATCGCCTGCCAGCATCACCGTACGCGAATAATCGCGTACCGTATCCGCCAGCAGGATCCCAACTGCCGACAGCGCACCCGGCAGTGCCGGAACCAACACCCGTGGAATCCGCAGCGCGCTCGCCAGCGAACACGCATGCAGCGGCCCGCCGCCCCCGAACGCAACCAGCGTAAAATCCCGCGGATCGTGCCCGCGCTCCACCGAGATCACGCGAATCGCCTTCTCCATCTGCGTCTCCACCACGCGCAGAATTCCTGCCGCAAACTCCTCCACTGTCGCGATCGCGCCTTTCTGCTCGCGCATCAAACGCCAGGTGCGCTCGCGGTCGAGCTTCACGCCACCGCCCAGGAAGCTCTCCGCATCCAGCCGGCCCAGAACAAAGTTTGCGTCTGTCACCGTAGCCCGTTCTCCACGCCCAAAACAAATCGGCCCCGGATCCGCCGCGGCAGACTCCGGCCCTACGCGCAGCATGCCGCCGGCATCGAACCGCGCAATCGATCCTCCGCCCGCGCCCGCCGTATGAATATCGAGCATCGGCACGCCAATCGGCACTCCCGCCACAACCGACTCGCGCGTGCACTCCGCACCCTCCGCGGCGCTCGCCAGAAAAACGTCCGTTGACGTGCCGCCCATATCGAACCCGATAATCCGTTCGAACCCAGCCCATTGCGCCATGCGGCACGCACCCACCACGCCGCCTGCTGGTCCGCTCAGCACCGTGTGCACCGGCTCTGCCGCCGCCACCCGCGCCGCAACAATCCCTCCTGACGACTGCATCACCTCCACACGCCCGCCCGCGTATCTCCCCGCGATTCGCTCCTCTAATCTCTCCAAATAACGCGACATCTTCGGTGCAAGGTACGCATTCACCACCGTCGTCGACGCGCGTTCGTACTCGCGAAACTCCGGCAGAATGCGGTGCGACACACACACCGGTATCACCAGCCCGCGCAGTGCAGCCTCTACGCGCCGCTCGTTCTCCGGATTCGCAAATGAGAACAGCAGCGAAATCGCCACCACTTCCGCGCCGCTTACTCTCACGGCCTCAACCAGCGCGGCCAGGTCCTCTTCACTCGGGACGCGCAGCATCTCGCCCTCGGCGCTCACCCGTTCCGCCACGCCGAAACGCAATTCGTGCGGCACCAGGCACTCCGGCGCAGGCGCAAACCAGTCGTAGAGCCGCGCGCGTGCCTGTCGTCCGATGGCAATTGTGTCTTCAAATCCGGCCGTCGTCACAAACGCAACGCGCGCACCTGTTCGCTCCAGCATGGTATTGGTGCCCACGGTCGTTCCATGGCGCACCTCCACGTCTTCCGCTCCGCCCAGCAGCCGCACACCTTCAAGCACAGCCTGCGCCGGATCACTCGGTGTGGAAAAAATCTTCGTCACACGCAGCTTTCCGTCTGCAAGGCAAACGCAGTCGGTAAACGTGCCGCCAGTATCGATCGCAATACGCAAATCGAAAGACCTTTCCGTGCTGAAATCGAAAGTATCTCTTCAGTTGTGTGATGAGTCTATATGCCGGCGCCCCCGGGCATGTCTTAAGCGAAGCCAGCGGACTTCGATTTCGAGTCCGGGGAATTAAGAGCCTCGAAAATCCACTCTTTCCTCAGCGCCACTGCGGTGTATGGCTTAAGCGCGCTCGTCGCGTTCAGGGGGGCAACCGCAGCCTCCAAGCTCGCGCGAACAGCTAACGGCTAACAGCTCGGAGCTAGGAGAAGAACTCCGCCACAGCCGCAACCACTGCCTCCTGCTCATCCTCGCGAAGCTCAGGATAGATTGGCAGCGCGAGCACTTCACGCGCAGCGCGCTCCGCCTCGAGAAAATCGCCCGCTTGATACCCCAATCCCTTCAACGCCTCCTGCATGTGCAGTGGAATCGGGTAATAAATCTCCGAGCCAATACCACGCGTCGTCAAAAACTCGCGCAGTGCATCGCGCCGCGGCGCACGGATCACATACTGGTGCCACACATGCTTTGCTCCAGCCACCTCGCGCGGCAAAACCACTCCGTGTTCCGGATAAGGCCCGGCCTCCGCAAATCCAGCCTTCGTGAATAGCTCCTGGTACCGCGCCGCCAAACTGCGCCGCGCCTCGTTCCATTCGCCAATGTACTTCAGCTTCACCGATAGTACCGCGCCCTGAAATCCATCCATGCGCGCGTTCCAGCCCAGCTCGTCGTGGTGGTAGCGCCGCCGCATTCCCTGGTTCCGCAGCATCTTCACACGCTCGGCCAGTTCGGCGGAGTTTGTCGTCACCATCCCCGCATCGCCCGCCGCACTCAGGTTCTTCGTCGGATAAAAACTAAAGGCTGCCGCATCGCCTAATCCGCCGGCCTTCACGCCCGCCCATTCCGCGCCCCACGCTTGAGCGGCATCTTCAATCAGCCTCAAGCCGCGCGATCGTCCAAGACGCGCAAACGCCGTCCAATCGACGCATTGCCCGTAGAGATGCACAGGCAGAATCGCCTTCACGTTCTCGCCTGCAGCGCTGTCCAGAAGCGTCTCCACAGCTGCGGCCGACAAATTGAATGTCACCGGGTCGATATCCGCGAGCACCGGCCTGGCCCCAGCTCGCAGAATTGCGCTCACTGAAGCAAAAAAGCTGAAGGGCGTGGTCACAACGGCCTGCCCTGGCCCAACCCCAGCCCCTGCCAGCGCAAGCCACAACGCGTCCGTTCCTGATGCGCAGCCCAGTGCGTGCGCCACACTCAACCGCTCCGCCGCCGAGCGCTCAAATTCCGCAACTTGCTCGCCAAGAATAAACTGCTGCGTCTCAAGCACATGCCCAAGAGCATCCAGCAACTCCCGGTTCAGCGCGCCATACTGTCGCTTCAAATCCAGCATCGGCACGGACCCGCGCGTGGGCCGGCCGGCTTTGGCCGAACCTTCATGCGAAATGCTGGTTTTTTGCATACATCGATGTTATCAGCCGTCGAATCAGCGCTGTCTCAGACCGTATTAGGCGAAATCCGCCCCAGATCGTTATTCGATAAATGCCACCACTCGCGCCAGCTTTTTCACCGTTTGTCAGCTCGGAAACGGCAAACCTACATCATTCGAGCGTTCCGGAGAACTTCCGTAACCGCTTCAGAATCAGCGCACGGACCCGCCGCTGGTTGAAATGCATCTAAAATACCTATAATGTTGTCTCATTGCAGGGTTCGCTGGCCCTGGGAATTCCGGAGCCGTCCCTGCGGATCTGAACGATGACGTAAGAGCAGTTGCACACAACTTCACAAAGAAAGCAGGAGATCGGCACATGGAGAACAAGCCGGCACAAAATATTCAGGACACCTTTCTGAACACGGTTCGAAAGGACAAATCCCCGATTACGATTTATCTGGTCAGTGGCGTTAAGCTGACCGGGAAAATCCGGTCCTTCGACAAATATTCCGTGCTCCTGGAAAACAACAGCCAGGAACAACTGATTTTCAAACACGCGATATCAACCGTGGTCAGCAACCGGAGTGTGATGCACAGCGAACACCGTCCGGCTGCCGTGTCAACGGGAATCGGTCCGTCTCCCGTCCCGGTGTCATCGATATCCCAGGTAACCGCGGAGCAGCGATAGCGCGGGAGCGTCCTCGATTGACAGGCGAGGCGCACAAACCCGGCAGCGTCCGTAGCGGTCCGGGGTCCTCGGCGGCAGACCGTCGCCAGGGAAAAACGCATCACGCCTCAATGTCGGGAACTGGCCAATCAGGTGGAAAGCCTGAGCGCGCCGTACTCGTGGGAGTGGACTTCGGTGTCCGCTCGCGAAGCCGTGCAAGCGTGACCAGCGCAAATGCA
This sequence comes from uncultured Acidobacteriaceae bacterium, assembly GCA_963841095.1. Classification (GTDB taxonomy): domain Bacteria; phylum Acidobacteriota; class Terriglobia; order Terriglobales; family Acidobacteriaceae; genus Telmatobacter. Next base: position 118,705 of record CAWJBE010000023.1, read on the forward strand.
GCAGAAGTGTGCCCGGATTCGGGAATCCATGGCGAACCCCTGCCCGAATCGCTTTCATCTCCGCAATCCTCTCGCTCGCAGCGTTCAGCGAGCCGCGTACTCCCGTTGCCCGACCTCAACCCAGAGGAATCGCTCGCCGAGTTTCGCGAGCTGCTCGCGAGCGCCGGCGGCCATGTGGTCGCCGAGCTTTTGCAGCGCCGCCCCAAGCCCGATCCCGCCACCCTCATTGGCTCGGGCAAAGTGGAAGAAATCGCCGGCATCGCCGCATCAACAAACGCCGATCTCGTCCTTTTCGATCACGACCTGTCGCCCACGCAGCTCCGCAACCTTGAGGCCGCGCTCCCCTGCCGCGTTCTCGATCGCACCCAGCTCATTCTCGACATCTTCGCCCGTCACGCCCGCACTCGCGAAGGTCAGTTGCAGGTCGAATTGGCGCAGCTCGAATACATGCTCCCCCGCCTCACCGGCCGCGGCAAAGCCATGTCGCAGCTTGGCGGTGGCATCGGCACCCGAGGACCCGGCGAAACTCAGCTCGAAACCGATCGCCGCCGCATTCAAGGTCGCATCGACAAGCTCAAGCTTGACCTTGAAGCTGTGCGCCGCGTGCGCAAGCAGCAGCGCCAGCGCCGCGAAGCTGTTCCGGTGCCCACTGTTGCCCTCGTCGGCTACACCAACGCCGGCAAAAGCACGCTCTTCAATTGCGTCACCGGCGCGCAGGTGCTCTCGTCCTCGCGCATGTTCGCCACGCTCGATCCCAAGTTGCGCGCCATCGAGCTGCCCAGCCGCCGCCGCGTTCTCCTGTCAGATACGGTCGGATTCATCCGCAACCTGCCTCACACCCTCGTCACTAGCTTTCGCGCCACACTTGAAGAGGTGGCGCAGGCCGAGGTTCTCATCCACGTGCGCGATGCCGCCTCCGCCTACCGCGAAGAGCAAAAGGCGCAAGTCGAGAAGGTCCTCGCCGAACTCGAATCTCTCTCGAAGCCGCGCATCGAGGTTCTCAACAAAATTGACCTGCTCCCTGAAGACGAGCGCGCCACGCTGCTGGCTCGCACTAACACTCGTCCAAAGAGTGAGAGCACGCAAGTACCGCTCTCTGCGCTGACCGGTGAAGGCATCGATTCTTTGCTCACTGCCATCGACAACGCGCTCCACTCCGATCCCATCGTCGACGCGGTCCTCCGCATTCCGCAACACGAAGGCGCGGCACTCGCCGCCATCGAGGCCGGCATGGTCATCCATTCCCGTGAATACGAAGGCAACCTCGTCCGCCTCACAGTCAGCGGCCCTGCCTCGCTCGTCGGCCGCATGCGCCGCTTCCGCACACAACAAACGTCAACTACCACCTGAACTCGATCCGCTCTGTTTTGTCCGAAAATGGGTGCCCCAGGTCTCGATTTTGAGACCTGGGATTGGCCATCGCCGGGTGCTCCATCCAGGCTTCGCTTCGGTCGGGGGAAAACTCCGCTAGCTCCGCTTCCCCTCCGTGCTCCAATAGACCCATGAACCTTCGCCGGCACCTTTGCCTCGCGCTCACGGCAACAGCCTGCCTCGCCTCGTCCGCTCTTTGTGCGGCGCAAACCGTCCTCCACCCGCGCGTCGTTATCGTCTCTTATTTTGAGATTGGCGCCGATACCGGCGACCAGCCCGGCGAGTTGCAACTCTGGGTCGAGCGCGATCATCTCGACCGCGTCATTCAGGTTCCCGGCATGTCGCACGCTGTCCGCGCCAATGCCACCGGTTCTGAGATCGCCATCACAATCGGCCCCGGCAATATCAACCCCGCGGTCAATCTCATGGCTCTCGCTGCGGACCCGCGTTTTGATCTGCGCGCAAGCCACTGGCTCATCGCTGGCATCGCCGGCATTTCGCCACACGATGGAACCGTCGGCTCCGCCGTCTGGACGGACTACGTCATCGACGGTGATCTCGCCAAAGAAATCGATCCCCGCGAAAAGCCGTCCTCATGGCCCGATGGTTTTGTTTCGCTCGACGGCGTTACTCCTGCCGATCCGCCCAATCCCAAATGGGAAGACGACGTGCGCCAATGGACCCGGACCGGCGCGCGCGCCAACCGCCGCGGCAATGTCATCCGCCTCAATGCCGATCTTCTCCAATGGGCCTACGGATTGACCAAAGACACTCCGTTGCCCGAAAGCGCTCCCGAACGTTCGTTGCGCCTTCGCTACACAGGATTCGCCGGAACCGCCGTCGGCCCGCACGTCGAGATCGGCGCCAACCTCGCCACGGAAACCTTCTGGCACGGCGCGCTTATGGATGCATGGGCGCATCGTTGGGTTCGGTTTGAAACCAATGGCGTAGCGCATCTGGGAACAACCGCAATGAACGACACCGGCGCGCTTCTCGCTCTCCGCGCCCTCACGCTCCAGGGCAAAGCCGACTGGAACCGCGTGCTCCTGCTCCGCACCGCGAGCAACTTTGACATGCCGCCCGCCGGCGTCACCGCCGCCGAAAATCTGGCCGCCGAACGTCACGGCGCATACACCGCCTACCTCCCCGCGCTCGATGCCGCTTACAACGTCGGCCATCGCATCGTCGCGGAGTGGTTGCAGTAAGTTTTTGGCTGCGTGCTCTTGTATGAGCGGTGGGCCACCAGTGGTCCCGATCTTGAGAAGCGGGATAGAACGGTGTCTAAGATTTAAGTTCGTGCGATCTTGGGCTCAGCGCCCCTCAGGCCGCCTGCGTCCAAACCCCGAGCCACCTCGTTTTGCGCCGCCCGAGGAGTTCGGTCTCTTGAAGCCTCCTGGTTTATTCCGCTTAACAAATCCGCCCGGCCTCTTTCCGCCGCCCGGCCGATCTGGTTTCGCGAACCCTCCCGGCCTTCCGCCAAAAGCCGGCTTCGGCCGCCCCGCTCCCGAGTCCGCACTCCGTCCTGTCCAACTCTTTCCTCGAAATGCGCCGCCCGGTCGCTCTTGCCCGCCAGTCCCTGCGCGTGGCCCAGAGTCCCGCCGCTCCGGCCAACTCTTCGCCGGACCCTTTTCGAATCGCTTCTCCGGCCCGCTACCGAACGGTCTCTTCGGCGCACCGCCCGGCTTGAAATACGGCCGCGCACCAAAACCTCCGGGCTTTCGATCTCCCCGGTCTTCTGCCGGCTTTTCGAATCCCGGTTTGTCGAAGCGCGGTCTGTCAAAACCCCGCTTCTCAAAACCAGGTTTTTCAAACCGTGGCTTGCTAAAGCCTGGCCCGCCGGGCTTCGGTCGATCAAATCTCGGCCGGTTAAATGTACGCCCCACTCCCGGCGCGGGCCGCCCTCCACCGAAAGGTTTCTTATCTCCGGTAAAAGGCTTCCGTCCTTTGAACCCAGACCGTCCTTCAAACTTTGCCCCTCCTTCAAACCTGGGCTGCCCAGCAAACTTTGGGCGCTCAACAGAATCTCCGGGGCCGCCTGTCACCTGCTCGATGCGCACCTTGCTGAAACCCGGCTTTTCGAACCGCGGCCGATCGACGTCACGTCTCTCGCCCCCCGGTTTCGGGCCGGAGAAAGGTCGGTCTTCTCGCCGTCCGCCAAATTCCGGCTTGCCGCCGCGCCCCGCTGGCCGGTCAAATCGCTTCTCTCCACCGCGGCCTCGTGGCGGCCCATCGAAGCGCTTTTCGCGGGTCCAGTTATCTTGCCGTCGCGCCGTCTTCTCAAATCGTTTTTCCGGTGGCCGCACCGCGCCCTTTGTGAGCATCGTAGGCGTCTTCGCCCGCCGCGGCTTCATCTTGCCTTCCGCGGTCAGCCGCAGCGCCGCTACTTCCTCCGCCGTCAGCTCACGCAGATTTCCCGGCTCCACATCCAGCACCAGCGGTCCGTACCCCACGCGGCGAATCTTCTCCACAAAATGTCCCACCGCCGAAAACATCTTGCGCAATTCGCGATTGCGCCCCTCAATCAGCACCACTTCATACCAGGGGTTGTCGCCCTCGCGCACCTGCTTCACCCGCGCTGGCGCAGTCCGCACCCGCGGTGACCCCGCTTCTCCGCGATCAATTGTCACGCCTCCGCGCAAGCGCTCCAGCTCTTCTTCGCTCGGCTGCCCGGCCACCTTCACCAGGTACGTCTTCTCCACGCCAGATCCGGCCTTCGTCAGCAGGTTTGCCAGCTCGCCGTCGTTGGTCATCAGCAGCAGGCCCTCGCTCAAGTAGTCCAGCCTGCCCACCGGGTAAAGCCTCTCGCCCATCTTCGCGAAAAACTCCATCACCGTCGGCCTGCCCTCGGGATCGCTCACCGTCGTAACGTAGCCCTTGGGCTTGTTCAGCACAAAATACCGGTGGCGCTCGGCGCCATGCAGCAGCTTGCCGTCCACGCGGATATGGTCGCGCTCACGGTCGGCCTTGCTGCCTAGCTGCGTCACCAACTTTCCATTCACCATCACGCGGCCCGCGACAATCATCTCTTCCGCGTGCCGGCGGCTCGCAATTCCGGCCTGCGACAAAATCTTCTGCAGCCTTTCCAGCTTCTTGGGTCCGCGCGGCTCCGTGCCAGCTTCCTCCTGGTCACTTTCCTCCGCGTCGGCCCCTTGCGTAGCTGCAACCTCAGCCGCCCTCCGTGCGCGTGCATCCGCTGCCGTTTGAACCGCTTCCAGCCCCGGCCCGGCTTCCATTCCCGCGTCCATCGCCGCAATCGTCGTTTCCGCGCGGAACGCTGCCATCTCTCTCTGCGCCTGCAGCTCGGCTTCCGCCGTGTACGTTCTGCCTTCCCCGTCGGTCGTGTCTCCAATCGGATCCAGCACCGGTTTCCCAACCCGATAACCGGCAGCACCCTTCTCAGCCTTCGCCTTCCGTGCCTTTGCCTCCGGCGCTTTCGGCTTCAACTGTCCAGCCTTCGCCGCACGTTCTGGCGCGCGTTCTGCCGCCGGCTTTGCCTTCGCCTTCGCAGCCACAACTTTTTCCGCTTTTGCTTTTCCAGTCTTCGACACCGGCGCTTTCGCCTTGGCTATTTTGTCCGCTTTGGTCGTCGGCTTTTTCACTCCCGAGTCTGCAGCCTTGCGCTTCGGCGCGGTCTTCTTCGTCTTGGGCGCGCTCTTTGCCGGCGATGCGGCCGTTTTCAGTGTCTTCTTCTCAGTCATGGGAGAAATGCCTCTATCTCGGGTAAACGATCAGTTTGAAGGACACGGACTTCGGCCCGTGCATAGCTGGCCAACATGAATCTTGCGGCTTCAGCCTCTGAGGGGGATGTCCTCACAAACTGACCCGTTTTCAGGTCTTCGCTTACTCCACGCCGCCTTGCGCGGAGTCCGGCGGATTGTCTTCCGTTTCCGCCGCGGCAGGCTCCGTCTCATCCCGTTCCAGGTTCGGGTCCGGATTGAACTCCGCCGTTTCACCGCCCCCCGCCGCGTCTTTCTGCGCGAGTTCCGGTTCGTCCAGTTCGCTGGCGGCCATCTTCTCAAACTCATCCATCGACGGCAGCTCAGAAACATCCTTCAATCCAAAGCGCAGCAAAAATTCCCGCGTAGTCTTGTAAAGGATGGGCCTGCCAACCACCGGCTTCCGCCCCGCGGTCACAATCAGCTTGCGCGCCAGCAGCGATCCGAAAACCCCCGACGAATCCACGCCCCGAATCTCGTTCACTTCCGGCGCAGTCACCGGCTGCTTATACGCAATCACGGCCAGCGTTTCAAGCGCCGGCATCGACAACTTCAGAGCCGGTTTCAGGCTCTTTACAAACAAGCGCACCGCGTCGTGGCACTCGGGCTTCGTGGCCATGCGGTAGCCGCCGGCAATCTCGCGAATCTCAATGCCGCGCCCGTCGGTCGCGTATTCCGCAGTCAATTCGTCAAGCAGTTGCCTGATCACGCCTCGAGCCTCGCGCTCACGCAATTTAGCCGCGCGCTTGGCCTCGGCTTCCGCAGCCGCATCGTCGATTGCCTCGGGTGCGCCCGCCGCCGCGCCGTTAGCATCTGCTCTCTCGCCGATTGCCTCGCCGGCTTCCGGCGCTGCTTCCGCCGCCGGCTCTTCGGTGCGCCCTCCAGAGCCCCCGTCCAACTCTGCAGGGCCCGCGTGCTGCTCGCTCGTCCCCGGCTCCAGCTCCAGATACTCAAACGCTTCGCCAAGCAGCGGCAGACCAGCCCCCTCTGGCGCGGGAGCAGGCTCCGGCGCTTCCGCCTGCGCCCGTGTGGCTGCTTCCTGCTCTGCCTTCCACTCCAGAGCTTCATCCCCAAACAGGCCAGCCAGTTGCGCCAGCGTAACTGGCTCCTCGGCGGCATAGATCACGGCTTCCAGCTTTGCTTTCAGACTCATTTCTCAACAATCACCATCCTGTATCGTACCGGATGCGGCGCTTCTTTCGCGCGTTCGCCCATCCAATCGATACTTTCGGAGACAAAAAGCCGCCTGCTGGGCGTCTTTCTGCAATCAAGCGATGGCTTTGTAGCTGGATGAATGGAAAAGGCCGTCGAGCGACCCAGACAGCAGCGCGGCGGCCGGCAGCGTAAATACCCGTCATGCAGGTTTCAGGCGAAATCTACTCCGGCAGCGTCATCGTGCCCTTCACGTCGAACGTTCCCGTTACGCCAGGCGCTCCCGCATTCGGCTGTCCTCCGGCCACCGTCACCGTGTACTCGCCCTCGGCCACAATCGGCTCTCCTGCCTCCGTCACCATGCTCAGATCGCGTGGTTTCAGTTCAAACCGAACCCGTTGGCTCGCGCCTGGATCCAGATGCACGCGCTCAAACCCTCTCAGCGCCCGCAGCGGCGCGCCCGCCACCTTGGGGAAGCTCAAATACAGTTGCGCCACCTCGTCGCCCGCGCGCTTGCCTGTATTCGTCACCGTCGCTTCCACGACCGCCTCGTCTCCCGCCTTCACATCGCCGGCAGGAACCGCCAGCCCACTGTACGAAAAACTCGTGTAGCTCAGCCCATACCCGAACGGATACAGCGGCGTTCCGGTGAAGTATCGATACGTCCGCCCCTTCATCGCATAATCGTCGAACGGCGGCAACTGGTCTACGCTCTTGTAAAACGTCACCGGCAGCCGTCCCGCTGGATCGTTCGCGCCCGCCAGCGTCTGCGCCACCGCTGCTCCGCCCTCTTCGCCCGGATACCACGCATCCAGAATTGCATTCGCATGTTCATTCGCCCAGTTCACTGCCAGTGCGCTGCCGTTAGTCAGCACCACGACCAGCGGCTTGTGCGCTGTTGCCAGCGCCTCCAGCAAATCCCGTTCGGGCTGTGGAAGATCCAGGCTCGTCCGGTCGCCGCCCTTAAAGCCCGGCTCGTCCACCTTCATCTCCTCGCCCTCGAGTTCGCTCGTGATGCCCACTACCGTCACCACTACATCCGCGTTTTGCGCTGCCGTCACAGCCGCCGGATCAACCGTGCGGTCGATCTTTGCCCAGACCATCCTCAAGTGTGGCGCCGCGTTGTTCGTTCTCTGGTACTCCACCACCACCTGGTACGGTTTCCCTTCTTCAAGTTGCACCCGCCCCGTTCGAGTCTCCACGCCGTGCGGATAATTCGCCGTGCTCACCAGTTTCCCGTCGACAAACAGCCTAAAGAATCCATCCGTCTCAATCCCCAGGTCGTAGTCGCCCGTCTCCTTCGGCGTCAGCGTCGTCTCCCACCGCACCACCAGCGGTTCCAAATTGGCTGCCTCCGCCGGCAGCGACTGCGCCGCAATGTCAATATTTGGCTCAATCCTCGTCGCCACAGCGGCCTTCGCACTCGACATCTCGTTCGTCACGTTGACGATGCTCTCTTTCAAATACGCTGCCGTCGCGCCCGCCTTTCCTTCCGTCGTCAACAGCGCAGCAGGAACCGGCCACGTCTGCTTGCTCAGGAATCCTGTACCCTGCACATAGTTGATCGTGTCGCTCGCGAACTCCTTCCGCAACCCCTCCAGAATCGACACAGTGTGCGTCGGAATCCCGTTGTAATTCCCCAGCAGCACGCGCGTCTGCTCGGCCAGCGGTCCCACTACCAGAATCTTCTCGCCCTGCGTCTTCAGTGGCAGCACGCCATCGTTCTTTAGCAACACCATCGACTCATTCGCCAGCTTCAGAGCCAGCGCCCGGTGCGCCGCGCTGTTCAGTTGGCTCTCGTCGATCTTGGAATACGGAACCATCTCCGGCGGATCGAACATCCCCAGCTTCATGCGCGCAGTAAACAGTCGCACCAGCGCCGTGTCGATCTCGCTCTCCTTCAGGTATCCTTCCTTCACCGCGTCGAGGTAGGGCTTATAGTCGTGGTCGTCCGTCACCTTTGCCCGGAAATCGATGCACTCATTATCCATTCCTCGCTGCAGGCTGATCGCAGAGGCCTGCGCCTGCGTCGGCTCGTAGTGGTGGCCGTCCAGAATATTGCGCACCGCTCCGCAATCTGACACCACGTATCCCTGGAATCCCCACTTCCCGCGCAGTTGGTCCTCCAGCAGAAACTCGTTCGCGCACGCCGGCTGCCCGTTGATGCTGTTGTACGCGCACATCACGCTGTCTGCCTTCGCCTCGGTCACCGTCGCGCGAAACGCCGGCAGATACGTGTCCATCTCGTCGTGCTTGCTCACCTTCACGTCGGCTTCGTGGCGCGTTGGCTCTGGCCCGCTATGCACGTCAAAATGCTTCGGTGTCGAAATCACGCGGTAGTAGCGCGCGTCGTTGCCCTGCATCCCCGTAACAAATGCCACGCCCATCCGTGCCGTCAGAAACGGATCCTCCCCGTACGTCTCCTGCCCGCGTCCCCACCGCGGGTCGCGAAAGATATTGATGTTCGGCGCCCAGAAATCCAGTCCCTCAAAAATATCGCTGTGCCCCGCGCGCACGTCCTGTGCGTGCTTGATGCGCCCCTCGATGCTGATCGCCACAGCCATCTCGTGAATCGTCGGCGTGTCGAACGTCGCCGCCAGCCCAATCGGCTCCGGAAACTCCGTTGTGCCGTTCACGGCGACGCCGTGCAGTGCCTCGCTCCACCAGTCGTACGCCGGAACACCGAGCCGCGGAATGGCGCGCGCCTGGTTCACGAGTTGGGTGGCCTTCTCTTCCAGGGTCATCCTCTGCACCAGGTCCGCCGCGCGCTGCTCTGCCGGCAGGTTGGGATTCAGATAAGCCGGTTTCCCTCCGTCCTGCGCCCACGCAGTCACAACCGGTGCCAGACCAATCGCTAACGCAACTGCCAATCGCATTCCAAGCGTCTTCATCGTTCCCCTCGCAGGCGCGTCAGCCGGGACACAACTTTCCCGTAGCGAGCTGAACATCGCCCACGCGAAACTCTAATCGTCGCCGAACTTGCCTGTCAAGGGAAAACCCCGAAGAAAATCGCTTTATATACGATTCCGTTTGGGGGCGATCCGTCTCTCCCGCCGAAATACTCGCCCGCCCTCTTCAGCCGAAGTTCGAAATCTGCTCCAGCCGCTCACGGAAGTACTCTTTCCAGCTTTCCGGCAGTGCCGTCACTTGCAGGGCGCGCCGTGCTGAAGCCGCATCGGCATCGTTGAACCTTGTCGCGGCATACAGGCGCATAATCTCCGAAACAGGAACGCCGTTTGCATCGCGGCTGACGATCTTCATCTCGTCGCCGGCGCCCACCTCTCCTTCCCTGGCCACGGAGAGGTAGAATCCCGTGCGGGCGCTCACGAAGAATCGCTTCACCATGTCGTCGCTCCCAAATCTCACACCAAGTTTGTAGCAGGGCAGGCGAGGCTGGCTCACCACCACCTCGGCTGTGCCCACAGCATACCGATCGCCCAGGAACACCGACTGCTCCAGCGGGCCGTCGAGCGTAAAGTTCTCTCCAAACATGCCAAAGGGCAGTTCCCGGTTCGGCAACTCTTTTTTCCAGTAATCGTAGTGCGCCAGTTGGTAGCAGTAGACAGCCTTATATTCTCCGCCGTGAACCGTCAGATCCGCCTGGCGGTCCCCATCCAGGTTCAACTTGCGCAACGCCACGCGCCCGCCGACCGGCTCCTTGAAGATCCCCGTGGTCACGCGTGTCCCGCGCCACATCACTTCACGAGGAAGCCCGATATTCACCGACACGATCTTCATTTGCATCTGTTCTCGCTCGCCACCCCAGCAAATTAGATTATCCGGCAGTATGGCCCTCGCTGCCCCGCTAACTCCGCTCCCACCCCTGACCACTGACAACTGTCCCGGTGTAACCTTCTTTCCGGCAACTCGTAAACGAATCAGAAAGGGAAGTGAGATGCTGGAGCGATCGATGAACGTCCTGGATCAGTTCCGGCTGGGCGATCTCGACGCTTTCGAATCGCTCTTTCGCGAGCATCAACGCGCGGTCTACCGCTGGATCCTGCGCATCGTCCGCGATACCTCTGCTGCCGAAGATCTCACCGTCGAGACGTTCTGGCGAATCTCTCGTGCCCACGCGCGCTTCGACTCCTCGCGCGCCTTCGAGCCTTGGGCGCGCCGCATCGCCACCCGCGCGGCGCTCGACTGGCTTCGCGCTCAGCGCTCCGGGTTCGAGCAGGCCACGCAGCCAGTGGCGGATCTGCCCGCTTCACCCGTCGCCGATCCCGGCATCGCTGCCGAAATTCGCCTCAAAACTGCGCAGGCCTTTGCCCGTTTGCCGCCCCGCCTGCGCATCGCGGCCGTTCTTGCAGTCGTCGAGCAGCAGCCGCACAAACAAGTCGCCGCCGCTCTCGGTATCTCCGTCGCGGCCGTCAAACTGCGCGTCTTTCGCGCTCTCCGATTGTTAAGAAAGGACCTCGAAAGCCAGGGGATTACGCCATGAAGAGTGATGAACAGATCGAACAGCTCCTCCGCCAGGCCCTGCCGCCTCTTGACTCCGGTGCCGAGCCCGCTCGCGACCTCTGGCCCGCAGTGCTCCGCCGCCTCGACGCGCCCGCCGCGGTCACACCCGGCTCGCTCCGTCAGAACTGGTTCGATTGGGCCCTGCTCGCCGGCCTCATCATCTTCGCAGCCTTGTTCCCGGCCACGATCCCGGTCTTTCTCTATTACCTGTGACGAACTGATGGTCGAAAGCTGAGAGCTTTCAGTTCCTGAAAGGAGCTTCACCGTGAATACCCATCCGTACCTGCGCGCTTATCTCGCCGGAATCTTCGCGCCCACGCTCGTGTTGCCCTTGATTCTGGGTATTTTCATTACCGAGCGCCTGGTGCTGGCGTTGCAGTTTCCCATCGAGCGCTTCATTATCTTTCCCATGGCCGTTGTGCCTCTGCTCTTCGGCCTCTGGAACATGCTTTACCTCGCCTCGCATGAGCGCACTCATCTGTCCGTCGGATTGCATGGCGCCATCTTGCCCTTCCTTGGCGCTCCCATCGGTGGCACCGTCGCCCATTGTCTTGGCATGCTGCAGTTCGGCTCAACGGGCCTCATCTGGTTCCAGGGCCTGCACATTCCCTATGCCCTCATCGCCGTCGGTTTTTGCTGCGGCATCGCCGCCTACTACCTCGTCTGGAAGTACATCGTCGGCTTCCTGAACCGCGTCCTCGCCATCGCGTGACGCGCTCATTCCGCTTCCGCGTCACTTTCGTGCGGAGCGCGCACAATCTGCATCAGCACGCCGCCGTTCAGCCAGTTCACCTCGCAGCGTTCGCATCCTGAAATCACGGCGTGCCCTCCGCCGTAATAAAAGTGCGTATCCATGCGCTGGTGGCACCTGGGGCACTCCACTCTGCGGTTGAGATCGCCTGGGTCCGACGGCGGCGGAATCACGCTATCGTCGTGTACAGCCCGCATTTGCTCAATCAGCGCTTCGATCGCGCCCATCTTCACCAGCAGTCCGCGGCACTGCTTGCACGCATTCACTTGCACACTCGCCAATGCCGCATTCCACAGCGATGCCGCGCACACCGGGCATGTCAGCTCCACAACCTCATCCAGGAACTGAATTCCCGAGTCGTCAGCCTTAGGGATCACGACACTCTTGCAGTAATCGCAACGCAGGCTTGCGTTGCCATTCACCAGCCGCATCGGCGCTCCGCACGACGGGCAGTTCATTGCTGCTTCCCGCACTCAGGGCAGAACTTCGCTCCTTGCGGCACCGGCTTTCCGCACTCCGTGCAGAACTTCGCGCCCGCAGCCGCCGGAGCTCCGGGCCGCATTTGTCCCATCATTGCCTGTGCCATCGCTGCGCCCGCGCCCAGCCCGACGCCCATTCCGGCAGTTCCACCGGGATTTTGTGCAGCCTCTTCCAGTGACTCTGCCGTCTCGAACTGGGTCAGTTTCGTCACGTCCCCGGCCATCCCCATCCCGATCCGCTGGTCCAGCACCTTCTGCAAATCATCCGGCAACGATACGCTCTCCACAACAAACTGGTTCATCTCCAGGCCCAGCGCCGCAAACCCCGGTTTCATCGCGCCGGCAATCGTCTCTGCCAACGCCGACTGGTTCTGCGCCATATCCAAAAATGGCACGTTGCTGTTGGCAAACGCTCCTGCCATCCGCTCCACAATCATCGCCCGCAACTGATCTTCCAGGTCAGCCACATAGTAGATGGCCCGCGTTCCGCTTACGTTCGTAAAAAACGCCCGCGGATCGGCAATCCGGTACGCATAAGTTCCGTAGGCCCTGAGCCGCACCGCGCCAAACTCCTTGTCGCGAATCGTCACCGGCGTGGCCGTTCCCCATTTCTGGTCCATCTGCAGCCGCGTCGAGAAAAAATACACATCCGACTTGAATGGCGACTCGAAATCCTTGCTCCAGTTCATCAGGTCGGTCAGGATCGGCAAGTTCCTCGTGGTCAGCGTGTACAGCCCCGGCCCGAATACATCGGCAATCCTGCCTTCGTTGATGAACGCCGCCATCTGCGTCTCCCGCACCGTCAACTGGCCGCCGTTCTCGATCTCCATGTCCTCCATCGGGTACCGGCACGCCAGCACGCCGTCATCGCTCTCGTTCCACTGGATGACGCGGATAAACTGCTTGCTGATGAAATCGCTTAGGGTCACGTTCCCCTCCTGGCTCGCGATATTAGCACCGCGCGCCACGCCCAATCACTCCCACTTTCGTCACAGGGATTTGCCTTCGCGCAGCTCTACGTTTGAATCTTTAAGATTGGGAGAATTGGTTGCGAGGTGCAGGGCGCGAAGAAATTTCCCCCTCGCGCGAACAGCTGAACTATGGCTCCGGCCACCGATCGCTGACGACTTGCAGCTAGCTCTTGAAGAAATCCACCAGCCCGGCTCGCTCCGCATGTGCCGCCATCGACGCCTGAATCTCCAGCGCCAGCTCCAGCGCCGCCCGTCCCTGCCTCGCCGTCACTCGCGGCTCCTTCCGCGTTCGCACACTCTCCAGAAACGACTCGATCTCCAGCCGCAGCGGTTCGCCCTGCGCTACCTCCGGCTTCAAAAACGACAAGCCCGGCGCCAGTCCGCTCTTATCGCCAGTCTTGTCTTCCATCGTCAGTTTGCTCAAGAGTGTTGCATCGGCGTTGTCCGCGGCCATAGCAGCCAGGGCCATCGACATCAGCCGCGAAGCTGCCTCGCCGCCCGCCCCGCTCGCCGTCGCGCCGGCTCCGCCCGTCCCGGCAGCATCCACGCGAATCACCAGCACGTCCCGCCGTGCGTAGTCCACCGACACATACCGCCGCGGCTCAAAAAATCGCAGCTTGCGCACCCGTTCCGTCGACACCCGCGACGCCGTAAAGTTCGCCACGCAGCCCGTTTCGAACTCTACCCTCACATTGGCAATGTCGACTTTCGGCGACAGAATCGGCAGTCCCACCGCGCGCACCTCGCGCACCGGCGACTTCGCAAACGTCAGCACAATATCCAGGTCGTGGATCATCAGGTCCAGCACCACGTCCACGTCCAGCGCCCGCGGCGTAAACACGCTCAGCCGGTGCGCCTCAAAAAACATCGGCCTCTTCAGCTTCGCTTCCACCGTCAGCACCGCAGGGTTAAACCGCTCCAGATGCCCCGGCTGCACAATCCGTCCGCGCCGCTCCGCCCGCTCAATCAGGTCGTCGGCCTCTTTCAGATTTGCCGCCAGCGGCTTCTCCACCAGCAGGTCCAGCCCCGCCTCCAGCAGGGCCGCCGCCACGGTATGATGCGCCACCGTCGGGACGGCCACGCACGCCGCATGAAGCTTCAAATCGGCATTCAGCAGCTCATCAGTGCTCGCAAAAACTTTGATCCCATACTGTTTCGCGGCCTCGGCTGCCCGTGCCGCATCCGGCTCCACGGCCGCCACCAGTGCCACACCCGTTCCGGCGCTCTCCAGCTCGCGCACCACGCGCAGATGATTGCGCCCGAACGCACCGGCGCCCGCCACGGCAACGCGCAATTGGCTTCCGTTGGCTATTTTGTGGCCTCCTTTTCAGGCCCCTTTCCTTCTACAGCCCGCAGGCAGCGGCTGTAGAGCGCGAGCAACTGGTCCACGTGCTCCTCCGGCTTCGGTGCGCCCGCGCCGCTGAAACCCGTCGTCGGCGCCGCCGGCTTTCCCACTCCCGCTGTGCCCGCCACAAACTTCATCAGATCGAGCGCGATATCTTCGTTCCGCCGCGCCCCAAGACCCGCGCTGTTCAATGCATCCATATGCAAATTCTCCGAAAACCGATGCTACCACGCTGACTCACCGACTCGCAGTCTTGCTAATCTCGTAGCTGTATGACCGCCTACATTGCCCTTGGCGCCAACCTTCCCAGCTCCGCCGGCCCTCCCGACGCTACGCTCGCCGCCGCCGTCGAGCGCCTTGCCTCCTTTGGCCGCGTCGCCGCCCGTTCCTCGCTCTACTCCACCGCTCCCGTCGGTTTCGCCGATCAGCCTCGCTTCTTCAACGCCGTCGTCGCGCTTGAAACCCATCTCGCTCCCCACGAGCTGCTTGACACTCTGCTTGCAGTCGAGCGCGACTTCGGCCGCGATCGCTCTGCAAGCGTTCTCAACGGTCCGCGCACTCTCGATCTCGACCTCGTCCTCTACAGCGATCTCATCGTCAGCGAAAATGGTCTTGAGATCCCTCACCCGCGCCTCGCCCAGCGCGCCTTCGTCCTCGTTCCCCTCAACGAAATCGCGCCCCAGGCCGTCGATCCCCGCTCCGGCCGCACCATCGCGCAACTCCTCGCTCAGCTCCCACCCGAGAGCGAGCCCATTTCCCAATCAGTCGCCCCCTTCCAGAGCCCTCTCTGGATCGCCGGCTAGGGCTTGGTCTTCATTTCCCGCCGCCCCATACCACCAAAGTTGTACTCGCGGTCACTTGAATTCAGCGGATACTCAAAGCAGATGCATTCGGCATCTCTTCCGGAACCCCAGAAGGTATACCTGCTTTGCGGGTAAACGGCACGCACGGTGTCTAAATGAGGTCCGTACTCCGCTTGTACCTGGGAACTCAATACTGGAGGGCATGTAAATGAACAGCCTTGCCTTGAAGCTCTACGTGAAGGTCCAATGCCTCCTCACCCGCGAGGACGCTCAGGACCTGACTGAATACGCATTGGTTGTCAGCCTGATCGCGGTGGTCTGCATCGCTGGCGTCAACCATCTCGCTACGGCCATCAAAACCGTATTCACCAACATCGACGCAGCGCTCTTCTAGCTCCCGGCCCCTGATCCCAAATCCCCGTTCTCCGCCGCGGCGGATCACTTGCGTCTCTTTGTTGCCACGAGACAATGTCCTTACGCCTCATTTCCGCTCGCCCCGATCCATCCCCATTCGCCGCCCGATAAACTGATGGTGTGCCATCGCCGTTTCAGCTCATTACCCAATCTGCCGCCGGCGGTCGCCGTGGCCGCCTCCATTTGCCGCATACCACCGTCGAAACCCCCGTCTTCATGCCCGTAGGCACCGCGGGATCGGTCAAGGCCGTCGCGCAGGACGTTCTGGAATCCCTCGGCGCCGAGATCATTCTCGGCAACACCTATCACCTCTATCTGCGCCCCGGCCACCAGGCCATCCGCAGCATGGGCGGACTGCACCGCTTCATCAGCTGGCCGCGCGCCCTGCTTACTGACTCCGGCGGCTTCCAGGTCTATAGCCTCACCAAACTGCGCAAAGTCACCGAAGAAGGCGTCCAATTCCGTTCGCACCTCGACGGCAGCAGCCATTTTTTCTCGCCCGAGCACTCCATCGACGTGCAGATCGCGCTCGGCGCTGACATCGTCATGGCCTTCGACGAGTGCACGGAGTATCCCGCCACCCGCGCTCGCGCCGAAGAAAGCCTCCGCCTCACAATGGCCTGGGCCCTCCGCTCACTCTCGCACTTCCGCACCCACATGCTCGAAGTCCCCTGGCACGACTCCGTAGCGCCGACCACCAGGTCGGCTGCCGTGGGAGCGTCCGCGCCCGCACACCAAGCATCCACTCTCAACTCAGAACAACAGGGGGTGCCCCAGGTCTCGATTTTGAGACCTGGGATGGAAGACCACACGCAATCCCTCTTCGGCATCGTCCAGGGCGGCATGTATCGCGACCTCCGCCGCCAGTGCGCGGAGCGCCTCGTCGAAATGGACTTCGACGGCTACGCCATCGGCGGCCTCTCGGTCGGCGAACCACGCGAGCTGACACTTGAGATGATTGCGGAGGTCCTGCCGCTCCTGCCCAGGGACAAGCCGCGTTATGTCATGGGCGTCGGCTATCCCGACGAGATTGAGCAGTACGCGCGCATGGGCGTCGATATGATGGACTGCGTTCTCCCCACCCGCGCCGCCCGCCACGGCCTGCTCTTCACCAGCGAGGGCCGCCTCAACATCAAGAACAAGCAATTTGCCGAGGACCAGAATCCGCCCGATCCATCATGCGATTGCCCAGTCTGCCGCCGCTACTCGCGCGCCTACCTTCGCCACCTTACGCAAGCCAGCGAACCGCTCTCGGGCACCCTTAATACCATCCACAATCTCGCCTACTACCTCGGCATCATGCACCGCATCCGAAAGTCTCTGGAACAGAATCCCGCCGCCGTGGCCATGGACCACTGATCACTGTCCACCGACCACTGCATTTCCCAGCAACTGCCTCAGCGCCTGCACGTAATCGGTCAGCGCAGTGCGTCCGGCCTCGCTGATGCGGTAAAGCGTCTGCGGCTTGCGCTGCACAAACTTCTTTTCCACCGCCACGTAGCCAGCCTCTTCCAGCTTCATTAACTGCGCGCCCAGGTTCCCGTCCGTCGAGCCCGTCTTCGCGCGCAGCCAGGTAAACTCCGCCTCGTCGACCCCCGAAAGCAGCGAGAGCAGCGCCAGGCGCAGCTTCCCGTGAATCACGGGATTCAACTCCGGCAGCTCAGGCATGCGCCACTCCGCGCTCCCGGCGTCGCCGCGACTCCAGAATCATCGCGTAAATCCCGAACACAACCTGACCGAAAAATGTCGCTGCAAGGAAGATATCAACCGCTCGGTTGTCGGTGCCAAAAACCGATGTAACTGCCGCTGCCAGCCAGATAATTGCGCAGGCAAACTGCATCTTCCACTTCAGAATGATTGCCGAGGCCGCGTGGGCCATGCCAAGCATGGCTCCGATGATCGAAACAAATATGCGCCCGTCACCTAGGCCACCAATCGACAAGGACAGCAGCAGAACGAAGAGGCAGACTCCCATCGCCGTCCACACCGCGCCGATTGCCCTGCCCAATACGGTCTCCGGCCGACCACGCGATATCCGAGAGGCGGCCACGCCCGTCACTACCGCTGCGGCAATCATCGTCACCGGCCACGCCAGGTCGCTATGGCCCCACGTAGCCCAAGCAGTAGCGATGAAGTACGCTACGCCCCACAGCACAAACGACCAACCCCAGCTTTCCTGTCCACGCCGCCCCTCGGCGATCATGTTCTCAATCAACTTCAACCGTTCCGTCAATTCCACATTGCTGGTCTGTGTGTCCACAAATTTCCTCCTGTTACTCACGACCACTGTTCCCTGATCACTGTCTTCTCGCTCCCTCGTTCCCTTGCTCCCTGCTCTTACGCCGACTCCCACCGTCTCGCCACTCTCCGCGCGATCGCAAACAGCACCACGCCAACTGCCAGCAGCACACTCACCTGCGGCCACAAATCCGTCACCGGCAAATCGCGCCAGAACACCTTCGTAAATCCATCAATCGCCCACGCATTGATGGTGAACAGCCCTGCCTTCTGGATCGCCTCCGGCATCAGGAACCGCGGAAACATGCTGCCGCCAATCGCCGACATCATCAAAATCAGCAGTGTCGATAGCGCGCCCAATTGCGCCCGCGTGTGGCAAGCGCTCGCCAGCAACATGCCAAACGCCGCAACCGCAAACGCAGTGCACAAGCCCATCACCGCAAAGCCCGGCAGATGGTTGAAGAAATCCAGCTTGAACACCGCCCACGCCCACAGAAACATCACGACTAATTGCGTGAACGCCAGCAGCGTATTGAAGGCCAGCTTTCCCGCCAGCAACTTGGTCATCGTCACGCGCGAGCTCAGCACCCGCTCCAGCGTTCCGCTGTCCGCCTCATCCAGCAGCGATCCAGCCGAGCCGCTGGCTGTGAAAAGTAGAAACATCACCCCAATCGCCGCAGCATAAAACGACACCATCGGATTGCGCTTGTTCTCTCCAACCACTGCTCGCTCATTCACCGCGATAATGCCGCCTCCATTCAACCCGCTGCCCCCGGTGCTTTTTCCGCTTGCATCGCGCTTGTTCTCAAGCTCGCGCAGCGCCTCCAGATTCGCATCGATCCGCTTGCGCTGGTCCGGCGTAAATCCGCCCATATATTCGTCGGCGTACTTCATCCCCTGCGCCGCCATATCCGCCGGCATGGCCGTCATCGCTGCCTTCTGCAGCAGTCCCGTCACAATCTGAGGCGCAATCATGTCGCTCGCATCGTTCAGCAATTCAATCGCCGAGCCCTTCGCGTCAGGCCCGAACGCAATGGGGTTTTGCCCAAACCCATGCGGAATAATCAGCGCCACCGGCACATCCCCCGCCTTCACTGCAGCCTCCGCGGTCGCAGCCGTGTAATCCGGCTGCTCCACTTTCCCCTTCGACGCAGGCTTCGTGCTGATTACCAGCGAGCTCTCGCTTTGCATGCTCCGCACCAGGTCGCGCGATGCCTGGCTCTGGTCTTCGTCCACCAGAATCACTTTGACCTTTGGCGTGGAATCGCGCTGGCCTCCGAAGATCACGGCAAAGATGCTGAAGAACGCGATGGGCAGAATAAAGCTCAACGCCAGCGAAGCGCGGTCGCGCCTCAGCGCAATCAGTGCAGTGTGAACGATGTTGAAAATCAATCGCGTAACTCCCTTCCGGTCAGGTGAAGAAATACTGACTCCAGGTTCGGCCGCCGCAACCACACGTCTTCCAGCGTCAATCCCGCCTTGGCCGCATCGTCCAACAGTCCCGCAATTTCGGTGGAGTTCTCAATCGTGAACTCCGCGGTTGAGTCCACCAGCCGCCCTCCCTGCCGCTCCGCCCATGCGCCGAATTGCATCCGATTCTCCGGCAAACTTCGCCAGCACCTGGCTGCGCGAGGCAAATGCGTTCTCAATCAGTTCGTCGCTTGTGCCCAGCGCAATAATGCGGCCGTGATCGATAATGGCCACGCGATCGCAAAGCCGCTGCGCCTCTTCCATGTAGTGCGTGGTGTAAATAATCGAGCTGCCTTCCGCGCGCAGAGCCTCGATCATCTCGAAGATGCGGTTCCGCGATTGCGGGTCCACGCCCACCGTCGGCTCATCCATCAGCACAATCCTCGGCCGGTGAATAATGCCGGCTGCCATGTTCAGCCGCCGCTTCATCCCACCCGAAAGATTCTTCACCAGCTCTCCGGCGCGGTCCGTGAGCGCCGCCCAGTCCAGGCACCACGCCACCGATTCCGCGAGTTTGCGTCCGGCCAGCCCGTGGTACCTGCCAAATGCCGCCAGATTTTCCTTGCACGTAAGCCGTGGATAAAGCGCCAGGTCCTGCGGAACCCATCCCAGCACTTTGCGAGCCGCGTCTGAAGCGGCAGGGCTGCCAAACACGGTTACGTTCCCCGCACCCGGAATCACGCGGCCCACGATGCTCCGGATCAGCGTGCTCTTTCCCGCTCCGTTCGGCCCCAGCAGTCCCAGGCATTCGCCGTTGTTAAGCGTTAGAGACACGCCGTCAATCGCCGTCACCTGGCCAAAGCGCTTCACCAGCGATGTAACTTCGAGCGGCAAAGCCGATGCCGGGCTATCTCCGGCTGTGTGCGAATTCTGCTTCATGCCACCTCACTGGCCTTTCATCAAAACCACGTGCTGGACCCCGTTCCTTGCAGCCGTCCCTCGACAATAGCTTCGGTCAATACAGAGTACTCTATAAAATAGAGTAAAGAATGTCAAGAGAAATTTCGCCCGACTTCGCCGTCTCGTCCAATCGCTCGGCTAAGCAATTGACCACAAAGCTGGCTCATCAGACGCCACCTCGATCGGGCGTAGAATGATGCCATGATGTTCCGGGCCGCAATCGCTCTCATCGCGCTTGCCGCGCCCGCCTTTGCGCAACACGGCGGCGCGCACGCAGCATCTTTCGGCAGTCGAGGATTCACTGCTCACAGCGGCTTCTCCGTAAATTCTGGTTTCTCGCGGCTTGGCAGCTTTGTTCGGCCTGCGCAGCCTGTCTCGTATGGCGCTTTAGGCGGCGTGAGATTTCGAGGGATGGAACCGCCAAACTATGCCGGCCGCCCAATTCCCGCCTACGGGAACAGGTTCATGGCGTCCCGTCCTGCGTACCGTTCCCTGGGCGCGGAGCCGTCTCGCACATGGAATCGCGAGTGGGATCGTGACCGCCGCAACCGCTTCGATGCGCGTAGACGATCGTTCGAAAACTGGTACGTCAATCTTTATCCGGCAGGGCTCGGGTATGGATACCCCTATGTGATCGATCCCGGTTTCTACGATTGGGGCGATTCCGATGACTCTGCAGATTCCGATAACTCCGCAAATGACCAGGGCGGCGCCGCCCCTGCTTACCCGCCTCCTGCGTACCCGGTTCCGTATCAGGAACAGGGCTACGGTCCATCAGGAGAGACTCTACAGGAGGGCTTCCCCGCAGAAATTCCGCCCACAATCGCGCAGGATCGGCAACGCGCTGCCGCACCGTCAGGCGCTCCATCCGCGCCCGTCTCTGGTCAAACTCTCACGGTGATTTTCAAAAGCGGCCGCGCTCCTGTAAAAATGCAAAACTACATGATGACCGCAAAGCTCCTCACCGATCTTGATTCTCAGCACTACGAACAGATCCCGATCGATCAGATCGACGTAGCCGCAACCGAGCGCGTCAACCGCGCTACTGGCGTGGGATTTCAGATTCCCGGTGCATCGCGCGATTAGCTGTGCAGTAATTAACGACTGGCGTTTCTACTCCTTCGCTCCTGCCCTTTTTTCGCCGGCACGGCCACCCCATAAACAGGAAGAGTCGCGGACTTCGCTGTGCTTCCGGAAAGGACGTCCATTCGCTCCGCGGGAAGGGCAACCGTCTGGGGAGTTGAGGACAAGTTCTCGAGGATCAGGGCGTCTTTAGCATCCCATGTCCGCCGGTACGAACTCTACGATCCAGATGATTTGGCGCTGCTAGGGTTATGCCAGCAGCCGCTTCCAGCGATCAGAGCGTCCGCCTGTTTCGGCCCCCAGGTTCCGCGCTTGTATGGCCGTACTCTAGGGTGGTGCTTCAGTACTTGATCCACCACCAACCATGCGGCTTCCACAGCATCTTCGCGCGTAAACAGCCCACCATCGCCCTTCATGGCGTCGCCTAGCAGCCGCTCGTAGGGCTTTTCTTCTCCCGGTTGCTGTTCCAGCAAGTACAGCTCTCGTTGCTCCCCAATAAACTCCTCGCCCGCAAGCTTCACGCGAGCAGCAAGTCCGATCTCTGCGTTAGGAGAGAGCCGGAAACGAAGATAGTTTCCCTCGCAGTCGGCTGCCGCTGCGTCGGCGAACAGCTTTTGCGGCGGTGCTTTCAACTCCACAAGAACCTCGGTCGCCGTATCGGGCAGATATTTGCCCGAGCGCAGATACCACGGCACACCTTCCCAACGCCACGAGTCAATGGATAGCCGAAGGGCGCAATACGTCTCGACATCGGAGTTTTTCGCTACGTCCTTCTCTTGCCGGTAACCCGCGTATTGACCGCGCACCATGTCCTCTGGCTTCAAAGCGCGCATCGCCTTGAACACCGTCGCCTTCTCGGTTTGCACCGCTCCTAAATGCCGGCCCGCCGGCGGTTCCATCGCTAGCAGCGCGACGATTTGAAACAGATGATTCTGGATGACGTCTCGCAGGCAGCCGGCCGATTCGTAAAATGCCCCGCGCGTACCCACGCCAAAGCTCTCAGACATGGTGATCTGCACGCTGGAGATGTAGTTGCGGTTCCAGATCGGTTCAAGGAACGAATTGGCGAAGCGGAAGTACAGGATATTCATGATCGCTTCCTTTCCCAGGAAGTGATCGATGCGAAAGATCGAGCTTTCGGGGAACACGGACCGCGCCACGCGGTTCAGCGCACGAGCCGAAGCCAGGTCGCGCCCAAAAGGCTTCTCCACGATCACGCGCGCATTCTCAGCTAACCCGGCCGCGCCCAGCCCCTTGATTACGGTTCCAAACAGCGAAGGCGGAATGGCAAGGTAATGTGCGGGTCGCCGCGCCCTGCCGAGCGATCCTTTGATCGCCGCGAACGTTTTGCTGTCGTTATAATCCCCGCTTACATACTTCAGAAGCGACAGAAGATGATGAAAGGCCCGCTTGTTATCGATCCCGCCCGATTGCTTGATGCTGTGTGTGACTCGCTTCTGCAGGCGCTCAACCGACCATTTCGGAAACGCGACGCCGATGACGGGAACGTTGAGAGTTCCGCGTTTCACCATCGCATAGAGTGCGGGGAAGATCATCTTGTGGGCGAGATCGCCCGTCACGCCATAGACGACAAGAGCATCGGAATCAGAGGTGGGCATCAACGCCCTCCATGTGAGCGGCCCCGTTTCCCGATGGCCGCCGGATTTGTCTCGCAATCCCGATGATAGCTTCTTAGCGAGGAGCGATGAAGGCTGCGAGCTTCAGCCCGTGCATCCTTCCTTCCACATCCACCTTGAAAAACAATCATCGTGGCAAACCCGCGTCCCAACCACGAACCGCATCCAGATATTGACGCCCCGGTCAACTTCCCCCGGCACAGCAATGAATTGCTCCCCACATGCAAACTCGCGAGGAGCAATTGTCGTTGCTGAGTGCATTCGTTATTTCGGTGCTCGATGAGAAGTCAAGAAAGTGGATCACGCCACCGCAGGCCATGGATCTTCGCCCGATCTCTGTTTAGGCCACCGCTGCGCGGTGTTCCTCGTCCGCAGCCGCTTCACCAATGCTGTCGAGATTCACGCCGGTGGTCTCGATGCGGAACAACCAGGTCACGATTGCGCCCAGCAGAAACGCGACAACCAGGCCGTAGAGAAGCATCCGCGTACCGATCGTCACCAGCAGGATCGGGAACAGAAACGCCGTCGCCACCGCGCCGATCTTTGCGAACGCCGCCGCAAACCCCGCGCCCTGTCCGCGCACCGCCGTCGGAAACACCTCACCCGCCAGAAGGTACGTCTGCGCGTTCGGTCCCATGTTGGTCATAAAGTCGAACAGCATGAAGCCGGCGAAGATCAGCGTGATCTTCGTGCCGCCCGTGAAATCAACCGACAGCGAAGCGATGAACAGCCCGATCGCGCAGCCAATGAATCCGGCGATCTGCAGCCGGATGCGTCCCAGCTTGTCGGTCAGCACCACCGCGAAGCAAATGCCGATGATCAAGAGCACCGTGATCATCGCATCCCCGCGCGCGGCCAGGGTCGCGTTCGCAATTAGATCGCTCATGCTGCGCACGTGCTCCGCCTTGTGGCCAATCGCCGTAGCCAGAATCGTCGGCGTAAAGATGCCGATCCCGTAAGTCCCCAGGTCCTGCAGAAACCACGGCACTGACGCCAGGATAGTCGCGCGGCGATAGCGCTTTTGAAACAGCGATAGGATCGATCCTCCTTTTCCATGGCCCTCGCCCTTCCCCACCTTGGGTGCCAGCACGATATTCTGGGGGTATTGCGGCGTGCGTACCAGCAACCGCCGCGCCGCGTGCGTAGCCTTCTCCACGGAGCCTTTCGTTTGCAGCCAGTTGGCACTCTCCGTAATGTAGAACCGCCCGATCGTCACCAGCACCGCCGGAATCACCGCCGTTGCGTACATCCAGCGCCACGCGTTCAGATTAGGCACCGCCACCAGCACCGCGTAGCCCACCAGCGCCCCGCCCAGCGCGCCCACAGCCTGGAAAGCAAATGCTCCCAGCACCAGCTTTCCCCGGCTGGTGCTGGGAATGTTCTCTGAGATGATCACGTGCGCCGTCGGATAATCGCACCCCAGCGCCAGCCCCAGCCCGAACAGGCAGAAGATCAGCGACGTAAAGCTGGTGCAGAATACCGCCGCCCCGAGGAATGAGGTAAAGATGATCATCTCGACCACGAACATCGATTTGCGCCCAAAGTAGTCCGACAGGCTTCCCAGCCCCAGCGCGCCCACCAGAATACCGGCGAGGCTCGCCGCGGTCACAAAGCCCTTCTGCGCCGGGTTGATCTGGAACTCGCGCGCAATCAAGGGCACGGCTACGCCCGTCATGAACACCACAAACCCTTCGAAGAACTTGCCCGCTGCCGCCAGCCCCCAGATGCGCCGTTGCATCGCCGTCATGGGCACCGAAGGCAGATTGGTTCCATCCGGCCATATCGGCCGTTCATCGATATACTCCTGGACCGTCCGGCCCCGGGCAGAAGAAGTATTGGCGACATCGGGCATGACGACTTCCTTTCTAGGCTCCGGCCTACTGAATCTTCACTATCTGGATTTCGCTGCGCGCGCGGATCGGCGTCGGCAGCGCGATGTAGTGCACTGGATCGAGAAAACTGGATGCACTGCCGCCCTGCGGCGAGATGCACCATAACAGGAAATTGCTGATCGCCGTAGCCGTCTGCTGGTTCGGCTGTTTTTCCGAGACCACCGCGTATTCGTAGTTGATCAGCGGATACGAATCCGCGCCCGGCGCAAAAACCAGCGTCAGCCGCTCATCGGGCGGCGTGCGCGGCGTCAGTTCCGCCGCGGCCGCCGTCACTGTGGCCGGCGTAGGCAGCAGAAAGTTTCCCGCCTGGTTCTTGAGCATGGCGACGATGAGGTTGTCCTTCGCCGCTTCGGCCTCGTAGCTCGTGCCCAGGTAGCCCACCGAGTACGGAGTCCGCGCGATCGCCGCGAGCACTCCGTTGTTGCCCGGCGCCGCCAATTCTCCCGGAGCCGATGGCCAGCTCACTGTCGTGCCGTAGCCAACCGTGTCTTCCCATGTGCCGTGGCACGCTGGGTCGTCGCTCTCACCCGAAACACACGTTGAAAAGGTGAGGTACTGCGTGAAGATGAACGTATCGCCCGAGCCCTCCGCCCGGCGCACCGGCACAATCGCGCGGTGGGGCAGCGACACTCCCCGGTTCATCGCCGCGATCTGTCCGTCGTCCCACATCCGGATCTTGCCCGTGTAGATCCCTGCCAGCACCGGTCCGCTCAACTTCAGCGTGCCGCCGTGAAGCTCAGGAATGTTCGCGTCTACCGTCTGCGCCGAAATAGCGAGCGGAATATTCAGAATGTTCGCGTGCGCCATCGCCTGGTTGTCCGACATGTACGCGTCCGACGTTCCGATCTGGACGCGTCCGGCAATGGCCTGGTCGATGCCCGCACCCGACCCGGTCGCGGCGTCGGTGATGCGCAGGCTTGAATCGACCTTTGCGTACGCTGCCACCCAACTTTGGAACAATGGGTAAATCAGAGTTGACCCGGTCTCGGAGATCGTAAGAGATGCGGACTGCGCAGTCGCCAGCAGCGCCGCCGCGACCACGCCAATGCAGACAGCCGCGTATCTCTGGCTGGCAGAGTTTCCATTCATGGCTTGCCTTCTTCGCACGGCCGGAGGGGACAACCGGCCCGTGGGGATCGGGGGACGTGCAGCCCCACAATAGTCGCGTTTTGTTAAGGGATGATGACGTACGAAGGCGACCGGCCCGCCCTGGCGGAATCTAGGAATCGAGGTACCTGTTCAAGCTCTGCTCCAGTGGCGTGCTTAGTCAACTCGCAACTCCTGCTTATCGCTTCAACCCAACGCTTCGTCAAGCCCCCTCACTCCCAACTCATTCCATTCAAGCCACTTTCATTTGCAGGCTTATTCCTCCATTTGGCGCACAATATCCGTAGCATCACCAAAAAAGGACGGGCTGAGGCACGCGGGTCTTACCTGCCCCCCCGATATCTGACAGCTGTCTTTTGACGACTGGCCACATGATTTCTGTTCTCAATCTCCCTTTTCTCTGTTTTTGGGCGCCGTAACTCTTTTGCTGTCTAAATCCTGCAGGTAACGTTTTACCTGCCTATAACATGCAGCGATGGTCATCCGGCGCTAGCTGAAAGCAAACGGTTTACTCTCAGCATCCAGGACACCGGGCTAGGGGCAAAGGCGTACCGGAAAGTAAACACTCACGTCAGCTCAGCGCGCTCCAAAGCCCGGCGGCTGGGAGCGAATAGCCAGAAGCTCGAACCTACACGCATCCGCCGATCACTCGGCTATCATCGACCCGTGAACCCAAACACCCGCCTTGGCGACATTCTCGCCAATGCAATCACGCATGGCATCGGCGCCGGCCTCGCCATTGCCGGAGCTGCTTGTCTCATCGTCGCCTCCATGCGCGGAACGGCGACCGTTGTTGTGAGCTGCGCAATTTTTTCCGGCTCGCTGGTGTTTGTTTATCTCTGCTCCACGCTCTACCACTCACTGGTGCGCACCCGCGCCCGCCACGTCTTTCATGTCCTCGATCACTCGGCCATTTACGTGCTCATCGCCGGCACATACACGCCTTTCGCGCTCGTCTCGCTGCGCGGCGCGCTCGGCTGGTTCGTCTTTGCTGCGGAATGGTCGCTGGCCCTCGCAGGCATCCTCTTCAAGACCCTCGCCATGGAGCGGCTCAAGGAGCGCCGGTTCGCCGTACTTTCCACGGCGGTCTATCTCTTTCAGGGATGGTTCATCGTATTTGTAGGCGGCGCGCTGCTCCATGCCATCGGTTGGCACGGAATGCTCTGGCTGGCCGCGGGCGGCGCAGCCTATACCCTTGGCGTCATCTTCTTCGCCTTCGATCGCCTGCCTTACTTCCACGCTGCCTGGCACATCTTCGTGCTCGCCGGCAGCATCGCCCACTACTTCGCAATCTTGCTCTACGTAGTCCCCGCAGCGGCGTGACGCGTGAGGACTGATCGCTGTCATGCGTTCTGCCGATTGGTCAGCGGCTTCTTCGTGAACAGCCCGCGAATGTGGTTCGCCGCCACTACCCACGGCACAGCGACCGAGAAGGCAAACCGCGCCAGCACCGCTCCGAATCCATACCTGCCGATGTGCCGCCAATCCTTCTGAAAGGCAAACCAGGATTCCAGTGTCAGAATGGCGAGCAAAGGGATCACGCTCCAGCGCAGGCTCGCCAGCACGAAAACCTCCAGGACACATCGCGCGGCATTGCGAAACAGCCGCGCCCAGCGCACGCGCGCCTGACCATCGCTCACAGCGTACCGTGCCATTTGCCGGCTGGCCGAGTGGAAGGTATTCTGCGGCCGATAGAGCGCCTTGGCGTTGGCGACAAAAGCCGGCGCGGTCAACTGCCGCGCTCTTAGATCGAACAATGTATCTTCGCCAACAAGCACCTGCTCCGGGAAACCGCCAATCCGCTCCCACAGCGCCTTGGTAAACGCCATGGACCGCGCAGTGCACGACTTGGTCGGCTCTGTCGGCGACAGCTTGATACTGAAGAACGGCGCCGAAGCCACATCCCAAACTGAGTACCCACTTGCGTCGAGGCACGACCCGCCCAATGCATACTCGGCAGAGCCGGCGATTAGCGGCGCAGTGAGGTTCTTCAGCCAATCGGAAGCGTAGGTGCAGCCGGCATCGGCACATGCGATAATCGGCGATTTGGCTGCCGCAATCGCCACATTTCGCCCCCGCGAGACCGGCCCATCCGAGTGCTTCAGGCTGCACGTCTCGTCGCGTATCGCCACCAGCCGCGGATCCTGCTGCTCTGCGCCAACCAGCCTCTCCCATGTCCCGTCTGTCGAGCCCCCGTCCACCACGATCACCTCGACCGCCGAAGGCTCCTGGCCGAGCAGGCTGGGAACCACCCGCCCGATATCTTCGGCCTCATTCAGGACCGTGGCGATCACGCTGACTGGCTGCATGGGGGAAGTATAGCGGCGCGGGCCGGGCGCAACCGGCGCATTGACCCCGTCCTCTGTTTAACGATAGAATCGTAGAGTTTGGCGATGCGCCCCATTGAAGGGCGCGCGGGATGGATTAGGGTTCTCCGCCGTGAATGGCGTGTGTGCGGCCCACTTCCCGATGCAGTATCTGTTCTGTATCCGCCCCTATCAAGCACACGGATTCTTGTCGTAAGCGCCTCATGAAGCATTTAGGCGCTGGAGGGTTTCTTATGTACGCAGTCATTCGCACCGGCGGCAAGCAGTACCGCGTCGCGCCGGGGGATGTGTTGAAGATTGAGAGCATCAGCTCCGGCGGTCCAACAGTCGAGTTCAGCGACGTGCTTGCGGTTTCCGGCGAGCCCGGAACCCTGGCCAAGCCAACTGCCGCCAAGGTGACAGCGGAAATCCTCGGCGAAGGCCGCGGCGACAAGATTCTTGTCTTCCACTTCAAGCGCAAGAAGCAGTACAAGAAACTCCAGGGACACCGGCAAAACTTTACTCAAGTGCGCATCAAGGCCATTGAGGCCGACGGCGTCACGTACGACGCGAAGTAGATCGCAGGAAAATAGAAGGGGATTCGGCCATGGCACATAAGAAGGGTGGAGGCAGCTCCACAAACGGACGGGACTCAAATGCGCAACGGCTGGGCGTCAAGGCATTCGCCGGTCAGCTGGTCACGGGCGGCTCCATCATTTCGCGTCAGCGTGGCACAAGAATCAAGCCCGGGCCCAACGTGGGCATCGGCTCTGACGACACACTGTTCGCCAAGATCACAGGCCGGGTGAAGTTCACCGATCGCGGCAGGCGCGGAAGGTTCGCCTCCGTTGAGCCCGCTGCGGCCGAGTAACAGTATCTGAGCCAAATTGAAAAAGGCCACGGCAAGCGCCGTGGCCTTTTCGTCTTTCTCATCTCTGCTCTTAATTCCCGGCTCTACGTCTCAGATTCGCGGCCCTTCATGTTCCGCGCGAGCACCTTCTCTACAACGCGTTCCACGTCAGAGAGGAAGAAGCTGTTGGCAGGCTGCTGGACGGCGACCCTCGTACCTGTGTGACCCAGCGCAGAGGCAATCTCATTCCACCGGTAAATGGTCGAACTCGCCGGCATCAGCACCGGCTTCAGAACCGGCTCCGGCAGAACACAGTAAACCGTCCAAATCGCCAAGGATCCCAGAATCAGCGACTCGTATATGAACTGAACCGGGTCATTGGCTGAAGTGATCCGCGAAATCCATGAAGCGATAACGAAATCGGCAGTCGACATCAGGCCGAAGCCTAATGCGATGCCAAATGCCAAATCGCGCACCGTCAGGCGGAGCGCATTCATGCTCAAACAAAGGAAGGCCAGCAGACACAGTTCGAGGACGCTCACCGAGCGCATCAAGCCATACGAGACATCGGCGATGATATGAATTCCTCTGTGCGCATAAGAGATCGAGGTCAGGCTCACAATGACTGAAACCACGGCCGCCCAGCGGAAGATGACGATGGCCAGCTTGGTGATCCCTGGAAAGGGCGATAGTGCGGCGCGGAAGACCTCAATGCAAATGAAGTACAGCAATACAGCGCTGGCAACATACGTGGCAAAGTAGCCGAAGAAATAAAAGACGCCAATGTGGTGATCCCGGCCCCAGGGCTGGGCGTCCTCGTAGAGCACCAACAGCAAAAGCGGTGTCACGATCGCGCGCAGCGCCAGGAAGTAGCTCATCGCACGGAAGCGGTGTTGGAGCCCCTTGCTCCAGAAAAGCAGAGCGAGCGCGGCCCACGAAACAAGCTCCATCGCGTTCATCGCCGACATTGCGTGATTTAAGGGCATATTGGCTTATCTGTAACTTCGCGAACGCCATCAGGATAGCGCCAATATGCCCTTTGGCCCAAACACAAAAGGGTAACGAGGTGCTGGCACTTTCGTGCTATGCAGTCCCTTTCGCAGCACCGAGCTTACTGTGCGGACGAAAACGACGCAAAGCAAGTGCCGTCCGACGTGCACGGAAGAGGAGCTGGAATACCGATGGTTGGGCCCGGACCAGTCGCAGTCATCGAAGCGTGCGTGGAGATCGCCTTTGTGGCGGCGGGAGAGAAGGACGCGGAAACCAGGCCGGCGAAGGCGACGAACAGAGCAAACATGCGAATGGCAACTTTCATCTTTGGTAACCTCATGGAATTTAATCTAGAAAGGAGTTTTCCTCCTTTCAAAAGAAATACTACGTGAATTTTACAATCAAGTCTATCTTTTTCATATAGATACTATTATAGAACCAAGATAGATTACTAACGTCATTTTCTGTTAACAGAAAAGTGCCGTTAGTAACCATTTATGCGTGGGTTTCCTGCCCGGTTTCAACACACCCTCGCATGGTAAAATAGGCCTAAGTAAGCGCGCTTGATAGCCCCTCTTTTTTCAAGCGGTTAGTCCCGCTTCAGCGCCCGGAAAAATGCTTCGGGCGACCCTCAGTTCGGAAGACCTTGCGAACGGAATCTTATGGCGACTGAAGTCCTCAGCAGCACCTCGATGCACGGCGACAACGACAGCTACACCGGCGAAAACATCAAAGTCCTCGAAGGCCTGGAGGCGGTGCGCCTACGCCCCGCCATGTACATCGGCTCGACCGGTGAGATGGGTTTGCACCATCTCGTATACGAAGTCGTGGACAATTCGGTCGACGAAGCTCTCGCCGGATACGCGAAAAAAATCGACGTGGTCATTCACGTCGACAACTCCATCACCGTGGTCGACGACGGCCGCGGCATTCCTGTGGACATGATGGACCTGCCTGGCGGCCTGCGTATGCCCGCCGTGCAAGTGGTGCTTACCAAGCTGCACGCAGGCGGCAAGTTCGATGCCTCCACTTATAAAGTTTCCGGTGGACTTCATGGAGTGGGCGTAAGCTGCGTGAACGCGCTTTCGCAGGAGTTCAACGTCGAAATCTGGCGCGACGGCCACACCTGGGAGATGGACTTCAGTTGCGGCCTCCCTGCCTCCGAACTGCGCCAGGCGGGCACCAGCAAACGCCGTGGCACGCGCGTGCACTTCCTGCCCGACAAGACCATCTTCACCACCACCGAGTTCAATTACGACACTCTCGCGCAGCGCCTGCGCGAGATGGCCTTCCTCAACAAGGGCCTTGAGATTACGCTCACTGACGAGCGCACCGCTGACGCCAAGACGGGTGAAGCCCGCCGCGCCGAGTTTCGTTACGCCGGCGGTATTGCTGAGTTCGTCAAGCACCTCAACCGCGGCAAGACGGTGCTCCACGATAAGCCGATAGTCATGGAAGCCTTGCGGGACGCTGTCGAGATCGATATCGCGCTGCAGTACAACGACAGCTACTCCGAAACCGTCTTCAGCTTCGCCAACAACATCAATACCGTCGACGGCGGCACGCATCTCTCCGGTTTTCGCACCGCGCTTACTCGCACTATCAACTTCATCGGCCAGCAAATGGGGCTCTTCAAAGACGTCAAGGAGAATCTCTCCGGCGACGACGTCCGCGAAGGTCTCGTGGCCGTGATCAGCGTCAAGCTTTCCCAGCCTCAGTTCGAGGGGCAGACCAAGGGAAAACTTAACTCCGACATCGCCGGCACCGTCCAGGCCTTCGTCAACGAGCGCCTGGGCATGTATCTCGAGCAGAACCCGCCGGTTGCCCGGCGCATCATCAACAAGGCGATCGAGGCTGCTCGCGCGCGCGAAGCTGCGCGCAAGGCGCGCGATCTGACTCGCCGCAAGGGCGCGCTCGACGGCGGCGGACTACCCGGCAAGCTGGCCGACTGCAGTGAGCGCAATCCCGACCGTTGCGAGCTCTATCTCGTCGAGGGCGAGAGCGCCGGCGGCACCGCAAAGCAGGGGCGCGATCGCCGCTTCCAGGCCATCCTTCCGCTGAAGGGCAAGATACTGAATGTGGAAAAGGCGCGCTACGACAAGATGCTCGGCCACGAGGAAATCCGCGCCATGATTACTGCGCTCGGTTGCGGCATCGGCAAGGAGGACTTCGACGCGGCCAAGATCCGCTACGGCAAGATCATCCTCATGACAGACGCCGATGTGGACGGCTCGCACATCCGTACCTTGCTGCTGACCTTCTTCTTCCGTCACATGACGGAGCTTATCAAGCGCGATCACGTCTACATTGCCCAGCCGCCGCTTTACAAGATCAAGAAGGGCCGATTCGAGCAGTACATCAAGGATGATCGCGAGTTTGTGAAAGTGATGGTCAACCGTGCCGCAGAAGGCATGGTCGTGCGCCACGGTGAAACCGCCAGCCGCATTGAAGGCCCCGATCTCACCCGATTCATGGCGACTCTCAATGAATATCTCGGCTTCGTCGAAAAAGTGGACAAGCGCATTCGCAACGAGAAACTCACCGAGATGCTGGCTCGCGCCGAGCTCACGCACCGCGCCGACTTTGCGTCGAAAAACGGGGGCGAAGTTCCCGAGAAGCTCGCCGCGCTACATACACGGCTTGTGGAGCTTGCCGATGAGTTCCAGTTCAAAGTGAACAAGCCGGTCGAAGACGAGGAGCACCACACCTGGTCCATCTGCTTCACCGATGCGCAAGGTGCCACGCGCTGCATCGATTGGACGCTGGCTTCCAGTCCCGAATTCCGCCAGATGATGGCGAAGTACTCGCTCATCAAGGAATTTCTCGAACCGCCATTCCTGGTGGAGTACGCCGCCAAATCCGCTGCCGCCGCTTCTGACGAAGAGGAAGAAACTGAGGGCGCGGAGACGAAAGCAGAGACGAAATCACCAGCCCGTGGCAGCCGCATCCTGCGCGAGCCCGTGGAAAAGCAGACCGCCCGCGAACTCTTCGCCTATATCGTCGAGCAGGGCAAAAAGGATTACCAGGTACAGCGTTACAAAGGCCTGGGTGAGATGACCGCGACGCAGCTCTGGGAAACCACCATGGACCCGGAACATCGCACACTGCTTTCGGTCAAGCTTGAGGATATCGCTGAAACCGAGGCCATTTTCACGACACTTATGGGCGAAGATGTTGAATCCCGCCGTAAATTTATTGAGGATAACGCCCTCGACGTCAAGAATCTCGACATCTAAATATTCCGGGGCGCCTCTGCCGCGCCCCGCGCACTTTGCCTTGGGCTACCTCCCCTAATTCCCCTTAAGGAGTTCACGCCATGAATTTCCATCGCAATGTCATTTTCCTCGCCGTGCTCGGGCTCACTTCGATGCTCACGTGCAACGGATGCAAATCCGCCAGCAAAACGGCGAGCAACGAGCAGTCAGGCAGCACCGCCGGGCAATCGTCGCAGCCTGCCCAGTCGGCCTCGAACTCTTCGGCGTCGGGGCCGGCTTCGGCTCCAGGCGCGGCCCCGGGCTCCGGTCAGGCAAGCGCACCGCCTCCGCAAGGGCCGCCTCCGCCTGCAGTCGTCGATCTTCCCGCGGGCACAAGGCTCCGCGTGCGGCTCGATCAGGATCTTGGCTCGAAGATCAGCCAGCCCGGCGACTCGTTCGGCGCAACCATCGCCGACGATGTGATGGTCAACGGCCAGACGGTGATTCCCAGAGGGGCGCGCGCCGAAGGCACAGTGATTGATGCCAAGCCGTTGGGCCACTTCAAAGGCGGAGCGTTGCTCGAGGTGCGTCTGGAGCGTGTGCATACCAACTGGGGCAGCTATCCGGTGGCTACCAGCTCCATCGACCGTGTGGAGAAGGGCAAAGGCAAGCGCACCGCTATAATGGCCGGCGGCGGCGGAGCATTTGGCGCACTCATCGGCGGGCTTGCAGGCGGTGGCAAGGGCGCCCTGATTGGCGCGCTTGCCGGGGGCGGAGCAGGAACAGCAGGCAGCGCCTTCACAGGCAACAAGCAGATCTTCCTTCCCGCTGAAACGCTCCTCACTTTCCACCTCGAGCACTCTGTCCACATCACAGAACAGAAATGAGCGAGAACATCTGTTCCTTCCCATGAATCGGAATACGCCATTTTTTCGGCGTTGATGGCCAGGCTAATGGGACAATACGGATCAGGCAAGAATCGTCCTCTTCAGAAAGGAAGCAAATGAGGTCCGTTGTCCTTCCAGCAGCTTTTCTTGCGCTCGCATCGGTGGCAGGCGCGCAATCGGCCAGCTCCAACCCGCTGGCTGCCTCGCGGGTTTTCGCCTACGACCAGATGACCCCGAATACTGCGCGCAACGGTTCCGTCGGCCGCAGCGTCTTTAACGGCACATTGGCAACCGGCGAAGCTGTAGGCGCGCACGAGACGATGCACCCTGCCGGAACCGTGCCGCCGGCACTCCACCAGATCCATCACTCGGAGATCATCGTGGTTCGCGAGGGCACGTTGGAGTTCGACCACGATGGCAAAGCGGAGCGCGCCGGTCCGGGAAGCATCATCTATGTGGCCTTCGGCACTCTGCATGCCGTGAAGAACGTGGGCGACGGCCCCGCCCAATACGTCGTCATCCAGATCGGCGGCGACACTAAAAAGTAGCTGCGCGTTCAAGTGTTCAAATCGAAGCCGGGAGCGATTTACCCAGATGCAGAACCAACCATTTGTTCTGGTCCTGTCGAATGTGGCCAATCCGCAACTCGCCATGCTTGCGGATGTGCCTCACGTCGTCGCGGACTCCCCGGATGCTTTGGCCGCATCCGGGAGCAATGCTGAAGCGATCCTGCATTGGTCAGGCTCGCGCGATCTGCTCCGCGCGGCGTTTATGGCCAACCCGGGCCTGCGCTGGGTGCATTCGCGCGCGGCCGGCCTCGACAAAATCCTTTTCCCTGAGCTCATCGAGAGCAAGGTTCTTCTCACCAACGGCACTGGAGTCTTCTCGCAATCGCTCGGCGAGTTCGCTCTCGCCGCGATTCTCTACTTCGCCAAGGATTTCCGCCGCATGCTCCGCAACCAGGAGGCCGGCCGCTGGGCTCCGTTCGAAGTAGAAGAGATTGCCGGGCAGACGGTGGGAATCGTCGCGTATGGCGACATTGGCCGCGCTGTGGCCAGCCGCGTTCAGGCCTTGGGAATGCGTGTCCTCGCGCTCAAGCGTCACGCTCCCTCATCTCCCGACCCCCTGGTGAAACAGTTCTATGGGCCAAACGAGCTCTCCACCATGCTTGCGCTTTGCGACTATGTCGTGATTGCGGCCCCTCTC
Organism: uncultured Acidobacteriaceae bacterium; assembly: GCA_963841095.1. Classification (GTDB taxonomy): domain Bacteria; phylum Acidobacteriota; class Terriglobia; order Terriglobales; family Acidobacteriaceae; genus Telmatobacter. Next base: position 153,928 of record CAWJBE010000023.1, read on the forward strand.
ACTCCTGAGACACACCACATGATCGGCGATGCCGCATTCGCCGCCATGAAGCCGAATGCGGTTGTCATCAACATTGGCCGCGGACCGGTCATCGACCAGGCGGCTCTGGTGCGCGCGCTGAGTGAAAAGAGAATCAAGGGCGCGGGTCTCGATGTCTTCGAGCAGGAGCCGATACCACCGGGCGACCCCATCTACAAGTTTGAAAACGTTCTGGTCTCGCCCCACTGCGCCGACCACACCCGCGACTGGCTCAATCGAGCGATGACATTCTTTCTTTTGCAATATGGGCGTTTCTGCAAAGGCGAGCCCCTCGCAAATATTGTCGACAAGCGCCTGGGTTATTGAACGCACCGCCCCATTTTGTTTATTAAGATCTAAGCCCCTCGCACGTTTCCGCGCCCGTGCAGTTTCACTTTGTACATGCGCCCATCGGCAGTTCCAACGATGCCGTGCACGGCCATACCATCGTCCGGGGCAGAGGCCAGGCCCACGCTCGCGCTCACCTTTAGTTTGAGCCCCGTCTTCATTTGGAACTGCGTCTTCATCAGCGCTCGGTGGAGCGTCGTGGCCAGTTCCAGTGCGGCTTGAGCGCCGGTCTCCGGCATCATGATGACGAACTCGTCGCCTCCGTAGCGGAAGCACACATCCTGCGAGCGGCTTAATTCCTGGAGCCTGCAGCCGGTTTGAGCCAGCAACTCGCTGCCAATCAAGTGTCCGTGCTCGTCATTGACCAGCTTGAACCTGTCCAGGTCGAGAAATGCCAGGCTCAGCGGCAGCTTCAGCTTCCTGCAACGCTTCAGCTCTTGACCCAGCACGTCGTACAAGTGGCGCACGTTGTAAAGTCCGGTCGTGTCGTCAGTAATCGTCAACTGCTGAATGCGCGAGACGTCGCGCGCGTTCTCAATCGCAATGGCCGCATGGTCGGCCAGTATGTGCAGGAAGGCAATGGAGTAATCGGACATCTCGGCGCGGGGGTTAAAGATCTCAATTACGCCTTGCGTGCCTTTGCGCCCACGCAACGGCAGGGCAATCACAGAACGCACAGGGCGTGTCCCGGAGCCGTCCGGCTGCGTCACGCGCGGATCATCAACTGCCTCGGGAACGATCAAGGTTTCTCCATGCTCTAATACCCAACCGGCCACGCCCTCGCCTGCCTTCACGCGCAGGCCGCGAAAGGCCTCCTGCTCTTCCCCGGCAGCAATTGCGTAATAGAGATCCTGGCTGGTTTCGTCCAGCATGAGCAGCGTCCACAGCTCCGCCTCGACCATGTGCTCCATCTGCTCCAGGATGGTGCGCAGGATTGTGTCCAGATCGAAGCTTGATGTCAGCGATCGCGCGAGTTGATGAAAAACAAGCAGATCGGCGAGCGGGATGCGCCCTTCCGTCTCGTTCGGCATGTCTGGGACCCTGAGGGGGAGCCTAGCCATCATTCTGTCACATCGCTCCGCAGGCAGGCGGCAAGCCGCTCATTCGGATCGATCTCAAATTCATTGGGTTCGCGAGCGCCGCCATTCACCTTCTCATCCGCCGATGTGCACCATCGATCGCGATGGCTTCAGGAACTCCGGTTCGCCGATATGATGCCGCGCTTCTTTGCCCTTCACCGTCTGCACAATGTAGGTGCGCAGTTCGTCGTCGCTCGCGCCGCCGCGCAGGCGCCCATACAGATCGTGCTCCACCTGCGAAAACAGGCAAGTGCGAATCTTGCCGTCGGAGGTCAGCCGTATCCGGCTGCAGGCGCCGCAAAAAGCCTGGCTCACCGGCGCAATAATGCCGATCTCGCCTACGCCGTCCGCGAATGTATAACGCCGCGCCGTCTCGCTGGGCTCGCGGGCGGGAATCTCGACCAGTGGCAGCGTCCTGCCGATGCGCTCCACAATCTCCTTGAGCGGCACCACAATCTCTGGCGTCCAAAGCCGGCCCTCTTCGAGCGGCATAAACTCGATGAACCGAACCACGACGTCCTCTTCGCGCGCAAACTGCGCAAATCCCTCGATCTGATCGTCGTTAAAGCCGCGTAGCAGCACGCAGTTAATCTTGAGCGGGGCTAAGCCCGGCAGCGCGGGCGGCGCGAATGCTTTTAAGCACCGTGGGAAAGCTGCCCTCGATCCGCGTAATCCGCTCGAACGTAGCCGCGTCCACGGCATCCATGCTCACTGTCACTCTGCTTAGTCCGGCCGCCTTCAGCGGAGCGGCGAGCGACTCCAGCAGGTGGCCGTTCGTGGTCAGCGCCAGGTCCAGCGTATCGCCATTCGGAGTGCGCAGCCCTGCCAGCTCCTTCACAAGCTCCACCACTCCGCGCCGCAAAAGGGGTTCTCCGCCCGTAAGCCGCACTTTTGTGATGCCGAGGCCCACAAAAAGCCCGATCAGCCGCAAGTATTCGTCAATGCCCAGTTCCGGATACTGCGCGCCCACCTCGCCCGTGCGGCAGTAGACGCATTTGTAGTTGCAGCGGTCCGTTATGGAGACGCGCAGATCGTGGATCACGCGGCCATGGCTATCCGTGAGCGGCGGGTGCCACGTCAGGGCGTGAAGTACGGGAAGGGAAGATGCGGTCATCTGCTAACTCAAGCCTATACCTTTCTTGCTGCGGCTTGAAGGGCCGGGTCGCGTAAGGGCCTGCATGAACAATCGGTTAGACCAAAGCTATAGCATGGAGTAGCGAGCATGCTGTTGCCGGCTCGCGGCATTTGCCATCGGCGAGGGAAATAAAGCTATGCCCGCAACGGGAGCCAAGCCGGTGGGTGCGGCGGATGAGGCGTCTGCAGCCGAGGCCGTGCGGCAGATGTTCGACTCGATCGCGCCACGCTACGACCTTCTGAATCACGTCCTCTCCGCCAACGTCGACCGACTGTGGTGGCGAAAGACGGCACGCAGGTTTCGAGCAGTGCTTGCCCGTCCCGACGCTGCAATTCTTGACATCTGCTGCGGCACGGGCGACTTGACCATGGCGTTGCTCAAGCTTCGCCCCCGCGGCGCACATCCCATTCTCGCCGGCGATTTTTCACGTGCCATGCTGCAGCGCGGCGCTCAGAAGTTCGGTTCACCTGAGGTCAGTGGCTCGCGCAACGGTACTCGTGGCGGCGGAGCGCCGTATGCTGTGGCCCTCGAGGCGGATGCGCTGCATCTTCCGCTTCCATCCGAATCACTCGACCTGATCGTTTCAGCTTTCGGATTCAGAAATCTGGCCAATTACGATGCCGGACTGCGCGAATTTTATCGCGCACTTAAGCCGGGCGGGCAATTAGGCATTCTTGAGTTTAGTGAGCCCGGCGGCCTGCTTGGCAAGGCCTATGCAATGTACTTCCGCCGCGTGCTGCCGGCAATAGGACGCATGGTTTGCGGCAAGGACGGCCCTTACAGCTACCTGCCAAGCTCCGTTGGCGATTTTCCGCAGCCCAACGAGATGCTGGCCATGATGCGGTCCACGGGTTATGAGCAGTGCGAGTGGCAGCCGTATACGTTCGGCATCGCCGGGTTGTACACCGCAGTGCGGCCCCCGGTAGTCTAGAGTCTGTCGTTCACCTCCCCGCGGGAAGGGAATGAACAAATTGCAGGAGCATCATGATCTCCGCCACCTCCAGCCCACGCGTCACCGAGTCTTCCGTCCAGGCTTTCTCTGCGGAGAAACGGCGTGTGGCTTTGTGGTCCATGGCGGCTGCGGCGATGATGACGCTGCTCAAGCTGGCCGCCGGCCTGTTGTCGGGGTCGCTGGGCGTGCTCTCCGATGCGGCGCACTCGGGGCTCGATCTGGCTGGCGCTGCGTTGACCTTCTTCTCTGTCAATGTCAGCGATAAGCCTGCAGATGAAGATCATACTTACGGCCACGGCAAGATAGAGAATCTTTCCGCCTTCAGCGAGGCGGGCCTCATGGCCGTCTCCTGTGTGTGGATCGTGTGGGAAGCAATTCAGCGGATATTCTTCCGAACAGTTGAGCTGCGCCATTCGCTGTGGCCGGTCCTGGTGCTTGTCACTTCAATCGCCGTGGATTACTGGCGTTCGCGGCGGCTTCGCGACGTGGCCACGCGCACCGGATCGCCCGCGCTCGCCACCGACGCCTTCCACTTCGCTTCAGACATTTGGGCGACGCTGGCGGTCCTGGCCGGCTTGGGCGCCACCTGGGCCGGCGAACACTTCGGCATTGGTGCATTGCACTATGCCGACCCCTGCGCGGCGATTGTCGTTTCCGTGATGATTTTGCTTATGGCCGTTCGGCTCGGCCATGAGGCGGTGGATGCACTGGTTGATGAGATTCCCGCCGAAACCAGGCGGCGCCTGGTGCGCGAAGTGGAACGAGTGGACGGCGTACTGGCCGTGGAGCGGGCGCGTGTGCGTCGCGCCGGAGCCGGATACTTCGCCGACCTCACGTTGGCCCTCCCGCGGCGGTTCACCTTTGAGCACTCCGGCGAATTGGTGGAGGCAGCCACCGCTGCTGTGCAGCGCACTCTGCCCAAGGCAGACGTGGTCATCCACACCGTGCCCCGCGAAAGCCGGGCCGAGAGCATCTTCGATCGTGTCCGTGCGGTGGCTGCGCGCAACAACGTTTCGGTGCACGAGCTCAGCATCCAGTCGCACCACGGACGCTTGCAGGTTGAGCTGCATGTCGAAATCGAGGAGAACCGCTCCCTCCGCGAGGCCCACACCTTCGTGACCTCCCTTGAAGCCGAAATCCTTCGTAAAGTTCCCGAGATCGACTCAGTGCTCACGCACATCGAGAGCGAGCCAGCCACCATCGAGCAGCCCGAAGAAGTTGCCGTAGAAGACCGCCGGATTGAGCAGACGCTGCGCTCCGTGGCTGGCGAATTTCCGGAAATCAATGACGTGCACGCCATCGCTGTGGGGCGCACTCAGGATCACATCTCGCTCACTTGTCATTGCACCTTGCCCGACGATCTGCCCATGCATCGCGTTCACGAGATAATCACCGAGCTCGAAGATCGATTCAAGCTGGAGTGCCCTGAAGTGTTCCGCGTGACCATCCATCCCGAGCCGGTGACCGATAATACCCGGTAGCGTGCAAGATCTCCTTTTTCGAGGGTAAGCCGCAATCATGAATACGAGCGGTATCGCCAGTTTCTTCCGTGTGGCTTCGTTGCTGATGCTGCTGCTGGCTGTCGCGCTGCTCGCCGCCATCACCACCATGCACTTCGCCATTCACGGGGCCGAGGTCGATGTTCCAGCACTGAAAGGAATGACGGTGGCCGATGCACGCAGCGTGACCGCCGGGATGGGCTTGATCCTGGACGTGGACAACCGCTACTACTCAGACAATGTGGCCGCGGGGCACATCCTGACGCAGTCGCCCGCCCCTGGAACCGTGGTGCGCCGCGAGTGGCACCTGCGAGTCGCTGAGAGCCTCGGGCCACAGAAGGTCGCCGTTCCCGATACGTTGGGAACCAACGAGCGTGTAGCCGCGCTGGAGTTGCGCCGCGCCGGCCTTGATGTGGGCGACATTGCGCGGCTGTCCTATGGCACAGCTGCAGCGGGAACAGTGCTGGCCCAGGATCCGCCCGCGCACGCACAAGGCATCGAACAGCCCAGCGTAAATTTGCTGGTTGCCGCATCCGATGATGAAGCGCCGGATGGATATGTCATGCCCGACTTCGCCGGGTGGCCGATAGTGAGCGCACAGGCAGCATTGGCTAAGTTGGGCATCAAGACGTCCACTCCGAGCTATGTCGATGTTCCAGTGGCGCCGGTAGGCAACGGCAATGCACCACCCAGGCTGCCGGTCAAGCCGGGCGGAGTGTTGTCGCAATCGCCTGGCCCCGGCTCAGAGGTAGACGAAGACACGCTGGTGAAACTCACAGTGGCCAAATAGGCTGCTATTGGAGAAGAATCCGCATGGGATCGAGTGAAGATCTGGAAAAAATCGTAGCCCAGGAACGGGAGTTGCGCTTGCCGCGCCTCGATGCGCAGGTTGCATGGGATATTGGTTCGCGGATCAGGGCCATGGCCCTCGAGCGCGGCCTGTCGCTGGTCATTGACGTCCGGCGCTTCGGGCAGCCGCTGTTTTATGCCGCACTCGATGGCACCACACCTGACAATGTGGAATGGGTGCGCCGCAAAAGCAACGTTGTAGCGCGCTTCCATCGCAGCTCATACGCGGTCGGGATTACTCAGTCGATGAAAGGGACTTCCCTCTTGGAACGCTACGGCCTGCCGGTCGGCGACTATGCTGCGGACGGCGGTTCATTTCCGCTGGACGTTGAAGGTGCGGGCGTCGTTGGAAGCGTCACCGTTTCCGGACTGCCCCAGCGCGAAGATCATAACTTTGTCGTCGAGGCATTATGCGCCTTGCTCGGGCGCGACTTCGCTGCTTTACGCATGGCGCCGGAACCCGCGTAGGCGCGATTCATTGACTGCCCCAGTGCCTTCTAGGCAGTCCGCTCGATCAGTGCCACAAAAAATCCGTCGCTGCGAGCCGCGCCTGGCATCAATCGCAGCGCGCCTTCGGGCGTGATGCATCCCTGCAACCGCTCGGCTCCGCGGGCAGTCAGAATGCCTTTGCCGAGTAGCGATTCGATATCGGCCGCAACCGAAATCTGACGGCAGTTCTCGGCCTCGACAAGTACGCTGGCGACGACCTGCTCGTTTTCTTCCGGCTCGAGCGAGCAGGTTGAATAAACCACGCGCCCACCGTGCCGGACGGCGCGCAATGCAGCGCGAAGAATCGCCCCCTGCCGCTCAGCCTGGCGCGGCAAGTCATCGAGGCGCAGCCGATGCCGAATCTCAGGATTGCGGCCCAGCGTGCCCGTTCCGCTGCAAGGAACGTCAGCGAGAACGACGTCAAATGCCGATTCAGCATCGAGCGCAGTCGCGTCGGCCAGCCGGCATTCCACGCGATCGGAGTGCGGGGCAAGGCGCTTGCCCAACTCCGCCAGCCGCCGTGCATTCGATTCGCAGGCCACGATGTGCGCCTGGGGATTTCGCTCAGCGAGAATCAGTGTCTTTCCACCGGGCGCCGCGCAGGCATCGAGGATGCTCGCCGCTCTTTGGCTGTCATCCGCGGCCACGTGCGCAGCCAACTCGCCGACCAACTGCGACCCCTCATCCTGAGTGCGCACACGGCCTTCCTGAAAGGCTGCCGTCCCAGTCACGTCTCCCGAGATCACAATGCGGGTAGCGGTCAGCAATTCGCCGGGGTCGAGCCGGATCCCAGCGGCCACAAGCTCGTCTTCGACACCGGGGCCCTCGATGCGCACTGCGAGAGCCGGTTGTTCCTGGCCGTGGCGGCAAATCGAACGCGCGGCATCCGGACCGTAAAAGCTCGTCCAGCGCTCGACCATCCAAGCGGGATGGGCCTGTGCCATCGCTGACTCAGCAGCAGATACCTCAGAAGTTTCGAGGCGCTGAACTCCGCCACGAGCAAAACTGCGCAGGACGGCATTCACCATGCCGGACGCGAAGCGATGGCCCGCCTGTTTTGCCAGCTCCACGCTCTCGCCGATCGCGGCGTGGGCGGGGATGCGCTCGAGAAAGAGAAGCTGAAATGCGCCGAGGCGCAAAGCGATCAGCACTTCGCTGTCGAGCCTGGAGTTCGGCTTTTTCAGGAGCCGCTTGATCTGTTCATCCAGCCAGATTTGCCACCGGAGCACGCCAAGCACGAGCGCCGTAGTCAGGTTTCTGTCGGCAGGCGGCAAGGCATCCACAGTCTTGCTTCGCAGCAGATCGTCGGAGTGTGCTCGGCCACGCTCGACATCCAACAGAATCTCGAAGGCGGCTCTGCGCGCAGCAGAAATCGCAGGCACGGCGCTCAACCCAGCCGCGTATCCGCATGCAGCGGATTTCCGCGCAGAAACTCGGCCGCTTCAAGCCGCTTCTTGCCTTCGAGTTGCACTTCCTCGAATTTGAGCCAGGTATTGGCGGCGCAGGCAACCAGCATTCGGGTGTCGTCGATACGAATTCGGCCCGGCTCGGCAATACCCAATCCGGCGGCGTAACCCGAGCCTGCCAGCGCCATGCGATGCACGAGCAGTTTTTTTCCGCTGAGAGTCGTGAACGCGCCCGGCCAGGGCTGAAAACCGCGCCAGCGGTTGTAAAGTTCGCTCGCCGTGCGCTTGGCAAAGTCCATTCGGCCGTCTTCACGGTCGAGCAGCGGCGCGAATGTGGCCTCCTCGTGATTTTGCGGCTGTGGCTGAATCGTTCCGTTGGCAAGGCCTGCAAGACTCTCAACGACCAGCGGCGCGCCCGCTTTGGCCATCACAGGAAAAAGCTCCGCCGCGGTTTGCTCAGACCCGATCTCGATCGTCTGCTGAAGAAGGATTGGTCCTGTATCCAGGCCCTCTTCCAAGAGCATTGTAGTGTTGCCGGTAAAGGCGTCGCCCATGGCCACCGCCCACTGGATTGGCGCTGCACCGCGATACCTGGGCAAAAGGGAGCCATGCAGATTGATGCAGCCGAGCCGCGGCAGCGCCAGCATCCAGGGCGGAATGATGCGACCGTAGGCGACCACAACGATCGCATCGGGCGCAATCGCCTCAAGCTGCGCGCGGAACTCGGCGTTGCTGCGTATCTTTTCGGGCTGCGTCACGGTCAGCCCGGCAGCACGTGCAACTTGCTTCACCGCCGGAGCAGCAAGTTGGTGCTCGCGGCCTACAGGCCTGTCGGGCTGCGAAACCACCAGCGCGACCTCGTGACCCGCGCCAAGCAGCGCCTCCAGCGTGGGGACTGCGAACTGCGGCGTGCCACAGAAAATCAGCTTTAGGGAGTTTGCCACATTCGCCATGCCAGCCTTACCAGGCGCCTTCGCTCTGCATCTTGCGAATCTTACGCAAATTCAGGCTGCGCTTCAACGGGCTCATGCGAAAGATAAACAGAACTCCGTCAAGGTGATCGATCTCATGCTGAAAACAGCGCGACAGCAATTCTTCGCCATCCATTTCGAACCACTTGCCGTGCTCGTCCTGGGCGCGGATGCGGACCTTGGCCGCGCGCACCACTTTTTCGCGAATTTCAGGAAAGCTCAGGCAGCCCTCTTCTTCGTATTGCCTACCCTCGCTTGAAATGACTTCGGGATTGACCAGCACAAGTTTCTGCTCAGGGTCCTTGCCCTGGCTCAGGTCGATCACCGTCAACCGCTTCGGCACACCTACCTGCGGCGCGGCCAGCCCAATGCCCTGCGATGCATACGTGGTCTCAAACATGTCTGCCACTAACTTGCGCAACTCTTCGTCAAACTCGGTTACGGGCTCGCCGGGCTGCTGCAACACAGGTTCAGGATATTTCACAATCTGCAGAATCATCGCTTCCGTTAATAGCTCCGTAGTTGTTCGATGTAACCCATGAAATTCCGCTTCAATTCCACCAGCGAGTCGCCGCCGAACTTCTCGTGCGCCAGATTCGCAATCACCAGCGCCACCATGGCCTCGGCGGCCACGCCTGCCGCCGGGACAACGCAAATGTCGCTTCGCTCATAACTTGCGCTGGTCGGTTCGCGCGTATCGAACCGCACTGATTCCAGTGGCTGGCGCAGCGTGGAGATGGGTTTAAGATAGCCGCGGACGACAATGTCTTCGCCATTCGAGACTCCGCCCTCAATGCCGCCTGCATTGTTGTGCGGGCGGGTAAAATGCGTGGGCCTGCCAGCCGGTTCTTCCATCGCATATTGAATTGGATCGTGAACATGCGAGCCGAACGTAGCCGCGGCAGCCACGCCACGGCCGATTTCAACGGCCTTCACGGCCTGCAAGCTCATCACGGCCCAGGCCAGTTGCCCATCCAGGCGCTCGTCCCAATTTGCATAGGTACCCAGTCCGGCGGGAACGCCGTGCGCCACCACTTCAAAGATGCCGTTCACGGTATCTCCGGCGCGCGTGGCCGCTTCTACTTCTTCCTTCATCCGCGCCTCAGCCGCAGAATCCACGCACGCCAGAACCACTTCTTCTTTTCCGGCGAGGGTGGCGATCTCCTCCCACGCTGCGTCACGGTCCAGTTCCGCACGGCCCACGCGAATCACGTGGCTCGCGACTTCGATGTTCAGGCTCCGCAGCAGCAGTTTGGCGAACGCCCCCGCGGCCACCCGCGCAGCCGACTCGCGTGCCGAAGCGCGTTCCAGCACGTAGCGCGCATCGGGGAAATTGAATTTCAGCGCGCCGGCCAGATCGGCATGGCCGGGGCGCGGTGAGGTCACCGCTCTGTGCTTCGTGGGATCACCGGTCTCGACCGGCAGCTTTTCCTGCCAGTTCTTCCAGTCTCGATTGATGAGTTGAATCGCGATTGGCGAGCCAATGGTCTTGCCATGACGCACGCCTGAAAGAATGTGCGCCTGATCGGTCTCGATCTTCATCCGCCCGCCGCGCCCATAGCCTTGCTGGCGCCGCCACAATTCGCGGTTTACGAACTCCAGATCGACAGGCACGCCCGCGGGCATTCCGGAAACCAGCGCAATCAGAGCCTCGCCGTGCGATTCGCCGGCGGTAGAGAAGCGGATCATATAGATTCCATTGTAAATGCGAGTGGTGCGCCGCGAGCAGCAGTTCAACCTTTTTGGAAACCCGCCAGCCCCTCTACGTTTCGGAAAATACCAGCCGCGCTCCCTTAACGAGTTCCGAATGTGGAACAGACGGCCCGGCAACCTCCGCACCGTTGAGAGTGACGCGGCTTAGAAATGCTCCCGGCGTTTTGATTTGCGCCTCGATGCGAATCTCGCGGCCATCGGGAAACTTGATCTCCGCTTGCTCAAAAAGCGGAGCGCCCAGCGCCCACTCCGGTTTGCCGGGACAGAGCGAGAAGATCCCAAGCGAGCTCAAGACATACCACGCGCTCATGGAGCCGGTATCCTCGTCGCCCGGAAAGTCATCGGGAGTGTAGAGTTCGTTCAGCACTCGGTGCGCCCAGTACTGCGTGCGATCGCGCCGCCCGGCCGCGGTGAACATGTAGAGCACCTGGTGTACAGGCTGATTGGAGTGCGCGTACTGACCGAAGTCGACGGCCGCCATCTCAGACATCTCGTGGATTTCGCGCCCGTATGTGCCCACATGAAAGACCGGAGCCTGCGCCAACATCTCGTCCAGCGCCGCGATAAAGGCGTCTCGGCCGCCCATGGATTCCACCAGTGCAGCGGTTTCGTAAGGCACAGAGAAGCGATATTGCCATGCGGCGCCCTCCACATAAGCGCCTCCCCAGGTGTGCGGGTCAAAGGGCGATTGCCACGATCCATCGGCCATCCTGGCGCGTAAAAACCGCGTGCCCGGATCAAAGATTTTTCGCCAGTTTCGCGAGCGCTTCTCAAAAATTGCTGCGTCGTCTGCCATTCCCGCCGCGCGAGCCACCTGCGCAATGCAGAAATCTCCATAGGCCGAGTCCAGCGTCTCTGCAACGGCTCCTGCTACGGCCTCATAGGGTATGTAGCCAAGTTTCAAGTACTCGGCTACTGCCGGGCGCCCATAGCCAAGGCCCGGCGCAACTGGCTCAGTCGCGTGTTTCTTCAGCCCCTGAAATGCCGCCTTCAGGTCGAAACCGGTGATGCCCTTTGCCACCGCATCGCCAAAAACAAAATCGATAGGGCTGCCCGTCATGCAGTTGCGGTAGCCAGGGCACGGAAATTGCGGGAACCAGCCGCCCTCTTTGTATGCATTCACCCACGCCTGCAAAATCTCGCTCAGTCTCTCGGGATAGAGGAGCGCCATCATCGGATACCATGCGCGATAGTCGTCCCAGTATCCGTGGTCCGCGTACATCACGCCCGGCTCAACCTTGCCGCTGTACGCGCTCATGTGGATGAGCATGCCGTCCCCACCGCGTTCATGCCAGATGCGTGGATACAACAAGCTGCGATAAAGGCAAGAGTAGAAAATTCTTCGCTGCCTGTCTGGCGCCCCGTGAATCTGCACTCTGCCCAGCGCCGCTTCCCACGTGGCCGCTGCCTCGCCCTTCACTTGCTCAAACGTTTTGTTATTGCCCACCTCGGTCTCAAGATTGTGCGCAGCTTGACTTGAAGAGATAAACGACGTGCCCACGCGCAGCATCACCGGCTTTCCCGCTTCTGCGGTGAAACGCAACACGGCAATTCGTCGGCCGTTCAGCTCCACGATTTTTGAACCGGTGATCCTGGCGTCGCAGTGGGCCACATAGTAAGTTGCAAATCCCGCCGGCACACCGCCGTTATTCTCCCCAGTCTGGGCATTTACCACACCGTCTGCCTCAGAGACGAATGCCTTGGCGTCTTCACCGGGCAAGTCGATAAAAACTCCCGCCGGCCCAGATTCCTCAAACGTGAACTGCATCGCGGCGCAGCGCTCTGTCGGCGTCAGTTCGAGCTTGCAACGGTAACGCATTAGTCGCACGGCAAGAGCATGCGGCGCAATCTCCAATTCTGCGGCGCGGTAGCTTGAGGCCCGCTCGGCAGCTTCTGGTGACGGATCACCACTAAACGGTAAAAAAGTTGCATAGCCGTAATCGCCTAGCCATGGGCTCAACTGGTGCGTGCAACGGATTCCCTGCAGACGCTCGTCATGCGGCTGAAAGAACCATGAGTTTGCATCGCTCGACTGCAATGCCCAATGGGCCATCGCGAAGGGAACCGCAACAATCGGCAGCGTGTTCCCGCGCGAGAAAAGAGATGTCGAGTCTGTCCCCTGCAATGGATTCGCCAAATCGACCAGGGCAGCGCTACTGGCCGCCTGCCCGCTGCCGGCCGTTTCCTTGCTTCCCTCCTGCAACGGCACGGTCTCAGCGGATGCGCCCACCCGGTCAAGAGAAGTCACAACCGCAGCCGCACCGCCGGCCATCTTCAAGAAACTTCGCCTGCTCGATCCGTTGCTGTCTTGCATCCTTCTCTCCCAGGGTCTCCCCAACCGCCCTGCCGCAGGCCGAGGTCTGCCTCATGGATACCGGTCTCTGAGCATGGTACTGGCTTCGCGCCGTTCTGCGCAATGTCGCCCTTGGGCGGCGGACTTCAATCAGGGATTCGATGCAATTGGAGAGATTGGCACGCCCGCAGCCACCTGCGAAGAAATTCACGCAACTCCAGCGGAGGACGCAACCACACCTCGGCTGCAGTGTCGCGTCGCTGGCGCCTCACCAGCACGCCAAGACCACGCCCCTCGATTGCCCGGAATGCTGCTTCGTCGGTGATGTCGTCGCCCAAATACGCTGCGCAACGCGGCCCGCCGCGTGCTCCTCTTTCCTTCAGAAGCGCCGTCACCACTTCGCCCTTATCGCGGCCAGCGCGCAGTTCAAGCCCGGCCTCGAACTCCAGCAGCGTCAACCCCTTCAATTGGGCCATGGGCTCAAAGAGGGAACGCGTTCTCGTTTCAATTACCTTGGCCTTCGCAGGCGAAACTCCGCGCCAGTGCATCACGATCGAATTGGGTTTCTCCTCGACAAGCCCACCGAACGCGTCACGGCGGAGCTGCGCGCCAAGTGCAATAAGTCGGGTGCGGATAGTCCTCGGAAGCCGCTCGATCTCGCGCCGCCCATCGGATCGCAGCCGTTCAGAACCGTGCAGCCCCCAAACTTCCGGCATTGGCTTCACTCCGAGCAGTGGCACGATCTCTCCAGCCGGCCGGCCGGTGACGACGACGATGCGCGTTCGGCCCTGGTTTTGAATTTGTGTCAGTAATTCCCGGACGCCTGCCCACGGACGCGCTTTAAAGCGATCGACGCGGAATGGCGCCAGCGTTCCGTCATAGTCGAGCAGCAGTAACGGTTTTGCGGCGCGCTCGAATCCGCGAAAGAACTGCTCCAGTTTCTCGGCTTCCGGGCCAGTCAACCGATTCTCGCTTTCACGCCAGTTTTTCTTCGGGAATCTCAGTGCGCAGAGTGCTCGATGAGACGCTCGATGGCGCAACGCGACTCAATTCTGCGCCCTCCACAGGTTCCAGGCGCAACTCACGCAGGTCGCCCAGTATTTTGGCCGCCCACATGTAAATGTTGTGCTCCATTACCTGCCGTCGCATTCTTTGCATCCGCTCACGCCGCTCGTCGCGGCTCATCTCCAAACCGTTGTGGATCGCCTCGGCCACCGCGACAATGTCGTAGGGATTCACAAGCAATGCGTCGCGCAGCTCGACAGCGGCGCCGGTAAACTTGCTCAGCACCAGCACGCCGTCCTCATCGTCGCGCGCCGCCACAAACTCTTTAGCCACCAGGTTCATGCCGTCGTGCAATGAAGTCACAAGGCATACCTCTGCGGCGCGATACCAGCGAGTTACTTCAGCGTGGTTGCACTGGCGCTCAATCAGCACGACGGGCTTCCAATGTGCGGTTTGAAAACGCTCATTGATGCGCATCACCGTCTCATCGACGCGACGCCGGAGTTCGACATAGCTCGGGATGCGCGTCCGGCTGGGCGCGGCAATCTGCACCATGGTCAGCCTCTCCTGGTGCCATGGATGGGTTTCGAGCAGCTGCTCAAACGCATCAAGCCGCTCCACGATTCCCTTGGTATAGTCCAGCCGGTCCACGCCCACGGCCAGGCTCTCCGCGCGCACGCCAAACTCGCTCAATAGCTTCTGCCGCTCCGCAGCCCGCTCCTCCTCCACTGCGAATTCGGTCATCGGTGCGGCCGGCCCCGTAACTCCATCGAACGCCACGCTTACTGGATAGGGTCGAACGGTGCTTACGTGTCCGTTGCGGAGCACCGTCATTTGCTCACGCATCGTGCGCGACTCCACCACACGGTCCACGGTCGCCAGAAAATTATTGCAGTGCAGCGGAATGTGGAACCCGATCAGGTCGGCACCCAGCAATCCGTCCAGCAGCTCTGCCTGCCAGGGGCAGATACCGAATGCTTCCGGATTGGGCCACGGAATGTGCCAGAAGATCGCCACCCGCGCATCCGGCCTCGCCTTCTTCACGAGTTGAGGCAACAGTGCCAGGTGGTAATCCTGCACAAATACCACCGGCTCGGCGCTGTCCTGCATCTCCTCCAGCAGAGCATCGGCAAATCTTCGGTTGACGCGTTGATAACACTCCCAGTCTGCCGCACGGAAGGTCGGGCGCGTATGCGCGATATGGCAGAGGGGCCAAAGTCCTTCATTGGCGAAGCCGTCGTAGTACCGCGCCTCCTCTTCCTCTGAGAGCCACACTCTGCGCAAAGTGTAGCGCGGTTCATCCGGCGGCACGCGCAGCCGATCGAACTCATCCACGGTTGCCGCGTCGGCATCGCCGCTGCCGCTTGCCACCCACACACCGTCGCACGCGCGCAGCACCGGCTCAATCGCGGTCACCAGCCCGCTGGGCGGCACCACGCAAACTGTCTCTCGTCCCTGCCGGATGTGCATATAGGGCTCGCGATTCGAGACGACGAAGATGCGGCTCGAACCGGCCCGGTTGCGCATGTGAACGGCTAGTCGCTCGGCAGTCCACAAATGTTCTCCGGCCTCGCGCAGTCGAGCCTCCGCGGCGGCTGCCGCGCGCGCGGCCCTCAGGCTCTCAGCCATCGTCTCCACTTCGCGCGCCAGCGGAGAGAAAATCCCAAGCTCACGAACGCCGGGTTCCATGGATTTGTCTACGTGTCCGGTCCGCAGGCGGCGCAGTCGCTCGGCAACGCGGCCCATCGGGCGAAGCAGAAACCATCGCACCATCCCCAGCGTGATGCCCACGATCAAGATAACGAACGCCACGATCCGCCAGAAGCTGCGCCGCCAAAGATCATTTGCCTCGGTCCGGATGTAGCTGGCATCCGCCACAATTGCCATGGCCCCTTCTAGCTGGTTTCCGTCGTGAATGGGAAATGCCTCTTCCAGCCATTGCCATTGGCCCGCGTGCCCGAAGGCGCCCACTTCGACCCCTCGCTGCAGCGACTTCTCCACTACGCCGCGCGTCAGCGCCGCCATCAGGTCAGGCGGCCCGCTGCGGGCGATCAAGTTGCCGTGCGTATCAAATACCGCTAGTCCCAGTGCGCCAGTGCCTGACTTCAAGCAGCTGCATCAGCCCCGGCATGGCTGAAGCGTCGCCCGTCCTCAGCGCACTCAGCACGTCCGGCTGGATGCTGATTCCCATCCACTTCGTGCGGCGCTCCAAGTCCTCGCGCAACACGTGGCGGTGCGCTAAAACATCGAAATATGTGGAGGCAAGCGACACCAGCGTCACGCTCGCGATGAGTGCAAGGATCAGCCGCACGCGAAACAGATGCATCGTTCCCTCCAAAACACAAGGATATCCACTATTAGATGCTGTGGGAGGCAAATTCACTGCCTCCGCGGCGCTCCACAGGCCGCGTATTGCAGCTAATCCTCGAAGAAACAGGAAGTTGGGTGCATCAACTCTCTTCCTGATCTTCCTTCGCTTTCGTTCGTCCGGCCGCGCGTCCTCCCCGCGTGGCGCATCCTTATGCGAATTCTGATCAGGTGTTTCGCGCCGCGGACCTGCAGGGGCCCTCCTCACCGCATCGCCCGATGCCGCGACAGGCGTCGCCGTCTTTCGTTCGCGCCTCCTCCATGCGCTATCCTGTCCTCGGAAGCGGCGCAGGAGTTCTCAGCCCGCAAGGCCGGCACCCATGGCGATCAACAGCGATCGACCGTACCGCCAAACAAATCGTGCTCACCGTCCAGGAATATTCCCTGTTTGCGGGGCGCGCCTTTCCTCAATCTCTTTCCGCCCTCCCATCTACTGGACCGACTTCCTCATGCAGTCCGACATCATCGGCTTCGGTTCGCTGCCGATCGTGATTCTCTCCGGCTTCTTTACCGGTGGCGTGCTCGCGCTCCAATCCGCGGCTACCCTTTCAGAGTTTGGCGCCGCGGCTGTCACTGGCCAATTCGTTTAGCCTCACCATGATTCGCGAGCTCGGCGCAGTGCTCACCGGCATCATGGTCTCCGGCCGCAACGCATCCTCCATGGCCAGCGAACTCGGCTCCATGGTCGTCACCGAGCAAATCGACGCCATGCGCGCCCTGGGCGTCGATCCCATGCGCAAGCTCGTCACCCCGCGCATCTTCGCCAGCATCGCAATGCTTCTGTTCCTCACCATCGTGGCCGACGCGTTCGGCATCATGCCGGCGGCGCCTGCGGTTACCGTCTTTCTCAACCATCAGAACGGCACGCAGTACTTCCATATGGCCTACGAGCACCTTCACTACCCCGACATCATCCAGGGCCTGGTCAAACCTCTCTTCTTCGGCTATATTCTCGGCTCCATCGGCTGCTTTTACGGCATGAGGACTACCGGTGGCACCCAGGGCGTCGGCCGCTCTACCATTTCCGCGGTGGTCAACTCTTCCGTGCTCATCATCGCTGTCGATTTCCTCATCACCCACGTGCTGCTCTCGTTTTCCCAACATGAGTCACGCTGCCGCTCCCACGCCTTCATCTCCGGCTCCGCAGCCGGCCGCTGCCCCTGTCGTCGACCTGCGCGGCGTTTCCGTGGCATTCGATGGCCCGCCGGTGCTTAAGGACATCACCTTTTCCGTGGCGCCCGCGGAAACGCGCATTTTGCTCGGGCCAGCAGGCGTGGGCAAGAGCGTGCTTCTCAAACTGATCATCGGGCTGCTTCGCCCGCTCGGACGGCACATCTTGCTCTTTCGGCGAAGACATCTCCCGCATGCCCGAGGAAAAACTCTTTCATTTGCGCTCTCGCGCCGGGATGGTTTTTCAGGAGGGCGCACTCTTTGATTCCCTCACCGTGCGCGACAATGTCGCCTACCAGTTGATTCAGGAGCGCGTGCCCGAAGAGGAGATCGACAGCCGTGTTCGCGAGGCGCTCAGCTTTGTCGGCCTCGAAGAGACCTTCGATCTGTTTCCCGCAAGCCTTTCAGGAGGGATGAAACGGCGTGTCGCCATCGCTCGCGCTCTCATCCACCAACCGGAGCTCATCCTCTACGACTCGCCTACCGGCGGGCTCGACCCCGTCACTTCCACCACGATCATCGAGCTCATCGTCAAGCAGCGGGATGTGCACGCAACTCCCTCTCTGCTTGTTACTCACCGCCTGCAGGACGCTTTCACTCTCTGCAATCATCGCTTCGATACCGACCAGAATTGCATGGTCCCCCTCCCTCCGGGGCAGACGGATCCCAACACCACCTTCCTCATGCTCGACGAAGGGCGCCTGATCTTTGATGGCCCCCTCCACCAACTCGTCCATAGCCAGAACGAGTTTGTCCGGGAATTCCTGGAATAAAGCATTCCGTCTTTATCCCTACTCCGTACCGCCTGTTCCTCGCTACAATCTGATTCGTGACCACGAGCCTCTTCGATCTCTACAAAATCGGTGTCGGCCCATCGAGTTCACACACGATGGGGCCAATGCGTGCCGCTTGCCGTTTTGCGCGCGGTCTTGAAGAGGCTGGCCAACTTGACCACGTGGCTCGCGTTCGGGTGGATCTCTACGGCTCGCTGGCCCTCACGGGCATGGGCCACGCAACCGATCGCGCTATCCTCCTCGGCCTGGCCGGATACGAACCGGCCGCAATCGATCCCGGCGCAATCGAATCTACGGTTGCCGCCATCCGTAGCTCCGGGCACTTGAACCTTGCGGGCATGCGGTCCATCGTGTTCGACGAGCCGGGCGACCTCCTATTCCATCGTGACCAGATGTTTCCACCTGGCGCGCGCACTCAGCACCCCAACGGGCTACGGCTCACCGCCTATTCCGCGGACAGTGCGGCCTTGGCCGAGCGCACATTCTTTTCCATCGGTGGCGGTTTCATCGCAGAAGATACCGCGCCAAATCTCCAGCCCGGCGAACCAGCCGCCCAACTCCCGTTTCCATTCCATAGCGCAGCCGAACTTCTTGAAATCGCCCGCGCGCGATCACTTTCCATCGGCCAGGTAATGATGGCGAACGAATGCGCGCGCCAGCACTTCGCCGATCCCAGCGCATCCGCTGAAGCGATTGAAACGCGTGTCCGCTCGGGTATTGAGACAATTTGGCAGACCATGCAGGCATGTGCGG
The DNA here is from genome assembly GCA_963841095.1 of uncultured Acidobacteriaceae bacterium. GTDB lineage: Bacteria > Acidobacteriota > Terriglobia > Terriglobales > Acidobacteriaceae > Telmatobacter. The sequence goes on from CAWJBE010000023.1 coordinate 172,769, forward strand.
AGCGAGGCATGGTAGCGGAAGGCATTCTGCCCGGCGGCTTGCAGGTCCGCCGCCGCGCGCGCCGCCTTGCTGAGCGTCTTCGCACGCGCGACGCGGACGGAGAACGAGGTGATCCGCTGGCTCCGCTCGATTGGGTAACCGTCTTCGCAATGGCGGTGAATGAAGAAAACGCAGCAGGCGGGCGCGTGGTCACAGCGCCTACCAACGGAGCCGCGGGTGTGGTCCCGGCTGTTGCTCTTTACTATCGCCGTTTTGTAGCCGATGCCAATGACGAAGGCATTGTTCGCTTCTTCCTCACCTCCGCCGCTATCGGCGTCCTCTACAAGGAAAATGCCTCCATCAGCGGCGCTGAAGTCGGATGCCAGGGCGAAGTGGGCGTGGCATGTTCCATGGCTGCCGCGGGCCTTACCGCAGCGCTCGGCGGCAATAACGGCCAAATCGAACACGCCGCTGAAATCGCCATGGAGCACAACCTGGGCATGACCTGCGACCCCATCGGGGGACTCGTTCAGATTCCATGTATCGAGCGCAACGCCATGGGCGCAGCCAAGGCTATACATGCGACGCGTCTTGCCATGAATGAGCCGGAGGCGCATAAAGTCTCGCTCGATCAAGTCATCCGCACCATGTACCTCACGGGCCTCGATATGCAGTCGCGATACAAAGAAACCAGCCTCGCCGGCCTCGCGCTGAACGTCATCGAGTGTTAAGCGCGCACCCGGAAACATCGCTGCGCGTCGCATCGCTCGCGTAATTTTGCAGGTTCAAATTTTCGCTGCATGCAATCCGAGTGCGCAGGAATTTTTGTTCGCGCGGCGAATTTCGTCTCAAACTTCGCTTCACCGTCGGGTGCATCTCCGGGACGATGTTGATCTTTTTTTCACTCATGTGTCGTTTTTTTCTTGACATCGATGTTGCTTGAATCTATACATTCTTCAACTGCAGTTTATTAATTGCAGAATCGATGCAACCCATCGAAAAGGGAGAATAGGCAAATGGCAACCAAGAAAGCAGCCAAGAAACCAGCGAAGAAGGCAGCCAAGAAGACTGCAAAAAAGACCGCGAAGAAAAAGTAGCGGATCGAACAACCCAAAAGGCAACACTCTAGGGGGACGCTTAAAAGCGTTCCCCTTAGTGTTTGTGGGGAACCAATGAACACCCTTCACCCTGGCAATGCGCCGCTTGCTCAACCTGCTGAAACCCTTGCGGGGAGCGGCGATTCGCTATCCTCGACAAATTCGCGAGCCTTGCGCCGCGTCCCGCAAAACACCGTAAACTCAAATTGAAGAGAATATCAGCAGAGGAAGAATGACACGCCGCCGCTGGATCGCCGAACGCTGGGACGAAGCTACCGCTACCATTGTGGGCGCGCAGGCCGAACACCTGGCGCGCGTTCTTCGAGCGCAACCCGGAATGGAAGCCGACGTCGTCGCTGGGGGTCACGTCTTCCATGCGGAGATCGCCACGGTCACCCTTGCGGGGGATGACAGCGAGGTTCGCTTCAACCTCGCCGCGGAACTGCTTGCCGACCCTGCGCTCCCCATTACTTTGGTGATGGCCGTCTACAAGTTCGATCGCATGGAGTGGGCTATCGAAAAAGCAACGGAGCTTGGCGTTGCCGCTGTGGCGCCGGTGATTGCGGCTCGCATTGAAAAGCATCTTGCCCAGGCAGCACCGAAGCGCGCAGAACGTTGGCGCCGCATTGCGCACGAGGCCTCTCAACAGTCACGCCGCTCCGATGTGCCATCGATCCACGATCCGGTCTCACTTGCTGAATACGTGCGCATGCCCTCTGCATCCGCGCGCATTGTGCTTGCCGAGCAGGAGCGCACCACCACACTTCGTCACGCAGTAGATGAAGCCATCTCGACGGCCGGGGGAGAGATGCCTACCTTTGAAATCGCAATCGGACCTGAAGGTGGATGGGCTCCCGCAGAAGAAGCTCTCTTCGACGCCAATGGCTGGCGGGCTGCATCACTCGGCCCGCGAATCGTTCGCGCTGAAACCGCTGCTATCGCTGCCCTGGCCGTCGTCGCCGCGTCGCTGGAGTGAGCGCGCCGCGTCAACCGAAACAGAAATTCGACAGCGCATCGCACGCGCTGTGGAAAAGGCGTCCAGAATTCAACGCGACCGCGCTTTCACAGATGTGCGTAGTGCAGCAGCAATCCCGCCAGGGCTCCGCCCGCAAGATCGCCAATGATGGGAATCGGTGCGTAGCTCCAGTTCGAGCCGCCCTTGCCTGGAATCGGTAAGATCGCATGAACGATGCGCGGCCCCAGATCGCGCGCCGGATTAATCGCATATCCAGTCGTTCCGCCAAGCGAGAGCCCGATACCCCACACCAGGCTGCCCACCAGCCACGGGCCCAATCCCGCCGCCGGTCCGTTCATGGCGACGCCGTGCGAAAAAATCGATCCCGCTACGACCACCAGCACAGCCGTGCCCAGCATCTCGCTGAATAGATTTGCCAACGGGCTGCGCACAGCCGCATTCGTGCAAAAGATACCAAGCTTGGCCGCCGGATCGGGCGTGAGCCGCCAATGCGGCGCGTAGTGCAGAGTCACCAGCGTTGCGCCGCCCATGGCGCCAAGCATTTGCGCGGACCAGAAGACGAGCAGTTGTGCATAATCTCCGCTGCTCACGGCTGCGGCGAGCGTGATGGCCGGGTTCAGATTCGCACCCGGACTGCCAAATGCCTGCGCCACCATCACGCCGCACAGCACGCCCAGCGCCCAACCGGTCGTAATCACCATCCAGCCCGAATCCGCCGCATAGCTCTTGCGCAGCGTCACGCCGGCATTCACGCCGTTGCCCAGGAGCACCAGGACCAGCGTGCCCATGAACTCCCCAAACCATACAGAGTGCATCAAACCTTCCTTGTTGGGATTTGCGCGGCTGCCTTACCGTCTAGGAGAGAGCAGAACGCAACCCATGCTCAATTTCAGGGACCCAAGCATTCTCCACCGCCGGACCCATCTTCGCCAAGAGCGGAATGCGTACCGCTCAATCCTGCAGAAGGGCGGGGCAACCGGCGAAGGCGAAGCGGACACTCTAGAATGACAGCAGGCGGAATCCGCATGGAGCAGACAACGCAATGACGCAAGGCATTTTTGTTGGGCTTTCGACGATCGACGTCGTCTACGGCGTAAGCGAGTTTCCTTCGGCCAATGCGAAGATCGTCGCGCAAAGTCAAAACGTCTACGTCGGTGGACCCGCAACCAATGCGGCCGTCGCGTTCTCATGCCTCGGCGCCAAAGCGGCGCTCGTCACAGTCGTGGGGCGCAACGCTCTCGCCAACGTGGTTCGCGAGGAGTTGCAGCGGCACTCCGTTCAGCTCGCCGACTTGAATCCGCAATTCGACGGCGAACCTGTCATTTCTTCGGTTTCCGTTGACAGCGCCGGTAACCGCAACGTCGTCTCTGCCAACGCAACGCGCATTGCAACGCCCGCCGCGCAGGTCGACAAGAACCTCTACGAACAGGCGCGCGTCGTATTGGTCGATGGCCACTATATGCAGGCATGCCAGGCATGGGCTGGCGCGGCCAAAGCCCGAGGTGTGCCGGTCGTGCTCGATGGCGGAAGCTGGAAAGACGGAACAGAAGAACTTCTCAAGAGCGTACACACTGCAATTTGCTCCGCCGATTTTCTACCCCCCGGCTGCACCACAAAAGACGAAGTGTTCCAATTCCTGAAGAAACGTGGAGTCGCGAACGTCGCAATCACCGCCGGGGAAGACCCGGTCGAGTTTATTTCCGGAAAGTCCTCGGGAACCTTGTGTGTCCCGTCGGTCGAAGTCGTCGATACCATGGGTGCCGGCGACATCTTTCACGGGGCATACTGCTATTTCGTATCTACGGGGCGCGGATTCATTGAATCGTTGGCAGAGGCGGCGAAGATTGCGGCTGAATCCTGCCGTTACGCCGGAACAAGAGAATGGATGAAGAATCGGTCTGCATTCGACTTCGAGACAATCCCCGCGGGCGCTGATCCGCGACCCTGATGTCTTCGCCTCCCGCAACCAATTCCTGCGCGAGTCCGCAAAATCCGCCCGCTGCGCCCTTCGTTAGGATCTGTTACGGCTTCAGCGCCGCCGCTGGCTCCGCGCCTGGAATCGTTTCTTCGTAGCGCGCCCAATGGCTCAGGATCTCGCTTACCACCGCATGTCCTACGCGATAGGCGTTCTCCAGCGACGGCAGGTATGCCGAATACGATCCAATCCTCTGCCGTGCCAGGCTCTCCGCAGCACTCAAACCGCGCGGCTGCCGGTCATAGTTGCTCACGGTGCGCAACACCATCACGCGATGAATATCCACGCGCCCCGCGCGCGCCAGAAATTCCAGCGATTGCAGCGTCCCCGTGTCCTCCATGGCTGTGGTCGCAAACACGCCCTTGCCGCCGGTGAAATACGGCACCCAATTCGCGGCCCACGCGTCAAGCAGCTTCCCGTGCCAAAAAGTCGAAGAAGAAATCTCATCGCCCATGGTCACAAAAGGCGGCTTCTGCGCCGCGGCGCCGTCAAAGTGGCTGCGAGCCTCTTTTAGCTTGTCCGAGTCTTCCAGAGGTACTGACCGCGTCAAATCGAACGCCCATTCCGCCAGGCCCGCGTTCAATGTGTATGCCTGCCCTGGTCGTGGCGCCGCCGGTTTCTCAAACGGCACAGACTTGTCAAACGGCAAATAACCGGTCGACCAGTCCGAAGGAATCTCGCGCGCATCGATCTCGTAACCCAGGTCGCCATCCACCACCCATCGCGCCCACGCCGCCGATCCTAGCGAAACCCGGTCGGGGCATCCGCCCGCAATTCCCGCAACCATCCAGTAGGCATGGCTGAAGTCGAATCGTTGGTCCAAACCTACCGCCATGATCGTTGCCGCTGCGTGCGCGGTTCCGGGCCCGGTCAGCACTGCCATCTCGCCGTCGCCGTTCATGCGAACAGCGTGATACGCCGCGGGCATCGCATACACCCGGTCCAGGTGGTCGCGCTCCGCCCAGTGCTGCAACTCGCCGGGCACGTCACCCGTATCGGCGCCGGCTTCGAACATCGTCACCACTACAACTTTCACAGCGATTGGGTGCGACTGGGCCGCGGCGTTGGCGACGGCAGACACGAACAGAAGCAGGGAAGAGTACAGGCGCAGGTTGGGCGTCATGACTGCGATGGTAAATGAACCTCGGTGGGCATTGAACTGTGAACCGCGCAGATCGGCACCGATTCTTTCGCTACGATCCGCGATCCTTCGTGCCAAATTTTCTTCAGCACCCGCGCCTGTCCGCTTATGCGGTCTGATTCGAGTGTCGCGATGAGGTTATAGGATGTTAGCAACGAAATTGCGCTGGTGCAGGTCGCGTTTTGTTCCCGTGCTCCAGTGCGGCGAGGATCGGGAGGTTACTCTGCTATGACGATCCGAGGGATTCTCTTTGGAGGCATCATGATCGCTGTAGCCGCTTCGGCGCAACAGCCTCAAGCTCATCATTGGGCGATAGTCGTTCACGGCGGCGCTGGTGACATCGAACGAGCAAAGCTGGGGCCGCAGGGCGATGCGGCCTATCGCGCCGCCCTCTCGAAAGTTGTGCAGGCAGGCGCTGCGGTTCTCGACCGCGGCGGTTCGTCACTCGACGCAGTTGAGACCGCCGTCCGCATTCTCGAAGACGATCCGCTCTTCAATGCCGGTCGCGGCGCAGTCTTCGCAGACGACGGCAGCAACGAGATGGATTCGGCCATCATGGACGGCGCAACGCTTCGCGCTGGAGCCGTGGCCGACGTCACCCGCACTCGCCATCCCATCAGCCTGGCGCGCACCGTCATGGAGAAGACTCCTTACGTTCTTCTAGTTGGCACTGGCGCCGATGCTTTTTCCGTTCAAGCCGGCCTGGAACAGCAGCCTCCCAGCTTCTTCTTCACTGAGAGTCGCTGGCAGTCCCTCGTAAAGCAGCTGCAGAAGGAAGGCAAGCCCATTCCGCCGCGTCCGGCTGGTGCTCCTCCGCCAGGCCCACCTGCGCCGGTCGCGCAGTGGCAGGAGTCCGCCGACACGCACAGTTACGGTACTGTCGGCGTGGTGGCGCTCGATAGGCAGGGAAACATCGCCGCCGGTACTTCGACGGGCGGTTTGCAGGGCAAGATGCCTGGCCGCGTCGGCGACTCGCCTCTCATTGGCGCCGGCACCTACGCCTCCAATCAATCCTGTGCCATCTCCGGCACCGGAGTCGGCGAGTACTTTATCCGCTACACCGTGGCACGCGACATCTGTGGCCTGGTGCAGTATAAGGGCCTCACGTTGCAGCAGGCTGCCGACGAGGTCATCCACAAAAAGCTTGCACCCATCCATGGCGATGGCGGCGTTATCGCCGTTGCTCCTGACGGCCAACTCGCCTGGAGCTTCAATACCCCAGGCATGTTTCGCGGGCGTCAGGTGGAAGGCGGCAAGCTTGAGGTGCACATTTACAACGACGAGCCGTGATTTGGATCGTGCACCTGGACCAGAGTGCTACTGCATTGAGAATCGCTGCTCTCGAATAAACTGAATCCATGGCGCTGGAATTCACAACCTCCTGCATCGCAGACGCGCTCTCCCTCTTCCGCTACTACAAGCGGCTTGCCGAGCGTGCCATGGAACAGGTCAGCGATGAGCAGCTCTTTGCCGCTCTCGATCATGAAGCCAATTCGATCGCCGTCATCGTGAAGCACATGGCGGGCAACATGCGCTCCCGCTGGACGAACTTCCTGACCACCGACGGCGAAAAACCCGACCGCGACCGCGACAGCGAGTTTGTCGATCCGCCCGCCACGCGCACGGATTTGCTGGCGGAATGGGAGAACGGCTGGAGCCGTCTCTTCACAGCACTGGAGCCGCTCACCGACGCCGATCTTGGCCGCACCGTCACCATCCGCGGCGAAGCGCACTCCGTCATGCAGGCGATTAACCGCCAGTTGGCGCATTACCCGCATCACGTTGGCCAGATTGTTCTATTGGCGAAGCATTTTGCGTGCGATAAGTGGCAGTCGCTGAGCGTACCGCGCAATAAATCGGCTGAATTCAATCAACAGGTGGCCGCCCGAAAAGCAAGCCAAAGATAAATCGCCGAGCCCTGAAAGTACCCCGCAATGCTTCCGCAGTTCCAATCCACCGGCGAGCCCTCGTCTCGCCGTCTGTCCCGGTTTTCCGCTACTGCACGGCTTCAAACCGCTCCTGCGAACAGCGGCATACCGGGCAGAGATCATCCTTCTTCAGGATCTCTGCGGTGTAACCGCACTCCGGGCAAACAAAAAACTCCCGCGGATCCTCGATCCAGGAGTCGCTCCTTCCGGCTTCGAGCAATGCCACGGCCTCGCCATACAACACCGCGTGCGCCTTCTCGGCCTCCAGCGCCCAGGCAAAGCTGCGAATCACGGTGCTGTTCCCGTGCTTTCTGGCGTCTTCAAGAAAGTTGGGATACACCTCCGAAATCTCGTGCTCCTCGCCCTCCAGCGCATCCTTCATGTTCTCAAGCGTGCTCTTTACCTTGACCTCGCGCACGGTGCACCGTGCTTCCACGCCGAGCTGCCTGATCGCCCGTGCATGCCTTGCGGCATGAAAGTGCTCCGCGCGCGCTGCGGCCCTGCACAAGCTCGCTGCGCCGTGCAGTTGCTCGGCATTTGCCTGCTCCGCAAATGCAAGGTACTTCGCTTGCGCGTTCGTCTCGTCCTCAAATGCGGCCAAAAGATCCTGAATGGTGGCTTCGTTTTCTGCCGAAATCTCCAACACTTCGCGTCCTCCCCGTCCCGGAAGAGTCCCCGTTCTCACTTTGCTCCAGAGCCTACGCGCGCCATTCGCCTTCGGCTGTGACCCAGGCCACATGCCCACAGCCCGCCGGAGGCTCTCACGGCACAATCCCACCGTGGTTCGCCCCTGTAAAATGTTCCGCATGGAGACCATCCAGTACAACCTGCCGCCAAGCCACATTCCGCGAGCCTGGTACAACATCCTCCCTGACTTGCCCATGCCCCTGGCGCCCCCCTTGCATCCCGGCACATTGCGGCCCCTCGGCCCGGCAGATCTCGCTCCGCTCTTTCCCATGGCCCTCATCCTTCAGGAGGTCAGCGCCGAGCGCGAAATCGAAATTCCCGAAGAAGTGCGGCAGATTTATGCGCAATGGCGTCCCTCGCCGCTGGTGCGTGCGCGGCGGCTTGAAAAAGCTCTCGATACGCCGGCACGAATCTATTACAAATACGAAGGCGTTAGCCCCGCCGGCTCGCACAAGCTGAACACCGCTGTCGCGCAGGCGTATTACAACAAGCAGGAAGGCGTGAAGCACCTTTCCACTGAGACCGGCGCCGGCCAGTGGGGCTCCGCGCTGGCCATGGCCTGCGCCTTCCTCGGCCTCGACTGCAAAGTCTTCATGGTGCGCGTCAGCTACGACCAGAAGCCTTACCGCCGCGCCCTGATGGAAGCCTTCGGCGCATCGGTCACCGCCAGCCCCAGCAATCTAGACCGAGTCGGGCCGCGCCATTCTCGCCGAGCATCCCCACTCCAACGGCTCGCTCGGCATCGCCATCTCTGAAGCGGTCGAGGTGGCCGCCAAAGATCCCCAATACAAAGTACGCACTCGGCAGCGTTTTGAATCACGTGCTGCTCCATCAGACGGTCATCGGCCAGGAAGCCATCGAGCAGATGTCTCTGGCCGGCGACGAACCCGACGTCATCATCGGCTGCACCGGCGGCGGATCGAACTTTGCCGGCCTGGTGATGCCCTTCCTGGGCCGCAAGATCAAAGGCAAGTGCAATGCGCGCGTCATCGCCGTCGAGCCTGCTGCCTGCCCCAGCCTCACCAAGGGCCGCTTCACTTACGACTTCGGCGACACCGGCCACCTGACGCCGCTGGTCAAGATGCACACGCTCGGCAGCACTTTCATGCCTCCCGGAATTCATGCCGGCGGCCTGCGCTATCACGGCATGGCGCCGCTGGTCTCGCACGTCATCGATCTCGGCCTTGGCTGAAGCCACCACCGTGCAGCAGTTGGACGCCTTCGCCGCCGGCATTCAATTTGCCCGCGCCGAGGGCATCGTTCCCGCGCCCGAGGCCAACCACGCCGTCGCCGAAGCCATCCGCCAGGCCCTTCGAAGCCAAAGCGGAAGGCAAAGCCGCGCACCATCCTCTTCAACCTCAGCGGCCATGGTCACTTCGACATGCAGTCCTATATCGACTACCAGGCAGGTAAACTAGAGAATTACGACTATCCGGAGGAAGAAATCGCCATGGCGCTCGCAGGCCTGCCCGCAGTCCCTTGACCCTCTGCAGTTCACTTTTCGTGTTGTTCCGTATCTGCTTCTGGTCAGGGCCTATCCAATCGACTTGTGTCAACGTCCAAGAGCGTTGAAGATAGCAAAGGGCAGATTCGCGGCATGAATTTCAACCGATGGCATTTAACCCAGGAGGCTGTGATTCGGATGAAGATTTGGATGCAGGGCGCGATCGTGGCGGTTGTGGCAGTTGTACTTTGCGGAGCCGCGGCCCAGGCGCAGACTGATGCAGCGTTGAGCGGATTCGCGACTTTCACAAGCAGCAGCAGCGGATTCGGCACCCATCAAACGCCGCATAACTCCGAAGGCGGACTGGTTGAGCTGCGCCACATCGTCAATCCTCTTGTGGGCTTTGAGGCTGCTCTCTCCTTCAATCCCTCCAATCAAACCTATACGCCCAATGGCACAAGCTGCGCCTTGGTTTGCGGGCAGCCAACTCAAGAGGTCAGCGGCAAAACCATCGGATTCACCGCGGATTGGGTGGTTTCCGTCAAGACTGGAAACCTAAGGCCATTCGCACTCGGCGGCGCGGGCTTTGACTTTACCCTTCCTGGGGGGAACCCAACAGTGGTAACTCCAAGCGGGACCGTCTCCGGATATGCGGTCAACACGGTTGTGCGGCCGGTCTTCGTTTATGGGGGAGGCCTCGACTACCTCTTTACCAAGCGCTTCGGCCTCCGCCTGCAAATCCGGGGGAACATGACCAAGGCGCCTCAGCTCTCCGATCTTTATCCGTCGACAGCCAAATATACCCAGATCTACGAGCCGATGGGCGGCGTGTTCTACCGCTTTTGACGGTGACTCGCAGCATCGGTCGTTGAAAGCTCCGTTCCCCCGCCAGCAAGCGTCCTCGCGCGGAGAGGGAGCATGCGCACTATGCTGTGCGCGAGTTTTTTCCATTCCCCCTTTGGCTCACCTGCGCCCGCTTCCGGCATCCAAGTCTTCAACACTTGCGGCTCAGGCCTGGTCGTCCATCGCCCTGCCGAAACGTCTCGAAGATCGGAGGCAATCGTGCACATGAAAAGTAAATCCGCACTTCTTCTATTTCTGCTTGGAGTCATCCTATGGAGCGGCATGCGCGCCCACGCACAAACATCGGTGGGCCTGAGCCTCTACGGCGCCTTCAGCGGCACAACCAACGGCAATGGCGTGCAGCAAAGCCCGTCCAACTCCGCAGGCGGCTTAATCGAACTGCGCCACATCAGCAATCCTCTCGTCGGTTACGACGTCACCTACTCCTACAACCGCGCCAACCAGGTGTACACGCCCACGAGCAGCGTCACGTGCGGATTGCCTTGCGGATCGACGCCGACGCCGGCTCCGGCGCCGGTTTCAGCCAACGCACACGAGATCACCGGTGACTGGCTGATCTCAGTCCACATCGCAAATCTCAGGCCTTTCGCGCTGGCCGGCGCCGGCCTGTTGCTGAACCAGCCTGTAAGCGGCCAGTCCAGCACAAGCAGCTCAACAAAGCCGGTCTTTGTCTATGGCGCAGGTCTTGACTGGGGCTTGTTGCCGCATCTCGGCTTGCGCTTCCAGTACCGTGGCAATCTTTACGAGGCCCCCAATCTTACTAAGCTCTACACTTCCACAAATGCGTTTACGCACACGGCAGAACCGATGATCGGCGCATATCTCAGCTTCTGAGCCTTCGCTGCGGAAACCCGATTCGGAGACGCTCGCTTCCCGCGATTGCAATCGGACTCCTCCGCACCTGCTGTGATACCGTTTCAATACGGCGTCATTGCGCCGCACTGGCTTTCCCGTGTCTGGCGCCAACCAACGGCGATGGATCGCAAGTGATTGCGATGCACAAACATCGGGGACGGCAGACAGAAGCAAACGAATGCACCAGCAGCCGGAATCGTCATCGTCTACGCTCGCTGTGAGCCCGGCTCCCGTGCCAGAGCAGCCGTCGGATCATGCGCCAGGGTCCGCGCTCCCGCCACAAACCGGCAGGCAGCAGCCGCACGGAGTTCCCCGCTGGCTGGAACGCGTCGAGTTGTTTCTGCGTGTCATGCTGCGCATCTATATCGGGCTGGCGGTTTGCTATGCGCCCTGGTCGCATATGTTTTGGGACCAGAATCCCGTCTTTCTGCAATTTCCCACGCTTGGGACGATTGCAACCAATGGAGCAGTGCGCGGCATCGTCTCCGGGCTTGGCCTCTTGAATTTATGGATTGCGTTTCATGACGCCGTTCGTCACCGGGATGGTTGAAGGATGAACGAAAGCGAAAAGCAAATCGGCTCACCCACTGCATCTGCTAAGAGCCAAGAGAAAACCGCACCGGCCGCTGTAAGCAAAATGAGTGCCGATCCTGCTTCGGCTTCGGCACTCGCATCTGCCGCAACACCTCGCGCCGTGATTCCAGGCAACGGTGCGCCTCCGCCGCTCGACCGTGCGCCGCTCGCGTATGAAAACTCTGCGTTCCTGAACAGCGCCGACGGGCGCCTCATCCGCATTGTGTCGGAGTTCCTTGAGCCGCTCTCGCGCTTTCGCCGCGAGCAGATTCAGGACACCGTTGTCTTCTTCGGCTCCGCGCGCTTTCGCGGGCGCGAGGAAGCCGATCATGCTCTGGAGCTTCTCGACAACACCGGCTCCACGCGCCCTGCTCCCAGTGAAGAGCAGCCCGCCAAAGCCATGGAGATCGCCGAAGGCCGGGCTACTGATCTGCAGCGCAAGCGCGCTGTCGCCGCGGTCGAGATGGCCCGCTACTACGAAGATGCCCGCCGTCTCGCACAGCTGCTAACGCAATGGGCCAAAACCATTCCCTCGCGAAAACATCGTTTCGTGGTCACATCGGGCGGTGGTCCCGGCATCATGGAAGCGGCCAATCGCGGCGCATACGAGGTCGGCGGCAAAACTATCGGGATGAATATTCTGCTGCCGTTTGAGCAGCGCCCAAATCCCTACATCACGCCCTCGCTCAACTTCGAGTTTCACTACTTCTTCATGCGCAAGCTTTGGTTTGCATACCTCGCAAAAGCGCTCGTGGTTTTTCCCGGTGGCTTCGGCACGCTCGATGAAATGTTTGAGATCCTCACCCTCGCCCAAACCCAGAAACTGGCCAAGAAGATCACCGTGCTCGTTTATGGACCGGAGTATTGGAAGAAAGTCATCAATATCGAGGCGCTGGTCGACAGCGGCGCAATCTCACCCAAGGACATCGAACTATTCCAATTCGTCGATTCGCCCGAGCAGGCTTTTGAGCTGTTGAAGAAGGGCCTCACCGACAACTATCTCGCCGCGGAGGCAGCCAGGGCCGCGGCTGCTCAACCTGAAAGCAAAAGGTCTGTTCATGAAGAAGATCTGATGGCGGGATGGAGCGTGGACGATTTTCTCGGTCCGGAGCTCACCAAAACTCGGAAATAAAATCATCCTCTCGCGAATCGGCAAACGAACTCGGCGCCTCTCATCCCAGAATTCGCACGGATCAATTCGCCATTCGCTCTCCTCGCTTCGATTCGCGTTTTCATCTGAAATTTACGCAGGCCGCCCGGCTTCAGTCGAAATTTGGAAACCGGCGTGCCCATTCTTGGCGCTGCCCAGATCGATCTTCGAGCCTCCCTCTGTGTGCCGTATGGTTCTACGCAACGGATATTAATGGGCTTCTTCCTGCAACTTCCGGTATTTTGGTAACTTCTTTGATTCCATCCCGCCGTCAATTGAAAGGTATTTCGCACCCCCTTAACAGGAAATTCATGGCTTGGACCGGATACTGGCTGTGGAAATCCGGAACAACGAAATCCGAAGCATCGAGGAGCGGACATGCCTGGTTCAACCATCTCGTACCTTTGGCGCGACGCAAATGCCCCCAGGGGTTTTCGCACCGGCGTTTCGTTGCACAGCCATACCAATCAATCGCGCGAGACGTTGGATTTCCTGGCCAACTTCGGCAATCAATTCCCCGTGATGCGGCCGCTCCTGTCCAGGCTTGAACGCCGGGCTGAGCAGATGCACGGTATCCGCGTCGATTACGCGGCCAGCTACTGGACGCCGCCCATGACTCCCAAGTTGGCCTTCGACCTGGAAACGCGGCAGATCGAAAAGCTCAACCTCTCCCCGATGGTTTCCATCACCGACCACGACAACATCAAGGCGCCTATGCTCTTGCGCACGGTGCCCAGTGCCCGCCAGATCCCTGTGTCCGTCGAGTGGAGCGCGCCCTACGGCGGCGAGCAGTCCTTCCATCTTGGAGTGCACAACCTGCCCAGCGCCCGCGCTGCGGAGTGGATGGCGACGCTTGAGGAATTTACTGCCCATCCCAGCGATCGGCGACTTACCGAGATTCTCGTCGCCCTGCACCACGAGCCGAATGTGCTGGTAGTGTTTAACCACCCCATGTGGGACCTATACCTGGTCGGCAAAGAAAAGCATCAATTCCTAGTCAATGAATTCCTGCAGAAGAATGGCGCGTTTCTTCATGCTCTGGAGCTGAACGGTCTGCGCCACTGGGATGAAAACCGTGCGGTGCGGCGCCTGGGAGAAAAGTGGAACATGCTGCTCATCGCCGGCGGCGACCGTCACGGCGTAGAGCCGAACGCAAACATCAACCTGACCAACGCTGCCAGCTTTACTGAGTTTGTGCACGAAGTGCGCCGTCAGAAAAAGAGCAACGTTCTCTTTCTTCCGCAATATGCCGAGCCGTGGAAGCATCGCATTTTGCAGTCAACCATCGACGCAATCCGCCACTATCCAGAGTTCCCGCAAGGCTCGCGCACCTGGGACGATCGCGTCTTCCACCCCGACGCCAACGGCGTCATTCGGCCGCTGAGCGAGTTATGGCCGAAGCGGTCGGCGCCCAAAGCTATCAGTGCGGTCATCGCGCTGGTGCAGCTCATGGGACAGGGACTGGTTGCCGGTGGCCTGCGCATGGCCTGGAACGAATCGCATCAGTTGCGCCTGGCCCTGGGCGAGCCTGAGTTCTAGCACAACCGAGCCCAGCAGCAGAGTCCGGGAAGGAATCGCGTGGGGACTTTTCAAACATTCGCCAGCATGCGGCGTTTTCACCCTGACTTGCCGGGCCGCCATTCATGACTTCGATCCCCCGCGTCGCGTACTTTCCTGACTCGTTCCATGAAGTCAATGGGGTCGCGCACACCAGCCGTCATTTCGAAGCATTCGCCCGGCGACGCAATCTCCCCTTCCTGTGCGTGCGGGCCGGTCGCCGCGCGCAGCCTCTCATCCGCGACGGCAACGTCTGGACCCTCGAACTGCCGCGCGGCATACTTTCCTTCGTCCTCGAGAAAGATCTCCGCCTCGATCCCGCATTCGTGCGTCACGTTCCACTGATCGGCCAGGTGCTCAAGCAATTCCAACCTGACCTGATCCACATCACCGGCCCAAGCGAGATAGGAATTCTGGGAGCCGGGCTAGCGCACCACCTCCGCCTGCCCCTCGCCGCAAGTTGGCACACCAACGTCCACGAATACGCCGCTCGCCGCGCCAATTGGTTTCTGTGTCTCTTGCCCCGGCAACATTCCGCCGCCACAGGCCAAAGAATCGAAGACCTGGCCATGGCAACCGCGGCCAGGTTCTACTCCATCGCTCAGGTGCTCTTCGCTCCCAATCCGGAGCTTTGCGCGCTCCTCGAGCGCACCACCGGCCGGCCCTGCCACTTGATGCCGCGCGGCGTTGATGCGGAACTCTTCCATCCCGCCAAACGCAAACGCGATCCTATGGACAACAATCGCATCCTCGGCTTTGTCGGCCGCCTCTCGGTTGAAAAAAACATTGGCCTCCTCGTCCAAATCCAGAACGAACTGGATCGCATTGGCGTGACGAACACCCGCTTCCTTATCGTCGGTCACGGCGGCGATGAAGCATGGCTGCGTGAACGCCTGCCGCAGGCGGAGTTCACCGGAGTACTGCGGGGAGAAGCGCTTGCAAACGCCTACGCCAACATGGACCTCTTTGTCTTCCCCTCGCACACTGACACCTTCGGCAATGTTGTGCTTGAAGCTCTGGCCAGTGGCGTCCCGGCCATCGTCACTCCCGACGGCGGTCCCTGCACCATCGTCCGCGACGGCGGCACCGGCCGCATCGTGTCCGACGATCAATTCAGCGCCGCCATCACTTCAGTGCTCGCCGACCCCGCTCGCCTTGCCCTGATGCGTCAGGCCGCGCGCGCCAACGCTCTCACCGCAAGCTGGGACTCTGTGTTTGACGGAATCTACGAGGCGTATGAGACCATTCTGCCGGCCAACAAGGTGCGTGTCAGGGCCGGATAGTAATCGCCAGCGCCGATATCCTAAACATTTAGGTTGACAAACTTCCTCGGCAGTTCCATACTCCTATTTGTTTAGGAGATGCCATGGCCGGACGACGAAAAGGCGTCAACGTCCTCACCCCTCTCGAACTCAAAATCATGCAGGTTCTATGGAGCGAGGGGCCGAGCAATGTGCAGCGCGTCCAGCAAAGCCTGCCGCCCGGTGACGACCTCGCCTACAACACCGTCCAAACTATGCTCAACATCCTTCACCGCAAAGGTCGAGTCCGGCGGAGCTTGTCGGGGCGGGCCTACGTCTATCGCGCTGCCGCCTCGCGCGAGAGGGTTCTCGGCCAGGCGGTACGCGATTTTGTCGAGCGAGCCTTCGGGGGATCTTCGGAGGCACTCGTAATGAGCCTGGTCAAGAGCCGCCAGGTCGACCTCGAGCGGATAGCCGAACTGAGCCGAAAACTCGAGGCCGAGGAAAGGAGTGAGGGCAGTGAGTAGCTTTTCTGCTTTTTCCGCCTCTTACCTGGCAAACGCCGTGTGGGAAGTTGTCCTGTGCGCCGCTGCGGGTTGGCTGGCGAGTCGCCTCGTCAAGCGCCTCGGCCCGAAGGCTGAACACTCCGTTTGGGTCTCCACCTTGACGATTGCCGTGGTCGCGCCGGCGCTGCCCGTTCTTCGCGCGTTGGCTGTCTCGCTCGTCGCGTCGCAGGCCGCGGGCCTTCATTCGTCGGTGATTTTCTTCGCCGCGCAAGATGGTGCTCCGAACTCACGCCAGGATTTTATTGTTCCTGGAGCTGTACTCTGGTCATCACTGGTTATCTACAGCGCAACGATCCTCTACTTCACCGGTCGCTTGCTCGCGTCTCTGCTTGGCGCTGCAGCGCTGCTTCGCAGGGCAGACCCAGCCACCCTGACACCGGAGCAGGACGAAATCTGGCACGAGTGCAAGCGAGCGTTCTCGCTGGATAAGGCCCGCATTCTGGTGTCGTCGCAGGTATCGGGTCCTGTTGCTCTAGGTTTTCTGAAGCCGGCGCTTCTGCTGCCGCCTGATTTTGCGGCTCAATGTGCGCCGCGGGACTTTCTCGCCGCGACGGCTCACGAATGCGCGCACCTCAATCGGCGTGACTTCCAGAAAAATCTCTTTTATGAGGTCGTAACAGTTCCTCTCGTCTTCCACCCCGCAATTTGGGCAATCAAAGCCCAGATCACTCAAACGCGCGAGATGGTCTGCGACGATATGGTCACTGAATTTCATATGGATTCGCACAGCTACTCCAGGTCGCTGCTGCGCCTCGCAACCATGGTGGCTCTCGCCGCCCGCGTCCCCGCAATTCACCCCATCGGCATCTTCGATGCCAACATTCTGGAGAAGCGAATCATGAGACTCAGCATGAAGAAACATCAAGTCGGCGCCTTGTTGAAATACGGCCTGCTCCTTCCCGCGGCGATTATTCTGCTTTCCGTAGGGCTTGGCATTGCGGCAATGGCGGTCACCATTCAACCGCAATCTCCCACGCAAAAGCCTGACCAATCAAGCCCATTCGGCCAAATCTACAAAATCGGCAAAGATGTAACACCGCCCGTGGTGCTCAAGTCCAGCGAAGCCGAATTTCCAAAGTCGGCCCACAACGCCAAAGTGGGCTTTTCTGCCATCGTTCTGGTTCACCTCATCGTAGACGGCCAAGGTATGCCGCACGAGGTGCATATCAGTCGTTCATACAATCCTGACTTCGACGCAGAGGCCATCAAGGCAATAAAGCAGTATCGCTTCAAGCCGGCGATGCACCAGGGGAGGCCGGTCGCCGTCACTTTAACCATAGAAGTGAACTTTAAGAAATACTAAGTGTCTGCTGTGCGCTTAACCGCGAGTGGGCGGGATGCGCCGCCCACTCCGCATCTCCACGGCAAACGGAGTCTCGCGATCGCTCGACATCTCCCAACCCACTCCGTGCAGTACGCCGCCATCAATTTCCGTAATCGTTACGCCTTCATCTGAAAGTTTTTCGGATTCCCATGCCTGGCCATCGCGGCCCCATGCCAGAATCGAATGATGTCCAACGAATAACAGCAACCCCTCCGTCACGACTGCCCGAACCTCCAACACAGGCCGATAGGCAATCATGGTGAACCGCTCCGGCGCAGCGGTATCGATTAGGTATGCATACCCCCCCGAAACTGCGCATATTTCTTCTTCGTTGGGAGTCGACCAGATCCCGGTGGGCGCTGCCGCCTCACGAAACCCCAGCGCGCATGTGGCCAGAAAAGGCTGCGCATCTGGGCCACCAGGCCGAACCAGCACTTCCAGCGCCCCACGCTCCACTTCCTCAGCTTCACGCGGATAAACAAAGTGTCGCGGCGGTAAAATCATCGGGCGCGCCGCAAGCACCTCGGCCCGCCAGCGATGCGGAAAGCCCAACTCCATGACCGGATCTCGCGTCGTCGCAGTCACGGCTCGGCCTTGTAGTTCAAAATCCAGCGCAACTGCTCCCTGGTGTCGGGCACGTTGCAGCCACGTGCCGCCTCAATGGCTATCAGCGCGTCTCTCGCCTTCCAGCCCAGATGGATGAGCGTGCACGCTGCCGTTACCGTCGACCTGCCGATACTTCCCCGGCAGTGTACGCCGACTCGCTCGCCGTCGCGAATGCGATCCGCCAGGCCCGCCACAAACATTCTGAAGGTGTTCACGTCCTCCGGCACATGCACGTCGAAAATGGGGTAGGAAAGAAACTGCATTCCAACTTCCGCGGCGAGCCGGCCCTCTTCCGCGAGGCCAAGCCAACGAGCCTCGTTCGGTTCCAGCAGAGAAACCAGCGTCTCCACTCCGCCGCGCTTCATCACCGCCAATTCTTCCTTGAGCGTGTTCTCGCCCTGCGGACGCAGCACGATCGCCATCCCTACAGGTTCCGTCCCCTCGATCCACAAAACACTTTCCACTTGCTCAAACTCCGGCAAACGCCCTCCGTTCGGCGGACAAAAAGCCAGTTGCAATGCACATTTCGCCCGCTGACCCAATGAACAACAAGTAGGCGGAACTTGATGCCGGCCCTGTCAGACTTGATGATAGCCGGTTGGCTGAATCCGATGCCCGCGCCCCTGATTCCGGCATACCGCGCACCAACCGGGGCAACACATCCCTGTCCGGAAACCCTTGCGACAATGCGAAAATGAAATGAGGGGCCGGCTCGAGTTACCCCATCGATCCGGCGCGAGGGGCCCACATCATGCTGCGCGTCTTATCGACTCATATCTTTTTGAACCATCGCTTGCATCCGGGCCTTCTTGAGCTGGCCGAGCGCTCCGGCGCTCAGGCGGTCGAAATCTTTGCCGCGCGCCAGCACTTCGACTACACCAGCCGCGAACACGTAGCTGAGCTGGCGGAGTGGTTTCGCTCCAGCTCGCTTCAGGCCTTCTCAATGCACGCCCCGCTCTTCCCTGACCGCGAGATGGGCCGCGCCGGCGCACCCGGTGTGAATGTGCTGCACCCGGAGAAAGCTCGCCGCATCGACGCCATGGATGAGATTAAACGCGCGCTGGAATCCGCCGAGCACATTCCGCTGCGCAATCTTGTTGTTCATCTCGGCGAGCGGGAAGATACCTGGTCGCCGCGCACCATCGAGTTTGCGCTCACGGCTCTCGAACACCTGGGCGCCTTTGCGCGCCCACTCGGCGTCCGGCTGCTGGTCGAGAACCTTCTCAGCGAGGCTACAACTCCCACGCATCTTGGCCTGATTCTTGAGATGGGACACTTGGATGGCGTCGGTGTCTGTCTCGACCTTGGTCACGCGAACATCACTGTCGGAACCGCTGACGCAATCGCGACTCTTGGCAGCCGCATCGCCACAGTTCACGTTCACGACAACCATGGCGCGAAGGACGAGCATTTGTGGCCCGGCGACGGCACCATCGATTGGCCGGTCACTGTCAAAGCACTCCAGGAGCTCGCAACACCTCCCGCAACCGTCCTTGAAATCAGCTCCGCACTCCACGATCAGCCCACAGAGGTCCCTGCCCGCATCGAGAAGTCCTTCGAACTTTTCGGCTGATTGTTTTGCTGGCAGCGCGTTCCTAGCAGATCCGCGGCAATTGCTCGCCAATCATCGTAGGAATCACGCGGTTCGCGCCCATTGCAGTGCGCGCCACCAGCATGTGCCTGTGTTCGGCCGTCACCTGGCCGATGCGTGCCGCCTCGCCGCCCAGCGGATGTGCGCGCAACACTGCCAGCACTCGCTCTGCCGCGTCAGACGCAACGAAAAACACAACCTTGCCCTCGTTGGCTACATACACCGGATCCAATCCGAGCAGCTCGCAGGCTGATTGGACTTCAAATCTGACCGGCAGCTTCATCTCGTCGATCACAACGCCCACATTGGAAGCCAGTGCAATCTCGTTCAGCGTCGATGCCAGGCCGCCGCGCGTCGGATCGCGCATCGCGTGCACCGCACCCCCGGCCTCAGCCAGCACATCGGCAATCATCCCGTTCAGCGCCGCGCAATCTGAGCGGATCTGGCTTTCAAACTCCAGCCCCTCGCGCACGCTCATGATCGCCATGCCGTGGTCGCCGATTGTTCCCGAGACGATCACCGCATCTCCTGGCGCCGCGCGATGCGGACCCACTTGAATTCCCGGTCGCAGCACACCGATGCCGGCAGTGTTGATGTAGCAACCATCGCCGTGCCCGCGTTCCACAACCTTCGTATCGCCCGTAACAATCTTCACGCCCGCCGTTGTTGCCGCCTTGGCCATCGCGTCCACGATGGCCGCCAGTTGCGCCAGCGCGAATCCCTCTTCCAGAATGAAGCTCGCGCTCAAAAACTTCGGCTCGGCGCCGGAGACGGCCAGGTCGTTCACAGTGCCGTTCACCGCTAGTTCGCCAATCGATCCGCCAGGAAAAAACAGCGGCTGCACAACAAACGAGTCGGTGCTTAGCGCCAGCCGCGCGCCTGCTGCTTCAAGTACCGCCGCGTCGCCAAGGTTTTCAAGAGCGGGATTGCGAAACGCCGGCAGAAACAGGTGTTCCACCAGCTCGTTGCCCAGCTTGCCGCCGCCTCCGTGGCCCATCACGATCGTGGGATAGTCGGCGAGTGGCAGCGGGCATGTCCAGTTGGAAAAGTCTGGTGCGATGGCCGCAGCATGGTCAGGCATGCGCCGCTCCGGCCATATCTTTGCTCAGCGCCGCACCCGCACCCGCCAGCTGTTCGGCCGAAAGAAAACGCCCGTAGTTGTAATACGCAGCGCATGCGCCTTCGCTTGAAACCATCGTCGCGCCCAGCGGATGCCGTGGCGTGCACTCTTTTCCGAACGCAGGGCATTCAGCCGGCTTCATCACGCCGCGCAGCACATCTCCGGAGTGGCACAGCGCCGACTCCTGCGTGTGAATCCCGGTGATCTTGAAGCGCAGCTCCGCATCAAATTCGCGATACTCCGCATTAAGCCGCCAGCCGCTTTTCGGAATCACTCCGATGCCGCGCCACGCGCGATCTGTCACTTCAAAAACCTCGCCCAGCAGCTTCTGCGCCGGGCGATTCCCTTCGAACGTCACTACGCGGCTATACGCGTTCTCTACCTCATGCCGTCCCGCTTCAAGCTGAATTACCGTCCGCCGAATTCCGTCCAGCAAATCCAGGGGCTCAAAACCAGTCACCACGATCGGCACGCCAAACTTCTCCGCGAGCGGCGGATACTCCCAATAACCCATCACACTGCACACATGGCCCGCCGCCAGAAATCCCTGCACCAGGTTGCCGGGCGATTGCAGAATTGCCGCAATCGCGGGCGGCACCAGCACATGCGAAACCAGCACCGAGAAATTCTTCAGCCCGCGACGCTTCGCCAGGTGCACGCTCATGGCATTGGCCGGAGCCGTCGTCTCAAATCCCACGCCAAAGAAGACCACTTGCTTGTCAGGATTCTTGACCGCCAGCTCCACCGCATCCAGCGGCGAATACACCACGCGCACGTCGCCGCCGCGGCCCTTCACCTGAAACAGGTCGCTATCGGTGCCGGGAACGCGCAGCATGTCGCCGAATGAGCAGAAAATCACTCCCGGTTGCGCGGCAATCGCCAGCGCCTTGTCAATCAATTCCAGGGGCGTGACGCAAACCGGACAGCCCGGTCCGTGAATCATCTCGATGCCGGCCGGCAGCATCTGGTCAATGCCATTCTTGATAATCGAGTGAGTCTGCCCGCCGCAGACTTCCATGATCTTCCACGGTCGCGTTGCAGCTTGAGTGATCTCCCGCGCTATGCGCTGCGCAATCTCGCCGTTGCGAAACTCAGTCAGATACTTCATGCTCGCACGTCTTTCGCTCGCGGGCCCACCGACCCGCCAGTTAGCTGACTTGCTGACCCGCTGACCTGGTCACTCGCTCTACGTCGCAGCTTCCGTCCGGACATGGGGATTGTTTCGCCTTCGCCGCGCGCGCAAAAGCCTCTTCCTCACCGGCCAGTTCTTCTTCAAGCAAACCCAGGGTGCGGAAGTCCTCAAGCGTCTGCTGGGCCGTCGCCTCATCGATCTTCGACAGGGCAAACCCAACGTGGACAATTGTGTAGTCGCCCACCCCAACCTCAGGCACGTAGTCAAGGCAAACGTTCTTCACCACACCGCCGAAGTTCACCCGTCCTATCCGGATCATGCCGTCGTCGGTAATCTCTTCCACTTTTCCTGGTATCGCCAGACACATAGCAACCTTCTTATACCTTTGAGGCGCGATGGTCAAATGTGATTTGAATCACCCGCAAATCGTGAGACGCGCCTGCCCGCCAAGCGGATGCCCCGGAGCCGCGTTTACCCACAAATGGGACGCTTCCCAGGACAAATGGGTGTGCCCGGCGCTCAACAACGCCGACCTGCCTGCAGCTTCTCCCGGTGTTCTTGCTGATTATGAATGAGTTATATTCGAATGGCCCAGCGCAAGACATGGCGCAAGACATGTTGCTGCTCAGTCCGAGACCATCATCTCTCCAGGCAAAATCGGCCGTGTCCTGGGCAGCTTGCCTTGGTACGACAAAATGCCCATCTCGACCAGCACCCCAACAAAGACGATCAGCTTCAGCCAATTACCCGATTCAGTCGAGATCGAGGTGTGAGGAAGAATCTTCCACAACACCAGCCCGGCGGTATGCGCCGCAGCCACTGCCCAGACCGATCCGTAGAAATAACGCCGCTCCCTGCCCTCGCCCTTCGTTGAAGGGCCCACGCGCGGCAGCTTGCCGATCAATCCCAGAAACAGAATGAGGGCGCAAAGCGGTGAGTAGGTGTAGAGATAGAGCTGCTTCATTCGCCACACACCTTTCACCACGGCGGTCACCAGTCCGGCCAGGTTAATCAGTGTGTAACTGATCACCGCGTTCCAGGCAAAGGTGTAGCAAATGCGGCGGTAGAGCGGATTTGGCTTGTCTTCGTCGAAGCGCAGAATGTAGGGCGCCGGTTCCACGCCCGGCAACTGGCCATACAGGCCGGCGATGCCGGTTCCCAGCAAGACCGCGGCCAGCCACGCCCAATTGGCCCAATGAAATCCGTGAGCGAACAGGCCAAAGGTCAGCGGCCCAGGAGCCAGGAAAAAAACCCAAATCCAGATAGGCCAATGTGCCAGCCTGTAATGGCGTTTGTTCCTGGTGCGAAGCTTGCGCTCTGCGGCGTATTCAATCTTTCCGGTGTAACCCATTGGGGTGAGTCTTTCAGAGCAGATGTGAGTGAGTCAACCCTTCCCCGCAGGCGTCGCTTTCTGGGGCCAGAACCCTACCATTCCTCCACAAACTTCACCACTTTCGGCCCCATTTCGCTGGTGCACTGCAACGGCGCAAGATGTCCGCAGCCGGCAAACACATCCAGCTCCGATTGCGGAATGAGCCGGTGCATTGTCTCTGCCTGATTCAGTGGGACAATCCGGTCCACAGCGCCCCACAAGATCAGTACCGGCATCTTCAGTCGCGGCAGCAGATTGTCGGTCACATCCTGCGCCGTCATCATGGTTGCCAGCGACCGCTTCACCACCCAGCCATTTTTCTGTGACAGGCGCAGAATGTCGCGCGCCACATACGACGGCACATGCGGTGGCTGCGGCATGAGCAAGGCATCCAACTGGTCAAGCTGATCCGCCGTCGTCGGTGTAAACAATCCGGTATCCCATTCCGGCTTTACGTTAAGACCCGCCGCATCGAACAGCATCAGCCGCGCAACTCTTTCCGGATGCTCCACGGCAACCAGCTCGACGATCCATCCACCCATCGACCACCCGCCGAGGTCAACCTGCTTCAGCCCCAGCGCATCCATGAAACCAATAACCACCGCAGCCTCGTCGCGCACCGAATAGGAAAAATCTGCGGGCTTTTCGCTTCGCCCGTATCCCAGCAAGTCAGGCATGTAGACGCGAAAGCCCGCGTGGGCCAGATACGGCGCCAGATTGCGCCAGTCCTCGGCGCTCCCACCCAGCCCGTGCACCAGCACCACCACCGGTCCATTCGCCGGCCCCTCTGCCAGGTAATGCACGCGATCCCCTTCAACCTGGAGCCAGCGGCTCTGTACACCAGAGAGATATTCCTGCAAGTACATCCATCCGTCGAAGTAGCTCACCGGGCGCATCAGGAATCCAATCCCCGCGATCACTGCCAGCACAATCGCGGCCAAGAGCACCCATTTTGCCA
This sequence comes from uncultured Acidobacteriaceae bacterium, assembly GCA_963841095.1. Taxonomy (GTDB): domain Bacteria; phylum Acidobacteriota; class Terriglobia; order Terriglobales; family Acidobacteriaceae; genus Telmatobacter. The sequence continues at coordinate 196,905 of CAWJBE010000023.1, forward strand.
ACTTCATCGACCTACCTGCTTTCCTTGCGCAGCGCTTGCACCCTTTGCCAGCCTTTTTCAATGACGCGCACCGTAACCGGATCCACAATCAGTGCGCTATGGCTGTTCCATTCCGCCCGTTCCACCCACCGCACCTCTTCCGCGTCCGAAGCGGCTTTCAGCTCCCCGCCCGTCACGCGGCAGAGATAATCGGCAATCACATAGTGGTAGCGAACGCAAGCACCCTCCCGGTGAATCCGGTCGAGAACCTCAATCAGTTCGATGGGTTCAACCACCAACCCGGTTTCCTCTCTCACTTCGCGCACAACTCCTTCAGTAAGCGCCTCGCCAACCTCCAACATGCCTCCAGGCAGCGTCCAATGACCCTTCAACGGTTCGCTCCCACGCCGCACCAGCAGCACGCGGCCCTCATGCTCCACTACGGCACCCACTGCCACCAGCGGAGCTTGCGGAAACTCGCGTTGTATGTCGCCTTCCATCCCAATTGCCTTTCTGCGGGTGCCCAAGGTCTCGATTTTGAGACTTGGGATACATCTCTGCCCGCTCCCGAGTCCCTCTTCTCCCGCTATCATCAAATAAAGACGGGAGGGAAGCATAAATGCTGGAATTTTCTCTGAAAATCGAAGGAATGCACTGCGCCTCATGTGTGCGCCGCGCCAGCCAGGCGCTTGCAGCTACCCCTGGCGTCGTGGTGAACGAAGTTACCGTGGGTGCAGCTAGGCTCAGTTCTACCCAGCAACCCGCTCCCGCCGATGATCCCGTTGCCCTCGCTATTGCCGCTCTCGCCAAAGTGGGCTACAGCGCGCATTTGGAATCATAACGCCGTAAATCTGGCCAAACCGTAAATCTGGCCAAACCGTAGATTGGCCATTCGCTGGACCGCATTTTGGATAGCCCCGTGGCTTCGCACGCGACAGAATCGCTCACCCTCCCAGTTCTCGGCATGACCTGCGCCAGTTGCCAGCACCACGTAGAAGAGGCGCTTCGCTCCACTGCGGGAGTCGAATCGGCGCGCGTCGATCTCATGGCACATCGCGCCAACGTGGTCTTCGATCCCGCATTGGCAGCGCCCGAGCAACTGGTTGAAGCCATTCGCGGAGCCGGCTACGATGCCGTCCTCCCTCGCACCGGCGATTCCGGTACGCCCGCTCGCGACCTCGCAGCAGACTCGCCTCGCAAAGCATGGATCACGCTTGCCGCCGGCGCGCTGGCCATGCTGATTGCAATGCCGCTTGGAACGGAGATGAGCAGTGCACCCGATCGATTCATGATGCGCCTCATGCCCTGGCTCTACGCGCTGCCCGCAAATCCTCTGCGCTGGTTTTTGCTGTGCCTCACTGCGGCGGTTGTGGCCTGGGCCGGGCGCGGCATCTACGTCAGCGCCATTCGTGCCCTGCGCCACGGGTCCACCAACATGAACACGCTGGTCAGCCTGGGCACAGCGGTAGCATTCGTCTATTCGGCCTATTCCACTGTTGCGCCTGCGCCCGGACGCCAGGTCTACTTCGATGCGGTCCTGCTCATCCTCGGCTTCCTCCTGCTGGGCAAAAGCCTTGAGGGCCGCGCCAAGCGCCGCGCTCTCGCCGCTCTGGATTCGCTTTCGCGCCTGCGCCCCGTCACCGCGCGCCGCATGGTCGATGGCGTCCAGACCGTCGTCCCGCTCGAAGAAGTTCGACCCGGCGACAGCATCGTGGTCCTGCCCGGCGAGCGATATCCCGTCGACGCCGTAATCCTTGAAGGCCGCACTACGGTCGACGAGTCGATGCTTACCGGCGAATCCACTCCGCTCGAGCGCGAGCCCGGTGGCCGCGTGCTGGCCGGCTCGCTCAACTACGATGGCGCAGTCGTCTGCTGTGCGGAGTCGCTGGGCGAGGCTACCGTGCTCTCTCAAATTGCACGCATGGTCGATCAGGCGCAAAGCTCCCGCGCGCCCATGGAGCGGCTCGCCGACCGCGCCAGCGCCATCTTCGTCCCCATCGTGCTTGCGCTCGCAGCACTCACGTTCGCGGCATGGCTCATCTCCACACATTCGCTGCCGCTAGCTCTTGCCAACACCGTTGCAGTTCTTGTGGTCGCCTGCCCGTGCGCCATGGGCTTGGCCGTGCCTGCCGCGCTTACCGTCGCCGTAGGCCGCGGCGCGCAACTCGGCGTGCTCTTCAAAGGCGGTGAAGCACTGGAGCGTCTCGGACACCTCGATGCCGTAGTCCTCGACAAGACCGGCACACTCACCATGGGCCACCCGGTCCTGGCCGCAATTCACCCGCTTGCGCAACCAACCATCGCGGGTGCCCCTGGTCTCGATTCTGAGACCAGGGAAAAGAATCAAGCCATCGAGAACGATCTCCTCCGCGTTGCCGCCGCAGCCGAAGAGCGTTCCAACCATCCCCTCGCCCACGCCCTTGTCGACCACGCGCGAGCCCTCGGTCTCACCTGGCCGCCAGCCGACGATGTGCAGATCTTTCCCGGCCGCGGCTTGACAGCCCGCGTCGAGAGCCGCGACTGCCTGCTCGGCAATGAAGCCCTCTTCCGCGAATTCTCCATCACGCTGCCCGGCGGTGTTGCCGCATCAGAGCCCGGAGTCACGCGTCTGTGGATGGCCCTCGACAACAAGCCGGTCGGCTATTTTGACGCCCGCGATGCGCTTCGTCCCGACGCCGCCGCAGCCGTCGCCGCATTGCGCCGCTCCGGCCTTCGCACGCTCATGCTCACCGGCGACTCTGCCGCGGCGGCCGCGCCCATCGCGCAGCAGGCCGGAATCACCGAGGTCGAAGCCGGTCTCGATCCCGCCGGAAAGCTGGCCCGCATTCGTGCCCTTCAGCAGTCAGGGCTGCGCGTCGCCATGGTCGGCGACGGCATTAACGACGCCGCCGCGCTCGCCCAGGCCGATGCTGGCATTGCCATGGGTACCGGCGCCGATCTTGCCCAGGAAGCCGGAGACGTTCTGCTTCTGCGAGCGCAACCTTCCGCTATCCCGGCGGCGCTTGCCCTCGCCCGTCAAACCCTGCGCATCATGCGCCAGAACCTGGGATGGGCGATCGGCTACAACCTCATCGGCATTCCGCTCGCCGCCGGACTGCTCTATCCCGCCTTCCACATTTTGCTCACTCCATGGCTTGCCGCCGCGGCCATGGCGCTTAGCTCGGTGTGCGTCCTCGCCAACAGCCTGCGCCTGCGTCGCTGGTCGAACTCGTAGTCTCGCAGATCGTCCTTCCCCTCCAATCCGAGTGCGTCCCTGCTGCCTTTCTCACAGTTGAAACCCGGCTGTCGCAGAACATTCATTCTCCTTTAATCCTCTATTAACCGTGGTCATTGAAAGTATCTTTGCTGCCGCATTGAATCCACGTGGCCAGCGTCTTTTGCCCCGCGTTCGCTAGGGGCGATCGCTTCCGTACGCAAAGCATCGCTTTCACGTAAGAGATCGAATTCAGCAAGTCAAACAATTTGGGTTTGCAGATCGAGGTAGCTGTATGCCCTCCTGCTCTTGTGCCAGGCGCAAGCTCTATCAGCCAATAGTCGAGGTGGGTTGATAGGGGCTGGCAAAAGGTTGGCTGCGAGCCAGTCGGCCTAAAGTCAACCGGCACGCCGCAAATTGAACCTGCATTCGCAATTCAATTGTTCCTGTGTCACGAGGAGTTTTCCGGTCCTTTGATCAAATCGCCCCAGTTTACGATCGTTTCGGGAAAAGCAAATCACCGCGCCCAATTGCCGATTGGCGCGCTGTTACTGGTGATTGCTTTGTTCGCCTGGGGGCTGGAATACAAGACCTCGCTCTATAAACACTGGCGGCATCCGCACGCATCTTCGTTCCCTCCAGCGAAACTCCTTACTGATGCGGAAAGGCCTCTCCCTTCGAAGAGAGCCGCAACGTCTTACGTGGCAACCTCGCCGGTGAGGGTTTCAAAAACCCATGCACTCGTGGCGAGATTGGATTGCAAATCGGCGGGTAGCGAGGGCTTCTCTCTGCCCACTTTGCAAGATGCTCCATCGCATCATTGCCCCTCCAGTCGGTTCATTATTCGCGCACCGCCAATCTTGTGAATTGACCTCTCTAAACGGCAAAATCTGAGAATTCTTCACCGGCAGTTTTCGGGTTCGCAGCCGCGTCTTGCTGCCGCGTCCGACTGACGCGCGGCGCAGCCTGAGTCAGGATCGAACTCTTGCTGCGGAGCGAAAGAACGAACAGAGATAGCCGATCCTCAACGACGCTCTTCGAATCTTTCTGTTCCGCCTGGAAGGTCATCGGGTGTCCGTTCTCAATTTTCGAAGCGACAGCATTCATCAACACGTGAGGAGAATTTATGAGGCGAATTCCAGTTGTGGCCTGGTTCTGGTTTCTGAGTATGATGCTGACGGTTTGCGTTCCCTTGAGTGCGCAGGGCGCCGCCGCAATTCATGGCAAGGTAGTGGACACCGCCGGAAACGCAATTGCCAACGCGGCCGTTTCTCTGACGGATTTGACAACGAACAAAGTGGATCACACCACAACGGGCGCAGAAGGCCAGTTTGTCTTCGGCGATGTTTCTGCCGGGCCACACATGGTCTCCATCGAGAAGTCGGGATTTGAGTCATTCACCGAGCGGGTTTCGCCGGCAACACAGCACAACATCGCAGCCACTCTCCAGGTGGCGGCATTGAATGACAGCGTGGTGGTGCGCGGGACCGTTGACCCCGAGGCCAAGCCCATGCCCACCCGCGAAGACGTGATGCTGATGCCGGATACGGTGCGCGTGCTCGACCGCAAGCAGTTGGACGCGGCTGGTCCCCTGGCCGGCGGTGCACAGGTGCTTGATTCCACCCCGGGAGCGAACGTGATCGGCTATGGAGAGACCGGTTCAACGAAATATACGGTGATCGTGAACGGAGTCCAGCAGGGCTGGGCGGGCGAGGCAACAAGCTTCACGGCGCCGGGCTCGTTGGGCATCACGTATGACGGAATTCCGGTGGCTGACCCGGCGACCGGTTTATGGCAATCGGCCACCATGCCGCAGAACCTCGTTATGCAGGACGTGCAGGTAACCTACGGCCCGGGCGAAGCGGCGGACCGTTGGTATACCGACGTAGGCGGACGTGTGGAGTACACGCCGATTCAGCCGACCCTGGACCGGCACCTGAGCGCTGCCGTCACCGATGGCCCCTATGGCCAGCAGAACTTCGCCTTCGTGGGCAACACCGGCATTTTTAAAGGCTGGTCCACGGTCCTGGGTGGCGGCGTGGGACGCGGCGACGATTACCGTCCGGCGCCGGACGGCTTCGGCGATCCCGCCAAGAACGGCTCGGTATTCGGCAAGACCGTCAAGACGTTCTCGGCGGGCAGTTTTGCTTTTGGTGTTCTTTACGCGAAAGGTGGCGGCTATCGCGCCCAGGTTATTCCCACCACCGATGTGGGCCTCGTCGAACCCGGCAGCGGCATCCACTACAGCCAGGCAAGCAGCGGCTTCTTTAGCTCGCTTCCCTACGCCGACTACAACAAGTACGACACCAACGAAGGCTTCATGGCCTATGCGCGCCAAAGGTTGTTTCTGAGCCACACCAGCACACTCGAGAATTCGGCATGGTACACCCACATCCGCCGTTTTCACCGCCGCAACGCGGATGCCCTGTCCCAGGGCGCGCAGGTAGACGAGTGGAACAACCCGCACAGCAACATGTTCGGAGACCAGATCGGGTTTTCCCAGGTTCTCCCTTTCAACACCGTTCAGTTCGGCGGCTATCTCATTCACGAGGTCTATAACCCGCATAACCTCTTCTACAATCCCGCCGATGGAGGAAGCGGAGCTCAGCAGATCGTCGGCGCAGGCTCGAAGTTTCGCTCCGGCTACTTCCAGCAGGACAACGTAACATTCTTTGCTCAGGACGATTTCCATCCCATCCCGCGGATTCACATCATTCCCAGTGTGCGCGTTGACGGATTCAGTACCAGCTACAGCGATCAGGCGGCGCGTGACTTCACCTTCGCCCCCAGCACTTACTTCTACGAAAACTCGAGTGGAACGGCCACTCCGTCTACCGCTCCTGTCTATCAGACCCACTGCTCGCTGAACCCGCAGACCGGCAGCAGTGCCTCCGATCCCTATTACAACCTTTGGGGAACTCCCGTCCAGACCTCCGACGGCAGCTCGGCAAAAGACCAGGGGTCGCTTTGCGGAGCGCATGAAAGCCGCTCGGCTATTGAGCCCGGCATTGACGCGTCGGTCATGCCCAAGGATTGGCTCACGATCTATGGCGGCTATGACACCACCTACCGCAGCCCCGCGCTGGGTGGCGGCGGTGGACTGTTCCAGGCAGTGAATCCGGCCTACTACATTCTGGCGAAGGGCGCCTACGCTCAATTCGGCGGCAAGGTTCACTTCACCCACGCGCCGGGGCTCAGGAACTTCATTGCCGGGGTCAATTACTTCCACAACAATTACACCAACCAGGAGATTGACGTCGAAACAGCGCTCGGCGTAGAGGAAACCAGCGGCGGCAACTCCACCTACCACGGCGTAGACGCCTTCTTCGACGCCGATCCGCGCAGCAATATTCATTTCTTCTTCAATTTCGCAGGCGAAGCTTCGAATTTTACAACCTACGTCACCGGTGGACCCCTCTCAGAATGCGGATCGTCGTCGAATGCCACTGGCCTCGCCGATGGGTGCGCGTACTACAACAACCTCCCCGTGTCCTACGTCCCCAATTTCACGCTGAATACGGGTGTCTACTACGGGATCCAGCACAACAACCATGTGATCGTGGAGCCGCGATTCTGGGTGGAGAGCACCGGCTCGCAACACCTGTGGTCGAACAATACCGGCGCGCCCACCTCGCAGACCATGCCGGCCTATACGACGGCGAATCTCTCCTTCAATGTTCCCTTTACCTTCTTCGAACGGCAGTCGGTCAACCTGCGGGTCGATATGATGAACATCGGAAATTCGCAGTACAACGAATACGAGTACGTCTCCAGCGGCGGGTATTTTGCCTCGCTATTCCCAGGAAATACAGCTCCCAGCGGATACATCAACGCCTACCCGGGTGCGCCGCGCTCGATTTATGGGACGATCTCCTATCAGTTCTGATTGTGCCGTTCGTTACCCAGGAAAAGGGCGTCCCAATCAGGCGATTCTCGGCTTTGCCGCTGTGGAAGCATCCGCGGCGGCAAAGTCTTTTAGACTAGAGCAAGAGTCAGCTTGTGCGCATCCTCACCCGCTACATCCTCGGCGAGATCCTCTCCCTCACGCTCATTGGCTGCGCTCTCTTCACCTTCATCCTCTTCATGCCCCTGCTTCCGCACATCCTTGAGATTGTGGTGCGCAGCAGTTCCACGTGGGCCGACGTGGGGCAGGTCTTCCTCTTCACGCTGCCCAATCTCTTCAAGGTCACAATTCCCATGGCGGTGCTGTGGGGTATTCTGCTCGGTTTGAGCCGCCTCGCCTCCGACAGCGAAATCATCGCCATGCGCGCCTCAGGCCTGGGCATCGGCTATTTTGTGCGTGTCGCCTCCATCATCGCCGTCACAGGTACGCTGCTCGGCCTGGGCAACTCGCTCTATCTGATTCCGCGCTCCAATCAGGCCATCATTCAGATGCAGCAGTCCCTTGAAACTTCGCAGGCCTCCTACGAGATTCAACCGCACGTCTTCTACGAGGACTTTCGCAACTTCGTTCTCTATGTGCAGGATGTGCACGCCGGGGCGGGCGCGGCAAACTGGGGCAATGTTTTCATGGCCGACGTCAGCGATCCCGGCAATCCAAAGGTCATCACTGCCGAATCCGCCACCGTGGTCAATGACAGCTCGCAGGAGTTGATCATGCGCCTGCGCAACGGTCTGCGCGACGAAACCGTGGCCGACCAGCCGGGACAGTCCAACATCTCCACCTTCACCACCACCGACATGCCCCTGCTTCTGAGTCAGCAGAGCGACGTCCACCTCGGTCGAATGGATCAGGCACTCTACGCGATGCCCCTCAGCGCCCTGCTTCAGCGTATTCACGGTCCCGACAGCAAGCGCTTCCTCATTGAGCTGCACAACCGCTTTTCCTATCCCGCAGCCTGCCTGGTGCTCATGCTCGTGGGGGTACCGCTCGGCGTGGCCTCGCGCCGCGGCGGCAAAAGCTCCGGTTTCGTCTTCACCATCCTGTTGGTCTTCGTTTATTACTTCCTCTCGGAAATCGGTGTCGCTCTCGGACATCAAAGCAGGCTGCCGGCATTCTTTGCGGTGTGGTCGGCCAACTTGCTTTTTGCTGCTGCCGGCATCTTTCTTCTGTGGCAAATGGCCACAGGCGGCCGCATTCTGGCCGCCATCGCGGCTTGGATCGCGCGATTGCCCAAGCTCAAGGCGCCGGCCAAGCCCAATGGATTTCCCCTCAGCGGTCTTCTCAATCACTTTCAGCCGCGCGCGCAGCGCAACAAGCAGCGCGGCATCTTTCCGCGCATCCTCGATGAGTACATCGTTCGCGAGTTTGCCACCATGTTTTTCCTCATTCTTGCCGGCTTTGTTCTGCTCATGATCGTCTTCACCTTTTTCGATCTGATCGGCGACATTCTCCGCAACCGCATTGCTCTCGGCATCGTCGGCGAGTATCTCTTGAACCTGACACCCAGCATGATTTACCAAATCGCGCCGCTGGCAGTCCTCATCGCCGCCCTGGTCATCTTCGGCGCGCTCAATCGCAACAGCGAAATCGTTGCCATGAAGGCGACCGGCATCAGCCTCTACCGGCTGGTCGTTCCCATCGTCACCATCGCTGTTTGCCTGGCCGTAAGTCTGTTTATCTTTGACCAGTACTATCTACCGCAGGCCAATCGCCGCCAGGAGGCCTTGCGCAATATCATCAAAGGCCGTCCGCCGCAGACCTACCTCCACCCCGAGCAAAAGTGGATCTTCGGCCAAAAGCCGCTCCCCGGCGAGCCCGGCCGCATCTTTTACTACGAGTTCTTCGATCCTGACAGCAACGAGTTTGCCAACATCTCAGTCTTCGAGTTCGATCCCTCCACCTTCCAACTCACGCGGCGCATCTTTGCCAAGCGTGCGGTTTGGAATCCCGACAAGCCGGGATGGCTCTTCGAAAACGGCTGGGTGCGCGATATTCAGGGCGCGAACGTCAAGGCGTACAGCACCTTTCTTGAAACCACATTTCCTGAGATTCACGCGCCGCCTGACTACTTCAAGAAAGAAGATCTGCAATCGCAGGAGATGAACTTTGGCCAGCTAAACCGCTATATCCACGACCTGCGCCAGAGTGGATTTGACACCAAGCGCCTGAGCGTCGCGCTCTGGGACAAGCTCTCCTATCCGCTGATTGCCGTTGTTATGGCCTTGCTCGCCATCCCCTTTGCGCTCTCCATGGGCCGACGCGGTTCGCTCACCGGAGTCGCTGTAGCCATTGCCGTCGCACTCGCCTACTGGGTCGTCAATCTCATGTTTGAAGCCATGGGCAACGTGAATTACCTGCCCGCATACATGGCGGCCTGGTCAGCCGATGTCCTGTTCGGACTCGTCGGCGGCTATCTGCTCTTGCGCACTCCGACATAAACCAGGAATCAGCCGGTTCTATGGTGTGTATCGAGGCCAAGGCCCTGGGGTCCAAAACAATTCCCCATCCAAACAGCAGGCTCGCGCATCCATCAGGAATACTGGATTCCCGCGGTCGAGCTTGAAGAATTCAACCGGCACATCGTTGGACTTATCGAGGTCATCGGCGAATCTCGAGCTCCAATCGCGGCCCCGGTACAATGGACCTATGCTCGGCGACCTTGCCCCGCTTTACAGCTACATGCGCCGCTACCGTTGGGGATATATCCGCGGCACGCTGGCGTGTGTAGCCACAAACATTGTCGCTGTTCAGTTTCCCCGCGTCCTCGGCATGGCCGTCGACAAAATCGAGAAGGGCACCACCCGCGAGCTCATCCTGATCTTTGCCCTGATTCTTGTCGGCATCAGCCTCGTGAAGGGCATCTTCCTTTACGCGCAGCGCTGGATTCTTATCGGAATCTCTCGCGAAATCGAGTTCGACCTGCGCAACGATCTCTTCACCAAACTGGAGAGCCAGGACACGGGCTTCTATCAGCGCTATCGCACCGGCGACATCATGGCCCGCATGACCAACGACCTCAACGCCGTGCGCATGTTGCTCGGGCCGGCCCTCATGTACAGCGCGAACACCATCTTCCTCACCGTCTTCGCACTGTTCTTCATGCTGCGCATCAGCCCTTATCTCACTCTGGTGGCACTGGCTCCCATGCCTCTTGCCAGCATCGTCGTTCAGTATCTTGGACGCAAGATTCACGACCGCTTCGAGCGCATCCAGGCCAGCTTCTCCGATATCTCCGCGCAGGCCCAGGAAAATTACTCCGGCGTGCGCCTCATCCGCGCCTTTGCGCGCGAGGAGTCGCAAATCGGCCTCTTCGAGCGGCTCAATCGCCAGTACATTGGCCGCGCCCTGCGCCTCGTGCAGTTGATGGGCATGCTGTGGCCCTCGCTCGAGTTCATCCTCGGCATCTCCATGATCATCACCCTCCTCGCCGGAGGGCACCTGGTCCTCGCCCATCGCATCTCCGTCGGTGAATTCGTCGCCTTCAGCACTTACATGATCCTGCTCATCTGGCCCATCATCGCCGTCGGCTGGGTCATAAACATCTTTCAGCGCGGCACCGCCTCGGTCAAGCGCATCGACGAACTGCTCAAGTCAGAGCCGTCTATCGACGACCGCTCCGCCGACCCGTCGCTCGGTCCTGAAACCGTGCTCAGCGGCGATATTGAATTCCGCAACCTTACGTTCAACTACGGCGACACTCCGGTTCTGTCCGACGTCTCGCTGCATATCCCCGCCGGATCGAGCCTGGCCATCGTCGGCCCCACCGGCTGCGGCAAAACCACGCTCGTCAACCTGATTCCGCGCCTCTACGAAGCGCCCGAAGACACGCTCTTCATCGATGGCCGCCCGGTGCGCGACTTTCCGCTGGCCGTGCTGCGGCGCAACATCGGCATGGTTCCCCAGGAAACCTTCCTCTTCAGCGAAACCATTCGCGAAAACCTCGCCTTTGGAGCGCCCGGCACCGGCGCCGAAGAGCTTCTTGAGGCTGCCCAAGCGGCCCACATCCGCATGGAGTTCGAAGAGTTTCCGCAGGGCTTTGAAACCATGGTCGGCGAGCGCGGCGTCACCCTCTCCGGCGGACAAAAGCAGCGCGCCGCCATCGCCCGCGCTCTGCTGCGGCGCCCTGCCATCCTCATCCTCGACGACGCACTGGCCAGCGTCGATACCTACACGGAAGAGCGCATTCTCGGCGGGCTGCGTTCCTACACCGCCGGCACAACCACCATCCTCATTTCGCATCGCGTTTCAACGGTGCGCAATGCCGACCGCATCGCCGTCCTCGACAAGGGCCGCATCGTCGAAATAGGAGGCCATGAAGAGCTCCTCGCCCTCGACGGCTATTACGCCAGCCTCTATCACAAGCAGCAGCTTGAAGAAGAACTGACAGTCGCGGGGTGAAGACCGGAAGTCAGAGCCTGCATGTTCACGGCTGAACATCCGCAGGGAACCTGGTCCTTCGCTTTCTATGCAGCGTTGTTGGGTGCGCGGTGGCCGCTTGCAAAGAATCGCCGTGAGGCACCGCGGAAAAGTAGAGCGGCAATCAGCGCGAAGATTAAAGTGTGCACGACGATCTGGCGGATCTCAGGCCAGCTGATCGCGATGTGAAAAGCCATCCAGGCAATTGCCAGCCAGCGCGCCCAGTTGCAGCCGCGCAGCATAAAGGTTCCAGCAACGACGGCGAGCAGTTCGGTCAACAGGATCCACACATCGTCCTGGTGGAAGACCATGGGCCGCGGAAAATGGCGCACCAGACCAACAGCGCCGACCACGATGAAGAGCCAGGCGACAACCAACACACCAATCGGACATTTCCGCGCATCCATTGTGTAAAACCCATCTTCCTGGAGTTGAGAAATACGCTCTCTCCAGAATAGGATTGCATGATCGCCGGCAAGCACGGCAGATCAACACAAGCTGGCCCCGGAGTTCGGCAGATGGGCGCCGCAGTTCGCAGGAGTTGAGAAATACGCTCTCTCCAGAATAGGATTGCATGATCGCCGGCAAGCACGGCAGATCAACACAAGCTGGCCCCGGAGTTCGGCAGATGGGCGCCGCAGTTCGCAGTTGATGTTGTGTCCTACGCCATCCAGCCCGGACCGGCGGATGGGCGGTCGTGGGTAGGCGGTGCTGTCTGGATATCACGCCTGCCCGGATTCGCTTCTCGGTCCCTTGCCACCTCGCGCCACGCGTCCCGCACCGTCCGCACGCAATCGATTGCTTGCTCGAATTTCGCCTTTGAAGCTGACTGTGAAGCCTGCAGAATCTTTGCAAAAATCGCCGCATAAAACTCGCTCAACGACTGCGCCGGCCGTCCGCCCACATCGATGCGCAGCCGCGCCTGCAAATGAATAATGATGTCCAGCGCACGCTTCACCGCCGCCCTGCGCCCGTCCGCATCACCGCGCTCCACCGCGGCGATTGCCGCATACAAGAAACGCAGGATGCCGTCGTAAAGCGCCACCACAAGATCGACCGCCGATGCGCCTTCCAGCGCGTGCTCCCTGTAACTGTCCATCGAATTGATAGCCCCTTCTCGATCAGCTCTTCTGGTTGTATCCAGTGATCGCCGAATAAAGTTCGTCCATGCCCGTCAACTGCGACGGCAGCTCTTGCATGATCTCGTTGGCCTGGTTCAACTCCGCTGTCAGCTTCGTCTTCTGCGTTGCAATCAGCGCGTCTTCCTTTGCGATCTCCGCATTCAGGGAGCTTTCAATGTTGCTGTTGGAGGTTTGGGCGAGCTTCAGAATCCCTGTCGAGGAGCTGGTGCCCGCATTATTCAAAATGTTGTTGAACGTCTGCCCCCAGCTGTTCGCGTTCTGGAAAAAGCCGACCACACTCGCGAAGTCGGTGTTCAGCAGGGAATCGAGCGCACTGGCATCGAATGTGAGCGTTCCGTCGTTGTTCACGCTAATGCCGAGCGACGTCAGATTGTTGATGTCGGAAGACGATGTGTAGTGCAGCGTCGTGCTGGTTGCCTGGCTGCTGTTGTACAGGTTCGAGGTCACACTCATCGCCCCGGCCGAGCCTTCGGTATTCGACTCGAGCGACAGGCTCTCCGTGCCATCGCTGTTGCTCACGGTTGTTGCATCTATGCCCAGCGCAGCGCTGTTGGAATGGATGTAGTGCGCCAGATCGTCCAGCGTCGTGCCCCCCTGGGCGACTTCCACCTGGTCCATGGTGATCGTGGTCTGAATGCCGCTGCCCACTTGAAAGACCACGCTTCCGCCCAACGAATCGGTGGCGTTCACTTCTCCAAACGCTCCGCTGTCAGTTGTCGAGCCTGTGGCTGACTGTGTATCGGCATAGTTGAGCGTCGTCGGCGTGCTGGCCGTAATCGCGGATGTGACAGATAGCGCGCCGTTCGTTCCCACCGCCTGGTTGACCAGGGTGAGCGATGACTCTCCATTCTTGGTCACTACGGCTGCATTCACCCCCAGGCCCGGAATCGCCAGGTTTGAACTCACTGTAAGCGCGCCACCGCTCAGCGAAGCCGTTGAAAGCGAAAGGGACGACGTGCCGTCGCCATTATCTGTGATTGAGGCCGTCGCGCCCAAAGTGGATGAATTGTCGTTGATGTACTGGGCGATGTCGGAGAGTGTCGTGCCGCCCTCTGCCGAGTTCACATCGTCCAGCGAAACCGTCTGCGTTGCGCCAGCCCCTACCTGGACCGTGAAACTCCCGGCCAGTTCCGGCGCCGCGCCGCTCAGCGCTGACGTATTACTCGCCGTGAACGTGCCGCTATCGCCGCTTGAGTTGCCCGAATACGTAACTGCCGTGCCGGCAGATTCGGCGTTGATCGCGGCCGCCAGCCCGTCGAGCGTGTTGTAGCCATTTCCGGACCCGGTAAAAAAGGTGCCGTTGCCTGAGGTGCCTGCTCCCACCTGGAACGTCGCTTTTGTTCCATTGCCCAGGCTCACCGTCAATGACCCGGAGAGCGTAACGCCGTCGTCGGCAGTCACCGAGTCCAGATAACCGTTGGGACTCGTCGTGTTCAAACCGCCAAACATCTGCTGTTGCAGCAGAGAGAGAGTGGGCGAGCCGAACAGCGGCTCGGAATTTCCTGAACTGTCTTTTCCTTCCTGCGTATTCAGCGCGCTCATCAGCGAGTTGTAGTCGGTCACAAACTGGTTGACTGCGGTTTCAACGCCGGAATTGTTGTTCGCGATCACCACCTGCACGGGTTCCAGGCTTCCATCCGACTGTTGCGGGCTCGCTGAAAGCAATTGGAACGTGACGCCCGGAATCAGGTTGCTCACTGTGTTTGAGGCGCTTGTGAGCGGCACGCCGTCGACATTGAGGTTCGCATCTTTGCCGGGTACCGTCGCGTTGTAGTTGATCGCCCCCGTCGTATTCGATGCGCTTGCCAGCTTTGCGTCGGTCAGACCGGACGCAATCGTCATCTGCCCCGCGGCGCCGGTGGTCGCTGAAACCAGGCTCAGCCGCGATCCCGAGGAATCGGTCAGCACGTTGGCGGTTACGCCGATCCCGGATGAGTTGATCGCCGCTGCCAGGCCGCTGAGCGTCTGGTTCGACGAGGAGAGATCGGAGAGATTGTATGTCTGCGAACTCCCATTCACTTTGATCGTGATCGAGCCGGCAAGTGTGTCGGAGATGCTGGAAACCTCGTCCAGGTAGCCGCTCGACGTCTGTGCCAGATTCTCCACCACAATCGAATGCGTGCCGGCAGTTGCCGACGAGGTCGCCGAGCTCAGTTGCAGAACATTGGTGTCTGAGCTTGACCCTTCTTTTTGCGCCAGAACACCCTGAAAATCGGTCAGAGAACTCATGTCGGTGGAGAGGCTCGAAACCAGTGTCCCCAGATTCGAGATCACCGTGTCCTGGCTCTCGAGCGAAGTCAATTGGTTCTTCCACGGCGTTTCGACATTCTGCAGATTCGAAACAATCTGAGAAACAGTCGAGCTCACATCGAATCCAGCGCCGCTCGTCGGCGACCCGAAACTCAGTCCGACTGTACCCATTCATCCCTCCTCGTCACACCCATGCAGCCCGTGATCCACCGGGAATGAAGCCGGATTGGAGAAATCTCATGGCTGCGCCCGGCATCCACCCAAGCAAAGAGGGGCGCTTAGTCAACGCCCCTCTCCGGTTATCGGCAGCTTCCCGAATTGCCTTATTGCAGCAGCTTGGTTACTTCCTGCTGTACGCTGTTGGCCTGCGCCAGGGCCGAAATGCCGGTCTGGCTCAGGATTTCGTACTTCGACATGTTGGAGCTGGCCTGCGCGTAGTCGGTGGCCTGCACTGCGTTTTGCGCCGACTGCACGTTTTCCTGCTGTGTGGAGATGACCTGGCTCACTGAGTTGAGTGTGTTAATCTGCGCGCCGATGTAGCCATCCTGCGCTGCAACGTCGGTGATCGCTGCGTTCAATTGTGTCAACGCGCTTTCGGCCGCGGATTGGCCGCCGAGACTCGTCGCCGATAAATCCACTCCATGACTTGCGGAGTAGTTGATCTCGGCCGTTCCGTTGGTGCCGTTCGCTAATGCAAAGGTGCCAGCCAAACTGCCCGCGGCAGCCGTGACCTTGAGCTCCGAGCCCGTTTCGACACCAGTCGTAACGTTTCCGGAAATCACGAGCTGTGCGTTTGTGCTCGTGGCGCTGTTGCCGGCGACAAAGGACGCGGTGATGCCAATATTGGCACTGTTGATCGCCTGGATCACGTTCCCAACATTCTCGCCACTCGTCAAAGTAATCGGTGTTGAAGTGCCCGCCGCATTCGCAAACGTCAAGGTGCCGCCTGCCGCACTGGCGAGAGCCGTATTCGTCGTTGCGGTCAAGCTCCCCAAATCGACGTACACGGACTGGGAGTTGTTATAGCTCATCGTTCCGCTTGTTTCTCCAACGGTTCCCGATGAAAGATTCCCGATGCTGAGACTGTCGATCGATGCTCCGGTAGAGCTGGAATCTCCGACATAGATGTTGTATGCGTTGTTGCCGGTATTGCCAAAAACCGTCTTCTGGTTGTAGGTCGTGGTCGAACCAATGTTGGTGATTTCGGAAAGAATCGACTGGTACTCCTGGTTCGCAGCCGTAGTCTGCGAGGTGTTGAGCGTGCCGTTCGAGGCTTCGGTGGCCAGCGTGACGGCACGGTTGAGCAGGTTCGTCACTTGCGAAAGAGCGCCATCGGCCACCTGCAGCAGACCCACGCCTTCCTGGGCGTTGGTTTGCGACTGCGTCAGCGCCATCTGGTTGGCCTGCAGACCATCGACCAGCGAAAGGCCGGCCGCATCGTCCGCGCCGGAGTTGATCTTCGATCCCGAAGACAACTGCTGCAGCGTCTTCGACAGGCTGTTGTTGGTATTGTTCAGGTTGTTCTCCGCATACATCGCGGAGAGGTTATTCAAGACACCCAGGGACATGGGGTTCTCCTTGTTGGATGCGTGTGATTTGCGGCCCTTCCCCGGATGCGCTCCCATTGATTTTTGCTGCCCTGGGCTGCTGCTTGCGGGCTGGAACCGTCGCATCTGGCCCCTTCTTCGGCCCCGCATTCGCTGACTTTATCCATCCACCTTTTGCTGTCCCGCCGCGGGACACTTCTGTCCCATTTGTTCTAATCTTTCTTAACCTTTTCCCGCCTCCGCCGATAACTCCCACAAAGGAGATTCGGCCATGATCGAACTCACCCGGCTCAACGGCAGCCCCATGGTGCTGAACAGCGATCTGATCAAGACCGCCGAGGCTTCTCCCGACACCATGCTCACTCTCATCAACGGAGAAAAGCTGATCGTGCGCGAAGAGATTGCCGAAGTCGTCGAACGCGTGCTCGCCTATCGCGCTCGCGGCTGCTGGCCGTCGTCGCCAGGCGCCTGCACCAGTTTGGAGACTCGAGCGCGTCGCCGCGCTGGCCAGCCTCGACCTTGCCGTTCAGACTGCCGCGCCACTGAGTCCCACGCCGCCCGGCAGCCGCCGGGAATCGTTCCTGCGCCTTAGCATTATGCGCCTTACTTACAGAGGAGCCGTACATGGATAAAGCGAGCATCGGCGGAGTCTTTCTGGCCATCGCCGGCATCGTCGCCGGATTGCTCATGGAAGGCGGCAACCTGGGCCAGATCCTGCAGCCCACCGCGGCCCTCATCGTCTTCGGCGGCACCATGGGCGCGGTGCTGCTGCAGTTCCCGCTCTCCACTGTCGTCGCCGCTTTCGGCAGCATGGCCCGCCTTTTCGCCGCTCCCCGCAAGCACGACGACCAACTCATCCGCCTGCTGGTCGCCTTCGCCAACAAGGCCCGCCGCAACGGCGTCGTCTCGCTCGACGCCGACCTGCAGACCATCCAGGATCCATTCCTCAAGCAGACCCTCATGCTGGCCGTCGACGGCACCGAGCCCACCGACCTGCGCAAGATCATGCAGGTCAGCCTCGACTCCACCACCGAAAGCGAAGAGCGCCTGCCCGCGGTCTTCGAATCCGCCGGCGGCTTCTCGCCCACCATCGGCATTCTCGGCGCCGTGCTCGGCCTCATCCAGGTGATGCAGCACCTCGACAACATCAGCGAAGTGGGCCGCGGCATCGCCGTCGCCTTCGTCGCCACCATCTACGGCGTCGGCATCGCCAATCTCTTCTTTCTCCCTTCGCGGGCAAAATGCGCATCCGCCTCCGCGAGGACATCCAGCGCCGCGAAATGATGCTTGAAGGCGTCATCTCCATCCTCGAAGGCATGAACCCCCGCATGCTCGAGGTCAAGCTCGCCGGCTTCCTCGACGACTCCGACCGCGAACCAAAGGAGCGGGCCGCATGAGACCCCGCGTCCACCGCAGCCGCGTCAGCCACGACCGCTGGCTGGTCTCCTATGCCGACTTCATCACCCTGCTCTTCGGCTTCTTCGTCGTCCTCTACGCCTTTGCCAGGGCCGACCAGAAAAAGCAGGCGCAGGTGCCGCAGTCCATCGACTCCGCCTTCCGATCCCTGGGCATCTTCTCCCGACGCGTCTCGCAAACCTCGAACCGGCGCAGCCGGCGGCAGCGAAACAGCCCGCCATCGCCCATGAACATCGTGATGGGCGAAGACGTCCTTTCTCCGGCCAGGTCAAGGACGACCTCGACCGCATCCGCCGCGATCTGACGCAGACGCCTCTCCAACCAGGTCGCCACCACACCGTCTCCATCCAGATGGGCCGCGACGGCCTCGTCATCAGCCTGCGCGAGGCCGGCTTCTTCGACTCCGGCTCCGCCACGCCCAAGCCCGAGGCCCTCCCCACCCTGCGCCAGATCGCCGCCTCGCTCGGCCGCCACTCCCTACGACCTGCGCATCGAGGGCCACACCGACAACATCCCCATCCACAACGCCAATTCGACTCCAACTGGGAGCTGTCCTCGGCCCGCGCCACGCGCATCGCCCGGCTCTTTCTCGACTCGAACGCCATGCCCCCCGACCGCCTCTCCGCCGCCGGCTACGCCGAGTTTCACCCCGTGGCAGACAACGCCACTGCCGAAGGCCGCGCCAAAAACCGCCGCGTCGACCTGGTCGTCCTGCCCCGCGCCCAGGATCAACTTCGCCGCACCCGGCGTCGCGCAATCCACTGGCCCATGGCGCAGGATTACTGACGGGGAGTGAGCGGGGTTAGCGGAGCTAGCCGTCCTGCGCGCGTGCTCGCGGAGCTAAGCGATATGCCAACTCCGCCAACGCCGCTAACTCCGCTCCTTCCTCACTCCACGCCCAGCACCTTCACAATCACCCGCTTGCGCCGCTGCCCGTCGAACTCCGCATAAAACACCCGCTGCCATGTCCCCAGATCCAGCCTGCCGTTGGTCACCGGCAGCGTGGTCTCATGATGCAGCAGCAGCGACTTCAAATGCGCATCGCCGTTGTCCTCGCCGGTCTGGTGGTGCTTGTAGTCGGGCCGCGCCGGCGCCAGCTCCTCCAGCCATTTCCCAATGTCCTCGATCAGTCCGCTCTCCAGGTCGTTCACATAGATCGCCGCCGTGATGTGCATCGGCGATACAAAGCACAGTCCGTCCTTCACGCCGCTGCGCGCCACAATCTGCTCCACCTCGTCGGTGATGTGCACCATCTCGCGCCGCTTGCGCGTCTCAAAAACCAGGTACTCCGTATGGCTCTTCATTGAAATCTCCTTCGATGCGCCCGATTGTGGCGTGTCGCGAAACAAACCTTTCGCCCTTATCCTAAAGGAGCCGTGAACTCCCACCGCAAACCCACTCCAGCCAAGCGCCTGCGCCGTATGCACGATGCGCTGCTCGGCGCTTATGGACCGCAGCATTGGTGGCCTGCAACCACGCCTTTTGAGGTAATCCTCGGCGCCTATCTTACCCAGAACACCGCCTGGAAAGCCGTCGACCGTTCTCTCGCCAATCTCCGGGCCGCGGGTGCGCTTACGCCCGCTGGCCTGCGCAGCCTTCCTCTCAAAAAGCTGCGCCGGCTCATCCAGCCCTCCGGCTTCTACACACGCAAGGCGCCCGCGCTCAAAGCATTCGTCGCTATGCTTGAAAAGGAGTTCAACGGGTCGCTTGAAGCTCTTGCCGCCACCCCCACCGCGGATCTTCGCCGCCGCCTTCTCGCGTTGCCCGGAGTCGGACCTGAAACCGCCGACGCCATCCTGCTCTACGCGCTCAACCACCCCGTTCCCGTTGCCGACGAGTATCTGCGCCGCATCGTCGAGCGCCACGCGCTTTTGCCGCCATCTCCTGCCCGCAGCCGCACCTCCTACGACTCCCTGGCCGATCTCACCCGTCAGGCCTTCGCTCGCGATGCCGCGCCCAACCGCGCGCATCTCTTCAACGAGTTTCACGCCCTCACCGTCGCCGTAGGCAAAGCCCATTGTGGCCGAACTGCCCGTTGCGAAGGTTGCCCGCTGGCAGGTGATCTGGAAGCAGCTACAAGCCGCTGGCTTCTGGCTTCCAGCCCGCCTGCGCGGCAATAAAACTGCTCGTCCAGGATCGCAAGCTAGCAGCTAAAGGCTAGAAGCTAGTAGCTGCTTTTTAGCGTAATCTGGTTGCATCATGAGTCCAGCACCGCAGCAGCCTCAAGTGAATCTGACCCAGACCGCCGACTACCGCGAGTCCTACGCCAACAGTGTGCAGGTGCGCGTCAGTGTGTGGGATTTTCAGCTCGTCTTCGGCCTCGCCGCCAGCGATAGCCCCGAGCAGGTCAACATTCGCAACCACCAGGCCATCTTTCTCAGTCCCCAGCAGGCCAAAGCCCTCTGGAACGTGTTGGGCCAGAACCTCGCTCAATACGAACAAGCCTTTGGCACGCTCAATTTGGAGCCGCAGAACCAGAGTTTCCCGAGCGGGCCGGTCAACTAAATATCTGACCGCTTAGCTTTGCACCAACGGGGGTGCCCCAGGTCTCGATCCTGAGACCTGGGATTAGCAATCGCCAGGTTCGAAATCGCGCGGTCAGTAACCTGGGAGTCGACGTTCCCACCAGACCGCAGGAGCCATTTCGTGCGCTTCAAAGGAATCCTCTTTCCCCGGCTGGACGCCCCACTGCCGTCCTGGATGATCTTTCCGGTCATCTTCATGGCGCTTTACGCCAGCCATTTCACGCTGCTGCGCGTCCCCTATTACTGGGACGAGGCGGGCTACTACATTCCTGCGGCATGGGATTTCTTCCGCACCGGCTCCCTGATTCCCGTCACTACACTCACCAACGCCCATCCTCCGCTACCCAGCATCTATCTCGCGCTGTGGTGGAAGGTCTCCGGGTTTTACCCTGAAGTCACGCGCGAGGCCGTGCTCATGGTCGCCTCGCTCGGGCTTCTCGCCGTTTGGCGCCTGGCCATGCGGCTCATCGGGGTTACCTCGGTCGCGTTCTGGACTGTCCTGCTCACCGGCCTTTATCCCATCTGGTTTGCACAAAGTTCGCTTGCCCACGCTGACATCTTTGCCGCCGCGTGCTCGCTTTGGGGATTGGTCTATGCGCTCCCGTCACGCGATCGCAATCCTTGGGCAGCCGCGCTCTGGTTTTCTGCCGCGGCGTTATGTAAGGAAACCGCCATCGCCATCCCACTCACCCTGGCAGTGATCAATCTTGTCGACGGAATCCGGCGCGAGGCTCCCACTCGCTTCCGCCTCTGGCGTGAAGCTGCGTGGTTCAGCAGTTGCGTGTTGCCGCTTTCCGCCTGGTATGCCTACCACTACGCCAAAACCGGCTTTCTCTTCGGTAACCCTCAGTTCCTGCGTTACAACGCCGAGTCCACGCTGGCGCCGCTGCGCATCCTCGTCGCATTCGGCCATCGCATCCTGCATCTCACCGCGCACATGAACCTCTTTGTGCCGGTGTTCATCGCCCTTGCCGCGTTGCTCCTCAACCCGCGGCATGACGCCGAAGGAAACGACCGCGCCACCCTCGATCGACCGGTCCAGTTGCGCATCTTCCTCCTGCTTCTGGCCAACGCGCTGGTCTTCAGCGTGTTGGGCGGCGCGCTGCTGACGCGCTATCTGCTGCCCATGTACCCGCTGGTGCTGTTGCTGGCGGTTTCTGTGTTCTACCGCCGCGTGCCCTACTGGCACGGCCTCGCGCTTCTCTCAGCGGCGGCCTTCCTCGCTGGTCTCTTCATCAATCCGCCCTATGGATTCGCGCCGGAAGACAATTTGGCCTACGTGCAGGTGGTTCGCATGCACCAGGCCGGCATCGCCCAGCTCACCAGGCGTTTTCCTGGTGCCACGGTGCTTACTGCATGGCCTGCGACTGACGAGCTCACCCACCCCGAGCTGGGCTACGTCAAGCAACCTTGGGACGTGTGGCCTATCGACGACTTCAGCGCTGCGCAGATTGAGCGCGCCGCCCAGGATCCGGAAAAGTACTCAGCCGCACTTGTCTTCTCCACCAAGTACGACCCGCCTTCGCCACTGCCTTACTTCGGCGGCGAGGCGCTGGACGAACGGTACTTCGGCCTGCATCACGATCTGCCGCCCGAGCTCATCGCCCACGACCTGGGTGGAATCATGGTGTGGAGGCGCGACGACGATGGCATGTGGATTGCCCTGATTCGCTTCAACCACCCGGTCGAAGCCCGCCTTGAGAAAAACGATGCGCGAACTCAGGCAAACATCCGGCGCTGACTTCGGTCCCGATTAGGTCACTCTCCTGCCCCATCGGCGATCTGCCTGAACTCGAGATACACCGCGTTGGTCCAGCCGAATCCGACTACATTCTGCTTGTAACCGTTGCTCACGGTTACCTGCGCATTCCCCTTCACAACGTTGTACTTTTCGCGAATGGTGCTGTCCGCTGCAAATCCGGCGTCCACTGTCGCATCAAAGTGCCTTGCGATGCGCGCGGCGTCGGCGTGAAATCCCATGTCTTCGAGTCCTGCAACCGCAATCCAGTTTGTCGGCGCCCAGCCGTAAGGCTCGTCCCACTGCAACCCTGTATTGGTGTCGCTCGTTGACAGTCCGCCCGGCCGCTCGAAGATGTTCAGCTTGACCTCCATCTTGTCTGCTTCATCGCGTGTCGCCACGCCCGCCCATAGCGGATAAAGCGAAGTGATGAAGGCGTAATCCGATGCCTTGGCGTGTATGAAATCGTAATCCGCAAAGACACCGTCCTTCGGTCGCCATAGATAACGTTGGATCGCCGCGGCCCGCGCGTTCGCCCGGCGGTCCCACTTCAGAGCGTCTTGAGGCTTATCCAGCAAATGCGCCATGTGCGCCAGGTCGCGCTCGTAGCGGTAGAGCAGACAGTTGAGCCCAACCGGCGCGTAGTGCTCCGTCGCGCCCGAGAACGGTCCGAACCGTTCGCTGGTATCAAAGCCCGACTCGCGCATCGCACGGTCGCCTTCATAAAATTCGCGGCTCAGCCTGTAACCGCCATACCACGCGCGCATGCACACCACGCTTGCATGTACGTCGCAGCTCGTCTGCTTCAGCCGTGCCGCTTCTGCAGTTCCGGGATCTTCGGAGCCTTTGACAAGAAACGTCGCGCCCACAGCGCTGGGATGTTCGACCAGAGAGTGAATCACATCCGGGTAGTAAGTGCTGTCGTCCGTCATCTCCGGCACGGGACCGGAGCCGTAGTCGAAGTAACGCGCCAGTCCCGTTCTTCCGGCCAGGTGCTCGGGCCGCGTCCACGTCGACTCATCTTTTTCCGCTATCGTGTAAGCGTGCTCCAGCCACTGCTGTGCCTCCTCGCGTCCTGCCTGAGTCGCCGGAAAACTCGCAGGATCTTCGTAAACCATCCGGATCATTGAAGTGAGAAACGGCGGCTGCGAACGTGTTAAATAGTAGGTGCGGTTGGCATTCAGCACTGCTCCGTAGTGCTCCACCTCGAACAGAAAGTTGTCCACAATTCCCTTGGCCAGCTTCTCGTGATGGTCCAATTCCAATCCAAGAAGAATGAAGTAACTATCCCAGCCGTACATCTCGTTGAAGCGCCCGCCGGGAACAACGTAGGGATTCGGCAGATACAGCAGCCCCGGTGTTGGCAACTCGTCTGGCCGCACGTCGGCAAGCTTCTCAATCCGTCGCGGCAGGTGCAGCACTTTCACGTGGCACTTCGTTTCGAGCGCGGCTACGCTCGGCGGCGTTGCCAGTTCCGCAGGCAGATATAGAACGGAAACCGCCGCAACCTTCGTGTCGGCCACTGAGCTGCAATCGGTGTCAGAGCGCGTGAGCGTGTCCCACGCTGCGTGAATGTAGCTCAGCGTCGCCTGCGGATCGGGCGCTTGAGTGCCGGGAACCTGAGCTTGAGGTGCTGCAATCGCAGCCAGAAAAAACAAGTGAAACAGCTTCATTCCATCTCCACATCGAGCAGTCGCAATTCCTTGGAGTGTAACCCACGCGTCGAGTTTTTCCCGAGCTCCGGGAACACTTTGCCGCGGCCCGGTGTCTACACAAGCACAGTGGTACCGAATGGGATGAACGGAAGTCCGTAAATCCCCGCTCCCGCGCCCAGCGCGCAGAGCGGGCCGCCCCGCTACGCTCTGCGGCAAGACTTCCGCCTCTCATCCGGCGCGGCTGAATCGCAGTCGAGGGAGGCAGGCCATGTTTGAAGACTCCACGTTCGAATCCACGAGCAGAATTCACACGCGCAGCCGCGGCTGGATGATCGCGACCTTCGCCTTCAACTCATCCATTCTGCTGGCGCTCATCCTCATCCCGCTCATCTATCCTGAGGCGCTCCCGCAAATCGCGAGCGCAATCCTGATGGAAGCGCCAACACCGGTCGAGGAGCCCAAGCCGGTTGCGCAGCCGGAGCATGCCACAGCCGCGCAGTCGCAGTTGCACGCCGGTGTCCTCCAGGCGCCCACAATCATTCCTGACAAGCCATGGATTCCCAGCACGCGGGAGGAGCCCATGCCCGTCAACGTTGCTGCACTCGACGGCGGCGGAAACGGCACGGGCAGTCCTGACAGTCTGTTCAACGGCCATAACGCGCAGCCCACTGTGCGGCAAGCGGTCAAGTCGACCCAGCTCGTCTCCTCGGGCGTGATGGCCGGCTACCTCATCTGCAAAGTCGTTCCGAACTATCCGGCCATCGCTCGAACCATCCGCCTATCCGGAACCGTCATGCTGCAGGCCACCATCTCGCGCAGCGGAACCATCGAGAACTTGCGCGTGGTGAGCGGGCCCGCCATGTTGCAGCAGGCCGCGCTCGATGCCGTGCAGCAGTGGCGCTACCGGCCCTACCTGCTCAATGGCAAGCCCGTGGAAGTGGACACCACGGTGGATGTGGATTTCACTTTGCAGTGAACCTGCATCGAATGGCACAAGGAGGCCCGCATCGGCGACAATGGCTACTGTCATGACACGCCAAACTCGCCGCGCATTTTTGAGTTCCGCCTCCGCCGCCACAATTGCAGCCGCCGTCGCGCCCCGCTCGCTCCACTCCGCTGCGCCTGCTGCTTCACACCGCACGCGCGTCTTCATCGGCTCACACACACCCGACGGGATCCTGGCCTACGACTGGGATCCCGTCACCGCCGCGCTTACGCCCGCTGGCGTAGCCGCCAAGGTTCCTACCGTCGCGTGGCTCGCCTTCTCGCACGGACATGACTTCGTCTACTCCGCCTCCGAACTGACTTCCTTCGAAGGCAAGCCGACCGGCGAGGTGGCCAGCTTTCGCCTGGTCCATGGCGAATTGCATCCGCTCTCCGCGCGCAACTCGGCCGGCACGGGCACATGTCACGTGGCGCCTGACCATACCGGCCGCATGTTGCTCGCCGCCGACTACGCCGGCGCCAGCGCCGCGAGCTTTCGCATTGAAGACGGCAAACTTAGCGAGCCGGTCTGGACTCAGCATTACACCGAGCACGGTCCCAACCCCGTACGCCAACCCACCGCGCATGCCCACTTCGCATCGTTCTCACCCGACAATCGTTTCGCCTACATCAACGACCTCGGCGGCGACTGCATCCACATCTACAAGCCCGATCCGGCCACCGCGCAAATGACGCCCGCCGGAACTTATCACGGCGCTCCCGGCTCCGGCGCGCGCACGCTCCACTTCCACCCCAACGGCCACACCGCCTATTGCATGAATGAGATTGTCTCCACGGTGGAGGTGCTGGATTGGCACAAAGCTGACGGCAGCCTGACGCTCGTCAATCGCATCGAGCTGTTGCCTGCCGGCTACAACGGCCCTACCTCGACCGGCTGCGATACGGTGATCACCCGCGACGGCCGCTTTGTCTACTTCGCCAATCGGGGCGACAACTTCCTCTACGCATTCAAGGCCGATTTCAAAACCGGCGCCCTGACGCCGATGAAGCGCTCCAACTGCGGCGGAAAAACGCCGCGCAACTTCACCCTCGATCCCACAGAGCACTGGATGCTCGTCGCCAATCAGGACTCGAATCTGATCTGCGTCTTTGCCCGCGATCCTGAAACAGGCCTTCTCTCAGACGACCTAAAGAGCAGCGTGGAAGCAGCGACTCCGATGCGGATTCTGTTTACCCAGAGCGTGTCTGAAGAATCTGTTTTGTAACAAGGGCACGACTTGAGTCGCGCCAAAAGACCGACGCTGCATGCTTACGCCGCCTGCGTCTCGCGCCTTCAACTTCTCCGCCTGGTCGTGCGCGATCAGCGCATCCACAAACGGCTGCAGCCGGCCCTCCATCACCAGGTCGAGCTGGTGCAGCGTCAGCCCAATGCGGTGGTCGGTCACGCGGTTCTGCGGAAAGTTGTACGTACGGATCTTCTCGCTGCGGTCGCCGGAGCCCACCTGCTGATTTGCGCGCCGTCGCCAGCTCGGCGTTCTGCTTTTCCATCTCCATCTCATAAAGCCGCGAGCGCAGCACGCGCATGCCCTTCTCGCGGTTCTTGATCTGCGACTTCTCGTCCTGGCAACTGACCACCGTGTTCGTCGGCAGGTGCGTGATTCGCACCGCGGAGTAGGTCGTATTCACTGATCTGCCCGCCCGGCCCCGACGAGCAGAACGTGTCAATGCGGATGTCCTTGGCCTCGATCTTGATGTCCACTTCCTCGGCCTCGGGCAGCACCGCCACCGTGATCGCCGAAGTGTGCACGCGCCCCTGCGTCTCCGTCTCCGGCACGCGCTGCACGCGGTGCACGCCGCTCTCATACTTGAGCTGCGAGTACACGCGCGTCGCCTTCGATAATCGCGATCACTTCCTTGGTGCCGCCCACGCCCGACTCCGACAGCGACATCACTTCGACCTTCCAGCGCTGCTGCTCGGCAAAGCGCGTGTACATGCGGAAGATCTCCGCCGCAAACAGCGAGGCCTCGTCGCCGCCCGTGCCCGCGCGGATTTCCAGAATCACGTTCTTCTCGTCGTTGGGATCCTTGGGCAGCAGCAGGACCTTCAGCTCTTCTTCGAGCGCGGCGGCCGTCGGCTCCAGCGCCGCAATCTCCTCCTCGGCCATGGCGCGCAAGTCGGCATCGTCTCGGCCAGCATCGCCCGCGCTTCGGCCAGTCCCTGCCGCGCCTGCTTCAGCTCGCGAAACTTTTCCACCGGCGTTTCAATCTCGCGCAGCGCCTTGCCGATCTTCTGAGTACTTCTCGTGGTCGTTCAGCACTTCCGGCAGCGCGAACTGCGCCTGCATCTCGTTGTAGCGTTGCTCCATTTGTTCCAGTCGGTCCAGCATTTTCAACCCTCTCGCCGCGCAGAACCGCGCGGGTGTTCGTTGCATTTCGTAATTCAGGATTGGGAAAGAGGGCGCAGAACAGTATGTGCGGCGGGCGCCGCTAGAGGAGGGCCGGGATGGGCTGATGGAGGATCACTGCAGATTTCATTTTACCGCGAAATGTGAAGCCTTATATGAATGGATTGACGATTCTGACCCCGCCAATGATCTGGCCATGCTGCATGTCTTCCGTGAGCAGCTCGCGGCAGCCGGCTAGCCTCGCACTATAAAGGATGAGTGCATCCCAGTAGGAGATTCGGTGCAGTTGGTGAAAATCGATCGCGTTGAGAATATCCCCGATGATGGGTTCGACTACTTGCATTTTGGCGAAGGATTCGACACGCTGCTTCGCCAGATACGGGTCCATCTTGAGCTTGCCTGTGACCGTCGAAAAATATTCCTGAAGCACCTGAAGCGATATCACTCCAGTCCGCAAGCGAAGGTGATCCTTGACGACTTCGAGTGCCCTCGATTGCTTGGCCGAATCTCTAGGATCGTCGGTGTATACGAGGATATTCGTATCAAGGAACTTGCGTAAGACGTTTCCGCGAAGCGTTATTTGCGAGGCCATTTCACGCGGTCCTCGTAGATCTCGTCGCGGTTCCACTTCCAGTCCGAGTCAGGCTTCCCTTGGCCAGAGGTCTTGATCAAGAACTCGATCGCTTCTTCGATATCATCCTCACCTGCAACGTGGCGCAGGTGCTCGCGAATCTCATCGTTCACACTTTTGCCAACCGCCTGGAGTTTCTCACGGGCGCGTTTGACGGTCTGCTCGTCGATGGAGAGCGTAATGTTCATAAACACAGTATATGTGCGCACATAATATGTGTCAAATCGAACCTATACGTTAAATCGTAGACAACGCCTTGCAATTCTGTTCCTTACATGCCGCCCTTGCCCAGCAGGATCCCGATTCCGTACGTCACCGCCCCTTCCACCGCGCCCACCACAGTCATCTCCAAACCGGACGACCACCACGACCTCACAGTAATGAGGCTCTTGGCAGCGCCCACGGCAAAATGCGCCGCCAGCGACACAATCCCCGCCGCAATCACGGCCGGAAGTCCCTGCATGAAGAAGAACGGAATCACCGGGATGATCGCTCCCACCGCCGTCGACAGGGCGCCGGATGTAGCCGAGACCAGTGGGTTGGCCAGCGCCTCTTCACTCGAACCCAGCCGCTCGGCCGCCAGCGCGCGCAGCAACTGCTCGGGATCGCTGGCAATATGGTTGACCATGTGCAGCGCGTCTTCTTCCGGCAGTCCCTTCACCTGGTAGTAGAGCGAAAGCAACTCGCGGGCCTCGGGGCCGTTCATCTGGATGGCCTCGCGCTCGCGGGAGATCTCAGCGTGGTAGATTTCCCGCTCGCTCTTCGCCGCGAGATAAGCTCCCGAGCCCATCGACAGCGCTGACGCAATCATTCCGGAAAGCCCTGCGAGCAGAACGTACTTTGAGTCGCCGGCCGTTGCGCCGGAGACGCCCGAAACGATGCCGAAGATTGCGCCCAGGCCGTCGTTCACGCCGTAAATGGCGTCGCCGATCCACGCGCCCGGTTGCTTGCGCCCCTGGTTGCGCTTGGCCAGCATCTCTTCCAGAACCGCCTTGGCATCGATCTTGGGCGCGCCCGCCGGCGCAGTGTAGTGGCCGCGTAACAGCGAGCCCAGCTCGCGGTAGTGGTCCTTTTCGTCCTGGATCACGTGTTCGAGAATGGCGGCCGAACCTTCGTCGCCCAGCGCCTTCAACTGCTCGCCGTAGCGCGCAATGTCGCGGCTCTCTTCAATCTCAAGGCGCCGCAAAGCCATGCGCATGCCGCCGGCGCGGTTGGCCAGTGAATCGGCCTGCCCGCCGGGCCCTCCGCTATAAACGGGTTCAGGCCCGCCCAACTCCTTGATGCGGCCCTCCCACAGCGTCGCGTGCTCAATCTCTGCTTGGGCCAGGTGGCGAAGTACCTGCGCGCGCACTGGATCTGGGTCGCGGTCGGCCAGCGTGTTGTAGGTGTGGTAGCCGTCCATCTCGGCTTGCCAGTTGCCCTCAAGTGCCGCCAGGATCTTCTTGTTTCTGGCGCCGCTTAGCATCGCAATGGCCATCGATCGTACCTCGCTTGATCTTGAGCATAACGGAAAGCACTGCATACGAGTTAGCGCCGCGCGCGGGTGCTCTCCAATAGAGTGTTGGCTGGCCTGGAGAAAGTGGAAAGCCGGAGCGTGACGTGCCGCGCGCGAAAAACGCTGGCTGGCGCGCGCTCAACTCCGGCAACGGCGGGCGTTTAGAAACTGCTCTCGAATCAGGCGGCCAACTTCGGCGGATGGCCCGGATCTCGGCATGCCAATCCCCCAACCATCAGGGGTGCCCCATCCAAGCTCTGCTTGGGTGGGTCTGCGAAGGGTACGGGCTTGAGCCCGTACATCCGCCTGCCCCGAACGTCTTCGAAAAAGAATCGGCGAAGCATCCTGGTGACCGCCACCCACCCACTAGCCCCGCTAGCTCCGTCAACTCCGCTGCGTTTCGCTGTCAAGCCCCACGCCGCCTCACCGCAGCCGCCAACCCGCCTCTAAGTCGTTGCTTTTCTGACCGTTGCCCATCGTTCCCCAATCCCTCTTTTCTTTGCAGGCAATTACCCCCTTCTGGTGCACAATATCCCTAGCATCACCAACGGTCGCGAATCACTGACCACTGACCAATGACCAATGACCACTGATCACTGTCCACTGTCCACTGTCCACTGTCTTTCAAACCACTGAAGACTGCCATTCGACCCTGATCTCTGTTCTCTATTTCTCTTTTCTCTGTTTTTGGAACGCCGTATGTCCCTATGTCATTGAAAGGGAGGATCCTGCAGGTAACCTCAATCGTTGCATGGCCTTACGGCCAATCAGATCCACAACTCGATGAAAACGAATGGCTTGCATGCAGAATTCGAGACACCGGGGTAGGATATCGAGGAGTAAACAGTGCCGGCGGAGAATCCAGAATCGGAGCGGAGAATCCAGGTGTCGCGCCCACTCCCTGCCATGGGCTGGCACGACCCAACGCCACCCAATTAGAAAGGGGCAGCACTGGTTTGGAGTAAGATGAGTGCCGCTTTCCAACGGAGCTCGACGTGAAGCGCAAAGCACAGCCGCGCAGAAAGAAGCTAAATAGCGGCAGTCTGCTCATCGTGCTCGCCGTGGCCCTCTTTGTCCTTCTGCTCCTGCTGCGGATGATTGCTTTTGTTGCCGGCCACGGACATCACAGGTTTTGAGCGGCGGCCATACGCCAGGAGTCAGCGTTGTGCCGATCGCATGCCTCGTGCAGCCTCCCACGCCTTCACAAACTTCCAGTGAATATAGACTGAGTGGCTCACGTGCTGCAGAAGCCCCTCGCGGCCGTCGAGAAATCCGAGCCGGAAGATGTAGTTATAAATAAATGTCGCGCCTGGGTTCGCGAGCCCGTTCCAAACCAGCCAGAGCCATGATCCGTCGGCGCGGCCTGAGGCTGCGAGCATCTGCGCGCCGATCGTGCTGTAGCGATTCATATGCTCGATGTAGTCATCCATCGTGGCATAGCAGTGGTGAATCAGATGGCCCTTGAGCTGTCCCACTGCCCCCTCTGCATGCATCGTTTCGTGAACCGGCCGCTCCTCAAAGCGTGCCGCACCGCGCCGGAATAGTCTCAGCTTGGGATCGGGCCAATAACCTCCGTGACGCAGTGGCCGGCCCAGAAAATGATTGAGCCGCGGAATGCGATAGGCGCCGAAGGCCGGCTCGCCTGCAAGCAGCGCCTGGATCTCGCGCGCCAGCTCCTCGCTCACTTCCTCATCCGCATCGAGCGAAAGCACCCAGTCTCCCCCTGTCTTATCGATCGCAGAGTTCTTCTGCGCGCCAAACCCCGTCCATGGCTCCTGAAAGACGCGCGCGCCTGCGTCGCGCGCAATCTCGACGGTCGCGTCCGTCGAGCCTGAGTCGACAACCACAATCTCGTGTGCCCACCTCACGCTGGCAAGCGTGCGCGGCAGGTTGTCCGCCTCGTTCCGCGTAATCAGAGCCACTGAGAGTGTATTGGGCATCGAGCCAAGGATAAACCGGATGGCAGCCGCAGGAAGGCGAGATCGTCAGGTTAGACTTGTCCACTGAAGAGCGAAGGAGAACTTTCTACCCTATGTCCCCAAGCACCCGGCGCGCAGCGCATCCTCGTGTTGCCGCAATCGCCGCCGCACTTCTGATCCTGAGTAGCGCAAGTCTCTTTGCGGAGATGAAAGTGCTGCGCGTCGATCCACAGCAGACCGATGCCGCCATCGAAGAGGTTCAGGGGCCGCACATTGCTCTCTACGATCCCCAGGTGGCTTCCGCCCATCGGTTGTTCCTCTTCGTCGTCGGCACCGGCAGCAAGGCTGAATCAAGTCTGCCGATCGACAGCGCCTTTGCGAAATGGGGCTACCACGCGATCAGCCTGGATTACGAAGACAAAGTGCCCGCCGTGGCCTGCGCGCATGGCCTTGACATCGCCTGCTTCGACCACTATCGCGACGCCATAATCACCGGTGCTGCGGTTAGCGACAAAATCAGTGTCGACCGTGCCAACTCCATTCTCAACCGGCTGCAAAAGCTGCTGGTCTATCTCGTCAAGCAGGATCCCGATGGCGGATGGGGCGAGTTTGTGGACAATGGCCAACCGGTCTGGAGCCGAATCGTTGTTGCCGGCCATTCGCAGGGATCCGGACACGCAGCGTATCTGGGAAAGATGTTTAAGGTGGACAAGGTTCTGATGTTCTCAGGGCCGCAGGATTACTTGGACGATCTCGACAAGCCCGCACCCTGGCAGGCAGGCCCGAGCGCAACGCCCCCGTCCCGGTTCTTCGCGTTTCTGAACGTGAACGATCCCTTCAACGTGCATCACCAGATTGCGAACTGCAGCGTGCTGATGGATCTCAAGAAGCCCGAGACGCTTATGGTCGAGCCAGGTCAGGTGATCGAGGAAAGCTACCAGATCCTCGTCAACAGTGAGACTGAGCGGGCGCACGGGTCCACCCTGCTTCTCAAGTTCGAGAATGTGTGGAAGTACCTGGCCACTGTGGGCGATGAGGATGCCGGGCTCAAGCCTTCGCCGCCGCCTCTACTTCAGCCCACTCTGGCGCACTGAGCCTCAGTCCGGCTGCGCGGACATTTTCTTCAAGATGCGCGACCTTTGAGGTGCCTGGAATGGGCAGCAGGACCGGCGAGCGCCGCAACAGCCATGCCAGAGAGAGCTGCGGAACAGTAATCCCGTGCCGCGCGGCGATGAAGCCCAGGGACTGCGCGGCAGGGTGGTCGGCTTTCAGCAGTTTTCCGCCCGCATAGGGATACCACGGCAAAAACCCAATGCCGCGCCGCTCGCAATAGGCGAGCGTTTCCTCATGGCGCCGGTCGGCGAGCGAGTAGCGATTCTGGATGGTGACGATGGGGACAATCTTCTCCGCGTCTTCAATCTCAGCAGCCGTGACCTCGCTCAGGCCGATGTGCCGGATCTTGCCTTGCTCCTGCATTCGCTTCAGCGCGCCCAGCGACTCTTCGAGCGGAGTGCGCGGGTCGATGCGATGAAGCTGGTAGAGTTCGATGCGATCGAGCTTAAGCCGGCGCAGACTCATTTCGACACATTGAATTAAGTATCCGGCGCGGCCCACGTACTCGGTCTTCGCCGGGCCTTGCCTCGTGATCCCGCCCTTTGTTGCGATCACAACCCCCGGCGGATAGGGCGCAAGAGCTTCGCCGATCAGCCGCTCGGCAATCTCCGGACCGTAGGCGTCGGCGGTGTCAATCAGAGTGACGCCCAGCTCCACGGTGCGGCGCAGCACGCGGCGGCACTCGCCGGCGTGAGTCGGCTCACCCCATGCCCCGTCGCCAACAAGACGCATGGTGCCGTAGCCGAGCCGGTGCACTGGCAGATCGCCTCCGATGAGGAAGGTGCCGGACGCAGAAGCTGAGGGTGTTTCGTTGCTCATGTTGAGTTTGATGCTAATGGCGAGTGGGGGCTGGGGACAATGGAGCGCGAGAGATCGAAGTTGAACGGGGCCTGACCCCACCCTGGCGGCAAGGAACAACAGCGCCGTTAGAATGGGGCACCCGTTCTGTGTTTAGGCCAGCGCGGGAACCTGTACTTGCGGAGGTGCGTATTCTGATTAGGCGGCGAGAAAACTGCTGGATCGATCCGGCTGCACGAGGAGAATGATGATGAGCGCGTATACCTATCCCAACCCGCAAGCCATCTTTTACCAGCAATACGAATCCGTTCGCCGCGATGAGGTTGTGGGCATTCTGTTGGCGCTCTTTCTGGGAACGTTTGGCATCCATCACTTCTATTTGCGCCGCACCGGACTGGGAATCCTTTACTGCGTCTTCTGCTGGACCAGCATCCCGACGTTTCTCGGTTTTATCGAGTGCTTCTTTATGCCCAGCCGCGTGCGCGAGTTCAATGCCATTCAGGCGGCTGGAATTGCTGCTTCGCTTGGGATTCCGGTGCCGGGATGGGGCCAGCCGGTGAACGGAACCGCGATTGTGCCATCCGCAACCCCGGTCCAAGCCAACACGCTTACCGCTTGCCCGAAGTGTCAGCGGACCAATCCGCCGGGAGCGCGGTTTTGCTCCGGATGCGGGACGGCGCTGTAAGAGAGAAGAACCAGGGAGCAAGGGAACGAGAAAGCGAGTCGCTAAGTTTGCGAGTCGGCGAAAAGGCCCTGGCAGGGCCTTTTCTATTTCCCTCCGCGCTACATATTCGCATGGCCGGAACGCATCGACTCGTTGAATTGCGGCTTGGTAAACGCCAACGCGGCATCGCGCAGACCCTCGTACTCAGCAGCGCGGGCCATTAGCGCGGGCGTGGCGGCGGCAAACTCGCCGTCCAGCACCATCAGACCCTCACCGGCTTCATGGCCTGCCATACGCAGTAGATCGGTCTCCGTCGTATTCAGGTATTGCGCATCGCGCGGGTCGGCAATCCATACCGGCTTGCCCGCGCCCAACACTCCGGAAAGCCAGTAGACCTTGCTGAGCAGGTAGCGGAGCCGTTCGTTGTCGTCGGTTTCAGTAAAGATGAACTTCTTTTGCCAGCGGCTGTAGTAGCGCGTGGTGACGGGAACGGGCTGCCGGTTGCCTGACTTGAGGAACTCGAGTTGGCCCATGTCCACCGTTTTGCGGATGGCGTTGTAGACGAAGGTTTCCGCGTAGGGCTGCTCCATCGCAGGAACGATTTCGGCGAAGGTTAGCGTGACAGCGGCGGAGATTTTGGCATGGAGATTGTGGACTCCGCCGTCGGCCACGTGAATTTCGCCGTGGACAAGGTGGGTGTCGGCGCCTGAGGTCGAAGTGTGAAAGGGCCAGCGGAAATCTCTGAAGGATAGGGGCAGGCCGCCAAGGGTGACGTAGCAATCGGGATGCGGATTACGCAGCCGTTTGGCTTCGCCCGCCAGGTGCGCGGTCATCTCAGGCAGCAGATTTGGCTTGTCGAAGTCGAAGGCCTCGCTCAGTTCCAGTTTGAGCGAGCGGCCAGGGGATTCAGCGCCGGGCAGGCCAAGCTCGAAAACGGCGGTAGGATGGCCGTGAAAGTCGGCGCCCTGCTTGACAGAGATGAGAACTAAGCCAGCGTTTTCTGCGGCTGCTGTTAGCGAGGCGACAAGGGATGTTTTGAGATCGGCGGCCATTGAGCGGGGAATCCTATCTTGAGATCGATGCAGAACCATTTTACGGGAACAACGCTCCGGCAGCCGCATTTACAATGGCAGGGTGCCGTCCGAAGCGTCCAGCCACATCATTCTTGCCGAAAATCTCACCAAGGTTTACGCCGCAGGCAAAATCCACGTTGCTGCAGTGCGCGGCATTTCGCTGGCCGTTGAGCCGGGCGAGTTCGTGGCTATTGTTGGGCCGTCGGGCTCGGGCAAGTCTACCCTCTTCTACCTGTTGGGTGGGCTCACGCGGGCGACCGAAGGCCGTGTGGTTATCGATGGCGTGGATTTTGCCGCATTGACCGATGCCGAGCGTACCCGCCTGCGCAAGCACCGCATCGGTTTTGTATTCCAGAAGTTCAATCTTCTGCCTACCCTTTCGGGCTTGGGCAATATCGAGATCGCCTACACCGTAAGCGGGCGCGCCTCGGGTCCAAATGGGGTGCCGATGGACCGCAACTATCTTGATCATTTGAGCGAAATGCTGGCCATCAAGGGCCGGCTCCAACACCGTCCCGCCGAGCTGAGCGGCGGCGAGCAGCAGCGGGTCGCTATTGCCCGGGCGCTGATTACGCGGCCGGCCATCATGCTGGCCGACGAGCCCACTGGCAACCTCGACACGAAGAACTCCGATGCGGTACTGCAGATGCTGCTGCGGTCGAACCGGGAATTGGGCCAAACCACGCTGATGATTACCCACAATCCTGAGGCTGCGGCAGTCGCCGGGCGGATTCTGCACATGCGCGACGGGCAGATTGTGAAGGAAGAGGCGGGATTGCGGTCTGGGGCGGCTCTTTAGCTGATCCCCAAGCCAACCGCGAACTCCTGCTTCGGGCGTTGACTCGGCGGTTTTTTCTTGCTATCTTTGAAAGGTTCGCAAGAACTCGGCCTGAGGTGTGTGTGCATGCAGGTCGTGTAGGGAAGTCCCGGATCTCGGTGTTTTATTGAACGGGGCATATTCCAGGGGCTGGCGAAGTCTGCCGGCCAGACAAGTTCCCGGAATCGCACTCGTCTTGCGGAGGGCAGGGAACACTCGCATCGGCGCCCGCGCGTTCCTTCACCTTGGAGGGGCTATGCGGGCCGGAAACGGCGAAACGGAGTTGGCTTTTCCTTGAGAAATCAGGGAAAACGACCGATCACCGTCCCGTTTCTCGTCTGAGATTCGAACGAAGGCAGACGCGAAGCAGCAACCATGGGGCTTCTGTGCGCATACGCGGCAGCAATGTCGCGCCAAAGCCAGGATCGCCCGAAGTGCTCTGTGCGCGGCTGATGAACGGGATGTTACGGGTTTTTGAGGGGTAAGGAGTTGCGGTTTGCCAACTTTTAATCAACTGGTTCGCAAGGGGCGTACCGCCCCCCGTTACAAGACGGCGTCGCCCGCTCTGCAGGCATCGCCGCAGCGGCGCGGAGTGTGCACGCGCGTGTATACGCAAACGCCCAAGAAGCCGAACTCGGCTCTG
The DNA here is from genome assembly GCA_963841095.1 of uncultured Acidobacteriaceae bacterium. Lineage (GTDB taxonomy): Bacteria > Acidobacteriota > Terriglobia > Terriglobales > Acidobacteriaceae > Telmatobacter. The sequence continues at coordinate 233,173 of CAWJBE010000023.1, forward strand.
CGCAAAGTGGCTCGCGTGCGGCTGACCAACGGGATTGAGGTCACCACGTACATTCCCGGCATCGGCCACAACCTGCAGGAGCACTCGATTGTGCTCATTCGCGGTGGCCGTGTGAAGGACCTGCCGGGCGTTCGTTATCACGTGGTGCGCGGGACGCTGGATTCAGTAGGCGTGGCCGGCCGCAACCAGAGCCGTTCGAAGTATGGGACGAAGCGCGCCAAGGGCGGCGCGGCAAAGAAGTAGAGGCGAGCTTGGAGCCGATAGCCGGTAGCTTGTAGCTGCCGGGACCGGTGGAACGAGCTGTGGCGGCGGGGGTTGCCGAAATGAGGCTACGAGCTACGGGCTCAAGGCCACTAGCTGTTTTGAGGGATTTATGCCAAGAAAAGGGCACATTGCGAAGCGGGAAGTGGCGCCGGATCCTGTCTACGGATCTACGCTGGTCACCAAGTTTGTGAACTCGATGATGTGGGGCGGCAAGAAGTCGACCGCCCAGGGCATCTTCTACCAGGCCATGAAGAACCTGGAGGAAAAAGGCGGCGGAGACGACGCGCTCAAGCTCTTCAAGAAAGCGGTGGAGAACTGCAAGCCGCTGCTTGAAGTGAAAACGCGACGCGTGGGCGGCGCCAACTACCAGGTGCCGATCGAAGTAAACGCCGATCGCAGAACCTCGCTGGCGATCCGGTGGCTCATTACCTACGGGCGCAGCCGCGGCGAAAAGGGCATGACCGACAAGCTGTCGAACGAGCTGCTCGATGCAGCCAACGGCCGCGGAGCGGCCATGAAGAAGAAGGAAGATGTTCATCGCATGGCCGAGGCAAACAAGGCCTTTGCGCACTACCGGTGGTAGGAATTCAGCCTCTAGCTTTTAGCTTCCAGCTACTAGCTTTCGGCAGTTGAAGGAACCATCAAATTTGGGGCCGCGTTGGGCGGTTCCGTGGGAAACAAGCTAGAGGCTAGAAGCTCGTAGCTGGCAGCTGGTTTTTAACGGCGGGGAAAGGCATCCCGCAAGGAATTGGAACCGTGGCTCGCACCGTACCTCTAAATCGCTGCCGCAACATCGGCATCATGGCGCATATCGACGCCGGAAAGACGACAGCGACAGAACGCATCCTGTTCTATACCGGCATCACGCACCGGCTGGGAGAGGTGCATGAGGGCACGGCGACCATGGATTACATGGAGCAGGAGCAGGAACGTGGCATTACGATTACCTCGGCCGCGACGACCTGCACCTGGCGCGACGTCCGCATCAACATTATTGATACTCCTGGCCACGTAGACTTTACCGCGGAGGTTGAGCGCAGTTTGCGTGTGCTCGACGGCGCGGTGGCGCTGTTTGATTCTGTCAGCGGCGTGCAGCCGCAGACCGAGACGGTGTGGCGGCAGGGTGACAAGTACAAGGTTCCCCGGATCTGTTTCGTAAATAAGATGGACAAGAACGGCGCGGACTTCGAGCATGTGCTCGAGACCATCCGCAAGCGCCTGGGCGCTCGGCCTGTGGCCTTGCAGATACCCGTTGGCGCCGAGGCGAACTTCAAGGGTGTTGTCGACCTGATTGAGATGAAAGCGATCCTGTGGCACGACGAGACGCTGGGCGCCGAATTTTCGATCGAGCCGATTCCCGCCGATCTGCAAAAGAAGGCCGAAGCCTTCCGGTTGCAGTTAATCGAAGTGATCGCCGAGACCGACGATGTGCTTCTGGAGAAATTTCTCGAAGGCGAGACGCCGACGGTGGAAGAACTGAAGGCTGGCATCCGGCAGGCCACCATCGATTTGAAGGTTTTCCCGGTGATTTGCGGTTCGGCATTCAAGAACAAGGGCGTGCAGACGCTGCTTGATGCTGTCGTCGATTATCTGCCCAGCCCGCTCGACAAGCCTCCCGTTGAAGGTATCGATCCTCACGATCACTCCAAAACAGAGAAGCGCAAGCCCGAAGACAGTGAGCCTTTGTCGGCGCTGGCTTTCAAGCTGATCAATGATCAGTACGGCAAGCTCTCCTTTGTTCGTGTTTATTCTGGTTCGCTCAAGACGGGCGATACGATTATGAACCCGCGCACAGGCCGGACCGAGCGCGTGGGCCGCCTGGTGAAGATGCACGCCAACAAGCGCGAGGATGTCGACGAGGTTCTGGCCGGCGATATCTGCGCCTGCGTGGGTCTGAAGGATGTGAAGACGGGCGATACGCTCTGCAATCCGCACCACCCGATTGCACTGGGCGCCATCACATTTCCCGATCCGGTCATCTCGGTTGCCATTGAGCCCAAGACCAAGGCCGACCAGGAAAAGATGGGCGTCGCCCTCTCCAGGTTGGCTGAGGAAGACCCGACCTTCAAGGTGCATACCGACGAGGATTCGGGCCAGACGATCATCAGCGGCATGGGCGAACTGCACCTCGAGATTCTTGTCGATCGCATGAAGCGCGAGCACAAAGTCGAGGCCAATGTAGGCGAGCCCAAAGTGGCGTTTCGCGAGACCATCCGCAAGCATGCCGAAGCTGAGGGCAAGTACATCCGCCAGACCGGCGGCTCGGGTAACTACGGCCACTGCTGGCTGCGCGTCGAGCCCAATGAGGCAGGCAAGGGCTACGAGTTTGTCAACGAGATCAAGGGCGGCGTGGTGCCGAAGGAGTACATCAAGCCGATCGACCAGGGCGTGCAGGGAGCGATGGAGTTGGGCATCCTGGCGGGATTCCCGATGGTCGATATAAAGGTGGCACTTTTCGACGGCAGCTATCACGAAGTGGACTCGAATGAGATGGCCTTCAAGTTCGCCGGCTCGATCGCTTTCAAGGAAGCGGCGCGGCGGGCGCACCCGGTCTTGCTGGAGCCGGTGATGGCAGTGGAAGTGACGGTACCCGAGGAGTTCATGGGCGTGATCATCGGCGACATCAACTCGCGGCGCGGGCGCATCGAGGGCATGGAGCATGCGGCCGGCTCGCAGGTGATCAAAGCGATCGTTCCGCTGAAGGAGATGTTCGGTTACGTGAACGAGATTCGTTCGTCCACGCAGGGCCGGGCCTCATATTCAATGCAGTTTGCGCGCTATGAAGAGGCGCCGCGCATGATTGCCGACGAAATTATCGGCCGCGCGCAAGGCAAGTAGGCAAGGTTTTGGGGCTGGAGCCGGACCGCCGGCGCCCCGATGAGCAACAGGCAGTACAAGCGATGAAAGGGATTCGGAACTTTTATGGCGAAGGAAAAATTTGATCGTTCGAAGCCGCACGTGAACGTGGGCACGATTGGACACATCGATCACGGCAAGACGACGTTGACGGCGGCGATCACGAAGGTATTGCAGAAGCACAACCCGAAGAACGTGTTTCGCTCGTTCGACTCGATCGACAACGCGCCCGAAGAGCGGGAGCGCGGCATTACGATCGCGACGGCGCACGTGGAGTACGAGACGGCGAACCGTCACTATGCGCACGTGGACTGCCCCGGTCACGCCGACTACATCAAGAACATGATCACCGGCGCGGCGCAGATGGACGGAGCGATTCTGGTGGTTGCGGCGACCGACGGACCGATGCCGCAGACCAAGGAGCACGTTCTGCTGGCCCGCCAGGTAGGCGTGCCCTGCATCGTGGTGTTCCTGAACAAGTGCGACGCGGTCGAGGACGAAGAGCTGACGGACCTGGTGGAGATGGAAGTTCGCGAGCTGTTGTCGAAGTACCAGTTCCCGGGCGACGACGTGCCGGTGATTCGCGGCTCGGCGCTGGGCGCGCTGAACGGCGAAGCCAAGTGGGAAGCCAAGATCGACGAGCTGATGGATGCGGTGGACAAGTACGTTCCGCGTCCCGATCGCGCGGTCGATCTGCCCTTCCTGATGCCGATCGAAGATATTTTCTCGATCTCGGGGCGCGGCACGGTGGTTACGGGCCGAATCGAGCGCGGCAAGGTGAAGGTTGGCGAGAACGTAGAGATCGTCGGCTTCCGCGAGACGCGCACGACGGTCTGCACGGGCGTTGAAATGTTCAAGAAGCAGCTGGACGAGGGTATGGCGGGCGACAACGCGGGCATTCTGCTGCGCGGCACGCCGAAGGAAGACGTGGAGCGGGGAATGGTGCTGGCCAAGCCGGCGTCGATTACGCCGCACACGACCTTCAAGAGCTCGGTGTACGTGCTGAGCAAGGAAGAAGGCGGCCGTCATACGCCGTTCTTCAAGGGCTATCGGCCGCAGTTCTACTTCCGCACCACGGACGTGACGGGCGTGGCGGAGCTGCCGGAAGGCGTAGAGATGGTGATGCCGGGCGACAACGTGGAGTTGAAGATCGAATTGATCACGCCGGTGGCCATGGAGAAGGGATTGCGGTTCGCGATTCGCGAAGGCGGCAGGACGGTGGGCGCAGGCGCGATCTCGGAGATTATCAAGTAAGTGGACAGTGGGCAGTGAACAGCAAGAACGATAGACGGGGAAGTGGAGCGATTTCGAGCAACAAGATAACTGATCACTGTTCACTGATCACTGTGCACTGTGACCCGAAGGGGAACAAATGGTAGGACAGAGAATTCGCATTCGGTTGAAGGCGTACGACTATCGCGTGCTTGACACGTCGACCGGCGAAATTGTGGACACGGCCAAGCGCACCGGGGCAACGGTAGCTGGACCGATTCCCTTGCCGACGATTAAGAACAAGTACTGCGTGCTGCGTTCGCCGCACGTGGACAAGAAGTCGCGCGAGGAGTTCGAGATTCGCACGCATAAGCGCCTGATCGACATTTTGGAGCCTACGCAGCAGACGGTGGATGCGCTAATGAAGCTCGATCTGCCGGCAGGCGTGGATGTGGAGATCAAGGCGTTCGAAAAGTAACAAAGTTACTTTTCGAGCTTCTAGCTTGATCGAGGCGAAACTGGCGGCGGGAAGCGGGAGTTTTGGGGCTAGATAAGTTGAGGGTCAGCGCTCCGACGATAGAGGGCTAGAAGCTAGCAGCTAGAGGCTAACAGCAATTCCGGCAGTGCGGGGTAAGCAAGCTCGCATGATGAGGTGAGGACGAGATGGCGGTTACAGGGATTCTGGGAAAAAAGATCGGCATGACGCAGGTTTTCGACGACAAGGGCGACGTGCACCCAATTACGGTGTTGCAGGCTGGCCCCTGCGTGATTACGCAGTTGAAAACTGCGGCGAGGGATGGATATGACGCCGCGCAGATTGGGTTGGTGGAGTTTGTCAAAGCTTCGCGGATGACCAAGGCGCAGACCGGCCATCTGGCCAAGACCGAAGCGCCGCCGGTGAAGATCATCAAGGAAGTGGACGTCGAAGCTGCGATCGATGGCGCCGTTGAAACCAAGGCCGGCGATCGCGTGCTGGTTGACATCTTCAGCGAATCAAAGTTCGTCGACGTGATTGGCACGTCGAAGGGCCGCGGATTTGCCGGTGTTGTGCGCAGGCATAAGTTTGGCGGCGGGCCCAAGTCACACGGGCACATGTTCCAGGTGCAGGGTTCGATCGGCGCTTCGAGCTTTCCGTCGCGTGTTTTTCCGGGGCAGCGCATGCCCGGCCACTTCGGCACGGACCAGGTCACGGTTCGCAACCTGCGCATTCGCGGCATCGATCTGGACGAAAACCTGCTGATGGTCGAGGGTGCTGTGCCGGGACCGCGCGAAGGTTACGTTCTGATTTCGAAGGCCAAGACCCCGCCGCGTGAGCGCCGTGGCTTTGCCGGATTGGGAACCCTGGATCCGCTGAAGGCTGCAAAGAAGGCGGCGGCGAAGCGCAAGTAAGCCTCTAGTTGCTGGCTTCTGGCCTCTAGCTAGGTCGGCGCAGTGCGGACGGCAGAGGACGAGAGAAAGATTGGTAAGTACGGCGAGTTGACGATTCAAGCGAGGCAAGAAAAAGGCTAGTAGCTAGAAGCTAGCGGCTGGAAGCTGATTGGAAAAGACGATGGCAAAAGTGGATGTAGTGAATTTGAGCGGCAAGAAGGTGGGTTCGCTGGAACTGGCAGACGCAGTGTTTGCGCCAGAGCAGGTGAATGAGGCTCTGTTGTGGGAGGCGATCAAGCATTATCGTGCTTCGCAGCGCCAGGGCACACACGCCACCAAGAACCGCAAGCTCGTAGCCGGATCGGGCAAGAAGCTATGGAAGCAGAAGGGTACAGGAAGAGCACGCGTCGGATCGGTGCGATCGCCTCTCTGGCGTCATGGCGGCACAGTGCACGGCCCGCAACCGCGCAGCTACGAATACCCCTTCCCGCGCAAGAAGCTGCTGGGCGCGCTGCGCTCGGCGCTGGCCGCCAAGCTCGCCGATGGCAAGCTGACTGTCGTGGATTCGCTTGAGATCAAGGAAGGCAAAACCAAGCTCTATCGCGAAGCGCTCAGCAAGCTTGACGTTACGCGCACTGCGCTTCTTGTCGAGAGCGGCAAGACTCTCTCGCAATCGCTGGTTTTAGGCGCGCGCAACCTTAAGGGCGTGGAGCTGGTTCTGAACAACGAGGTCCACCCCTACGATCTGCTGCGCTATGAGCGGGCTATCTTCTCCAAGGACGCCATCGAGCAGTTGGCCGAAGCGTTCAAGAAATCCGCTTCGAAGCGCGCCGCAGCCCATAAAGCCGCGCAGAAGGAGGCTGTGTAATGCCGAACCTCTACACCGTAATTCGCCGCCCTCTGATCACCGAAAAGGGATTGGGCGTGAAAGAGACCGAGGGAACGCTGGTTTTCGAAGTTGCTCCTTCCGCCACAAAGACTGAAGTGAAGGAAGCCGTGGAGGCTCTCTTCAAAGTGAAAGTCGCCGCGGTTCGCACATCGGTTTTTGCCGGCAAGGAACGGCGCCGCGGCAAGTTTGCGGGCTTCCGGCCTGATTGGAAGAAGGCGTACGTCAAGCTGAAGGCCGGCGAGAAGCTGCCGGAGTACGTGAGTAATTTGTAAGACAGCCGATAGCCAGTAGCTGGTTCGCGCAGCAGGCTGAATCAAGGAAGTTTTGAGATGAGTTGAGCCAAGAACTACAGGCTACGAGCTCATCAAGGATAACGACGATGGGAATCAAGACATACAGACCGGTCACTCCGACGTTGCGGTTCCAGACCTCGCTGACGACCGACGATCTGACAGGGGCCGCGCCGCACAAACCGCTTCTGACCACGCGCAAGCGCACCGGCGGCCGCCGCAACTCGGGCGACCTCACCATCCGCCATCACGGTGGCGGCCACAAGCAGAAGATTCGCTTGATCGATTTCAAGCGCGAGAAGTTTGGCGTTCCGGGCAAAGTCGCGACCATTGAGTACGATCCCAATCGCTCGGCGCGCATCGCTCTGGTGCAGTATGCCGACGGCGAAAAGCGCTATATCCTGCAACCCGTCGGGCTGAAGGTGGGCGCCACGGTCAGCTCCGGTCCAGAGGCCGACATTCTGGTCGGCAATGCGTTGCCACTGAAGAATATTCCCGCGGGCACCACGGTGCACGCCGTCGAGCTGAAGCCGGGCAAAGGCGCGCAGATGGCGCGTTCGGCAGGTGCTCAGGCGCAGCTTGTAGCCAAGGAGGGCGATTATGCCCTGCTCAAACTGCCCTCCGGGGAAACGCGCAAGGTGCTTGCGGAATGCATGGCGACCGTGGGGCAGGTTGGCAACACGGATCATGAGAATGTCGCAATCGGCAAGGCGGGGCGCAATCGCTGGCTCGGCATTCGGCCCACCAACCGCGGTGTCTCGATGAATCCAGTGGATCATCCGCATGGCGGCGGCGAGGGCAAAACATCGGGCGGGCGTCATCCTGTCACCCCGTGGGGACAGCCGACGCGCGGCTACAAGACGCGCAACAACAAGCGGACCGACGCGTTCATCGTCAGCCGCCGGGCGAAGTAACAACGCAGCTTTTAGCTATTAGCTTCTGGCTGCTAGCTAATGGTTGCGAGGTAAGAGATTTCAGGCAATAGCCGGCCGATAGCGGGAGCGGGAAGAAGCTAGGAGCTAGAAGCTAGAAGCTAGGAGCTGTTTTTATGGGACGTTCGACAAAAAAGGGGCCGTTTGTGGATGCGCACCTCAGTTTGAAGATTGAGGCGCTCAACAAAGCCAATGACAAAAAAGTGGTGAAGACATGGACGCGGCGCTCGACGATCTTTCCCGAGTTTGTGGGGCACACCATCGCCGTGCATAACGGCAAAAAGTTCGTTCCCGTCTACGTGACGGAGAACATGGTGGGACACAAGCTGGGCGAGTTTGCGCCCACGCGAGTATTCAAGGGCCACACCGGCGGCTCCAAGGCGGCCACCGAGACTGTAGCCAAGCCGGCGTAGAGAGGTTAGCTTCTAGTTGCTAGCTTCCAGCCTCTGGCTTGAACGAGGCAGAACAAGCGACAGAGGCAAAAAGAGACTTACCGTGTGAGTAGCGGGCATAAAGGGGCTCTGGGCACGAAACGAGCTGGAAGCTAGTAGCTAAAAGCTAATAGCTGGTTTTTGAGGAAGGCATAACCATGGCGGTAGAAACAAGAGAATTCCGGGCAGAAGCCAAATTTCAGCGCGTGTCGCCGCAGAAGGCGCGCCTGGTGCTCGATTTGATCAAGGGGCTCGGCGTGCAGCAGGCGCTGGATACGGCAGCTTTCACCAAGAAGCGCATCGCCCCCGTAGTGCATAAGCTGCTCACCTCGGCGGTGGACAACGCCAAGTACGTTGCGGGCGAAGAGGGCATCGACCTGGACGTGGACAATCTGTACGTCAAGCGCGCCCTGGCCAATGATGGGCCGCGCATGAAGCGCATCCGTCCCGCGCCCATGGGCCGGGCATACCGCTATCAGCGCCGCCTCACACACATTGTGTTGTCGGTAGCCGAGCGGGAGGCAGTGGGCGGGTTGGTTACCAAGGTGGAGGAGCCTGCGGACACGGCCGCGAAGAGCGAAAAGCCCAGGAAGGCAGCTCCCGCATCAGCGAAGGCAAAGAAGTCTGCCGCAAAGCCCGCAAAGGCAGCAGCTCACGCTGAAGAAACCAAGCCGGCAAACAAAACCGCCGCAACCAAAAAGAAGGCCGGCAAGTAGGCCTGGAAGGTTTTTGAGAGGAAAAGTATGGGACAGAAAGTCCATCCTTACGGATTTCGGCTGGGAATCAACAAGCCCTGGCGTTCACGTTGGTTCAGCGAGCGCGAGTACGACAAGCTGCTCGTCGAAGACGTGAAGCTGAAGGCGGAGCTGCGCGAGAAGCTGAAGGCAGCCGGCGTGAGCTCGGTCGAAATCGAGCGGCCGGGCAACAAGCTTCGCTTCCTCATCCGCACGGCGCGTCCCGGCATCGTCATCGGGCGCAAGGGCGCGGAGATTGAGAAGCTGAAGACCGAGCTTGGCAAACGCACCAATCGCGAGGTGTTCATCGACATCATCGAGGTGAACAAGCCGGAGCTCGATGCGCAACTGGTTAGCGAAAACATCGCGCTGCAACTGGAAAAGCGCGTTAGTTTCCGCCGCGCCATGCGCAAGAGTGTCGACTCGGCCCTGCGCTTTGGCTGCAAGGGAATCAAGGTGCGCGTCTCGGGACGGCTGAACGGCAATGAGATCGCACGCTCGGAGTGGTATCTGCAGGGGCGGTTGCCGCTGCACACGCTCCGTGCCGATATCGACTACGGATTTACCGAGGCGCATACGACCTACGGCGTCATCGGCGTGAAGACATGGATTTACCGCGGCGACATTTACGAGCAGAAGCGCCGCCAGGCTCCGCCCGTCGGCAAGACGGTGTTTTAAGGGCAGTGGTCAGTGATCGGTGGCTAGTGGTCAGTGACCTTTGCCCGGCTGGTTCGCAGAGTTGTTGAGGAGTTTGGTTGCTGGAATCGATTCGAGGCTGAAACGCCCACTGGTGCGAGGACAAGCTGACCACTGACCACTGAGTTTGAGGGTTTTCGTTATGTTAATGCCAAAGAAAGTGAAGTTTCGCAAGCAGCAGAAGGGCAAGCGCCGCGGCAAGGCGTGGCGCGGCTCCACGCTTGCGTTCGGAGAATACGGATTGAAGGTGATGGAGTGCGGTTACATCACTGACCGGCAGATCGAGGCGAGCCGTATCGCCATGACGCGCTTCGTCAAGCGCGGCGGCAAGATCTGGCTCCGTCTTTTCCCTGATAAGCCCATCACCAAGAAGCCGGCCGAAGTCCGTATGGGTTCTGGCAAAGGTGCGCTGGACCACTGGGTCGCGGTCGTGCGGCCTGGCAAGATCCTGTTCGAGATGGAAGGCGTGACACCGCAGACTGCTGCGGAGGCGATGCGCCTGGCGTCGCACAAGCTGCCGCTGCGGACAAAGTTTGTACAGCGGCCTGGCGCGGAAAAGACAGTGGCCGCGGCCGAGTAAGCAGGTCGGTCGCACGAAGTTCAAGGCGCGTGGCGCGTTCTGATAAGGGCGCGCTTGAGCGCCGGAGAGAGAAATAGGGATGGAACTCGCAAAGATTCGCAGTTTGAGCGACGAAGAGCTTGCGCACCAGGAGAAAACCTCCGCGGAGCAGCTCTTCCGGCTTCGCTTTCAGGTTTCGCATGGGGCAGAATGACGGGGTAAAGAAGCTCCGCCAGATGCGCAAGGAGATCGCGCAGATCAAGACCGTGGCGCGCGAGCGCGAACTGGGTATCCACGGCGAAATTGAGGATGTGAAGGAAGCTGCGCCGGTTGCCGAAACCAAGGCCCGGAAAGTGAAGCAAACCGCACCGGTTGCTGAAGCCGAGCCGGTAAAGGCCGAGGAAGCAGCGCCCGTGACAGAAACCAAGATCCGGAAGACGAAGAAAGCCGCGCCGGCTGCCGAAAAGAAGACGGCTAAGGCGAAGGGAGCTCGTAAATAATGGCGACTAAGAAAGCAGTACAGGCCGCACCCGTCGCTCCGGCGGCGCCCGCCGCGCGCCGCAACGAGAAAGTGGGGCAGGTGGTTTCCACCAAGATGCAAAAGACCATCGTGGTCGCGGTGGAGATGCGCAAGGCCC
>CAWJBE010000024.1:0-357208 GCA_963841095.1 uncultured Acidobacteriaceae bacterium
TGCGTGCCGTCCCAGAAATGTTTGGTTTCCGGCGTGGGTTGCGGCAGGGCGCGGCCTGGCTCTGGCATTGGTGTTTCCTCGGTTCAGTTGGGCTTGCGGCGGCCGGCGACGTAGGTGGCGCCTGCCGGACCGGCCTGTTCGGAATGGCGGCAGCCGTGCGTCATGCTGAACGTGTCGCCGACGTTGTAGGTGCTGCGCTGATCTCCGACGACGATCGTCATCTCGCCGTCCACGACGAGTAGGCGTGCATCGAAATCATGTTGGTGCTCGGGGTTGATCGCGCCTGGCTGCATGGTGTTGACGACGACCTGATAGCCGTCGCGGTGCAGCTCGGCCTCGAATGTGGTGCGATCCATGGGGGATTCCTCCAGGGTTGGCATCAGGCTAGTGCGGTTTACGCATGGCTGGCAACGCGGCGGCCTCGGACCGACTGCTTTGGGGGGAACGCGGAGCCAGGACGCGCGCGCAGCGTGATCCTGATCTCCCCCTACAAAGGAATTTGCAGGACGATGTCGATTTCCGAAAACCCCGTTCGTCGTTCCGATGCCAGGCGCGATGAGGCCGGCTCTAACAAGGAGACAGACGATGCGTGTGATGGTGTTCGTAAAGGCGACCGACGACAGCGAAAAGGGCATTCTCCCCACGACCGAGGCTGCTCGAGGCGATGGGCAAATTTAATGACGAGCTGCGCAATGCCGGCATCATGCGCGTCGCCGACGGCCTCAAGCCCTCCTCGCAGGGCAAGCGTATTGCGTTCGATGGTCCCGGCCGTACGGTCATCGACGGGCCTTTCGCCGAGACCAAGCGAGCTGGTCGCCGGCTTCTGGCTCTGGGAAGTCAAGGACATGGACGAGGCGGTCGCCTGGGTGAAGCGCTGCCCCAATCCCATGCCGGGACCGAGCGAGATCGAAATCCGGCCGCTGTACGAGATGGCTGATTTGCAACGAGAATCTGACGCGGGTGGTCACGGAAATCCATGACCGGACTGAGACTGTCGGCCGCAGCAGTTGCCGCGAGCTACACATACGTGGATACCGGGCCTTCGCCAGACATGATGGTATGAGTCGTCGTCAGCCTGGGTATAATGTCCCCAACCGGTCAAAAGCTCGGTGCCAATGTACTAGGCAGGTTCCGCCATTGCATCCAATGCGGTGCGGACGGCCCGGGCCAGATCGCGTCGATCATACGGTTTGTGGAGCAGGTGCTGTCCGCCAGGTTCCGACATGCCGCCGGCATAGCCGGTGGCGAACAGAACCCTCAGACCAGGCCGCAGGCGCCGCGCCGTGGCGGCCAGTTGATGGCCACTCATGCCTTCAGGCATGACGACGTCAGTGAACAACAGATCGACGGGTTGGCCTGACTCGAGGATCGTCAGCGCCGATGGCCCGCTCGACGCGGAAGCCACAGTGTAGCCCAAGGCGGCCAGGTGGCGGCGCGTAATCGCGGTCAGGTGCTGATTGTCGTCGACCAGCAGGATCGCTTCCGTTCCGCCGGGATCGGCAGGCGCGGCCTGAGATGCACGCGGCGCCGTCGTAGCGTCGTCGCTGGCCCGCGGCAGATACAGCCGGACCTTGGTCCCGACGCCAACGGCGCTTTCGATATCGAGATGTCCGCCCGACTGTTTGGCAAAGCCGTAGGCCATGCTGAGGCCAAGGCCGGAACCGGCGGACGGTGGCTTGGTCGTGAAGAATGGCTCGACCGCCTGACGCACCACGGCTTCCGGCATTCCGACGCCGGTATCTGCCACAGTCAGCACGACGTAGTCGTCGTTGCGCAACTCGGAGTACGGCGCGGCGCCTCGCGCATCCAGGTGAAAGTTGGCGGCTTCGATTGTGAGGCGACCGCCCTGCGGCATCGCGTCGCGCGCATTGAGCGCCAGGTTGAGCAAGGCATCACCGATCTGCGACGGATCGGCGCTGGTGCACCAGAGGTCAGGTGAGCGCGTGGCTTCGATGTGGATAGCCTCGCCAAGCGTCCGGCGCAGCATCGCGACGTTGTCCTGGAGCAGTGCGTTCAGATCGACGCGCTGCGGCCGCAGCGGCTGGTTGCGCGCGACGGCCAGGAGGCGGCGGGTCAGCAGCGATCCGCTCAGCGCGCTGTTCAGGATCTCGCGCGCCAGCTCGGTGTGCTCGGGGCTGTCGCGGACTGCGTCCATCAGGAATTCCACGCTGCCGATGATCACGCCCAAGCAGGTTGTTGAAGTCGTGCGCGATGCCGCCGGTGAGCTGCCCCAGCGCCTTCATCTTTTCCGACTGGCGCAGCATCTCCTCGGCGCGCAGGCGCTCTGCGGTCTGGCACTTCAACTCGCGCAGCGTTGCCTCGAGCTGAACGCAGGCCGCGCGCAATTCCGTCTCGGCGCGTTCGCGCTCCGCGATCTCATGTTCCTTGTCCCGGTTGAGCTCGGCAAGTTCTCTGACCCGTTTCTGGAGGTTGTCCGCCATCTCATTGAATGAACTGGCGACCACCCCGATTTCATCTCGCGACAATACCTTGGCGCGGGCGCCCAGTTGTCCGGTGGAAAATGCATTGGCCGCGCGAATTATGCTGGTCAATCCCTGCTGTATGGCCTTGCTTACGGAAAAGGTCAGCAACAAGCCTGTGGTTTCGACCGTCAGCGCGGTGGCGAACAGCAGTCTCAGCACCACACTTTCCAGCCAGCGGGAACCTTCGCCCAGGGTGAACGAAAACTCGATCCTCGAGTGTGGTGAGCCGCTGATCGATCGTGTAAACTGACGGCGAGGAGTTGGTCTATCCTATCCTGCGACGGGTGCGGAGACTGTATTTCTTCCCGCAGTTTTTGCGCGATGGTCAGCAGCTGCTCGGCCATCGGTTGCGCGTCGCTCCATATGTTTATGGCTTTCCTTATGTATGAGATGCTGCTGAAATCGATGAACAGGCTTATCATTCCGTCAACATCGTCGGGATGGTTGCGTCCCTCCAGGAAACCCTCGCGCGCCACGTCTATGTTCGGGGTCGCCTTCAGCAGCTCCAGCCGCGTCTTGGCATCACCGAGCGGAACCCGCATGAATTGCTCAAAGAGCCGGTAATCCTGGTCAGTGCGAGCAACGCCGTATCTGTACAGATGGAAGACGGCGTCCTTCTGCGCCTTGGACCACAGACCTTCACCGCCCACATAAGCCCGCAGGGAGGAGAGGGTATTCAGGGAAAACAGCAGGACGAAAAGCTCAACGCCTATCAACAGCGCCATTGTGCCGACTGTGAAGTACAGCTTGCGGGCGATGGAGACATCCCTGAACCACCGATAGAGAAAGAACCCGTTCGTCCATTGGCGTGGGACCTGTGTCACTCAGATTGGTCGCGGTCGCAGATGCGCCGCTCGATTGCCGGCGACTGCGAAGATCTGCTAAGGCGGATACGCGATGACAACATGGATGTCCTATGCTGGTTAAGATCGCTGCCGACATTGGACGATGGCTACGCGGCTCCATTGGTGTTCTGCTTGTCCTCGACGAGGGCTCGCGTGTCGCCACCGCTTGGACGGCGCCGCTGCCTTTGCTTGGCCAGCCATCTTGCCAACGGACCAGCTACCTATAGTTGTATCACCGTTGGCAGTAGCGGCCAAGGCGTCATTTGGCGCACGCGCGTTGTAAGCCGGCCAAACGCGCGGTTATTCCTTCACGAAGCCGCTAGCGTAAGTCTCAGTGCTGCGGCGGCCGGCGTGCATTGTCATTGCGAGGCAATCTCGTTCGATGAGGCAAACTCACGATGGGGATTGCTTCCCGGATCACGCCGCGACTGCTGCGCGCGCAATGACGGGACACGTGTCTCGTCGTTCCCTGATGCGGAATACTAGCCGACCAGCACGGCCTTGCCGATCACCTTGCGGTCGATCACCGCCTGCATCGCCTCTGCCGCCTGCGCCAGCGGGAACCGATGCGAGATGCGCGGCCTCAGCTTGCCCTGCGCGGCGAGCTCGATCAGCGCCTTCATGTTGGCGATCGCCAGTTCGGGGTTGGCCTCGTTCAGTCCGCCGATGCGCACGCCGATTGCGTCGATGCCCTTGATCAGCAGGTAGTTGCTGCGGATGTTGGTCGGGCCGCCGCCGAGGAAGCCCAGGATCAGCAAGCGGCCGCACCAGGCGAGGCAGCGCAGCGATTCGTCGGTCACCTGCGCGCCGATCGGATCATAGACGATATCGACGCCGCGCCCGCCGGTCAGTTCCTTCACGCGGTCGATGAAGCCGCCCTGGTAGCCGATCGCATGATCGGCGCCTTCCTCCAGGCAGGCACTGCGCTTTTCGTCGGTGCTGGCGGTGGCGATCACCTTGGCGCCGAACAGCTTCGCCACCTGGATCGCGGCGATGCCGATGCCGCCGGCGGCGCCGTGCACCAGCACCCACTCGCCTGGCTGCATGCGTCCGCGCTGCAGCAGCGCGTGATACGCGGTGGCATAGGCGCCGCGGAACACGCCGGCCGCTTCCAGGCTCATGCCTGCCGGCACGTGGTCGCACAGCGCTGCCTTGGCGTTGCCGAGTTCGGCGCAGGCGCCGAGGCTGTGGCGGCTCATAACCTGGTCGCCGACGCGGAACTCGGTGACGCCGGCGCCGACGGAGACCACCACGCCGGCGGCCTCGCTGCCGGGGATGAACGGCGGTTCGGGGCGGAACTGATACTTGCCGGCGAGCATCAGCACGTCGACGTACTGCACGCCGCGCGCCTCGATGCGGACCTGGATCTCGCCCGGGCCGGGTGGCGGCGGATCCGGCACATCGCGCAACGCCAGTACCTCCGGGCCGCCGAACGCCTCGCACACCACCGCCTTCATGCACGCAATTCCCCGCTGTTGCCGCAGTATGGCCGCGTCACCGGCGCGGCGCCAACAGCATCGGGCCGTACTCGCCGAGGAACAGCGCGAACGCACCGACCCAGGCGAGCGCGGCAACCTCGTACAGGTCCATCTGCCCATCACCCACCCAGGCGGCAACGATGCGCACCACCGCCGATGCGCTGGCCAGGGCGTAGATCAGCATCGTCACACGGTCGGCGCGCAGCACGCGACCGGTATGGCCGAGTGTCGCACGCGTCATCACCGCGAGGATCATGGTTCCCATCGCACCGGCGGTCAGCGCGTGCACCGCGGCGGCAGTCGGCACGGCTTCGGTGATCAGCGAGAGCCCCAGCAGCGCGACGCCGATGACCAGCCAAAGGTAGCCGACATGCAGCACCAGCAGCAGCGGCTCCTCCAGCGTGGCGATGCCGCGCCAGCGCGCCAGCCGCGCCAGGTTCAGGGCCGCGGCGATCAGCAGCAGCACGCCGACCGGCGGCCAGTCCGGCAGGAAGGTCCAGGCGATCATGCCGGCGTGCAGCACGCCCAGCGCGATGCGATCCAGCAGGTCGGCGGACGGTGGCACCGGCTTGATGCCGCGCGCGTTGAGCCAGTTGCGGGTGAATGCCGGCACGATGCGTCCGCTGATCACCGAGATCAGCACGATCACCACGGCGATGCCGAGACGCCAGCCGATGTCGCGCTGCAGGTGCATCAGCAGATTGGCGATCGGCCAGCACGAACACCGGCGCGAGCAGCGGATAATTGCGCCTGTTGCCGACCGCCAGCAGTTCGCGTGCCGCGACGACCTCCAGCGCCACGGGGAAGGCGAGATCGGCTGCCACGACCAGCCATCCGGGGATCAGCATCGAACACAGGCAAACGATGCGCCCGAGCAGCCACAGTCCCAGCAGCACCGCCAGCGGCGTTCCCGCCACCGGCGCTCGGCCGGTCCAATTGGGGATCGCGGTCAGCAGGAAGCCGCCGACCGCGGCCATCACGAAGCCGAACAGCATCTCGTGGATGTGCAGGCTCAGCGGATCGAACCTGCTCGGCAGATCGAACTGCCCGGTGAGCAGCGGCATCCACGCCGCCATCGCCAGAGTCGCCCACGCGCCGGCGGCGAGAAAGAACGGACGGAATCCGGCGGTCAGCAGCGGCGGCATTTTGCGGTCCTGGACCTGCCCGCCATAATCGCACAACACCAGCGAGGACACACGGCCATGTCAGGAGCCAACACGTTCAAGTTCGTCATGCTGCCGCCGCAGAACGGAGGTGACACGCGGCTGGGGCCGCGCGCTCGGCGAGGCCATGCCGGAAGTGCGGGTGGTCATCGCCGAGGATCAGGCGGCGGCGGAGCGCGAGATCGTCGATGCAGAGGCGGCGTTCGGCCGGCTGCCGCGGGAGGTGCTGGCGAAGGCGCGGCGGCTGCGCTGGCTGCAGGCGCCGCAGATCGCGCCGCCTGCGGGATACTACTATCCCGAGCTGATCGAGCATCCGCTGACGGTCACCAATTTCCGCGAGATCTTCAACGACCACATCAGCGCGCACATCATGGCCTTCGTGCTGGCGTTCGCGCGGGGTCTGCACGTGTTCATTCCGCAGCAGCTTCGACGCGAGTGGAAGAAGACGCGCGAGAACACCGGCGTCGTGCATCTGCCGGAGGCGACCGCGCTGATCGTCGGCGTGGGCGGCATCGGGGCGGAGACGGCGCGGCTGGCCGCGGCGTTCGGCATGACGGTGCTGGCGACGGATGCGCGGCGGACCTCGGCGCCGCCCGGGGTGGCCGAGCTGCACAAGCCGGAGGCGCTCGATGCGCTGCTGCCGCGCGCGGACTTCGTCATCCTGACGGTGCCGCACACGCCGGCGACCGAGGGCTTCATGAACCGCGCGCGCTTCCAGCGCATGAAGCGGAGCGCGTTCTTCATCAATATCGGCCGCGGCATGACGACGAAGCTGGACGATCTGGTGGCGGCGCTGAATGCCGGGGAGATCGCCGGGGCGGCGCTGGATGTGTTCGAGCAGGAGCCGCTGCCGGCGGAGCATCCGCTGTGGACCATGCCCAACGTGCTGCTGACGCCGCACACGGCCGGATGGGGGCCGTATCTGGATGATCGGCGTTACCAGATCATGGTCGACAACTGCCGCGCGTTCCTCGACGGCAAGCCGCTGCGGAACGTGGTGGACAAGGCTTCGTGGTTTTAGAGCAACCTCGTTCAGCAATGCTGGGCTGGAGGACGCACGCGCATGAGCACGCTGGTGGTGGTGTATGAGCTGGAAGGAAATGGCCGCACGATTGTCAGCGATGCGCTGGATGGTGCGGCGGAGGCGATCTATCTGCCCGACCTCGACGATGCGGGACGCGCCGATGCGCTGCGCAAGGCGGATGCGGTGCTGGCGCGCACCACGCGAGAACTTCGACCAGGGCGAGATCGCGCTGCTGAAGGATGTTCGCCTGGTGCAGTTCATCAACGCCGGCATCGACTTCGTGCCGTTGGCGGAGGTGCCGGCGGGCGTGCCGGTGGCGACCAACGGCGGCGCCTATGCCGAACCGATGGCGGAGCACGCGCTGGCGATGGCGTTTGCGGCGGCGAAGCGGCTGCTGGTGGAGCACGCGGCGCTGGCGCGGGGCGAGTTCAATCAGTTCGCGCGGAACCGCATGCTGGCCGGCGGCGTATGCGGCATTCTGGGGTTCGGCGGCATCGGCGTCGCCACGGCGCGACTGGCTCGCGGCATCGGCATGAAGGTGCACGCGATCAACCGGCGCGGCCGCAGCGAGGAACCGACCGACTGGATCGGCACGCCGGATCAGCTCGATATGCTGCTGGCGGCGTCCGACGTGCTGGTGATCTGCACGCCGCTGACGCCGGCCACGCAGGGCATGATCGGCGCGCGCGCAACTGGCGCGGATGAAGGAGGACGCGATCCTGGTCAATGTGGCGCGCGGCGAGATCGTCGACGAGCGCGCGCTGTATGAGCGGCTGGTGGCGTTCCCGAAGTTCAGCGCGTGCATCGATGCGTGGTGGATCGAGCCGGTCCGCCACGGCACGTTCCGCATGGATCAGCCGTTCATGTCGCTGCCCAACGTGATCGGCTCGCCGCACAATTCGGCGGCGGCGATCGCGGGGACCGGGGCGACGGGATTGCGGCGCGCGGTCGCCAATATCAGGCGCGCGTTGGCGGGCGAGACGCCGCTGTATCTGGTGCCGCCGGAGGACCGGATGATGTGACGTGTGAGGCACCCCCTCCCCGACCCTCCCCCGCTTCGCGGGAGAGGGAGTGGCTTTATGTTTCCCCTCGCCTCAGCCTTGCGCGACCAGCTTCGCGAACTCCGCCAACTGATCGGCCTCCACATCCGACACCGCGTAGTAGCGGATGCCGCCGTGTCGCCAGGTGATGACGTTGAATCCCTGCCGCGTCTCCTCGCGGAATGCTTCGTCCTGACCGGACGACGCCCACGCGAACAGGTTGATCACGTGCTTGGCGTGGCGATACACCACCACCGCGGTGGGATGGCCATCGACGTAATCCTGCCGCCCGCCGACCAGCGGGAACCCCTGCGTCCTTCAGTTCGAGCACCGGCGGCGAGACATCCAGCCGCGCCGACAGCCACGGCTTCACCGTGTGCTGGTCGCTGGTCAGCACATCGGTCAGGTGATCGGCCTGCAGCGAACGGATGTGGCTGTCGATCACCGCCGATTGACGGATCGCTCTGCCCGCCCATGACCAGCACAGTCAGCGCCACGCCGGCCAGCGCACCCACCAGGCCGGTCCCCGCCAGACTGAATGCCGGCATGCGGAACCATGGACGCACCGCCCGCGGCGGCTCCTCATGCGGCAGCGCTGCGCCGATACGCGCGGCCAGTCCGGGCGGGGCGCGGTGATAGGGCAGCTTGGTGCGGATCGCCGACTGCATGGCGCGCAACTCCTCAAGCCTGGCCGCGCAGGCGTTGCAACCGGCGACGTGGCGGTGCACGCGGAACCGCGCGATCGGTCCCAATGCGCTGTCGATCATTCCCGACAGCAGGACGGTGGCGCGTTCACACTCCATGGGCGTCCTCCGTCTCGGCCTGCGCCAGCCAAAGCTTGCGCAGGCTGAGCCGCGCGCGCGACAGGCGCGACATCACCGTGCCGATCGGCATTCCGGTCACTTCGGCGATTTCCTTGTAGGCGAGGTCCTCGACCTCGCGCAGCAGCAGCACCTCGCGATACTCCGCCGGCAACTGTTCCATCAGCCGGCTGAGCGTCTGGCTGTCGATGCTCTCCAGCAGCAGCGATTCCGGATCGCGCGGGCGGCTGCCCCACATGGTCTCCTCCTTGTCCGCGCTGTCCGCCACCGGGGTGTCGGGCACGAACATCATCCGCCCCGAGCGGTTCTCCTTCACCCAGGTCATGAAGGCGTTGCGAACGATGGTCAGCAGCCACACGCGGAAATTCCCTCCCTGGAACGCGTCGAAATAGCGATAGGCCCGCAGATAGGCGTCCTGCACCACATCCTCGGCATCGGTCGTGTTGCCCGCCAGCCAGCGGGCAAGGTTGTACGCGGCATCGAGATGCGGCAGAGCGAGCAACTCGAAGCGTCGGCGGCGGTCGTCGTGGGGCAAGGCTTTTGTCCTGACTGCGGGCTGCCGCGTCTTCTACCGGGGTGGGGGACAGATTATTCCCGGAGCGTGGGTGGAGTAAGCCGGCTGCTATTCCGCCACCGCCACGCGCGGTTTGGTCGTGCGATCACGGTGTCCGCTCACCTCGGCTCCCGCGGCGCGATCCAGCCGCAGGCTGATCATCGGCGCGGCGAGCGATATCGCCGCCACGACCAGGAACGCGACGGAGAAGTCCGACAGCAGCGGCTGCTGATGGCCCAGCAGGTCAATGGAAGCGGCGAGCACAGCCGCCGATACCGCGATGCCCAGTGTCAGCGACATCTGCTGGAACGTCGTGTAGAAACTGGTCGCGGCGCTCATTTGCGGCCGTGGCACATCGGCATAGGCGATCGTGTTATAGGCCATGAATTGCAGCGACTGGAAAAACCCGTTGAGCAACAGCACGAGATAGATCGCCACGATCGGCCAACTCGGCCGGAATGCAGCGGTCAATGCAAGCAACAGCGTGGCGATCAGCCCGACCCAGATGAACACGTTGCGAAAGCCAAGATGGCGCAGGAAATGCGGCGCGATAAGCCGCATCGCCATCGAGCCGACCGAACTGACAAAGGTGATCAACCCGCTGCGCGCCGCCGACAGGCCGAAGCCCAATTGCAACATCATCGGCAGCAAGAACGGCATCGCGCCCACCGCAATGCGCGACAGCGAGCCGCAGATCACGGAATAGCGAAAGTCGGAATGCGCAGCATGCGAAAATCCAGCATCGGCCGCGGATGGTGGCGCGCATGCAGCACATAGAGCGCGGCCGCGACCGCACCCAGACCGAACAGCCCCGGCGCGACCGCGCTCGACCCCACGCCCCGGCTCGCCAACTCGATGCTGAACATCAGCGATGCCAGCGCGGTGCCGGCCAGCAACAGCCCACGCAGGTCGAACGGTGTGCGCGTTGGTTCCTTGATCTCCTCGATGTAGCGCGTGACCAGCAGGATACCGGCGATGCCGATGGGTACGTTGATGTAGAAGATCCAGTGCCACGACAGGTAGGTGACGATAAACCCGCCAACCGGCGGACCGACGATAGGCCCGATCGTGGCGGGAATCATCAGCCAGGCCATCGCCTTGACCAGGTCGGTCTTCGACACCGCGCGCAACATCACCAGCCGGCCAACGGGAGACATCATCGCGCCGCCGGCGCCTTGCAGCATGCGCGCCGCGACCAGGAACGCCAGGCGTTGGCGCCTGCGCGCAGGCGATCGAGCCCAAAGTGAACATGCGCGATCGCCGCGCGGAACACTGTGCGCGAGCCGAACCGATCCGCCAGGCGGCCGCTGGCGGGGATGAACATGGCGAGCGTCAGCAAATACGATGTCAATGCCACGTTCATATGCAGCGGATCGGCGTTGAAGCTCTTCGCCATGGTCGGCAGAGCGGTTGCCAAGCACTGTGCCGTCCAATTGCTCCATGAACATCGCGCTGGCGACGATGAGCGATACGGCGCGCGGGCTGGCCCCGCGCTTTGGCGGCACGGTCACGACAGGTTCGGGCATCGCCGCAGGGAATAATATGGCGCTGGTGCCGGAGCAACGGCGCGGCTGACGCGCCTCCTGTGCGGTCGCATCGCCGGCATGGGCGTTCAGCCGGGCTGGCTTGGCAAGCACGCGTCCGAGATCATGCTGCGCCCGATCCTGGCGGCGCCATGCGTGGTCAGGAGCAATAAGCCGTTGATCTGGACAACAGACGTTAGGCACACAAACAGGGAGACTCCAATGACAACATCTGACACGCCGCACGATCCTTGCCGCCGCACCGAGCGCGCTTGCCTTGCCGCGCTGCCTGCCCGCGCCGCCAAGAAATATGGGCCGGGGGTTACCGATACCGAGATCAAGATCGGCAACACCGGCCCCTATAGCGGGCCGCTCGCGAACGCCAGTCCAATCCCGCTGTCGATGAAAGCCTATTTCAAGATGATCAACGCCCAGGGCGGCGTGAACGGGCGCAAGATCACCTGGATTTCCTACGATGATGGCTACTCGCCGCCGAAGACGGTCGAGATGACACGCAAGCTGGTGGAAGAAGACAACGTCTTTCTTCTGTCCGGCTCGGTCGGGACCCCGACCAACACCGCGGTCTGGCACTACCTGAACGAAAAGAAGGTGCCGCAACTGTTCCCCGCGCACGGGCGCCACCAAGTGGGACGACCCCAAGGGCCACCCGTGGACCATGGCCTTTTTCATCAGCTACCAGGCCGAGGGACACATCTACGCGGCGTACATCCTGAAGAACAAACCCGACGCCAAGATCGCCGTGCTGTATCAGAACGACGATTTCGGCAAGGACTATTTGAAGGGGGTGGTCGACGGGCTCGGCGCCAAGGCGGCGTCGATGATCAAGGCCAAGCTTCCTACGAGACCACGGACCCGACCGTCGACTCGCAGATCATCCAGTTGCAGGCGTCGGGCTGCGATGTCCTCGTCACGGTCGCGATCCCCAAGTTCGGCGCCCTGGCGATCAGGAAGATGGCGGAAATCGGATGGAAGCCGCTGCACATCCTGAATGGCATCGCCTCGTCCGTCGGAGCGACCCTGAAGCCGGCCGGCTTCGAAAACGCGCAAGGGGATCATCAGCGACAATTCCTTCAAGGACCCCACCGATCCGCAATGGCGTCAATGATGCGGGCTACAAACAATGGCTCGCGTTCATGGACAAGTATTACCCGGACGGCGACAAGACCGATAACCAGACCGTCTACGGTTATTCGATCGCCGCGACGACCGTGCAGGTGCTGAAGCAGTGCGGCGACGACCTGACGCGGGAGAACGTGATGAAGCAGGCGGCCAACCTGCATAATTTCGAATTGCCGATGTTGCTGCCTGGCATCGTGATCAACACCAGCCCCACCGACTTCGAGCCGATCAAGCAGGCCCAGATGCGGCGCTTCGACGGCGAGCGCTACGTTCCGTTCGGTCCGGTCCTGTCCGGCGCAGCGGTCAGCTAAACTGGGCCGGCGGTCGCGACCCGATCGCGACCGCCGGCGCCCTCGCCCTCTGATGCTAACTCGGCACCCTGTCGGGGAAAATTGCATCCACGAGGACGAAGGAAGGAGGTTCAGCGCGCCTGACGACCGATCTCCTCCTCGCCGACCACACTTACCTTCGGGCGCCCGCGCCATGCATCGTCGCCGCGCTGCGCCCCACCGCCGATGAGCCATGCCACGCGAAGCGTATAAAGTGCCTCCGTGGCCCTTCGCTGCCTCCGCGCTTCCTCCGTGCAAATGCTTTTCCCGCAAACCGGCGGGAATAACCGCTGCGCTGCGCCGGTAGGGACGAGCAGCGCAACGGGAGTCATCATCCATGAGCATCGATCCAAACCTGGAACGCCGCGGTTTTCTCAAGTGCATGACCTGGGCGGGCACCGCCATGGTCTGGACAGTGGCGGGCGGCGTGCCGCGCTCGCGCCTGATCGGCAGCGCGGAGGCCGCGAGGCAACGAATTCACCTTCGTGCAGATCAGCGACAGTCATCTTGGCTTCGACAAGGCGGCCAATCCGAACGTCACGGCGACGTTGCAGGAGGCGCTGGATGACATCGGCAAGCTGCCGAAGAAACCGGCGTTCATGATCCATACCGGCGACATCACGCATCTTTCCAAGCCGGCGCAGTTCGACACCGCGGCACAGCTCTGCGGTGCGACGAAGCTGACGATGCACACCGTGCCCGGCGAGCACGACATCCTGGAGGAGGACGGCAAGAGCTACCTCAACCGCTTCGGCAAGGGCACCAAGGGCGACGGCTGGTACAGCTTCGACGCCGGCGGCGTGCACTTCATCGGCCTGGTGAACGTGGTGAACCTGCAGGGCAACGGGCTGGGCAATCTCGGACATGACCAGCTCGAATGGCTCGAGGACGACGTGAAGCACCTGTCGGCCAGCACGCCGATCGTGGTGATGGCGCACGTGCCGCTGTGGATCGTGTATCAGGACTGGGGCTGGGGCACGGCGGACGGCGCGCAGGCGCTGTCGTATCTGAAGAGGTTCGGCTCGGTGACGGTGCTGAACGGCCACATTCATCAGGTGATGCAGAAGGTGGAAGGCAAGGTGGCGTTCCACACCGCGCGCTCGACCGCGTTCCCGCAACCGGCGCCCGGAACGGCGAAGAGTCCTGGCCCGATGGTGGTGCCGGCCGGCGAGCTGAAGCAGTACCTCGGGATCGCCAACGTCAACCTGGTGTCGGCGAAGGCGCCGCTTGCCATCGTCGATACGCCGCTCGCCGGCTGAGGGACGCACCATGAGCGAGATTTTGGAGCCGGGCGGCATCGCCCGGCGCCGGCTGCTGCGTCGCGTACTTGGCACAGGCATCATGGTCGTGATCGGTAGCCGCATGGCGGTGGCGGCCGACGCGCAGGTGGTCATCGACAACTTCACCTTCTCGCCGACGCCGTTGCAGGTGAAGGCCGGCACGACGGTGACATGGGTCAACCACGACGACATCCCCCACAGCCTCGTCTGCCCGAACCTGCAGGTTCATTCGCATCCGCTGGATACCGACGACACCTTCAGCTACAAATTCGAGCAGCCGGGGACGTATGACTATATCTGCGGGCTGCATCCACATATGCATGGACAGGTCGTGGTTTCCTAAACCTGGACGAAGCTGTTGGCGTTGAAGGCCCAGGGCGTTGCGCCGTTGGTGGTGATCGAGCCCAACAACGTGCCTCCACCCGAGAATGATCCGTTGCTGCTGTAAAACAAGCTGCCGGTATCCTGCTGGTAGACAAAGGCACCCTTGCCACCGTTGGCAAGGGTGCAGGAGAGACGCGCCGCGGCGTTCGCAACGTCAGCCAGGTCGTGATTGAGCAGGAGTGCAGCGCCGCCGAGGTTGTAAGAGTTACTCGCCAGGGTGCTGCTGCCTGTTGTATCGAGCGCGATCGTGTCGCCTTTCGCCGCGTTGAAGTTCATCACCGTAGTGGTGTTTCCGGAACTGTTCTGGTCGAACACGAACCGATCGGCAGCACTGTTGCCGGTGATGAAGTTCATGCCGCCGCCGCCGATTACGGTGGCCGCCACGCTGCCTTGCAGCACGATGGTGTCATTGCCGCTGCCGCCATGCACGGTTTCTGTGTTTGCGACCGTCACGCTGTTGGTGAGGTTGGCCAAGAGTCAGAGTGTCATTGCCGGCACCGAGATCCACGGAGCCGTTCACCAGGCTGCCCCCGAAGGTGACGGAATCGGAGCCCGTCCCACCGATCAGGGTGGCGACATTGCTGACTGTGCCGGCGTTTCCCGTGTTGGCGAGGGTCAGCTTGTTGCTGCCGACGCCGAGATCAACGGACATCGCGTTGGTCAACGCACTGCCCAACGTGACGGTGTCGTTGCCGGTGCCGCCGATGATGGTCTCGACATTGGCGACAGTGACATTGTTGGTGGCGTTTGCGAGGGTCAGCCGATCGCTGCCGGCGCCGAGATCGATACTGCCACCAGCGAGTGCGGTGCCCAGCGTGATGGCGTCGTTGCCGGCGCCGCCAATCAGGGTACTGACGTTGCTGACGGTGCCGGTGTTGACGCCGGCCGCCAGGGTCAGCTTGTTGCTGCCCGCTCCGAGGTCCACCGACATGGCGGCGGTCAGCACGTTGCCCAGTGTGATGGTGTCATTGCCGGTGCCGCCAACGAGGGTTTCGACGTTTGCCACCGTCGCCGAGTTGGTGGCGTTGGCCAGCGTCAGCTTGTCGTTGCCGGCGCCAAGATCGACGCTGGCATTGGCGGCGGCGGTGCCTAGCGTGATGGTGTCGTTGCTGGCGCCGCCAACCAGGGTGCTGATGTTGCTGACGGTGCCGGTGTTGACGCCGGCTGCCAGGGTCAGCTTGTTGCTGCCGGCGCCGAGGTCCACGGACAGGGCGGCGGTCAGCACGCTGCCCAGCGTGATGGCGTCGTTGCCGGTGCCGCCAACGAGGGTTTCGACGTTTGCCACCGTCGCCGAGTTGGTGGCGTTCGCCAGTGTCAGCTTGTCGCTGCCGGCGCCGAGATCGACGCTGGCATTGGCAGCGGCGGTTGCCAGGGTGATGGTGTCGTTGCCGGTGCCGCCAACGAGGGTTTCGACGTTTGCCACCGCCGCCGAGTTGGTGGCGTTGGCCAGCGTCAGCTTGTCGCTGCCGGCGCCAAGATCGATGCTGGCATTGGCGGCGGCGGTGCCCAGCGTGACCGCGTCGTTGCCAGCGCCACCAATCAGGGTGTTGACGTTGCTGACAATGCCGGTAGTGCCGCCGGCCGCCAGGGTCAGTTTGTTGCTGCCGGCGCCAAGGTCCACCGACATGGCGGCGGTCAGCACGCTGCCCAGCGTGATGGTGTCGTTGCCGGTGCCGCCAACGAGGGTTTCGACGTTTGCCACCGTCGCCGAGTTGGTGGCGTTCGCCAGTGTCAGCTTGTCGCTGCCGGCGCCGAGATCGACGCTGGCATTGGCGGCGGCTGTAGCCAGGATGATCGTGTCGTTGCCGGTTCCGCCGATGATGGTCCCGGTGTTGGCGACCGTGGCCGAGTTCGTGCCGTTCGCAAGGGTAAGCGTGTTGCTGCCGGCGCCGAGATCCACGGACATGGCGGCGGTCAGCACGCTGCCCAGCGTGATGGCGTCGTTGCCGGTGCCGCCAACGAGGGTCTCGACGTTTGCCACCGTCGCCGAGTTGGTGGCGTTCGCCAGTGTCAGCTTGTCGCTGCCGGCGCCGAGATCGACGCTGGCATTGGCGGCGGCGGTGCCCAGCGCGATGGCGTCGTTGCCGGCGCCGCCAATCAGGGTGCTGACGTTGCTGACGGTGCCGGTGTTGACGCCGGCTGCCAGGGTCAGCCTGTTGCTGCCGGCGCCAAGGTCGACGGACATGGCGGCGGTCAGCACGCTGCCCAGCGTGATGGCGTCGTTGCCGGTGCCGCCAACGAGGGTCTCGACGTTTGCCACCGTCGCCGAGTTGGTGGCGTTCGCCAGAGTCAGCTTGTCGCTGCCGGCGCCGAGATCGACGCTGGCATTGGCAGCTGCGGTGGCCAAGGTGATCGTGTCGTTGCCGGTTCCGCCGATGATGGTCTCGGTGTTGGCGACCGTGGCCGAGTTGGTGCCGTTGGCGAAGGTCAGCGTGTCGTTGCCGGCGCCGAGATCGATCGAAGCGTTGGTGACGGCGCTGGGCAAGATGATCGTGTCGTTGCCGGGCCCACCGATGATCGGAGTGCTGGCGACGAACTGGCCGACATCGACTTCCGCGATTCCGGTCGACAGCGAGGCGACAGCGGGATGGCGGTTGGCTCGTCGAAGCCCCATGGGTTGATCAGTTGCACCATGGCCGTGCCGCTGACCATGGTCAGGCTGCCGAACATGTAGGCGTGATCGTTGAACAGGCCGTAAGGCAGGGTTCCCGAGCCGGGGGTGTCCATCACGATCAGATCGCCGGCCGCCATGAAGCTCTGCAACTGCGACAGGGTGAGGGAAGCCGGCGACATCCACGTTGTCGGGCTGGCCCGTCAGTTCCTCCATGGCGATCACCGGGTTGCCGCCGTTGCTGATCGCGCCGTAGCCGCCCTCGAGGGTCGCCACCGCCTTCTCCAGGACCTGGACCCAGATCTCCTTCTGGCCGTTGAGCACGTCCTGTGTCGCGCCGTTGTTGACGGCGTTGCTCGGGAACGTGTTGTCGATGGTCACCGACGTGGCCTTGAAGGCGGTCGTGCCGAATAGTCGGCAACTGACCGGTGGCGGCGAGGTAGAGCGTCACCGTCTCGGTGCCGTTGGCATTGGCGTGGATCATGTTGGTGATCGCGCTGGGGTGCCACAGCGCCAGTTCGCCGATCGACGACAGCAGGAAGCAATCGCCGATCTGGCCCTGGTTGATGTCGCTGACGGCGATCAGCGAGGCATTGCCCGCCTCCTGGAGGTAGAGAACCTGCGTGAGCGTGGCCGTCGCATAGACCGCGGGTGTCGCCGCGGCGGTGGCGTGCGGCATGGTAACCATGGTGCCGCTGGCAGTCCGATGGTCAGGGGCAAACACGCTGTCGGACAGGTCGCCGTCCGTCGGGTCACCAAACTGGTCGAACGGGTCGAGACCGGTCGGATGGCTACCGTTCGAACCGACGCTGGTGGAGTAATGCATTCTCATCATGGCGATCTCGCTGTGGGGTGCGAGTTTTTCGCCAACTTGCGGCCTTGCAGGATGTTGCTGCCGCGCGGGTTACGGACATCACCGTAGGAACAAAATACTTCCAAAGCATGAACACGCCGCCGCGCAGATGGTGATGAAAGGCTGACGCTGGCATCGTGTTCGCCGTCATGCATCGGGACGGAGCGACGCGATGAGCCGAGGACAAGCCGGACAACACCCAGGCGGTGCGCCAGACCAACCAGTCGTTCTTCTTCGAGTCCGACATCTTCCGCGCCGGCCGTCTGATCGCGCGCCGCGCCCGTCCCGGCGGCGAGGTGCACGAGCCGGCCCGCGCCATCCCGGTGTTCCGCGACTGCGACGTGCTGGTGGTGGGCGGCGGACCCTCAGGGACGGCGGCGGCCGTCGCAGCGGCGCGCACCGGCGCGGACGTCGTGCTGCTGGAGCGCTACAACCACCTGGGCGGCCTCTCCACCGGCGGCCTGGTGATCTGGATCGACCGCATGACCGACTGGTCCGGCGCGCAGGTGATCCAGGGCATCGCCTCCGACCTGCTCGACCGGCTGCCGAAGGACGCGATCGCCGGCCCGCCGCGCGGGCTGTGGGGCAGCGCCGACGAGGCCACCGCCGCCTATTGGCGCGAACGCACCGCCGCCTACCACGGCATCGTCACCTGGTCGCCGACCATCGATCCGGAGCGCCTGAAACTCGCCAGCCAGGAGCTGGTGCTGGAGAGCGGCGTGCACCTGCTGCTGCACGGCCTCGGCTGCGCGCCGATCATGCAGGACGGCGCCGTCGCCGGCGTGGTCTTCGAGAGCAAGGAAGGCCGCCTGGCGATCCGCGCCCGCGTCACGGTGGACTGCACCGGCGACGGCGACATTTTCGACCGCGCCGGCGCCGGCGCCGACAGCGACATCGAGGAGCGCGACATCCACCACTGCATGAACACGTCCTGGATCTGGGGCGGCTGCGACATGACGCGCTGGATCGCGTTCAAGACCGGCGACGCCGGCGGGTTTCGCCGCCTTCATGGAGCGCGGGCGCTCGCTGTGCGGCGGGCTGTTCGAGCGGCCGTTCGTGTCCTGGCGCAACGACGTGGCGCTGTTCATGGGCCCGCGGCTGTCCGGCTATTCCGCGATGGACATCCAGGACCTGACCGAGGTGGAGATCCGCTCGCACCGCCTGATGGCGCAGCACCTCGACGTGTATCGCGCGCACGCGCCGGGCTTCGAGCAGGCGTTCCTGATGCTGTCGGCGCCGCAGCTCGGCGTGCGCCATTCGCGGCGGCTGCCCGGCATGGCGCGCGTGACGCGCGAGCGCTGGAGCGATGCGACGCCGTGGGAGGACGAGATCGGCGTTTCTCCGTCGCTGTCGCCGAAGCTGCCGCCGGTGTCGGTGCCGTATGGCTGCCTGGTGCCGCGGGCGGTGGACGGGCTGCTGGTGGCGGGGCGGCACGTGTCGTGCGACGCGGCGAGCCACTCGTTCCTGCGCGAGATCCCGCAATGCTGGCTGACCGGCCAGGCGGCCGGCGCGGCGGCGGGGGTGGCGGTGCGGCACGGCGTGGCGCCGCGCGCGGTGCCGGTTGGGGAGGTGCAGGCGGAGTTGCTGCGGCAGGGCGCGTTTCTGCGGGCCGGGGCGGTGGTGGGGTAAGGCAACGGCGCTGCGGTGGTCCGCTCTCTTGCTCGACGTCTTGCTCCGCGCCCCACGACCAGAACCTTTCGCCGCCAGCACTATTCTAACAGGGGGCGGCGAGGCCGGGTTCCTGCTGTGCTTCCGCATGGTCGCGGTCAGTTCACGTTCAACTCCCAGGCCGGGCAGCGATCTATCGTAGGGAGCTGACAGGGCGGACGGCGACTTATGTCGCCGCCATCTCCCGCGTCGCCCTGATTGGCAGCTTCAACACCTTGCAAAGCGCACTCAAATTTGCATCTCGTGGTCTAACGTGATCGTTCTCCCAAAAATAGATGCTCGCCGTGCTGACGCCGACCTGTTCGGCGACTTCCGCAACCGACAGCTGACGCTTGATCCGGGCTTCACGGAGGTAACGAGCAAAATTGCGCTTTCGAGCCAATGGACTGATCCTTTCAACTTGCGGGAAATGATATAGTCGCAGCGCAGGGGTTCTGCCAACCTATATGATAAATAACTATGAAGGAGCTTCACGTGAACCTGAACTGGCTGGATGACGAAGGACACGCCGCAGTTTGATGCGGGGCTGGGTGCCTTCCTCTGCCGCAACCTCAAGGCGATTGGACGGGGCTTCGTGGCCATGGCCGAACTGTTTGAGTGGCAGACTTTACCACGCGATTTAAGCGCTGAAAGATCTATAAAGAACCGATCTCGGGTTCAGGCTCCGGAACTGCTGTTGACGAATGTTGCGAATTTGAAGCGCGATGACATCTGTCGTCGTCCCAACGGAAAAAGCCGAGATATCAAACCAAAGGCGCCAAACCCGCTCCGACCCCCTCCGACACCCCCACCACTTCGTCGCGATCCTTGATCTGTCCGATTTGCCAGGTCCCAATGCGCGGCGAGGCATAAGACTTCAGCGCGTGGCCCCTATGGCGGTTGCTTTAACCAATTGCGCTAATTTGTGAAATTTGGCCGAGCAATCGGCATTGTTGGCGGGCGGTTTCCCACATGAGCCATTGTCTGCCTGGGCTTAGCCCGTACGCCCGATTGACCAGACGCGCGAGTTCGTTCTCCAGACGTGCCGCCTCAGCGAGGCGCGATGCCACGGGCGCGATATACTCGGCGCGAATTGCGGTGACGGCTGAGAGGGTGCGACGGCGGGCGGGCAACGCCGCACGCAGTGCCTCGGCGAAGGCGTCGGGTGAGAGAGCGAATGGTTCGGTTAGTGCCGCAGGTGGCTTCGGCAATTCCCAGGTGACGGCCAACCAGTCGCGCAGGGCGCGGTGTGCCGCGTGCTTCTCGTTGGCTATGATTTCCAAGTCACTGATGTGGGCGACCGCGCGGGCCTGCGATTGCTCATCGCCGTGCGCGATAGGGAATTGCTCCATGAATGTGCTGAAGTAGCGCAGCGCTTCGTCCTTGCCACGTTGTGCACCTCTCCAAGCGAACCACCAACCGAGCGGCGAGTTCAGACAGGCCAGCGCCCATGCGTCACCGACGCATCGCGGCAAAATTGCGCCGACCAAGTAATGTCGGCATAGCAGATCTTTGGGCGGGCAAATTGGTCGTAGTAAGCACAGGATCGCAGCTCCCACCAAAAATGTCCCTGATCCTCGCGACGGATGCTGCTCACGCCATGGCAGGAAATGAGCATAGAGGGCGGAAAATGCCGCTTGAAATTTCTTCTCCGCCGCTGCCGCCGGAAGTCCGGCCCAAGGCCAGCGATGATCACCGCTGCTCTTCAGGAGAAGGAACCACAGTCCGGTCTGTTCACTTGCCCACCGCCCAATATTCTGGCGAAGCAGCAGCGGCTTTAGCAACTCTGCGCTGCGTAGGTCTGCTGCGACCAGCCTATCGCGCGCAGGCGTATCAACAAAAAATGCTTCGTTCAGCCCGTCTTCACGCCGTACATCGGCTCAACGCCGGCATATTCGATCAGCGGCGCACCAACATCGCGCAGCCGCTGCAACAAGTCCCGAACTGGCGGCGGTTCTAGCACCCACGCCTCGCGACCAAATGTAACAAGCGGCAACTGAAAAGTCGCCTCGGCAACCTGTATCTCCAGCGCCTGAAGTGCGCACGAGATCGCGCGGTACCACCGTCACCTGCACTTGTTCCGGCGTATCCCGATCCGGCCGTGGTCGGCTCACACAAACTACCGAAGGAAAGACGTCTGTGCCGGGAAAAAATCCGCGCGCATGGCCAAAATCGATAACACTCACCAGCCATGCACGCTCGAGCCAGCAGCCCTCGTAATTCCTCCGCATAGCCCGCCTTCAGCCACTTGTTTGTCACCGTGAACGCGAAGCGGCCACCGGGGCGGAGCAGCCGCAGCGCTTGTTCGAAGAAATACACATACAAATCCGCCACCCCGTCATATGCGGCGTAGCGTGCTTTCAGTGCGGGCTTGATCGCCGCCAGTTGTTCCTGTCGCACATAGGGTGGATTGCCGATCACCGCGTCGAAGCCGCCATGGGGCGTGGGGCCTGTCCAGGTGTCCCACACTCCAGGATACGCCGGCTGCCAGTGAATGAAACGTCGTCGCGCCGCCAGAGTCCGCGCTTGGGTAAGTAGCGCATTCAACGCGGCGGCATCTCTGCCGCGCCCTTGCCTGCCCTCCGCCAATTCGACCGGATCGCCATAGGCACCGTCCAGCCAGGCATCGACCAGGCGCTCGCGTTCCCGCTTCTTCGCCTTCGCCGGTCTCGACCGGAAGCCAACCGAGCGCAACCAGCAATCAGAAAGCGCGCGAGCGGCGCGGTCGATTCTCCATATCATCGAACAAGGCTGGCACTTTCGCGCACTCGGCGATGTCGGCATCCGCTAGCTCTCGATGCGGCCCATCGACTGCGCGGCCGCGCGAGCTTCCTGAATCGAGTGCGCCAATCCTATCCCGCCGCGAACCGCACGCCTACGCCGCTGGTCACCGCATCCAGATCGGCGACCCAGACACCGAATAGGCTGTCGCCGTCGCGGAGATGGTGGTCGAGGAACGACAGCGGCGCGCCGACCGTGAAGCTGTGCAGCCATAGCGAAAGTTTTGCCAACTCGACCGCGAGCTGGTTCAGATCCACACCATAGATGACCCGCTTCAGCACCAGCCGTCGAACGATATGCCGGTCGTCTAGATGATCGCGCGTAACGGCCAGCCATGGAACGTTGCCGCGGCCTCGATCCGCGCTCGCTCCTCGGCGATACGGTCGGTCAGCGGCGAGCGGTAAGCATACGCCGCCCCTCGTCGGCCGCCTCCACCGTGGCACTCAGCGTCTGGTCGGCGAGCCAGTCCACCAGAGAGACCAGGAAATGCCCCGATCCCATCGCGGGGTCGCAGACCTTCAGGGCCAAGAAGCCATCAGCGGGATCGAACCGCCGCAGGTCGGCGCATTTGTCGGCCGCCGATCGATGATCGCCCTGGACGCGCCCAGGAGCCTCGGCAAACGCGGCACGGCGTTCCTCCAGCAGCGGTGCGACGGCCTCGTGCATCACCAGCCGCACAAGTTCCTCGGGCGTGTAGTACGCGCCGATGTCGTGGCGCAGCGTATTGTCGTGAACCGGCGCCACCCGGTCGTCGCGCAATTCTACCCGGCGCTCCAACAGGCCCTCGTAGATGGCGCCGAGCTGCTGCACCGACAGATCGCGGTAGTTGATCCAGCGTGGCTCCTCGCCGGGTTTGCGGATCACTGACAGCCGATCCAGCACGCGGCCAACCGTCGCGTCGGGCAACATGACGCGTGCCAGGAGTGGTGCGCGCTGCGTCTCGAACAGGCCACCGTTGTAAGGCGGCATGCCCATCGCGTCGTCGCCGCCTGCCACGGCGCGGAACAGGCCAGTCAGGCCTCGCCAGAATGTCGTCGCCGAGGCTGAGAACTGGCGACCGTATGCGATCGCGTCTGCCACCTGGTGCCGCATCGTGGTGATCGCGAACGGGCGGTAGCCATCATGGCTCACCGGCAGCAGGTCGCGGTCTTCGGCGTAGAGCAGGAACAGCAGGCGGTAGAGCAGAATGAGTGCCGCATCGATGTACCGGCCTGGCCAAGCCGCATCGGCACTCTGAGGTTCGGCATCCGCCCCCGAGAGCGCGTCGAGCAGCGCTGGGAACACATCGTCGAATACCGCGCCCGCCAGATCGGCGGTGACCTGCTCGCGCCATTCCCGCGCGAGGTCCAGCGCCGCCTGAAAGAAACTACGTCCGTCTGGGCCAGGCACGAAACTGTCGCGCCGAAACAGCAGGACGAAGGTGGCGAGTGCCTCCGCCGCATCCGCTTCCAGAAGAGCCGGTAGGTCGGCTTGCAGGAACTGCTCGGCTTTGGAGCCGGCACCTTGAAAATACAGCCGCCAAAGTCGCCCGTTGGTCAGCAGCGCCCAGCGGACCTGACCGTGTGACAGTTCCTCGGCCAGCCGCAGGTAGCGCAGGGCCTGCGAGGCGGGAGTGCGGCCGCTTGCGTCGGTTGCTCGATCGAGATTGAGCCCCCAGCGCTTGCTCTCGTGCACCACGGTCGCGTGGCGAAAGCGGCCGGCCCGTTGCCGAGTGGCCATGGCCTGGCGCGCGGCGGCCGGGTCGGTGAACAGCAGGGCATCGGGGATGTCCTCGCGACGTTCGGTGCCCTGCTGGGGCAGCAGGTCCCAGCCGAGCAGTTTGAGAACGGGGAAGATCAGTCGTTGCTCGGTGACAGCTTCGTTGGGATCGGACGCGGCGCGGAATTCATCAACGCACGCGCGAGCCGCGGCGGCGAAGGCGTCAGTGCCGGCGAGCTGCAACGCGTTCCACGCAGGCGTGGTGGCGATGCCGGTATCGAGAAAGTATCTGCTGAAGAGTCCACCGCTCAACATCGCGGTACGCCTGTCGTTTCGAATGAAGCCTGGCAGGCGGCGCGGGGGTTTCGGAAGCCCTATCTTTCCCGTGGTCAGGCCCGGCTAATCACCTCGCCATCGACATCGTGCCGCTTGGGCCAAAGGCGATCGAATGCCGGCGTCGGTCTGAGCGACGACGTTTGGCGACCAATCCTGCGATCGGCAATACGGCGCGGTCGCCCGCGGCGCAGCCTTACTCCGCTGCTTCCGCCGCCGCCTCCGTCTCGTCGTTCGTCGCCAGCATGGTATTCGCCACGACGCCCGACTGTTCGCGGATGCGAAGCTCGATCGCATCCGCCACCTCGTGGTGATCGCGCAGGAACTGCTTGGCGTTCTCGCGCCCCTGGCCGATCCGCTGACTGTCGTAGCTGAACCAGGCGCCTGACTTCTCCACGACACCCGCCTTTACCCCGAGGTCGATCAGCTCGCCGACCTTGCTGATCCCTTCGCCGTACATGATGTCGAACTCGACCTGGCGGAACGGCGGCGCCAGCTTGTTCTTCACCACCTTCACGCGCGTCTGGTTGCCCACCACCTCGTCGCGGTCCTTGATCTGTCCGATCCGCCGGATCTCCATGCGCAGCGAGGCATAGAACTTCAGCGCGTTGCCCCCGGTGGTGGTCTCCGGATTGCCGAACATCACGCCGATCTTCATGCGAATCTGGTTCAGGAATACCAGCGTCGTGTTGCTGCGCGACACGCTGCCGGTGAGCTTGCGCAGCGCCTGGCTCATCAGCCGCGCGTGCAGGCCCATGTGACTGTCGCCCATCTCGCCTTCCAGCTCGGCGCGCGGCACCAGGGCGGCGACGCTGTCGATCACCACCACGTCGATCGCGCCCGAGCGCACCAACGTGTCGCAGATCTCCAGCGCCTGCTCGCCGGCATCCGGCTGGCTGATCAGCAGATTGTCCACATCGACACCGAGCTTGCGAGCATAGCCCGGGTCCAGCGCATGCTCCGCGTCGATGAACGCACAGGTGCCGCCGCGCTTCTGCGCCTCAGCGATGGCATGCAAGGCCAGCGTGGTCTTGCCGGAGCTTTCCGGGCCGTAGATCTCCATGATCCGGCCGCGCGGCAGCCCGCCGATCCCCAGTGCCAGATCGAGCCCAAGCGAACCGGACGGGATGACCTCGATCTGCTCGTCGATGCCACGCGAGCCCATGCGCATGATGGAGCCCTTGCCGAAGGCCCGTTCGATCTGCGCCATCGCGGCATCCAGCGCCTTGTTCTTTTCCATGCGAGGCTCCTCGTCTGCAACCTTCGATTTTAGGCGTCCGGAACTTCTTCGCGTATAGATTGCATCCGTCCGGCCGCGCCAGCAAGCGAACAAAGTAGCAACATATCGCGTGCCGGTTCGTCAAGCCACGGATTGGCTCGGCACCACCAATTCCTTCACCGATAACGCGAGTCGCTGCAACGGAACTGTGCATCCGCCCCCCGCCAAATTAAGGGCCGGTTCATCAATTGCAGCTAGCGGATGGCATATGCCGCCGTCGGAACGGTTCCGTCGGTCCGGCCAACATGCAGCAGGAGGCAGTCATGCTCGTTCGCGAATTGATGACCCAGAAGGTGGAATGGACAACCGCGGACACCACGCTCGCCACGGCAGCGCGCAGGATGCGCGACCTCAACATCGGCTGTCTTCCCGTCGGCGACGGCGACAGCTTTATCGGCATGCTCACTGAGAAGGACTTCACCGCCCGGGCAACCGCCGAGGGCTTGAACCCGACAACCACGACAGTCAGCCAGATCATGACCAGCGGCGTCACCTACGGCAATGAGGACGACAGCATCGAGGACGCCTTGAGCACAATGCGGCAGCGACACATCCACCATCTTCCGGTTCGCAACAGCTCGAACCTGGTGGTCGGCATTGTTTCCTTGTCCGACCTGGCCCTGAAAGGGCCGCAGAACCTCTATCCGGATATCGCCAAGCTGGCATCGCAGAGTGCGGCTCTCAATCAGAGCCAGACGAGCTCCACGCGAAGGGCGAACTGATCGGTTCCCACCACGATGGAAGGGCCACCTCGGTGGCCCTCCATCGTGGACGGGATTGACGGTGTTTCGCTCCGGGCGGCTCGCCGGTTCCGCCGCCAAATGCTATGGCCACGCGCGGAACGGCAGAGAGCAATCACATGGCCACCGGAGAGACCGATTTCGACACCGCAACCCTTCGCGCGCGCCGCACCAACAAGTGGCACAAATTCCCCGACGATGTGCTGCCCGCCTGGGTCGCCGACATGGATTTCGGCGTCGCCCCGGCGATCTCCCAAGCTCTCGACCGCCTGGCCCGCAATCAGGAATACGGCTACGCCGCGCGCGAGGGTGCGCTGGCCGCAGCGTTCACCCGCCGCATGCAGCGCCGCTTCGGCTGGCAGACCGATCCTGCCGACGCACACCCGATCGGCGATCTGGTACAGGCCAGCTTCTCCTCCGTGATGGCGTTCAGCGACCCGGGCGATGCGGTGCTGCTGCAGTTGCCATCCTATCCGCCGTTCATGGCCGCGATCAAAGACACCGGCCGCCGCCTGATCGCCAATCCGATGCGCGACAACGGCACGCGCTGGGTGCTCGATCTCGCCGCATATGAGGCCGAGCCCGATCCGCGCGGGCGTGTGCTGATCTTCTGCCATCCGCAGAACCCCACCGGACGCGCCTACAGCCGTGCGGAGCTCGATCAGGTGGCAGCGTTCGCCATACGCCACGACCTGATCGTGGTGTCCGACGAGATCCACGCCGACATCGTCTATCCCGGCAATACGCACATCCCGCTGGCGTCGCTGTCCCCGAGATCGCGGCCCGCACCATCACCATTACCTCGGCCACCAAAAGCTTCAACATCCCCGCGCTGCGCACCGCCATAATGCATTTCGGCGTGCCCGCACTGAAGGAACGCTTCTTCGCGCGTATCCACGCACGCCTGCTGGGCTCGCCTGGCGTCACCGGCGTTGATGCCACGATCGCCGCCTGGGATGACGGTCAGCCCTGGCTCGACGAGATCATGGCGCAGCTCCGCGCGAATCGCGACTGGCTGGCGCAGACCATCGGCGCCGAATTGCCTGGCGTGACGATGCGGCTGCCAGAGGCCACGTATCTCGCCTGGCTCGACTGCTCCGCACTGAAGTTGCCTTACCCCGCTGGGCAGTTCTTCCTGGATCGCGCACGCGTCGGCCTGAATTTCGGCGAGACCTTCGGCCCACAGTATTCCAATTATGCACGCCTCAACTTCGCAACCCCGGCGCCGGTGTTGCGGGAAATCGTCGGCCGCATGGCTGAAGCGGTGCGCCGAATTCTAGGCGCTGGCCCCGATGGGTTATGCGAACCGCTGAACGCGCAACGACACTGGGCGCGACCATTCGGCGCGGCACTGGGTCTGGCACAACCCCTCCCCCCGTGCTGAATTGACGTGGGAGACAAGGAGCGAAACGACCGATGAACGACGCAGCGAACCGACCTGCCACGCAGGGCAAGGGGTTGGCCAGGTCAGCCGGTGCGCTCGCCGGCCTGAAGGTAATCGACCTGACGCGCGTTCTTGGCGGACCGTACTGCACGATGATCCTGTCCGATCACGGCGCGGAGGTTATCAAGATCGAGCCGCCGCAGGGCGACGAGGTGCGCGACTGGGGCCCGCCGTTTCACGAGAATGACGCCAGCTACTTCATCGGCATCAATCGCAACAAGCGCGCCATAGCGCTCGACATCGGCAAGCCGCAAGGCCGCGCGGTGCTGCTGCGCCTGCTGGAAGGCGCCGACATCGTGATCGAGAACTTCAAGCCGGGCTCCATGGAGAAATGGGGGATCGGCTACGACATGCTGTCGGAGCGTTTCCCGCGGCTCATACATTGTCGGATTTCCGGTTTTGGAGCCGACGGTCCGCTTGGCGGCCTGCCCGGCTATGATGCGGTACTGCAGGCGATGACCGGTCTGATGAGCGTCAACGGCGATGCGTCGACCGGACCGATGCGTCTCGGCACGGCGATGGTCGACATGGGCACCGGGCTCTATTCGGCGATCGGCATCCTGATGGCGCTGCACGAGCGCGAGCGCTCCGGCCACGGACAATATCTCGACATGACGCTGTACGATTGCGGCATGTCGCTGCTGCATCCGCAGGCGGCGAACTTCTTCCTCAACGGCAAACGACCCGCGGGCACCGGCAATCCGCATCCCAATCTTGTGCCGTACGACAAGTTCCCGACGAAGACCTGCGACATCTTCATCGCGTCCGGCAACAATGGGCAGTTCCGCAAGATGGCTGAGCTTATCGGCCGACCGGATCTCGCAGACGATCCGCGCTTCGCCGACAACGGCAAGCGCAATATCAACCGCGCGGCGCTGACCGAGATCCTGGCCGCGGCGTTCGCCGAGCACGACGGCAACGAGCTATCGCTGAAGTTGATTCGCAATGGCGTGCCGGCGGGTCCTGTGCTGCCGGTCGATGAAGCCACCGCCGCACCGCATACAGCGCACCGCGAGATGGTCACGGAATTGGACTGGTACCGCGGGCTCGGCACGCCGATCAAATTGGGGCGCACCCCCGGTGGCACACGCAGACCGCCGCCGAAGTTCGCGCAGGATGGAGAGGAAGTGCTCGCACAGCACGGGTATTCGCCCGACGAAATCGCGGCGCTGCAGCGCGATGGGGTGCTGCTGACCGAGCGCCGCAGGTAGCAGCGATCAGCGTGCCTGCTGGATCGCCGACAGAATCCACCGCCCGCCCGGCGAGCGGACGAAGGTCCACAACTCGGTCGCGGTCACGTGCTCGCTCGGGCTGCCGTCCACGATGCGGCCGGTCGCGTCGCGCGTCACGTCGATCATCGAGAAGCGCATCGCCACGGTGGCGTATTCGCGGCTGCCCTCGCTCCATGCCTGCGCCAGGTCGCCCTGCAGCAGCCGCACGTCGGTGACCTCGTTGCGCACGCCGCGGCTGGTCTGGTCGGCAAGCTGCTCGCCGAAGTAGCTGAGCATCTCCGGCGTCACCAGGGCGCGCAGCGCGTTCAGGTCCTGGCGGCTCCATGCGGCCTGGATGGCCTGCAGCAGCTGCTCGAACGCCTGGTAGTCCTGCGGCGCGATCTGGATCGGCGGCGGACCCGCCGACCCGGCCGAAGCCGCCCATCGTCGGGACCGGACCCGGAGGGCCGCCGCGGGCGAACATGTCCGGGCCGCCGGCGAAGGCCGGCGACTGGCCGCGGAACAGCCGGATCAGGAAGCGAACCAGCAGCACGATCAGGAAGATCTGCAGCAGGAAGCCGAGGAAGCCGCCGAACCCCAGCATCGCCGCCGAAGAAGCCGTGGCCGAACAGCAGCCCGCCGATGCCGGCGCCGATCAGTCCGCCCATCAGGCCGGACATGAAGCCCGAGCGCGGCCGAGCCATAGCCTGGCGCACCGAAGCCGCCATAACCGGGCGACGGGTTGTTCGGCGTCATGCTGCGCTGCATGGGCGCCGAATAGGGCGCGGTGTTGGTGGACGGCGGCGCCGACCAGGTCATGCTGCCGCGGCTGCCGAACGAGCCCCCGCCGCCGGCGCGCGCCTCGGCCAGCCCGGGCGCGAGGGCCAGGGCCAGCGCGGCGAAGGCGGCGACCAGATGACGTGCGACGCACGACGCGCAGTCTGCACGCTTGTCGATTGAACATGCGCGGCCATATGGTGTCGGCGGCGTTCAGGCGCCAGCCATGGTCATGCCGTCCACCCGGACCGTCGGCGCATCGGTGCCGCGGCGGAACCGCAGATCGTTGGCCGGCGTCAGATGGGCGAACATGTCCAGCAGGTTGCCGGCGATGGTGATCTCGGCGACCGGCTCGGCCAGCGCGCCGTCGCGGATCATGAAGCCGGCGGCGCCGCGGCTGTAGTCGCCGGTGACGCCGTTCACCCCCATGCCGATCAGCTCGGTGACGTAGAGCGCCGAGCTTGATGTCCGCCATCAGTTCCGCCGGCGTCAGCTCTCCGGCGGCGAGATACAGGTTGGTCGGTCCGAGGCGACGGCGGCCCGCCGGTGCCGCGCGCCGCATGGCCCGGTGGAGCGCAGGCCAAGCTGGCGGGCCGAGCGGCTGTCGAGCAGCCAGCGTCGTCAGCACGCCGTCGTCGATCAGTGCGCGCGCCGCGGTCGGCGTGCCCTCGCCGTCGAACACGCGGGAGCGCAGGCCGCGGACCC
This sequence comes from uncultured Acidobacteriaceae bacterium, assembly GCA_963841095.1. Taxonomy (GTDB): domain Bacteria; phylum Acidobacteriota; class Terriglobia; order Terriglobales; family Acidobacteriaceae; genus Telmatobacter. The sequence continues at coordinate 30,143 of CAWJBE010000024.1, forward strand.
GGCGCGGATCGTCGTGGATCTCGATGCCCGGCGGCGAACACACGCTGGCCCAGCCTGTCCTTCAGGAACGTGGTGCCGCGCGCCACGGAGGCGCCGTTGATCGCGCCGGCGAGATGGCCGAGCAGGCCACCGGCGACGCGCGGGTCGTAGACGACCGGCAGCTTGGCGGTTGCCGGCCGCGCCGGGATTGAGCCTGGCGATGGCGCGCTCGCCGGCGCTGCGGCCGATCGTCGCCGGATCGTCGAGGTCCGCCAGATGGACGGTGGAATGGTAGTCGTAGTCGCGCTGCATCGCCGTGCCGGCTGCCCGCCAGCGCGGTGGCCGAGATCGAGTGGCTGGTGCGCGCGTGACGGCCGGCAAAGCCGGCCGAGGTGACCAGGAATGCCTCGGCTCCGGCCGAAGCCGGCCTCGGCGCCTTCCGAATTGGTGATGCCCGGCACCGCGAGCGCCGCCTCCTCGGCCGCGGCGCGCGCGCGGCGACAAGCGCCTCGGTGTCGGGCTCGGCCGGATCCACCAGGTCGAGCGCGACCGGGTTCGGGCGGCGCGGCGGTATCGGCAAGGCCGGCATAGGGGTCCTCGGGCACCACGCGCGCCATCGCGACGGCACGCTCGGCCAGTTCGGTGAAGCTGGCCGGATCGATGGTGCTGGACGAGACAATGGCGGCCCGCTGCCCCAGGAACACGCGCAGCCCCAGGTCGCGGCCTTCCGAGCGCTCGACATGCTCGGTCTCGCCCAGCCGGCGCTGCACCGCCGAGCGACGTGCCGGCGAATCAGCACGCATCCGCCGCATCCGCGCCGGCGGCGCGGGCACGGGCGATCAGGTCGGCGAGGAGGTCAAGCGGGTTGGTCGCCATGACTGTGGCTCCGCTGTTGCGACGCGAGCTGTGCTGCTCAGACCAATACAACCAGCGACGAATATGGCACGAGCTTCCGGTCCACCGTGTAGAGATGGACAGGCTCCGTAATCGCTTGCGCCAAGAGAATGCGATCGAAGGGATCACGGTGATGCATCGGCAGATCCAGCCGCTATCGAGGCGGACTGCCACCGGATCAGCAGTTCGGCGAAGCCCCGCGCCATTGCTTCCCTCGGCGATCGTCTCGGCTCGGACCGCGAAGTCAGGACGGCCCGAGCCGCGTCTTGATCGCGACTTCCCAGATGCTGGCGGTGCTGAACAGGACGTCATTGGCGGGATCCTCGATGGCGTCGCGCGTTGCGTCGCCCAATCGCGTCCGGCTCATTGAGCGCCCAAAGCAGCAGATGGGTATCCAGCAGGAAGCGCATCAGCGCCCTTCGAAGGCGTCCAACATCTCGTCCGGCAGCGGGTCGTCGAAGTCATCCGGGACGTGGAACTGACCGGCAAGCGTGCCTAGCTTGCGCCGCTCCTTCTTCTGCCTCGATCGGCACGAGCCGCACCATGGGCTTCCCAGCCTTGGCGATGATGACCTCCTCTCCCGAGACCGCCGCGTCGAGCAGGCGGGAGAGCTGGCTCTTGGCGGCATGGACATTGACGGTCGGCATATCGGAGGCCTTGCTGAGCTTAGCTAAGTTTAGGCCGCCATCCGCGCCGATCTTCAAGCCGCCAGCTTCTCCACGATCTCGCCCAGCGCCGGCACACGCTCGGCCGGGCCCATCGTGGCCAGCGTCGGCGCCGCCGCGGAACAGCCGGGCCGCGGCGCGGCAGACGTCGTCCGTGGTCACCGCGTTGATCTTCGCCACCGTCTCCTGCGGTCGGGATCACCCGGCCGAACACCTGGATCTGCCGGGCCAGCTGCTCGCAGCGGCTGCCGGTGCTTTCCAGCGACATCAGCAGCGCTCGCCTTCACCTGCGCCCGCGCCCGCGCCAGCTCCGCCTCGGTCACCTCGGTCTGCACCTTGCGCAGTTCCTCCAGCGTGACCGGCATCAGCTCCTCGGCCTCGCTCTCGCCGGTGCCGGCGTAGATGCCGAACAGCCCGCCATCCAGGAACGGCGAGCTGAACGAGTAGATCGAATACACCAGCCCGCGCTTCTCCCGCACCTCCTGGAACAGCCGCGACGACATGCCGCCGCCCAGCAGCGTCGAGAGCAGCAGCGTCGGGTAGTAGTCGCGGTCGCCATAGCCGACCGAGGGGAAGCCCAGCACGATGTGCACCTGGTCGAGGTCGCGCGCCTCGCGGAACTCGCCGCCGCCGTACTGCGCCGGCAGCATCGCCGGCACCGGATCGCGCCGGCAGGTCGGCGAAGTGCGCGTTCACCAGGTCGAGGACCTGCTCGATGCGTCAGCGTCGCCGGCCGCCGCGACCACGACGTTCGGTGCCGCGTAGTGCCGGCGCATGTAGCCGGTCAGCATGGTGCGCGGCATCGCCCGGATGCCTTCCTCGGAGCCCAGCACCGGCCGGCCGAGCGGCTGCGCCGGGATAGGCGTGCTCCTGGAAGTGGTCGAAGATGATGTCGTCCGGCGTGTCGTTGGCCTGGCCGATCTCCTGCAGGATCACGCCGCGCTCGCGCTCCAGCTCCTCCGGTTCGAAGGTGGAGTGGGTCAGGATGTCGCCGATGATGTCGGCGGCGAGCGCGGTGTCCTCCTTCAGCACCTTCACGTAGTAGGCGGTCTGCTCGCGCGCGGTGTAGGCGTTGATGTGGCCGCCGACCGCCTCGATCTCCTCGGCGATCTGCGCGGCGGAGCGGCGTTCGGTGCCCTTGAAGGCCATGTGCTCGAGGAAATGCGAGACGCCGTTCTCCGCCTCCTGCTCGTGGCGGGAGCCGGTGGCGACATAGGCGCCGAGCGAGACGGTCTCGACCCGCTCCATCCGTTCGGTGACGACGGTGAGGCCGGAGGGAAGGCGGGTCAGCTGGATGGCTTCGGTCACTGTTGGCGCGTTCCTGAATGAATTGGTCAGCCTAACCCTTATTGCTTCGGTGGTCGATCACCTTGGCCCGCGTCCGCGTCGTGCACTGGGAGGGCCGCGATTGCCAACGGCCGCCGCGTGAAGGCGCTGGTGGCGGCCCTCGGCTGAAGGCCGCCTTCACCACGCGTCGTCAGCGAACTCAGATGTTGGCCGCGATCCAGTCCTTCAGCCGGCTCTTCGGCAGCGCGCCAACCTGCGTCGCGGCCGGCTGGCCGTTCTTGAACAGGATCAGCGTCGGAATGCCGCGCACCGCGTAGTTGTTCGGCGTCATCGGGTTGTCGTCGATGTTCACCTTGGCGACCGTCAGCTTGCCGGCGAACTCGCCCGCGAGTTCCTCCAGCGCCGGCCCGATCATCTTGCAGGGGCCGCACCACTCCGCCCAGAAGTCCACCAGCACCGGGCCATCGGCGCTCAGCACGTCGGTCGAGAAAGTCTGGTCGGTGACGGGTTTGGTGTTCGTGCTCATCTCAGCCTCGATGGTTCTGTTGCATTTCAGGTGGGGACCGCGGTCGGTCAGGTCAAGCAATTCGTCCGGCAGGATGACAACCTGTGCCGTCTGGGTCCAGACCAGCGCGCAGACGATGGCGCGGCCGGGAAAGATCTCGCGCAGCACGGCGCGATAGGCGGCCATCTGGCGCAGATACAGCACCGGAGTGTCCTCGATCCGGGTTGGCGGCCGGCGGTTGGTCTTGTAGTCGGCGACCAGCACGCGCTGGTCAGCACGGCCAGCCGATCCACCAGCCCGCCAACCACGGCGCCACCCACAACGCCGGTCAGCGGCACCTCGGCGCGGCTGCCGGCGCGAACAGCGGCGCAAGGTCGGGATGGTCGAGGATCCGCCAGCGTCTCGCACGCCAGTTCTTCGGCCTCGCCAGTCGGAAGACCGTTGCCCGGCCGGTCGAGCCAGGCAAGTGCCGCGGCGGCGCGCCGCTCCGGCGGCAGATCGGGCAGGTGCTGCAGCAACGCGTGCAGCAATGTGCCGCGGCGGAACCGGTTGCCGGCGGCCTCGCGTGCGGCCAGCGGCGAGGCGGCGGCGGGCACCGGCCCGAGTTCCGCATTCTCCGGCCGGCTGGGCGCCAGCCGTTCCGGCCGTGCCGGTTCGATGGGCGGTGCAGCGGCATGCCAGTCCGGTGCCGCGCCGGCCCAGTGCGGCAGCCTGTCGACCTGGCGCGGCGCGGCTTCCCCCATTGCTCTGTCAGGCTCCGCGAGCTGCGGCGTGGCGTAGCGCCGCCGCTCGCCATCCCAAGCCTCGAACGAGTGCGCTCGCCCGGCAGCGCGTCGAAGCCGCGCTCCACCAGCCGGTACCAGCACGCTTCGTCCAGCCCGCGTCGCGTCTGCCAGCCGCACACCAGCAGCCGATCCTCGGCGCGGGTCAGCGCCACGTAGAGCAGCCGGTTGTGCTCCTCCATCCGCCGCCGCATCGCCGCATCGCGCAAGCCTTGCGCGGCGAGGCACCGCACCTCCCGCCGCGGCGACCAGATCGGCACCGCGCGGCCGGTCGCCGGATCGGTCGCCCACAGGATCGACCCTTCGTCCGGCGGCAGCGCCGTGGTGTCCGGCAGGATCACCAGCGGCGCCTGCAAGCCCTTCGCGCCATGCACCGTCATCACGCGCACCAGGCTGCCGGCCCCTTCCGCCTCGCGCTTCACCTCCGCGCCGGAGCGGCGCAGCCAGTGCAGGAACCCCTGCAGCGACGGCGGATGCATGCGGCCGTACGCGAGCGCCGCGTTCAGCAGCTCATCCACCGGTTCGGCGGCCTCCGGGCCGAGCCGCGCAAACAGCCGCGCCCGGCCGCCGAGCGGTCCCAGAGCCTCGGCGAACAGCGCGTGCGGCGAGACGTAATCGACCCGCGCCAGCAGGGCCGCGAAGAACGCTCCACGCCGCCTGCCAGTCCGGCCGCTCCTCGGCCCGCGCGCGCAGCGCCTCCCACAACGGCCCGCTCCGCCCGATCGCCAGATCCAGCGAGGCTGTCGTCGGACAGGCCGCCGAGCGGGCTGGTCAGCAGGCAGGCGAAGGTCAGATCGTCCTGCGGCAGCAGCAGCGCGTCGGCCAGCGCCATCAGGTCCTGCACCGCCGGCTGCTCGGTCAGCACCAGCCGGTCCAGCCCGGCCACCGGCACGCCGCGCGACTTCAGCGCCCGCACCAGGGCGCGGCCGAAATCGTTGCGCCGGCGCACCAGCACCATCACGTCGCCGGGGCCGCAGCGGCCGCCCCTTGCTTTCCAGCATCACGCCGCCGCCCGCTTCGCGCGCGATCCACTCGGCCAGCGTGTCCGCCAGAAGCTGCGGCGCCGAGGTCAGGCCGCGGTTCTGATCCGGCACCGCCCAGGGCTCGCGGCTCGGCCGCATCGGGCAGCGGCGCGAGCGGCCACAGCTCGACCGCGCCGGCATGGTTCGGCCCGGTCGGCGTAGTGGGTCAGCGTGTCGCCCGGATCCACCACGCCGGCCGCGGCCGTCGGATTGGCGAACACGCATCCACCAGTTCCAGCACCGGCCGCGTGGAGCGGAACGACACGTCGAGCTGCGCGTCCTGCCAACGCTGGCCCGACGCTGCCACGCGGTCGCGCAGCAGCCGGCGCGACTGGTCGAACGCATCGACATCGGCGCCCTGGAACGAATAGATCGACTGCTTGCGGTCGCCGACGGCGAACACGGTGCGCTTCGCGTCCCGCGCCGCCTCGCCGGCGAAGAACTCCTCGGTCAGCGCGTGCGCGATGCGCCATTGCTCCGGCGCGGTGTCCTGCACCTCGTCCAGCAGCAGGTGATCGAGCCCGCCGTCCAGCTTGTAGAGCACCCAGGCCGCGCCGGGATCGACCAGCAGGTTGGACGTGCGGCCGATCAGGTCGTCGTAGTCGAGCAGCCCGGATGCTTCCTTGTGCCTGGCGTAGGCTCGCAGCACCGGCGCGGCGAGCGTCATCAGCGCGCGCCGAGACCGCGGCGACGCGCAGCGCCAGGCAGGCGTCGATCGCCGCGATGATGCGGTCGCATTCGTCGAGGAAGTGGCGCGCCAGATCGGGGTGCGCGTCGAGCACCGCCTTGGATGCGAACCCGCTCGCCGCGCGAGGCTTGCCCTCCTTGGTGAGGAACTCCTCGCACCAGTGCGGCCAGTGCTCGCGCGCTCCGTCGGCTTCCAGCTCGAGCCAGCCGAGGATGCGTCCAGCGCGCTCGGCGCACTTCTTCGCGCCGAGCCGCTGGACGATGCGCGCCGCTTCGCGCAGGGCGGGCTCCGCCTGCCAGTTCACCGCGAGCGCGATGATCTCGTCCTCCGTCGCCGCGGTGACGCCGAGCGCGCGGCGCTGCGCGTCCTCCAGCCTGTCGCCCGAGCGTCGAGCGCGTCCTTCAGTCGCGGCAGATCGCCCTGCAGCGTCGCGACGTGCCGGCCGAACTGATCCGCCGATGCCAGACCGGCCAGCGTGTCGCAGCGCGGCACGCATCTGCGGCGCGCTCGCGTGCGACAGCATGTCCTCGCGCGCCTCGGTCAGCGCGTCCTCGGCGTCGAGTGTCATCGACCAGGCGGAAATGCGGCGACAGCGCCGCTTCCAGCGGGAAGCGCCGCAGCAGCGACTGGCAGAAGGCGTGGATCGTGCCGATGCGCATGCCGCCCGGCAGGTCGAGCACGCGGGCGAACAGCGCGCGCGCATTGCGCCAGCGTCGTTCCGATGGTTCGACGCGCAGCGCGCGCAGTTCGCGCGCCAGCGCCGCGTCGTCCAGCGTGACCCACTTGCCGAGGGTCTTTTGCAGCCGCACCGCCATCTCGGCGGCGGCGGCCTTGGTGAAGGTGAGGCACTGGATGCGTTCGGGTGCGGCGCCGGCCAGCATCAGGCGCAGCAGACGATCGGTCAGCAGCTTGGTCTTGCCCGAGCCGGCCGAGGCGCCGACGAAGGCGGAGACCGCGGGGTCGGAGGCCTGGCAGCTGCTCGGCGTTGGCGCGGTCGCGCGGGCGCCCCCTCCCCCCAACCCCCTCCCGCAAGGGGAGGGGAAGTCGGCGTGCGTCCGACTCCCCCTCCCCTTGCGGGAGGGGGTCGGGGGGAGGGGGCCGCGCGACCGCCGCTCATCCTCCTCATCCCCCGCCGCCGCCCACTCCGCCACCCGGGCGAGCTGTGCGTAGTCGGAGAACCGCGGCGCAAACCCCGGCTGCGGCTGCGACAGATAGCAGCGGTCCGGCGCGTCGTACGCATCGATCAGCGCACACAGCGCCGCGCGCGCGTCGGCCACCGCCGCGGCGATCGCTGCCGCATCGCCCTTGAACAGCGTGCGCTCCTCGCCGGCATGAAAGCCGCCGGTCAGATGCCAGTAGGTCAGCTCCTCCGCCGCGCCCGGTGATCGCGGTCGCCGAACGCGCCGGCCTCCGCCATCGCCGCCTCCAGCAGCAGTTGCGGCGCCAGGCCGGCATCCACCTCCTTCTGGCTCGGCGGCGTGCCGGTCTTGTAGTCCAGGATCGCAAGCCCGCCCTCGCTGCCGCCGCTCGATCCGATCGGCACGGCCGCTGAGCCGGAACAACCCGCCCGGCCGCGCCAGCTCCAGCGTGCCATTCGCCTCCGCGACGAGCGCCACCGGCGGGCGCACGGCTGCGGCGCTCCGCCTCGATCCGCGCCACCCAGTCGGCGATCCGCTCCAGCCGCGGCGCCCACCAGGCGGCCAGCGCCTCGCGGAGATCCGCCTCCGCCAGCGCGCGCGCCATCGCGCGCCGCAATCGCTCCGGCGCGTCGGCCGGCCAGCGCGCGCCGAATTCCGCGAGGAAATGGTGCAGCCCGCCATGCACCAGCGTGCCGTAATCCGCCGCATCCGTCGCCTCGTCGAGCGGCCGCAGCTTCGTCAGCTTCAGCACGTGGCGTGCGTAGATCGCGTAGGGATCGCGCAGCCAGGTCTCGATCTCGGTCACCGACAGCCGGCGCGGCCGCAGCGCGACCGGCGGGCATGGGCGCGGCGGCCGCACCGGCCGCGGCCCATCGCCGGCTGATCCAGCGCCCGCACCCAGGGCCGCCGGATGCTGCGGCAGCGTCACCCCACGTCCGGCCAGGAACGTCTCCAGCCGCGTCAGCCAGCGCGCCGGCACCACCGGTGCGCCGTCGCGCCGCCGCGGACAGGACAGCACGACGGTGCGCGCCGACGCGGCGCAGGACACGAAGTCATGCGCCGACTGGCCGACGATCTCCTCGGGCGACGGCAGCCCGACCGTGGCGCGCATCGGCCGCGACAGCCACGGCCCGGGATCGGTCGCCGGCGGCCATACGCCCTCGGCCAGTCCGCCCAGCACCATCACGTCGGCGGTCTGCAGCCGCGCCTCCAGCAGGCCCCAGATGAACACGCGCGGATGCTCGGTCCCGCCGCGCCCACGCAGCGCCCGGCGGCTGCGCACCACCTCGCCCTCCAGCACCGCATCGAGCAGTCCGGGCAGCACGTCGCGCCGCTGGTCGGGCAGCAGCGGCAGCGCGGCCTGCACCTCGGCGAGCCTGGTCGCCAGCGCCTCGCCTTCCTCCCCGGCCCAAAGGCGCGCCGGCCCCGGCAATTCGTCGGTGGCGGCGAGGCGCTCGGCCGCCTCGATCAGCGCCGCCAGGGCCAGGGCCGGCGCCACCTCGACCGCGGTATCGATCCGCAGCGCCGGCTCCAGGCAGGCTTCCAGCCGCGCCAACAAGGCTCTTGCGTCGGGCTCCGCGCGGGCCCGGTCGAGCGCGCGGCGCAGCCCGGCCAGGCCCGGCGCGGCCGCGGACCGCGCAGGCAGGCGAGCTCCAGCGCGCGCGCGGCCGCGCGGCAGGCGGCCGGCGCCAGTCCCGCCGCCGCCAGCGGATGCTTCAGCAGCGCGAGCAGCGCCACCGGCGCCAGCTCCTCCGCCACCGCGCGGGCCAGCAGGCGGAGGAACACGGCCGGCGGCGAGTCGGCGAGAGCCTCGCCGGCGCTGTCGTCCGCCACCACGCCGTAGCGCAGCAGGTCGGCGGCCACCCGACCCGCCAGGTCGCGATCCGGCGTGACCAGCGCCGCAGTGGCGCCCGGCGTCTCGAGCGCCTCGCGCAGCACCATGGCGATGGCCGCGGCCTCCTCCTGCTGGTCCGCCGGCGACAGCAGCGTCAGCCCGTCGACCGCCGCCGGGCCCGCGTTCTGCCACTCGACCAGCGCCTTGGCCGGCAGCAGCGCGCGGGACAGCGTCGCACCGCGCGCCGCGGTTGCGGCATCGGGGACTGCCGCCGGCCACGGACGCACATCGCCCCGCGTGGCGCTCAGCCCGCGCAGCAGACGGGCGAGGCCCGCCTGCGGATGCGCGTCATCCAGCTCCTCCCACGCGAGTTCCGACATCGCGGTGTCCAGGCCGGGCAGCACGACCGCTCCGCTGGGCAGGCCGGCGACCACCCGCAGCAGTCGCGCCACCGCCGGAATGCCGCCCGTGGTGCCGGCGGCCAGCACCCGCTCCGCCGGCGGCCTGGCTTCCCAGGCCGCGGCCTGCGCGTCCAGCAGCGCGACCAGTCGCGCCGCCGGGTTCATCAGTCCCTGCTCGGCCAGCCAGTCGGGCCAGCTCCGCGTGACGATGTGCAGGAATTCCAGCGTCTGCGCCCAATGCGCGGCATAGGCGGGGTCGGCGGCGTCCGGCAGCTTGCTGGCCAGATCGATCTCCGCCCGCTCCGCCTCATCCATCAGTGCCGCGAGCTCGGCGGCAAGCGGCCAGGCGCGATCGGCCGTCCGCGGCGCGCCGTTCGCGCCCTGCATTTTCAGGATCAGCAGTGTCAGCGCCGCCAGCCGCTGGGCCGGCTCGACCGCCGGCGGCAGGTCGAGGGCGCCGGCCAGCGCCAGCGGCGCCTCGTCGAGCGCGCCAAGCGCCGTGATCCGCGGCAGCAGCAGCGGCCGCCCCCCGGAGGCGCGCAGGAATGCTTCGGCCAGCGCGCGGGCGGCGCGGCGGGTCGGCACCAGGATCAATCCGCGCGACACGGCAAGCGGGTCGCTGCCGGCGCGATGCAGCCACTCGGCTGCCAGGGCGTCGAGGAACGGCACGCCGGCGGGGATGGTGAACAGGTTCAGCGCGTAGTCCCCCGTCAGCGGCGCATGCAGGATGGTCTCGGCCTCGGCCAGATCTGCCGGCGTCGAGAGATGGAACCAGAGACCGTCATGCACCACCGCGCGCAGCCGACCGGCGGCCATGGCGACGTCCCAGGCCTGGTTCATGCTGAACGCCCCGTCCGGCGTCCCGGCGAGCAGTTCGGGCGAGATGATCTGCAGACCGGCATAGAGATACGGCACCACCTCGCGCTCGCGGCGCCGGCGCGGCACGCCCCAGGGGTCGAGCGCAAAGTCCCCAAGGCCAACGTCGGCATGCACCTGGAATGTGCGGTGCACCAGGAGCACGCCGTCCACCTGGGTTGGATCGAATGCGGCAGCCAGCCGTGCCAGCGCCGGTTGGGGCCCGTCCACCCAGAACGCGTCGCCGTTGACCACGAAGAACGGGGCGGCGCCGAGAATATCGAGCGCCGCCTTCACGCCGCCGCCGGTTTCCAGCAGGGAGGCCTCGCGGCGCAGGATGGTCCGTGGATGCGTGCGTGCAGCGAGACGCGCCGCCACCTGATCCGCATGCCAATGGGCGTTCACCACGACGGTCTCCACACCTGCCTCCGCGAGCCGATCGAGCGCGTGATCGATCAGCGCGCGGCCGCCGAGCGGCAGCAGCGGCTTGGCGGTGCGTTCGGTGAGCGGCCGCATGCGCCTGCCGAAGCCGGCGGCCAGCAGCATGGCAGCGCGCGGGGTCATGCCGCGAGATCCGGCGGATTGCGGCGCCGATCTGGCGGGATCCAGCGGTCCATCGCCGCAGGCGAGGGGGGCGGCGGCAGGCTCGCGCAGTGCCTGTTGCAGCAGACGCCAGGTGCGCGGCCCGTGGATCAGATAGCTCGGGCGGCCATCGCGCCGGGCGAGGCGGACCCATTGGCCGACGATCCGCAGGTGACGCTGCGCGGCACACGCGGCATAGGCGGCGCGGAAGGCCGCCGGGTCCAGTTCAGGGCGGGCGGCCAGGTAATGCGCCATGGCGCGCTCCGCCAACTCCGGTGGGATGTCGCGGCGGCCATCCTGCAGCAGCGAGACGAGATCGTAGGCGGGGTGGCCGATCGCCGCGCTCTGGAAGTCGAGCACGCCGATGCGGCGTATGCCCGAGCGTTGCGGCAGCCACAGCAGGTTGCCGGCGAAGAAGTCGCGATGGACGAAGCAGAGCGGGCCGGCCGCGACCGGGGCCAGCATCGCCTCGAGTGCCGCGGCAAAGTCCTGGCGGGCGGCGCTTGGCGCGGCGGTGCCGAACATCGCCGGCCACCACCAGTCGAACAATGTGGCCAGGGCGGTGCGTCGCCATCGCTCGTGGCGTCCCAGGCCGGGAGGTCAGGACGGTGGCGGCGCGCGCTGGATGGCGAGCAGGGTGTCGACAGCCGCTAGGAGGACCAGCTCCCCGTCTCCCCTCCCCCTCTCGCAAGGGGAGGAGGCAGGCGAGGTAAGCCGACACCAGGTCATCTCCCAGATCCTCCTCCAGCAACAGACCCTCCGCCTCGTCAGCCGCGAATATCTCCGGCACCGACACCCCGATCCCCGCCAGATGCCGGGCGATGCGCAGGAACGGCCGGATGTCCTCGGGTGGCGGCGCATCCATCAGGACCGCCGGCGGGGCCCGCCGGTCAGCCGGAGGTAGCGCCGGAAACTCGCGTCCTGTGCCAGCGGTTCAGCGCGTGCCGCGCCATACCCATGGCGCCCGAGAAACGCCGCAATGAACCCCTCGCGGCTCATGCGATCCGGCCCAGTCGATCCGGCCACCCCGACAGCACCGCCCTCCGGCTGTACGCTCCGGTCAGATGGAGCTGCAGGGTCAGCGCATCGTGCGGCCGCAGCGCGCCCAGCCGGTCCGGCCATTCCACCAGCACGATGCCGTCGCGCGCCTCCTCCCAGCCGAGTTCCGCCAGCCCATCCGGTCCGTCCAGCCGCCACAGGTCGAAGTGGTGCACCGTGCCGATCCGCGTGTCGTAGCTCTGCACCAGGGTGAAGGTCGGGCTCGGCACCTCCAGCGCCGGATCGCCGCTCGCCGCGCGCAGGAAGGCGCGGGCGAAGCGCGTCTTGCCGGCGCCGAGCTCGCCCTCCAGCAGGATCGCATCGCCCGGCCCGCGCCAGCGCGGCCACCGCGGCCGCCAGAGCCTCCGTGGCCGCGAGGTCGGGCAGCTCGATCGACGCGGGTCGCAGCAGCAGACATGATGGCAATCTGCCCGAGCGGCGGAGTCGCGGACAACAGCGCGCTCGGCTAAGACGCAGGCTCCGCATGGCAAGCGACATCGACACCGACGTGGCGATCATCGGCGCCGGCCCGGTGGGCCTGTTCGCGGTGTTCGAGCTCGGCATGCTGAAGCTCTCCAGCGTGCTGATCGATGCGTTGGCCGAGGTGGGCGGGCAATGCGCGGCGCTCTATCCGGAGAAGCCGATCTACGACATCCCGGCGCATCCCGCGATCGATGCGGGCGAACTGGTCGCCGCAGCTCGAACGCCAGATCGCGCCGTTCCATGCGCCGCGCCTGCTCGGGCGCCGCGTGACGGGGCTGGCCGGCGAGGCCCGGAGCATTCGCGCTGACCACCGACCAGGGCGATACCGTGCGCTGCCAAGGCGGTGGTGATCGCCGCCGGCGCCGGCGCGTTCGGCCCCAACCGGCCGCCGCTCGAAGGGCTCGCGCCGTACGAGGCGACAGGCGCGGTGCAGTACCTATGTGCGCCGGCGCGAGGACCTGCGCGGCAAGCGCGTGGTGATCGCCGGCGGCGGCGACTTCGGCGGTGGACTGGGCGCTGGCGCTGCGCGACATCGCGCGGGTCGCCGTGGTGCACCGGCGGGCGAAGTTCCGCGCCGCGCCGGAGAGTGCCGACGCAGCTCGATGCGGCCGCGCGCAACGGGCGAGATCGAGATGGTCATCCCGTATCAGCTGCACGCCCTGCATGGCGCCGACGGCGTGCTGAGCGCTGTCGAGGTGGCGACGCTGCAGGGCGAGACCCGACTGCTGCCAGCCGATGTGCTGCTGCCGTTCTTCGGGCTGTCGATGGATCTCGGGCCGATCGCGGCGTGGGGGCTGGATCGCGAACTGCACCACGTGAAGGTCGATCCGGCGACGTGCCAGACGTCGCTGCCGGGCGTGTTCGCGATCGGCGACGTGGCGACCTATCCGGGCAAGCTGAAGCTGATCCTGCAAGGGCTTCAGCGAGGCCGCGGTGGCGGCGCACGCGATCTACGGCGTGGTGCATCCGGGCGAGGCGCTGCATTTCGAGTATTCGACCACCAAGGGCGTGCCGGCGGGCTAGCAACCGGGCTGAATTGCAAAGCAGCCTGAGCGGCGCCACATCCGCGCCCATGAATCGACGCACTCTGCTCCGCCTGTCGCTTGCCCCGCTGCTGTTCGGCTCGGTGCAGGCGCTGGCACAGCCCGGCTTCCAGCCGACCCCGCAGGACAAGGCTGACCTGGGACGGATCGAGACCTATCTCGACAGTCTTCGCACGCTGAAGGCGCACTTTCTTCAGGTCGCGCCGAACGGAGCGCTCAGCCAGGGCACCGTCTGGCTGGATCGGCCGGGCCGCATGCGGTTCCAGTACGATCCGCCCAGCCCGCTCTTGCTGGTGGCCGGCCACGGGCTCGTGGTGTTCAACGACAGGTCATTGAACCAGACCAGCAATATCCCGATCGGGAAGACCCCACTCGGCATCCTGCTGGCGGATCATGTCCGGCTGCAGGGCGACGTGACGGTCACCGGCATGCAGCATCTGCCAGGGCAGATCCAGGTCAGCCTGGTCCGCACCGCCTCGCCGGGCGACGGGACGCTGACCCTGATCTTCGCGGACAACCCGCTCGCCCTGCGGCAATGGACGGTGCTGGACGCCCAGCGGCAGGAGACCCGGGTGACGCTTTACAACGCGGAGACCGGCGGGCAGTTCGACCCGAAGCTGTTCGAGTTCATCGATCCGCGCGCTTTGCAGCCGGGAACGGGGCTGATCCTTCGATCATCTTTGCCGGGGTTTCATGCCGGCCATCGCAGAAAGTGTCTTCATTTCGCCGCGAAAATCGCAGATTATTCTCCCAATGAGGTCGCCCCGGGTCGTCAAGCCGCTCGTCGGCATCAGCTGCTGCACCAAACAGTTCGGCATTTTCGGCATGCCGAACCACGCCGCCTCCAATACCTACGTCGAGGTCAGCGACCAGCTCGTGCATGCCGTGCCGGTGCTGATCCCGGCCAACGGACCGACCGCCGATATGGAGACCCTGCTCGAGCATCTGGACGGCATCATGCTGACCGGCAGCCGCTCCAACGTGCATCCCAGCTATTATGACGGCCCGCCGCACGCCGAGGGCACCTGGGAGGACATGGCGCGCGACAGCACCACGCTGCCGCTGATCCGTGCCGCCGTGGCGCGCGGCGTGCCGGTGCTGGCGATCTGCCGCGGCTTCCAGGAGCTGAACGTGGCGCTGGGCGGCTCGCTGCATCAGCGGCTGCAGGACCTGCCGGACCGGATCGACCACTCCTCGCCGATGATCGCCTCGCGCGAGGTGCGAATCGGCAAGGCGCACGCCATCCGCGTGACGCCCGGTGGCTGGCTGCACCGCCTGTCGGGAGCCAGCGAGATCGCGGTGAACTCGCTGCACAACCAGGGCGTCAACAAACTGGCGCCGGGCGTCCGCGTGGAGGGCACCGCCCCGGACGGCACGATCGAGGCGGTGCACGTGCTGGCGACCGCCGCCGGGCCGGTGCCGGGCTTCGCTGTCGGGGTCCAGTGGCATCCGGAGAACGACTGGCGGACCGACATCGTCTCCCAGCGGATTTTCGACGATTTCGCCGCCGCGGTGCACGCCTATGCCGAAGACGGCCGCATGGGTGGGATGTCGGCAGCAGCCGACTGACAAACGGCCCTTTCCGGGAGAGGGGCGCGCTCGATCGGCTCTTGTCATTGCGCCCGTTTCCACCGATGTAACGCGCCACCGACCGGACCGCAGCGGTCCGGTTTCCCGACCACCAGCAGGGTAGGCAGCTTCATGTTCATCGAGACCGAAGGCACACCCAATCCCGCGACCCTGAAATTCCTGCCCGGCCGCTACGTGATGGGTGCCGGTACGGCTGACTTCGCTTCGCCGATCTCGGCCGAGCGCAGCCCGCTGGCCAGTGCGCTGTTCGCCCTTCCCGGCGTCGCGCGCGTCTTCCTGGGCGGCGACTTCATCACAGTGACCAAGACCGATGAAACCTCCTGGCAGGCGCTGAAACCGCAGGTGCTCGCCAGCATCATGGAGCATTTCGTCGCCGATCGTCCGGTGATCGAGGGCAGCGCCGACGAGGATCTGGTTGAGGAGATTGCCCCGGAGGACGAGGAGATCGTTGCCCAGATCAGGGAGCTGCTGGACACACGTGTCCGCCCGGCGGTGGCCGGCGACGGCGGCGACATCGTGTTCCGCGGCTATCGCGAGGGCATCGTGAAGCTGCACATGCAGGGCGTCGTGCTCAGGCTGCCCGTCTTCGCGCGCCACGCTGAAGCATGGCATCGAGAACATGCTGCGCCATTTCGTGCCGGAGGTCGTGGCGGTCGAGCAGGTCGATATCTGAGCGATGGCGCTCGACGCGGCCGGGCTCGACCTGCTGCTCCGGGAGGCGCGCACCCACAACAAATTCACCGACCAGCCGGTCACTGACGATGAGCTGCGGGAGCTGCACAACCTGCTGAAGCAGGGCCCGACCTCGGCCAATTGTTCACCCGCCCGCTTCCTGTTCCTGCGCACGCAGGAGGCGAAGCGGAAGCTGGCGCCGGCACTGTCGAGCGGCAACCACGACAAGACCATGGCGGCGCCGGTGACGGTGATCGTGGCTTACGATCCGAAGTTCTACGAGAAATTGCCGAAGCTGTTCCCGCACAATCCGGATGCGACGTCCTGGTTTGCCAGCAACGATTCGCTTGCCGCCACGACGGCGTTCCGCAACGGCACGCTGCAGGGCGCGTATCTGATCCTGGCGGCACGTGCGCTGGGGCTGGATACCGGGGCGATGTCCGGCTTCGACAATGCCATGGTGGACGAGCTTTTTCTGGCTGACCGCGGCTGGCGGTCCAACTTCCTGTGCAACATCGGTCATGGCGATCCCGAGGGACTGTTCCCACGGTCGCCGCGCCTCGATTTCGACGAAGCGTGTGTGCTGTTGTAATCGGCGGAAGGGGTCGCAGGGAGGGTTTGCGCATCCTGGCCCTCGACGCCGCGCTGGCGCGGTGCGCGGCCGCCATCGTGGCGGATCGCGAGATCCTGTCCGCGCGTCAGGCTGATGCCGCCCAGGGCCATGCCGCCCTGCTGCCCGTGATGGCCAGAGACGTCCTACAGGACGCCGCGATGACCGCAGACCTGCTGGACCTCGTGGCGGTGACCGTGGGACCGGGGAGCTTTACTGGGATTCGTGCAGGCCTCGCGCTGGCGCATGGCATTGCGCTCGCCGCGGGTGTGCCGGTCGTCGGCGTGACGGTGGGCGAGGCGCTTGCCGATTCGCCTGGCTTTTCTCGGCGAGCGGCAGCTCTGGGTGGCAATCGACAGCCGGCGCGGCCGGGTGTTCCTGGAACGCGGCGCCACCGTGATCGCGACGCCGCTCGATGCGTTGCCCATGCCCGAGGGCAAGGTCGCCTTGGCGGGGGACACGGCGGTTGCGGTCGCGGCCAGGCTGGCTGCACGCGATGCGGACGTGATGCTGACCGATGCCCGTCTGCCTGTTGCACGCCATATCGCGGTCGCGGCCGAGCGACGGTTGCGCGGACAGCTCCGGCCGCTGCCCGCACAACCACTTTACGTCGATCCGCCCGAGGCCAGGCTCCCCGCCGGCGGCCTGCGCCCGCCGCCCACCGGATGATCACCGAGGCCAGACCGGCCCACGCTTCGGCGCTCGCAGCGATCCACGCCGCAGCGTTTTCCCCGCGCGAGGCGTGGGGCGAGGACGCCATCTCGCTGCAGCTTGCGCTGCCCGGCGGTTTCGGCCTGATCGATGAGCGCGGCGGCATGCTGCTCGGGCGCACCACCGCGGACCAGGCGGAGGTGCTGACCTTGGCCGTCGCGCCGTCGGGCCGCCGCCAGGGCATCGCGACTGGATTGCTACGGGCGACGACAAGGCGGGTCCGCGCGCTTGGAGGCGTCGCCATCTTCCTCGAGGTCGCCATCGGCAACGCCGCGGCGTTGGCGCTCTACCGGCGCGAGGGCTTCATCGAAGTCGGCCGGCGGCGCCATTACTATAGCGATTCGTCGGACGCTCTGGTGCTGCGGATGAATTTTTCGTGATCACCCGCCGCGCCGCAGGAGCAGCGACGCGACACCGCCTGCGTCGGTCTCCAGCGAGATTACTTCGTGCCCTAGCTCCCGCGCAGTGCGCGGCACGTTGCGCAACGGTTCCTCGCCGCGCAGCCGGACAAGAAGGGTTTGTCCGGGCGCCATTCGATCAAGAGCCAGCCGCGTGCGCACAAAGGTCATCGGGCAGACCTCTGCCGTGATGTCCAATTCCCGGTCCGCCGTAGGCGCGTCGGTCATGTTACTATCTGGCTTCTGGGGATCCTTCATATGGCAACAACCTGGTATGACGACAATCGTTCGCATCGATAGAGCCGGGGGGCGCCAGGCGGAATTGGCTGCGGATTGGACAGGCCCGCCTCCGATCGGCTACGCCGGTGCAGTCCGGCGCCCCCTCATTTGTCACCGGGGCTGGCACCGGATGACCAGGCCGGGCTAGGTTGATCACAGGGAATCCGATGGAATCGCGCATCGAGCGCCTGTGCGTCGAACGAGGCCTCAAGATGACAGGGCAGCGTCGTGTCATCGCACGGGTCTTGTCCGAGGCCGCTGATCATCCCGACGTGGAGGAACTTTACCGCCGCGCCGCTGCCCTCGACTCGCGCATCTCGATCGCCACGGTCTACCGAACGGTGCGCCTGCTCGAGGAAAAGGGCATCCTGGAGCGCCGCGACTTCGGCGGTGGACGCGCCCGTTACGAGCCGTCCGAGCAGGGCCATCACTTTCACCTCATCGACATCGACACCGGCAAGGTGATCGAGTTCCAGCACCCCGACTACGAGCGGATGATGCAGTCGATCGCCGAACGTCTCGGCTTCGACCTTGTCTCGCTCCGCCTGGAATTGTTCGGGCGTCGCCGCGAACCGGCGCAGGCCACGCGGGAAAAGGAGTTCGCGACGGATCACGGGGACAAACCGCGACCCGGACCCGGCCATGGAGCAGGGAAGGGCGGCGCGATGACGTTCGAGCAGATGATCGTCAAGGCCCGCACCGATCAGCTCCCATTCCCGGAATTGCGGGCCGGCAATCTCGGCGTGCGGGTCGCCGGTTCGGCCGCCGAAATCGATGCGGTGCAGGCGCTGCGCTACCGCGTGTTCTATCAGGAGATGGGTGCCAGTCCCGATCCAGCGACGGCTGCGAGCCATCGTGACCGCGACACCTTCGATGCGGTCGCCGACCATCTGCTGGTGGTGGATCACGCGATCGGTGCCGGCCCGGAGGGGGTTGTCGGGTACCTACCGGCTGATCCAGCGTGAGGCGGCGGCACGACTCGGCCACTTCTACTCGGCGGACGAGTACGACATCACGCCGATCGTGAACTTCCCGGGTCGAATTCTCGAACTCGGCCGCTCCTGCGTCGATGCCGCCTATCGCAGCCGAGTCGCCATGCAGTTGCTGTGGCGCGGCATCGCCGCCTACGTGTTCCACTACCAGATCGATCTGATGTTCGGCTGCGCCAGTCTGCATGGCACCGATCCGGACGCGCTGGCCGCGGATCTGACCTATCTATACCACAACCACCTCGCTCCGCCCGCGGTGCGCCCGCGCGCCTTGCCGCACCGCTATGTCGACATGCGGCGGATGCCGCCCGGCGAGATCGATCCGAAGCGCGTGCAGGCGCAGTTGCCGCCCCTGGTGAAGGGCTATCTCCGTCTGGGCGGGTTCGTCGGCGATGGCGCAGTCATCGACAGCCAGTTCAACACCACCGACGTGGCCGTGGTGGTGAAGACCGATCTGGTCACCGACAAATACTATCGCCACTACGAGCGCCAGCTCCGCGACGCACTCGACTAGGCGCGGGCCATGCACGCGCGGCGGCAAGATCTGCTCGCGGAATTTCACCTGAGGATCAGAAATCGGGTAAAGAAGGCCCGGTTAGTCGTTGACGCAATTGCAGCGTTTCATGGAAGCTCTCTGCGCGACGCGGTCCTCTGGATCGCGCGGGACGGAAGGCAGAAACGTGAACCAGGGGGAAATCGGCCCGCACACCACGGGTCGGGAAACGGAGTTCACCGTGCGCGCCAAACGGCAGGGTCGCCGCCACGCTGCTGCTCGTGGCTACGGCTGCTGCCATCTCGACGGCCGACGCTCAGCCAGTGCCGGTGAATCCCGTGCCGCAGGGATCGCCGATTCCGCGCGTGCTGCCGCCCGCCCCGCCCTCCGTCGCGCCCGGAACGGTCATCCCACCGCCGTCGGCGCCGGGCGCCGAAGTGCCCAACCGTCCGGTGCGCGTCAGCAGTGTCGAGGTCGAGGGCGTCACCGCCTATCCGCAGCCGGAGATCGCCCAGCTTGCCGCCGGCCTGGTCGGGCCGGCGGTGCCGCTGCCGCAGATCGATGCGGCGCGCCAGGCGATCCTGCAGCGCTACCGCTCCGACGGCTACGTGCTCACCACCGTCTCGGCCAATCTCGACGCCAACGGCAGGCTGCGCTTCGTGGTCACCGAGGGGCGCATCGCCAGCGTCAAGCTCGACGGCGACATCGGCCCGGCCGGCACCCAGGTGCTGCGCTTTCTCAACCGGCTGACCGAGAAGCAGCCGATCGATTCGGTCACGCTGGAGCGCTACCTGCTGCTGGCGCAGGACGTGCCCGGCGTCAGCCTGCGCGCCGTGCTGGAGCCTTCGGCCGATACGCCCGGCGCGCTGAACCTGATCGCCCAGGTCAGCCGCCAGAAGGTCAGCGGCCTCGCCACGCTCGACAACCGCGCCTTCGACCAGACCGGGCCGATCGAGTTTCTCGGCGTGCTCGACGCCAACAGCTTCACCGAGTTCGGCGAGAAGACCGAGGTCTCGTACTACCACACCTTCCCGAACAGCCAGAATTTCGGCCAGGTCTCCGCCGAGGCGTTCATCGGCGCCTCCGGCCTGAAGGGGAGGATCTACGGCGGCTACGGCGGCACCGTGCCGACCGGCACGCTGGGCCTGCAAGGCTATAACGGCACCACGACAGTGTTCGGCGGTTCGCTGAGCTATCCGGTGATCCGCTCGCGGCAGCAGACGCTGAACGTCAACCTCGTGTTCGACGCGCTCGAATCCAACATATCGATCGCCCCGAACGGCACCCCGCGCGAGCAGGCGAGCTACGACTCGCTGCGCGTCCTGCGGCTCGGCGCGGACTACGCGCTGTCGGATCTCTGGCTGGGCGCCGAACGCTCGGCGATCAACGCGCTGTCGGTGCGCTTCTCGCAGGGCCTGAAGATCCTCGGCGCCTCGACCAACGGGGATTCCGTACATCCGCCGCGCCTGGGCGAGCAGACCGGCTTCACCAAGATTCAACTTCGAGGCGAGCCGCACGCAGACCCTGTTCGCGCCGTGGGAGGGCGCCAGCGTCGGGCTGATGGGACTGCTCACCGGGCAATGGTCGGACAACATCCTGCCGCCAGCGGAGCAGTTCTATCTCGGCGGCTCGCGCTTCACCCGCGGCTACTATGCGGGCCAGGTGCCGGGCGACAAGGCGCTGGCGGCGACGGCCGAGCTGCAGCTCAACACCGGTTTCGAAACGACAGTGTTCGGCAAGGCGTTCGACATCTCCACCCAGTATCTACCTGTTCTACGACTGGGGCGAGACCTGGCAGAACCTGAGCACCGACCATGCTGCCATGATCAACTCGGCCGGCGGCGGCGTGCGTGCGCAGGTCACCCGCTACGTCGAGGTCGATTTCGAGGGGCTGGCACGATTCAACCGGTTCCCGAACGGCGGCAACGTCCCGGGCAGCGGCGTCTCGCCGCTGTACGGCGGTGCATTCTACTGGCGGGTGCTGACGAGGTTCTGACGCATCAGCCGGCATGAGCGATGTGGCCACTCGCAATCGTGCCGCGATCTCTGCTGATGAGCACGGCGTTGCAGGCGACCGTCGTGCTGGTGCTGTCGCTGCCGCCGCTGCCGCGCAGCCCGCGCCGAATGCGCGTCCGACCGGCGGCAGTGTCGTGGCCGGCGCGGCCGCGATCAGCCACACCGCCACCAACACGCGGATCAACCAGTCCACCCAGCGCGCCGCGATCAACTGGCAGAGCTTCAACGTCGGCAGCCAGCAGAGCGTCACGTTCAGCCAGCCGTCGGCCAGCGCGGTCGCGCTGAACCGCGTCATCGGTCCCGATCCGTCGCAGATCGCCGGACGCATCGACGCCAACGGCCAGATCATCCTGGTGAACCAGTCGGGCGTGAATTTCTACAAGGGCGCGCAGGTCAACACCGCCGGGCTGATGGTCACCGCCGCGGGCATCACCAACCAGAACTTCATGGCCGGCGTCGATGACGTTCGACCAGCCGGGCAAGCCGAACGCGCAGATCGACAACGCGGGCAGCATCACCGTCAAGCAGGCCGGGCTGGCCGCGCTGGTGGCGCCGCAGGTGGCGAACTCCGGCACGATCACCGCGCAGCTGGGCCACGTGGTGCTGGCGGGGGCGAAGACCGCGACGCTCGATCTGTATGGCGACGGGCTGCTGTCGCTCGATGTGACCAACCAGGTGACGCAGGCGCCGGTGGGCCCGGACGGCAAGGCGGCGACGGCGCTGGTGACCAACACGGGCGTGATCGTGGCCGATGGCGGCACGGTGCAGCTCACCGCGCGGGCGGCGGACGGGATCGTGCAGAACCTGGTGGAGGCCGGCGGCACGATCCGCGCGGCGACGATGGGCGAGCAGACCGGCACGGTGGCGCTGAACGGGGTCGGCGGCTCGATCGTGGTCGAGGGGCAGCTGGCGGCGCCGGGCAATGCGCCGGGCACCAAGGGCGGCGCGATCGAGGTGGTGTCGAACGGCAACGTCGGCGTCGCCTCCACGGCGAGGATCAATGCGTCGGGCAAGGCCGGCGGCGGCGTGGTCGCGATCGGCACCACGCTGGATCGTGCCAGGGGTGGGCCGGGCGTCACGGCGACGATGACGGCCACGAACGTTACCGTGCAGCAGGGCGCGACGATCGCAGCCAATGCCGCGACAAATGGACCCGGCGGACATGTCGCCATGCTCTCGCAAGACACCACGCGCATGGCCGGCACGATCAGTGCCAAGGGCGGCAAGGGCGGCGGCGATGGTGGATTCGTCGAGGTGTCGGGCGAGCATCTGTCACTGGCGGGCGGCGTCGATCTGTCGGCACCGAACGGAATGACCGGAACGCTGCTGCTCGATCCGGACAACATCACGATCATGCACGGCGACACGGCCAGCGGCAGCCTGGACAAAACGCTCGGTGCGAACGAGCAGATCGTCTATGGCGATCATCCGGGCGGCACCGACACGGTCACAGACTTCGAGATCAACTCGCTCGATGCAAACATCCTATTGCAGGCGGTCAATACCATTTTTCTGAACGCCAGCGCGCCTCTGATGCTGGGTGTCCACAAGAGCATCACGCTGCAGACTCAGACCGGTGACATCACCATCGGAGCATCGATAACCGCATCCGGCGTCGGCAGCATCGTCATGCAGGCCGGAACCACCCTGGGATCAGGCGGCAGGCTGATACTCAACGGCGACCTGATAACGGACGCTGCAAAGGGCTCGATCACCTTGCAAGCTGACGGCGGGATCAACCTGGGTGCCGCCAAGCTCACGGGAGGCATGATCGATCTCAGCACAATGACATCAGGTGGCATCAGCCAAAGCGCTGGCGGCGCGCTGACCACTGGCACACTGATCAGCAGCAATGGCGTGGCTGGCGACGCAACGCTGGCGTCCGCGTCGAACGCGATCGGCATCATCGGCATGTTCAACGCGACCGGCAACTTCGCGCTGTCGAACACAGTCCCACTGACTGTCCGCGGCACGTTGACGGCGAGCAACATCACGATCAGCACCGCCGGCACGTTGACCGTGTCGAACAGCCTGATCGCCACCAGCGCGGTCAGTCTGACCGCGGGAAATATCGCGATTCCCGGTCTGCTGAGCGACGGCGGCGCGGGCATCACAAGCCTGATCGCCAACGCCGGCACGATCAGCGAGACCGGCGCGCTGATTGCCGGAACGCTGAGCGGCAGTGCGACGAGCGGCGCCGCACTGCAATCAGTGAGCCTGATCGGCGCCAATTCGATCGGCACGTTGGCGGGCTTCGCTGCGTCCGGCTTCACGCTCGACGATGGAACCAGCCTGGCCGTGACCGGTCCGCTCGTCGCCGGAACGGGCGCTACAATTGTGGATACGGCAGCGCTGCTGGTGAGTGGCAAGATTGTGCCGCCTCCCGGCTCCACGGCGATCGCAGTCGGACTGGCCGCGCCGACGCTCGACATATCCGGATTGGTGAGCGACGGCGGGGGGGGCACCACGAACCTGATTGCCAACGCCGGCACGATCGGCGAGACCGGCGCACTGATCGCCGGAACGCTGAGCGGTAGTGCGACGAGTGGCGTCATGCCACAAGCAGTGAGCCTGATCGGCGCCAATTCTATCGGCACGTTGGCGGGCTTCACAGCGTCGGACTTCAGGCTGGACGACGGAACCAGCCTAGCCGTGACCGGCCCGCTCATCGCCGGACCAAGTGCTACAATTGTGGATACAGGCTCGCTGCAGGTCAGTGGCACGATAGCGCCGCCGTCCGGCTCCGCTGCGATCGTGGTCGGGCTGACCGCGGCGACCATCGACATATCCGGATTGGTGAGCGACGGCGGCGCGGGCACGACGAACCTGTCGCGAACGCCGGCACGATCGGCGAGAGCGGCACACTGATTGCCGGTATGTTGAGTGGAAGTGCGACGAACGGTGATGCGTTGCAGGCGGTAAGTCTGCTCGGCGCAAGCAATAAATCCCCACGTTGGGCAGCTTCGCGGCGTCGGACTTCATCACTTGATGACGGCCCAAGCCTGATCGTGACTGGTCCATTGATTGCCGGCAAAAGCGCGACAATCGTCGATACCGGTGCTCTGCTGGTGAGCGGCACGATATCGCCGCCTTCCGGCACGTCCGCTATCGCCGTCGGGCTGACCGCGGCGACGATCAACATACCGGGATCAGTGAGCGACGGCGGCGCAGGCACGACAAGTCTCGTCGCCAATGCCGGTACCATCGCCGAGAATGGCAGCGTGATGTCCGGCACGCTTTCCGGCAGTGCGACGGGGGCGGCCAATTTCTCGAGCGGCAGCAATCAGATCAGCGCAGTGAGCAGCTTCACTGCATCGGGCCTCACGCTGGACAACGCTGCCGACCTGGCCATCACAGGCAGCGTCAACGGCGGGCCGAGAGTGACACTGGTCGATGCCAGGACAATAACCGTGGCGCAGAGCGGCGTGGTCACGGGCGGCACACTGAGCATCACCGCTGCCGGCATCGCTGAGACCGGCACGCTGGTCGCCGACCTGCTGACCGGCAGCACGGCCGGCAATGCTTCGCTGACCGGCACCGGGGCGAGCAACAAGGTGGCGCAGCTCGGCAGCTTCAGCAGTGGCGGCACGTTCACACTTGGCGACGGCACCGACCTGACGATCAAGGGTCCGCTCACCGCGCCGACCATCATCATCGATACCGGCGCCAATGCATTGACGCTCGCCGACAAGACAGTGATCACCACAGGCGGCACGGTGCGCCCGCCCGGGACGTATCACGAGCTTTCCCGGCGACACGCCTGCGACGACCACCAACGGCGCCTTTCTGACGACGGCGAAAGCCTTCACCCAGCAGGGCAGCAGCAGCATACTCGGCTTCGCCGGCGGCCCGAGCGTCCTGCGCATCAACGCCACCGGCGATGCCAACATCGCCTTCGATCCCGTCGGCCGGACTGCAAGGGCCAGAACACCTGGCTGATCCTCTCGCATCGGGACCGGCAAGGCATCGGACAGGTGAACGTCAAGAACCTCGACGTGATCCGCACGGGCAGAAGCGGCAGCACGGACCTGACCGGAACGGTGTCGGGTTCACGGGTCCCGCGGCAGCGGGCGTGGCCGGCATTCAGCCGGGTCCCGAATTCCAACTTCCGCTTCAATCAGTGCCCGATCATTCGGTGAACTGCGTGCTGCTGCCCGCGGAGGGCGTGCCGGTGGCAAATCCGCTGAACGACATCTACTTCGGCATCGCTGTTCAACCCGAACGACGAGGACGACCTGCTGCTGCCCATCGTCTCCGACCAGGACTACTGACCATGCGCGCAACCTCGCTCCGCCTGCTGCCGCTGCTCGCGTCTGCTGCTGTTCGGCTGCGCGACACCGCCGCCCGACGCTTACGTGCACGGCGCGCAGACCGAGCGCGTCCAAGCCCGCCGCGCAGGTGTCCATCGGCAAGAACTCGGTGGGCGAGGACTGCACGCAGTCGGCCGGCGACAGGCCAGGGCGCCGATGTGTTCTGCGGCACCTGGCAGCAGCCGAGCGCGCGCGTCCGCTCCGGCGGACCCGGCACCGCCGCCGAGCTTGCGCAGCTTGCCACCGCCAGCCAGTGGCGCAGCGGCATCGACGTCCGGTTCCGCTGCGATGCGCCGGTCGCCACCACCATTCTTGGCGGCAAGCCGGCCGAGCTGATGCAATGCACGCAGCGGATCGGCGGCTGGGCGCACGTCGCAATGGTGGCGCTGGTGAACGGCACCGTCTGGTACGCCGACGGCGTGCTGCCCGCGGCGCAGGTGATGGAGCGCTCGATCGGCGTGCTGGCCGGCGTCGCACGCGCCGATGCCGTTGCCGCCACATCCGGCGCCGATGCGCTGCTGGCGAGCCGGCTCGCCGCCAAGGCGTTCAGCTCCGGCGATATCGGCCAGTTCGACACGCTGATGGCGGCCGGCACGCGCGCCAACCTGGCGGACAATCCCGGCGCGGCGGAGAGCGCGTTCCGCGCCGCACTGGCGTTGCAGCAGAAGGCGCTGGGCAAGGACAATCCGAACACCGCGACGGCGCTGATGTCGCTCGCGCTGCAGCTCTCCAACGAGGGCCGCTATGCCGAGGCCGAAGCGCTGTTCGCCGACGCGGGCAAGCTGGCGCCTGGCTTCGGCCGATGCCACGGCGCAGGCACGGCTGCTGCACTACCGCGGCCTCGACGCGATGAACCAGGGCCAGCTCGAGCAGGCGCTGACGCTGCTGACCCAGGCTGACGCCGCCTATGCCGCCCAGGTGCCGGCCGATGCGCTGACGGCAAGGCCACAGCCCAGCGCGGCCAACAACTTCGCCCGTGCCGGACAGATCAGTCTGGCGGACCTGATGCCCAGTCAGGAACTGCTCACCGATCCGCGCGCCCAGGCGGCGCTGCTCGGGCTGATCGAGGTGCGGCGCAACCGCGCGGTGGTGTTGCGCATCATGGGCAGGCGCCGAAGCCGAGACGGCGCTGCAGTCGGCCAACGACCTGGCGCGCGGCAACGGTCTGGCGCGGCCCATCCTGAATGCGCGGCTGTATCCGCACCAGCGGTGTGACGGCGGCGGCGCAAGGGCAGGACGATCAGGCGCTGTCCGACCTGCTGGAATCGACCGCGGCGTTCGACCGCTCGCTGCCTGGCTCGAAGCCGCTGGCCGACACCTATCTGCTGCGGGCACGCCAGTTGGTGAAGGACGGCAACAGGCGCCGCCGCGTTGCCGATCTGCCAGAACGCCGTGCAGTCGCTGTCGGCGCTGAAGGCCGGCACCACGCCGGTGCTGATGGCGGCCTGTCTCGACGTCTATGCCGCGGCGGCGGACCGGCAGGCAGGACCAGCGCCAGGCGTTGCTGGCGGAGATGTTCACCGCCGCGCAGCTCGCGCAGGGCGGCATCACCAGCCAGCAGATCGCCCAGGCGACGGCACGGCTGTCGGAGAACTCGCGCGATCCGAAGGTTGCCGAGGCGATCCGCCATCGCGCAGGACGCGTCGGCCAAGCTGGCCGACCTCTATCGCAAGCGCGACGAACTGGCCGAGGCGCAGCGCCAGGGCGCGGCCATCGCGCCGAACACCGTCAGCGGCGCCGAACTCGACAAGCAGATCAGCGACGCGCAGGCGGCGCTGGCCGACGCCGATGCCGCGCTTGCAGGCGGCGTCGCCCAATTACGGCCAGCTCGTGCAGCAGGTGGTGCCGGCCAAGGACGTGTTCGCCGCGCTGCATCCGGACGAGGCGTTCGCCGCCATCACGCTCAGCGATGACGACGGCTGGGTGTTCCTGCTGCACAACGGCGCCATCACGGTATCGAAGATCGATGGCGGCCTGAAGAGATTGGCCGAGCTGGTGCGCCGGATCCGCGCCGGCATCGAGCTGACGACGAACGGCCTGCCGACCTTCGACATCGCCGACGACGCAGAAGCTGTACCAGATGACGCTCGGCGGCGTGGCGAGCGCGATGGAGGGGGTGAAGGCGCTGGTCGTCGCCCCCGCCGGCCCGCTGCTGTCGCTGCCGTTCGAGGTGCTGCTGACCGGCCCGGCACAGGCCGACGACCTCGCCGACGCGCCGTGGCTGGTGCGCAAGTTCACCATCGCGCACGTGCCGGCGCCGTCCAACTTCGTCTCGCTGCGCAAGATCGCGGCGGGCTCGCGCGCCACGCATCCATGGTTCGGCTTCGGCGACTTCCACCCGGTGACGCTGGCGCAGGCGGAGAAGACGTTCTCCGGCGCGGCATGCGGCGACAGCGCCAAGCTGCTCGCCGGCCTGCCGCCGCTGCCCTATGCGCGCAAGGAGCTGGACGCGGCGCGCGCGCTGCTTGGGCGCCGATGCCTCCGACGAACTGCTGGGTCCGGCATTCACCGCGCAGGCGGTGCTGCAGGCGAAGCTGAAGGACTATCGCATCCTGCAATTCTCCACCCACGCGCTGCTGCCGGCGGAACTGCGCTGCCAGAGTGAGCCGGCCATCGTCACGTCGGCGCCAGCCAACGCGCCCAACGCCTCTGGCGCGCTGCTGACCGCGTCGGAGGTGGTCGGCATGGACCTGGACGCCGACCTGGTGATCCTGTCGGCGTGCAACTCGGGCGGTCCGGGCGGCACGACGGCCGGCGAAAGCCTCTCCGGCCTGGCGCGCGCGTTCTTCTATGCCGGCGCGCGGTCGCTGGCGGTGACCCATTGGTCGGTGAACGACCAGGTGGCGGCGTTCCTGGTGGCCGACACGCTGCGGCGCATGCACGAAAACCCGAACCTTGGCGTCGCCGGCGCCTTGCGTGACGCGCAGCTCGCCATGCTGGCGGATGCCGGCAAGGGGTTGCCGGCGGAGATCGCGCATCCGTTCTTCTGGGCGCCATTCGCGGTGATCGGCGAGGGCGGCGAACGAGCGTCCGGCGCAGCGCCGAACGCCGCGTTTCACCGCCTGCGCTTCGCAGGACTATAAAGCGACGGGCATGGAGACCATTGAGACCCTTGGCAAATACGAGATCAAGCGGCCGCTCGGCCGCGGCGCCATGGGTACGGTCTACGAGGGCTGGGACCCGATCATCGCCCGCCGCGTCGCGATCAAGACGGTCAAGCTGCCCGACCAGGCCGATCCGGATACCGAGGAGGCGCTCGCGCGCTTCCGTCGCGAGGCGCAGGCCGCCGGGCGGCTGACGCATCCCAACATCGTCGCGGTGTACGACTACGGCGAGACCAACGACCTCGCCTACATCGTCATGGAGTTCGTCGACGGCCCGCCGCTGAAGACGCTGCTCGACAAGCAGGAGCGCTTCGCGCTGGCCGACATCGATTCGTGTCATGCAGGACCTGCTGACCGGGCTGCAGTTCAGCCACGAACGCGGCGTGGTGCATCGCGACATCAAGCCGGCCAACGTCATGCTCACCAGCACGGGCCAGGCGAAGATCGCCGATTTCGGCATCGCCCGGATCGAGAGCAGCTCGATGACCCAGGCCGGCACGCTGCTGGGCACGCCTGCCTACATGTCGCCCGAGCAGTTCATGGGCCAGGTGGTGGACGCGCGCACCGACATCTATTCGTCGGGCGTGCTGCTGTACCAGTTGCTGACCGGCGAGCGGCCGTTCGAAGGCGGCATGTCGGCGATCATGCACAAGGCGCTGAACACCGAGCCGCCGGCGCCGTCGCAGCTTTCGGTGACCGCGCCGCCGTCGTTCGATGCGGTGGTGCGCCGCGCGATGGCCAAGCGGCCGGAGGATCGCTTCCCTTCGGCCGCAGCGTTCGCCGACGCGATCCGGGTTGCCTTGGCGAACCAGTCGGAGCCGGCGGTCAGCGACGAAGAAACGACCATGATGGCGGCGCCACCGGCACCGCCACCCCGCGCGGCCATTGCCGCAGGCGGACCCCCGCGGGTCGGCACCGACCGCCGCGCCGGCACAACGATCGAACCTGCCGCTCGTCGCTGCAGCGGTGGTGGTGCTGCTGGGTGTGGTCGGCGGCAGCGCCTGGTGGTTCGTGTTGCGCACCCCCGCGCCATCGCCGCCGTGCATGCGTCGCGCCGACTGCCACGGTTGCGGCGCCTGGAGGCAATGCACCATCTCCGCCGGCACAGAACGAGACCAGCCAGACCAACACCGCCCAGACGGTGGCACCGCCGCCGGTGCAAGCACCGGTGATTACGCCGCAGCCGCCCCCTCAAGCTGCCCAACCGCCGATCGCACAACCATCTCCGCCACCGCCGGCGACGGTGCCAAACAACGACCAGCAGCTTGCCATGGCCGGTTTGGATGCGCTGCGCCATCAAATTGCGCGGTGGGTGAGCAGCCGGAACTGCGCCGTGCTTGCCGGCGACGTCGGCGACGGCGGATCAGTGACGCTGAACGGCTTGGCCGGCAGCGGGTCGGTCGAGGAGTTGCGGCAGGGCCTGATATCGTTCGTTTCCCCGGGCCAGATCGACTGGCACGTCGCCGGCGTGGACCAGGTGTTTTGCCCGACGCTGAATGCGCTGCATCCGATAACGCCGGCGTTCGGCGTCCCGACCGGGCCGCGCCTCGGGCTGCAAATGGCCGACGGCAAGACGCAGCTGCATGACGGCGAGCCGATTCGCGTGGCTCTGGTGATGCCCGACTTCACCAGCTGGCTGCGGGTGGACTACGTGGCGCACGACGGCTCGGTGCAGCACCTGTATCCGCAGCTTGCCGACCCGAAGGACAACATCGACGCCGATCCGCCGCGGAGCTTCGCACCTGGCGAGCCGGTCAATCTGGGCAATCCGTCCTGGCTGATCGGCCCGCCATACGGCACCGACATGATCATCGCCGTGGCGTCGTCCGAGCCGCTGTTCGATCACCCGCGGCCGAGCAACGCCGAGACGGCGGACGGGGTCGATGTACTCGAATGTCGACACCAGGTCGCGCTTCTCCTCGTGCACAAACGTCTCGCCGTCTGTCACCAGGAACTCCATGTCCCGCACCTGCGGCCGATCGATCGTGGAGCAATAAATCTCGTTCAGGATGCCGTGCGAGCACGTAAACCAGATCCGGCTTGACCCCGAATACGCCGTGCACACCGCATCTTTAACGCTTGAGGTCCATCGCGGCCGCAACCCAGGGCTGCCAAACGCCTCGCCCTGCTGCTCAAGCCACCGGTAAAACGGCTGTTCGCTCATGCGCCTCCACCATCTCTAGGAATTTTTTTAGAACTCGCCTCTTGCCGCCCCGCGGCCTTGCATCTTGCGGAAAAATTCTGCGCGGAGGGAGGTGCGGGCTTCACTCGCCGCGGCGTGCGGAAAACTCTTTCGAAGATTCACCAACTGTCAGGGCAAGATCGGGGAGCCCGCTCAGCCGGTCGGCCACGTGCCGTAAACGAAGCAAAATCAATCGCAGCCTCAAGCCCTGACAAATGTCTTTAGACAGATTCATCCTCTGTCGTCTGTCGTTCCCCATCGTTCCGCAGCCCGTTCAACCCCTGATGGTCTCAAAGGCCCTTCGCCGCAACTTACTTGCAACGCACTTTCAATTCTCTCGCTGTTGAATGCAGACACAACAACCACACGAAGCTGCGCGCCACCACACCGTTCGACGCATCTCACCCGAACATTGATGCTAATTCGTTCTTCATTACAACGTCACCAAAATGCCAGGCCCTGCACCTTCCAGATCGCCTCCACCGCTGCAGACACCCGAAAGCCAGCTGCCAAGAGCTAATAGCTAAAGGCTAATAGCTGTTCTCGCGCGCAAAAGCATGCCGGGTGCCCCATTCTAAACGTCGCGCCAGCGGCGTTTAGGGTGGGATCCCCACAGCCTCGCCACCCACTATCCCGCGCGTCCTCCCCCACCTTCGCCACGTCTTTGTTTTTGTGGCTAAGGTGGGACCGCACAAACCTCAACCCAGCACCCTCGCGCGCAAAAGCATGTACTTCACCGCCGCCTCCAACTCCGCGTTCGTCACATCCTCCACCACGCCGGCATCGCCAATCCCCACCGGCAGCACGAACCGCCTCACCCCGCCCACATTCTTCTTGTCGCGTCCCGTCGCCGCCATCACGCGCGCCGCATTAACCTTCAGCTTCGGCAGCGGCCCGTAGCGGTAGATCAGCTTCTCCATCCGCTCCATCTGGCTGCCGGTAATCGCTCCCCGCCGCCGCGCTACCGCCAGCGACGCCACCATGCCCCACGCCACCGCCTCGCCGTGCAACATCGCCTTGTAGCGCGTGGCTTGCTCCAGCGCATGCCCCACCGTGTGCCCCAGGTTCAGGATCATGCGCAACCCGTTCTCGCGCTCATCCCGCCGCACCACGTCGGCCTTCATCCGGATCGATGCCGCAATCACCCGCTCCAACGCCTTGGGCTCGCGCCGCAGCACCTCGTCCGCGTGCTCCTCCATAAACCGCACCAGCGCCCGGTCGCGGATGAATCCCGCCTTCACGCTCTCCATCAGCCCCGCGCGCAGTTCGCGGTCGGGCAGCGTCCCCAGCACCCCAATATCGGCAAACACCGCCCTCGGCTGCAGAAAATTCCCTACCAGGTTCTTGCCCTCCGGCAGATTCACGCCCACCTTGCCGCCCACACTCGAGTCCACCTGCGCCAGAAACGTAGTCGGCGCCTGCACGTAGTTGATCCCGCGCATGAACACCGCGGCCACAAACCCGCCCACGTCGCCCACAATCCCGCCGCCAAACGCAATCAGAAGCGATCCGCGATCGCCGCCCGCGCGCACCATCTCGCGCGTCAGCCGCTCCACGCTCTTCACCGTCTTGTGTTCTTCGCCGGCCGGCAAAAACAGCACCACAGGCGCCTCGCCAAACGACCGCAAAAACCCCTTCGACCACAGCGCCCAGATCTCCGGAGAAGTCACCACGAAAACTCGCCTGGGCAGCCGTCCTACCACCCGCTCAATCCGCGGCGCCAGCGTCTCCAGCAGCCCGCTCCCCGCAATCACGTCATACTTCGCCGATGCCGTCTCTACTCGTATCGTCTGCACGCTTTAATCCTAAAGCCTCGCGGGCCAAGGGTCTGGAACGGCGAGCACCGCGGCCCTCAATCCAAGCTCCGACACGAGGACCCCCAAGAGCTCATATACCGATTTGCCTGAATCGATTGCCGCGACGAATGAAGTCCATCGACGGGCGCTGGTTCGGGTCAGGCCGTGAGAACACTTGCCGCCCGAGTGGGAACGACACTCCTTGCCCGACAGATTAGGTGTGACGCAGGAGCCACCGCTCGCCGTCGAAAAGAACCAGCCCTTCGCGCTTGAGTGCTTGTTGGGCACTACGGACGTGGTGCTTCCACTTTTTCCCGAAGTTCACTCCGTCAATTACGCGATCAACTGCGTCATCGCAGAGGTCGGGATGAATTTGTTGAATGAGCGGGTGAAGCTCCGAAGTCCTTAGCGGGGATTTAGCGAGAAGATATAGAATGGTCCTGCGAAAAATACTTTGATTCGTATTCGATCGAGCTCGAAATTGCAGCACTCGATCCTCGGCACTCCTGAGCTTACTCTTAAACTTTGACCCGACTTCGTTGACCAGCCGGCGACTCTGAGATTGATAGACTGTTCGAAGGCCCTCGAGCTCACCCGCGAAGTCTTCAATTTCCTGAATCGAGAGCGGCGCTCCGAGATGCGCATACCCCTCGAAATCATGTCGGACCTCTTTCACGAGCTTGGGCGAACGGATGGAAACGCCATACTCGCAGTTCTTCCTCAATCCACCATCTGTCAAATTCCCAGATGTGATAATCGCACGCGTGTCGTCCGCAATGAACACCTTTGCGTGAAGCGATGGCATGTGAATGACAGAAACGTTCGGGAACGCGTGGCCCATCTCGGTAATTCCGTCCAACTCTAGCGATCCCGACAGAATGCTATCTATTCTTAGATTGGTGAGACAGACGATCTGCAGCCGCGCGCGACAGGCGTTCCTTGATAGGCAGTTTCCGGCCCATCTCGTGATCCGCCGTGTGATGAAAGGCGACGCAAGAAGAAGAAACTCTTCCGCTGACCCCAGCAATTCGGCTAACTGGGAATCCCACGGACCACTCAGCAAACTCACCGGAGAAGCGGGCACACTTAATTCGGCGCCCATAATATCCTTTTCGCTCGCGAGCCGTAGCGGAGAGATCCGCCCCTCCAAGAAACGTAATGAATTGCGGCGGCCTCATCGCATTGGAATCGTTCGCAAAGGTCGCAACGCTCAATAGCCCACGTACCGTGTCCGTCAGCTGGGCAACTGAGGATTCCCCTGATTCCCGAACGTACGTAGCCCTGCTGTTCGCATTCGCATTTCATGTGCGCAAAATCCCCACTCGACAATACCCCGGCTGGGTCTGCGAGGAGTCCTGAAAATAATATAGAGAGCGCGTTGACTGGCCAGGAATCCATGCTCCGCCGACATCTATCATCAAAGAGCCTGTTGGCTCTAGCAAGCGTTTGAATTCCTCACCAAATTGCTTAAACCAGTCCACATACTCGTGGCTCTCAACGTTGCCATAGTCCTTCTTCCGGACCAGACCAAATGGGGGGCTAGTCACAATAAGGTCCAATGACTCTGCGCGCAAGCCAGACATGTACTCAAGGGAATCCCCGAGCACGACTGCGCCTCTTGCGGTTTTGTGGAATGGTTTCACGAGTCAATTGTAGCGGCCGCGGAATGCTCCGCTCTTGAAATCCCGCAACCACCAGCGCCGCCCAGGCCCAAATCTGCACTTCTTCCCGAAAAACTCGCGTTGATTAATGCTCCAGCTCGGGCGCGTCGCTTTCCACATGCCGCCGCAGCGCCTCGTCGATCATCGTCTGGTACCCAGTCGCCCCACCCGAGGCATCCGCCTCTTTGAGAAAGTGGTCCACCAGATCTTCATCCAGCCGGATCGTGATCCGCGTCTTGCCACGCGGCTCCGGCTCTTGAGGATCAATCCACCCCCGCTTTCCCCGGCTGAAATCGTATTTCTTCTTCATTGCACCATGATCGGCGCATATGCAATTCCGCGGGCGGCAGCAGCGCAGATTGAATTGAATTGACAAAATCCGGCACGAGATTGGGACGCGGCGTAGACTTTGCACATGGCCTCGAAACCGGAATTGATCGTCGACTATGGTGCAAACTCCCAACCCGTCTTTGCAAAGTGTTCCGCGTGCGACGCTGAAATGCCTCTTATGGAGTCCAAGGGCGCTTCATCAGCGGATAGCAGCAGGTGGTTCGCAATTCAATTCGATCTCCATGTCAGGCACAAACACGCCCGCAAAGGCGTCAACCAGGCCGGCACAACCATGGGGAGCACCGGGTCTCAGCTCTGAAGCCCTGAATCCCACCGGCCCCGCCGACGCGCCGCCGTCGTCAGAGATGTCAAGCTCCACGCCCCCTCCCTACCGCAGCCAATTCCATCCTAAGTCGTTCCCTTTCTGATCCCTGCCCGTTATTCCATGATCCTCATTTTCTTTGCAGGGTAATTCCCCCAATGAGCGCACACTATACCTGGGATCACCATAGAGGGGATTGGACCTTGGTACCGGGGTCGTACCTGATCGCTGACCACTGGACACTGTCTTTTTCACCACTGATCACTGCTTTTGCACGCCTTAAGTCATTGAAAAGGAGGATGCTGCGGATAACCTCATTCGCTGGACGGTCTTAGGCAGCAACCAGTCAGGTAACGTAATGAAAATGAAGGACTTGTTTCCAGAATCCCTGCCAGTGGGGGAAGGGGAAAAGCGGTACCGAAAAGTAAACACCTCACCGCCGCCCACCGAGAACTGAAACGATGAAGTGGTGTGTGCCGCCGGCTTCCGTCCACCAACTCTCTCTGACCACTGTCCACTGTGCACTGTCCCCTGTCCCCTGACCCCTGATCCCCTGATCCCCAATCCTCCCCCGCTACCACCCCAGCCAGATCAGCGGAACCAGCCCGCCCAGCGCCAGCAGAATCAGAAATGTCAGGCTCAGCGCGCCCGTCTTGCCCCGTGCCAGGCTGTATGCATAGATGCCCTTCACCACGTTGTTGCTCGCCGCGGCAATCAGAATCGCGCCTGCCGCAACGTTCACCGCCGTCAGCGTTCCCGCCGCCTGCGTCAGCCCCATGATGAACGGATCCACGTCGCTCACGCCCATGATCGCGGCCAGCGTATCCACTCCCGCTTTGCCCAGGTACTTCACCGCCAACTGCGTCGCCACCAGCATCACCAGGAACAGCAGCGCAAACAGGAACGCCGTCGTCAGCTCCAGCGGATTCTTCGGCTCCAGATCGCGCTGCATTACCTGCGCGCCCTTGTCCGCCCGCCGCGACCACAGCCATCCAAACACCGTCGCCGCCACGGCCAGCACCAGAAACGGCATCCAGAGCACAGCCATCAGTGGCCGGTTAAACAGCGCCAGCAGGATCGCCAGCCGCAGATACATCACTCCCGAAGCCATCAGGATGCCGCCCGAGAACAGGTGCGGATGGTTCTCCGCCTTGCCCTGCCGCGCCAGCACCACCGTCGTCACCGTGGAAGAGTATGCCCCGCCCAGCAGCGCCGCCAGCACAATTCCCCCCTGCCCCTTGGTCACCTTCTGCAGCACGTAACTCGCATAAGAAATTGCGCTGATGGCCACCACCACCAGCCACGTCTTGAAAGGATTGATGTGGAACGCGCCGAACTCCTGGTTCGGCAGCACCGGCAAAATCACGCCCGTCAGGAGCAGGAACTTCGCGAAGGTGAGAATCTCATGTGGAGTCAATCGTCGCCGCCAGCTTCTCCAGCGCCGCCTTCAGGTCGAGCAGCAGCAGGCTGGCCACGCCCAGCGTCGTCGCGATCCAGAAATGCCCATAGCAGACCAGCGCGCCCACCAGAAACGTGGCCAGCCCCGAAATCTCCGTAGTCGCGCCCGCGGTCGCAGACTGCGTCAGCTTATGCCAATACGACAGCAGCAGAAATCCCGCGACGATCAGGAAGCCGATCGTCAGCGGCAGCAGTTGCGTGCCCGAAACCAGCGCCATCGAATAGCCAATAAGCCCGATCAGCGGAAACGTCCGCACGCCGCCGAACGAGTAGCTCCCACCCGCTGCCTTGTGCTCTTCGCGCTCCAGCCCGATCAGGAACGACAGAAACAGCACCAGAACAATCTTCACCGCCTCCGGCGGCAGTTGTTGGTAAATCCCCATGCCGTCCGCACCTCCCAGCCTCTGCGTTTGACCTGCAAGACAGCATACTCTTCGCCCCAGCCGTCAAAACGGAAACCTTCTCTCCACTTCCGCATTTGCTCGCGCCAGCGGAATCACGATCCGAGGGCCAGCAGAGAAACGCCCCTCCCTGTTCTCTGTTCCCTGTTCTCTGTTCTCTGTTCTCTGTTCTCTGTTCCCTGTTCCCTGTTCCCTGTTCTCTGTTCTCTGTTCTCTGTTCCCTGTTCCCCTGTTCCCTGTTCTCTGTTCTCTGTTCTCTGTTCCCCTGTTCCCTGTTCTCTGTTCTCTGTTCCCTGTTCCCTGTTCCCTGTTCCCTGTTCCCCTGTTCCCTGTTCCCTGTTCTCTGCTCTCTGCTCTCTGTTCTCTTGCCCCTGCTTCTCAGTGTTAGCCTCAAGAGTTATGGCAAAGGGCCCCCAGGTGGATTTCCTGGTGATGGGCGCGGGCGTTGCCGGCCTTCGCGCCGCTGTTGAGCTGGCTCGCTACGGCGATGTTCTGGTCGTCACCAAGGAGTCGCTCGGCGAATCGAACACGCACTACGCGCAAGGCGGCATCGCCGTGGCCATGGAGGGCGATGAAGACATCGCTCTGCACCTTGAAGACACTGTGAATGCCGGCGACGGCCTTGTCTATCGCCCCGCCGCCGATGCGCTTGTCAGCGAGGGCCCTCTGCGCGTGGCCGAGCTGATCGAGTGGGGAGCGGACTTCGACCGTGAGACCGGCCCCGAAACCGATCCCCTCACCGCGCCATTCCTCCGCACGCGCGAGGGCGCGCATTCGTTGCCGCGTATCCTGCATGCCAGCGGCGACGCGACAGGTGCCGAGATCAGCCGCTCTCTCCTCACCTTTGCCCGCGTTCACAAGCGCATCCGCTTTGCCGAGTGGACCCGTGTCTCCGGTCTCGTCGTTGCCGACGGGCGTGTCATCGCCGCCGATCTGGCCGGTGCCGAGCCAACCAGGTCCGCGTTGCGCGCTACAAGCCGCACTCCGCATCGCAGCCACACGCGCGTCGCCGCGCGATCCGTCCTCATCGCATCGGGCGGCGCCGGCCAGGTCTACTCTGACACCACCAATCCCGCCGTCGCTACCGGCGACGGCATCGCTCTCGCCGCGCAAGCCGGCGCCGAGCTGGCCGACATGGAGTTCTACCAGTTCCATCCCACTGCATTTTCGCTTCCCGGCGCACCGCGCTTCCTCATCTCCGAGGCACTCCGCGGCGAAGGAGCCTACCTGCGCAATGACCGCGGCGAGCGCTTCATGGAGCGCTACCACCCGCTGCTGGAACTCGCTCCCCGCGATGTCGTCGCCCGCGCCATCGCTCGCGAAAGCATGCTCGGTCGCGGAATGCCATTCGACCCGGGCGGAAGACCCCAGGTCTCGATTCCGGGACAGGGGACGGATGCGCCGGCCGGCAATTCTCCGGTCGAGCCGCGCCCCATCTATCTCGATATGCGCCACATTCACAACATCGACATTCCCGCGCGCTTCCCCGGCATCAGTGCATTCCTCGCCCAATACGGCCTCGACCTGCGCCGCGACCTCATCCCCGTCCGTCCCGCGGCGCATTACCTCATGGGCGGCATCCGTACCGATCTCGGTGGACGCACCAGCCTAGGCGGGCTCTATGCAGCAGGTGAAGCCGCATGTACCGGCGTGCACGGCGCCAATCGCCTGGCTTCCAATTCGCTGCTTGAAGGCCTCGTCTTCGGCGCACGCGCCGCCCGCTCCATGCTTTCTGATTCGCTCCCGCTCGTGCGTCCCTCTGCGGCAGACGCCATCCCCGGTCTGAATCACCTGACCGCCAGGGAAGACAAGCGCGTGGAAAGTCTCATTGCCGAACTGCAAGCCGCAATGTGGACTGATGCTGGCCTCCTGCGTGAGGAATCTTCACTGCGCCAGGGTCTGGCCGCGCAGGCTGCCTGCGAAGCCGGCCTGGCAGAAATCGCTGTGCACGGTCGCACCAGCCGCCGCTTTGCCGAGGCGCAGGCCATCAGCCGCGTTGCACACGCTATCCTTTCCTCCGCCCTCGCCCGCACTGAGAGCCGAGGCGCTCACTTCCGCAACGACTTTCCCCACCGCGACGACGCCAACTCCCCTAAGCATTCAATCATCGGACGCGACTTACGCGTACGTTTCGAGAAGTGGTGAGCCACCCCGCCTCGCCTCGCTTCGTTCATCGGACAACGGAATAGCGTCCATTTGCCCCGATCCGCATCTAACCAACTAAGCACGGCTTTACGCTGATCGTTCTCCATCTCCCCCTGGGGTGACAAATTGCGGATAGCACATGTCTTGAGGTCCTGGGGCAAGGTCCTCCTTGGCCATACCCCCTTGCTCTCCATTGAAGTCACGCGCGAGTGTCCGTTGCACTGCCCGGGCTGCTATGCCTATGGAGATAGCCACCTCAGCGGCGGAGTTACCCTTCGGCAACTCGCCGATAAACGCGGCGATGAACTGGTCAATGGTGTGATCGGTCTCGTTGACCGCCTCAAGCCTCTGCACGTGACGTTGGTGGGTGGTGAGCCCATGGTGCGCCACCGTGAGCTTAGCCGCATTCTGCCGGAGCTCTCCGGCCGCGGCATCTACTCCATGGTCGTCACCAGCGGCATTATTCCCATCCCCATTGAGTGGATCGCCACGCCCCGCTTCATCGCCGCTGTCTCCATTGATGGCCTTCCCGAGCATCACGATGTTCGTCGCCATCCCGCCACCTACGAGCGCATCCTCTCCAACCTCGCCGACCGCTTCGTGAATGTTCACTGGACAATTACCGCGCAGATGTTCGCGCGCCCGGGTTACTTCGAGGAATACGTTCGCTTCTGGAACGCACGGCCCGAGGTCCGCAATATATGGGTAAGTCTTTACTCGCCCCAGCGCGGCGAGCAGAGCGCCGAGCGCCTCTCCGCGATGCAGCGCGAGCAGCTCGCCCGCGAACTGCCACGCCTGCGTGCACTGTATCCCAAACTGCTCACGCCCGAGGGGTATGTGCACGCGCTCCTGCATCCACCCGCATCACCCAGGAAATGTGGCTTTTCGCGCCTCTCGAAGAACTTCTCCGCCGATCTCAAGACCCATGTCGAGCCTTGCGTCTTTGGCGGCGATCCCGACTGCTCGCAATGCGGCTGCTCGGCCAGCGCGGCCACGCAATGGATCAGCGAAATGCGCATCGCCGGCCCGCTCAAGGCCAGGCACCTGCTGCACGGATCGATGTACGTCGGCAGCGCCATGGCCCGTCTGCAACACTTCGGCCTTCCCGCATGGCGCGAGCGAGGCCATGCCGATCCGGCTCGGGACACGGAACTCGTGCAAATCTCTGGGGACTGATTCGCATCCGGTTCGCGCTCTATTTCCTTTTCCCTTGTCCCGCGATCGCCGTCGCCACCGCGCACACCGCCAGAATCCCGCCGATCACCGCCAGCGATAGCGTAACCGGCACCTGTATCCACGGAGCAGCGAGCATCTTCAGTGCTGCAAAGGCCATGATCGCTCCCAGCCCGTAGTGCAGCCATCGGAAGCGTTCGAGCATCGCCGCCAGCCCGAAGTAGAGTGACCGCAGGCCCATGATCGCCGCAACATTCGACGTGTAGGCCACAAACGGATTATGCGTCACTGAAAGTACGGCCGGAATCGAATCCGTCGCAAACAAAAGATCCGTGAGTTCCACTGCCACGATGACCGGGAGCAGAGATCCCTTCGCCGGTTGCATGCGCACGATCCACTCCGGAATCGCCGCGCGCGGCGAGCCGCTGCGCACCAGCCGCCATGCCGCATAGAGAAGCAGCAGCCCGAAAATCCATGTGACCCACTCGAAACGCTGCATCAACGCGATGCCGGCGCCAATAAAAATCGCGCGCAGCAGAAATGCGCCCCACACGCCCCAAAGCAGCGCGGTATGCTGGCCCTGCCGGCCGATCCGGAATCCCTCAAAGAGCACCAGAAAAACAAAAAGATTGTCCACGCTGAGTGAGGCTTCAATCGTGTACCCCGCCACAAACTCAAGCGCCGTCTGCCTGCCCATTGCCACTGCAATCCAGCAGGCAAATCCCAGCGCGGCCAGTGCCAATCCCACGGTTCCCAGCCAGGTGAAAACCTGCGCATACCGCGACTCGCGCCTGTGACCGGGCAGCAGCGAGTCCGCCAGCAGCACCGCCGCCACCACCGCGTGAAACCCCACCCACCAGGCCCAGGAAACGCCCGCGATCATAGCTGGATGCTACAGGAAACGCCCCATCGTCCGCCCCGGCTTCAGCATTCGCCTGCCACTTATAGGCCGCTTTGCGCATCACTTGTGTTAGGGCACTTTCAATATCTCTAGTCGAGACGGATGGTCACGTGAGCGAAATGACTGATCGACCCAAAACGGCAACGGCTCATCGTCCACGCGTCGTTATTGTCGGCGCGGGCTTTGCCGGCCTTCACGCGGCGAAGGGGCTCGCACACTTGCCGGTCGATGTGACCGTAGTGGACCGGCGCAACCACCACACCTTTCAGCCGCTGCTCTACCAGGTGGCGTTGGCGGTGCTTTCTCCGGCCGACATCGCCCAACCCATCCGCAGCATCCTGCGCTACCAGCAGAACGCCCAGGTGCTGATGGATGAGGCGGTCGCCATCGACGTTTCCGCCCACCTGGTATCGCTGGCCAGCGGAGCAAAGCTCGCCTATGACTATCTTGTGCTCGCTACGGGAGCAACCCACTCCTACTTTGGCAAGGATCAGTGGGAGCCGCTCGCCCCCGGCCTCAAAGGCATTGAAGACGCCATCGAGATTCGCCGTCGTGTGTTGCTTGCCTTCGAACTGGCTGAGCGGCAAATGGTCGAGCAAGGCTGGCATCCGCCGCTCAATTTCGTAGTCATCGGCGGGGGCCCCACCGGCGTGGAGCTAGCTGGCGCCATCAGCGATATCGCGCAGCTCTATATGCGTCACGATTTTCGCCATATTGACCCAACAAAGAGCCGTGTCCTTCTGCTCGACGGCGGTCCCCGCGTCCTCGCTGCCTATCCTCCGGATCTCTCCGCCAAAGCCGAAACTGAACTCAAACGGCTTGGCGTTGAAGTCCACACCGGAGCCCAGGTCACCGATCTGGGTCCAGGCTGGGTTCAGGCGCATACCGCAAACGGCGATCTCCGCATCGACGCCGCTGTCACTCTCTGGGCCGCAGGTGTGCAGGCCTCGCATCTGGGCAAAATGCTCGGCGCGCCTCCCAATGTCAACTTTGACCGCCGCGGCTGTGTCCTTGTCGACGACCAGCTCAATCCTCCGGCGATGCCCGAGGTATTTGTTCTCGGTGACCTGGCGCATTTCGAGCAGGATGGCCACCAGGTTCCCGGCGTAGCCCAACCCGCAATGCAGATGGGCGACTATGTCGCCAAAATCATTGCCGCCGATCTCGACGGCAAGCCGCGCCCAGCCTTTCGCTACTTCGATAAAGGCGATATGGCCACCATCGGTCGCATGGCTGCCGTGGCCAAGGTGGAGTGGCCCTTCAAAGCGCACTTGAGCGGATTCCCCGCATGGTTCACCTGGGTTACCGTTCACATCTTCTTCCTCATCGGCTTTCGTAATCGTCTCGCCGTCGTGGCAAGCTGGATGTGGACCTACTTCA
Source organism: uncultured Acidobacteriaceae bacterium (assembly GCA_963841095.1). Classification (GTDB taxonomy): domain Bacteria; phylum Acidobacteriota; class Terriglobia; order Terriglobales; family Acidobacteriaceae; genus Telmatobacter. The sequence continues at coordinate 72,261 of CAWJBE010000024.1, forward strand.
CCTTCACGCGTGGCGCCCGGCTCATCACCGGCGACCAGAATCTGCCCGGCTGGAAAGAACAAACTGCCGCCCGCCCCAAAAACGGAGCCAAAACTGCGGACTGAAAGACCGCGCCGTCTCCCCTCTGGATCAAATTCGCCCGAGAAACTCGTTCTCTTTGCTATTGACATTCGGAAACCATTTGGTTACGCTCATTGGTAACCAGATGGTTTCCGCTCAGCGTAAGCAACGCGACATCGTCTTCCGCGCCATCGCCGACCCCACCCGGCGCGAGATTCTTGGCATGCTCCGCGAACGCCGTCAAACAGTCGGCGAAATTGCTAGGAATTTCTCTATGAGCCGCCCGGCAATCTCCAAGCATCTTCGCCTGCTCCGCTCCGCCGGCCTTGTCGTCTCCCGCAGGCAGGGAACGGCAAGCCGGTGCAGCCTGAACGCCAAGCCGCTGCTGGCCGTGAACGACTGGCTTCGCGATTACGAAACCTACTGGGCTGAAACCATGCAAAGCCTTAAAACTTATGTGGAGAACATTCAATGAATCCGACGACTGCAAGCGATACGATCATTCAGGAAATCACGATCAAAGGCGCCGCGGAGCGAATCTTCGCGGCGTTGACGAACCCCGAGGAGCGCCTGAAGTGGTGGGGCGGTCCCGGGGGAAGATTCCGCCTCACACAATTCGATTCCGATCTGCGCCCCGGCGGCAAGTGGATCATGCGCTTCGACGCGTACGGCAAAGTCGTCACCATCACCGGCGAGTATCGCGACATCGAACCGCCGCACCTGCTCGTCTTCACATGGCTTCCAGATTGGTATGAGAACGCCGCCGAATCTCTCGTGCGCTGGGATCTGGAAGAGCGCGACGGCGTAACGACTGTTCGGCTCACGCACTCGGGACTCCTCACCGAATCTGCCCGTGAGAACCATCGCGGCTGGCCGCAGATCCTTGGCTGGTTACAGGCTTACATCGAGTAGGCGCCTGCGCCGTCTTGTAAACTGGTAAAGAAATGCTCGATCTATCATTCGTTCGCGCCAACCTCGAGTTGGTGGAAGAAAAGTTGCGTGCGCGTGGCGCCGACCCGGCTGCTCTGCTGGGCGATTTTCGCGCCCTCGACAAGAGCCGTCGCGAGGCCATCACTCTGGCCGAGCAATGCAAAGCCCGCCGCAACGAGCTCTCGCAGCAGGTGGGCGCGCTCAAAAAGACCGGCAAGAATGATGAAGCCGCTGCCGTCATGGAAGAGACGCGCGCGCTGAAAGACAAGCTCGACGAACTCGACAAAGCCGCCGCCGGTCTCGACGAAGAGCTACGCCAATCGCTCGCCCGCGTTCCCAACCTCGTCCGCGATGAAGTCCCCATCGGAACCTCCGAAGCAGACAACAAGACCGTCAAAACCTGGGGTGAAATTCCCAAATTCGACTTCGCGCCAAAGCCTCACTGGGAAATCGGCGAAGCACTCGGCATCCTCGATCTTGAGCGCGCGGCCAAGTTGAGCGGTGCGCGTTTTGCCGTTTACATGGGCGCAGGCGCGCGTCTTGAGCGCGCGCTCATCGGTTTCATGCTTGACACGCACACGCAGAAGCACGGCTACAAAGAAGTCCTGCCGCCCTTCATGGTCAATTCAAAGTCGCTCTTCGGCACCGGCCAGTTGCCCAAGTTTGCCGAGGACCTCTTCCGCTGTTCCGATGCCGATGCTGGCGCTGCCACGCGCGGAGAGTACAAAGACAGCGACCACTGGCTCATTCCCACCGCCGAAGTTCCCGTCACCAACCTCTATCGCGACGAGATCCTCGACGAAGCGCGGTTGCCCATCGCGCTCACGGCCTATACTCCATGCTTTCGCGCCGAGGCTGGAGCCGCCGGCAAAGATACGCGCGGCATCATCCGCCAGCATCAGTTTCAAAAGGTCGAGCTGGTCAAGTTCACGCGCCCCGAGGAATCCGACGAACAGCATGAGCGCCTCACGCGCGATGCCGAAGAAATTCTCGAAGCCCTCAATCTGCCCTACCGCCGCGTGTTGCTCTGCACCGGCGACACCGGCTTCTCCTCCGCCAAGACCTATGATCTCGAAGTCTGGCTGCCGGGACAGAATCTTTATCGCGAAATCTCCTCATGCTCTAACTTTGACGCCTTCCAGGCGCGTCGTGCCAACATCCGCTACCGGCCCGCCACTGCTGGCGCCAGGGCCAAGCCCGAGTTTCTGCACACGCTCAACGGCAGCGGCCTTGCCGTGGGCCGCACCTGGCTCGCAATCCTCGAAAACTACCAGCAGGCCGACGGCTCCGTCCTGATCCCTGAAGCCCTTCGCCCCTACATGGGCGGAGCGGATAAAATTACGAGGGAGCCATAATGGCATCTTCCACCTCAAACGGAGCGGTCGCGCAGCCCAGGCGTAGCTTCAAGCAGGTTCTGCGCAGTTATTTCTACTGGACCTATTCGCGCGGCTCGTTTCACTACGACGTCATGGTGACGCTTATTCTGCTGTTTATCTTCGTCACCCCGCACCTGTGGGACTATGGCGCCAAGCCATCTTTAGCCACGGGCCCCTTGCATCCCTTCCAGGTTGTCAGCAACGGGCGCGGCGTCATTATCACCGTGCAGGCTTCCGATGTGAATGTTCCTCCCGGCGCTTCATTCCTGCAAGCGAGAGCGGCCCTTCGTAAAGCCATCGAGCCTGTTACCGGAGATGATGTCTTCGTCGAGCGCTGGGAGACCATCACCGACGCCCAGGGCAATCTCGCATGGAAAGTTTGGGCACATCGGTAGGCATTTCTTTGCTTCCGTGACGCCATCCAGGCATCAAATGCTAAAGCGCTAAAAGGGAGCCTATGTATTCTGCACGGAAGTTTGTTTATCTTGTTCTCGTCATTGCGGCGTTTCTGCCCGCACGTGCGGTTCGTGCCGACGATCTCAAAGATGTCCTGCACAGGCTTGACGTCGCGGCAAAAGACTTTCATTCCACGACGGCTCATGTCGAATTCGATACCATCCAAACCGATCCAATACCCGATACCGACGTAATGACCGGCACTGCCTACTACGAGCGCAATGGCAGCCATTTCCAGATGGCCGCCCACTTCGCCAAACACAATAATCAGCCGACTGGAAAAATCTACGTCTTTTCTGGCGGAACCTTCAGGGTCTCCGATACCGGCAAGGCAAGCGATGCCAGGACATATACCAATGTCAGTAAGTATGAGGGGTACCTCATGCTCGGTTTCGGCGCCAGCGGATCCGAATTGGAAGAGAAATGGAACATCAAATACCTCGGCACGGAAACCGTCGATGGCGTGCAGACCGACAAGCTCGAACTGGTCGCGAAAGATCCAACGATCCGAAAAAACATCCCCAAAGTCACCGTCTGGCTCGATACTGCTCGCGCTGTAAGTCTCAAACAGAGCTACGACGAAGGCGAAGGCCAAACCTATGTCTGCCACTATAGCGACATCAAGGTGAATCAGCCCCTGCCCTCGAACGCCTTCAGCTTCAATAAATAAAGTCGGCTGATGAAGGCGCTAAAAGCGATGCCGCCCGCCGCAAAGAGCATCGGAAAGCCCTCCAGCGTGTAGCGCGCTTCGGGCGCTCCCACGGTCAACAGCAACGCGCTGCGCAGCAGCAAATACGCCAGCATCGCTCCCCAGAAACGAGGCCGCAGGCACAACCCCGCAATTCCGAGCAGCAAATACAGCGCATTCAACGCCGCGTATCCCCAACTGAAGCGCGTCTCCGCATGATGGTGCGCATAAACCCACCAGTCCAGGTCAATGGGCAGGTTCTCCACGCGCGGCCGCAGCCACATATCGGCCACGCGCCCCAGTGGCAGCCACAGGTAATAGCGCAGGGGATGCGCCGCGATCCTCTCCTCGGCCAGTCGCTCAAAGCGTGCATCGATCCCCGGCGTAATCTCCATGCCGCCTTTGTTGTAATCGCTGGCCAGCGCCAATGTTTCAGCGCGCTGCGCCGCGGAGTCAAATGCGCGATTGGGTAGCTCGCTTGCGTCCAGCTTGTCCCCCGGCACATTCCAGTAAATTTCATAGGTTGAAATGAAGTCGAGGCACCAGCTCTTCACCCAGCGTTCCCACCCGGCATTCGAGCTCTCGCCGGGATCGGTTGCCAGCTGTGGCACAAGTGGCTGAAAGACGTGAAAGACGCGCCAGTTTCGAGCCGTCCAAACGGCAAACGGGGCAAGCGCCAGCAGTACGCACGCCAGCGCCACCCGAACCAGCTTGCGATGCGCAATCTCTCCCGCCTGGTCGCCGCGTGGAAGCCCGATGACCATCGCCGGCGCGAACGCTATTGCTGCCAGTACACCATCGGGCCGCAACAACGCCGCCCAGGTAACTGCAAAAGTGAACCAGAGTGCGTGCTTCCACCCTGGCCGGTCGCGGAAGCGCGCCATGGCCCACATTGCCAGCACTAACGCGAACAACGTCGGCGTCTCAGTCAGCGGGACCGCATCGTACGAGGCGGTAAAGGGGCAAAGGCACGCGAGCCACAGCGTCGCCAATGCCGCGCTATCTCTGAGCTTGGGCGGAGCGATGCGCCGCACAAAGCTGGCCAGCAGCAGGCAACCCAGCATTTCCATCGCAATTTGCACGCAGGCCACGGCAAAGTAGTTCTCCATCCCGAAGAGCCGAAAGCAAACCGCGAGAAAAACAGGATAGCCGGGCAGCCGGATCAGCGTGGGGTACAACTGGCCGTTGGGCAGCGTCAGGGCAAAACTGCCGTGTTGTAGGAGATTCTTGGCCACCCCGCCATAGATGAGCGAGTCCCCATTCACCTCAAAGAGCCATTTGAGCATCCAAATCCGAAGGGCCAAACCAGCCGCAAGAGGCAGCGCCACGGACACCGCTCCGCGCGTTTTGACCCTGCTTTCGGCTATGCGCCCCCAGGCTGTCGATTGACTCTCACGCGCTGCTTCCATACGATTTTTAATGTACAGCGTATGGCATCTCCAGGAACCCTGCGTCTTTGCCGATTTCGCGCAATGACGCCTTTATCCCCTGAATGGGGATGCCCGTTTGCGTAGTTTTTCCTTTGCCGTCTAAGACAGAAGACATGCCCGATCAGCAAATCTTTTTCGACCCGGAACGTAAGCGCTGGAAGCGCCTGCGCCGCTTTCTCGATCTGGCAGCCGTGGCCACCACGCTGGTCTTGGTCGGGTTCATCTTCAATGTGTTGCGTAATCAGCGTTTGCCTGAACTCCTGCTGCCCCTCCCCAGGCATAATTACCGGGCCTTGCCTGACCAATCCATTCTGCTGCGCATCAGGAACCAGCGCCTGGAGCACCGCAAAACCAAGCGCAAACCCTCCGACATTCCGTTGAACACCGGCGAAGGTCTGCGCGCCGCTTACTATGTTCAGGACGACACCGCCAGCTACTCCTCGCTCAAAGAACACATCCATCAGATCGACATGCTATTCCCGCAGTGGTTGCACGTCGACTCGCCCAACGGCACGTTGATGATGATGAGCGGCGATAACCTGCGTGAACTTCCCGTCATTGAAGGCGCTGCCATCCACGATCCCGACTACCTGAATAAGGTCAAGCACGTCATTCAGGCCGCCAAGGAAGACACGGAAGTTTTCCCCGCCATCAACAACTTCAACCCGCACACGCAGGAGTGGGATACGGGCGTCGGCGACGTGCTCAACGATCCCAGCAAGAGCGCAGCATTTCGCGAGCAGCTCATGCGCTTTCTCATCGCCTATCCTGCCTATCGCGGCCTCTCGCTCGACATCGAAAGCATCCCTGACGAAGACGAGCCCGCTTACCTCAGCTTCATCCAGGCGCTTTACTCCGAGATGCATGCGCGCAACCTGCGCCTCTGGGTCAACGTCGCCGCCGGCGACAGCGATAGCGACTTCAAATCAATCGCCGCCAACTCCGACGGCATCGTACTGATGAACTACGACGAGCACCAGACAACCAGCGATCCGGGACCCGTCGCCGCGCAGCCGTGGTTCGTCGCCAACCTGGTGCGCGTCCTGAAAGATGTGCCCAAAAAGAAGATCATCTGCGGCCTGGGCAACTACGGTTATGATTGGACGCTCTCCATTCCCAACCCCAAGGACCGCCATCACCGCAAGCCTCAGGTCCTGAATACCGATAACCTCTCCGTCTCCGACGCATGGGAGCTCGCTTCCGACGCCGACGCTGACCTCGATCTTGACTACGACACGCTGAATCCTCACTTTGAGTACATCGACGAAGACAAAAATCAGCGCCACGTCGTCTGGTTTCTCGATGGGGTTACGCTCCTCAATGAGATGCGCGCCGCCCGGCAGCTTGGACTCGAAACCTTTGCCCTTTGGCGCCTCGGCGAAGAAGACAGCTCGCTATGGAACGTTTGGGACCATCCCAGCGATCCGGCATCGCTGCAGGCGCTCGGCACCGTTCAGCCCGGCCACGACGTTGACACCGAGGGCGACGGGGACATTCTGCGCGTCACCGGCCTGCCCCAGCCCGGCAAGCGCACCGTCGAAGTGGACACCGACGAGCCCGACCCGCGCAAAAAACTCATCGTCGACGAGCACATGGATGTGTATCCGCGCACCTACACCGTCCAGCAGTACGGCTACCATCCCAATGAAGCTTGCGCTCTACCGTTCGACGACGGGCCCGACCCCAAGTGGACACCGAAGATCCTCGACATCCTGAAGCGTAAGCATGTCAAAGGCCACTTTCATGCTCATCGGCTCTCGAGGCCGCGGACAACGTGGGCCTCATGCAGCGCATCGTCCGCGAAGGCAACGAGATCGGCAATCACACCTGGACCCATCCCGACATCAGCGAAATCTCGCCGCGCCAACTGGATCTGGAAGTCAACCTCACTGAGCGCCTCTTCGAAAGCAAGCTGGGCGTGCAGCCTCTCTACTTCCGCCCGCCCTACGATATCGACGAGGAACCCGATACCGACGACGAGGCCGCGCCCGTGTGGCGCATTCAGCAGGACGGCTTCACCATTATCGGCAGCAAGATCGATACCGACGACTGGAACGAGCATCCACGCAAGACGCCGGCCGGAGATTATCCAGTCGGTCCTCGCTCAATTGCAGACCATGAACATCAAGCCGCAATTCCGCGGCTCCATCATCCTCGCTCCACGACGGCGGCGGCGACCGCTCGGTCACGGTGGCAGCTCTGGGGCCGCTTATCGACGCCCTGCGTGCTCACGGCTACGCCATCGTTCCGGTCTCCGCGTTGATGGGCAAGACCGTCGCGCAGGTCATGCCCCCGCTTACCTTCTGGCAGCGCGTGCGCACCATTCCCGATTCCATCGCCTTTTCCGCGCTCGACATCATCGGCAACTTCATCGTCATGGTCTTCTTCGTCGGCGACATTCTCATGAGCGCGCGGCTCATCATTGTCGGTTTGTTCGCCGTCATCGACCGCTTTATAAGGCCACGCAGACAAACTTCGGCTGGTTTCAACCCGCGCGTGGCGGTTCTCATCCCCGCCTATAACGAGGAGGCGGTCATCGTCCGCACCATCCGCTCGGTGCTCAACTCCGATTACAAAAACCTTCGCGTCATCGTCGTCGACGACGGATCGGACGACCGCACCGCCGAAGTCGCTGCCGACAGCCTACGCCCAGGATATCGTCGCGGGACGCGTCCAGGTCTTCACCAAGCGCAATCAAGGCAAGGCCGCCGCGCTCAACTACGCGCTCGCTCGCGTGAATGAAGAGATCTTCGTCGGTATCGACGCTGACACCGTGATCGCCGCCGACGCCATCTCCAAGCTCATCCCCCACTTCCAGGATCCCAACATCGGAGCCATCGCCGGCAACGCAAAGGTCGGTAATCGCGTGAACCTGTGGACGCGCTGGCAGGCCCTCGAATACATCACCAGCCAGAACTTCGAGCGCCGCGCCCTCGACCTCTTCCACGTCGTCACCGTGGTCCCCGGCGCTATCGGCGCCTGGCGCACCGCACCAGTAAAGGCCGCCGGTGGTTACCCGCTTAACACTGTCGCCGAAGATGCCGACCTGACCATGAATCTGCTCGAACAAGGGCTGAAGGTCGACTACGAGGACCGTGCACTTGCTTATACTGAGGCGCCCATCAATGCCAAAGGCCTCATGCGCCAGCGCTTCCGCTGGTCGTTCGGCACCTTGCAGGCGGTGTGGAAGCATCGCGCCGCTTTCGTCCGCAATAAAGCGATGGGACTTTTCGCCTTACCCAACATTCTCATCTTCCAGATGTTCCTGCCGCTCGTCTCGCCCTTCATTGATCTCCTGTTTGTCTGGGGCATCGTCAACTACCTCATCAATCGCCACTATCACCCCGAGGCGGCCTCGGCGGCCAGCTTTGAAAAGCTCGTGGTTTACTTCCTCGGCTTCCTGCTCATTGACTTCATCACGTCAACAGCGGCCTTCAGCCTGGAGCGGCGCCATCCGGCAAACAAAGGCGACGGCTGGCTCCTCTTCCACATCTGGCTGCAGCGTTTCGCTTATCGCCAGCTCTTCTCCATCGTGCTCTTCAAAACGCTCAAGCGCGCTATTGACGGCAAGCCCTTCAACTGGGACAAGATCCAGCGCACCGCCAAAATGAGCAAGTGCACAGACGAGTTGGTTGAAACCGCGCCATAGAAGCAGATGTGCGGGTATGCGTTCGGTTTCGCCAGGCCGGCATACACGGCAATTTCAGCGGATCAACGCGATCGGCATCTTCCGCCCTGGGATCAAAACACAAAGCGCTCAACTCGCCAAAAGCAAGCTGAGAGCCGATGGCTGGATGCTGTTTGTTTACGGCCCCAGGTACAGCTGCACGCCGGGCGGCGCATAGCTCAGTTGGCCGGTCCTGGGATCGTAGTCCAGGTCGAGGGCGTTGCTCTTGCGACCGTTGATGAGGATCGCCGCCAGTACGCCGTTCCCGTAACGCCCAACGAGCGCAACCTTATGGCTGTGAATCGGGCCATATTCGTTATCCGGGCTGGTAGGGCCCCAATCATCCTGGAAGCGGCTGAAAGGATAAACACTGTACTGCTGCGGATGCTGCTGCCAGTCCTTGTCGTGGACCCAAACGCCGTAGGCCTTGGGTAAATCATTTGCTTCGAGTGCCACCATGAATCGGTTCACGGTGATCCGCCCGAACCAGTAGTGGTTCCAATTCCAGGGCCAATCAACGGGCCGGCCGGCCACGAGCCACCACACAACGAAAAGCACCAGCAACGCTGCCGCAGAGATCCGGAGAATCATCGTATTGCGCCGGTCGCGCGCCACGTCGAACTTGGGAGCATCGAGTAAAGTCATTGCAAATCTTCCTCGGAAATCAGAATAAAGGCAAAATCCGAAAGGGAACCTCTAAATCACCAGTCGGCAACTAGCCACGGAATCCGCGGCCTTCATCTCCTTCGATGCCCCTTAACTTAGACACCGCCAGACAACCCACTGTTCCCTGTTCTCTGTTCTCTGTTCTCTGTTCTCTGTTCTCTGTTCTCTGTTCTCTGCCTTTTTCACTCTTCCCTGCTGTATGTCGTCCGGCCCTTCTCCGCCTTTCGTTCCATAGCCAGCTCGATCAGCCGTGTAATCAGTTCTTTGTAGCTGACTCCCGAAGCCTCCCACAGCTTGGGATACATGCTGATGCGCGTAAAGCCGGGCATGGTGTTCACTTCGTTCAAAAAGATCCGCTGGCGGCCTTCCGGCTCCATCAGGAAGTCCACGCGAGCCAGGCCGGAGAGGTCGCAAGCCTTGAACGCCGCTACAGCCATCTCACGAATCTGCCGGCTCTGTTCGCGCCTCAGCTTGGCCGGAATCACCGGCACCGAGCCTTCAGAGAGATACTTCGCCTCGTAGTCGTAGAACTCTTTCCCGGGAATAATCTCGCCCACTACGCTCGCCTTGGGCTCGTCGTTGCCCAGAACTGCCACCTCAAACTCGCGGGCGCGTGCCTGCTGCCCGGCGCGCTGGGCTTTTCCCCCGACACCTTGCTCCACAATCAGCTTTCGGTCGTACTTCGCGGCCAGGGTCAGGGCTGGCCCTAGCTCGGCGCGGCTATGTGCCTTTGTGATGCCCACTGAAGAGCCAAGGTTAGCCGGCTTCACAAACACGGGATACGAGAGCGCCCGCTCCACAAGCCCGACTGCCTTGCGCGGAGACTTCTCCCAATCCGCGCGCAGCAGCGTTACGTGCTTCACGATCGGCAGTCCAGCCTGCGCGAACAGACGCTTCATAACGTCCTTGTCCATGCCCGCTGCGGATCCCAGCACACCCGAACCGACGTATGCGATCCCGGCCAGCTCAAAAAGCCCCTGGATCGTCCCGTCCTCGCCGAAAGTCCCATGCAATATGGGAAACACCACATCCAGCGCAGAACCCGCAGAACGCGCCCCTCCCGCCGTAAGCGTCGCCCCGGACTCGGCAGGCTCGGGCGACAGCAACGTAGGAATCCCCTCATGCAGCAGCTTTGCCCCCGGCGTCGCATGCGGATCGCCGGCGCGCAGCTTCCGGGTCACATCGCTCATGTCGCCGTTCAGCAAGCCGCGCGCATCCGCGGCAGCCAGCCAGCGGCCCTCTTTCGTTATCCCGATCGGGGTTACGTCGAACCTCTCGCGGTCGATCGCCTTCAAAACCGACGCGGCCGACAGCAGCGAAACCTCATGCTCGCCGCTTCGCCCGCCAAAAAGAATGCCCACTCGCAATTTTTTGGTCATTTTTCTATCGAGTCGCCGTTCTCGATGCCAACGGCCCGTTCTCAGTGTAGAACCCCTGGGCAGAACTTCTCTTTCAGCGTTCGGTCTTGGGGCTCGGCAAAGCTTCCAATGGCTGAAAATTCGAGTTCCGCAAAAAACCATCGAACGCGAATTCCCAAGCCTGTGAGACTGGGTGGAACCAAAGCCTAAACGCACCAAAAGTGCTATTCCAAGGTGCCCTCCTAAGAGTAAGATGGTTGAAACTAATTTAGGTGTATTGTTCCCGCTCGTGGACGGCCCAGAATCCCCCAGCACACCAGGACGGGCGAGTAGGTGGACCGTTGCGTGCGCAGTTTGCACGAGTGGAGAGATCGAAACGGTGGCAGGGTTCAGATTCATCAAGCCGCATCTTTTTGGTGCGATCATTCTTTCTTCAGCGGCCGCAGTTGCGAGTGCAGCCGCGCCAACCCCGCTTACATCGCTTGCCTCCATTCACCGTCTCACCAACGTTGAAGCATCGAAGGCTCTGCCCGTCGCCTTTGAGGCTACCGTCACCTATTTCAGCCAGCCTCGCGGGAATCTGTTCGTTCAGGACGGACATACCGGCATCTACGTATGGGGAGCCAGCTCCGCCAAGGTGTCCCCCGGTGATCGAGTTCTCGTCAAAGGCGTTACGGCGCCCAGCTTCCGCCCTTACATCTTCGCCAGTGAAGTTACCCTGCTCGGGCACGGCAACCTGCCTGAACCGATCCCAGCCACTTTCGACGAGTTGATTTCGGGTCAGTTTGACTCGGTGTTGGTAACGGTGCGCGGCATCGTCCGCGCCGCAAATTCGGAGATCCTCCCCGAAACGAACGTGGTTTCCGGCGCTACGCTTATGCTTCTTACCGAAGGTGGGTATGTAAGAGCGGTCGTCAATGACGGGGCCGCGTCTAGTTTGGAGAATCTGCTCGACGCAAACGTCGAGGTGACAGGGGTAGCCGGAAGTACCTTCGACGGCAAGCGTCAGCAGACCGGCGCTGCGCTTCACGTAACCACCCTCGCCGACGTCAGGGTTCTAAAGCCTGCGTCAAGCAGCCCATGGTCGCTTCCCGCTACGCCGATGGATGAAATTCTGGGCGTTTACCACGTCACAGACCGTAGCAAGCGCATCCGCGTTACGGGTGTCGTCACCTACTATGAGCCCGGTTTGGCGTTAGTACTGCAAGACGGCGCCAAGAGTCTGTGGATTCCCACCAGCAGCTTCGCTCCCTTGCGCGTCGGCGACCAGGCCGAGGCCACTGGTTTTCCCGTCGTCATCGATGGCGTGCCTGAGCTTACAGCGAGCGAGTTTCGAGACAGCGGTTTATCCAGTCCCGTCAACCCTCGTCCGGTGTCCACTGATGAGCTCAACTCAAGCAGGCACATCTTCGACCTGGTTTCGATCGAGGGTCAGGTCGCAATCTCAGTCAGAAAGTCCGCGCAGGACGAATATGTCCTCGTTTCAAACGGCCATGAGTTTTCCGCCGATTACCATCATCCAAGAACGGTCTCATCGGCGCCACTGGCTCCAATGAAGCGAGTCAAAGTCGGTTCCCGGATTCGCGTCACCGGCATCTGCGTTCCCGATACGGTCGGTCCCCCAAACTCCAACGCACACTTCAATATTCTCCTCCGCTCCCCTGACGACATTGTGGTTCTCTCCGACCCGACGTGGCTCAATGCGCACAACGCCGCCCTGCTTGTCGCGTGGCTGCTCATCGCGGTCCTCGCCGTCGGTATGCGCGGATGGTACCTCGAGCACAAAATTCGCCGCCAGATCGGCTCGCTGGCCTACGTCGAGCAGCGGCGCGGCGGGATCTTGGAAGACATTAACCATTCAAAGCCTCTGGCTGGGATCCTGGAGCGGATCACTGAGTTGGTTTCTGTTCGCCTGCGCGGCGCGCCTTGCTGGTGCAAGATTGCCGACGGCGCCACGCTCGGCAATCGCCCGCCGGAGCTTGGCGCCTCGCTGCGCACAGCCGAGCATCCCATTGCTGCCCGCTCCGGTCCTCCTCTTGGCTCCATCTTCGCCGCCTTCGACGCGCGCACCAAACCCACCGCTGTCGAATCCGAAGCCCTTGCCATGGCGGCCGAGCTCGCCACTCTCGCCATTGAAACCTCGCGCCTCTACTCCGATCTCGTGCACCGCTCCGAGTACGATCTCCTCACAGACGTCCAGAATCGCTTCGCGATGGAGAACTCCCTTCGTGCGCAGATTCATGCTGCGCGCCAATCGGCCGGCGTCTTCGGCCTGATCTATATCGACCTGAATGAATTCAAGCAGGTGAATGACGTCTACGGGCACCAGGCCGGGGACCTCTATCTGCAGGAACTGACGCAGCGTATCAAAGAACAGTTGCGCCCCGGCGACACCCTCGCGCGCCTCGGCGGAGACGAGTTCGCCGTGCTGGTGTCCAGAGTGCGCAGCCGCACCGACGTAGAGGAGATCGCCGCTCGCCTCGAATGCTGCTTCGACGAGCCGTTTAAAGGCGAGGGATATTTGCTCCAGGGCTCGGCAAGCATCGGAATCGCCCTCTATCCTGAAGATGCCAACTCCGCCGACAGCCTCCTTCGAGCAGCCGACGCCGCCATGTACGCAGTCAAATACGCGCGGCCGGGGAAGAGCCGTTAGTCACTGTTCCAGCCGCATTGCAGCCTTTACAACCAGAGTTGGCGCCGAGTCCCGCTGCCCGGGATATATTTCCTCGCGCCCGGCTCAATCTTTTCCTTTCTTCAGCCGATATGTACTCAGACGGGATGCCGTGACATTGTGTCCGTTTGAGATGCGTACATGAAAAATGTCGTTTTCCTGTTTGCGATCCTTTACGGCGGTGCCGCTTCTTTAAGTGCAGCCGCGCCGTCTCCCTTGGCCACACTCAGCGCAGTCGCCGCACTCACCAACGCGCAAGCGAGCCAACATCCCCCTGTCTCATTCGAAGCGACCGTTAACTATTATTTCCAGCCGGGCTCGGATTTGGTTGTCCAGGACCGCGATACCGCCGTTTTTGTGCGGCTGGCAAAAGACTTCACGCTTGTTCCGGGCGATCGTGTCCTCGTGCGGGGAACCGCAGAGCCCAGTTTTCTTCCCTACATTGCCGGGGCCACGGCCACTTTTCTTCGCCACGGCACGTTACCCGAGCCAGTGCCCGCCGGCTTCGACGATCTGGTCCGCACCCGCATCAACTGCAGGCTCGTCCGTGTCCGCGGCGTAGTTCGCACTGCGGACATTGTTTCGACACGGATCTCTCCAACCGGCCGCCTGCAATTGCTCATGGATGGTGGGTACGTCGAACTGCATTTAGCTCGTTATGATCCTCTTCAGCTCAAGAAGTTGCTGGACGCGGAGGTCGAAGTAACCGGCTCTGCCGGAAGATTGTTCGACGGTAAGATGCAGCAGACAGGCGTGAAGATCAAGGTTTCTTCCCTTGCGAGCATTAAGGTTCTCAAGCGCACCGCCGCCAATCCGTGGACGCTGCCCGTGACGCCGCTGGGCGGCATCATCAGCGGATATCATGTGCGCGACCTCTCAAAAAGGATTCGCGTCCATGGAACCATCACTTATTCCCTGCCCGGCGCCGCCGCCGTGCTGCAGAACGAATCCAGCAGCCTATGGGTTTCGACACAAAGCGACGAGCCATTGCAGGTCGGTGACGTAGCCGACGCCGTCGGATTTCCCGGCATGGACGACCACCGCCTGACTCTGATTCATGCTGAGGTTCTGGACAGCGGTATCGCCGCGCCTGTCAGGCCCATGGTGTCTAAATGGAGTCAACTCGCCACTTGGGCAAGGAACGCCCCTTCAGGCCACGCATACGACCTGGTTTCCATTGACGGGCGCGTTGTGACTGAGATCCGCGAGGCCGCGCAGGATGAATACGTGCTCAAGGCTGACGGGCGGCTGTTCACGGCAATCTTCCGCCATCCCCCTCCGCCCCGCCCCCTTCCGCCTATGCTCGACGTCCCTATGGGTTCCATCATTCGCGTCACTGGCATTTGCATGATCGTAGACTCTACTCCGTTTAACGGCGAAGCCCCCTTCAACGTCCTGCTCCGATCGTTTGACGACATCGAAGTCGTCTCCCGACCACCCTGGCTGAATGTGCGCCACCTCTTGCTAATCGTCGGCCTGTTGTTAGGCGCCATCATCGCCGTAGGCATCAGAAGCTGGGCCCTGGAACGCAGAGTCCGCCAAAAAACCGCGGCATTGGCCTACTTGGAACGCCGGCGAAGCCTCATTCTCGAAGCCATCAACAGATCCCGGCCCCTGAGCGAAATCATCGAGCAGATTACAGAGGTCGTCTCATTCCGGTTGCACGGCACGGCATGCTGGTGCGAAGTCGCCGATTGCGAGCGGCTCGGCAAACGGCCCGCGAAAATCACATCGCAGCGGATCATCCAGAAAGAAATTCCTGGCCGTTCAGGCGCCGCCCTGGGCACCATCTTCGCCGCCGTCAATCGCCTTAAACAACCTTCCCCCGATGAGTCCGAGGCGCTTGCCCTGGGAGCGGGCCTCGCAACGCTGGCCATCGAAACCTCGCGCCTCTACTCCGATCTCGTCCACCGCTCGGAGTTCGACCTGCTCACCGACATTCAGAACCGCTTCTCCCTGGAAAAACAACTGGACGCGCTCGATTCACGAATCGCGCGCGAAACCGCCGGCATCTTCGGCTTGATCTACATCGACCTCGACGAATTCAAGCAGGTCAACGACGTCTATGGCCACCAGGTAGGAGACCTGTACCTGCAGGAAGCGGCGCAGCGCATGAAGCGCCAACTGCGTCCCGGCGATACTGCTGGCGCGCCTGGGCGGCGATGAGTTCGCCGTACTGGTTCCAGAAGTGCGCAACCGCGCCGAAGTCGAGGAGATTGCGCTCCGCCTGGAACGTTGCTTCGACGAGCCGTTCACCGTCGAGAGGCATCATGTCGTGCATGGCTCCGCCAGCGTCGGCATTGCCCTCTATCCCGATGACGCCGGCTCCAGCCGACAGCCTGCTTCAGCGCCGCGGATGCCGCCATGTATGCCGCCAAAGCAGTCGCGGCAAGCAAGCCGCAGGCGTGGATCACGCCATCCTCCGCGATCCTGAACTCCGATCCCGTAGCATTGCGCAATAAAAAGAGGCCCGGCTTGCGCCGGGCCTCTCTGATCACTGATCACTGACAACTGATCAATGCTTTACTCGGCGGCCATCTCCTCGGCTTCGCCTTCCTGGCGCATCAGCTCCAGTTCGCGCTCGGCTGCTTCGATCTCGGCGTGCACTTCCTGCTGCACGCGCGCTGCAGCTTCTTCAAGCTCCGGCGAGAGCTGCACATTGCGGTAGTACTCCAGGCCCGTGCCCGCAGGAATCAGCCGTCCCACGATCACGTTCTCCTTCAGTCCGCGCAGGTTGTCCACCGCGCCGTTGATGCTGGCCTCGGTGAGCACGCGCGTGGTCTCCTGGAAGCTGGCCGCGGAGATGAAGCTGTCGGTCGAGAGCGACGCCTTGGTGATGCCCAGCAGCAGCGGACGCCCGATCGCCGGACGGCCCCCGTTCGGCGAGCACGCGCTCGTTCTCTTCGTTGAAGCGGAAGCGGTCAACCTGCTGCTCGAGCAGGAAGTTGGTGTCGCCCACTTCATCGATCCGCACCCAGCGCAGCATCTGCCGCACGATGACTTCGATGTGCTTGTCGCTGATAGCCACGCCCTGCAGCCGGTAGACCTCCTGGATTTCGTTCACCAGGTAAGCCTGCAGCTCTTTCTCGCCCAGCACGGCGAGAATGTCGTGCGGGTTCAGCGGGCCGTCCATCAGCGGGTCGCCGGCGCGCAGCCGTTCGCCTTCCTGCACGTTCACGTGAATGCCGCGCGGCACCGAGTACTCCTTCTCGTCGCCGTTGTCCGCCGTCACGTAGATCTTGCGCTGGCCCTTGGAGACTTCGCCGAAGCGAACCACGCCATCGATCTCGCTGATGATCGCGGTTTCGCGCGGCTTGCGCGCCTCGAAGAGTTCCACCACGCGCGGCAGACCGCCGGTGATGTCCTTGGTGCGCGTGCTCTCCTTGGGAATCTTCGCCAGCACGTCGCCCGGACCCACTTCGTCGCCGTCCTGCACCATCAGGTGCGCGCCGCGCGGCAGCAGGTAACGCTTGTTTGCCTTCGCGTTCTTCACCACAAAGGCCGGCTGCCGCTTCTCGTCGGGCGAGTCGGCAACCACCCAGCGCGAGAGGCCGGTCACTTCGTCCACTTCCTCGTTGAGCGTGATGCCTTCCTGCAGATCCTTGAACTGCACCGCGCCGCCGATCTCAGTCAGAATGGCGTAGGTGTAAGGATCCCACTCGGCCAGCATTTCGCCCAGCTTCACCTGCTGAGCCCTCGCGAACGCGGAGGCGCGCGCCGTAGACCACCTGGTAGCGCTCCTTTTCGCGGCCACGCTCGTCCACAATAGCCAGCGAGCCGGAGCGGTTCATGGCCACCAGCTCGCCTTCCTTGCTTTCCACGGTGTTCAGGTTGATGAAGCGCACGAAGCCGTTGTTCTTGGCGTCGAGGCGCGACTTGTCCTGCACGCGGCTGGCGGTGCCGCCCACGTGGAAAGTACGCATCGTCAACTGCGTGCCCGGCTCGCCGATGGATTGCGCCGCAATCACGCCGCACGTTTCGCCCAGCTCGACCATGCGGCCCGACCCGAGGTTGCGCCCGTAGCACAGCGCGCAAACGCCGCGCCGCGACTCGCACGTGAGCACGGAGCGGATCTTCACTCGTTCCACGCCCGCGCCCTGGATCGCCGATGCAATGTCCTCGTCGATGGGCTGGTTCACTTCAACCACCACGTTGCCGTCGTAGTCCTTGATCCTTTCAAGCGACACACGGCCGATGATGCGATCGCGCAGCGGCTCGATGATCTCGCCCGACTCGACGATCGAGCCTACGTAGATGCCTTCCAGCGTGCCGCAATCCATCTCGGTCACGATCACGTCCTGCGCCACGTCCACAAGTCGGCGAGTCAGGTAGCCGGAATCGGCGGTCTTCAGCGCCGTGTCGGCCAGGCCCTTGCGCGCGCCGTGCGTCGAAATGAAGTATTCCAGCACCGTCAGCCCTTCGCGGAAGTTCGCCGTGATGGGCGTCTCGATGACTTCGCCGCTATGGCTTGGCCATCAGTCCGCGCATGCCGCTCAATTGGCGAATCTGTTGCTTCGATCCACGGGCGCCGGAGTCGGCCATGACGTAGATCGGATTCATGGCCCCTTCGTCGTCGGCACGCTTCATGTTGCTGAACATCTCGTCGGCCACCTGGTCCGTAACCGCCGACCACATCTGGATCACCTTGTTCGAGCGCTCGCCGTTGGTGATGGCGCCGTCCATATATTGCTTCTGGACCTCGATCACCTTCTTGTCGGCCTCATCCACAACGGTGTACTTGCTCGCCGGGATGACCATATCGTCCAGGCCTACTGAAAGGCCGGAGCGCGTCGCGTAATTGAATCCCAGCGACTTGATGCGGTCCAGCATGCCCACCGTCACCTCGAGTCCGAGGTTCTGGTTGCAGTAGTTCACCAGCTGCCCGATACCCTTCTTCTTCAGCAGGCCATTGATGAAAGGCATGCCCGCCGGCAGCGAATCGTTCAGGATTACGCGGCCCACCGTGGTATTGATGTACTCCTTTTCGAAGTCCACCGGTTCGGTGTGCGTCAGGTCCTGATCGTCGTAGGCCGTCGTCATGTCGAGCACTTTGCCCGTGTAGCGCAGCCTGATCGGCGACAGCGTCTCCACTTCACCGGCTTCGAGAGCCATCAGGATCTCTTCGGTGTTGGCAAACACGCGTCCCTCGCCCTTGCCGCCCTTCTTTGCCTTGGTCAGGTAGTAGAGGCCAAGCACCATGTCCTGCGTCGGCACGGTGATGGGCTGCCCTGAGGCCGGCGAAAGAATGTTGTGCGAGGCCAGCATCAGCACGCTGGCTTCAATCTGCGCCTCGGGCGACAGCGGAATGTGCACTGCCATCTGGTCGCCGTCGAAGTCCGCGTTGAACGCCGTGCAAACCAGCGGGTGAATCTTGATCGCCTTGCCTTCCACCAGCACCGGCTCAAAAGCCTGAATGCCCAGGCGGTGCAGCGTGGGAGCGCGGTTCAACAGCACCGGGTGGTCCTTGATCACTTCTTCAAGAATGTCCCACACCACCGGCTCCTGCATCTCCACCATTTCCTTCGCCTGCTTGATGGTGGTGCATTGCCCCGTCTGCTCCAGGCGGTGATAGATGAACGGCTTGAACAATTCGAGAGCCATCTTCTTGGGCAGGCCGCACTGGTGCAGCTTCAGCTCCGGGCCCACTACGATCACCGAGCGGCCCGAGTAGTCCACGCGCTTGCCCAGCAGGTTCTGGCGGAAGCGGCCCTGCTTGCCCTTGAGCGTGTCGCTCAGCGACTTGAGCGGACGATTGTTGGCGCCCCTCAGCACGCGGCCCCGGCGGCCGTTGTCAAACAGCGCGTCCACAGCCTCCTGCAGCATGCGCTTTTCGTTCCGCACAATCACTTCCGGCGCGTGCAGGTCCATCAGCTTCTTCAACCGGTTGTTGCGGTTGATCACGCGGCGATACAGGTCGTTCAGATCCGACGTAGCAAAACGGCCGCCGTCCAGCGGCACCAGGGGGCGCAGCTCTGGGGGAATCACAGGCAGCACATCCAGAATCATCCACTGCGGCTTGTTGCTGCTCTTGCGGAAGGCCTCAACGACCTTCAGCCGCTTGGCGAACTTGATCTTTTTCTGCGCTGAGGTCTCGGTCTTCATCCGCTCGCGCAGCTCAACGCCCAGCTCGTCCACGCTCACGCGCTTCAGCAATTCCTTGATCGCTTCGGCGCCCATCATGGCCTTGAAGCCGGAGGGCCGGAACTGCTGGTCGAGCTCGCGGAAGCGCGTTTCATCCTTGATGATCTCGCGCTCGCGCACCGGTGCGTCGCCCGGATCGACCACGACGTAGGACTCGAAATAGAGAATGCTCTCCAGATCGCGCAGCGAAATGTCCAGCAGGTGCCCGATCCTCGACGGCAGGCCCTTGAAAAACCATACGTGCGAGCAGGGCGACGCCAGCTCAATGTGGCCCATGCGTTCGCGGCGCACCTTGCTTACCGTCACTTCCACGCCGCACTTGTCGCAGATCACGCCGCGGTGCTTCATGCGCTTGTACTTGCCGCACAGGCACTCCCAGTCGGTCACGGGGCCAAAGATGCGCGCGCAGAACAGGCCGTCGCGCTCCGGCTTGAAGGTCCGGTAGTTGATGGTCTCCGGCTTGGTGACCTCGCCATGCGACCAGCTGCGGATCTTTTCCGGCGAGGCCAGCATGATGCGGATTGCGTCGAAGTCGGTAATAGGGCTGGTAAGCTCAAACGGGTTCGAACGGAACAAGGCGACCCTCCTTGGCAGGCTCTCTGTTGCCCGCCGCGGTACTTCCCGGGATTTCTTGAGGATCCTTCCTTCCCGGGTAGCGGCGTTTACCGCTTTCAAGAAGGACCCTGAAACAACCAAAACTGTTCTCAATCACTGCGGGGTGCCCCAGGTCTCGCTTCTGAGATCTGGGATACCTCGTAACTTTAGTCCGCTACTGCCGCAACTTCCGGCGCAGGCAACTTCTTAATCAGATCCGCGCGCTTGATCAGCTCCACATCCAGGCATAGCGACTGCAGCTCGCGAATCAACACGTTGAACGACTCCGGCACGCCCGGCTCAATCGCCGCCTCGCCCTTGACGATGGCCTCGTAAATCTTGGTGCGGCCATACACATCGTCTGACTTGGCGGTGAGCAGCTCTTGCAGGATGTACGCGGCGCCGTACGCTTCCAGCGCCCATACTTCCATCTCGCCAAAGCGCTGCCCGCCGAACTGTGCCTTGCCGCCCAGCGGTTGCTGCGTGATCAGCGAGTAAGGACCAATCGACCGCGCGTGAATCTTGTCATCGACCAGGTGCGACAACTTGAGCATGTAAATGTAGCCCACCGTCACCGGCTGCTCGAACTGCTCGCCCGTCAGGCCGTCAAAGAGCGCCGTCTTGCCGGATGAGGGCAAGCCCGCCGCCGCCAGCAGCGCCTTGATCTCCTCTTCCCGCGCGCCGTCGAAGACCGCCGTTCCAAACCAGATGCCTTTTTCCATGCCTGCAGTTACGCGCAGCAGCATCTCGTCGTCGAGTTCCAGCAGTTGGCGCAGCGTTGCCGTGCCGGCGAACTCCTTCTTCACCAGTTCGCGCGCAAACGCAGCATCGGAGTTCGCCTTCACAAGCTCGGCAATCCTCTTACCCAGCGCATGTGCGGCCCAGCCAAGGTGAGTCTCCAGAATCTGGCCCACATTCATACGGCTAGGCACGCCCAGGGGATTCAGCACAATCTCCACCGGCGTTCCATCGGGCAGGTACGGCATGTCTTCTTCGGGAAGAATGCGCGCAATCACGCCCTTGTTGCCGTGCCGGCCGGCCATCTTGTCCCCCACGCTCAGCTTGCGCTTCATGGCCACATAAACCTTCACCAGCTTGATCACGCCCGGCGGCAGCTCATCGCCCTTCTGCAGCTTGGCTACCTTTTCGTTGGTGATCTTGCGCAGCACCTCGATCTGCCGCGACGTCATCTCTTCGATCTCGTCGATCTGCTCGTTCACCCGCGGATCCTTATCGGCATAGCGGATGCGCTTCAGGTTCTTCGTCGAGATACGCTCGATCGTGTCGCGGTCGAGAATTGCGCCCTTCACCAGCAAACGCTTGTTGGTGCGCTCGTCGTGCAAATCGGCCAGGACTTCCTTGGCCCCCAGAATCGATTCCAGGCGCTTCAACCGCTCATCCGTCAAAATGCGGATCTCGTCGCCCAGGTTCTTTTCTAGCTTGGCCACGTACTCGGCCTCGATCTGCTTGGCGCGCTCATCCTTCTCCTGGCCCTTGCGGCTGAAGATGCGTACATCCACCACCGTGCCCTCAATGCCCGGAGGGCAGGTAAGCGATGCGTCGCGCACGTCGCCGGCCTTTTCGCCGAAGATCGCCCGCAGCAGCTTTTCTTCCGGAGTAAGCTGGGTCTCGCCCTTCGGCGTCACCTTGCCTACCAGAATGTCGCCGTGCCCGATCTGGGCGCCGATGCGGATCACTCCGCTCTCGTCCAGGTCGCGCAGCGCATGCTCGCTCACGTTGGGAATGTCGCGCGTGATCTCTTCGGGGCCCAGCTTCGTGTCGCGGGCCTCGATCTCGAACTCCTCAATGTGCACGCTGGTGTAGTAGTCCTCGCGCACCAGTTGTTCGCTGATCAGAATCGCGTCCTCGAAGTTGTACCCGCGCCAGGGCATAAAGGCCACCAGCACGTTGCGTCCCAGCGCCAGCTCGCCCTGCTCGGTGCAGGGTCCATCGGCAATCACCTGGCCCTTCACCACCCGCTCGCCCTCCCGCACAACCGGCTTCTGGTTGATGCAGGTGTTCTGGTTTGAACGCTTGAACTTGATGAGCTGGTAAATGTCGGAGCCAACCTCGCGCGAAAGCTGCGTGGGATGGTGCTCGCCTTCGACGCGCACAATAATGCGCTCGGAGTCCACTGAGTCCACAATGCCGTTGCGCTTCGCCAGAATCACGGCGCCGGAGTCGCGTGCCGTCACGCCCTCCATGCCCGTGCCCACCAGCGGCGCCTCAGCCGCCAGCAGCGGTACGCTTTGGCGTTGCATGTTTGCGCCCATCAGCGCGCGGTTCGCGTCATCGTGCTCCAGGAACGGCACCAGCGACGCGGCTACTGACACGAGCTGCTTCGGGCTCACGTCAATGTAGTCCACCTCGGCCCGGTTCACCAGCACAAAGTTCCCCTGCCGGCGCGCATTCACCAGGTCCTCGGTGATCTGTCCCTCGTCGTTGAAGTCGATGTTGGCCTGCGCGATCGTGTGCCGGTCCTCTTCCCATGCCGAAAGGTAGAAGCTGAACGGCATTGACTCGATCTGCCGCTTGCCCGCCTTCTTCAACTGGGCATTCAGCTTGATGCCTTCATCCTTTTCAATGTGATCGCCCACGCGCAATCCACTCTCGCCGGCGTTCACAATCTCAACGAAGTCGAGAATGCGCGAGTCCTTCACCTTGCGGTAAGGCGACTCGATAAACCCGTATTCGTTGATGCGCGCAAAGCAGCTCAGCGAGCTGATCAGTCCGATGTTCGGACCTTCCGGCGTCTCAATCGGGCAAATGCGTCCGTAGTGCGTCGGATGCACGTCGCGCACTTCGAATCCGGCGCGCTCACGCGACAATCCTCCCGGCCCAAGAGCCGAAAGCCGCCGCTTGTGCGTGATCTCCGACAGCGGATTGGTCTGGTCCATGAACTGCGAGAGCTGCGATGAGCCGAAGAACTCGCGAATGGCCGCCATCACCGGCTTGGCGTTGATCAGGTCGTGCGGCATCGCCGTGTTCAGCTCCTGATACACGCTCATCTTTTCCTTGATGGCGCGCTCCATGCGCACCAGGCCGATGCGGAACTGATTTTCCATCAGCTCGCCCACGGCGCGCACGCGCCGGTTGCCCAGGTGATCGATGTCGTCCACCGCGCCGATGTTCTTGCGCAGCTTCAGCAGGTAGCGGATGGTTGCGTAAAAATCCTCCGGCGTCAGCGTCCGGTGATCCAGTTGGGTCGCATCCTGGTTCTCGTAGAGCTTGATGTTGAACTTCAGTCGGCCCACGCGCGAAAAGTCGTACTTGCGGGCATCGAAGAACATGCCCTCGAACAGCGCGGTCGCCGTGTCCAGCGTCGGCGGGTCGCCCGGCCGCAGCTTGCGGTAGATCTCGATCAATGCCTCTTCCGGCTTGTGCACCGAGTCGCGCTTCAGCGTGTTCGAAATAATGTTGCCCACATCGTCGCGGTCAGGGAAGAACACTTCGAAGCCCGTGGCGCCCGAGGCCAGCACCTTGTGTAGCCGGTCGGCGGTCAACTCGATGTTGGCCTCCACCACCACTTCGCCGGTCGAAGGATCCACCACATCGGACGCGGTCATCGCCCCATCCAGCTCGGCGGCTTCCACTTCCACCTTGTCGATGCCTGCCGCGCGAATCGCCTTCAGCGCGTGCGATGTGATCTTGCGCCCGGAGTGTGCGAGTTCCTCGCTGCCGTGGCGCAGCGCATGAGCAGGCTTCACGCCCACCAGGTGCGTTCCCGATGCAGCATCCTGCGGCACCGTCCACTGCAGCTTGCCGTCCGCGATTTGAATCCGGTCGACCGTGTAGAAGGTCTTCAGAATCTCCTCGTCCGAGCGCAGACCGAGCGCGCGCAGGAAGATCGTTCCCAGGAACTTCCGCTTGCGGTCGATGCGCACGTAGAGCGTGTTCTTCTGGTCGTACTCAAACTCCACCCACGAACCGCGATAAGGAATGATCTTGCCCAGGAAATACGTGCGGTTGTTGGCGGTCTCAAAAAAGACGCCGGGCGAGCGGTGCAACTGCGAAACAATCACGCGCTCGGTGCCGTTCACAATGAACGTTCCATTCGGCGTCATCAGAGGAATATCGCCGAAGAAAACCTCCTGCTCCTTGATGTCGCGGATCGTCTTGTTGCCGGTCTCGGGATCCTTGTCATAAATCGTCAGCCGCACCGTCACCTTCAACGGCGCGGAGAAGGTCATGCCCCGCTCCTCGCACTCCTGCTGGTCGTACTTCAACTGCAGGCTCACCGGGTCGCCGCACTTGTTGCAAAAGTCGGGCGTGTTCTTGTTATAAGTTCCGCACTTCTGGCACAGCACGTCGCTGGGCAGAAAGGGATCCGTAATTACCATCGCTCCGCAATGCACGCAGGCCGTGCGCAGGTGATGCAGCCCCTTCAGGTGGCCGCATTTGCACTCCCAGTTGCCGATTGAGAAGTCGACGAAATCCAGCTGCGAAATGCCGCGGAAATCGGTAATCGGGAAAACCGACACGAACACCGACTGCAGGCCGGAGTCGTCGCGCTCGTTGGGCAGCTTGTCCATCTGCAGGAACCGCTCGTATGAGCGTCGCTGCACTTCAATCAGGTTGGGAATCTGGGTTGCGGTAGGAATCTTTGAAAAATCGAGCCGGCTGCGAATCGCGCGCTTCTCGTTGGGCATGTTCACTCCTGAGCCTCGTCGCTCCGGCGCATCGCCTGAATCTCGGGCCGCGCCGGGCCGGCGCCTGAGTCTCATTGGCGCCAGCAAAGTATCGAAAGAAATCGAAGATACCGACGAGCGGAAACTGAGATTCAGCTCCGCTCTTTTACTGCCGGCTACCGGGAAAATTCATTCCTGGCGCACCGGGAAGAACCCAGGTCAGGCGGGTTCTGTGAGAGCCGCGTCAAAAACGCGTGCTGGATATTGCTGTCGATCGGGCACCTGCGCTAGACTGCGCACAATTGGTTGAAGTGTGCGCCACGGACAGACCCGAAAATCGGGGTGAAGGCGTAACGCGAACTTGTGTGCGCATACTCAATTAGATGTTCAAGAGTCTGGATTCGACGCGCCGGGGAGACACGAGAAGCCCGTAAGGACGCAATGCCTCACGAGCGCGGCTTATCGCCAGTGCCCCCATCCGAATTTTCTTCCATTGCCCTCGCCGATCGCAAAACCCGCTTCTGCCGCGAATTGCCGGTTGCCCGAGCCTCATCAACAGCCGCCTTGTCTGACCTCAAGGCAAACTATTGACCCAAAAGAACTTAACAGAATCAAAACGCCCGCTCCGAAGACCTTTCTGCTACCCTCGGCTACAGTCGCCCGCGTGAAGACCACGCCCCGCTTCTCGCCCCGCCTTATCGTTTCGTTTGCTAGACCTGGCAAACGAAACCGCTAAGACGCGCACTGTATATCGTAACGCGTCCCAGCGTCCCTTGCAAGTCTCGTGCCGTTTACTTGACCTCGACCGTCGCGACGCCCTCAAACTTCTTCTTGATGGCCTCGGCCTCGTCCTTGGTCGCGTTTTCCTTGATCGGCTTCGGAGCTCCATCCACCAGGTCCTTGGCTTCCTTCAGACCCAGCGATGTGACCTCGCGTACCGCCTTGATGGTGTTGATTTTATTGGCGCCAGCGTCCTTCAGAATGACCTGAAATTCGGTCTTTTCCTCCGCCGCCGGAGCCGCCGCTGCGCCCGCGCCGCCGCCCGCCACCATCACCGGTGCCGCAGCCGCAGCCGAAACGCCAAGCCGCTCTTCCAGCTTCTTCACCAAAGCCGCAGCTTCCAGCAGGCTCAGGCTCACAATTTGTTCTTCTAACTGTGCAATGTCCGCCATTTTCTTCTCCAATCAGAACCGTTTGAATTCGTATTTCCCGCTAATTTTCTCGTCCCACAGGCCGCCCCGTGCAGTGGAAAGTTTCCGATGCGCCAGACCCGCGCCCTTTCAAACTGCCTCACAGCCAAAACTTGTCATAACGATCCGTGGGTGCCCCGCCCTTGCCGCGCCTTTGCTTTTGCGGCTGGGGTGGGAAACCAAAAACTACGCCGCCGCTCCAGCAGCAAACTTCTCTTTCTCCACGCCCTGCCCCAGCACCACGGCCATGTCGCGGCCCGTAGCGTTGAGCACAGTAACCAGCCGCTGCGCCGGAGCATTGATGAGGAAGAGCAGCTTCGAGAAGAGCTCTTCCTTGCCTGGCATGGTCGCCAGCGCCTTCACTTCATCCACGCTCATCAGCTTGCCGTCCACAATGCCCAGCTTGAATTGGAACTCCGCCGCGTTCTCGCCGGCCCACTTGGCAAAAACCTTCGCCAGAGCCACCGGATCGCCCGCGGTAAACGCCACCGAATTCACGCCCTTCAGGCCCTTCAGCGCCGCTTCAACCTGCGTGCCCGTGCCGGAGATTGCGGCCAGCTTGTTCTTCACCACGCGATACTTGCCGCCGGCCTCGCGAATCACCTTGCGCAGTTCGTAATCCTTCGCCACCGTGAGCTTGCTGAAGGTGCCCACAATTGCGGTCGTCGAAGACTCGAGCTCCGCCGCAAGTACCTTCACCTTCTCCGTCTTTTTTGCTTTCGAAATTGCCATCTTGTGCTCCGCACAGTGATCGGTGAACAGTGGTCAGTTGTCAGTCGCTTCCGAACCGCCAACTCTCTTTCTGCTCCCCAACCTTTCCATCGCCTCTGTTAGGCGCCTATTCGAATTCTGTTTCTCAAAACTCAGGCCAGACGAAATTTCGGCCGTACCGCTTCACTGTCTGATCACTGACCACTGCCTTTACCGCTTGCCCGCCGCATCCGCAACAGCGGAATCCAGCGGAACTCCCGGCCCCATCGTCGAGCTCAAAGTCACGCTCTTGATGTACTTGCCTTTCGCCGCCGAAGGCTTGGCGCGCACAATCGACGTAATCACCACCGTCGCGTTGTCGATCAGCTTTTGCGGCTCGAAGCTCAGCTTGCCCACCGGCACGTGCACCAGGCTCGTCTTGTCCGCGCGAAACTCCACCTTGCCGGCCTTGATCTCTTTCACCGCCGCAGCCACATCCACGGTTACGGTACCGGTCTTGGGATTCGGCATCAGTCCCTTCGGACCCAGCACCTTGCCCAGGCGTCCTACCACCTTCATCATGTCCGGCGTCGCGATCAGCGCATCGAAGGCAGTCCAGTTTTCTTTCTGGATCTTCTCCACCATCTCCTCGCCGCCCACAAAGTCCGCGCCCGCTTCCTTTGCTTCCTTCTGCCGGTCGCCGGTGGCAATCACGGCCACCGTCTTTGTCTTGCCCAACCCGTGCGGCAGCACAACAGTTCCGCGCACCATCTGGTCCGCATGGCGCGTATCCACGCCCAAACGCATCGTCAGATCGACCGTCTCGTCGAACTTCGCGTACTTTACTTGTTTCAGGAGACTCACTGCTTCAGGCAGCGGATACGCTGGCTTGTTCACAGCAGCGCGCGCCTTCGCAATATTCTTGCCGGTAGATGCCATGTTCCCTCGTCTCCCACCGCTTTTGCCAGCCCGCTTTAGCGGGACTCCAAACCGGAGCCAAAAGCCGTGGTGATAATGACAGCGCAGGGACTCCCCTGCGCACTTCTTTGTATGTTAGCCGAATGGACCCTCAATTGCAAACCGGCGCGGATGGGTCACATTGGAAGAAATTGAACTTGCCTGATCCGATCCCGGTTATATACTCCCATGATGAAACCCGCCGTCCTCTGCACCTTCGTTCTTCTTGCCTCCGTCGCTCTTGTCGCCGCCGCCCAGGAAACCAATCTCAAACCCGAGGACACTGACGTCTGGAACCCTGTGCCGCACGTCGTTACAGCCGGCGCCACCTGCGGCGCGCCGCCCTCTGACGCCATCGTCCTCTTCGATGGCAAAAATGAGGACGAGTGGGTCTCCACGCAGGACCACACGCCGGCAAAGTGGATCGTCGCGGACGGCCTGCTCACCGTCGCCAAAATCGCCGGCAACATCGAGACCCGGCGCACTTTCAAGGACTACCAGCTCCACATTGAGTGGCGCGTTCCCGCCAATATCACAGGCTCCGGCCAGCTCCGCGGCAACAGCGGCGTCATCCTCGCCTCGACCGGCCCTGGCAACGAGGGCTACGAGCTCCAGATCCTCGACCCTTGGAACAATCCCACTTACGTAAACGGCATGGCCGGCAGCCTCTACAAGCAGGCCATTCCCCTCGTCAACCCCGGCCGCAAGCCTGGCGAGTGGCAGACCTACGACGTGGTGTGGTCCGCACCCATCTTCAACGACGACGGCTCGCTGAAAACACCCGCCTACGCCACCGTCTTCTTCAACGGCGTCCTGGTCGAAAACCACTTCGCGCTCAAGGGCCAGACCCACAACACCGGTCAGCCCTTCTACAAGAAATACGACCGCGCACCCATCAAGCTCCAGGCCCATCACGACAAGAGCGAGCCGATCAGCTTCAGCAACATCTGGGTTCGTGAGCTCCCGTGAAGACAGTGATCAGCGGGCTTCGGCCATGAACGGCTTGCCGCCCGTAGAGAGATTGAGGGTTTTACTGCGCTCTCCGGCTATTCATTCGAGGACATCCCGGCGATGCATGGGCAGGTCGCGTAGTTCGCGTTTCTGGGACCTGGGAAACAACCCTCGATCGCGACGTCCCCGAGTAGTTCTAGGCCGCCGTGAAGAACACGTCACCCATATGAGTGCTGTGCTTCGCACTTACGTAAACACACAAAAACGCTGCGCCTGGCCTCGTTCCGCTCCTCCCCTTATTGCGGCTCCGCCACCGCGATCGTGCTCAACTTCGGTGCGCCCTTCCGCGCCGGCGTTAGCAACGAGGCAAACGGCAAATCCCTGAGAGTCAGATACACCCTCGGCTTCAAACTGAAGGGAGCATGGCCCACGCCCGCCGGCTTGGGGATCACCTTACCGTTCTTCAGACTGATGAACTCGACTGTGCTCGGGTCGAATCCATTCCCCGATGCGGTGCCCTCCGAACGGATGCCCCACCCCAGTGGAGTGCTCACCTCGAAGCCCACTCCTTCCAACTGGCCCTCATCGTCGAAGCAGTAGCGCGTGTAACTCCAAAAGTCCTGGCCCGGCTCCACAATATATACAGACCGCGTCTTCTTCCTGTGCTGCCACACTTCGGCCGACATTCCGCTGTCTAACTTCAGTTCCGGAACGTCCCCGGTGCTGCGATACTCGCGCCAGGCAGCTCCATCGCTTGTGATCGCAAAAATGTGGTCGGCTGCTGGCACTTTTGCTCTAACGTTGCATGCAGGGGCAGCCGTCGCCACCTGCGCCATTCCAATCACCAGGGCAAAAAGGGGAAGTGCAATTCGGCAAATCTTCATGCCGGCATTATGTTCATGTGGCCGCGGGCTCAACCATACAACTCCCGCTGCAAGCCCAACCCCTCTCCGGTACTCGCGCCATCGGAACCTTCGTCACGCCTGTCCGTAACGTCCGCCGTCGCAATCTCATACACTCGCCAGCCGGCTCCATTCGCGTACGCGCCTGTGTTTACCTATTGATGAACGATGGCGTGCGCAACCGGAATCCCTCTCAAAACCAGCCCTGATCTCGAAGCGATCCGAAAGGAGCCGCCGTTCCATTCCTTACCTGCGTAACCATATTTTCGAAACGAAAGAATGGAGCGGAACCGCCGCCGCCAGCACCACAGGCAGCGTCTCGTCCCCACCCAGTCCACCGCGCCCGAACGATACACTAGACTCAGGAACCTTCCCGCCGGACTCGACGCCTTGCAACCGCTTCTCGCCCATCTCAATCCCGAACAACGCGCTGCCGTTGAAGCCGCTGAAGGCCCTCTGCTCATCCTGGCCGGCGCCGGATCGGGCAAAACTCGCGTCATCACGCACCGCATCGCCTGGCTTATTCGCGAGAAAAATATAGCGCCCGACGCAATCCTCGCCGTCACCTTCACCAACAAAGCCGCTGCCGAAATGGCCGAGCGCGTCGATCAGTTGCTGGGCCACTCGTCGCTTTCAAAGCCGCTCATCTCCACCTTTCACTCATTTTGCGTGCGCATCCTCCGCCGCGATGTTGAAGCCCTCAAAACCGCGGGTCAGGGCTTTACTCGCGCCTTCACAATCTTTGACGAGAACGACCAGCAGGGCATCGTCAAGCAGATCATGAAGCGCATGGGCCTTGACACCAAGCAGCTCACGCCCCGCACAGTGCTCAGCCGCATCTCCTGGGCCAAAAACCACATGGTCGACCCGCAGGACTACTTCCTCAGCTCCAAAGATCCCACCAGCGAGCGTGTCGCCCACATCTTTAAGCAGTACCAGGCCGAATTGCTCAAGAACAACGCGATGGACTTCGACGATCTCCTCCTCGAAGCCGCCCATCTGCTCAAGGCCTCCGGCGAAGTGCGCGAGCGCTACCAGCATCGCTATCGCTATCTGTTGGTCGATGAATATCAAGACACCAACCGCCCGCAATACGAGCTCATGAAGCTCTTGGCCGGCGAGCGCAAAAACGTCTGCGCCGTGGGTGACGAGGATCAGAGCATTTACTCATGGCGCGGCGCCGACATTCGCAACATCCTCGAATTCGAAAAAGACTTTCCCAACGCGCAAATCATCCGCCTCGAGCAGAACTACCGCTCTACGCAGATCATTCTTGAGGCGGCCGGCGCCGTCGTCGCCAACAACATTCAGCGCAAAGGCAAAAAGCTGTGGACCGAGCGGCAGGGCGGCTCGCTCATCGGCTACTACGAAGCGCCCGACGGCGAAAACGAAGCCCTCTTCATCGCCAACAGGATTCAGGCATTTCTCCGCCAGCAGGAAAGCTCATCCGAGACCCATAACCGCGGAGCGGCCGTCCTCTACCGCACCAATGCGCAGTCGCGCCTTGTTGAAGAAGCCCTTCGCCGCTACAACATCAGCTACACCATGGTTGGCGGATTCAGCTTTTACGAACGCGCCGAAATCAAAGACCTGCTCTGCTATCTGCGTCTCGTCCGCAATCCGCACGACTCCATGGCCCTGCAGCGCGTCGTCAACACGCCAGCCCGCGGCATCGGCAAAACCACCCTCGAAACCATCGAGCGCCTCGCCCTTGAAACCAACCGCTCCACTTGGGACGCGACCGCCGCCGCCATCGCCAACCGCCTCATCCCCACGCGCGCCCTCATGGCGCTCGAATCCTTCCGCCAGCTCATCCTCGATGCGCAGGCCATGATGGATCCCGACTTTGCCGGCAAGCTCGCCGCCGACGTCGCCGAATCCCGCGCCGCCGACTCCGACACCGGATTTGGATTCGGTGCGGCCGCGCCAGCCGATACGCCGATTCCCGTCGACGCCGAGAGCCAGCTTCCGCTGCTCGACACATCGCATTTTCCGCCAGCGAATCCCGAGCCGCGAGCCGCGTCTCTTGCTCCTCAGCCCGCCAACGCCGATCCGCAAACCACGGCCCACGATCCACGACCCACGGATCACGAGCCGTTTCGCTCCCCCGGCGGCTCCGCCACGCTCCCCGAACTCATCCGTTTCATCATCGACCGCACCGGCTACATCAAAGCCCTTGAAACCGAAGGCACGCCGGAGGCCTTCAGCCGCATTGAGAACTTGAAAGAACTCGCCAACGCCGCGCACGACGCCGAGGAGCGCGGTGAAACCCTCGCCGAATTCCTTGACCACGCCGCGCTCGCCTCAGATACCGATCAGTTCGATCCCAACGCCCGCGTCACGCTCATGACACTCCACGCCGCTAAGGGGCTTGAGTTTCCGCTGGTCTTTCTCGCCGGCCTTGAGGAGGGCCTCTTCCCGCACTCGCGCACGCTCTCCAACCCTGAGGAACTCGAAGAGGAACGCCGCCTCTGCTACGTCGGCATGACGCGCGCCATGAACACGCTTATCCTCACCCGCGCTCACTACCGCCGCCGCTACGGCGCCGACGTTCCTGAGATGAGTATTCCCTCACGCTTCCTCGAAGAGGTTCCGAATCAACTCGTCGAAAACCTTGGTGGACGTAGCCCAGCCTGGTCCACTCCCGCCTACGGCTCCAGATCGTCCACAGGGCGCCAACACTCCGGCGAAGCCGAGAGCCGCCACTTCAACTACGAAGACGAAAGCCAGGAGATTCCCCGTGCCGCCGCGCCCAGCTTCTCGTCTCGCCGCGGAACTCCTCCAAAGGTTGGAGGCCCGGAGAGCCTCGATAACATCGCCCGCTTCTTTGGCGGAAAGCCGGGTTCCTTTGCCCAGCGGGTGCCCCAGGTCTCCTCTTTGAGACCTGGGAGGGATGCACAACCCACCATGGATATCCCCAAGCCCAACGGCGCCTCCGGCATCAAAAAAGGTCAGCGCGTGCTCCACGCCAAGTACGGCGAAGGCACCGTGCTCGTGCGCGAAGGCGACGGCGAAGATGCCAAACTCACCGTCCTCTTTGTCCGCCACGGCATGAAGAAGCTGATGGAAAAGTTTGCCAACCTGCGCAAGCTCTAGTGCCCGAGTCAGAAGTTCGCATCACAAATAAGCTGTCGCCCTCAGCGAACTTTGGCGCGTGTTGCGCCAAAATGAGTCGAAGGACCTGCGGTTGTTTTGCGACGAACCTCTGACTCACCACACGAGCTGGCTATTTCAACTCGGCCCAAATCGCCAAATTCAATCCAACCATGAGCACGGCTGACGCTGGAATGAGCAGCAACGCCTTCTTCAAGCGTAGGGGGTCATTGCCCGCAATAGCTCCAATTACTTTGGAGCTGGCAGCCAATCCAGCCCAGCCGCACGTGATAACAAAGCCAATGGCCGTGCCTGTCATGCGGGGGAAGGCAGTCCCTGTAATAGCAAGAACAGTGGGAAACACGGGGGCCATGGAAACGCCTGCAAGAAAGACCAGTGCAGCCGCGGTTGCAGGCTTGCTGGTGCGGAGCATGAGGAAAGTAGTAGCGGCCATCGCAACAGAGGCGGCGAGCGTCACTTCGATGGCTGGGACGCGGATGAGAATTTGCGAAACTCCGGCTCGGCCAACCAGCAGACCAAGAGCAAATCCGAGGGAGAGAATATTAAGCGCGCGCGATTCGGAGATGCCCTGTGCGATGAGATGACGTGCAAGCCAATTCCAGACTCCGACTTCGCAGGAAACATAGAGGAATAGGAAGGAGCCAAGAAGAAAAAGGGACGGACGAACAAGAACAGACGCAGCCTCGGCCGGGACGAAGCGTTCTGCGCCGGAAGGAGAAGGCATGCTGGTGAAGACCTGGACCGCGAGAGTCGCCACGGTAAGCATGGCGACAGTCCAGCAGAGGCGAACCCAGTTGCGACGGAAAAGATTGGCGGCGATAAAAGGTGTCGCCAGTCCGCCAAGTCCGAAGAAGAGATTGACGAGATTGAGGGCAGTGGCACGATGGTCGAGAGCGACGGCGCTGACGAGGGCGTTCGCGCCGGTGACCACTATGCCGCCGCCGACTCCGAGAAGGAATAGAAGGATGAGGAGATGCCGGTATTTGCGCGAGCGAGGCAACGCAAGTAAAGCAATGGCGATCAGCAGCAACCCCAGAATGAGGCCGATCTTGTCTCCTTCCGTGTCGAGCAGCGGACCAACCCCCAACGATGCCAGCATCAGGCCCAGGGCCTGCGCAAATGCAATCGCCCCGTTCTCGGCGGGTGTTAGTTGAAAGCGGTCAGACAGATCGGGCAGGATGGTGCCCAGCATCGCGGCGATCATGCCGTACACAAAGATGGCCAGAATTGCGGAGAAGATCAACACCCTGCAAGGTTCCTTTCAAGAAGGGACGGCACCAACATATAGGAAGTCTGCCAACAGCAGCAAACGAAAAGGAATCTAGAGCCTGTATCCACAAGACGTTCAGGATCGCCCGGGTCATGGCGGCTGCACGGTCTTGACCATACTTGGACCTGCGAGGAATTAGCTGTGTCGCGAGCGGCGGCAGGACCGCGCTCCAACTCGCTTAGACTGAGAGAGCCATGCAATCTGCCGGAATCCAGTGGGGGACGCCCAAAGTCTCGGTTTTCAGACCTCGCAGGGTTGCGTGCGTGACGACGGCGTTTGCCGCCCTCCTCGCTCTCGCCGGCTGCGGAATGCCCGGCGCGCCCCTGCCGCCCTCGTTGAATCTACCCGCTCGCGTCACCAATCTCTCCGCGGTCCGTACCGGCGATCAGGTCGCCCTCACCTGGACCATGCCGACAAAGAACACCGATAAAACTCTCATCAAACCGCCGGTTTCAGTGCGTGTTTGCCGCGATCAAGCCACGACTGCGAGTTGCTCCGCCGTCACCACCCTGCAATTGGCTCCTGGCGCTGACGGCGCGTTCACTGACGCGCTTCCGCTATCTCTGGCCGCGGGCCCTCCGCGCCTGCTCACCTATTCTGTCGAGCTCGTCAACCGCAAAGGCCGCTCCGCTGGCTTGTCCAACGGCGTACCAATTCTCGCCGGCCAGGCCCCTCCAGCGGTCGTCGGCCTCACCGCTGCGCTGCAGAAAAATGGCGTCCTGCTCACGTGGACTCCCGCGCCTCCCGAGGCATCTCCAGTTGCCATCCGCCTCGTTCGTAAGCTGCTCACGCCTCCCGCAAAAAAATCTTCGCAGGGTTCGCTTGCTCAGCCAGCCGAGCCCGCCGAGCAGAACCTTCTCGTTGAGCCCGGTGTCCACGCCGGCCGTGCCCTCGACAACCATATCCAATTCGGCGAAACCTACGAGTATCGCGCTCAGCGCGTCGCCCGCATCACCGTCGCCCGCCAAACACTGGAGCTTGCGTCGCCGCTCTCCGCTCCCATCCGCATCGACGCCGTAGACATCTTCCCTCCCGGCGTGCCCACTGGCCTGGTCGCCGTGGCCACGGCCGAGCAGAACGGTAACCCGCCTTCAATCGACCTCAACTGGCTGCCCGATTCCGGCGCCGATCTCGTCGGCTACTTCGTCTACCGCCGCGAGCTTCCCGCTCCCGGCGAAACTGTCTCCCCCTGGCAGCGCGTTTCGCCCGCGCAGCCGAACATCGGTCCCGGCTATCACGATGCCACCGTGCAGCCCGGACACACCTATCAATACGCAGTCACCGCCATCGGGCAAAATGGACATGAGAGCGCGCGCTCCGCCGAAGCGCAGGAAACGGTTCCGGCATCTTAGCGCGCGCCAACTGAGGAGGACACCATGAAATACTGCCGCTTCTTGCACGACGGCCACATTCGCTACGGAGCGGTCGCCGACCGCGAGGGCGAGCTATGGATCACCGAACTGGCGCCCGCGCCCGCCGAAGATCTGGCATACCGCGTTGCGCTCCAGGAGTCTGAAGTTGCTAGCTTCGACTTCGCGCCCATGCCTTTGAGCGCAGCCCATCTTCTTCCGCCCGTTACGCCCTCCAAGATCATCTGCGTTGGCCGCAACTATCGCGAGCACGTCCGTGAACTGGGTAACGAGATGCCCACCGAGCCTCTGCTCTTTTTCAAGCCGCCCTCTTCGCTGCTCCCTCCCGGCGGCGTGGTGCGCCTGCCCGCCGCCTCGCAGCGCGTCGACTTTGAGGGCGAGCTCGCCGTCGTCATCGGCCGCCGCGTCCGCAACCTTAAGCCCGATGCCAAATGGCGCGACGTCGTTCGCGGCTTCACTCTCGCCAATGACATCTCCGCCCGCGACTTGCAAAAGAAAGATGTGCAGTGGACCCGCGCCAAGGGCTTCGATACGTTTTGTCCCCTCGGCCCTATCGTCAGCAACGAGCTCGACCTCGACGCGGGCCTCACCATCGAAACGCGCCAAAACGGTGAGCTCCGCCAGCACGCCTCTACCCTCGACTTCATCTTTTCCCTCCCCACTCTGCTCAGCTTCATCACCGCCGCCTTCACACTCGAGCCGGGCGACCTCATTCTTACCGGAACTCCCTCAGGCGTCGCTCCGCTCTCTCCCGGTGATCGCGTCGAAGTCTCCATCGCCGGCCTTGGCGTTCTAACGAATACCGTCGAGGCCGACACCCCGTAAGTCCACCGCAATGCAACCGGCTTTAACCAGCCGCATCCTAATTAAGGGGTAAACTGGTGCGGTAGCACGCTAACCGGGAGCCCCTGCCCGAGGAGGAATCATGCCCAATCTTCTTGACCAATTGCGCAAGTACACCGTGGTTGTGGCCGACACCGGCGACATGGAAGCGATGGAGAAGTTTCACCCCCAGGACGCCACCACCAACCCGTCGCTGATCACTGCCGCCGCGCAGATGCCGCAGTATCAGCCCATTGTGGACGACGTGCTCATGGATGCGCATAAAGAGCTCGGCGATAGCGCCAGCGACAAGGACGTGGCCAACCTCGCCTTCAAACGCCTGGCCATCGCCTTCGGCAAAAAAATCCTGCAGATCATCCCCGGCCGCGTCTCAACAGAAGTCGACGCTCGCCTCTCCTACGACACTGAGAAAACCATCGCCCAGGCGCGCGAGATCATTGGCCTCTACCAGAAGGCCAACATTGGCCGCGATCGCATCCTCATCAAGATCGCCTCCACGTGGGAAGGCATCCGCGCCGCTGAAGTCCTCGAGAAGGAAGGCATTCACTGCAACCTCACGCTGCTCTTCGGCCTCCATCAGGCCATCGCCGCGGCCGATGCCGGTGTCACTCTCATCTCGCCCTTCGTGGGCCGCATCCTCGATTGGTACAAGAAAGATACGGGCAAGGACTATCAAGGCTCTGACGATCCCGGCGTCCAGTCCGTCACCCGCGTCTACAACTACTTCAAAAGGTTTGGCTACAAAACCGTCGTCATGGGCGCCAGCTTCCGCAACATTGGAGAAATCTCCGAGCTCGCCGGCTGCGATCTTCTCACCATCTCGCCGCAGCTTCTCGCCGAGCTCGAATCGACACAGGGCGATCTGCCGCGCAAGCTCGATCCGGAAAAGGCCCGGACCTTGCAGATCGAAAGAATTACCATGGACAAACCAACCTTCGACCGCATGCATGCCGCCGACCGCATGGCCACCGACAAGTTGAAGGAAGGCATCGAAGGCTTCTCCTCCGCTCTTGTCAAGTTGGAGACGCTGCTCGCCAAGCGCCTTGCTGAGCTTGAGTCGCGTGCTCCCGCCGCCGTCTAAGCATCTGACCGCTTGATTGGGTACTTCGAAGGAGTGCCGCAGGTCTCTGACCGCTGAGTGGCGTGCCAAATGGAGTGCCCCAGGTCTCGCTTTTGAGACCTGGGACTGGCAAAAGCCAGGCACGAAATTACACGGTCAGAAGTCTGGTCGCCAATTTTGCTGCCGCGCACGTTCCATTCCATCCGGCGAAAAGAGGACAGCCCATCAGCTGTCCTCTTTCGTTACCTCCGTTTGCAATTCAGTTCCCACACTGCCAACAAAGTTGCTCCGCCCCCTTGCCAAACGCAACCATTTCCGGTAATCTCAGTGTTAAAGCTAGGTAAATCGGGCCGCGGCTGGCATCTTCCCCGCGCAGCATCACCTGGAACAGCCGGGGGCCCCTGACGAAACCCGGCTGCTCGCGCGCAGCCTTTGCGGCATCTGAGTAAAGTAGTCGCCTTAGCGGGACGGCTCGGTCAGCAGACATCCTGCACAGGCACACTTTCTCCGGCTCCGCACGCAGGAGGTGTGTATGTCAGCTCAGGCTCATCCACTCGAACCCTTCTTTCAGCAAGCGGTCCGCAACAGTTACGAGGGCAAGCTGGGACTCCACGATCCCGACGTAACTGGCTACGTCGCTCACCTCCTCTGCGAATTCTCCGATGCCCGAAATCTTTACAAAGTGCGTGACGAGTCCGGGCGGCCCGTTGAGGAGCTTGAAGAAATGGTGCGCGCCGCCGACCCGGTGCTCGGCTCCGCGCCGTCGTTCGACGCCGAGCGAGCGCTGCGCAAATACATCGGCGATTACGCGCTATTCGTTGGCGGCATGTACCCTGAGGCCACAGGCCCCAGTCGCAGGCACAGGCATCGCCAGCCTACCCTCGATGAGCTCATCCGCGCCGGCAAAGAGAGCTACTACATCGTCAGCCAGTTCAATGTCTTCGAGTATGCGCAGGAAGCGCCGCTCTTCACGCGCCTCTCTGACGGCTTTGAGCGTTGTCTCCTCGGTCTCACTCTTGTTCGCGATGATTTCGCGACGCGCAAAATGCTCACGCCGCCCAAGGTGAACTGAAACACCTTCAACCGTTCACCTTGATCTTCCCTCCTCGCCGCATCGATACTGGATTGGGCGAGGAGGTCAATCCGTGAGCGAACTCGCAACATTGCATGCATCAGACGGCCACACGTTCAGCGCCTATGTCACGCGGCCGGTGGGCCAGCCCTTGGCGGGGCTCGTCGTCATCCAGGAGATCTTCGGCATCAACTCCCACATTCGCTCCGTCGCCGACGGCTACGCAAGCGACGGTTTCCTCGCCGTGGCTCCCGCGCTCTTTGACCGCATCCAGCCCGGTCTTGAGCTTGGCTACGACGGCGCGGATCTGCAGACCGCGATGAGCCTCATCGCTAAGCTCAATCCTGAAAAATCCGTCATCGACATCGGCGCGGCCATTGACTTTGCCGCCAAGGCAACCGGCAAAAAAGTGGGCGTCATCGGATACTGCTTCGGCGGAACCTTGGCTTGGCTGGCCGCCACCCGCCTGCATCCCGCGGCCGCTGTCGGCTACTACGGAGGACGCATCGGCAACTACGCCGGCGAAACTCCCTCCTGCCCGGTGATGTTCCACTTCGGGCGCCAGGACACACACATTCCCGCCGAAGAAGTGGAAAAGATCCACTTCGCGCACCCTGAAGTCGAGATCTTCTGGTACGACGCAGGCCACGCATTTAACTGCGACCCGCGCCCAAGCTACAACCCTGCCGCAGCCAAAGAAGCACGCCAGCGATCCCTAGAATTCCTCAAAAAACATCTCGCCTGATCGTTAGCAAATCTCGCACAACTCTATCGCTAGACCAAAGCAAAGACCAGCGCAGAGAGTCCCTGTTCTCTGTTCTTCTGTTCTCTGTTCTCTGTTCTCTGTTCTCTGTTCTCTGTTCTCTGTTCTCTGTTCTCTGTTCTCTGTTCTCTGTTCTCTGTTCTCTGTTCCCTGTTCCCTGTTCCCTCTCACCGCCCCACCCGCAGCATCACCCCGCCCATGATCCCCCGCGGTGGCATGTTCACGCCAATGATCTCCTGGTATCCCGTGTTGCTCAGATTCGTCAGCCGCAAATACGGCTGGATGCGCCCTGACGCGTGCGTCACCGCAACGTTCCACACCGGGTAAACCGTCTGCTGATACCGCTGCGCAATCTGCACCGAATTTTCGATCGCGAAATCACGCCCCAGCCCCCAACGCCACGACGCATGAATGTTCTCGACCGGGTAGTTGAATACGTACTCTGACTCCAGCCCGTGTAGTGCAGTCTGCGCACCATGCAATCCTGTCCACGCAATGCTCACCGTCTGCGACCTCTTCGGAATCCACGTCAGCGTCGATTCCACACCCGCAAACCGCAGGCCGTTCAAATTATCTGCGCACCAGGTGTTGGCTGCCGTGCACGACGCGGGGAGATACGCATTCGGATACGTCGCCGACCGCACGTAGTCAATCGTGTCGTGCTGCTGTGAGTAGAAACCCGTAACCGAAAGCGACACTTTGGCCGACGGCGTCCAGTCCGCGCCCAGGTCGCTCGACCATGCCGACTCCGGCTTCAACTTCGGATTGCCCAGCGTCGATGGATCCGAATAATACAGATCGGTGTACGTCGGAATCCTGAATCCATATCCGCCGCTCGCGCGCAGCTTCAGGCTCTTCGCCACGCGCAGGCTCCCCGCCAGCTCCGGGGAGAACACAGCCTGTGCTCCGCCTGAGAAAATCTCCTCGCGCGCCCCCGCTGACAAACTCCAGCGCTTCTTCGCCGGGCGCAAATCCAGGTCCACGTAGCCCGCCCCGCGATTGCGTGCATGAATGCCGAGCGCGAAGCTGCGCACGCCGCCGGAAAAATTGAAACTGTTGATGCTGTCGCCATCCTCTTCCAGTCCCATCAGCAACAGCGCGCCCGCAGGCAGATTCTCCGTGCGACGCAACGACGCCTGCCACGATCCGTCAATGTGGTTATTCTCATAAATCGCCGGATCGTCGCGGAAGAGCACAAAATCATCCGTATGCCGCCGGTAAGCAAACGCCGCCTCGGTCTGGCTGCCAAGTTCCTGCCGCACTCCGCCGAACCAACCCTTTGTCCGTTCCCACGACGGATAGTCTCCGTAAAATTGGTTCGCTCCAAACGAGCGGTCACTCACCGCAAAGAGCAGGTCCGTCACGCCCAGCCGCGATCCCACCCAGCTCTCCGCCGACGCATCTTCGTTGCGGTAGTCCCGGTCGGTCATGAATCCCGTTGAAAAATTGCGCTCCGCCGTCACCCGCCCGCTCCATCGCCCGCGCGTAGCTCCAGCCATCAGCGACTCTTCGTTCGACTCGAAGCTGCCCTCGCCGCCACGCAGGAGCCAGCGAATCGTGATCCGGCGCGGCAGTCAAAAAATCCACCACTCCGCTCAACGCATCCACGCCATGCAACGTTGAGCCCGCCCCTTCCAGCACTTGGATCGAATCCATCGCTTCCAGCGGAACCGGTAGATCGAGATTGTGGTGCGAAGTCTGCGCGTCGTTGATGCGGAATCCGTCGAGCAACACCAGCGTCTGCTCAAAGCTTCCGCCGCGCAGCACAAGGTCTGCCTGCCCGCCGCCCGCTCCCCGCTCCTCCAGAAATATCGACGAGTCCTCGCGCAGAAAATCCTGCGGCGACTCGGCAGCCAGCGATTCTCCTTTCACCGGCAAAATCTCCACTGAGCGTTGCGACTCGGCCAGCGGCACCGGCGTGGCCGATCCGAGCACCACCATGGTCTCGGCCTGCCCCTTCACCTTTGTGGCCGGCGCCGGCCCAGCATCTTGCGCGTAGGCCGCTTGCAACCCTGCTGCCATCAGCAAAAAGCACGTATTCCGGATCAATCGTGATCGCGACATGATTCCCAACCACCATCATCGCCGCCCCACAGGCACTTCCCACAACGATTTTGTATCGTGTTGAATAGTTGAGCTGCTAAACTAATTGCGGCCAGCCATGCGCATCGACGCCTTCCTCCACGAAAGCCCCATGTTCGCCGTCAACCGCGCCGCGCGGCGCTTTGAGTCGCTCACGGCGCGAGTCCTTGCCGCCGACGGCCTCGGCTTTCTTGAAGCTCTTGTGCTCGCCGCGCTCTTCTTTGAGGCGCCGCGGCAAGTCAAACCCTCGCAGCTCGCCGAGACCTTTGCCACCACGCGCGGCAATCTCAGCCACTGCGTCTCGTCGCTTGAAGCAAAGGGTTTGTTGCAGCGGAAGATCGACCCCAACGACGCGCGCGCCTATCTGCTCACGCTTAAGCCGCAGGGCAAGCGCTGCGCGCTGCGCGTCATCGCCGCGCTTGATCGCCTGCAAAAGGAATTCGAAACCGAGATCGGCAAAGCTTCTCTCGGCGAAATGCTTCGCTCCATTCGCAAACTTGAAGCCCGCGCCGCTGCGCGATAACGACTCTTCGCCCGTCTACACTCGTCGCAGGCTCTGCGCTCGAAGATCCCAGTTCACCGGCTCAACTCGCCGCACCACGAACGCCCACGACAAAGCCCCGATCAGAGCCACAACCCCCGTAACGACAAACGCCATCCGCGCGCTTCCCCGCCTCTGCACAATCAGGCCCGCCACCCACGGTGCCGCAATTCCCGAGAAATTGGCAATCCCGTTCTGCAAACTCGACCAGCGCCCCGCCATCTCCTTGCCCGCGAGCGTCTGCGCGATTGCC
Organism: uncultured Acidobacteriaceae bacterium; assembly: GCA_963841095.1. Classification (GTDB taxonomy): domain Bacteria; phylum Acidobacteriota; class Terriglobia; order Terriglobales; family Acidobacteriaceae; genus Telmatobacter. The sequence goes on from CAWJBE010000024.1 coordinate 113,984, forward strand.
CAATGGTTTGAGGCGTACGCTCCATGCCCCACGCATGCAACCGCCAGCAACCCCAAAGCCACCAGCGGATGGCCGCGCACCAGCGCGAATGCAACCAGAATCGACGCCACGCCCTGCCCGCCCACCACCGCAGTCAGGCGAACCGACGTCGGCGACGCGCCGCCTGCGATCAGGCGATCCGTGATCCACCCCGTCACCAGCGTAGAAGTCGCGATCAACAGAAAGACAGCGGCAGTCACCTGCGACATCGCTTCAATCGAGAGATGCTCCTCCTGCACCAGGATCGTCGGAAACCACGCCAGCAGAAAATAGTAAAAGTAATTTCCACAGAAGTGCCCGACAAACGCTCCCCACGCGCATCTCAGGCGCAGTAGCTTCGCAATCGACGGCTCCGAATCAGCATCGTGCGCCGAGTTATTCCCCCCATCGCCGCGCTTATCCCTTGCTTGCTCCCCGCTGGGCATCGCGAAATACCATGGCACCAGCCACACCAGCGCACCCAATCCGAAGAACACAAACAGCATTCTCCATCCAAAGTGAACCAACACTACGCCGCCCACAAACGCGCCCGCGGCCGGTCCCAGTTTGGTGCCCGCGTCGATCAGCGCATTCGCGCGCCCGCGATGCTCCTGCGGCATGGCGGCAAAGATGCGCGAATAGCACGGATACGCAACCGACTCGCCCATTCCCAAAGTCAGTCGCAGCGCGAAGAGCCCCGCAAAGCTCGCCGTCAGCCCTGTGAAGGCGGTCGCCCCTGACCAGAGCAAGTAACCGCAAAACAGCACCCACCCCACATGAAAACGATCGGTCAGCCAACCCGCTAGGCCAAACATTTGCGCCAGTGAGTATGTCCAGAAGAATGCTCCGAGCAGCTCGCCTGCCTGCAGCGGCGACATGGAGAATTGCCGCTCCAGGATCGGTACCGCCAGCGAAAGATTGCTGCGGTCAACATAATTGATGACGACTGAGGCCACCAGGAGCGCCACTACGATCCATTCGCGGCGCGACATCTTCACGCGGATCGGAGCAGCTTCAGGCATCGTCTCCTCGGATCTTCACCTTCGGCAATCTCCGCAAATCCTACCACGCGCCCCGCGAAGCGAATCTCTTGTCGGCCAGTCCTACTCCCGCGCTTCCCGCTCCGCGCCCACGCCCGCACTCACTTCACGCCGTCGCCGTTCGACTCCTGGGTTGCAATCGCGGCATCTCCCAGCACATTCCCCTCAAGCACGATCCTCTTCAACTCGCCCTTCCCTGCCAAAAGAAAAACTCCCGTCCCCTTGAACGCCTTCGAGTTGCGTACGATCGCCCCGGCTGTATCATCGATCCGAATCACCGGCGTCTGCGCCAGCGGCCTGCTCTCCCCCACATCGTCGAGTTCCAGGTCGCTCGAGTGATCCACCGCGAACGCCGGCCCCGCCTCAGGATTCAACAGCACATCGTGCAATTCCAGATCGTCCGTGTAAGCCGCCCTCATCCCAACCTTCCCCGTTCCCATTACATCGCTGATGTGCAGGCTTTTAATCGGCATCTCCGGCAGTCCCTCGACATCGATCAGCGTCTTCGCTCCGTCAATCGTCATGTGGCTCATGGCAATGTTGCGAAATACCGGCGTCGTTCTCGAAACCGGCTCCTCCCCTTTTCGCGTCTCGCCCTCCATCAGGTAGTAGTTCGTCACCACGATCCCTTCGCCCACATTCTCCATCGTCCAGTTGTCAAAGCGAATGTCTTCCACTACGCCGCCGCGCCCGCGCGCGCTCTTGATCCGTGCTCCATTTTCCGTGTCCTTCACCGTCATGTTGCTCGCCACAATGTTGCGGATACTCCCTGAAGTCTCGCTCCCGATCGACACCGCGCCGTGCGCATGATGCACCGTGCAATTGGTGATCGTCACATCTTCCGTCGGCCGATTCACGCGCAGCCCATCCGCGTCCTTGCCTGACTTGATTACGATTCCATCGTCGCCCGTATCGATATAGTCGTTGGCAATTCTCACAAACCGGCTCGAGTCCACAACAATCCCGTCCGTATGCACGCCGGGATAAGTCTCAATCACCAGGTTCTCCACTGTCGCGTTTTCGCTGTAAAGCAGATGCACCGTCCACATCGGCGAGCCAACAAAGCGCAGCCCCGAAATCAGAATGTTCTTGGAGTTCATAAAGCGCACAAAGGACGGCCGCAACTCCCCTGCAGCTTCCTTGTATTCCTCTTCCGGAATCGTCTTTCCCGCGTTCAGGTCATTCAGCAGTTTTTCCCAGTGCGGTCCATTCGCACTCCCTGGATTGTCACCCTCTCGCTGCTCGCGGCTGTGCAGCTTCATCCAGTCCGCGTTGTTGCTCATCAGCACCCCGCGGCCCACCACGGCGACATTCTCAAGATCGTGCCCGCCGATCAGCGGAACCGGAGTCAGCGTCTCGATTCCCTGCTGCCGCCCCGGCGTAAACGGTAGCTTCGTAGCCGGAAACTCCACAATTGCACCCGCATCAAAGTCGAGCGTCAAATTGCTCACCATCTCAATCGGCCCTGAAATGTAACGCCCGGCCGGCACAAACACCGTGCCCCCGCCGGCCTTCTTCGCTGCCGCAATCGCACGCTTGAACGCATCAGCCGCGTTCGCCGACGCATCGTTCTTCGCCCCGTAATCCACCACATTGAAGAACGGCCCATGCTCTGCCGTCGTCGCCTGCGCATCGGCGCGCATCGCCAGGCCGGGAACCATCATCGCGGCTGCAATCAACCGCCGCAAGCTTGCTTTCATAGGAACCTCTGCCACAAAGTCTGATCGTCCGCGCCGCTCACTTGGGCTCGATCGCGATCACCCAAAGATCCGTATCGCCCAGATTGTGCCCCTTGTGCGTCTGTCCTTCGCGCCAGGTCACCTCATCCGTCTTCAGAGTGGAAGGTACGATCCGCCCATCCGGCAGCACATGCTCCAATCGCGCCCCGCTCAGGCATACCACCACGCGATCGTGATGCGTATGCTGCGGCTCCCACGAGTGCGCGCGAACTTTGATGTTGTAAGTACGGCTGTGCTGATCCTCGAAAATCATCTCGTAGTTTGGCGGTAAACCCTTCATGCCCCACATCTCGGGCGCGCCTACCGTCAAAAACTCCACGCGCACCAGCCGCAACGCTTCGTGTCCCGTGTTCGTCAGCTTTCCCGCCCGCGCCGGCTCGTTCACCGCCTTGCCGCGCGCAATAGCAACATGCCGCACCGCGCCACCGGCAAACTTCATCTGCGCTTCGTCACCGGCCATATACACCACCACGCTCGCATGATGCCCCGCGAATGGCTCCCGCTCGCCCGGTGCCAGCGTTACTTCGCTCACGGCCACCTTCTCGTTCTTGAAAATTTCCGTCGTCTCGGCAAAAAGTGGTGCCGTACTTGTCACCCAAAGTGCCATTGCTCCAACCAACGCTGTTCCAGCTCGCATAAACCCTCCAAGCCCGAGGCGCCGCCCCTGCAAATCTCCCCGCGTGCGCGTTCCTCGCATGCCTCAAATCGGCGCAGCCATCCTATCACGACAGCGCTCCGCCCATCGTGCGCCGAAGGCCTTCATTCTCGGGGAGCAGCGTCGGTACCAGCGGTGCGCAATTGTCGAACCGGCAACGTTGGTGATGCCGGGGATCAACCGCGGGCTGCGATGTTTAGAACTTCCGACAGCAACTGCGCCTTGAACAATGGAAATCGTCGTCGCCCAAGCGCCCCTCGCAGAAAACCCTTCGCATTGCCGCTTGCCCCCGGGTACAGATTCAGTTTGCAGTTCAGAGCGATACCACTCGATAGCCAACTCACGAATCGTGGAACCACCAACTGAAGAGGCCAAAAGACTCCTCTCCCCTACGGGGTAGCCGACTGCCCATGTCAGGCGTACTCATCGCATGCACGAGCAAATGAACAGGCCGCTCCTTCCGATCGCGCGTTACCGTCCGTGCGAAGAACCGGTTTGGGGCGCGTCCGGAAGACTGAGCAGGTTTGCGAACAGCCGGTACGATCCGGGCACTCCCTCCTCCAACTGGCGGTAGAGCGCGTAAGCGACATACACATACTCACCACGTCCGTACTTCGCATACAGCAGGCCGCCTTTTTGCGGCTCCTGGTCGGGATCGTGCACTTCAGTGAGCGCCTGGTACTGGGGCGCCCATTCGCGCATGAAAGAATGGCCGCGTTCTTCCACCCAGCCATCGAAGTCTTTTTCGGTGATCTTGTTGGGCCAGCTCAGAAGCGGATTCTGAGGATCCAGAAGCTCCACGTTGGCCGTTTCGTCCACCACCTTCTCCGGATTGCCGGAAAGGGTGTACGGATACGGACCATAGTTGTGGTCAAACTCGCCGGATTGATACTGCACGATCAGCGTTCCACCGTTTCGCACGTACTCCAGCAGGCGCTCGTTATAGATTGCCAGCTCCGGGCGGTCCGCGTAGGCGCGCACGCCCAGCACGATCACGTTGTATTTGCTCAAGTCCCCGCTGGCCAGGTCGGCACTGCTGAGCAGGTGTACATCCACACCCAGGCTCTCCAGCGATTTGGGAACGTCGTCGCCCGTGCCCATCACGTAGCCCACGTTCACACCCGGCGCCACCTTCACATTCACACCGGTCAGCGTGACTTGCGCGGGATAGTACTCGTTGTAGGGATGCAGTCCGTCATAGCCCGTGGTCACGTAGCCCTCGGTGTACTCCTTGCCGTTGTACTCCGCGGCCGCGGTGATGGAATACGGCCTTTCCGTCAAGTTGCCGGGATGCAGGATGAAGGTGAGATTCTGGTTCTGGCCCTGCTTGGCCAGGCTGAAGTCCGCATTCTGTGGGGTCGCGCTCCAGCCCTCAGGCAGCTTCAAATGCAGCGAACCCTTCGCTGCTCCAGCCACGTTGGTGTGAATGGTGACGTCGAGCTCGGCTTGCTTGCTATCGAGTGGGATGATGGTGCGGCGCTGCGACGTGGTGACCGATATTGCGGGCGCCATGAGCAGCGGATCGTAGAGAGAGCCGAAGCCGGCCACGTGCTCGGCGGTCATCACGCCGGCCTCAATGGTGGCAGAAGTGCCCTGGAAGCTGAACTCCACCGAGGCGTAGAGCGGATACGGCGCAAACGGCATGCTCAGGTATTGCGGTTCCTGAATGTCGTAACACGGCTGCTCTACAGTAGGACGATAGAAGTACGGCCTCGTCAGCGCGGCGTCGTCGGGCGCCGTCACGTGGAAGTTCACTTCGTCGCGCTTCCCGGCTGCTAAATCGCCGCTGGCGGGCTTTTCGGCGGCGATCTGCCATGCCTTGCCATCGGTGGCATGGACTGAGACGCTGTCGATTTGCACCGCGGTGTTGCCGGTGTTGGCGGCATACGCGTCAACGCCGAATGACTGCCCGGGAATCACAAGGCGCGAATTGTCTTCCGTACCCATCGAGAAGCCGAAATGGCCGACCTCGGCGTGCGGAGGAGCAAGCACCGCAGTGACAGTAACTCCAAGGGATTCCGCAAGCGCATCGTTGAACTGCGCCTCCTTGATTCGCAGCTCGTGAAGCACGTTATACCTTCCTTCGGAGGAAAGGCTGCTGCTCTCCACCTGCTTGATCAGATCGCGCGTCGTCTTCAATCCCTCTGAAAGGGTGGGAGCAATCGCCTCCGGATGGTTGGCGGAGAAATTGTGCATCGCGTCCTCCACCAGGCTGTTCATCTTCGCCAATCCCTGCTTCAGAAACGCATTGTCTCCGGGCGCCAGGGTCGCAATTCCTTCAAGAGACACGTCGATGCCGTCAAAAATCGAGCTCTCTTGATCGGATGTCTGGACGTGCGATGCGTAACGGTGGTAAGGGCTCGTGGACGATCCATCGAAGGGAACGCCGGTGCCGCCATTCTGTGTCTTCTGCCAACCCAGGCCCTCACGCGCGTATTGCAGATAAGAGTCGCCGATCAGCGGATTGAAATCGCCCTCGGGGATCTCTACGTTCGTGGTGGGAACTTTGTCGCTCCACTGATTGGTCACATAGTCGAAGAAGCGCACCGGCACCCATTGGTCGGTGGCGTAGTCGTACATTCCCTTGGGCGAAACGGCGAAGGCGGGCACGCGAGCGTACACTTTCAGCGGCGTCCAGGGAAGCAGGCCTTCCTTAATCTGAGCGGGACACACGGTGGGATCGCCGGCGGATTTGTAGGCCTCCTGGTTCATTTGCCCCGCAACCTGGTGGTGGCCGTGACCGTCAGTCACGTTGCCGATGAAAACCGAAGTCATAACCAGCGGCCGGTCCATGCGCACCACGCGAACAACGTCGCAGAGCACACGATCGTAGCCCCACAGCTTGAGCGCTTCTTCGCGGGTCTTGGAGAAGCCGAAGTCGGCGACGGTCGAAAAGTATTGCTGCACGCCGTAGTAGCGATCCGCCTCCAGCAGTTCGTTGCTGCGTACCAGGCCCAGCTGATCCCAGAAATTGTTCGAAATTACATTCTGCCCGGATTCGCCGCGGTTCAGAGTAAGCAGCGCAGCGCGCGCGCCTTGGCCGCGCGACTCGTAGGCCAGCATGCCCCCATCTTCGTCGTCGGGATGTGCGGTGATCATGATCATGCTGGCGCGTGTATGCAATTTCAGCAGCGACTGCCACAACGCCGACGCGCCCCGATCGGCTTCCAGCGGCCGGTAAAACGTCCGTGCGTCCACGGCGACCGCCTTGGGAGTTTGCCCTTCGGCCAATTGCAAGACCACTGCAGTCACACCAAGCATTACTACGCACCCGAGCAGCAGGTTCAGCCCTTTCATCGCAAAACTACCTCCGTGGGGTTAAGGACTCGGTAGAATGCAGGGGCAGTAGGCTGGTCCCTGCGGAACTCCGAATCGGTTGATTTACAGTTTTCGCCTTGGCTGAATTACTAAATAAAACTACTTTAGTAACTCTAACTGATCAGTGGCTCGCTGCATCCTCGGCCGATCCAAGCGCTGGGTTCGAGCTCAAGCTCAGCAGGTTGGCGATTATGCGGTAGGAACCGGGAACGCCCTCCGAAAGTTGGCGATAGAGCGCCAGCGCGTCGTAGACGTACTCGCCCTTGCCGTAGCGGGCGATGAGCAGACCGCCCTTTTCGGGCGCCTCACCCTGGTCGTGCATTTCAAAGAGCGCTTGCCATTGCGGACCCCAGGTATCGGCGAATCCATGGCCGCGTTCCTCGACCCAACCTCTGAAGTCCTGCGGACCGATCTTATTCGGCCAGGTGAGGGCCGGATGATCCGGCAATAGGAACTGCACGTCGGAATCCTCGTCGGCGAGCGTCGCGGCAGACCCAGCGCCGACAGAGAGTGGATAGGGGGCATAGTTATCATAGTCGCCCTGCTGATACTGCACGATCAATGTCCCGCCCTGGTGCACGAAGGTGAGCAAACGCTGGTTGTAGGTTGCCAGCTCGGGTCGAACCGAATAGGAGCGCACGCCGAGGATGATGGCGTTGAATTTCGACAGGTCGCCTGATGCGATGAAGTCGGGACTGAGGGAGGTGGTTTGGATGCCCACCGACGCGAGAGATTGCGGCAACTCGGAGCCAGTGCCGGGAACGAATCCGACCTTCAATCCAGGAGCAACTTTCAAGTCGACTCCGGTGGTCTTGTAGTCGGCGGGACGGTAGAGATTGTAGGGCCGCATTCCAGGATATCCGATCTGCTCGTAGCCTGAGGAATATTCGCGGCCGTCGTTGGTGGCAACGGCGCGGATCCGGTAAGGCTTTTCTTGGACCCCGCTGGGCTGCACCTTGAAACTCACCGTTTCGTCCTGGCCGCTCTTGGCCATGGAGAAGGATGCCGTTGCGGGATCGGAACCCCAACCCGCCGGCAGATCGAGCTTCAACGTTCCCTGCGCAGGTCCCGCAGTATTGCTGTGTAGCAGAACGGAAAGGTCGAAGGATTTCGCATCTATCGGCACCACACTGGCGTGTGTCGGCAACCAGAGCGAGATGGCTGGCGCCACCAAGAGCGGCTCCTCGACAATTCCCCAGCCGACTTCGCGTTGGGCGGTCTGCGCCACCTGTCCGATTTCGACCGGCACGCCGTTGTATTCGAATTCCATCCAGCCGGAAATCGGATAGGGCGCGAAGGGCAGGTCGAGATATTTTGGATCGTTGATGGCGTAAACGTTCTGCAGCAGATTTTCACGCGTGAAGTAGGGTTTTGTGGAGTTGGCGTCTTCGGGAACCTGGACCTGGAACCGCTCGGATTGCACCTGATTGCCGTCGAGTGACGTGGGTGCCTGTCCATGGGGGGTTGTGGTCCACTTTTCCCCCTGCGGCGTATCGATCCACACACGCTGGATCGATACAGGAAGGCTGCCCTCATCGGCGGCGCGCACGCTAACGTAAAGCGTCTGGCCGGGAATCACCACGCGGGGCGTGTTGGCCGGACCGCGTCCGCTGACTGGAGCTGGCTGCGCGGAGGTGACCGCAACCTGCACGGAAAGGCCGAGCGATTCTGCCAGGGCGGCATTGAACTGGGCCTGCTTGAGATGCAGCTCGTGCTCGACGTTGTATTTCGCTTCCGAGGTGAGCGAGCTCGATTGCACCTTGTCGATGAGCGCGAGATTGGCCTTGGCGCCGGCGGCCAACTGGGGCGCGATCCCGTCGGGGTGCTGTGGATCGAACTGGTGCATAGCTTGTTCGACGTCCTGATTAATCTCTGCGAGGCCGCTCTTGAGAAACGCGTTGTCTTGTTCAGCGGCCAGATCGGCGATGCCCGCGAGCGAAACGTCAATGCCGGCGAACATCGAATTGCCGCCGCCAGCCGCATTCACGCGCGAACCGAAAAGATGATAGTCCGAGTTGACTGGCCCGGGGGGAGGAACGAAAGGGCCGCCATCCTGCGATTTTTGGGCGCCCAGACCCTGCCGCGCGACCTGCACGAACGATCCCCCCAGCCAGGAATCGTACGTGCCTTCGGGAATTGTGAGATCGGTCGAAAGCATGCCGTCCATCCACTTGCCGGTGATGTAATTGAAGAAGCGCAGGGGATAGGCGTGGCCGCTGGCGTAATCAAAAATTTTGCCGAAGCCCACGGCGCCCTCGTCGCCGAATCTCCCTACGGCAGTGTCTACGCGCGCTTGGCCGGGCACTCGGGCGTAATCCTTGAGCGGCGTCCATGGCAGCAATCCATCGCGAATCTGATCGGGGAACATTTTGGGATTGCCCGCGTCGTTGAATGCCTCTTGCGCCTCCTGGCCCGAAGCCTGATGCTGACCGTGACCGTCGGTCGGGCCGCCAACGAAAACGGAGGTGACAACGAGTGGCCGAACCATGCGAATAATGCGAACCACTTGGGCGAGGGAGCTCTCGTGTCCCCATTTCTGGAAAGTCTCCTCTTTCGATTTCGAGAAGCCGAAATCAATCACCGGAGTGAAATACAGTTGAGCGCCGTAATACCCGGTTGCTTCGAGCAGTTCCTCGCTTCGCACCAGTCCCAGCGCGTCGAAGAGGTCCGGACTCATCAGGTCCTGTCCCCCTTCGCCACGGTCGAGAGTGAGCAGCGTAGCGCGCGCGCCCTGGCCGCGCGACTCGTAGGCCAGCATGCCCCCATCCTCGTCGTCGGGATGGGCGGTGATCATGATCATGCTGGCGCGGGTATGCAATTTCAGCAGCGACTGCCACAGTGCCGATGCGCCCCGATCGGCTTCCAGCGGACGGGAAAACGCGCGCGCGCCAACGGCCGCCTGCTGGGGCGTTTGCCCTTCCGCCCATTGCAACGTCACTACAGCCACACCAAGCATTACTGCGGACCCGAGCAGCAGGTTCAGCCATTTCATCGCGAAATTGCCTCCGTGAAGTTGAAGATTTGGTAAAGCACTGGAGAAGAAGACTGGTTGCCGCAGAACTCCCGATCGGTCGTTTTGCGTCTTTCGTCTTGACTATCTAAATAAAGTTATCTTAGTATCGGGGTTTGATTGTATGTCAAGCCCCTTCAAAAAAAATCTTCGGCGCGGCGCCGAGCGCGACGATTTGCGCCATGGCTTAGGCCCGGCGCGGCCGGCTCTCCTCAAAGAGATGAATGTGCGCGAGGTTCTGCGTATTCTGCGGCAAAACAATCCCTGTTCCCGGGCCGACCTGGTGAGATTTACCGGTTTGACTGCCCCTACGGTTTCCGCGGCGATCGAGCAGCTGATCGACGAGGACCTGGTGGAGTCTGTCGGGTTTGGATCTTCCAACGGCGGGCGTCGGCCGAATATGCTGCGCTTCAATGCCAGCTACGCACACGTATTGGCCGTGGACCTGGGTGGAACCTTCCTGCGCGTTGCTCTGGCCGATATGAACGGAACCATGCTGGGCAAGTGGTCCGCACCGAGCCGCTCCGCTTCGTCTCCGGAGCAGGTGATTGCGATGATTCGGACCGGGATGGAACACCTTACGCGGCAGGCTGGGCTTTCCATGGAGGCGGTGAAAGTGGTGGCTGCCGGTAATCCAGGGATTACCGACGTGGATGCGGGCGTGGTGGTCTCGGCGCCCAACCTGAAGAACTGGCGCAACGTACCCTTTCGCAATCTCTTGGAATCGACGCTGGGCATTGCGGCGGTTGTAGAAAACGACGTGAACCTTGCCGCCATTGGCGAGAATTGGCGAGGCGCAGCGCGCGACGTCTCGAATTTTGTTTTTCTTGCGCTCGGCACCGGCATAGGTGCAGGCATCTATTTGAATGGCCAGATCATTCACGGTGCCGACTGGGCCGCCGGCGAGGTTGGATACATGCATGTTCCGGGAACGCCGGATACCGCTTTTGTATTGGATAAAGCGGGATCGCTGGAGAGCGTAATCGGCGGGCGAGGAATCGAAAAGGCCTGGCGCAATAAGTTGCGGGGCGCGAAGAAGACGCAGCATCGCAATCTTCCCGCCGGGCTCTCGGCTACAGAAATCTTCGAGCAAGGCCGCCAGGGCAACCCGATCGCGGCGGAGATCCTCAACTGGGCGTCGCACATTCTGGCCGACGCCATCTTCAACATCTCGCTGATCGTCAACTGCTCTTTGGTTGTTCTGGGCGGCGGTGTGGGCATGAGCAACGCGCTCTACGATGTAACCCGAAGGCGGCTGGATCGCAACGAGCTTCTGCGGCCGCAACTGGTTCTCAGCACGCTGGGTCAGGACGCGCAGTTAGTCGGCGCCGTGCGTCTGGCGCTGAATTCGATCGAAGTCCCGGCTGTTCACGCGTAGAAGCAGGGCACCAGGGTTAGAACAAAACTTGGCCCAATTATCCCGAGGTCACGGCATTAGATAGGGCCGGCGGAACTACCGCCGCGTCTCGATCGCCATATGCGAGGGGTTGCAACAAGCGAGAATCTGGAGGCGACAATCGCATCAGTCCTGACGTCCAGATCTCGTGTGACAGGTGCGCCCGGCCTGTGGAGGCTCAACAGCAGCACGCCTTTACTCGAACGCATCAAGCAGGGAGACCGCCTCTCCGCCCCTTCCTCTTTCATCGAATGTAAAAACAAGTTGACTTTCAGTCTGTGGCTTGCTAACGTATGTAATTACTTTGTAAGTGAACCTTACAAAGAAAGTTTTCCCCAGCCAGAAGAAAACAAAATCAAATAAATTCAGGAGGATGCCGCAATGTCTTCTCATCGACTCCGCAATCGCAATCAATCCATTGCATCGCGAATGCGCCTGTTCTTCTCCCTAATGCTTTTGATTTGTGGCAGTTTGCTGACGGGAGCAGCAAGCGCATATGGCCAGTCGCAATCCATCAACGCAGCCATGCGCGGCCAGGTAACTGACATCAGCGGCGCACCCGTTCAGAGTGCCACGGTGACAGCCCGTAACGATGACACAGGCTTCACCCGCACCGTCACCACGGATTCGAGCGGCCTGTACGTCATTCCCAATCTTCCTCTCGGGCCTTACACGCTCACGGTCGTGTCCAAGACCTTTGCGCCTATCAAGCAGTCGGGCATTACCCTCGAAGCCGGCAATACCGCGGTCATCAACCAACAGCTCCATCCCGGGCAGGTGAGCCAGCAAGTGGAAGTGGTGGCGAACGCCTCGGTCATTGAGCCGGCGCGCGTGGATATCGGCGCCGACCTCACGGCCACCCAGGTCGCCAACGCTCCGCTCCCCTCGCGCAATCCCTACGATTTCCTTCTGTTTCAGCCGGGTGTCAGCGGCATTCCCAACCAGGAGCTGGGCATCCCCGACGACGTGAACACCAATGGACTGACGGATCGCGTCAGTTACCAGCTTGACGGTATGGATGACACGGAATCCGACCAGTTGGGATTACGCCTGTATGCCATTTCGAATTCCTATGTCTCACAGATTCAACAGGTTTCCAACTCCTACCAGGCAGAGTTCGGCAATACGGACGGCCTGATTTCCAACTACATTACCGGCTCCGGCACCAATCAAGTCCACGGCATGTTGCAGGAGATCTGGCGTCCCTCGTCCGTCAATTCCCGCCCCATGCTCCTTGCACGTACCGCGCCCACGCCGGACTCAACTCTGAGCAATCCCGCGATGAACATCGGCGGGCCCATCATCAGGGACAAGGTGTTCTTCTACGGGGCCTACGAGTACATTCTGCGCGGCGAGCCGAACCCGATTACCATTACTCCCGCGAATGCGGCGGCAATCCCACTGCCGGCATCCCAGCTCGGCACCGCACCTGAAGTGGAACACGCGACGTTTGTGGACGGACGCCTTGACTGGACCATCAATCCGAAGAACACCGCGTTCGTCCGCTTCAATTATTTCCGCAACGAGTTTCCCTACAACAGCGACGTGGGCGGCTTATACGCGCTTTCCGCATCGTCAAACTTCCACGACCGGGCGTACATTGAAGGCGCGCAGCTCATCACGGATCTCACGCCGAACCTGCTGAACGAGTTCCGCGGCTCGTGGCCGTATCGCAACGAGAAGCACGTGAACGCACCCACCACGGGTCCCGGGCCAATGGTCTATATTTCCGGCGTCGCCTACTTCAACGGTACCAACATCAATGGAACGAAGTTCCAGGAAAAGATTCCTAGCTTCAACGACAACCTGACCTGGATCAAGGGCGCGCACACCATGAAGTTCGGCGTCGACTTTATCAGGCCGTTGCTTACGCAGTTTTCGGCCGTTTACTCCGAATACGTCTTCCCCTCGGTTGCTGCCTACGAGGCAGCGGCTTCGGGCACCAACCGGTATAGCTACACCCAGATCAACATCAGCGTCGGCAACCCTGGAGCGGGCTTCCAGGACAACTTCTGGGGCTTATTCGGGCAGGATACCTGGCAGGTGCGCAAGAACCTCATGATCGATTACGGCCTGCGCTACGATGTGTACAACGCGCCTGCGGGGCTGGCGAACGCGCCGTTTATCTACACGCAGAGTTTCCGCACGCCGAAGGGCGACTTCTCACCCCGGCTCGGCATCAGTTGGCAGGTGCGTCCCACCACCGTGGTGCGCGCCAATATGGGCGTCTTCTACCTGGCGCCGCCCACCGATATGTGGTATTACCCGCTTTACAACAACGGCGGCACCGCCTCGCTGGTTACGTCGATTTCGTCTTCACTCGGGGCTCCCTGCGCGCCGGCTTACCCCAACACCATCACCTCGGTAAGTAGTTCCTGCGCGGGTACTCAGAGCATCACTGCCACCACCCCCAACTTCAAGAACGAATACTCTTTGAACGGCAATCTGCAGGTGTCGCAGCAGTTGGACAAGAACGATGCACTCACCGTCAGCTATGTGATGACCAACGGACGTAACATTCCATACGAATACAACTTGAACCTGATCAACCCCGTTGGCCACCTGGCAGACGGCCGCCCTGTCTACTCCAGCACAGTGAACTCCTCCACGCGCCTTTACCCGGGTTTCAATAACATTACGCTGCAGACCATGGGCGCTAACTCTTCCTATAACGCCCTCCTGTTTTCCTTGACACACCGCTTCTCGGATGGGTTCTCCGCGAATGCCAATTACACCTACGGGCATGCGATCGACGATGCTGCCCAGGTCGACACCTACGACTGCGATGGAGTGATCACAAATGCGCTCAATCGCAACTTCGATCGCGGTAACGCTTGCGTCGATCGCCCCAACACCTTTAACCTGCTGGCCGTCTTTGCGCCAAAGGTGCACTACGATTCCGGTTTCGCAAACGCCCTGGTCAACGACAATACTCTCGAGACGACCTGGAACCTCATGTCGGGCCAGGTGCAGAACGAAGTGACCAATACTAACCTGACAGGCGATACCCTCTCTTCGTCCTATCAGCGGCCGCTGGGCGTGGGCCGAAATTCTCTGCGAGGACCGGGTATCTACCAGTTCGATGTCCGCTACACCCGCGGCCTCGGAAACTGGTTCGATCGTATCCAGCCGCAGCTGTTCGCAGAAAGCGCCAACGTGTTCAACCGTCATTCCAACGTGACCTCGCTCAATGAGACGGCCACGGTTGTGGGCCTTACGAGCGGAGCGCCGACCGCGACGAGCGGAACGGTTGTGACGCCGCCGTCGGGTGCCTTCACGTCAACCCTCATGACCGCACGTCTAATCGAGTTCGGTGCGAAAATCAACTTTTGATCCGCGCGCCGGCTGCTTGAGCAAACCATCTCCAACGGCCGGCGCGTACATTTTCTATCGAACATATGCCGCTGGTTTCCTGCGGCGCGTAAAATGCACTGCGAATGAAATCTACTCGTACCGACGGCGGGATCATTAGCAGGCTTTCAGTGCCTCCGCATCCGGACCAGCGCCCATCGCACCGCCGTGATCAGGAGTGAACGTGGAATTCAAGCCCGCGCCGGAATACGTTGCAGCAGTCCTCGCCATCAATTTTGAAGATGCAAAGAAGTACTTCACTGAGGCGCTCCTGCAGATCCACTACGCGCACACGCTGATGCTGGCGCGGCAGAAAATTCTCGCTCCCGAAGAGGCGCGTATCTGTTTGGAGGCGCTGGACCGCCTCGATCGCCGGCAGCTCGCCCAGGCCGTCTACGACGGACGCTTCGAAGACTTCTTCTTCTTTGTCGAGCACAGCCTGGAACAGCTCGGCGATCCCGCCGTCATCGGTATGATCCATACCGCGCGCAGCCGCAACGACATCGACATTGCACTTTACCGGATGCGCTTCCGGCAGGAGATCCTTCAGTTGTCCGTCGAAATCTGCGCGCTTCGCTCCGCGTTGCTCGGCCTGGCTGCCGCCAATGTGGATACCGTGATGCCCGCCTATACGCACACCCAGCCGGCTCAGCCTACTACGCTCGCACACTATCTACTGGCAGCGGTGGAGTTCCTGGCTCGCGATACGCAGCGTATGAGGGCCGCATTCGACGTCATCAATCGCAGTCCCTTGGGCGCCTGTGCGATCACCACTACGGGTTTTCCCATTGACCGCGATTACACCGCCGAGCTGCTGGGGTTTGATGGTTTGCAGCGCAATTCCTACGGATGCATCGCAGCTGTCGATTACCTGGCGCAGTCTGCCTCGGCGGTGGCTGTATGCATGCTGAGCCTGGGTCGCTTCGTGCAGGATATGCTGCTGTGGTGCACCAGCGAATTCGGCTTTCTGCGCGTGCAGGACGGTTACGTACAGATCAGCAGCATCATGCCGCAGAAGCGCAACCCAGTTTCGTTCGAGCACACGCGCATCCTGGCCAGCAAGGCGTTCAGCCAGGCACAGGCCGTACTCACCTCGGTGCACAATACGCCTTTTACCGACATGGTGGACGCCGAAGACGACCTGCAGCCGCTGCTCTTCAGCATGTTTCACGACGCGCACCGCACGGTCAGCCTGTTGGCGGCCGTAATGCAGCATACCGACGTGGATAAGCAAACATTGCGCAGCCGCGCAAACCGCGATTTTCTTACTGTTACCGAACTGGCCGACACCCTGGTGCGGCGCGAGAAGATCAGCTTTCGCGAAGCCCATCGGCTGGTTTCTGAAATGGTGAAAAAGTCCGGCAAGGAAGATGCGCACGAGCACATGATCGGTCTTTTGCGCGAGCTCGCCCCGGCGGTTCTCAATAGAAGTCTGCAAACCTCGGAGGAGGACTTGCGTCTGGCCTTGGACGCTGACCACTTCGTCGCGATTCGCAGCATTGTCGGCGGCCCGGCGCCTGAAACGGTACGGGACGAGATCGCCGCCATGCAGCAGCAGCTCACCGCCGACCGCGAATGGCTCGCGGAGAAGCAATCGCGCCTCGATGCCTATCCCAGGCGTCTGCAAAAACTGAAAACCGAATGGATGTAACGCCCGGCGCCGCCAAGCCTGCCATTTCCGGCCAGGGCAAGCAGCCGGAACTGGTTCGTGGGATCGGACTGCTGCAGGGAATCTCGCTGAACATGATCAACATGATTGGCGTGGGGCCTTTCATCACCCTGCCCCTGATCGTCGCGGCCATGCATGGGCCGCAGGCGATTCTTGGCTGGCTGCTGGGCGCCGTTCTGGCCGCCTGCGATGGCCTGGTGTGGGCCGAACTCGGCGCCGCCATGCCCGAGGCCGGCGGTTCCTATTTTTATCTCAAGACCATCTACGGCCCCAAGCGCCTTGGCCGCTACCTTTCCTTCCTTTTCATTTGGCAGCTCACCTTCAGCGCGCCGCTCTCCATCGCTTCAGGTTGCGTGGGGCTGGCCCAGTACGCCGGTTTCATCTTCCCCAATCTGCGCCACACCTACTTCAGCTACCAGATCCCGATACCGATTCCCGTGCTCGGAGCCTTCCACCTCGCCATTCTCTTCGGCCCAGCCACGATTCTGGCCATGTTTTGCTGCCTGGCCGCCATCGTGCTTCTCTATCGCAACATTTACTTCATTGGCCGTCTTTCCTCGGTCCTCTGGATAGGGGTGCTCGGAACGCTCGGCGTCGTGATCCTGACTGGCCTTACTCATTTCCATGCGCACCAGGCATTTAGTTTCCCGCCCCACGCCTTCGCCCCGACGTTAGGGTTTGTGGAAGGCCTGGGCACGGCTACTCTCATAGCCACTTACGATTACTGGGGCGCTTACAACATCTGCTTTCTTGGGGCCGAGGTGCGCAACCCGGGCCACACCATCCCGCGCGCCATTCTGTGGTCGGTTGCGCTGGTAGCCGTGCTCTATTTGACGATGAACGTGAGCGTGCTCGGCGTTCTCCCTTGGCAATCGATGACAGGTGCTGCTGCCTCCAATGCGCGCCTCTCCGTGGTTGCCGTGCTCATGCAATCCGTTTACGGCAGGCTCGCTGGCCGCATCATCGCACTTCTCGTGGTGTGGACTGCGTTCGCTTCGGTTTACGCCCTGCTGCTTTCTTATTCCCGGGTGCCCTATGCCGCAGCCCTCGATGGTAACTATTTCCGCGTCTTTGCCCGCGTGCATCCTCGCCATCGCTTTCCCAACGTCTCACTGTTGGTTCTGGGCGCGGTGTCTACCATCTTCTGCGTCTTTCAGCTTCTGGATTTGCTCGCGGCTCTGGTCGTAATTCGCATCCTGCTCCAGTTCCTTCTGCAGCAGATTGGACTCATCGTCCTGCGCCACACACAGCCCAACATGGTGCGCCCTTTCCGCGTATGGCTATATCCGATTCCGCCGCTCATCGCCATCGCCGGTTTTCTCTACATTTTGTTCGCGCGCCCAGCCTTCGAACGCGAGCTGTTTTTCGCATTTCTCATCGTGCTCACCGGCTCTGCTCTCTACCTCGCGCGCGCGGCCAAATGCCATGAATGGCCTTTTGCCCAACGGCTTTGAAGCAACGATCGAGACGATCAGGCTCGAAAGCATTTGCATATCGCATAATCACGCTCACCCGGATTCTCGCGACAGAAATGCGTCGTACAGATTTGGTCTGACTCATCTCTTGCCAAACTCACCAGGTATCGGGCCATTTGAACACACAGAGGAACGGACTCTTCATCGACCCTGCGTTACGCCCAGGCGCATTCAACCCCATCGCGGCAAACACGTCATCTGCCGGCCCTCCAGGATCTTTTGCGTGCCTAATGCGCCGCCGAATTCCTTGCCATTCCCTGCGAATGTTGTGGTCATCTTTGAGCAACCGCTTATAGTGTCATATTTCGGTGGCTCAAAAAAACCGGAACCAATCACGAGATTGACACAGGCATGGCACGAAGCAGGAAATATACGCCAGCGAGGATCGTGGGTGTTCCAGGCAGATTGAAGTTCTCCCATCCTATACCGAGGCCGATTTGAGCTTGCGAACATTCTCAAGGGAGAGACTTTGCCGTGGGCTGAAACTCTTGCTGCTCGCATAGGCCAGCAAGCTGGAATAGAGCTGCCTCGTCACCGGCTTCCCGTCCAGGTTTTCAAGTAGCGGCAGCGACGTCGCGAGAAGTTTTCCGTTCGCGACCTGCGCTTCAATAACTAGCCCTAGCCTATGGTTGCGGTGAAAATCGTCAATCACCTGAATCAGCGGCCTGAATCCCAACGGCGTATCGTCGAGAACGAACGCATTGGTTCCCTCCATCAGTTCCCACCACTGCCAACTGCAATGCATGTCGGTAGGAAACAATGCCAAGGCCGGATGGCTCGGGTCGCATAAGATGCCGAGCACGCCCGGTTGTTTCTTGAACATGCCAAACGACCAGAAGACAGGCAGAAACCTGAGCTTCAGTAGTTGATCTCCCTGCCCATTCGCATTGGCGCAAAGAAATACGGCGCCTCCGGCTTCGAGTCGTGTGATCGCGGCCTCGTCGAAGCTGGCAGTAATCAGCACGTCGTTGTGCCCGACGGCCGGCAGCGCCTTGGGGTAGACCCATATCTGCCAGCGGTTTTCCACCTCGATGCCGTGCACGCGAATCTGCAGGTTGAGCCGCATCGCCTTGCGGACAAAAGCCAACGGAAATTCGATCGCTCCAAGTGCTGCGATTTCTCCGGACTTCGCACTGCAGGAAAGAAGACTACCCGCCCTGAGAATCCGGCCCGAGTCGTCGCAAATGGACCACGAAGCCGGCAATTGTCTGAGCGGACGCTTTCCATAATGTGCAGCCTCTGCCGTCGCGCGAAAGATCTCTTCCGAGGTCCATGTAAATTTTGAGAAGCGGCAGAGCGGTACCGTATCGCCGCAGAAGCGCCGAAAAGCCTCGGGCGAAATCACATGCTTCGAGTCCCAAAAGCAGTCGAGCATTCCAACCGGCGCTTCCTTCTGGCCGGGGTAGTCGGTAAGCTCCAGCAGTTGAAATCCGCCCAGCTTAGGAGTGCGGATTGCAGACTCGATGTCCTCCTTGTAAATCTCGGCGGCAAATTTCCCCGAAGCAATCTGAAACTCCGCGGACTGCTCCGCCATGCCATGTGCTTCCAGTTCGGAGCGAAACACTTCAAGGTTGCGCGCCTTCAGGACACCGATGTATTTCCCGATCTCGTCATAGTTCGGATACACGGCCCATTGTCCAAGCTCGTGGGCCACAACAGGAAGGTTGAATGCAGCGATTGCCTTCGAGAAATCGTAGTCTGTGCCTCCTGGCGTGGCTCCAAAGCGCGTCTTGTCAATCCGCAATCTTCCCTGCGCAGTCTCCTCTGTTACCCAATAGTCGGAGGTCGATCCCGGCGCCGAACGGCCGTTGTTCGTGGAATACGTGTAGAGCCGGCGATTGTCTGCCTGCTTCAACTCACCAACCAATTGATCCAGAAATTCAAAATCGCCCGTCAGCTCGTTGCCCATGCAGAACAGAGCAAATGAGGGATGATTGCCGTAGGCCTCGAGAATGCGATGGCCTTCCTGCCGCATGAATTCTTTGAGGCCCGGCGTCTTGTCGACATGATGTGAGAATACAGGCAGTTCAACGTGGAGCAGGACGCCCGCCTCATCGGCCGCCTGGAACGCAACTTCAGGAGGGCACCAGGAGTGAAAGCGAAGATGGTTCATTCCGTAGTCTCGAACCGTTCGATAAATCCTGCGCCAATCCGCCAATTCCATAGCGGGATACGCGGTGAGAGGAAAGACTGCATTTTCCACGGTGCCACGCAAAAACACAGCACGCCCGTTGAGCACGAACTGCCGATCCTTTGTGGAGATTCCCCTGATCCCAAACTGTACTGCAATCTTGTGTTCGAAAGTTCGTGCGCCCACCGCAGTTTTGGCGTGCAGTTCCATCACGTAGAGGTGTGGTTCCGTGTCGTCCCACATCCGTAGCGGCTCGGGAATAGGCACGCCCAATGTCAACGTTGTCGCACCGGAAAAAAGTGCCACCGAACTTTGCACGCGCGCATTGGCTTCGGGAATTCGCGCTTCAATTTCTCCGGTCGCCGCCGCACTGAGTGCGTTCGCCAGTTGAATCTCCACTTTTGCGGTACGAGTTCGCGCATCTGTGAATACGCGGGCCTTGTCAATCCAGACTGCGGGCGTGCTGCGTAGCTCAATGCGTCCGATGACGCCGTTCCAGTTTGTCTGCGTGTTTTCAGAAATGGCATGCGCCGATTCCCCAATCTCAATCCGGATCGTGTTGTCGACGCAAAGTGTGAGAGTGTGCTTTCCCGGCACAACATCAACTCCGAAATCGTAGTGGTGCGGTACGCTCAGGCTATTTTGCGACCCGTAACTCTTTCCGTCGATCCACACAGAGGTTTGCCAGTGGCATCTCTCCAAAAAGAGCGTGATGCGGTCGTCGCGCCAAACTTCGGGGATCGTGAATTCTTTCTGATACCATGCCGGCCCCGTGTAAGTGTACGGGCGGGACAAGCGTCCTTCGGCGGGAGTTGTAACCTTTTGCCCATAACCTGCCTGATCGGTACTGCCAGGAAGAAAGATGGTCTCCTCACCAACGTTCTTCTCAAACCAGCGGTCATTCATCCCTTTCCCTGAGGGATCGAGTCGGAACGCCCAGGTGCCCGCCAGACAGATATGTTGAACGGGCGCAAAGCTCTCGTCATCGAGCAACCAGTCTGTTTCGGCCGGCCTTGCCGGGGTTACTTCCTCTGCAACTGCTGCAGGGGTTCCCAGTGTTTCCAACAGCGGGACTGTGGTCGCAGCGATGCCCGCCCCTCTTAAAAATGAACGCCGATCCATCTTGTTCTCCACTTCCTCAGCCGCTTGTGGTGCGCGGCGTTTGTCTTCTGCTCTTACCGTAAAAGGGACCTTTCGTCCGGGCGCCGATCGACCGCTAAAAATCGCTTGCCGGGATTGCCTGCAAGGAGTTTTCCCTATAGACGATGAGGTAATCCATCCCAGACTCTCGGGCATTCTGCCTGCCTTCGGCTGACGATCCGGTTGCGAGAGCCGCTTTAACCCGGCCGTCGGTCATGCTCTCGCCCGGCACGAGGCTCGGCGCAAACTCTACCGGAACAAATGCTCCAGGACGAAGAAATACGCCGATCCGATCGATCGGCGTTGGTACCTTGTGCGTGCGGCCGCCGTTATAGGATTTTGCCGTCCAGAAATCGGTCCAGATGCCGGGAGGAAACCGAACGTCGCGCGCTTCTCCAGGAGCGAGAACCGGCGCAACCAGAATGTCGGAACCGAACATATATTGGTCGTCGCAGTTGGCCAGTTCGGGAGAATCGGGAAACGCCACGGGCATGGGCAGCATGAGTGGAATGCCCGTGGCATGGGCTTCCTCGGCCGACCGCACGATGTAGGGCAACAGATTTTCACGCAGCCACGCATGGCGCTTGTAAATCGCAACCGCTTCATCGCCGAACTCCCACGGCTCCCTCGGAGTCGTCCCGTGATAGCGCATCAGCGGACAGAATGTGGCCCATTCGGTCCAGCGAATGTACACCTCCGGGTCAGGCCACCCTGCATAGCCGCCCGCGTCTGCACCCCAGATCGACAGCCCGGAGGCAGCCGCATTCAGCCCACCGTGGAGCGCCGCCCTCATACCGAAGAAGTTCGCCTGGTGATCGCCGGCAAAGTAACAGATCGAGTGCTGATCGCCGGCGCATCCTGAACGCGCAAACAACACGTAGTCCTGCCCGCGCGCTTCCTCGAACGCCTGGGAAAAGGTCTGATGATAAAACCAGGCATAGAGATTGTGCATCTCCGTCCCGCGCTTTCCATTGTGGAAGACGGCATCAGCGGGGACGACATCGCCAAAATCGACCATGCTGCCGGCCAGCCCCAGATCCAGCCGCGGTTTCCAAAAGCGCTTCACCAGCTCGAGCGCGGCCGGATGCGTATAGTCGATCAGCGCCGCGCCCTCCAGACGATAGGCGATTGCTCCATTTGTACGGCGCAGCACAGGTAGTTGCGCATCTGTGAGTTCCGGAAGCAACGAGCGAACTTTTTTGAGATCCATACTGGCCCAATCCCATGCCAGCACGTGCAAGGGAGTCCCTTTGAGGCGCGCATAGAGAGCGGGATCGTCATTGCCGGCTTCGGCATAGATTGCCGAGTGCGGAATATCGAGATCGTGGAAGCGCTTGACTACGTTTGCCTCTTCGAGAACTGCGTTTTTGTACGGACCATTTCTCCAGCGGCGGCCGCCTCCGCCCATCCACGGCTCGAACGCCCAGCGAGGCGGAATTCTCGGCCGCCCGGTGATCTCCGTATAGAACTGCAGCACCTCTTTTGGCTGGGCTGGCCAGATGAATAAGTCGAGTGTGTTGCCAAATGCGGTGAGGCGATATTGTGTGCTGTCGGCGCCGCCTATCTCCGCGCGCAGCCGGAAACTCGTATTCCAAAACAGGCTGTAGCCGCGCGTGCTGTGCATCAATGGCACATTCTTGTAGGCCTGATTCAACTGGCCATGAATGTTTCCATCCCAGCAATCGACATCCCACAGCGTAACCACGTTGCCCCGCTGCCCTAAGGCATTGAAGCGTTCGCCAAACCCGTAGAAGTTCTCTTCCGGCTCCAGGTCGCCGTGCAGGTCGATGGCAGCAATTTCTCCAGTTGGCAAAAACCTTACAGAAAAATCTCCAGAGCCCAGGCTCCAAATCGTTTCACCTCTTCGATTGCACACGAGGATGCGGAACGGCTCATCCTGAATGTGCACGCTCTCGTCGCCACATTGGAAGATATTCTTCTCTGTCTCGATAAGGTCCGTTGCAGAATCCTCAAAGAAACCCGGATGCTCGTTGTGGAGCCTTAACGCTCCGTGCGCAATCTTGAGCGAAAGCGAAATGCTTCGCCCACCGGCCACGCCGGCGATTCGAAGTTGCCGGGGCTCGCGCTCGAATCCTTTGATCGCTACCGGAGCCCATTCCTGCGTGCGAATGTTGCCCGGAGACTCGTCGGCGAACCATTGCCTCGTCGCGCGGTCTAGCTGACCAAGATAGATATCGAGAGTTCGGCAGGCACTCGAGAAGTCGTGCTGATATAGAGCACGATTCACCGCAACTCTTGCTGCATTCGGATAGAATTCTCCGGGACCGACCGGCCAGTTGGAGCCATCGGTATGGAAGCTGAAACCCTCCAGAACCAACAGATCGTGCAGCCGCTGTGCCATGGCAACGCGCTGCGGCAGCAACTCCCTGGTTGTGCCCCGGTCGAGATCTTGCTGCTCGCGCCACAATGCGCCGAGCTCTTCGCGTCCGGGCCGCACCAGCTTCGCCGGTAACTGCCAGCGCTGGGTTTGATCCGGCGTCTCGATCAAATATCCGGCCATTGCACGCAAACCAGGCTTCTCGCCAAAGTCGCAGATCATAAGCTGATCGGCGGGCATGGTCAGCGTCTGGTCCAGCGCCACAGGGCTCAGAATCTCGGACGACTGGCCCCGCGAGCGAACAAGATTCAATCCAAAGTGTGAGTGTATGGGCCGTCCCCCTATGCATTTCCAGGGAATCTCGAAGTTCGCCGTCCACGCTTGCGCTTGCCGCTCAACCTTCAAGTCGAATCCGTCGCCTGCACGTGCACCGCTGGAATCGGCGGCAAACGTATGCGCGTCTACACCCCTCCAATCGGCGCACAACTGCACGTAGACCGCATCCGGATAGGCAGACAACTGAAAGCGGTCATTTCCAGGGAACTTGATCGGTTTGGCCAGTCCCGGATTTCCGCGATAGCGTCGATCCAGTTCGGTATTCAGAAATTCGACATAGAACCGTTCCTCGTCCCACCATAATTTGCAGAGCGTTGGGGTAACGTGCGCAAACCCTCCGGCGCGAAGAAATTCGCCGATTACAAGAGCGTTCTCTTTACCCTGCGCACCCAGCGTGATCGCCGAGGCTCCAAATTTCGGCGGCTTGGCCGGCATCGCTCTTGCAGCTTGGCCGGCGCCCGATCTCACCCAGGCGGCAGCGGTCGCGCCGCCGATGAGCTTTAGGCATTCCCTTCGCTTCATCGCCTGTTCCTGTGGCCCATCAATCCAGAGTGCTGGCCCAGGCCAGAATGGGAATTGCAACCAGCAGGACAATCAAACCTGCGATCATCCAGCTCCGGTCCTTCGCGCCGGTAAGTCTCCATTCGCCGCAGAAGATTCCAATCAGATTGGCCGTGAGCAACCCCGCGATCAATTTCAGCGGCCATCCAATGGCAGGTCCAAGCCGGCCGATCAGCGGAGACGCGTAGCCATAGAGAAAGATGTCGCCGCCCCATAACAACCCCATCAATATGGCAAGCCCGTAAAGAACAGTGCTGTTCGGGAGCGAATATTTCTTCCAGCTCGCATTTTTTTCCAGGAGATATCCGCAGAAACAGAGATTGGGTACGGCGCCGCTGGTGAGCATCAGCAGCCAAACGATGTTCGATCCCGCAAACGAGCTGTAGCCGGCGTGCCTGGCAGTGGCGAGCACCGGCTGCGCAGCGCTGTAGCCGATATTCAATACCGCAGAAAGAAGGCCGGCGCCGATGCAAAGCGCAAGGCCAACCGCGATCGGCCGCGCCGCGCCCACCATATCACCGCGTAGTCTCTCTTTTGCAACGCCCTGGCTTTTTTCGCGCAAAAAACCCGCGTAGCCGCAGCCCGCAATTCCCACAATTGCCACCAGCGTACCCAGAATGATGGCATGCCCCTGCGGGCGGTGAAGCTTTTCCGGAGCCAGCAAACCGATAGGCAGCAGCGACCCCAATGCGGCGCTGATGGCCAACACCAGGGTGTTGGCCATCGACAAACCTAATGCACTAACTCCTTGACCGAACATGATGGCCCCAAAGCCCCAGGCGAATCCTGTACCCACCGCCGCAGCCAATGCGCTCGAAGGCGCCAGCTTAAGCACAGTTGCAAATCCGGGTGCAGTAGCAGCCGTGATGACAACCGGCATCAGAACACAGGAGATGAGAATGAAAATAGCCCATACATTCTCCCACGACCACCGGCCGAGATAGCTCATGGGCAGAGCAAATGCCCCGCACATGATGCCTGCTACAACTGCAAGAGCCAGGCCCATCGTTAATGCGCTACTGGTGAGGATCACGTGCCACGATTCCTGTCCTTCCGGTCAACCTGCCGGCTGAGCAATTGCATCGATCTCCAGTTCCGCTGCAGATTCGGCATCTAGAAACAGTGTTGCATCCGGGTGGGTGCGAAGAATGGTCGCCGGGCAATTCTCTGAAACGGCCTCGCGCAACGTGCGCTTCACAATCTGCGCCTTTCTCTCTCCAGGTACCGTCAAGATGAGCTTCGGGATGCGCATGATGGTGGGAATGGTAAGAGTCAGTGCCCGATCGGGGACCTCTTCCCAGCTTCCGAACCACCCTTCGGCGGCTTGCTGTTCGCGGCATGCAAAGTCCAGATGTACGACCTTCATATCGCGCGGATCGTCGAAGTCTGCCTCACCCGGATCGTTAAAAGCAAGATGTCCATTTTCGCCGATGCCTAGTAAACAAAGTTGAGGATCGCTTTCTTTCAGCCTCTTTGCGTATGCGGCACAAAAGCGCTCGAGATCAGGCGCATTGCCGTCGATCTCGTTGAACTCGCACAGTGAAACGCGCTTGGTCAAATGCTCGCGCAGATATCTCCTGAACGAAGCCGGATGCTTCTCGTCAATGCTCACATATTCGTCCAGATGGAAGCCGGCAATTTTGGTCCAGGCAATATCCCGCTGCTTCACGAGGGCATCCAACATGTCCAGTTGAGAGGCCCCTGTAGCGAATACCACGCTGATACGATCTTGCCCCTTACTCTGATTGTTGATTACCTGCGAAGCAGCCTTGGCCGCCGCGCAGCCGGAAGATTTACTGTCAGGATGAACTTCTACGTTGAGCGAATCAATCTGAAACCGAGTAATGTCCATAGGAAAAAAGTCCGTCGAATCATGCTCCTTGGCCGCACAAAAAGTTTTTCACCGCCATCTGGCGTGGCTGCAGTTGGCCGTCGTGCAGCCGGTTCTTGACTCCTTAAGCCGACTGCGCCACCGGCGTCAGATCGCTGTGGGCCGTGCTCAAGAGTTGCCCGAACCTGTGTTTTGGCTCAGGCAACAAGGTACACCAGAGACTTCAATAAACGAGCCAATTAGAATTTGTACTTCGCCGAAAGCTGAAAGAACCTGGCATCGGGCGTGTTGCTTTGAAAGCTCTGCGATCCGTTGATCAGTCCCCCGGTGGCCCCGTCATTGCTGGTGCCGATCGAATAACTGGGCTCATTGAGCACATTGAAGGAATCGGCCCGGAACTCTATCGACTGCTCACGCCATACCGGGAAATCTTTGAAGAGCGACATATTCACGCGCTGATAGCCAGGACCGTGCAGAATATTGGTCTTCCCGCCCAGGTATTGCAGTACTGCCTGTTCGCCCGTAACCTCCGAACCCGCACCGCTCTTGGGAATCGTGCTGCCCGCCGGCGGATTGGCGAACGCGCACGGGTTATACCAGTTCGTCTTGTTATGCACGGACTTTGGGCAGGCACTCGCCGCGATCGGGTTGGACGGATCGGGCGTCTCACCGCCGGCCCACGGATTACCAACCAGGAAGGCCCTCGACGTGCCACCGCCCGCGGTCGTTACCCCGGCGACGGATACCCCGAATGGCTTGCCGGTCTCCGCGAAGAATGTGAGATCGCTTGACCACCCTCCCAGCAACATGTTGAGAAGCCCGCCATGGTTAATGAACCTGCGGCCCTTCCCGAAAGGGAGACTGTAGAAACCGTTGAAGTTGACCCTCTGACGAACATCGTACGGAGAATTTGTGTACTCCTGGCTGATCGGAATCAAGTTGACGTTGCGATCGCTCACGCCGCCCGCGATGGGATCGTAGGAGTCATCGAGCGTATGGTTCCAGGTGTAAGTCGCCAAAAAGCTCAGGCCGTTGCTGAAACGCTTGTCGAGCTTGGCCTGAAGGCCATGATAGTTGCTCAGTCCCGTATTCCACATGATGGTGCCGCCGCCAAGCCCTGGGAACGGCTCGTAGGCTGTCGCGCTGTTGGAGGGGTTGATCAGGGCATCGGCGGCATCGAAGCCGTAATTTGTGATCAGGTGACGCGAGATATCTCCTATATATGCCAGGGATGCGACCAACGTGCTGCTGAATGACCTTTGCACTGCAAGATTGAAGCCTTGCGTGTTCGTGACTTTCTGATTGGGAGACGCTCCCTCAAAGGACGGCAGCGCGAAAACGTTTTGCAGGCCAGCCGCGAGAGCCTGCGTGAATCCTGTCTCCAGCGTGATTCCTTGCGGAGTAAGCGACGGACACGTCGTCGTACCGCAGCTCGGCCTCGTGTAGGAAGCGGTTGCGTAGAACGGGAAGTTCAGGCCCATATTAGGTCCAACGCCCACTTCTTCCGTGCCGCCATAGAAGATTCCAAAGCCTCCGGTCACCACCGTCTTCGTATCCGGCGAGAAGGCAAATCCCACGCGTGGAGCAAAGTTCATATGCTGCGCGCTGACCAGCGCGGGATTGTTGGAATACTGCAGAGCGATGTTATTTTGCTGCAGAAGCGTGAGGAAGGCCGCGGGGATCGGGTAATTCTTTTGCTGCGAGGGAATCAGATATGTTCCCGTTCCGGTGCCGACGCCAACACTGTTTACCACAAAGTTGGCCTGGTTGCCGCCATTCTCGTGGGTTGGCTGGAAGTAGTCGTAACGAACGCCCAGATTCAGCGTGAGCTTGCGGGTCGCCTTCCAGTCGTCTTGTGCATATGCGCCGCGATACCACGCGTAATCGGCAATGTAGTTGATGCTCGACACAGAAGCGCTCGCCATCTGATCGTTGAGAAAGTCAGCCACGCCGGATCCTGAGTTGCTGACCCCTCCGGATTGCGTAAAGAAACCGTTGAAACTGTAGTCGCCGCGCGACTTGGGAGGCTGAATGGCCGACATCCTCATGTTCTCAATGCTGATGCCAAACTTCAGAGAGTGATTGCCGGCGACCTTCGTAACGTTATCGAGAATCTGATAGACGTTTTGCCCCTCGATCGAGGGATCGTAGTTATACGATCCCCAGCCGGTGATTCCACCCACGGAAACTTCGGGAAGTCCCCCGTTATAGAACCCTGTCGGAATCCCCCCCAACCCAACCTGCGACGCGATATTGGTGTTGTAATCGGGCTGCAGAAAGCGGAACATCCCGTAGTTATAGCCAAAGCGAACTTCGTTAAACAGCGAGGGGCTGAAGATATGCGTTTCGCTGGCAGCGACGTTCTCAATCAGGCTTGCCAGGTCGCCCGACGAATAGCTTGTCGCTCCGTTGAGGATCGGACCCAATGGTCCCGGCACATAGCCGCGGTTGTTTGAGTAGCTGAACCGGACAAAGGCCTGGTCAGCCTGGCGAATATTCCAATCCAAACGGCCATCCCATTGGAAGGTGTCGCTGTTGGTGATCAAGTTCTCTACCAGGTTGTTGTAGGTGAGTCCCTGGGCCGTTGACGTGTTTGAATTGTTGCTGGAGTTCCATCCGTTGGCGTTGGGCAGCGGATACATCTTGAGAATGGTCTGCGCAATAGAGTTGAGCGCGGCCGGATTAAACACATTCTGACCGGTGGGGAAGGTATAACCGTTCACTGTCGTCTTCGAGCTGCCGTATTGCTGCAGCGGGCCGCTCAGCGTTTGTACTTGTCCGCCCGAGCAGGTATATTTTCCGCCAACGGAATTCGGTTGAAACAGAACCGTCGGACAGGAACTGCCCGTAAGCGACGTATTCAGCAGCTCGGTGAAATTCCCCTGGCGCATGAGCGGAGTCGGCACCGTATAAGTGCCGGTGGCGCCATAGGTGATGCGATTCGCCTCGCTGTCGGCAAAAAAGAACAACTTGTTTTTGAGAATGGGCAAGCCCAACGTCGCGCCGAACTGATTTTCGTGGTACGGCGGGATCGTCTGCGCATTCCAGTTCTTGGCGTCGAGGTCGGTGTTGCGAACGTACTCCCACAAATCACCGTGAATCTCATTGGTTCCGGATTTAAGGCTCACGTTCACGGCGGCGCCGGCTGAATGGCCGTACTCTGCACTGTAATCAGTGGTTTCAACTTTGAATTCTGAGAGAGCATCTGGGGGAGGCCTGACGTTGTAGCTCGCACCGTTCATCAAATCCAGGATGTTGGCGTTGTTGTCGATGCCATCCATCAGGAAGTTATTCTGGTCGCCGCGCTGGCCGTTGGCGCTGAAATCGCCCGAGCCGCCGCCCTTGGTGCTCGTAGACGGAACAATCCCGGCGCTCAGCTGGATCATGTAAACCCAGTTCCGTCCATTCAACGGCGTGTTGTCGATCGCCGTCGTCGTCAGAACCTGGCCCACCGAGCTGGTCTCGGTTTGGAGCGGCGGCGGCGCGCTCGTGACTTTCACCGTTTGCGTGACCGAACCCAGGCGGAGTGTCAAATTAATCTTCACCCGCGCCTGGACATCCACGCGAACATTCTCCTGGACCGATGTCTCGAAGCTCGGCGCGCTCGCTGACACCGTGTAGGTACCCACCTTAACCGGCGGAAATACATAGAGCCCGCTGGCGTTCGTTGTCGTGCTGAGTACGAGGTTTGTACCCGTGTTCTTCAACAACACCTTGGCATTCACCACAATCGCGCCCGAAGTGTCTTGGACAATGCCGGTTACGGTTCCCTGATCGACCTGCGCGTAAGCCAGCTTCGCCATCGGAAAAACGTTCAGAAGCCCCCAAAAAACCAAACAAAGAATTCCAGTACGACGGATCTTCATTCTCTTTTGCCCCTCAGGCGCAATTGTTGTGAAAATCATTTCTAAAGTCAACAGAAAACTTTCAATATATTGTGAAACGTTTCTCAATTATGCCCGCCTCGATACCCGCGGACATGACACACTCGGATGAGCTCCCGCGCCGCTGGCCGGTCGTGCGTAGCCCGGAGGTGCGCCACCCCATTCGGCGAAATAAGTGTCTTCCGGGGAGCCGGAGGAACTCTCGCTCCACCTGGAATTTGTCTGTCGCCAAAGCCCGGTCTGCCCGATGTTCAGAAGCTCAGTGTTGCCGCAAACTGCAATTGGCGCGGCGTCCCCGGTGTTCCGTTTACGCCGGTGCCGGCAGTTGAGGTCACTTCTCCAAAACTTGCGCTCGATAGTGCAGTGGAGGGATTGCCAAAGACGGGATGATTGAGCATATTAAATGCGTCCGCTCGCAACTTCAGCGCGATCGTGTCGTGGATCACGAAGGTTCGGAACAGCGATGTATCCAGAGTGAACAGCCCTGGACCGCTGTAAATACTCATCGAGGTGTTGCCTTCTGTCACGCCGGTAGGCGTGGTGAAAGCCGTTGGATCAAACCAGTATTTCGAAGTTCCGATGCCGTGTAACTTGGTGAACGGCTTGGTCTCCTGCGCAAGCTGGGCGGTGCCGGGCGTATTCAGCGCGGTGCCCGGAGCAGTGAAGGTAAGCGGCGTGCCCGTCGCAATGTGCATGATCGTGGCAAGTTCCCATCCGCCTGCCAGCTCACTCACGATGCGGCCGCGCAGAAGCGGCTTGTTCTCGCCGAACGGAAGTTCGTAGGTGAAGTTTTGCGCGTAGGTCACGCGCGGCGTGTAACTGGCCTGCGAATAGTTCAAATGGAAGTACTGGGGGAGATAGAACTGAAGGCCGCTGTCGCTGACAGAATTCGAGATCCATCCCATAGCCTTTTGCCAGGTGAATGATGAGCCCCATGTGAGACCACCGGAAAACTGGTGCTTGAGCGTGGCCTGCAGCGCATTGTAGTTGGAGGTGGTGGAGTAGCCGTAGAGCGTGGTGGCAGCAGTGCGATGGAAGGTTGCATATTCCGGCTGCCCGCTGGCGCCGGCGCCTGCGACCAAACCGGCGTTGAGGTTATACGCGGCAGGAACGGCGCGGCCCTGATTGCCCACGTAAGCAATGGTGCTCACCCACCGCTTGCCCAGGTCTTCCTCCAGCGTCAGATTGTAGGAAGCCACCGAAGGATCTTTATATCCGGTGTTCACAACCGACCAACTGGAAGAGGTAGCGGCGTTGCTGATCGTGCCGTCGGCGCCGGGAGTCACAGCGGCAGGCGCCTGAAACCCTTCTTCAAGCGTGTAGTCGTTACCATTGGCGTCGATCGCAGGCGTGTAGGTATTGAGCTCGTTGTAGGACTGGTTGGTGCGGATCGGATAGTTGTAAGCGTAAGCGAGGCTTTGCCACGGCGTGTGACTCATGCCGAATCCGCCACGAAGTACAAAATGCGGATCGAAGCGCCAGGCGAAACCCAGGCGCGGCTCATAATCCGCATGCACTGAAATACCAAGCGTATTGGTAAGACCGCCTGAATAGCCGGTCACGGACAATGAATTGCTTGCAGGGTTGTACTGCGAGAATCCCCCCTTCGCGGCTGTTGGATATGCAGGCGGAATGATGCCCATGCGCAGGCCATAGGTGAGAGTGAGTTTCGGCGTCACCTGCCAGCTGTCCTGGACGAAGAAATAGTAGAGCTGCTCGCGCCATGAAGCGTCGCCGATGTTGCCGTTGGCGTTCACTTCGCGCGCTACCGCTGAAGGCACGTCGAGAAGGAAGCTGGCAAAGTCATTGCCGATGCTGGTGGAGGCGCCCGAGGTGCTTGTCTGTCCGGGCGAAAAAGAAAATTGGCCGCGCGGGCTGTAAGAGCCGATCTGGTAAAGGTCTTGGCGATTGCCGCGCATTTCGCCGCCGATTTTAATGGTGTGATTTGCGATGACCTTGGTCCAGTTG
Source organism: uncultured Acidobacteriaceae bacterium (assembly GCA_963841095.1). Lineage (GTDB taxonomy): Bacteria > Acidobacteriota > Terriglobia > Terriglobales > Acidobacteriaceae > Telmatobacter. Next base: position 145,844 of record CAWJBE010000024.1, read on the forward strand.
TTCACGGCGTCGATATTGGTCTCGGCGCGGTCCCATGGCTCGTAGGGGCTGTAACCGAGCAGCGGCGAGGAGTAGCCGGAGACAAGCATACTTGTGAGCCCGCTCGTGAACGGGCTGATGTTGGCGCCGGGAATCTGCAGCTGGGTCGAAGTGTCAATGCCGTAGTCGGAGGGATTGGCGGTGTTGTGGTCGTGATCGATGCCGAGCCGCAACTCCGTGATGAGACTGGAAGAAAAGATATGCGTGTACTCGCCGCCAGTGTTATAGATATTTTGGTTGCCAACACCTTCAAATCCTGCGCTCGAGCCGCCGGGGCCGCCGCCTTCCACCCCGAAAACGGGTGCCTGGTTGGTGACGATTTGCTGCCAGCTGTAACGGTAGCTCAAGCGATCGTTCGCGGTAAGACTTTCGTCGAACTTCGCGTCGAGCTGATTTGAGATCTGTGAATAGGGCAGGTTGGTCTGGTAGTTGCTGGTGAACGATGTGGTGTTCACGTTGGGTTCGGGGACCAGCAGCAGAAGATTCTTGACGACATTATCAATTCGGTTGCCCGGAATCACGTTGGGCTGCCCATTGGTCACGAACTGTGAACGGCCGGTGCCGGTGGATGTGTTGCCGGTAGTCGGATCGTAAATCGGCGTTGTGCTGGCGGAAAGATTTCCCGTGCGAAAGGCCGCGGTTGGAACCGTCAGGAGTGTGTAGAGTTGCTGCACATTCGAGGTACGCAGGTAGTCCCCGTAGAAGAAGGACCGGCCTTTCTTGATGGGACCGCCGAGCGAACCACCGGTGTAGTTGTAAGTAAAGTGCGGCAGAGGGCCGGTTTTGTTAAAGTATGTCCGCGCCTGCGTGGCAGCCACCTGGTTGTACTCATAGGCACTGCCGTGGAAACGGTTGGTTCCGGATTTGAGAATGACATTGGTGACGGCGCCAGTTGAGCGGCCAAACTCCGGGGAGTAATTGCTGGTTTCAACATCGACGGTCTCAATGGCTTCCGCCGGAGGAATGTAAACCTGCAGTGCGCCGGAGAACTCGTTATCGTCGATACCTTCAATTTGCAGATTGCTGGCCATCGGGCCCTGCCCGTTTACTTGGAAGGACTGTGAGTTCTGCGCGTTAAAGAACGAAGACTGGTCGTACACCACGGTGCTTACCCCGGGAACCAGAGATTCGAGAGTCTGGAAGTTGCGGGTGGACCCGTTCGGCAAGTCTTCCACTTGCTTCGATTCGATCTGCTGGCTCACATCGGCGCGGTCGGTCTGCAGTAACGGAGCCTGATCGGTCACCATCACCGTCTGCGAAACATTGCCGACCTGCAATATGACGTCCTCGCGTATCGTCGTGTTTACCGGCACGCTCACGTCTTTCACCAGGTGGGTCGCAAATCCGGCGTTTGAGACCTTGACCGTGTAGATGCCGGGCTGTAACAGCGGAAACTCGTAGTTACCGCTGCCATTGGTCGTTTGTGTCCTCGTCATGCCGGTCTGCTGCTCGGTAATTTGCACCTGGGCGTTGGCCACCGCCCCTCCGGAATTGTCGGTCACAACGCCGACCAGCGTTGCCGTTACCTCCTGGCCTGAAGCCTCGCGCGCACTGCACGAGAAAAGTAGAAAACAGACGCATATGCAGGGCAAAAGATACGATTTCAAATGTCTCACGATAGCCTCCTCAGTCCAGGTGGGGATCCTCTGGTTTGCCAAATTTGCAGGTCAGGTTTGATTAGTTGCCGGCAGCTTTGAATCCAGAGCGCACTCAAACGTACAAGTGCGCTGATTTTTGCGGAAAAATAATCTAATGTCAACAGAAAAATTTCATGCTTGTTGAGAAACGTTTCTCAAAGATGCCTCGATTAGTGAGCGGCACTACCCTGCGAAGCCTAAGATGCCCCTGCCGTGACAGACAGATTGCGCAATTTCAAAATTGTTCGGGTCGATGGAACTTTCACGCGGTTGTTGCAGACGAAGCAAATGAATTGATCCCAGGGACATCGGTTCCCAGTCGGCGCGGCCATCCTTGGCGTCAGCAATTACACTTTGCCGTTGCAATGGAACCGTCCGGGGAGTGGTGAACTCTTTCCTCGGCTTCATGCGGACGCCGCTATTTCTAATCCGCCGTAACCGCGTGCTGGCTGATGCGTTGCGGAACGGGGTCCGCGGGTGAAGAAATAGCACGGCATGAATCCCGCTTGATCAACTCAGTCGGAATCGTGATTGAGCGTGGAGCCCCTCTGGGATCCGCGATACGCTGCAGCAACAACTCCACCATGCTCTTGCCCAGTTGCTCAGGAAACTCGCGAATAGTCGTCAGACCCGGATAGAGCCACCCGCCGACTGTGTCGTTGCAGCCTGCAACGCTGATATCGTCGGGGATCCTTAGCCTGCTGTCGCGAAGTGCCTTGTAGACGCCGTGCGCGCTCGGATCGTTGCCCGCAAAGATCGCTGTCACCGGCTCACTGCCGGCAAGCGCAGCCTTGGTTCCCAGGTACCCGATCTCCCCATCGTTTTCCGATTGGATCGCGCTGCGATGCGGTTTCAGCCCGGCCTCTTCCATCGCCTTCGTGTACCCAATATGGCAGCGGAAAAACCACGGCAACTGCGTATTTCCCACAAAGCAGATGTGCCTGTGTCCAAGCGCGATCAGATGACGCGTGATGTCGTACGCCCCCTGAATGTCGTCGGAAAATACCACGTCATGATTCAGGGTTTGTGACTGGTTGATTAGATTGTTTCCCAAGGCGACGAAGGTAATCCCCTTATGCTCGATCAGTTCGATCAGGTTGGCGGAATTCGTTCCTGACAGAATCACCGCCCGGACCACATCGCGGCGCTGCATCACGTTCGGCACATGCAGCTCTTTCCACGGCACGTGCGGTGAATAATTGAAGGAGAGAAAAATCAGGTCCCATCCGTGCTCGCCGCAGTACTCTTCGGCGCCAATCAGAATGCGGGAGTGAAAGGCGTGTAACATGGTCCGGTTGCAAAAAAGAAACGCCAGCGCCTTGGTCTTATTGCGTTGCGAAAAATCTACCTCGAGTTTTGCCGCCGCGTCGAATACCTTCTTCTGTATCTCAGCATCCACGCGGTTGTTTCCGTTCATTACTCGGGAAACCGTGGCTAAACTAACGCCGGCAATTGCGGCCACTTCACGCAGCCCGATCCTGTTTCGTCCACCGATCTTGTTTCTCATCGGACCTCTTGACCCTTGCGGAACTTTTCGCGGGAGGCGTTGCTGGCCAGTCGCGCGATTTTCAGCGTATAGGAAACGTTTCACAATTTCAAGGCCAGAAAAAACCTGCCATGCGGTGCCTGCCGCGGGGATTTTACAGGTCTTTTTACCCCCTCTACACTCTGTTCTCGGGCAAATACGAGTGAGTGCGGCCCGTTACGCGTGAAACACTGTTGCATTTTTTCAAGAAAATGAGAAACTATTTCTTAACATGTGAAACAGACGCAAAGCACCGCGCGACTGCTTTAAGAACAAAGGAGAGGCTCGATGTCCCACATTCGTCGTTTAATCGCGGGATTAATCTTGGCGTGTTGCATAGCCGCGCCACAGGCAAACTGGGCGCAGCAGCAGAATCCGTTTTGTACAGGCCCAAACTGCGACCGGACCCGCGAGCTCCTCAAGAATCTCTGCGATTACATCGTCAAGGAGAAAGCTAACTTTTCCACCATCTACATCGGCGGCTACTACATGCGAACCCTGGTGGCCGGATACGAGATTTTTGGCGACAAGCAGTATCTTGATTCCGCAATCGCCTACGGAGACTCTCTGCTCGCCAGCCAAATGCCCAACGGCTTTTGGAGAACCGGCTATGGCCCCGTGTACATGGCCGATACAGGCAGCGCCCTGGGATTGTTTGCTGTTCTCTACAAACACGTCGATCCGGCCCGCCAGCACGCCTATCTGAATGCGGCCCAGCACTACGTCGACTCAATTCAGAAGAATGGCATGATCCATCCGTCGGGCGCCTTCGGCACCGGCTGGCGCAAGACTGACGGCAACACACTCGAAACTCCCCTTTACGACCAGTACACGCTGTCTTCAGCCCTCACCGGCGGCGAGATCTTCACCTGGATGTATCACCTCACCGGAAAAAATGAGTATCGCGAAATTGCTCACAACGCCCTGGCGTGGGATCTGAGCACCATGCGCGCCGATGGCAACATCCCGCATATTCTCGCCGAAGAGGGAGAAGACTGGGACAAACGCGACGATCCAAAGATGGCAGACAAGCTCTATAACACGCATACGTATGGCGCCTCTGCCTATGTCGGTGAAGGCGTTCTGAGCTTCGACCTCTACTGCGGAAAACGTTCGTGGCAAAAATGGATTGAAAAAGCCGTCAAGCCGAACATCGAGTTCCTTCTGCGCAACCAGCTTCCCAACGGCACGTGGTCGCAATTGGCGCGAAACAGTTGGGACCGAACTCGGAGCGTGGGCATCGTCGACTACCTGATCTGGTACTACGAGCATGTCCATCGCGATCCGCGGATCGCCCAGGCTGTGCAGCGCTGGGACGCCTATATTCTGAATCCTGAAAACGACAAGGCGTACGGGCTTCTTAACGCCGGCGCCGACCCTGCCGCGAACGACAGGAGCAACAGCTTCAACACCGCAACAGCGCTCACCGGCCGCGCATTGGCAGATATCCTTTCGCCAGGTGTCGATGCTCGCTGGTAGCCGGCGCACCGGCAAATGAAAGACAGAGATGACGCGAGACCAGGTCCTGTACGACAAATATCGTGCATTGCTACTTGAAGGGTTCGTTCCCTTCTGGTTCCAGCGCGGCATCGATTGGGAATGCGGCGGTGTGCTGAGCTGTATGCATGAAGACGGCACACCGGCCAGCGAGGATAAGTTCACCTGGTCGCAGGCCCGCTCCGTTTGGACCTTTTCGGCGCTCTTCAACCGGATCGAGCCGCGCCGGGAGTTTCTGCGCGCCGCTGAAAACTCGGTGCGCTTTTTGCTGGCGCACGGGCGCGATCCGCAGGGACGCTGGGTCTACAGCACCAATCGCAAGGGCAACGTCCTCGAGGGCCCCACCAGCATCTATGCCGACTGCTTCGTCGTCTACGGATTCAGCGAGTACTATCGCGCGACGCGAAATCAAGAGGCGCTTGCCGTCGCGCTCGAAACCTTCGAGCGAATCCGGCGCAGGATTGAGGAGCCGGATTTTCAGGAGACGGCGCCCTATCCGCTGCCGCTTGGCTGGCGAAACCACGGAATACCGATGATCCTCACCGAGGTCACCAGCGAATTGGCGCAGACTGTCGGCGATTCGGCTATGGAAGCCCTCGCCGATGAATATGCGCGGCGCGTGATGGAGCATTTTCTTCACCCGGAACGCGGAGCGATTCTCGAATTTCTTTCCCGCGATTACAGCGAATTGCCTGCACCGGCGGGAACCTATGTGATGCCCGGGCATGCCATCGAATCCATGTGGTTTGTCATGCATCTCGCCCGGCGGCGCGGCGATGCAGACACCATCCGCCGCGCCGCCGAAGCCATGCGCTGGCATCTCGAGCGCGGATGGGACAAGGAGTATGGCGGTCTCTTCCTCGGTCTTGATCTCCAGGGCCACGAACCGTATCTTCCCCACGCCGATAAGAAACTCTGGTGGCCTCATACCGAAGCGCTTTATGGAACACTGCTTGCCCATGAATTGACCGGCGCATCCTGGTGTATGGATTGGTACGACCGTGTAGCCGATTGGGCTTGGGCGCATTTCCCTATGCCTGAAACCGGCGAGTGGCGTCAGCGTCTGACGCGCCAGGGTAACCCCACCGCGGAGCTTGTGGCTCTTCCGGTGAAAGATCCATTTCATCTGCCGCGCGCAGCTATACTCATTCTCCAGTTGCTTAAGCCAAAACTGGTTCGCACGCTCGATTCTTCGCCATCGCGTCCATCGATCAAAGAGAAACCATCATGATGAATCTGAGTGCAATCACCGGACGCGACGCCCTCACCGGACAACCGGTACGGATCGCCATTGAGAATGGCCGCATCCAGTCGATCTCTCCGGGACCTGCCGAAGAAACCGTTTGGCTCGCCCCCGGACTGATCGATCTGCAGGTCAATGGCTACCGCGGCTGCGATTTGAATGCGGAGTCTGTTGGCATTGATGCCGTGATCGCACTGGTGGACGGGCTGGCTGCCACTGGTGTCACAACCTTTCTGCCCACCATCGTCACTGCGCATGAAGATCGCATTGTTGAAGCCTTGCGAGCGATCGCACAAGCGCGCAAGGTCAGCGCGCGCGCCGCACACGCAATTCCCTTCGTGCATGTCGAAGGCCCTTTTCTCTCACCCGAGGATGGCGCCCTCGGTGCGCATTCGCGCGACGCCATCCGCCCCCCTGATCTTGCCGAGTTCGAGCGCTGGCAAGCCGCATCCGGCGGACTTGTCGGCATGATCACCATCTCGCCGCATTGGGAAAATGCGCAGACGTTTATTGGCGCGCTCGTGGCTAAGGGGCTTCACGTAGCGATCGGGCATACGCACGCGACATCTGAGCAGATTCATGCAGCGGCGTCGGCAGGTGCGGCCCTGTCAACACATCTGGGCAATGGCATTGGGGCCGTTCTTCCGCGCCATCCCAATCCCATCTGGGCGCAGTTGGCCGACGACCGCCTTCACGCAACGTTTATCGCCGACGGCCATCATCTTCCCGTCGACACGCTGAAGGCCATGTTGCGCGCTAAAGGTGTTGCGCGCAGCATTCTCGTCTCCGACGTTACGGCCATCGGCGGATTGCCGCCCGGAATCTATGATTCCTCAATCGGCGGCAAAGTGGAGCTGCGCGCCGACGGCAGTTTGAGGATGACCGGGACACAACTGCTCGCGGGCGCCGCTCTGCCGCTGAAGGATGGAGTCGCCCATTGCGTTTTTTCGAGCGTTTGCTCGCTGGCCGACGCGATTCGAATGTCGACCGGGAACCCCGGGAGGCTTATCGGCGACCGCGGCACTCTTGGTACCGGAGCATCCGCGGATATCGTTCGCTTCACCATGGAAGGGGAACAAAAATGTATGAATATCGATGCCGTGGTGATCGAGGGTATTGAACAACATTGAATCATTCAAGCCAACCGCCTGCAGCAATACGGCAAAAACAACTCCCTGAGGAATTCGATTGTGAAGAAGATTGCAGACCTTGCGCATCCGGTGCGCCTTCCCGTTAACACGGTCGACCAGTCGCGCCGCGATTTTCTTGCGCTCGCCGGCATGACCACGGCGACGTTTGCCCTGCGCAATTCGACCCTGGCTCAGGAGCCGCGCTCAGGTGCAGGCCCAGAGTCCAACGTTCTCGATTTTCACGAAGCGCAATTGGCTGGCACGCACGACCTTGTTTCACTCTCTCAATGGGGCCCTTATTCCAAGAAGTTCCACGGCATTTCGCACATTCCTGACGTGGATCGCGGTCTGAGCTTCGATCTCAGCATCTTCCCTTCGCTTACTCACGGCCCAGTCCAACTGCCCAGCGCCACCGATCGCTCTGGCGTCCACGTTTGGGATGCTTCGCCCGATCTGAATTTCTATTCATTCCGCTTTGAAACCATTTGGAAGGATCAACTCTACGGCGATCTGAGCTTTTGCAAGCTGACCGAACAAAGCCGGCTCGTGAACATGGAATTGGTGAATCAAACCAGCACGGCTCAGGAAATCGTTCTCCATTCCCTATCGCAGCTTTGTTTTCCGCCCCTCAGGGAACTTACCGCCGAGCCCATCCGGTTGTGCGCCGTAGAATTGCCCGCTGGTGCGGTCTGGGTCCATGCGCTCGACTATGCCGATCTCACGTTTGCAAAACCGCGGCCGACGGACAATCTCGTAACCGATGGCAAGTTCCGCGGCGAGGCGCGCCATCATGATAGCGTCGGCGGCTCGGTGGTCGCGGAGCGTTTCGGACGCGATGCTGGAGACGCGCTCAATTTTCGCCTGCGTCTCGACCATGCGCTGACAAATGCCGTCCTTATCTGGCGCTATCAACTGGATCGCGGCGTGGCCGCCGGTTTCAAGATGGATGGAATCGCAAACCGCACCATTGTCTTCGAAGGCACTGGCGATTTCACCACTTCGGCGATTCCGCTCGGGCCCTTGTCCGCGGGCACATACAACCTTTCCTTCGTTTCGCTCGGAGACGCCGCTCCTATCCTCAACGGATTTGTTCTAGCCGAAGCTTCGCAAGCCGGCGAAATCCGGTTCGTTGCAAAGCCATGGATCCAGACGACTCAAGTTGACGCTGTAGGCGGCTCCGGCGTTGTCATGCGGTATGCCGGCACATCCAACTGGTACGGGCTGTCGCTTGATGTCTCGTGGGCGGCGAAGGAGCAGTTGAAATGGCGCGACCTGGATGGAGTCTTTCAAAACCAATCGAGCGATTACACGCACGGTCGAATCTACGGAAACGGAAAGGATCGCGCTGGTGATCCCGATTCACTCTTCTTACACACCGCCTCGCGCCCCGTCGCAATTCCCGCAAACAGCCGGCGCATCGTACGCGGACTGATCTGTACGGGAACCGAAGCCGAAGTTCGGCAAACGCTCGCGGGCTTCGATCCACACGCTCCGCAAAATGAGCAGGCATTGCGGTCCGCGCGGAACCAGGCGTTTCAGTTTGCTTCCTCGCCTCGCGGCGATCCTTACCGGTTCAGCCAGCAGCGCCTGGCCGCCGTCACTCTCGCAAACCTCGTATATCCTCTCCACACGCAAGGCAAATACATTCGTCACAATTCTCCTGGAAAGATTTGGGATTGCCTGTACACCTGGGATTCAGGCTTTATTGGCCTTGGCTTGCTCGAGCTCGATCCGAATCGTGCGCTTGAAAACCTGAACACATACACCACGCCCGAAGGCGCGCAATCGGCGTTTATTCACCACGGCACTCCGCTCGCCACGCAAATCTATCTCTGTTGCGAATTGTGGAATCGAACCCAGTCGAAGGAGATGCTCGCTTATCTCTATCCACGCTTGCGCCAGTTCTATCGATTCCTCGCCGGGCGATACGGAAGCTCAACAACACGCCAGCATCAGGATCGTCTCCTTGTCACATGGGATTACTTCTATAACTCCGGCGGATGGGACGATTACCCGCCGCAGAAGTTCGTGCACCAGCAGAACCTGACGTCCAGCGCGACACCCGTCGTCAGTTCCTCCCATGCAATCCGATGCGCCAGGCTTCTGCGCCAGGCCGCCGAACAGCTTGACCAGACTCAGGACTTTGCCGAGTACGATCGCGATATCGCGCAATTGTCCCGCGCGCTTCAACAATATTCCTGGGATTCTGTTTCCGGTTACTTCGGCTACGTTCTGCACGATGCACAGGGAAGAGCCTCAGGCATTTTGCGCTCCTCTGATGGCGCCAACTTCAACATGGGACTTGACGGCATCTCGCCTTTAATCGCCGGCATTTGCAATCCGGAGCAAGTCGACCGCATCCTCGAAAACATATTTTCAGAGCAGCACCTTTGGACCGAGATCGGCATCACAACCGTGGATAAGTCCGCTCCATACTACAGCACCGTCGGTTATTGGAATGGTAGCGTCTGGCTTGCGCATCAGTGGTTCCTGTGGAAGACGATGCTCGATCTGGGCCGCGGCGACCTGGCGGTTCGCATCGCTCAAACCGGGCTTGATCTGTGGAAGAAAGCCACTGATCCAACGTACGATTGCTTCGAGCATTTCTACCCCAAAGCACCGTACGGTTCCGGCTGGGTCCAATTCAGCAGCTTATCGTCGCCGGCACTTTCGTGGTTTGCTGCTCTCTATTCTCCCGGCCGCCTCACCTGCGGATTCGATGCCTGGGCGCAGTCCTGCCAATTTCTCAACCAGCACCGCGAACTTCGCGCGAAATTGAAGATCTCTTCCAACAACGCCAATCGCGAACTCTCACTTCTGGCGTGCATGCATCCTGAACCGCAATACAAAGTCTTCTGGAATGGAGCGCCGGTCAAGCATACAGTAGTGCACGACAGTCTTCTTCTTGTGCAGTTGCCCCCGCAATCCTCGTCAGGAGAATTGTCTATCTATCCCGCAACATCCTGACGGAACAGGCTCTTCAGTTCTTCAATTACGAAAGACGAATCGGGCCCGGGGCTTTCATGCAATGCCGGTACTGGCCGCATCTCTGATTTTTCTGTATGGGCTCCTGACCAAGTGCTGGCATAGGCCAATCAGCCATCCGCTCTGGTAGTGATAGCAGGCCCTAGGGTGTATCGACCTATACGGGTAGGCAGCGACGGGAGCCATTTTTTCTCAGTTCGAGGAGCGAGGAGCGACGCATACCGGGGCCCCCGCGGACGCGCCCTTTGTCCGTAGGGTGGATACCGGGTGTCTGCTAGCGACGAGGGACAAAGAGCTGGGGAAAAATGGCCCCGTCCCTTCGGGTTGCGGCTAAAATCCGGCCACACTTCATTCTCGCCCTCGACGGTGGACCCGCCACAGCCTTCGGGCTCGGCTTCCCACCCCAGCGACGAAGACCTGTCGCTGGGGACCCCGGCTTCGTCTGGCCGGATTTTCCCTCGCAACACTGTCCATCCGTATAGGTCGATACACCCTAGCTGCACCCGCTCGTGCTGCCGCAGCTCATGCACCGATAGCAGCTCCCGTTGCGCACCATGATCGCTCCGCACACGTTACAACTCGGCGCGTCGCCCATATCGTACATCTCGCGCATTGCGTCGGCCGCATGGTACAGCCCCCGGTCCTGCATGCTCGGCCCATGCGTCGGGTTTGCCGCCGGAGCCTGGCGCGGTTGCACCTCCGGCGCAATGCCGCCGCCCGCAAACACCCCGCCGCCGTGTCCGCCCGCTCCTGCCACTTGGCTCAACCGCTTGGCCACCTCTTCTGCCAGACGGGCAATATGCTGCTGCGTAGTTGCAGCTGCCTCTTCCTCCGGATAGCTCTCGCTCAACAAGCTGGGTGACGATGGAAGTTGCGGCGCCTTTGGAGCCAGACCGGCAAACAGTGTCATCTGTTGGCCCGAGAGAAAGCGCAGGTTCAGCCAGCGGAAGATGTAGTCCATCAGGCTCTTCGCGTAACCGATCTGTTCGTTGCCCGTCCAGCCCGAAGGCTCGAACCGCGTGTGCGCAAACTTCTCACACAGCACCTTCAGCGGCACGCCGTGCTGCAATGCAAGCGAAATCGAGGTAGCGAAGACGTCCATCAGGCCCGAGACAGTCGATCCTTCCTTGGCCATGCGGATGAAGATCTCCCCCGGCTGGCCGTTGGGATAAAGTCCCACGGTAATGTAGCCCTCGTGCCCGGCAATGGAGAACTTGTGCGTGATCGATGCGCGCTCCTCCTGCAGCCGGTGACGCACTGCGCGCGGCGGCGCATTCAAGTCCTGCTCCTCAGCACCGGCAAGGCTCGCGGCGTCCAGCGATGGCGCAGCCGTCAGCACCGGTACCGCTGCGGCCGTCGCAATCTCTTCCAGCGACCTCTGGAACGCTGCGGCTACTGCGTGCAACTGCTTCGCGCTCACTTCCACCTTGTCGCCGCCATGCGCTTCAAGCATCTTCAAATCGGCTTCGGCTGCTGGTTGCGAAGCTGCCAGATGGCTCAGCAAGCGGCCGCCCACCGTGTCCAGCGCCGACGGCTCCTTCTTCGTGTCCATGCTGGTATTCAGCGGCTGCGTGCCCTTCGATCCGTCGCGGTAGATCGCTACGGCCTTGATGCCCTGCCGCCAGCTTGCGGCATAGGCATCGGCCACATCCTCCACCGTCGCCTCTTGCGGCAGATTGACTGTCTTTGAAATCGCTCCGCTCAGGAACGGCTGCGCCGCCGCCATCATCTTGATGTGCCCCATGTAATGGATCGACCGCGTTCCCTTCGCCGGCTTGAAGCTGCAATCGAAGACTCCCAAATGCTCCGGCCTGATGCCCGGCGCTCCCTCAATCGTCCCCGTCGCGTCGATGTAGCTCACAATCGCGTTCACATCATCGCTCGAATAGCCCAGCTTGAAAAGCGCCGCCGGCACGGTGTTGTTCACGATCTTGATCATGCCGCCGCCCACCAGCTTCTTGTACTTCACCAGCGCCAGGTCCGGCTCAATCCCCGTTGTGTCGCAGTCCATCATGAAACCGATCGTCCCCGTCGGAGCCAGCACCGTGGTTTGCGAGTTGCGGTAGCCGTAACGCTCGCCATAAAGCAGCGCCATATCCCAGCTCTCGCGGCTCGCCTCAATCAGCGCCTCCAGTTGCGGCACCATAAAAGGCGCACCGCTCTGCCGCGACTTGCCGATGTTGTTCACCTCCGCGCGATGCATGCGGATCACGTCTAGGAACGGCTCGCGGTTCACATAGTACCCTGGGCAAGCTCCGCCCTGGTGATCTACTGATGCCGTCAGCGGCGTAGCAGACGACAGCGGCTCGCATTGCGCGGCGATAATCGCCGACTGCAAATACGCCTGCCCGGTCATGATCGCCGTCATCGCTCCAGCTAGGTCGCGTCCCGCTTCGGAATCGTAGGGCAGCCCGAACGCCATCAGCAGCGCGCCCAGGTTCGCGTAGCCCAGGCCCAGCGGCCGGTAGTCATGCGAGTTGCGCGCAATGGCTTCCGTCGGGTACCCCGAGTTGTCCACCAGGATCTCCATCGCCGTAATCATCACGGAGATCGCGTGCCGGTACGCCGGCACATCGAACGTCCCCGCCGGCGTCACAAACCGCAGCAGATTCAGGCTGGCCAGGTTGCATGCCGAGTTGTCCAGAAACATGTACTCGCTGCATGGATTGGAAGCATTGATCCGCGATGTGTTCTTGCTCGTGTGCCACTTGTTGATCGTCGTGTCGAACTGCATCCCTGGATCGCCGCACTGCCACGTCGACTCCGCGATCTTGTGCATGATCTCGCGCGCTTTGTAAGTCTTCACCGGCTCGTGGCCCTTCACCGTATAGGTGGTGAAGTCCCGATCGGCCTCGTATGCGCGCATAAACTCGTCACTGACCCGAACAGAATTGTTGGCGTTCTGAAAGAAAATCGAAGAGAAGGCCTCGGAGTCCGGACCCGATCCGTCGTACCCGGCTTTGATCAGCGTGAAAGCCTTCGCCTCTTCCTTGCTCTTGCACTCGATAAATTCAACGATGTCCGGATGGTCCACATTCAGGATCACCATCTTCGCCGCACGGCGCGTTTTGCCGCCGCTCTTGATGACCCCGGCAAACGCATCAAACCCGCGCATGAAGCTGAGCGGCCCGCTGGCCTGCCCGCCGCCCGACAGCAACTCCATCGATCCGCGGAGCGACGAAAGATTTGTCCCCGTCCCCGAGCCCCACTTGAACAACATGCCCTCGGTCTTGGCCAGCGTCAGAATCGAGTCCAGCGAATCGTCTACTGCGTTGATGAAGCACGCCGAGCACTGCGGATTCCGGTAGCCCGTCGCAGAGTACTGCACCCCGCCCGTCACCGGATCCCAGTGCCAGTTCTGTCCATCCGCCTCCGGCTCCAGCCGGTCGCAGCCCACGTTGAACCATACCGGCGAGTTGAATGCCGCCTTCTGCGTCAGCAGCATGTGCGCCAGCTCGTCGTGGAAGATCGCGGCATCCACCGGCGTCGCAAAGTACCCGCCGGTCATACCCCAGTCGCGTACAGTCTCCGCCACGCGCGAAACCAGTTGCCGCACTCCCGTCTCACGTTCCGGCGTGTCCATCTGCCCGTGCAGGTACTTCGACGCCACAATGTTGGTGGCCGTCATCGACCAGTCCGCCGGCACCTCCACGTCCTTCTGCTCGAAGATCGAATTGCCCTTCGTATCGGTGATCGAAGCGGTCCGCCGCTCCCATTGCACCTCTTCGTAGGGGGAAACGCCTTCTCTCGAAAACCGGCGCGCGAAGGTCAGGCCCTGCTGCGTACGCGGGCTCGCTTGGAAAGCTGCACTCGAAGTCTGAAGTTGAGCCTCGTTCATCTTGATTCCTCTCCGTTGGGCAAAATTCGTGAAGACTGCCGCTCATCCGGCAAACGGCGCCAGGAAGCAGGTCATCCTGCAACATCTTGAAAACGAACGGAGAACGGGATAAAAGGTAGCCGCGAGTTTCAGTGCCCTCAACAGCCGTTTAGCGTGACCTGCGTGCTCCTCGTCGCCGTACTCTATAACTACCTGCGCTGCGGGGAAGTCCGCCTTTATGAACACCCACCCGCTAGACGCCTGAAAGAGCACCTGGATTCGGGAATCGCTCGATTTACGCCGCTTTTTCGTTACAGTTCGTTTACAGCCGCAGATGAAAAAATACCGCTCTCCATGGTGCGTGTCAATAACAAACCACAACATCTTGTATTTTGTTCACATTTCAGGCATCTGCTCTCTAAACACCGCCCTTTGCCTGTGGAAAGCTCCAAACAGCCTTGAGCGGAGCGGGGTTGCGGGGTCCGAATTGCCCCAGAAATGAAGCAATCCAGCCGCCCGATACCTCCCGATGCCTACCTTCCAGCCTAGCCCTGTGTGGGGTCCGCTACAAGGCGCAGAAACAGTGCATTTCGCTGTGCATTGCTGTGCAGATGTGGACAAACAGGCGCCTTCGGGCAGCACCTTCGCCGGGCCGCCATCCCTTCACCGCCGTCCTGACTCCGACTCGGCCCTGAACTCAGGAAATGGGGAACGGTCCGCGGAATCTTCTGCGGTTGCTCGTCACAAAACCGCAGTCGAGAATCCCGCGGTATCCAATCGCATCCACCCGCAGAATTCGATCGATTCAACCGCTAACCTTGCTCACACGCCCGCTTCAGCCACGATCACCGAAAACGAACCGTGCCACAGGGCATACCGTGATCATTGGAAAAGCTTAGACGGGATCAGCCGCTCGCTCTCTGCTGGGAGGCATGCGGCCTCTCTTCGGCAAGCCTGTCGATGGACGCTCGCAATCGCTGAAAGAGACCCGGATCATCGTTTCCGGCGGCCAGTTGCGCGTCGAGGCCCATGCGCAACACCGCCATGGGGTCCGAGTCCTCCCGCTCCTCCTGCTTCTGTGTCCACAAAGCCGCTTTCATTCTGTCGTTGCTGCCGGCGAACTTTTCCCTCTCCATCGAGGGCTCGAAGGTCGGGTCGACTTCAAATATTCGGTTGATCCATTTTGGCGACATGGGCGGAGCCTCGCCCAAAGTATAGGGCGATTCAGAACCGCGATACGCTGCAAGAAATTACCAAGGTAATACAACGGCCGAACTACCCTCTCCACTCAACCGTCTTCGATCTGACCGCAAAACAAACCGGCCCCGCGCACCATCGCGCGAGGCCGATTCCTTTGCCTGCATCTCCCGTGGGTCGCAACCCTGCCGGGGCTCACCCCTTCACCAGGGCCGGTTCACTGACCACTGATCACTGATCACTCCGTGTCAGTTGCTTGCTTTGGTGTCGATCCTCATTCCATAAAACGATTTGTGCACGAAGAACACTGACACCAGGAAGAATCCGACTGCCAGTATGTGCGCCAGCATCGGATTGCCTTTGCTCAGCGTCACTGCAAGCTCCACGGCAAGTAATCCAAACAACGTGGTGAACTTGATTACTGGGTTCAATGCCACCGACGAAGTGTCTTTGAACGGATCGCCAACCGTGTCTCCAATCACGGTTGCGTCGTGTAGTGGAGTCCCTTTCTGCTTCAGTTCCACCTCAACAATCTTCTTTGCGTTGTCCCAGGCGCCGCCGGCATTCGCCATAAAGATCGCCTGGTACAGGCCGAAGATCGCAATCGAGATCAGATAGCCGATAAACAAGAACGGCTCAACGAACGCGAAAGCAAGCGTAGCGAAGAAGACGGCGAGAAAGATGATGAACATTCCCTTCTGCGCGTACTTCGTGCAGATCTCCACCACCTTCTTGCTGTCCGCGACCGACGCCTTCTCCACGCCGTCCAGTCTGATGTTCGCCTTGATGAACTCCACCGCGCGATAGGCTCCGGTGGTCACCGCCTGCGTTGAAGCGCCTGTGAACCAGTAGATCATCGCTCCGCCGCAGATCAACCCAAGCAGGAATGGCGCGTGCAGCAGTGAGAGGTTCTCTTTACCGTGGGTCAGCCCGTCGGTCAGCGCCATGATGATTGAGAAGATCATCGTGGTTGCGCCCACCACCGCCGTGCCGATTAGCACCGGTTTTGCTGAAGCCTTGAATGTGTTGCCGGCTCCGTCGTTAGCTTCCAGCAGGTACTTTGCGCGTTCGAACTTCACGTCGATGTTGTAGTCCTTCTTCAACTCGGCTTCGATGCCGGGAACATTTTCGATCAGCGACAACTCGTAGATCGATTGGGCATTGTCCGTAACCGGCCCGTAGGAATCCACGGCAATCGTCACCGGGCCCATGCCCAGGAAGCCGAATGCGACCAGGCCAAACGCGAACACGGCTGGTGCCAGCATCAGGTTGGCCATGGACGGGCCTGTACTGAAGAAATAGCCCATTCCCATCAGTCCAACCATGCTGAATCCCAGCCAGTAGGCCGAAAAATTGCCGGCCACGAATCCCGACAAAATCCCCAGCGACGCTCCGCCCTCCTGCGCCGATTTCACCACTTCCTTCACATGGCTCGAGTTGGTTGACGTAAAGACCTTCACGAGCTCGGGAATAATCGCGCCCGCCAGGGTTCCGCACGAAATAATGGACGCCAGCTTCCACCATAGCGTTCCGTCACCGAGAGTCGGGATCATATAGTAAGTGACCACATAGGTGAGGATGATGGAAGTAATGGACGTGATCCATACCAGTGACGTCAATGGCGTCTCAAAATCCATGTCGTCGGAGTTGGCGTATTTCGCGTGAGCGATTGCGCCATTCAGGAAGTAAGCACCGGCGCTCGAAACCAGCATGGCCACGCGCATCACGAAGATCCACACCAGCAATTGCACCTGCGTCGTCGCATTTGGCACCGCCAGCAGAATGAAGGTGATCAGCGCCACGCCGGTCACGCCGTAGGTCTCAAAGCCGTCGGCGCTCGGGCCCACGGAGTCGCCCGCGTTGTCGCCCGTGCAGTCTGCAATCACGCCGGGGTTGCGCGCATCGTCTTCCTTGATCTTGAAAACGATCTTCATCAGGTCGGAGCCGATATCGGCGATCTTGGTGAAGATGCCGCCCGCAATGCGCAGTGCAGCCGCGCCAAGGCTTTCGCCAATTGCGAAGCCGATGAAGCATGGCCCCGCATAAGCGGCCGGGATGAACAAAAGAATCGAGAGCATGATGAGCAGCTCAACCGAGATCAGCATCATGCCGATGCTCATGCCCGACTTCAGCGGAATCGCAAAGCATGGATACGGTTTGCCGCGCAATCCCGCAAATGCCGTCCGCGAGTTCGCAAAAGTGTTCACGCGAATTCCGAACCACGCCACCCCGTAGCTGCCCGCGATGCCGACCAAACTGAACCCCAGAATGATAGGCAGGGTAACTGCAACATTCCCGACTGGCGCAAGCCAGCCGAAATAAAGCGAGATAATCACCGCGATGAAAACCCAGAGCAACAGAATGAACTTGCCCTGCGTTATCAGGTACGTTTTGCACGTCTCGTAGATCAGTTCCGACATTTCGCGCATGGTGCGATGAACCGGCAGGTTCTTTAGCTGCACATAGATCGCCAGGCCGAACAACAATCCGCCGGCGCAAAACAGCAATCCGATCATCAGCAGGGCATGCCCGTTCATGCCCAGAAAATTCACGCTCGATAAATCCGGCAGCTTCAGGCTGGCTTCGCCTCCGCCTGCAGGTTCCCCCTGCGCGCATGCGAATGTGGGTAGCATCAGGCCCAAAACCGGCGCCGTGACCGCCGCTGCCCTCTTATATTGGAGCTTCAGAAATGCTGCAGCGCCTTTCTTGATCGCGCCGGTAATCTTCTGCATCCCTGGCGTTCCGATTTCGGAACCGTTCACCTGCCGCCCCAAAAACATGGCCGCAATGAGCGAAAAAGCGCTCACGCTGAGAAAGAAACACACCCAACCCAGTACAGTCACATACCCTCCATACATATGGTTTTGAAGCCGTAAGAACCACGGTCCCGGAATCGCCCTTGCGAATATGCCGGGGGATTGCCACGGGAAGGCTATCATCCGAATACACGACTGTCGAGTGATTGCTGTCACCGGGCTTGCCGCCCTTGGAATCGATACCCATTCCTGGCCGGAAACCACCCGCCCTCTGCCTCATCCCAACTCAGCGCTTGACTCGCTTCCTCTCCACTCCCAACAACCGCTGCACCAAAACTGAGGCACAACCCGATCGCCTCGCTGCCGCCATCCAACCGTTTCTCGGTGGAAATCCCGTCCCTTACCCCGTTCATGTTTCTCCTGCTTACGCCGATGAAATGTGTGTTGGTTCGGCACACCTTTGCTCGGAGGCGAGGCAACTTGAGATCCTTATCCGGTTCCGCGCAGTTCCACCCGCAACCCGCTGCCTCCGGCCTCACGCTTGTTGAGCTGGACGCAGCCCCCGCCACTGTCCACGTCATCGGTGTAAGCGCGGCTTGGCGCAAACTTCTCATGCAGGCTGAAATGGCCGCCCCGCACCTCCAGGTCGCCACTCTCGAGGGCGAGCACGGCACCGGCAAGCACACCCTCGCCCGCTATCTCTTCAGCCGCTCTCCCCTCGCCGGCTCCGGCTTCCAGCGCCGCGATGCGCGCGAGTGGCTCGCTACCGATGGCGACCCCTCCGCACTCGCCGGCTTCACCTATCTCGATCGCGTCGACCTTCTCGCCCCGCCCGGACAGGGACTGCTCCTCGGTGTCCTCAAAACTCTCCAGGACCGCCCCGCCGGCCGTGCAGTTCTTCTTGCTTCCTCGCAAACTTCGCTACGCCAGTTGGCCGGCCAGGGCCTGCTCCTCCCCGACCTCGCCTTCCGTCTTACCGCCATCCGCTTCGCCATCCCTCCACTGCGCCTGCGCCGCGAAGACATCGCTCCCCTCGCGCAGTTCCTCCTCGACTGCATCTGCACACGCTACCAGCAGCGTCCCGTCGTCCTTGGGCCCGGTGTTCTCGCCCGCCTTCTGCAACACAACTGGCCGGGCAATGTGCGCGAGCTCTCCAGCGTCCTGGAGGCAGCCCTGCTCGAAGCCGAAAACGGTGTCATCCGCCCCATCGATCTCGCCCTCCCTGACGGGCCGCAGCCGCAATACCAACCCGTCTTCGACTCATCGCTCGACGGCCACTCTGCAACCCGCCCCGGTGACCTCTCCCTCGACGCCGTCGTTCGTCATCACGTCCAATACGTGCTCGATCTCAACCGCGGCAACAAGCTCCGCACCGCTCGTCAGCTCTCTATCAGCCGCTCCACCCTCTACCGCATCCTCGCCAATGAAAGTCTGCTCGCAAAATAACTCGCGCCACACCTGCAGCCTCAGTACCTCACTGTCTCGCCTGCCAACAAAAAAGGCCCCGCCAGGGGGCCTTTTCGCTAATCAGCGATCTTGCTTATCTTGCTCACTCGCCGATGATCGCCTCACCGCTCCAAATTCAATCCGCCTTCCTCGTCTTCGAGGCTTTCGCATTCGCCGCCTCTTGCTTCTCTCCTGCACTGGGACTCAGGAATGCTTCACTGCACCCGCCGGCGCCCCAGATGCAGCTTTGCAGGTTCTGTGACTCCGCCGCGCGCCCAACATCCACCCGCTCCTGACTATTCAACTTTGCCCGGTCGCAATCGCCCAGTCCCTCGAGACAGTTCTCGAAGTTGTGGTCCTGCCTTGCAGTCGCCACAGCTTCTTTTTCCCAGGCGGCCATCTGCGTCAGGGTGCAGTCCCCCACTCCATCCAGACAGCTCGCCAGGCTGCTGATGTGCTCGGCTTCTTCCACAAGTTGTTGCGCCGGCTCGTTCAGTTGGCGCTTGTCGCAGCTCCCAATTCCCTCAAGACAATTTTGTAGGTTCCGGTCTTTCACGGAGCGGGCCACAAGCCCCTTCTCCTGTCCCGACAGCCGCGACATATCGCAATCGGAAAACCCATCGTAGCAATTCTCAAAGTTCTGGTCCCACTTCGCTTCTGCCACCGCCCTTTGTTCGGCCGCATTCATCTCTTTCGCGTTGCAGTCTGAGAACCCGTCAACACAATTCTGCACATTCTGTAACTTAGTCGATTGATAACTTTGCGCCACACCGCCCATCGACCATATAGATAGCGTGGATAGGAATAAGATGCTTCGTGTAAGTTTCATCCTACCTCCATCGTGTAAGGGAACGCACGCGGCGAGCGCCGCTTCGAAAGAAGTCTCTTTAGGAGAGACGCCCAGTCGGCCACAAGGTTAGTCTCCGGCAGATTCGCAATTCCGAAATTGGCGCGTGGGCAACTCACGTAAGCACGCGCGCATCATCCCAAAGTAGGATGGTTTGCGTTCCTCTCGAATAAGAACTTACAAGAACTAATCGATACCGCTGGCTTTGGGCGGACTCGTTCCTCCGTTCTCCGTGTGTCTTCGTCTCGGTCTCCGGGTTTAAC
This sequence comes from uncultured Acidobacteriaceae bacterium, assembly GCA_963841095.1. Classification (GTDB taxonomy): domain Bacteria; phylum Acidobacteriota; class Terriglobia; order Terriglobales; family Acidobacteriaceae; genus Telmatobacter. The sequence goes on from CAWJBE010000024.1 coordinate 166,226, forward strand.
CCAATGCTCGCGCGCAGCCATCCCGTGAAGGAGATGAGTTGCAATGCGAATAAATCCGTTTCACTTAGTTGTGGTTGCCTTATACGCCTCAGCCTTTTTGTGGTTGAGCCCCGCCAAAGCCCAGTCTGATCAGGACACCGCAAAACTGAAGATTCACGTTGAGCCCAAGCAGGCCTACATCTTCGTCGATGGAAAAGCGATCCGCCATGGAAGCCACACCATTCACTTGACTCCGGGAGAACACACTCTAAGTGTTCGTAACTACGGGTACACTGCGAAAACGCAACAGGTCGATTTGACCAGTGGAAACGAAACCAAACTCAATCTCGATCTTCAGCCTTATGGCAAAGATGTCAGCGGCCCCTTCGCCGATATCGAATTCAAGGGAGATCCGCAAGCTGCCGTCTTGCTGAATGGAAAAACTCCGGCATACTTTGTTGGACACGTCGACGAGTTCAACTGGGATTGGATCTGGCATCAGCGCTTGTTAGTGCAGCCGGGAAGCTACCACGTCACTGTCAGGCACGAAGGCAACACAATTTGGAGTGGTAACGTCGAAGCTCACGCTGGGCAGAAAGTAATCGTCTATCTCAATGACAACGGCAGGCAAGTTACAAAGAACTTCAAGCCCGGAGAAACGCTCGGTCCGCAGCCGCGATTCCATGCCGGAATTGCCAGCGCCACGGTTCCCGTCGCCTCCGTCACTGCGGACCTCGCGGCCAATTCAACAAGCCTCGGTTGCGGAGCTAGCGACACACTCAAGTGGAACGCCGCGAACGCCGTAAGTACTTCCATCACCGGCCTCGGCTCCGTGCCGAACAATGGGGATCGCGCCGTAACCCCGACTCATAACATGACCTACGCACTGAAGGCGATCGGACCCGGTGGCGAAGTCACTAAGACAGTTACTGTCGACGTGAAGAGCCAACCAACAGCGACCTTGGCTTTAAGTGAGCCGGAGATTCATTACCACAAGATCGGCGACAAAGTCGTTCAGGATGGCTCTGCTACGCTCACGTGGTCAGCCTCCAATGCCTCCTCAACAATGGTTAATCCGTTTGGGAAAGAGGCAGCCGACGGAAGCAAGACCATCGCCGCGAATCCGAATCAATCCAGCGTAGGCCCCGTCAATCAAGATCAGACCTATACTCTCACCGCGTCAAATGCCTGCGGAGGATCGGTCACTCGAACCGCCACCTTGCACATCGTCGGTTCCATCGATCCGCCTCCCAGCACCACCCTCGCGAGCGTCTTCTATCCCACCGCATACCCAACAAGAAAGCATCCAAAGGTCGGCCTCGTTCCCAGCGAGAAAGTGGCTCTTGATCGCCTCGCCGCCCAATTCAAGAAATTTGGAAACTACGAGAACAACGCCAACTTGGTCATCGTGGGATATGCCGACGTCCGCGGTCCCGTGAACTACAACCAGTCGCTGAGCGAGCGCCGTGCGGAGCTGGCAAAAGCATATCTTGTTGCAAAAGGTATTCCCGCTTCTCAGCTCGAAATTCGAGCCAAGGGAAAATTGGATGAGATCAGCGTGAAGAAGGTCGAGACGCTCCAGGCAAAGGACGCACAACAGCCCGACAAGTGGATGAAGCGAGACATGAGAGCCACTTGGCTCGCTTATAACCGCCGCGTCGACATCGTCCTTGAGCCGACAGACCAGATATCCACTGAAGCTTATCCAAACGATGCGGCCACAGCACGGCTGTTGTGGCAACAGCCAAGGCCCAGCCTGAGCTCACTGGTAAAGTTCGCAGCAACCACCGCTGGCCGGGAGCAGGCAAGCCTGACTGCGCACGGCAACTGAACTGCAAACTCTTAAAGCGAAATGCGCAGGAAAAGGCCCTGCCGATCGGGCCTTTTCCTTATCTCACGCAAATGCAAGGCACGCAAAGTCTCAATCTTGAGATCTGGAAGTCCTGCGCAGCGTCGCCCGTTCAGCTTCTTCAGTTCGCCGCACCCGCCTGTTTCACATACATAATGGTGCACGTCACTTTGTTCAGGTTGTTTGCCACCGCGCCCATATTGAATGGATTGAAAGTGTCCGTTCCCCCAGGATTAACCGGCCCGTTCAGCGTCGTCCGCATCTGGTCCAGATTATTTCCGCTGGCATCATATTGGTCGCACTCCAGCGTCGCCGACTGGATCGCCACATTCGCGTTGTTCGTCCATTTCCCGTTCGTCAGTTGGATGAATCCGCCCACAGTCTGCCAGTGCGCGTCGAATGCCTGCTGCTTCGCCAGCGCCGCATTGGCGCCCTTCTGCTTTTGCGCATCCACCGCAGGTTTGTATTTCGTAAAGTAGTAATATCCTCCCGCCGCCAGTGCCGCCACAAGGATCACCGTCCCCAGCGTGATCCCCTTCTTTGCCGGAGCCTGCTGCGGTATCGCCACCGCAACCGGAATCGCACCTGGCTGCGCATAAACTCCCGGCATCGCCCCCATCGGCTGAACCGCCTGCATCGGCACGCTCGCTGCAGCCCGCGGGCCCGCCGCAACCTGACTCGCCGCAACCTGACCCGCCGCCTTCGCCGACACATCGCTCCCGCATTTCCCGCAGAAGCGCTCACTGCCTTCCAACTGGTTCCCGCAATTGCTGCAGAATGCCATACGTCCTCATTCTCCTCGTGCTGATTCCTTATTCCCTCGTTCCCTTGTTCCCTCGTTCCCTTGGTCCCTCGTTCCCTTGTTCCCTGCTTTCCTCACACCGCCACCGCTCCACCCGGTTGCAGCGTCGCCTCCACATGCGCCAGCGCGCCCTGCAAATGCATCACCTGCTCGTCCTTCACCTGCCGCAACCCCTGCTGCACCAGCCCGAACAGCACATACCAGGTAACCAGCCCCGTGCCAACGGGCAGAATGATGTTCTGCATAACGGCCGGCAGGCTCGGGATCAGGATCCCCAGATCCCAGAGCGTGTGCATCAGCACCGGAATCGCAAATGCTTTCAAAAAACGCGCGTCCAGCAGCATCGCAGGATTCGTCGGCTTGTCCTGCTTCACCCGCCAGAAAGCCCCCGCTGCGATCGCCGTCCACGCCACGTGCCCCAGCGGCGATTCAATCCCCCGCATCACCAGATTTGAGGTCATCGACTCCACCGCAGCCGTCAGCGCCTGTGCTGTTGGAAATCCGTGCGAGACATATCCGGCCTGCACAATCGGCGTCAAAGTCTGCAGGATCGCGTCGAATCCATAGCCGCACGTTTCAAAGCACGCAAATCCCGCGCCCACCGTCGCCCCAAACAAAATTCCGTTCAACTCGTACTTGTAGCGCACGCTCCGCACCACAATCAGCACCGCCAGCAGCTTCGCCGATTCCTCCACGATCCCCGGAAAGTTCCCGCAAACCGGAACCATGTACGCCAGCATCGCCGTGCATAATCCCGTAATGCCCCCCATCACAAAAAGCTTCCCCACCATCACCAGCGAAACATTCCGCGGCGTGTTCAGCTCAAAGATCAGCACCAGCGTCGCCAGCGGCACCGTAAAGGCCCCAAGAAACAGGATTCCGGGGACCGTCTTCTCATTCATGGTGTAGTGATACATCACCGCCAGCACCACAAACGCCGCCCCTAAAATTCCCAGCAGCCTGAAGAACATCCACGGCTTCGGCCACCCCGTCTCCACCAGATCCAGCGGCGGCGTCGTCTTCGACATGCCCGCCATGATGTACTCTTCCACCGCATCCGCCCCGCGCCGGGCAAACACCTCCTTGAACATCTCTTTCAGGCTGAAGCCCTCCAGTTGCTCCGTCGAGGCCAGTTCCCGGATGCGCAAGCGCAGACCGTCCATGAAGTTTCTTTGCGCCCGCGGATACGCCTGCGACGCCGCAACGTAATACACCTGCTGCGGTCCGCCGGGGTATGCCTGGTACACCACGGGAACCATGCCCGGTGGCGGCGCGCCTACGGCCGGCATTCCCATCGGCGGTAATCCCACCGGGGGCATCCCCATCGGTGGCATACCTGGCAGCGGCATGCCCGGTGGCGGCATATGGGCATTCCCCGCCGCTTGTACACTCGCCTCCTGCATCACCGGAGCCGCGGCCGCCTGCGCAGCTCCCAGCTCGCCATTCGCCGCTAACCCAGACCCGCAGCTCTTGCAGAACCTCTGTTCCGGCAGACACTCCGTGCCGCATCTTGGGCAATTCATAGGCAAGCTCCTGTCCTAAAGAGGTGGGGAAAACGCTGGGGGATGGTATGCAAAATACCATCCCCTCACCCGCAAAGTAAAGACCCCATTCTCTTCATGCGATGTGCGCCGACCCTCCGCTGTTCCGGGTGCCCCATCCTCGCCGCGTCTCTGTTTTTGCGGCTAGGGTGGGGAAACTCCGCTGGCCCAACCACCCTCCGCTATTCCCCAAACGCCAAAAAGCCCCGCAAACGTCACGTCGTCTGCGAGGCCCCTGTTCCCTCGTTCCTTGTTCCCTCGTTCCCTCGTTCCCTGTCCTTCTCACTTCCCCTTGTACTCCACAAACAGCTCCGGAAACTCCTGCTTCAGCGCCTCAATCTTCGGCCGGTCGCATACCAATATGTAGGGGTTGTCGGGATTGTGCAGCGCGTAATCCTGGTGGTAGGCCTCCGCCGCATAAAATCCCTTCAGCGGAGTCACCTCGGTCACAATCGGCTTCGCAAACGCCTTCGCCGCGTCCAGCTGCGCAATGTACGCCTGCGCAATGCGCTTCTGGTCGTCGTTCACGTAGAAGATTGCCGACCGGTACGACGTGCCCACATCCGGTCCCTGCCGGTTCAGTTGCGTCGGATCGTGCGCCACCGCAAAGAAGATGCGCAGCAACTCACCATACGTAATCTTCGCCGGATCGTAGATCACCTCCACCGATTCGGCGTGCCCCGTCGTCTCCGTCGTCACCTGGTCGTAAGTCGCCGTCGCCGCCGAGCCGCCCGCATAGCCCGCCGTCGTATCCACCACGCCCTTCACCCGCTCAAAGACCGACTGCGTTCCCCAAAAGCATCCGCCCGCAAACACAGCCTTCGCCTTGCCGTGCGCGGAGGCCAGCGCATCGTCGGTCTTCGCCGCGGGAATCGGCCCCTTCGGCGCAGCCTTCGTCGCCCCCGCATACAGAAACACCACAACGCCCACCACCAATACCGCAGCCGCAATCCGCCAAACCATCTCCAACCTCCCAGTTGCCTTCACTTAGACACACCTCACTGGCCCCTGGTTACAGAATCCCGCATCCCACCCGCTGCTGTCCCCTCAACCTTGCGCGCCCGCTCCACGCCGCCCGCAAAAATCTAATTGCCTGCTGTGCGCACCGTCCCAGCATCTTTGCCTTCTCCCGCCAGCGTGTGACGGTTGCTGACTCGTTTACTCGCTACCACTACTCCACCAATACCTCCTCCTCCTCAACCGCAACCGTGCCCCCTCTTTCCACCTGTTCGCCCGTGCGCTGCCTCGTCCACCCATCGCCGTTCCAAACATCGCCCACCTCCGGCTCCACCCACTCCGGCTCTGCCTCCAATAGCTCCGCCACGGTCGGCCCGTTCAACTTCTTCTCAGGAGACTTCCGCGGCTTCTTGCTCTCGGCCAGATTCACCATCAGCCGCGTGTTCTCCGCCTTGCCCGCCAGCGCCTTTTTCAGCAGCACATCGGCCAGTTTCTCGCTCGCCTGCCCCAGCCGCTTATCCACCGCTTTCTTTAGCCGCTCCACGCCGCTCCCGCGCACTCTCTTTTCCGGTTTCGCTTTTGCGGCCGCCGCTTTCCTCACCCCCCTCTGCCTTGTCTTTCTCCCTCCGCGTCCAACTTTCACATTCGCCATCTCTCCAACCTGCCCTTCCAAAAATTCACCATCGCCATTTCAAGACCAGTCAAAATCTGCCTCGTCTTCTCAAATCTCCCCGGCCTCTGTCACGCCGCGTCTGCCTCTTCGTCTTCCGGCTCGCCTGCTTGCTCTTGCCCCGTCCCGCCGGCCGCCTTCTCGTCCTCCAGCACTGCTCTCCACAAACGCTCCTCGGCCAGTTGCTCCAGCGTTCCCCCGTCTTCCGGCACCACGCCGTACACCACCTTGCATCCCATCGCCTTCGCCATCCGCGCCAGCGACTCCAGCGTGATCGTCCTCCGCCGTTCCCTTATCTCCGCGTCCAGCAACGACGACTGTGCCACCCCCAGCTTCTCCGCAATCTCTTTCAAGGGAATCCCCACCGCCCGCCTCACTCCCCGCAACAGCTCATTGCTCGGATTCTTCTCCCTCCCCGCTCTTCTGAAAGGCTGCATCTCCCTGTCCAGCTTTATCCGTGCCGCCTTCCTGTCCCTCTCGTGCATCTTTCGTATCATTTGATCCCTGCTTTCTTTGGCCTCTGGCGCCTTGTCAGCAAAAGAGTGCCGATTGACTGCAAAACACCGCCGATCATGTCGCCTCTCGATGTGTTTTTGCGTTTTTTAGCCAGCCTCACGCCCGTCAATTCGCTTCGTAATATCCGTCTCGCACCGGTCGATTCGCGCTTCGGTCACTTTTTCCATCGAATTGCCTGCCTATAGCGCCGCAATAATCGCGATAATTGCCAGCCTCGTGCCGGTCAATTCCGACCCGCGCAGGTACGCAGCCCCGCCGCTCGCGGCTGGTTTCTGCGCGCTTTCTGGCTCAATCGCTCAATTGCGGATGATTGCTTCTAGCGTAGCGCGAAACGGGGTAATTGCCTGCAAATGCAAGCTGCTGGTGGGGAAGGAGTTATAAGATTTATGACTAGACGGCGCAAAAGCCGTCAGCCTGCCCGGGATTAGAAACGCAGGTTACTTTGAGACCGTGCCAGCGAGATTCAGGTCGATGGCGACATCGTTCTCTGCCTTCCAAATCATGAAGCTCGGATTCTTTAGTCCCCATTGGACGTAAGGGATGACAAAATGCGCTTTGGCAGTTGCGCTGGCGCCGTCGAGATGCACCAGCATGGGGACCGTGATTTCGTGAGGCGTGCCGAGCAGGGTGAAGTTTCCGGTTACCTGGATGTTCGAGTCGCCTGAAGGGGCGATGGCGCCGGTATAGGTCTTCGGCTCAAAAGAAATGGTTGCGTACTGCTCGACCCTCAGGATGTCTTTGTACATCTTCTTGTCGCGGCTGTCATTGCCGGTCTTGCCGCTGCCGGCGAGAACGACGACCGAGCCCGACATCCTGGAAGTGCTGCGGTCAAACTCAATCGATCCGGATTGAACGTGAAAGGCGCCGTTGACGAGCTCGTGGGTTGTTTTGAGCGTGATGTTGACCTGGCTGGCATCGGGATTGACGACGAAGGTCTGATGCTGGGCGAGCGCGGCTGGAGCGAGCATGACAGCGAGGACGAAGACAGCGAAGGACTTCATTGCATCTCTCCCGTGAGGTGGACTATTGAGAATGGCGCGGGCATCGGCGTGGGCGGATTTCAGCCGGCGACGGCTTGTTGAACAACAGCGGCGTGCGCGGCGACGCGTGTGAGCTTTGCCGTTACGCGCATGACGCCCGGCCAGACCCTGAGGCAAAACGGCAATACAGCGCGTGCGAGTGAGTTGTTCAAGCCATCGGCGGCGAACTCGGCGAGGCGCATCTGCGCCAGCAGCGCGGACCGCAGCTTTGCCTGGAAGACCGGCGCCGGCTCGGCAGAAAGATACGCAGCGACAGCACAACGCGCAGTATGTAGCGCGATGGAGATGCCATCGCCGGTGAACGAGGGAATGACGGCAGCCTGATCGCCGATGGAGTAGAGGCCGTTCTCCGTTGTGCGGCGAATGAATCCATACGGGATATGGGTGATGGCGATCGGCTTGGCCAGCAACTGCTCCGCACCGGCAAGCCTCATGGCGAGGTGTGGACAGTCCTGCTGCATCCTGGCGAGGAGGTTCTCCCAGCGATGGCCCGCGCGGGCGAGATGCTTCTGTTGCACGACCCAGCAGAGGTTTGCAATGCCGCCCTCAACCGGCTGGATGCCGCCGTAGCCTCCGGGATAGAGCATGAGCTCAGAGGCGCGCGCGAGCTCGGCGGCCTGCGCGTGCGCCAGACGAAAATACATCTTGAAGGCGACCCATCTCTGCGGGTCCTCCGGGCGCGCGTGGCCGCGGAGATCGTGCTTGCCGGTAGCGAGAAAGACCGTGGGAGCTTCGCGGGTGGCGCCGTCGTCGAGCGTAGCCTGCCAATTGCCGCTTGTGGTGCGAACGAGCGCCTGCACGCTGCGGCCGCGCTCCACGCGGACTCCAGCGGCGATAGCTTCGGAGATGAGCGCTGTATCGAGCGCCTTGCGCGTGAGCGAGGCCGCGGGAAAAGGCAACGGAGCCTCCGCGGCGCGCCTGGCAGCGGCAAGACGAACGTAGTTGATGGGCACTGCGCCGAGCGAGGCCACGTCGATGCCGAGCGCGTGCAGGTCTTCGAGGGCCTCGCCGCTCAGGAACTCTCCGCAGACCTTATGGCGCGGCGCGGGCTCGCGCTCGATCAGCGTAACGCTCAGTCCCTTGCGTGCCAGCGCGATGCTAGCGGCACAACCTGCTATTCCACCACCGAGAATGAGAACTTCGTCTTGCAAGGGAGTCCTATCTGAATTTGACGTTCTAACGGGGATCTCCTTTTTCTGTTGCGCTCCGTTTCGGATTCGATGCGCTGGAGTTGTACCGCTGCTGATGGGCATCTGCGATCAGGCGCGGCGGGTAGTGAGCTCGTGCCAGTTGAGGCCGAGGTCGACGAGAAGAAGAGAAGCCAACGTGAATGCAATAACGCCGACGGCGGCGAAGGTATCGCCAAGATGGCTCCAGTAGCGGGGCCATAAGTTGAGCACGCGGCTGGAAACGAAGGTGAACGTGACGGCGTAGGAACGGGCCATCCACTGGCGATGCTGCACGAATTGGAGGTTGCGCGCGGTGATGAATGCGGCGCTGGTGCAGACGATCCAGGCGGCGGCCTGCATGGAGGTTCCCGGCAATCCGGGGCGGCCGGAGGCGAGGGCGATTCCGGTGAAAGCGCCGATAAAGACGGCGATCACGTAGATGCGGCCGAGCACGCGATGGAATTGCAGGTGACGCTGGCGAAAGCGCGACGAGAACTGCAGAGGACCGGCGAGCAGGGCAATGGAGCCGCAGAGTGTATGGGGGATGAGGAGATGACGGTCGGCGATGACCTGCAGGCGGTAGGCGTGGTACATGGGGTAATCGGTGACGAGAAGAACTTCTGAAGTGATGACGACAAAGAGCGCAGTGAGACCAAGAGTGATCCAGAGAACAGTTTTGAACGAGAAGCGCCTGGACCCAAGCGTGAGCAGGGTGGAAGATGCCATGATTCCTCTCTTAAAAGGATAGACGCAATGAGGGCGCTACGGGCGCGCAGGATGAAGCAAACGTCATGTTGACAGCGCCTCATTGCGGCGGATATCAGGCACTGCAGCGGGCGGACTTGGATGGGCCGTGCTACCGAAGGCGCCGCAGGCCCTCGACCGACGGCACAAAATAATAGGAGCCGGTAAGCGGCTGGGTGAAGCGTGTGAGGGCGTCGCGCGTGCCGGTGACGAGGCCGGCCATGCTGTCGAGCATGCTGGAGAGCCGCTTCTGGTCGGCGCTGAATCCGACGAACATAGTGCCATGATTGTCGACGTTTCCCCAGGGCATATTGCGGCGAAAGATGTGGCCAAACTCATCCTGATCGGTCCGCGCAACATGCGAATCCCCCGCCTGATCCTGGAGCTCGATGCTGTCCGGCTTGGTGCGCCCCATGACGCGTTCCTGGCGATCGACGGGGAGAGCTTCCCAATCGGCTATCTTGTGCCGCCACTTTTGCAGCAGCAGAACGGAGCCGGCAGCGCCGGGAGATCCTTCAGGCAGGAGTGCGGCGGTGGGAGCGTCGAGCAGCGTGGGATTCTCAGAGCCATCAATGAAGCCGGTAAGATCGCGATCGTGCCGGTAAGACCAACTGGAGGTTTCATCGGCCAGCGAGGCCTGGCCTGCGAGGTCATTGACGACAGTGCGGGCCATATCGAAGAGCACGTCATACGCACTGCCGGAGAGCCACACCAGCGCATCGTGCTGCGTGGCCGGCATGACGAATCCTTCCGTGCCCTCGATCGCTTTATTGAAGCCCTCCACGCCCGGAGGCGCGTCGTTGGGAACCAGATTGCGCCAGAGCTCGGGGCGGAAGCCGATGACGAAGTTCACTCCGCCGGTGGTGGTGCGCGGTTCGCGAATGGCGGCGATGGTGGAGGCGAACTGCTGGTGATTCTTCGCATCAAGAATGTCGAACTCAAGGTACGCGTGAGAGGAGGTTCCGAGAGCGAAGATTCCAGCCTGCGGCGTGTACATGGAGGCATTATAACGAGAGCCAAGTTAAGGGATGGACCTTGCGATCGCCGCTGGAAGAGCGTGTGCGGCTGGATTGGTTCGCCGCAAGTGGATCGAATGAGAAGGCGCGGATGCTCTAATACTTGAAGTTGGCACCGTGAATCAACAGAGTTTCGATGTGGTCATCCTTGGGGGCGGCGCGGCCGGCCTTATGGCTGCGATCGAGGCGGGGCGCCGCGGACGCCGAGTCGTCGTACTGGAGCGCGCGGAGCGGCCGGGCAAGAAGATCCTCATCTCCGGCGGAGGCCGATGCAACTTTACCAATCTGCACACGCGGCCCGACAATTTTCTCTCGGCCAATCCCCACTTTGCAAAATCGGCGCTGGCGCGCTACACGCCCGCGGATTTCATTCGGCTGGTGGAGCGGCACTGCATCGCGTATCACGAAAAGACGCTGGGCCAGCTTTTCTGCAACGGCTCGGCGCAGCAGATTGTGGACTTGTTGATGAGCGAATGCGCAGACGCCGGCGTGCGTGTGCTTCTGTCGACGGCGGTGAGCGAAGTCCGCCGCGACGATTCTTCAGGAGCGTTTACCATCGCGGCCGGCAACAGCGCGTTCACGGCGCGCGCGCTGATGGTTGCGACGGGCGGGCTGTCCATCGCGAAGATGGGCGCGACGGGATTCGGCTACGACATTGCCCGGCAGTTTCGGATTCCCATCGAGCCGTGCCGCCCGGCGCTCGTTCCGCTCACATTCTCAAGCGCGGAGCATGCGCGTTTTGCCGGCCTGGCCGGCGTTTCCGCGCCCGTGGTTGCGGCCTGCGGCAAGCAGAGCTTTCGCGAAAAAATGCTGTTCACGCATCGCGGGCTCAGCGGGCCGGCCATCCTGCAAATCTCGTCGTACTGGAGCAAACCCGATGCGATCCAAATTGACTGGGCGCCGGAGCAGCTGCTGCTGGCGCCGTTGCGGGCGGCAAACGCGCGGCGCGATGCGGCCGCGGCGAGGGCGGCGCTGCGCGCACAGTTGCCGGTTCGTTTGGCCGACCGGTTAGTCGACCGGCTGCTTGACGGGACCGCGCCCATAAGCTGGACGAATCACGCGCTCGACGAGTTGGAGCGCCGGCTGCATTGCTTTGCGTTTACGCCCAGCGGCACGGAGGGTTACGAGAAGGCGGAAGTGACGGCGGGCGGGGTGAGCACGAGCGCGCTATCGGCGCAAACCATGGAGTGCCGCAGCGTCCGCGGGCTCTACTTCATCGGAGAGGTGGTGGACGTAACGGGCCACCTCGGCGGATTCAACTTCCAGTGGGCATGGGCGTCCGGCGCCGCAGCAGGCCGCGGGGTCCAAAGTGCTCTGCCCAACTGAAACTCGAGCCCGTTACCCGAGCCCGGCCCTCTTTACTCTGTCCGTTGCTCTCTGGCAGGCGAAGTTGCCAGCCTCTGCAGCACTGATCTTGTCGCGCAAGGAGCTTCACGGAGGTGACTTGCGGGGAATCTTGTGTCCGATGATGACTACCCTGGCGATTTAGGGGAAAAGGACGCGCTCGGTGTCAGAAGCTCCCCGGCGCGTTTATCATTCCTTAGCAGATCTCTTCTCGGTGCGGAATTCGAACGTTATAAACTCCGGAGTTTCTTAGATATACTGTGCCTCCGTTGAGAGACACCGGCGCCTGGTTGCAGGAAAGCGCTCAAAACCGCTGCGCGGAAGTTGAACATCGACGGGAGCAAGTATGCGTAGATCGTTTTCAGTGCCGGCGGCAATGCTCGCTTTGCTGCTGACCGCGGCGGCCGAACCTCCAGTGGGACCATCGCAAGCGCAGCAGCCGGCCACGCATTTGGTGGAGCAGGCGCCCATAAGTATTCACGAGGTGGCGCATGGCGTGTTCCTGGTCGACTTTGGGCGCGTGGCGTTCGGAAATCTGCTGCTTTCTCCCAAGGCACCGGCGGGAAATCCAAATGCAGCTGCAAACGATGAAGTGACCGTGCGGTTTGGCGAGGCTTTGAAGAACGGTCGCGTGGATACGCGGCCTCCCGGATCGGTGCGATACGCCGAGGTAAAGGTCAGGCTGAAAGGATCGGCGCCAACGCGTGTCGCTCCTCCACCGGACGCGCGCAACACCAGGCCTCCTGCCGTGTTGACCCCTCCAGACTGGGGGGTCTTGCTGCCCTTTCGCTGGGTCGAGGTTGAGGGATGGCCGGGCGAGCTTCGTGCGGATGAGATTCGGCGGCTTGCAGCGTTCGACAGCACATGGAACGAGGACGCAGCCGCTTTCCACTCTTCGGACCAGTCTCTGAACCGGATCTGGGATCTGTGTCACTACTCGATCAAGGCAACGACGTTCGCCGGAATTTTTGTGGATGGGGATCGGGAGCGCCTGGCCTATGAGGCAGACGCCTATCTGACCCAGTTGGGCTACTACGCCGGAGACGCCGATCCGCGGATGCCCAGGGCAACCTTCGATCGGCTCATGAAGTTCCCGACCTGGCCGACAGAGTGGGCGCCGCATATGGTGTTCATGGCCTACGCCGATTGGATGCAGACGGGTGACAAGGCCTGGTTGGCAGCGCACTACGAGGGACTGAAGACGAAGCTGCTGGATAACCGCGTAGGACCCGACGGGCTGGTGACGAGCACGCCGGAACAGATTGAGCGCGGAGACGTCGTGGACTGGCCGACTGGAGAACGTGACCACTACGTCTTTATCGGCGTCAATACGGTGGTCAATGCCTTCCATCTGCGTGCCCTCAAAGATATGAGCGAGCTGGCCGAGGCGCTGGGCAAGAAGCAGGAGGCCGCGCAGTTCGCAGCGCGTGAGAAAGCAGCTCAGGCGGTGTTCCAGGAGAAGCTCTTTGATCCTTCGCGCGGGCTCTATCGCGACGGCATAGGGACCGATCATGCGTCAGAGCACGCGAATCTATTCCCGCTGGCTTTCGGCCTGGTGCCGGCCAAGGACAGGCCGCGGCTGGCGCAATGGCTCGTCGGGCGCGGCATGGCGGTTTCAGTGTATGCGGCGCAGTATCTGTTGCAGGGCTTGTTTGAGAACGGAGAAGACACGGCCGCGCTCGCCCTGATGACTGCGCCTGGAGATCGCAGCTGGAAGCACATGGTCGACAGCGGCACGACGATCACGTGGGAGGCATGGGATCAAAAGTACAAGCCTAATCAGGACTGGAACCACGCATGGGGCGCGGCTCCGGCGAACCTTCTGCCGCGCTTCGTGCTGGGCGTGCGTGTGCTGACGCCGGGCTGGAGCATCGCGTTGATCCAGCCGCATCCAGGGGCGCTGGCCAGCGTCGAGGGCAGAGTGCCCACTCCGCGCGGCGAAATCTCAGTGGCATGGAGACGCGAAAAGAGCTTTACGATGAACCTGGCTCTGCCGCCGGGCGTGACGGCAAAGGTCGAGCTGCCCGCACTCCCCGGCTCGCGCGGAGTTTGGATCGACGGCAAGCCTGCGCAGGCGCATCTCGAAGGACAGTGGTGGACGCTGCAGAACGATGTGTCTGGAGCGATGAAAATCGAGGAACGATGATCCGCTTGCGGGGAGATCAGAGGAAGCGAGCCACTATCTGCGTTGCGCGCGAAGAAAATATCCAGACCGAACAATTGCGGGGGCAACGAGACAGTCAACTTTGAGAAAATCGTCGGCGCAGGAACTGGGGCAAGGACGTTCACGATAACGGCCTGTTGGAGTTTGCCCGGATATGCGTACGGGCAGGCGCAGAGCCCTATTTCCTGCCTCTCTGCTCTACACTCAGACAAAGGCCATATTTCACCCCGAAGGATCCGCACCCGTGAAAAAAATCTCCCTCGCCGCCCTGGCTGCTGTTGCCGCTCTGTTTACGATTGTGCCCGCACTGCGCGCGCAGGCTCTGTCTGCCGGCGATGCCGCGCCCCAATCGCTTGAGGACCGGCGCAAGGCGCTGAACGAGCTCTTCCACGACTACTGGGAAGACGACCTGAAGCACAATCCGGAGTTTGCGTCGACGATCGGCGACAAGCGCTACAACGACCAGATCTCAGCGACTACTCGCGTGCAAGGCGGTGAACGATGAGCTGGCGCGCGGAGCAGAACTTTCTGATGCGGCTGGCGGCGATTGACTCCACCGGGATTCACAGACCAGGAAAAGACCAGCCGCGAGCTGCTGCTGCGGCAGCTTGGCCGAGGACGAGGAGGGCGCGGAGTTCAAGGAGTGGGAGATGCCGGTGAACCAGATGGACGGCATCTATGCCGACTATCCGCAACTGGTGGCGCGAGCTGAGCTTTACCACGGTGAAGGATTACGACGACTGGATTGCGCGGCTGCATGCGATTCCGAAGGCCTTTGACCAGGTGACGGCCAACATGGCGATCGGCATGGAGGATCAGCCGCGTGCCGCCGAAGTACCTGCTGGAAAAAGCGCTGGAGCAGGTGAAGGAGCTGGCGAACCAGAAGCCCGAAGACTCGCCGCTGGCGCTGCCGCTGAAGAAGTTTCCGGCGTCGATTCCGGCGGCGGAGCAGGAGCGCATCAAGACGGAGATGCTGGACGGCGATCGCGAAAGAGGTGCTGCCGGCTTATCTGCGGTTTGCGCGGTTTCTTGAGGTGAGCTACATTCCCGCGGGGCGGACGGAGCCGGGCATTGACGCGCTGCCGGATGGAGCGAAGTATTACCAGTTCCTGATCCGCCATCGACAACGACGGATTTGACCGCGGACGCAGATTCACCAGATCGGGCTGGACGAGGTGAAGAGGGACGAGGCCGAGATGCTGGCGATTGCGCAGAAGCTCGGCTTCACGGATCTGGCCAGCTTTGCGCGCGAGCCTGAAGGCGAATCCCAAGATGCAGCCGGCCTCGGCGGCAGCGCTGCTGGATGCGTACCGCGGCTATCTGACGCCGATGCAGGCCAAGCTGCCGCAGCTGTTTGGACGCTGCCGAAGGCGCAGTTTGAGGTGGTTCCGGTGCCGGACTATCTGGAGAAGACCTCGGCGCCGGCGTACTACGAGGAGGGCACGCCGGATGGCAGCCGGCCGGGGCGGCTGTTTATCGACACCTACAACGCGACCGACCGCAATCTGTATAGCGTGGAGGACATTGCCTACCACGAAGGGATTCCGGGGCATCACCTGCAGATTTCCATTGCGCAGGAGATTCACGGATATCCCGACGTTCCGCAAGTACGGGCGACTACACGGCCTATACGGAGGGATGGGCGCTTCTACTCCGAGCGGCTGGGCAAGGATGTGGGCTTCTATCAGGATCCCTACTCGGATTACGGCCGGCTGGAGGGCGACATCTGGCGCGCGATCCGGCTGGTGGTGGATACCGGCGTCCACTTCGCAGCACTGGACGCGCGAGCAGATGGTCGAGTACTTCCACGACCACTCGAACGATCGACGAGACCAGCATTCAGTCGGAGGTGGACCGCTACATTGCGTGGCCGAGCCAGGCGCTGGCGTACAAGATGGGGCAGCTGAAGATTCTGGAGCTGCGCGACCGGGCGAAGAAGGCGCTGGGCGACAAGTTCGACATTCGCGCGTTTCACGACCAGGTGCTGGACTCGGGCGCATTGCCGCTGGACGTGCTGGAGCAGCGGATCGATGCGTGGATCGCGGCGCAAAAGGGCAGCGCGCAGTAGGCGTCCTGTCCCAGGGCTTCGCGCTTCGCAAATTGACCGTGTGCGACGCCGGCAATATTCGCGGCCTTTGGTCTGAGATAAGCTGACAATCCGTTGGAGAGAGTTTCCGATGCACGTATTGACAGGCTAGAGGCTGACATTTTTGCCGGTATTGCCCGGTGTGACTGCTCCAATATTCGAAAAAACGATGCTGAAACCGCCCCTTAGAGTCGCTTTTCGCAAATTTTCGCAACGTTAACACGACGCCGGGCGGCTGCGTCGTGCCGGTGAGGAGTTCAACGATTGCGGCTGCCGGCCGAGGTCCTGGAATTGGAGTCCCGGCATGATATTCTTGGCAGTTCCCAATCACGACGGATACCCGTCGAATTCAACTTGCTGCCGTTGCGATTTGAGCGGCTGGAGAGGGTTTCAATGAAACGTTGTCTTGTTGTAGCTGGACTCATTTTTGGATTCGGGCTGGGCCTGCACGCGCAGGTTGTGGATGTGACGGTGTGCGATGTGGTGAAGAACCCGGCGTCGTTCAACGGAAAGATGGTGCGGATCAAAGGCACCGTTGTGGCGGGATTCGACGAATTTATTATCAAGGACACAGCGGATCCAAATTGCGGATACCAGGTGGATGGCATCTGGCTCTCGTATCCTGAGGGCACGAAGGGCAAGGCGGGCGCGGCGGCGGTGATGGTTATCCAGCCGGCGCGGAACTTTACGGGGAAGTACACTCCGGCCGCGCGTACGCCGGTGACGCTCCAAAAGGACAAGGACTTTAAGCAGTTCGACTCGTTGCTTTCGCAGACACACCAGAAGGGCGCGGACATGTGCCTGGGCTGCACTCGCTATGAAGTGACGGCGACAGCTGGTGGGGCGGCTGGACAGCGTGGCCGATGCCTCGCTAAAGCGGGACGCCGCGGGCAAGATCGTGGGCTTTGGCGGATTCGGGAACATGAATGCCTATCCGGCGCGGCTGGTGCTGCAGTCGGTGACCGACGTGACGCCGAAGGAGATTGACTTCTCCAAGAACGACGAAGAGACCAAGGGCGACCAAATGCAATCGCCGGGAAGCAGCAGCGATGTTTCGAGCGCGATCACCATGGCGCAAAAACTGGCGGATGCGCTGGCGGCGAGCCCGGCCAAGGATGGAGCGGTAAAGGCCGCAGGCGTCTACGGTAAATCGGGTGAACATACGGGCGTAATTACGAGCACCGGAACGACCAACGACGCCGACATCAAGGCCGAGGAGATGGGGACCAAGGACTCTCCTGACGGCGTGCTCTTCAACTGCGTGTTCAACTCAGACCGCCTGCAAGGGGATGCGCTGACGAGAGCTGTGGTTCACCTGGGCGAGCATGTTGTGGATCTGCGGACTCCGCAGGCTGGAAATGAGGTAGCTCCACCCTTTGTGCTGGAGTACAACGCCTGGGTAATTACGACGATCACGGCCATCGCGGGCAGACAGAAATACCTGACACTACCGGGCGGCTACCTGGTATGGGACAGCACGTGGCCGGCGGATGCCCGCAACGACAAGATGGAAGGGACGCTGAAGGATTTTCTGGCCAATGAGGCGCAGCTGAGCCGGTAGGCGGGGGATTGAGCGGGAATGTGGCGCGGGCACTTGCGCCCAGGTTTCTGACCGCTGATTTCGAATCCAGCGATCACTAGGTCTGAGAATCCAGACCTGGGCACCCATTTGCGTACGAGATCAAGCGGTCGGAGCTTCTGGCGGGCGGCATCCTCGTTCGGCAATACGAGTATCCTTAGGAGTTGAACTCCAAATTGGCTGCCAGGAAAGCCAACGTGGCCAAATCAAGCTAATCGAAGGGAAACAAAATGGCAGAGATCGCCGTCGAGGCAACGCAGGTTCCCGCGCAGTTGCCGCATGTTCGCGTGGCAGTTCTGGGCGCCGGCAAGATGGGTGGAATCCTGGTGCAGGCGTTTTTAAAAGAGAATCTCTTCAACGCCGAGCGGATTCGTGCCACCGTGGGCCATGCCGAGCGGGCGCTGGCACTGAGCACGCAATGGGGCGTAGACGTGAGCACCAACAACGCGGAGGCGGTGCGGCAATCGGACCTGATTCTGATTGGCGTGAAGCCCTTCCAGGTTCCCGATTTGATTGCGGAGATAAAGCCCGCGTTGACGCCGGACAAGACGCTGGTATCGTTTGCGGCGTCAGTAAAGACTCGCTCCATTGAAGAGGCAGCGGGCATGGAGATCGCGGTGATCCGGGCGATGCCGAACACGCCTTCGGCACTCGGCGCGGGCGCGGCGGCACTGTGCCGCGGACGCTTTGTGAAGGATCCGCAGATGGAGCTGGCGCAGCGGCTGTTTGAGACTGTAGGCCGCACGGTGCTTGTGGACGAGAAGCACATGGACGCGGTAACGGGACTCTCGGGATCGGGGCCGGCGTATCTCTACATCATTATTGAGGCACTGGCCGAGGCCGGCGTGAAGGTGGGCCTGCCACGCGATATCGCCACGCAACTGGCGGCGCAGACAGCCTACGGCGCGGCAAAGATGGTGCTCGAGACCGGGTATCATCCGGCGCTGCTGAAGGATGCTGTGACCACGCCGGCCGGTTGCACGATTGACGGCATCCTGGAGTTGGAGGAAGGCGGGTTGCGCGTGACGCTCATTAAAGCCGTGATGCGAGCGACGGAGCGGGCGAGGCAGTTGGCGGCGGGGTAGGAAGACAGGGAACAAGGGAACATGGGAACGAGGGAACGGGGAGGCCAAGGCGGGCTTGCGATTTAGCAGTCCGCGAGCCGGGAGTTGAAGCTTCGTGGCCGGCGGTGATCGGCTGCGCTAATCTAGGTTCTTGTCGATGCAACGCCCAACCTGGCTTCCCACTTACCTGCCCGAGCTTGACGGACTCCGTGGACTGGCAATTCTATGGGTGGTTCTCTACCATTGCAAGCCGCGCCTGGTGGGCACATGGATCTACGGAGTGAGCCTTTGGGGATGGGCGGGAGTCAGCCTCTTTTTTGCGCTCTCCGGATTCCTGATCACGTCGATTCTGCTGACGACGCGGGACAAACCGCACTACTTCCACAACTTTCATGCACGCAGGGCGCTGCGCATCTGGCCGGTGTATTTGCTGGTGCTGATCGTCGTCTACCTGAATGCGCCGTGGTTCATCGGGCCGACGGTTTGGGAGGCGATCAAGACGGCGCCGTGGTGGGCTTACCTGCTTTGCGTGCAGAACCTGTTCCACCTGACGCTGCCGCCGGCGCTGGAACCGACGTGGGCGCTGGCGATTGAGGAACAGTACTACTTTGTGTGGGCGCCGCTGGTGCGCTTTTTGCGGCGGCCGTGGATGCTGGCGGCGACGCTATGCGGCGCGCTGGTGTGTTCGCCGGCTTTGCGGCTTGGGCATCACTCCTGGCTCACCCCGACGCACACGCTGATTCATCTGGACGGCTTGGCGCTTGGGAGTTTGCTGGCGCTGGGGATGCACACGCTGCCGCTGAGCCGGCGCGCGTGGCTGGGTTT
The DNA here is from genome assembly GCA_963841095.1 of uncultured Acidobacteriaceae bacterium. Lineage (GTDB taxonomy): Bacteria > Acidobacteriota > Terriglobia > Terriglobales > Acidobacteriaceae > Telmatobacter. The sequence goes on from CAWJBE010000024.1 coordinate 185,571, forward strand.
GGGGATCGGCGGGATCGTAGTTGGCTTTGCGGCTGCGGCGACAGTGGCGGGGGGCACGGCGTTTCTGGATTCCGCGCTGGCAGTGGGATTTGCCGGGATGGTACTGGCCGCGATTGCCTCAACCGGCGCGCGTAACCCGCTGAGCGCCACGTTGCGCAGTGGGCCACTGGCCTTTTACGGCCGCATCAGCTACGGGCTTTACATGATTCATATCTCGGTGTTCATCTTCTTCGGATGGTTTGACCTGCGGATGGACCGCTATGGCGTGGCCGGGAACCTGGCGGTAGTGGCGTTTCGCCTGGCCGTATCGACCCTGGCAGCGACCGCGCTCTGGTACGGGTTCGAGTCGCAAATTCTTAAATTGAAGCGCTATTTTTAGAACTGAATCGCGGTCGAGCGTAAGATAGAGCCGACGTTCCAGCGTCAATCTAAATAGTATGTCCGTGCAATGAATGCGCTTTTTTCAGAGGTCCTAGACAAGGAGACCGGGCCATGCATCGCTCTATCATTGGATTGATTTTATGTGCCTTGATTTCGATTCCACTTTGCGCTAAAGCCCAATCGGGGCCTGGGTCGGCGGAGACTGCGACGACGATCCGTACGAGCGCCGACCTTGTGGTGGTGGATGTGGTGGCGAGCGACACCCAGCAGAACCCTGTGCATCATTTGACCGCTACGGATTTCACGGTGCTTGAAGACGGCAAACCACAAGCGGTCAAGGTGTTTGAGGAGCATGCCACGGGTGCACCCGCAGCGATGCCGCCGATGCCGCGGTTCGGACCGGGCATGTTCAGCAACTTTTCTCCCGCGCCGGCGAACGGAGCCCTGAACATTCTCCTCTTCGACAAGCTCAACACACCCATGGATGCGCAGAGCGTGGTGAGGCAGCAAGTGTTGCAGTATCTGAAGGAGGCACGGCCGGGCATGCGGATGGCTATCTTTTCGCTGACTACAGAACTGAAGCTGTTGCAGGGTTTCACGTCGAACCCGGAGTTGCTGCGCGCGCTGGTTGAGGGGAAAAAGGGAAATCAGGGGGCCTCTCCGCTGATGAACAATGCGATGGAGGGAGACCAGCCCGGCGCCGACGACCCAATGATGGACACGATGACCGATGCGTTGGGGAACGATCCCGACGCAGCAACTATTCTGGCAAACCTGCAACAGTTTGAGGCCGAGCAACAGTCGTTTCAACTACAGCTTCGCGCACGCTATACGCTTGACGCCTTGAACCAACTCGCGCGTTACATGAGCGCGCTGCCGGGGCGCAAAAACCTGATCTGGTTTTCCGGCTCTTTTCCCGTGACCATTTTGCCCGATCCGGACCTGCAGGGCCCGAATCAGAGTCCGTTTTCGGTTGTGGCTTCGGCCGAGGATGAGTTCAGAGAGACAGTGGATCTGCTGGCGCGCAGCCAAGTTTCTGTTTATCCCATTGACGCGCGCGGCCTGATGACGGCGCCCATGATGAGCGCGACGCAGAGCGGCTCGACCATGAACAAGAAGCCGAATGGATTTGCGAATGCATATTCAAAATGGTCTACGAACACAGCGAGCGAGCAGGGCACGATGCTGCAGATGGCAGCAGCAACGGGCGGCAAGGCATTTGTGAACACGAATGGGCTGAAGGAGGCGGTGGAAAAGGCGATCGACGCGGGGTCGAACTATTACACGATTGCGTATACGCCCACGAACCGGAGTTGGAACGGCGACTACCGGAAGATCCAGGTGAAGCTGGACCGGCCCGGCGTGTCGCTGGCGTATCGCCGCGGATATTTTGCCGATGATCCCATCAAGACGGGGCATGGAGGCAATGATGCGCAAAATGCAAACCCGGATGCCGCGCAATACAGCGCGATCCGCACGGCCATGCTGCGCGGCGGCCCGGAGCCGACTCAGCTTATTTTTGTGGTGAGCGTGCGGCCCAGCACGGCGGATACGGAGGCGGCAGTTGCGCCGGGAAATCAAACTGCGAAGAAAGTCGAAGGTCCGTTCCGGCGATACACCGTGACATATATAGCGAACCCCAAGCAAGTGAGCTGCGACGCGACCCAGGACGGCGTGCATCACTGCATGCTGGAGTTCCTGACTTTTGTTTATGACGCCGACGGGAAGCTGGTCAATTTGCAAACGAACGGTATCAGCGCCGGGATCCCGGCGGATCACTACGCCGAACTGGCGCAACACAATTTGAGCTATCGCCAGCAGATCAGCGTTCCGGCGAAGGGCGAATACTATCTGCGGATTGGTATGCGCGACATGACAAATGATCACGTAGGCGCGGTGGAATTGCCGGTTGAGGCGGTGGCCAAGCTGCCGCCGGAGAGCGCGGAAGAGGCGGCGCCTGGAGCGGCGGCGCCAGCGAAATGATTTCATGTGGCGAATGCGGGTAGAAGTAGCGCGGGTTTGGGAAGTTACTGAGCAGGCGCTCTCATAGATTCCTCAGGGGCTAAAGCCCATTGATTTTCCTGGCTTTTCGGCACGACTAAAGTCGCGCCCTGACAAAGAACTCCTTGAAGGAAGATGTTCTCTTTGAGTGCACGGCGCGGATTGCGAAGCGCGAAGACCGGCGATTCGATCCGGCAATGCAATCTGCGAGCGGGCGTGCGCGGCTGTTCTCGAAAAAATAATCATGGACGCTTGCGATTGTGATATCAGTCACCCGCGGCGTTGAGCCGGCGCTGCTAGGCTTGCATTAGCACGCAAATTATCCATTTGCGAGGTGCGCCATGATTGAAAATGCAATGAGCGAGACAACGAGCCAGGGCCCCCTGAGCGCTGAAACGCTTGCGAAAATTGATGCCTACTGGCGCGCAGCCAATTACCTTTCTGTCGGACAGATTTACCTGAAAGACAATCCGCTGCTGGAGCGGCCGCTGACGCTCGACGACGTAAAGCCGCGGCTGCTGGGGCATTGGGGAACGACGCCGGGCCTTAATTTTCTTTACCTGCACTGGAACAGGATCATTCGCGAGCGCAGGCTGAACATGATTTACGTGATCGGCCCAGGGCACGGCGGACCGGGGTTGGTGGCGAACACGTATCTCGAAGGGTCTTATTCCGAAATCTATCCACACATCGAGCAGAACAAGGATGGAATCAAGAGGCTGTTCCGGCAATTCAGCTGGCCATACGGAGTGCCGAGCCACGTGGCGCCGGAGACGCCGGGGTCGATCCACGAGGGCGGCGAACTAGGCTACTCGCTGGTGCATGCTTACGGCGCGGCGTTCGACAATCCGAGCTTGATTGTGGGATGCGTGGTGGGCGATGGCGAGGCGGAGACGGGACCGCTGGCCACAAGCTGGCACTCAAACAAGTTTCTGAACCCCGCGACGGACGGTGCGGTGCTGCCGGTGTTGCACTTGAACGGATACAAGATTGCGAATCCGACGGTGCTGGCGCGCATTCCGCACGCAGAACTGGAAGAATTGATGCGGGGCTACGGATACGAGCCTTTCACGCTGGAGGGGGACGATCCGGCGGTGATGCATCAGCAGGCCGCTGCGATGTTCGACACGATCTTCGATCGCATTGCGGCGATCCAGAAAGCTGCACGCGTGGATGGCGCGACGGAGCGGCCGGCGTGGCCAATGCTGATACTGCGCACGCCGAAGGGCTGGACGGGACCGAAGTTTGTTGACGGCAAGCCGGTGGAGAATACGTGGCGTGCCCACCAGGTGCCGTTGAGCGAGTTACGCGAAAAGCCCGATCACCTGAAGATGCTGGAAGAGTGGATGCGCAGCTACAAACCTGAGGAATTGTTTGACGTGAAGGGCAGGTTACGCGACGATCTGGCGGAGATTGCGCCGAAGGGACAGTTGCGCATGGGCATGAACGCTCATGCCAACGGCGGATTACTGCTGCAGCCGCTGAGGCTGCCGAATTTTCGCGATTTCGCTGTAAAGATCGAGGGGCGCGGGCATCAGGATGCGGAATCGACGCGCATTCTGGGGTGCTACCTGCACGGCGTGATGCAAGCCAACATGGATCAGAAGAACTTCCGCGTCTTCGGCCCCGATGAGACAGCTTCGAATCGCTTGCAGGATGTGATTACGGGGACGGGCAAGAGATGGCTGGCCGCCACGCTGCCTGTGGACGAGCAGCTATCGCCTACCGGACGCGTGATGGAGGTGCTGAGCGAGCACCTGTGCCAGGGCTGGCTCGAAGGCTACCTGCTCACCGGGCGCCACGGGTTCTTCAACTGCTATGAGGCTTTCATCCATATTGTGGACTCGATGGTGAACCAGCACGCGAAGTGGTTGAAGACCACGCGTGAACTTCCCTGGCGCAAACCCATCGCTTCACTCAATTACCTTCTGAGCTCGCTGGTGTGGCGGCAGGATCATAACGGCTTTTCGCATCAGGACCCGGGGTTCATCGATCACCTGTTGAACAAGAAGGCGGGCGTGGTGCGCATTTATCTGACGCCGGACGCGAACACGCTGCTCTCTGTGACCGACCACTGTCTGCGCAGCCGGCACTATATCAACCTGATTGTGGCGGGCAAGCAGCCCGGGCCGCAGTGGCTGACGATGGACGAAGCGATTGCACACTGCACGACGGGATTGGGCGTGTGGGAGTGGGCATCAAACGACGCGGGCAATCCCGAAGTGGTGATGGCCTGCTGCGGCGATGTGCCAACGATGGAAGCTCTGGCGGCAGTGTGTCTGCTGCGCGAGCGGATTCCCGACTTGCGAATTCGCGTGGTGAACGTGGTGGACCTGATGGCGCTGGAACCGCAGTCGGAGCATCCACATGGATTGGCGGACGAGGATTATAACCGGATCTTTCCTCCGGGAGTACCGACGATCTTTGCTTTCCACGGATATCCCTGGCTGATTCACCGGCTTACCTACCGGCGGCACAACCACGACAACCTGCACGTGCGCGGATATAAGGAGGAAGGAACGACTACGACTCCTTTTGACATGTGCGTGCTGAACAACATTGACCGCTTCCAGCTGACGCTGGATGCGATTCATCGAGTGCCGCGGCTTGCAGGGCAGGTTGACGCGGCGCAGCAGTGGTATTCGGAAGCGATTCAGCGCCACAAGCTGTATGTGGCGGAAAACGGCGACGATTTGCCCGAGGTGAAGGATTGGCGCTGGCCGGTGAACTAGCTGATAGCTATTAGCTGTTGGATTTTGAGGAATCTGATTTGGCGTTTTGAGTTTGAGTACAGCGGATTAAAGGTTTGGTGAGTTCAGTTCGAATTTTGAAAGGCCTTTTTCATGTCATCTTTGGCGGTTTTGGTATTGAATAGCGGATCTTCTTCGATCAAATTTTCAGTGTACGAGGCCGGAAACGGCGAAAGGAAAAGGCTGTTTGAGGGCGCAGTGGACGGCATCGGCACCGATCTGGGCAAGTTCTGGATCAAGGACGCCGATGAGAAGAAGCTGGTGGATCAGACGCCGGCGCTGCCCAACCGCGCAGTCGCGTTCAAGCTGGTTGCCGACGTGCTGAACTCGGGCGAGTTCCCTGCCCCGGCGGCGATCGGCCATCGCGTGGTGTGCGGCGGACCGGACATCAGAGAGAATCAGCGGATTACGCCTGCGCTGATTGACGAGATCGAGAGCTACGCGGCTCTGGCGCCGCTGCACACGCCAATCGCCGTGTACATCATGCGTGAGGCGCTGCGCCTGTTTCCCAACACTCCGAATTTTGCTGTTCTCGACACCTACTTTCATCGCACGATGCCGGAAGTGGTAACGCGCATGCCGATTCCCGCCGAGTACGCCGCAATGGGCGTGCGGCGTTATGGCTATCACGGCATCTCATACGAATCGATTGTGTATCAACTGCAGCCCGACGTGCCGGAGAAGCTGGTTGTGGCGCACCTGGGCAACGGCGCATCGATCAGCGCAATAAGGCAAGGCCGGTGTCTGGATACCTCGATGGGCCTGACGCCGACGGGGGGGATCATCAGCGGTTCGCGCACCGGAGACATCGATCCGGGAGTGCTTCTGTTCATCCTGAACAAGATTGCGGAGACGACTCCGAACACTGCCGAGGCCGCGGAGAAACTGGAAACCGTGGTCAGCAAAAAGTCGGGGCTGCTGGGAGTAAGCGAACTCTCCAACGACATGCGGGATTTGCGCAAGGCGATCGAGGCGGGAAATGCGAAGGCGCGTCTGGCAGTGGACAAGTTCTGCTGGACGATCGCGCGGTGGATCGGCAGTTATGTGGCTGAACTCAATGGGCTCGACATGCTGGTGTTTACCGGTGGCATCGGCGAGAACGACATCGCCTCGCGCGCGGAGATTTGCGCGGGGCTGGGCGCGCTGGGAATCGTGCTGGATGCAAAACGCAACAATGTGCGCGGCGCGGCGGTGATCTCCGCGGACAACTCGCCGGTGACGGTGCGCGTGCTTCCGCCGCTTGAAGACCTGATGATTGTGAATCATGCGGTGAGGCTGCTGAACGAGTGAGCGCGAAAGCGAATTGACCTAGCTTTCAAGCTCCAAACCATTCCGATCGCAGCAAAAACAGATAGGTTATCGCACTGCCGTAGCCTCAATGGCATCGACCCACGAAAAGCTCACGTCATCAGCTGCGATGTGGATTTTGGACTCCCATTCAAGAATATAAAGTGAGCAGCAAAGCGTCTTTCGAGGAAGAGAATCTGCGCCTTTCTCTGGCACGATTCCCGGCTCTGTTCTCCAGAACTTGAACCAAATGCTTCCTGGATGCCCAAGAATCCTCTCATTTTCCGGTATCTCAACGGAACAAAAAAGAACCCGATGAAACAGAATCTCGCCGTTGCGGTATCGGGACCTCTCGGGTGGGGGGATCAACTGGTAGTCCAGTTAATATCTCGACCTCTAAGTTGATGGTTGCATTTTCATAAGCATGCGTCAGTGCCACAATGCGAGCGTCGTGCAGGCCATTTGGCAAAGATTCATTCAACTCCTCAAGTGTCATTTTGCATGCGTCGGCAGCGCTAGAAGCTTCAGTTGTTTGCCAAGCTTAGCGAAGTCCGGATCTGCTGTAACGAGCGCAGCTTCTGTGCGCATCGCCAACTCCGCGGCGAAACTGTCGGCCAATCCAAGCTTGTAGCGAAGTCGCAGTACCGCCGTGTCCAGAGCTTGGCGCTCCCGCACCTCTACAATCTCGATCGCCCCGCGCGCGGCCTCGATACACCTAAGTGCCTTGTCTGTCCCAAAATACCTTGCCAGCACGCAGGCCACTTCGCTCAAATTGACGACCGAGATTGCAAGGTGTGCACTGCCAGACTTGGCCTGCCGGATCAGATTCTCAACGGTTGCTGCTCCCGGCGCATCGCGATATAGGCGCACAAGTGCGTTCGCGTCCAGCACGTACTCTTTCACAGCATCTCCCGGTAACGGGCTTCATCGCGCTCACGATCCTTCCGCCGCTCTTCCATCATCAGAGCTTCGACATTTTCTTTCACGTGGCTTAGACACCCACGGAGAGCTAGAAGCGCTTCATATGGGTTTGGTATGAGAGTGATCTGCCCATCACGTTCATCTATTGCAACACGGGTTCCACCCTTTATTCGTAATCTCTTCCGTATCTCCGCAGGAATGACCAATTGGCCCTTCGAACTAACCGTTGCCGTGTGCGCCATGCGTCTTACCTCCAGGTAAGACGCAGTATACGCCAAATCCAAGCCGGATTCCAACCTATGCGAGCCTCCGCTTGTTCTACACTGGTGGGTTACGGAGTCAACTTATGGCTGTTGCTTCTGCTCCGGTCCGCACTCATCGACTTCCTTCCCTGGGCTTGCGACGCTTTTCGTGGGGCGTGCTGGCATACTTCATCGCCGTGATACTTTGGGGCGCGGTGACGCGAGCCACGGGCGCGGGGAATGGATGTGGCAATCACTGGCCGCTGTGCAACGGGACAGTGATGCAACACTCCGCCAGCATCGACACGATCATCGAGTTCACGCATCGCATCACCAGCGGGATTTCGCTCTTCGCGTTGATTGCACTGATGGCGTGGACATTTGCCCGGACCGAACAAGGCCACATGGCGCGGCCTGCCGTGGTGGCGGCGACGGTGTTCACTGTTATCGAGGCGATCCTGGGCGCGCTGCTGGTGAAACTGGGGTTGACGGCACAGAGCCAATCGCCGCTACGCGCGCCGTATCTGGCGCTGCATTTTACCAACACGCTTTTGCTGATGGCTGCACTGACGCTCGCGGCACACATGCTCGGCCGCCGCGCGGGCTATCTGCGCGGCAGCATCCGGATTGTGGCGCCATTCGGAGCCCTTGTGTGTGTTGGCGCAGTGCTGGCCGTTGGCGTTACCGGCTCCCTGGCAGCGCTGGGCGACACGCTGTTCCCCGCGCACTCGCTGAGTGCGGCGATGGCGGCGGATTTTTCGGCAAAAAGCGCGTGGCTGGTGCAATGGCGCTGGACGCATCCCACGGTGGCGGTGCTGGCGAGCGTATTTTTCTTCTGGCTGGTGGCGCGCGGCTGGCAGCGCTCGCCGCACTGGAACAATCGGAACCTTGCTGCGTCGATTCTGATTCTGCTGGCGGTGCAGTATTCGCTGGGCGCGCTGAATGTGCTGCTGCTGGCGCCGGTTTGGTTACAGGTAGCGCATTTACTGGGCGCTGACGTGTTGTGGGTTGCGCTGATTGTGCTGGCGGCTCGGTTAACGCTGGAGCCGAAGGAAGCGGCTCGGCAAGTCAACGAGTTAGCGAGTTAGATTTCTGGCGCGTAATCTCAAATGTAAGGATGGCTATTCCCAGGTCTCAAAATCGAGACCTGGGCACCCACTCCCGGTACAAGATTAAGCGGGCAGAGACGAAAGATATGGCCCCGGATCGGGGCCTTCTTCGCAGGTAATTCACCATAAGCAAAGGTTGTGCGGTCCGGCTACTCCTCGAGCGAGGGATGGTAATGGCTTTCCCAGCCGAGGTAGCGGGCGGACTCGTGCACGGCCTTTGATACGTCACTGAAGTTCGCGGCGACGTGGTGCTCGAAGCCTTCGCGGCAAATGTACTTGAGGAGCTTCTGCAACTGCGGAATCTCGGCAACGCCGGCGCCGCCGAAGGTTTCGAGAGGATCGTCGGTGAAACGGCCGGCGCCAGTGTAGCCGCGAATGACGCCTCGCCGGTCGTCAGTAGAGTAGCGCGCAAAGCTCATGGCGCCGGACTTGACGCGACCCACACAGGTGCCGAAGGTGTTTTCCTTGCCTACCGTGCCGGCGATGATCTCCTGATAGTCCATGCGGACATCTTTGAAGAAATGCTTGGGCAGGTTGGAGCAATGGAAGCAGACGCATTTGTTGGGATCGTTGCCGTAGTTGTTATTCCAGTCGAGCAGCGCAGAGGGCGTTTGGCTGGCGAGCGCCATCATATACATGCTGAGCACGCCGGGCACGTCGACTTCGCAGGCTGAAGGAATGAGCTCGTTCGACATCATGCTCATGATGGTGCAGGGCACGACGCCGAAGAACTCTTCCATCGAGGTCCAGCACTGCACGGCGCTGATGGTACAGTTGGTCTGCTTCATCCAGCCGTCGATCGACCGCGCCGAGCTTGGCCATCTTGAGCAGCGCCGCATCGGGAATGCCCGCGGTGGTGACATAGCTCTTGATTGCGGCGAGCTTGGCTTGCGCCGCGTCGTCGTTGTCTTTCATGCGATTGATGCGGCCGAAGATTTCAGACAGATCGATAGTCTCGATGGAGATGCCGGCGGTCTCAAAGATGCGCTCGGAGTAGCGGACGGTGTTGAAGGCCGCGGGGCGCGCGCCGATAGCGCCGATGCTTGAGATTCTTGAGGCCCTTGACGATGCGGCAGACCTGCGAGAACCATTCGAGATCGGCCTTGAACTCGGGCGAGTGAGGCTCTCAGTGTGCAGCGTGGTGAGCGAGTACGGAATGCCGTACTGCATCATGTTGTTGCACGCGCTCATCTTGCCGCAGAAGCTGTCGCGGCGCGTGGCGATGGTCATGGCGTCGGAGCGGTCGGGCGTGGCCTGGACCAGCACCGGAACCTTGAGGCCGGAGAGGCGGATGGCGTCGACGATGCCGCGCTCTTCGCCGAAGTTCGGCAGGGTGACGATGATGCCGTCGATCTCTTCGGCGTGTTTCTTGAAGAGCTCGGCGCAGTGCTGCGACTTCGGCATAGGTTTCGACCGCGCCGTACTTCGACTCTTCCGGGCTGAGCACGATGGGCTGTTGCGCCCGCGGCATCGAGAACGGAGATGATTTCTTCGCGGCCGGTCTTGGCCAAATGATCGAGGGAAGAAGCCGCGATTGCCCACAACGATTCCAAATGTCATCTTGCGTTGTGCTGCCATTTTCTTGCTCCTTTAATGTTGCCGCTGGTAGACCGATTCGCTTCAGGGGCTAAAGCCAACTCCAGCTCTATCGGTGCAGTAAATCGCGCCGTGATACAACCTCAGTGCTTCAAAAGACCTACTTGCGCGCGCGCCGGGGCGAAACTTGACGACATAAAAAATGCCCAGGGCCGAGAGCAGCGCGCCCCACCAGACCGGCGCGTGCAGGTTGGTCAACTCACACGGGCGGATAGCTCCGGTCGCCCACTCAAAAACCCATAGCCCAGGATCATCGCGCCATAGACGACCAGCAGCACTCCGATGAAAAACCAGATTGGGATTTCGGAACTTTGCATATGCCTCGACTCCTTTCGTCCTGCTTCTTCGAAGATCGATCGTGCATCAGCGCTGAACAGCTCACTACCAGAAGTAGATGTTAGCGCGGCAAAGAACACGATCGCGATGCCAGCCCACATCCACTCATTCTTGTAGAACGGCACCGGCTCTTCCTTGGGCAAAATGGTGGCACCATAGACCAGCCCGTTCAGCTCGGCCTCCGGCCGCGGCTTGTCAACAGGCTGACGAGAATGTGACGAGCATGGCAACGATGAACCGACCAGAGCGCGCGGAACATATTCTCCGCCATGTCTTGGCGTCGGGCGAGAGCGCGACATAGCGCAGCGCTGCCGGATCGATCTTGACCCAGGCCCAGAGGCCGATGGAGCAGACGTGCCGAACAGCAGGCCCCAGAAGCCGCCCGCCTTGGTGGCGCGCTTCCAGAACATGCCCATGAGAACCACGCCCAACAGCGGAGAGATGAAGAAGCTGAAGAGCGCCTGCACATAATCCATGATGCCGGCGCGTTCATACCAGATAAGCCGTGCCGATGGAGATGATCACGCCGAGGACGGTGGCCCAAGCGGCCCACGGTGACGTAGTGCTCGTCGCTGCGCATTTTTGTTGATGAGCGGCTGATAGATGTCGTAGGTCCAGACGGCGGAGAAGGCGCTCACATTGCCCGCCATGCCGCTCATAAAGCCGGCGATCAGCGCGGTGATGCCCAGGCCGAGCAGGCCGGGGCCCAGGTAGCGCACCATCATCAGCGGCAGCACCTGGTTGTAGCTGTGCAGTCCCGATAGGGTGAGGCGCGCTCACCGTGGTCCCTGGCCGAGCACGAGGTGCATCAGGCTGCCCATGCGCGGATTACGTCTTCGACAGCAGCGGCGTGATCGAGCAGCACGAGGCAGCAGGCCGGGCAGAATCACGATGAAGGGCACAGCCATCTTGAAGAACGAGCCGATGACCGGGGCCATGCGCGCGGCGCGCAAATTGTGCGCGGCAAGGACGCGCTGGACGACCAGAAAGTCCGTGGTCCAGTAACCGAAGCTGATGGCAAAGCCGAGGCCGAAGACGATGCCGGTCCAATGGATGCCCATGGGGTTGGCGGAAAAGTGGCCGAGTGCTGCGCCACAAGTGCGTGTAATCGCTGTTGGGAATTGCGCCAGCGGCGATGTTATGCGCGATTTTGGCTTTGAGGCCGGTCCAGCCGCCGGCCTGCACCAGGCCAAGGATGGGAACGAGCAGCGCGCCCGCCCAGATGAGGACAAACTGCAGCACCTCATTGAAGATGGCCGACCGCAGGCCGCCCAGCGCGACATAAGCGGCCACGGCAAGCGAAGAGACGATGATGGAGAAGTTGAGGTTCCAGCCCAGCACGACCTTCATCACCTCGGCCATGGCGAACATATTCACGCCGCTCATCAGCACGGTCATGAAGGCAAAGGAGACGGCGGAGACTACGCTCGCGCCCTGCCCGTAGCGGAGCTTCAGGTAGCCGGGAACGGAGTGGGTTTTGCAAACGTAGTAGAAGGGCATCATCACGATGCCGAGGAAGAGCATGGCGGGGATGGCGCCAATCCAGTACCAATGCGCGGCGAGGATGCCGTATTGGTAGGCCGAGCCGGCCCAGCCCATGAGCTCCAGCGAACCCAGATTGGCGGAGACGAAGCTGAGGCCGGCGATCCACGCGGTCATCTCGCGACCGGCCATAAAGAACTCTTCGCTGGTGTTCGCCCGCTTTTTCAGGTAGAAGCCGATCCAGATCACCATCACGAAGTAAATTGAAATGACGGCGATGTCGAGGGTACGCAGGTGGGCGAGGGGCTCGGTGCTGAAGGCGAGCAGAGCCGGCATGGAACCGGGAAGGCCTGCGGCGATAGTGGCTGGGAACAAACCGAACATTCAAGTCACCTGAAGAGAGCTTGAGATCGTCCCTGGATGCTTTGGACAGTCGCCCATAAGTAAATTGCTTTACTCGCACACTTGTCAAGCGGCAAAGCAGGTTGCCAGACGGCGAGACTTATTCAAACCAGGCACCGGCCTGCCGAAGAGATGGGGTAAGTGAAAGTCCTGATTTGCACGTCGAGAAAGCGTTTACCGAAGGCAGTGTAGCACAGGTGGACCTGCGCCTGGGCCCGGAGATTTTTCAGCGCGACGCAAGCGCATGTGATCTGGAGAGATGACGAAACCGGGTGAGGTCTTCGCGCTGGTCTGGGGCTTGTCGCAAAACGCAGAGATTTCGCGCAGCGGCCTGGGCTCGAGCAAATCGCGGAAGCGTGGGCGCAAGCGGCGCTTATGAGGCTAAAGCCATCGAGGTCGTCGATCCGATACGCGAATGGGAATGTGAGGCGAACAGGGAATCCACTCCTTGCTGGAAGCGAACCCCAGCGCCTCACGCCCCAAAGCAATCATGTTGCAGATCTGCGATATCTACAAGGGCTTTTCTATTTGTATGCAGAACGGTGTAAGCCTTATTGTCCCGACTGTGGCGCGCTTTCCACGATCAGGCTGAATTTGTCAGTGTTGATTTGGTTCAGAACCGGAGACCCATCCCGGGTGGTAGTTTCCACGCTGGGGATGTTCTTCCCCTCCACCAACTTTGCCGGAAATGTGACAACGGCCTTTTCATTCTGCAAGAGGGTGGCCTGAACGTTCGATCCGGAACCTGTCCATGTCAGTTTGTAATTGCCTGCTTGAAGCTGCGTCGATCCCACTTGTACATTGTTTGGGATGTTGATGGTTGGCGCTTTGTTGCCGGCAAAGGCGGGCACAGCAAAAAGAACGAGCATCAATGCAAAGCTGAATGAACGTTTCATTTGAATCTCCTCAATTGCCTCGCGTACTCTTTTCTCCGCGTGAGGCAATGAGATGATTAGAATATGGCGTGTTGATTTTGAAGCTTAAGAATTCTTAAGAGATGATTCAGCTTTGAATCCCAACCATTCAAAGAACTTGAGAGACGGACGCGATCGAGATGATCGCTTCGCGTCAATTCTTAATCGCTGTCGCGACCGGCGCGGGCGGTGTGGGGACTGCACAGAGCGGGATCGTAATCTTCACGCGAAGGCCGGGCGATGCGTTCTCCGCGGTGATGGTCCCATGATGCACTTGCACAGCCTGTTTTGCTATGGACAAGCCGAGGCCCGATCCTCCGCCCATGGCATCGCGAGCCTCTTCCACCCGGAAGAAGGGATCGAAGATTCGCGCAAGCGCGTCCTCAGGAACGCCGGGGCCATAATCTCGAACTGTGATGGCGGCAGTGCGAGAATCTTCAGCGATTGACACATCGACCGTGGAGTGTTGCGGTGCATAGCGAATTGCGTTGCGCAAGACATTCTCGATTGCGCGGCGCAGAAGTTCACGATTGCCCACGATCTGTCCGGCGAGGCGGCCGCTCACTGCGATGCGGCAGCCGCGAATCTCGGCTTCAACCTGGCAATCGCGAATGACCTCGTCCATGATGTCTGCGACTAGCGTGATGGCAGTGCCTTGATTATCGGGGCCACATTCGATGAAGTTGATTTCCATAATGTCGGACGACGAGAGAGGCAATCCGATTCACATCCCGCTCAATGCGATCGAGAGCCGCATTGCTGTCTGGAGATGTTCTGGCGAGCTTAATGGCGAACTTGAGCCGTGCGAGTGGCGAACGAAGCTCATGCGATATGTCTCCCAGCAGCCTTCTCTCGCTTACGATCAGCCGTTCGAGACGTTCCGCCATTTGATTGAATGAGCGGCCGAGCTGCCCGATTTCATCCTGCCGTCTGGTCTTGACGCGGACGGAGAGATTGCCCTGTCCGAAGAGCGCAATGGAGGCAGCGATTCTGCGGATGGGCGACACGACGCCGACTGAGGCGAGCCAGCAGAGAACAACAGTGGCGCCGATGACGAGGAAGTAGTAGGGAAGAAAGGTCCAGATATTCGCTCGCTCGGGAACGCCTACAGCGACAATCCAAAAGCTGCCGTCCGCGGATTGGCGAGCCCGGATGTAATGGCCATTGGCGCGGGTCCGCCATTGAGTGCGCGGCGCGGGGGGCATCAACGCGGCTCTGTTTTCGCCAGTGACCTGGTCAATGCCGCGCGCGTTGAGCAGGTAATGGGACGATCCGCCAAAAACGCGATCGAGTTTGCCAAGATAACTTCCGAGTTCCTGAGGGCCGCCGCGGCTCAAGGCCCCACGTGCGCTTTCAAGTTCAAGTTCGTCGATGCGGTCGAAGGCGGGATCGATGGCCTTCTGCTGTAAACGACTTGAGATGGAATGGAATACGAGGAAGGACAGCGACAATGTGATGACCATGGCCAACAGAACGCCGAGATAGAGGGACTTCATGGGCAGCGATTTAAGCCGTTCCGGTAAATACATACCCAACTCCCCTGACGGCGCGGATCAGCTTTCGGCCGCCTTCCAGCTTCTTGCGCAGATGACTAATGTGCACATCGAGAAAGCGATCGTATGGTGTTGCTTCGCGCTCGAACAGGGCCATCGTGATTTCTTCGCGGGAGACGACGCGGCCGCTGAGAGCGCATCAGCATTTCCAGCAGATCGAACTCGATCGCGGTCAGCTCGACCGCGGAGCCGGCGACCCACACCTCGCGCGTGCCGGCGTTCACGTGAATATCGCCGATAGCTAAAACCGCGCTGCCTTTCCAGTCCGCAGTATCGGAGCGGCGCAGTACGGCCCTGATTGCGCGCCATCAGCTCATCGGGATCGAAAGGCTTGGGGAGATAGTCGTCGGCCCCCGTATTCAGGCCCAGGATCCGATCGTGCTGCTGTACGCGCGCAGTCAGCATGATCACGGGAACGTCTTTGCGCCGTCGCAACTGCTGCAGCACTGCGAGGCCGTCGAAGATGGGCAGCATGACATCGAGAATCACGAGGTCGTATCCGCCATTGAGTGCAGAGTTCAGGCCATCCCGGCCATTGTAGGCGCAGTCCAGATGATGGCCAGCCCCGGCAAAGAACTCCTTCATCATGCCGCACAACTCAACGTCGTCATCGACAAGCAGGAGCGATAATGGCTTTTGATTCTCTGCAGTCTCCATCTGTGCTGCCCCAAAGCCTGGCAGTTCCCAGGTAAACCTGCCGATCCTAAGTCTCGCACAGATCAAAGCGGCGGCATCGTGCTTAACAAATCTTAAGGATCAGGCCGAGCCGGCTGCACAGTTGACGCGAAATCACCCCCGAGTAAAGCAAGGCGAAGCACGAAGCAGAAATCTTCAGCGACCCACAACCAATATCTGAAAGCTGCCCTGGATGGGAATGGTCTTGAGAGTTCCGATGCCGCCCGGTTTGGTGAGGTCTACGCCACGAAAGTCGGTGACGAGATAGACGTCGCCGGAGGAGGGATCGACGGCAAGGGTTCGCGCACGCTCCTTCGTGGGCAAGTTTTGAATGACCGCGTAGGAGTCGGTGGTTGCGTCCTGGCGGATGATGGTGAGGCTGCCGTATCCGGAACCGTTGGCGACGTAGATCATGTTGCGGTCGGGATCGTAGCCGATCACGTCGTCACCGGGGCCGGTAACGAGCGAGGCGACGAGAGCGCCGGTGGTTGCGTTGATCACGACGAATTGCTGGTCCCGGCAGGCGACGAAGAGGCGCTGATCTTTTCCGTCGATGGCGAGGCCCTGGGGATTTTGACAGGCCGCGGAGAGCCGCAGGAAGCGGATGAGAGAGGCTGGGTAGGACTCGCGACTCCAATCGATTTGAAGCGGCTGAGAGGACGACGTCTCGGGAGATTGTTTCTCGTGAAAGAGCTGTGCGGCCGCGGCGATGGCAGAGGCATCAAGGCTGGCGATACGCGGCGGAAAGGAATTGTATACGGGCTGGTGATTGACGAGCTTAGTTTGCGTGACAGGTCCGACAGTGACATAAACCTGGCCGTCGCCGTCCGGCTGCGCGAAGCGAAAGTCACCGGCAATGTCTATATCGGCGACGACCGTGTTTTTGCCGGCGTCGATGGCGACGATGTGCGAAGTACCTGAGACATTCGCTTGCAGTGCAGCCTGATTAGGGCGCGTTCCGCGCTCGCCGCCTGATGATGGCCGGCGAGCGGACGAGGCCTGCGGGGGCGATACTGCAGCGTTGGCGCCGCAGATGGCGAAGACCAGCTTGCTGCGCGGCTCGAATGCAATGGAACGCGGAGAGCAGTAGACGGGAATGGTGGACTGGATCTGAAAAGTACGCCTGTCAAACACCTTTATGTCGGCAGCCGGACCGTCGCTCACATAGCCGTAATCGCCTGTGTCGTCGAGCGCGATGGAGTGCGCTTCACTAAAGCCGGGAATCCGGGCGACGACGGAGCCCGAGTCAACATCGACAACCTGCACTTCCTGGCCGTGGGCGATATACAGCCGCCGAGCGGCTGCGTCCATGGTGAGGTAATCCCAGCTTCCTGTGCCGCCGATGAACCAGGTTTTCCTGATGGAGAAGGGAGTGCCGGGAAGATCAGCAGCCACAGGGATGGGAGCCTGTTGCGCGGCAACGGGGAGGCAGGCGAGCAGGCAAAAAGACAGGGCTCTCCGCAAGGCACACGACTCCTTCAAAAGGTTGGACGCGCGAATGATGGGTTGCGCTCGCTATTCGTTGACGGCGGAGATTTCGTGCAGCCAGCCTGGAGCTTTGAGCAGCTCGCGGGGACGGGGACCGTCTGCGGCGCCGACCAGGCCGTCGCGTTCCATCATATCGATGAGATGCGCGGCGCGGCCATAACCGATGCGCAGGCGCCGTTGCAACAGCGATGTGGATGCCTTGCCGAACTCGAAGACGAGACGGACCGCGTCGTCGAACATGGGATCGTGAATCGCTGGCATCTTCGTTTTCGCCGCCCATTGCTGAGCGCTCATCTTTGGGAGACTCGAGGAAGCCTTCGACGTACTCGGCCTGGCCCTGAGCCTTCCAGAATTCGACCACGGCCGCGGTTTCTTTCTCGCTGACGTATGGCGCGTGCAGGCGCATGAGGCGGCTGGTTCCCGGCGGAAGGAAGAGCATGTCGCCACGGCCCAGGAGAGCCTCGGCGCCGTTGGTGTCGAGGATGGTGCGCGAGTCAACCTTTGTGGCCAGGCGGAAACTGATGCGCGTGGGAATGTTGGCCTTGATGAGTCCGGTGATGACGTCGACGCTGGGCCGCTGTGTGGCCAGGACGAGGTGAATGCCCACGGCGCGCGCCATCTGCGCGAGGCGCGTGACGGATTCTTCGACGTTGGCGCGGTCGAGCATCATGAGGTCGGCGAGCTCGTCGATGATGATGATGATGTAGGGCAGCGGCTCTTCCTGCTCGCCTTCGTCGAAGAGCGAAGGCATGGAGCCCTCGAACAGCTTGTTGTACTGGTCGATGTTGCGCACGCTGCGGCTGGCCAAAAGTTTGAGGCGGCGCTCCATTTCGCGAACGGCATTGCGCAGGGCGTTGGCGGCCAGCTTGGGCTCAGTAATGATGGGCGTAAAGAGGTGCGGAATGCCCTCGTACATGCCCAGCTCGACGCGTTTGGGATCGACCAGGATGAGCCGCACCTGATTGGGTGTGGTGCGATAGAGGAGGCTCATGATCATGGCGTTGATGGCCACGGATTTGCCCGAGCCGGTTGACCCGGCGATGAGGATGTGCGGCATGGAGGCAAGATCGGCGGTAACAATGCGGCCGTTGATATCTTTGCCCATGGAGATGGTGAGGCGCGAGCGAGCCTTGACAAAGGTTTCGCTCTCTATCACGTCGCGCAAGTGGATGGTTTCGCGCTCGTGGTTTGGCACCTGGATGCCCACCGTGCTCTTGCCTGCCATGCGTTCGATGAGGATGCTTTCGGCGCGCATGGCGAGGCAGAGGTCGTCGGCCAAGCCGGTTACGCGCGAATATTTCACGCCGGCCTCGGGCTTGAACTCGAAGGTGGTGACCATGGGTCCGGGATTGATCTGGACAACCTGGCCACGCACGTCGAATTCGGCGCATTTTTCCACGAGGATTTTGGCTTCTTCGCGCAACACGTCTTCGCGAACGGTTTGCGGGCCCTCGCCTGCACTGAGCAGCGTGCTGGCGGGCAACTTGAAGCCGCTCACATTCTTTGGAGCCACGGTGACTGGACGGACGTCGGCGTCGGCGCGGCCGTGAATAGCGATTTCGCCGGATGGAATCGCCGCCGCGGGAGCCGACTCGGGCTTGGCTGCGAGCCACTGCTCGACGGGATGAGCGGGGGCGAGATGCGAGGCAACAGGCTGCGCGGCAAGGGGCCGGATCGGCGGGACAACGGGTGGAGTGGCTGAAACAGGCGGCTCCGATTCCGCTTCGCTGCGCTCCCAGATGCTTGTCCTGCGCCGCGGCTCAATAGGAATTCGGGCGGAGGTTTCTTGCTGGGCCTGCTGCAAGTGCGCGCGCTGGAAAGCCGGAATCTCCTCGAGCGGGTCCTGCTGCGGGGCGCGCTTGCGGGTGAAGAAGGCCAGGAAACGGTTGAGGCGGCGCGGCGGAGGATCATCATCGGCCTGCGGGGCGGGTTCAGCAGCGAACTGCGGGAAAGGGATGGGCTGCTTCCCTTCCACGCGAACAGCCTCTTGCTCCGCGCGCTCTTCCGCGCGCTCCTCGCGACGGCTGCGCCAGCGTTCACGCCAGTCAAGGAAGTTGATCCAGCGCTCCGCGAGGCTTTCTCGAATGACAGAGAAGCTGATGGCCGATGCAAAGTAAAGCCCGCAGGCGGCGAGCGCTGCCGCCACCAGCCAGGCGCCCTGGATGTTGAGATAAACCACGAGAAGGCCGGCCATGAGGCGGCCGACGACACCTTCAACCGGAACCACATGCAGCCAGTGCCAGTGCCACGGCAATAGACCGAAGACAGCGGGCAGAAACGTCAAGGTGAGCAGGGTTCCCACCCAGCGCAGGATAGGTGAACCGCCGGGGCGCGATTGCATCCAGGTCCAACCCACGCCGCCCATCCAGACGGGAAGCAGGAAGGCGGTTAAACCGAGGGACTGGAGAAGCAGATCGCTAATGTATGCGCCGAAGAGGCCGATCCAGTTGCGGGGCGCGGCGAGATCCACGGATGTATTGAGCGAAGGATCTGTTGAATGATAGCTGGCTAAGGCGAGGAAAAGAAGAAGCGAGACGAGCAGAAGCAACATCCCGAGAAATATGTTCACGGGACGGCTGCGCGTGGGCGACAAAACAATCCGGATGGGCTTCATGACGAGGGCGGTTCGGTTCCCAAGCTGCCGCAAATTGAATTATCGGCCAACCGGTGGGAGCAGGCAAAACGTCCCAGAGCACCTCTATTATCGGCGTTGGGAGGGCTGGATCGGGCAAAAGAGGCGCGGGGGGAACCATGGTGTGGACCCCCCTGAGGCATGGGCGATCCAAAGGGTTTAGCCGCCGATAAATTTTGCGCCCCAGAACAGCAGCCATCCGCCGAGCAGAATGCGGTAGATCGCGAAGGGCGTGAAGCCGTGCTTGCGTACCCAGTGGAGAAACCACTCTACGACGCCGAGCGCTACGATGAAAGACACGGCGGTGCCGATGAGAAGGACAATCCAGCGTTCCTGATTCATGACTACGTGCGCGGAGACTGCTCCCGCGGCGCCTGCGGCTTTGCTTTTGTGAATTTCCTTCAACAGGTCCCAGCCGGTGGCGGCAATCATTGTGGGAATGGAAAGCAGGAAGCTGAATTCGAGCGCCGCGGGGCGGTCAAGGCCGACAAGCTGGCCGGCAGCGATGGTGGACATGGAGCGCGAGGTGCCGGGAAAGATGGCGGAAAGCGTCTGGCATATTCCGATCCACACGGCCTGCGGCAGCGTCATCTCTTCGACATGGGTGGTATTCGACTCATAGCGAGTGCTCCAGACATCAACGGCCCACATGACGACCCCGCCCACAAGCAGAGCAATGGCCATGGCTTTCAGACTGCCGAGGTTTTTTTCGCTCCACTTACGCAACAACAGGGCCGGGGCCGAAGTGCATGCAAAGGCGATGAGCGTGAGCGAGATGGGATGGGTGAGCCAGGTGCGGTCGCCCTTGTCACCTGCAGGAAAGGTGCGCAGGAAGTTGAGGATCCTTTCCAGGAACAAGAGGCAAAGCGCCAAAATAGCGCCGACCTGGATCACGATCGTGTACATCATCCAGTACGGATCGTTGAGCGGAATCTTCATGATCGCTTCAGCGATGCGAAGATGCGCAGTGGAACTGACCGGCAAAAACTCAGTCAAACCTTCCACAATTCCCAAAAGGATGGACAGGATATAAGGGCTCAAGAAGCCTCCTGGCTGCTGTCGTTTCGTGTCAGGCGGCGAACCAGGACGCGATCCAGGGAGACCAGGAACGGCTCACTGTTGATCGATTCCATACACAGGAACGCCTTGATCCAATTTGTACACCAAAGCGCCGGCGCGCCAGGCAAAGTCGGAATCGGCAAAATGGGCTTTCAGTTGAGCGGCCACAGTGTGCGCCTGGTTGAGTGCGTCGTCGCTTTTGCGATCGTTGTGGTCGGCTGTGAACATGTCCTTGAGCACAGCGAGGCGATAAACAGCTTCGTAAAGCGCTCGCGCCGTGCGGGGACCGTCAGGGTAGTCGTTGGCGTATTTGAGGTAGAGGTCGGCCTCTTTCGCCGGGCACTGCTCGGAGCCCTGCCAGTCACCGCAGAGCTTGTTGTCGATAAGATCGAAAGCCGCCAGCGCCGCCCAGCGGGTGCGGGGATAGTATTTGATGACCTTCCTAAGCGCGTCCTCATCCATCTGCTGACGGAAGTAGGGGTCCTTTTCATGAGCCGACGGCAAAGTGGATGCGTCGGCCTTTTCGATTTGCCAGCGAATGTCGGCGGCGCGCCAAGAGGCTTCGGGCACGAGCGGCGAGTTGGGAAACATCTCGACCACGCGGCGGTAAAGAAGGCGCGCGCTGGTTGCTGCATTGGCCGGGCCGCGCGGATTTGAGGCAAGAGCTTCCTGGTTGGCTGCAGCGCCCATGATGATCCGGTCGCCGTCGGGCGTGGATTCTTCAACGACTCCCTTGGCCTGCATCCATCCGGAGATGGGGGGCGGCGTTTCGTCGCTGCCGACCATCGGGGTATCGCGGTCGTCCTGTTGCTCTTCGATGTCGGTGTTGGCGTAGACGCGCAGCCAGGGGCCGCTTCTTTCAGCAACGACCATCTCGCGGCCAATCTGCACTTTGTCAACGCGCTGCGAGCCGATGTCAGGCGAGATGTAGAGCGGTGTAATACGCAGGGCCGTGGCGCGCGGGCCGGCCATGGGCTTAACCAACTGCGGCGGTTTTTTGTCGGCATAGCTGGGAACTACTACGCAGCAGAAGATAAGTGAGAGCGCAAGAAGCGGCCCGCCCACACCAGCGGCAAAAAAAACTACGCCGCGAAGGTGGGGCACCCTGTACGCTTTGGCGATGCGCGGTTTTATCACAGAGAAAATCATAGTTGAACGACGCTAGGTTGCGCTTTCGGTGAGCACCTGGGCCAGCAGAGCGGGGTCCACATTGCCGCCGCTCACCACGGCCACGGCTTTGCGGTATGCAGGCAACTGGTCCGCGTGGAAGAGCAGCGCGGCGGTTGAAACGGCTCCGCTGGGCTCGGGAACCAGGCGGGTTGCGGCCACGATGGCGCGCATGGCGGCGCGAATCTCCGCCTCCGTCACGGTGATGATGCCGTCGACGAAGGCCTGAATATGGGCGAAGTTGCGCACGCCGACACTCTGCGTGCGGAGGCCGTCAGCAAGGGTGCGGCTGGTCATCTCCGCCGGCCAGGTGACGATTTTGCCGGTGCGAAAACTTTCTGCGGTGTCGCCGGCCAGCTCCGGCTCGACGCCGAAGACTTTTACTTTGTGGGCGTCGACTACGGCGGACTTCACAGCCGCAGCGACACCGCCCAACAGGCCGCCACCCGAGACCGGCGCGAGCACGAGGTCCACATCAGGAAGTTCATCTGCGATTTCGAGACCGCAGGTTCCCTGCCCCGCAATGATCTGCTCGTCGTCATACGGAGGGATGACGATATAGCCGTGCTCGCGCACCAGTTGCTCAGCCACGGCGAGGCGCTCGCTCGATGCAACGCCAACGTCCACGACTTCAGCGCCCATCGCCAGCGTTGCCGCGCGCTTGATGGCCGGCGCGTTTGAGGGCATGACGATGACTGCCTTTGCTCCCACTTCGCGCGCGGCATAGGCCACGCCCTGGGCGTGGTTGCCGCTTGAGTAAGTAATGACTCCGCGCGAGATTTCGGCGGGGGTCAGTTGCAGAATTTTGTTGGAGGCGCCGCGAATTTTGAAAGCGCCGATGGGTTGCAGGCTCTCAGCCTTTAGCCAAATTTCCCTGCCGGTTCCGTGGCCGGAAATGCCGGGAAACGCGGCGCGCACCAGTGGAGTTTTGACGGCAATGGTTTTAATGCGCGCTGCGGCGGCGCGGATGGCGTCGATCGATACGAGGTTCTGTGTTTGGTCCCGTGTTTCGGTTTGCATGGAAGCCTCGGAGAATTTGTGCAACCTGCCCCACCCCAAGCGCGACCCGAGGGGCGCGCTTAGGATGGGGCACGCACTTCAGGATTTCACTCTCCAGTATCGCCGATGGGCGTGGAGTCCATGCTGAGAGAAGATTAAGGCGCACGCAAAAAGGGCGGTAGCCGAAGCCGCCGCCCTGCTGAGGCCGTGTCGTCCTGTTTAGAAGAACAATTTTGCTGAAAGCTGCAACTGGCGCGAGCCGTACAGAGTGCTGCTGCTGGTGCTCGACGTGGCGCCGAAGGCCGAGAGGCCCGTGCCCGTATACGGCACAAAGCATCCTTGCTGGAAGGAGCCAGTGGGAGCTGTGATCGCGTTGCATTTGTAGCTTCCTGAACTCGCACTCGGGGCCAGGAACGTGGTGTACGTGCCGTTCACGCCGGTGACGATCTGGTGGTTCAGACAGGTTGAAGGCCTCTGCCGTGAACTGCATGTGGATGTTCTCGTGAATTGGAACGTTCGCGCGAGACCCGCAGGTCGAAGTCGTTGAAGCCCGGCATGTAGATGCTGTTGCGGCCGATCTGGGGAGGACGCCCGCTGGTTGCGAGGCCCGAGCTGGAGCTGATCGCGCCGCCGAAGATGCCGCTCTGATCCGCGTAGCTCGATGAGGTGGTGTTGCCGGTGTAGATCGTTGTTTTGCACGCCCAGGAAGATCGGCTCGCCCCTGGAGGCAATCTCCGCCCCGGAGAACTGGAAGCCGTCGAGAATGTTCTTGACCCAAGACATTGTCTCTCCATGATCTGCGGCTGGTAAACGAAGCTCAGCGTCATGCGGTTGGTACGTCGATGTCCGATGGTCCGTTGTCGAACCGGATGTTGTTCGGGTCGGACGGAGTGTCGCCGCCGTAGAAGGTTCCGTTGGCGCCGCCGACCTGGCCGGTATCGGTGGCCTTGGCCCAGGTGTAGTTGCAGCAAGCAACTTCAAGCCCGTTGGCAAAGGGACGCCGCACCGTTACCGCCATCGAGTTGTACCACGTGTTGGCCACGCTGCTCGCCGGTGTTGAAGCTGGCAAGCGCTGTGTTGCGCCGGTCGGTCGGCAGATAACCGGGCACCGTGATCGTCTTGGTGACGTTGTTGCTTGCGTCCTGCACGGCGTAGCGTGCGCGGCCGTGCGGCGTTTGACGCCAAGCAGGTTGGCGTCGACGAATACCGGCAGCCGCATGCCGCGGGTGCCCACATAGCCGACCTGCAGCGACATCTTGCCCGGCATCGCCTGCTCCACGCTCAGGTTCATCTCGTGCGCCAAAGGCGGAACGAAGTTCGGATCCAGGCCGTGGAAGCTGTAGCGGGCGCGCAGTTGTGACCGGGGTGACCGCAGGCGCCGTGCCTCCGGTCGGGTACAGTGACGCTGACAGCGGCGGTCCCGAGGGCGTGAACGGCAGGTTCGGGAACTTCAGCCTTGCGTCGCGGCTCCGCTCGGCGACGTCGGGCAGGTTGCGTGCTCACGGCTCCAACGCTCGATTCGCAGCCGGAGTAGCTGTAGTTCAACTGCACCACGCCGTTCTCTACGCGCATCGCGTAGTACGTGCTGCCCTGGTTCAGTGCGGAGAACAACCCGTATCCGCCGCGAACCACGGTGCCCGTCCACGGCGACCACGAGAAGGCCACCCGCGGCTGAACGCGGTCCGTCACGTTCTTGATCGAGCTGGTGTACTCCGACGAGATCGGATCGAACAAGTGGTTCACCAGGCCCGGAGGCGGGGTCAGCTGGATGTCGTAGCGCACGCCCGCCGTCACCGTAAAGTTCGGCGTGACCTTCCAGGTGTCCTCGGCGAAGCCGTCCTACATCTTCATCCAGAAGTCGTCCTTGCCCTGGGTTCCCGGCGCCTTGTTCACCTGGTCGACCGTCTGAACCAGGGTGTTGTAGTGGTAGCCGGCATAGGGATCGGTGTCGCCCGGCTGGCCCGCAAAGGCAGTCCAGGATCCAGTCCTGGAAGTTGCGTCGACGTTCGATCGATATCGCCGTAGCTGTAAATGCCGCCGCCCTGGAAGAGATTGATCATCACCTCGTGCACGATGTTGGCATCGCCGCCGAACTTGAACGTGTGGTTGCCCTTGGTGGTGGAGAACACATCGCTGAATCTGGATGCGGTGCTCGTCCGGCTCGGCGACGCGCGGCAGCGCATTCGGCATGCCGTAGGTATCGACGCCCATGCCCACGCTCGGGCCCGAGGCATAAGCGCCGGCAGTCTCCAGATCGCGGCCCCATTGGCCGTGGAACTCGTTCACGCTGGCGTTGCCGATCTGCGTCGTCCATCCGCCCACCAGAAACCGCTCATGGTAGTAGGTCGGGCCGTTGGTCGAAGGCGAGCTGTTCGAGAACGTCGCAGCGCGGGCTATATCCGTAGGTGGACTGGAAGTTGAGCAAAGTTGAAGTCGACAAACGCATCGTTCTTGCTGTTGATGTGGCAGTCGAGCCGCGGGAAGAACAGGTCTTCCTTCTGGAAAGCGGGTCGGCGCCGCGGTTGACTGGTTAATGAGGAAGTGGATGCCGGCGGTGCACTGCGTCGCGGTGATAAATGCGTTGGGATTGGCTGTGCGGCGCGGTGTAATTTGCAGCCGTCGCGGTCGGGCACTGGTCGGGGTGATCGTCGTCGTGCTGGTTGTTATTCCCTGAAGGTGTCAGCGAAATCGTTGTTCGAGTCGGTGTAGAGCGCCTTGCCCACCTTGCGGAATCCGTCATACGTGAAGAAGTAGAACAGCCTGTCCTTGATGATCGGGCCGCCCACCGATCCGCCAAACTGCTGCTGCTGGTGCGTCGGCTGCGTCAGCAGGAACGCCGCGATCACCGGATTCGGCTGGTTGTACAGCGCGTTGTACTTGGTGTACGGATCCAGCGCATTCAGCGTCGGATAGCGCAGGTAGTAGAACAGGTCGCCGTGCATGCGTATTGGTGCCGCTCTTGGTGATGGCGTTCACCTGGCCGCCGGCCGCCTGGCCGAACTCCACCGAGTAGTTCGAGGTCTCCGCCTGGAACTCCTTGATCGAGTCCACCGAGTACACATAGGGCGCGCCGCTGGCGCGTCCGCGCGCCTCAGAGAACAGCATCTGGTTGTTGTTGGCGCCGTCCACGTAGTTCTGGTTGTAGAGGCCGCTGATGCCGTGGAAGCTGACCAGGCCGCTGCCGCCGTCCTGCGTCACGTTCGGCGTCAGCAGCACAAAGTCGCTCCAGTTGCGAGCGTTCACCGGCAGATTCTGCGACCAGGTGTGTGTCGACGACCTGCGAGACCTCGGTCTTCTGCTGTATCCAGGATCTGGTTGGTGGCTGAAACTTCAACCGTCGTGGTGGCTGTGTTTACCTTCAGCGCCAGATTGACGGTGAGCGTCTGGCCAACAAGGAGCGTAATGCCCCTCTCCTGGACCTTGCCGAAGTTCGGCGCCGTAGCGTCGACCTCATAATGGCCCGGAAGCAGGAAGGGCGCCGTGTAGAGGCCCGAGCCGTTGGTCGTGTAATTGTGCACTACGCCTGTGTCGACGTCAGTAACCGTGACCTGGGCGTTTGGGATGACTGCCTGGTTGGCATCCTCGACAGTTCCGTTAATTGAGCCAGCACCAGTCATCTGCGACCGGGCGGTTACGCCGGCAAATACCGTGAAAAACGCAGTCAAAACGAACGCGGCGATCACTCGCTGGGGACACAAACTCCGTACCTTCGTCATAGGCTCTCCTTGTAGGGGTTGCTTTGCTATTCATGCACCTTCGGAAGAAAGGAAGAGCAGTGCCGCGATTGAGGGTGAAGCGGCGAAGAGAGCCTGAGGACCCCAGGGGCCGCTTCTTTGTCAATGAAAGAAGGACCCGGAATTATGGCAATTCCCAGTTGCTATCCCCGTTTGCGTTTAGAATTTTATCGGCGGCTTTGGGGTACAGCTACATCGGGATTGCGAAGGCTCTGCACGAAGCAAAAAATTGGCGCAATTTCCGTAGTGCTTAGGATACCGTAAGAGTAGCACGCGGCATGTGTGGAAAACCCATTAAGATCGTGTAAAGAAATGCCTTGCCCTACTCATAGGCGAGGGCGTCAATGGGGTCTTTGCGGGCGGCCATCCAGGCAGGATAAATGGCTCCGCAAAGCGATCCCGAAAAGGCGATCAGAGCTCCCCACCCTATCCAATATCCGGTGATCTCAAATTCCAAGGTAGAAAAGTGGTGTAACACGAGGCGCAGGACGAAAACACCGCCAATGCCCAGGATTACGCCGGCCAGCGCCAGCAGCGCGCACTCGCGCAGAACCACGCCGACGATGGTTGTTTTGGATGCGCCCATGGACTTCAGGATTCCGATTTCGCGGGTACGCTCCAGCACCGCTGTATACATCGACTGGAAAATGACCAGAAATCCGATGATCACCGCGATGCCCGTTACCACCTCGAGCGCGATATTGAAGCCAGGAATGTTATCGGGCGTGAACTCATTGAGCCAGCTATCGACAGTAGTCAGCGTGTTAAGTCCAAAACCACGTGTACCGCGGATCTCCTGCATCACCAGATCGTCATTCGCCGGACTGTCACACTTGATGTAGAAAATCGAGGCCTTCCCATCCGCGCCCATCAATTCCCCCATCGTGTCTAGCGGAATCAGCTTCCGCCCCCCCTTGCCTTGCTCCACGATCCCCGAAATCCGAAAGGGGTGGTCCAGAATCATGATCGTGTCGCCCACCTGGTAGGGCTTTCCGGTGGCGGGGTTGCGGGTCCCGGCAAAGATGTTATCGATGATGGCGTCATCCGGACCCTGAAACCGGCCGCCCGACAGATACACAAACGGCTTTAGCGCTTCAAAGCTGTTGTAGTCGATCCCGTAAAGAATCTCCACGTTGCCATTCGTTGTAATCTTCTGGATGGCCGGCGACACGATCGCCACATGCGGCAGCTTCGATAGCACTTCCCTGTCCTTGATCGGCATGGACGGGCTTCCCAAGCCATTGAACATGCTGGCGTTGGAAGGCAGCAGCATGAGGTCGGCGCCGATGCCGTTGGTACGCTGCTTCTGGCTGTTCACCATGCCCATAAAGACCGCCACAATCGACAGGATCATGATCACTTCAATCGCTACCGCCAGCACGCTGATGATGGAGCGCAAGGGGCGGTGCAGCAGGTTGGCAAAGATGAGTTTATTCATGTTCAAAGGCAGTTCGGTGACGCGAAAACGCGCGAAAACCCTGGATTTAAGGGTAACAGTCCGGGGGTAAGAACCGCCCCCGTCTAAGGCTCCAAGCCGCGATCACGTTACATTAGTGAGTCCATACCGGTCCGGAAACACGATTCGGGCTTTGAGCCAGGGTGAAACGGGTTTATCGTGGAGGTAAAATTTTTATGGGTAACTTTGCCCAAATTCGGTCGCCGATGGGAAATTTCGGAGAAGATCTGCGCAAGGAGCGCTTATCGCGCGGCGTTGCGCTGGAAGACATTTCGGCGGTCACCAAGATCAGCCAACGCCACCTGATTGCGCTGGAGCAGGAGAAGTTTCGCCTGCTGCCCGGCGGAATCCTGAGTAAAGGTATTGTGCGCGGGTATGCAGGGGCACTCGGGCTGGACCAGCAGGACTGGACCGATCGGTTCATCAAGGCCTCCAGCAACACGGGCGAGGCGATCGACGATGACCGAAACTGGGCTGCGTTTGCTTCCAACGTCGGCAAAGCGCGGATCCTGCGCCGGGAAGCCGCTCAAATGCGCTTGCGGTGGATTGGCGCCATCGTATTGCTGCTGGCGGTAGCTACAGCCGCATTCTTCACCGTGCGTTATCTGGGCGTGCGCGAGGGCTGGTGGGGTAGGCCGTCCACGGGCCACAAAGTTTCGGCTGTGCTTGATGGCGCATTGTCGGCCGACCGCGCCCTGGCTGCGTATATCATTTTCAGAATTTAGGCGCCGAGCGGCGTCAGGCCCTCCGGTTCAGAGCCCCCAATCTGCCATTGAACGCCGAATGCTTGCCGTACGCTGCAGGCCTTTGCTGCAGGACCGCCGGCAAAGTTACCATAGACTGATGCACCACGAAGCTTGGGCCTGTATGCGCGGGTACACTGGTTTGGTTCGCCCGCAATGCGAGCTTTAAGGGTGGGCTTGCTGCCGTTTTCGCAGCCCCAACCCCAGGGCGAAATGCCCATTGTTGCGAGCACTCATTTGAATCCCTGCCATGGGAAGGAGTCTGAAGTTGAGCGACCGTTTTCTGTTTACTTCTGAGTCAGTTACCGAAGGCCACCCGGACAAGATTGCGGACCAGGTCTCGGATGCGATTCTGGATGCCTGTCTGGACCAGGACCCCTATAGCCGTGTAGCGGCGGAAACCCTGACGGCCACCGGCCTGGTGGTGATCGCCGGCGAAATCACAACCAAGGCCTACGTCGATTTCCAGTCACTGGTACGCGGAGTGGTGGCATCGATCGGCTACGACAATGCGCTCTACGGCTTCGATTCCAATACCTGCGCGGTGATCTCGAGCATCAACAAGCAGTCGGGCGATATCGCCCAGGGCGTTGACACCGGCGGCGCCGGCGACCAGGGCATGATGTTCGGGTATGCTTCCGATGAGACGCCTGAGCTGATGCCTGCTCCCATCTCATTGGCGCACAAGCTGTGCCGGCAGTTAACCACGGTGCGCAAGAACGGGAAACTGCCTTATCTGCGTCCAGATGGCAAGAGCCAGGTGACGGTGGAGTACGGCGAAGACGGCAAGCCGGCGCGCATTGACGCGGTGGTGATCAGCAGCCAGCACAGCGAATCAGTGAGCAACGAGGAGTTGCACGAGGATGTGCTGAAGCATGTGATTCAGGCGGTGCTGCCGGCCAAGTGGCTGGACGAGCACACCAAGTACCACATCAATCCCACGGGACGGTTTGTGATCGGCGGGCCGATGGGCGACACAGGACTGACCGGCCGCAAGATTATCGTAGACACCTACGGCGGTATGGGCCGTCACGGCGGCGGCGCATTTTCCGGCAAGGATCCGACAAAGGTGGATCGCTCGGCCGCCTACATGGCCCGGCATATCGCCAAGAACGTTGTGGCCGCAGGGCTGGCCAGCCGCGCTGAAGTGCAGCTTGCATACGCAATCGGCGTGGCCGAGCCGGTAAGCGTGCTGGTGGAGACATTCGGGACGGGAAAGCTGGGCGAAGCGCAACTCACCAGCCTGATCCGCAAGAATTTCTCGCTGACGCCGAAGGGAATTATCGAGTCGCTGAATCTGCGGCGCCCGATTTACCAGAAGACCGCAGCGTATGGGCATTTTGGCCGGTCAGAGCCCGAGTTCACGTGGGAGTCGACAGAGAAGTCTGCGAAGCTTGCGGACAGGCGGGCGTGGCTGCCGTAGCGAAGTAGCGAACAATCCCATGTCCCAAAAACAGGACATGGGACACCGATTAGGGTGGAAGTCAGACGAAAAAGGTGGGATCTGCCGGAAGCGGCAGATCCCATTGTTTTTTGAGTCGGGGATCAATGACTTAGAATGCTTCCGGATGCATTTACTTCTTCATTCCTTAGCGGAGAAACCCATGCGTTGTTCTGTCATCGCCGCACTTCTGCTTGGTTTTGCCACGGTCTGCTCAGCGCAAAATGGAACGAATTGGAGCTACGAAGGAAAGACCGGGCCGCTGATGTGGGGTCAACTGGATCCGGCGTACCGGGCCTGCTCAAAGGGCCACGAGCAATCGCCGATCGACATGCGCGGGGCACGTTTGAACAGGACGCTGGGGCCGCTCACGTTCCATTACATTGCCGGGTCGATGACGCTGGAAAACACCGGGGGCGGCATCACCGCGCGGGTCGATCCGGGCAGCTATATGGTGGCAGACGGCGTACGTTACAACCTCGTTGAGCTCAACTTTCACCATCCCAGCGAGCACCCGGTGAAGGGCAAGCTGAGCGATATGGAAGTGGACCTGGTGCACCGCAGCGAGGACGGCAAGATGGCGATTGTGGCGGTGCGACTGAATCAGGATCGCGGCTTTCCTAACGCGCTGCTAGCCACGCTGTTTAATCATCTGCCGGCCAATCCTGGCTCGACGGTAAAGGTCACCGAAATGGCGAGCGCCGGCGGGCTGCTGCCGGCTGACCGCGGGTATTGGACCTATGTTGGGTCCGAATTGACTCCTCCCTGCACCGAAGGCGTGCGCTGGTTCGTGTTTGAGGAAGATTTGAGCATGAGCCGCTCCCAGTTGCGCGCGTTCACTGACCTTTTCAGGATGAACACCCGCCCGCTTCAGGATCCGCATGGGCGCAAAATCCAAGCCGACCAGTAGCGTCAAGAGGTGGGGACAACCGGTCTGCTACGAGCCTTTCGCGCGCTTTCGGCGTCGCAACTTGCCGAAAATTACACGAAGTCCCCCGCAGTATCACTTACGAATTACGAAAAAATATGTGTGACCATGAGCACGAATGAGCGGGTCGGCTAGCAGTATGCTCTGGGAAGATACTGGGCTGAGTGCTCCAATTGCCGGAAGAGCCTCCCACAAGTGAAGTGATTCGGCTAGAGCGCAGAGCATCCGGTCCGTTTGATTCGAATAAGGATCGCCTCCACCGTGAGGCGAAGACATCATTTGGAGTGCCTTGAGCATCTTCCCTTAGACGCGATGCACGGCAACTTGACCGAACGAGATTCGGCCCGGTGCAGGTTGTATTGTGGGTTGAGTGGCGTCGAATGATGGACGAATAGCACAAGATTCCTTCCCCGCTCATCAACTATTGTGTATTTCAAGAAATGGATTGGAGCAGAAACGACAATGAAGTGCTTCCTTGTTGCAGCGTTGGCGCCGCTCTGCATGATGCCCTATGCAATCTCTCAGATCGGCGTCGCGCGGCCCCATGCGAATTCGGCACTCGGCGCGGTAGATGCAACACAGTTTCCCGGGTTGGATGGATGTGCCAAAATCAACGCGGCGGTCGCGTCCCTACCCCCACAGGGTGGCATTGTGGATGCCACCGGATTCGACTCGCCACAAATTGTTTCCACCACCTGCGTTACCACACCAAATCCAACCGGGACTCAAATCGTCGAAATCAACTTTAATCCGGCTACAAGTTGGGTTCCCGCGATACCATCGATGAGTGTTTTATCGGTCAATCGAAAGAGCATTGTGAGAGGCATGCATATCGATGCGTCAGGCGTCGCGGGATACTCGGGGAGCGCCATCATCTTCGACACCTATAACGTCGGAGACACGGATTACACAGCCCTCGAAGACACTCAAATCGATCTCCCATGGGGCTCGGGCATCGGCATCTATATCTCGCCGTCAGAGACAGGCGCAGGATACTCTGGGCTCAACATCACCGGACTCAGAATCTACAACGGATTAGTTGGCATCAGCATGGTGTCTGGCCCGACCTACATGCAGTTTCTCAACGGGAACAATATCTCAAATTTCTGGATCAAGAACGCCGTCACATGTATCAGCCTCGACGGCACCGCGCAAACCACTGCGCAAACATGGCTCTCGGCTTTGGCAGCAAATCACTTTACCAACGGATCGTGTCAGCATGGCCCGTCAACAATCTATACGATTGTGGTAAAGAACGCTTCCGACAATAACTTCTCGAATGTGACCACATGGGATGGAGGAACCACATACGGCGACGCGACCAGCAATTACAACTACTGGACCGGCTTCGGAGCAAGCGTGGTGCAGAATTGGCTTGGCGTCGGAAACAACTACACGGACCCGCACGGTGACTCGTTCTCTGTGACTGGAATGCATCAATTCAGATATCCGGGGGGCGCGGACTTCATCGGCCCGAAAGTACAATTGGAAAACGGTTCTGACGCAGTTCAGTTTCTACCCGGTTCTTATGGCGGCTATCCCGCTTTTCAGGTCTCTGGGGGCGGAGCCGATAATACCTATATCGGTCCCAATAAGATCAACACCGACGAGTACGACCAAAGCGGATCGCCGGAACAGAGCGGTCCTGGCTCTGGCGGGTCTTCTGGTTCGGGTACGGATCCGCTGGTGCCGACGCCAAATGGATTGCAAGTCAATGAAGGTGGATTAGACAACATCTATTTGAGTGGTGACAGCGTAAATTTCCAGAATGGATCAACCTTCTGGAAGCTGCAAGAGAGCCCCGCTGGCATCAATGTGGTGCAGCTAGGTTGCTGCAATTCGACCTATCTCGATGGCAATAAAATCTCGACCTCCGAATACGATGTGTACAACGGACAAACAGCAAAGGTTCTGATCTCTTCGCTAAGTCCCACCATTTCATCCGGATTTGGTACTGGTGCTTCGATTGGACAAAGCAACGGCTCCTCGTCATTCACAATCACCATCGGGCCGGGGGGAAATGCCATGAGCGGGGTATTAAACCTTTCTCCAACCTTGGATAGCTGGAATTGCTGGTGTAACGATCGAACCACGACATCTTCCGCAGTCTTCATGTGCAAACAAACCGCATCATCGTCTACTCTTGTAACGCTTGCAAATTTCGACTTTGAGGGTAGGCCCGAGCCATGGCAGGCTGGAGACACAATCTCCGTGAGTTGTTTTGCCAATTAATGCGGCGATCCACATGCCACTTCACCCGCGCCGGTCGCAGAAGGCTGTTACGAAACTCAAGAACCATACCAGACGAAGTGCGCTCCTCGTCTGAACTGGCGCAATTTCTGAGTATTTTGGCATCCGGCGCACCAAGTTCATCGCGTTGCAGAAAGAGCGAAATCCCGCATTGCTGCCCATTCTGAGCTTGTCTCTAAGAGGCCACTGCTTCAGCTGGGCCGCAAGAATCGCAGTTTGACGAAGGCTTCAGCCCCTGCGGGATCTTCCTTCACATTGGCGACCCATCGCGGCCCCTTCAGCACCTTGCTACTCGCCCCGCTCCTCGAGTGGGGTCAGATGCAGGAAGAGGCCGTCGGCCGAGTTCTCGACGCGAACGCCGGTGAGGTCGTGGACGAGGTAGTTGGCGGCATCGAGCAATTCAGCGGGGAGCGAGAAGGTTGTTGCGACTACAGTGCAACCGGCGGCACGGCCTGCTTTGACGCCTGAAGGCGAATCCTCAAAGACCACGCAATCCTGCGGAGCTACATCGAGCAGTGCGGCTCCGGCCAGGAATGGCTCGGGATGCGGCTTGCCGTGGGTGACGTGCTCGGCGGTGACGACGCGCTCGGGCACTGGAATGCCTCCTGCGGTTAGGCGAATGCGCGCGATGCGCTCGGTGGCGCTGGTGACGACAGTCCAGCGATTGCGAGGCAGGGCCGCGAGCAGTTCGCGGACGCCGGGCAACACGGTGAGTTCTTCGTTGTCCTCGACTTCGATATCTTCAATCACTTTGAGTTCTGCCTCGGGGTCGAGATCGGGGCGGAGTTTGGCGATGGTTTCGACGGCGCGGCGGCCATGAGCGAGTTTGCGCGTGAGGGCGGGATCAACACCGCGCATTTCGGCCCACTTCGTCCAACTGCGGTCAACTGAAGCGATAGACGAGATGAGGATTCCATCCATGTCGAAGAGGATGGCCTGGCATGGGATCACGACGAGGGAAGAAGGCATTGATTCGATTGTATCGAGCGAGCGGACTGACAAGGAGCGGGCATCAGGCTGGTAACAATCCCGCCGCGGCCGCGCTAGAAAAGGACGCCCCGTTTTCGTGACGACCAGCTCATGGGTGACGCTTCGGGGCGGGTTCTTTCGGAGCTGGGAAGGTGATTTTGGGCGGGTCACCGAAGGTGATGGCAGCTTCGACAGCGTGCTTGCGGGAGCCGGAGGTAATCAGGTTCTGGCCGAGTTGAATGGAGCCGTTGGCAATGACTGCATCGGCAGTAAACCGGTCAAAGCGGGCCAGTGCGGCGGGAACAAGTGCAGGCCTTGGCGTAGCGTCTGTATTGAGGGCAGCGATGGTTCCCTGGCGCGCTTCAAACTGGAGCGTGCCTTTGGCGGAAGCGCCCAGATCTTCGGCAGTGTAGCCGGAAAGCTCGATCTTACCGTTGCCAGTAAGGGTCCCACCCTTCCAGCGCAATCCCAGCAACTGGCCCACGGCAGCGGCGTCGAGATTCTGGAAATCGCCCGCGAACGCGTAATTGGGCTTGTCCTGATCGGTGGCAGGCTTCAGAAGCGATCCGGTGGCGTGCAGGCTGCCGCCAAACAGGCCGGCAGCGAGGCTGGTGATTTGGGCGCCGGTGGGAAGAATGGTGACGGCAGCGGTAAATCCATGAAGAGTTACTGGACCGAGAACAAGAGAATCCGCGGCCACCGTGCCCTGAAGCCGCGGCCATGGCGGAGCGGAGGAGGGATGAAAGCGTTCAATGAGATCGGAGAGAAGCGTACTTTTTGTGCGCGCGCCCAGCAGAGCGGTTTGGAAGGCAGCGGCATCGAGGTCGCTGAAGTTCACCTGGAACTGCGGCGGGCAGGGCTGCGGCTCAGGCTGGTCGACCGGGCAGTGCAATGGCAGGGTCAGGGTCGCCGTTCCTTTGAGTGGTCCATAGGAGAAAGTCACCGGATCCCAGAGTAGATTCCCGTCTCCAATGTGCAACGTTGCTTCGGTGATCGTGAGATGGCCGGCGAGATAATCGGCCCTCCAGTTGGCGTTGCGCAAGGTGACGGTTCCGGTGAGGGAGTCGTCAGCGGGAAGGGCGGGCGGGGTTGCTGCGCCGGAGGGCATAGCCGGGGCCTGCGATGCCGGCACACCAATGGAAAGCGCCTGGGTCGACGAACTCGATGGGAGCGGAAA
The DNA here is from genome assembly GCA_963841095.1 of uncultured Acidobacteriaceae bacterium. Classification (GTDB taxonomy): domain Bacteria; phylum Acidobacteriota; class Terriglobia; order Terriglobales; family Acidobacteriaceae; genus Telmatobacter. The sequence goes on from CAWJBE010000024.1 coordinate 221,263, forward strand.
TACGTCACGCGGGAGCCACGGGCCCGCTGCGGTGAGGTCCACGGCGATGGGGTCGCCGGCAAGAGAGGCCAGCAGCCCCGTTTCGGGGATTCCCGCAACACCAGCCATCTCTCTGGCGCGTGCAAAGCTGGCCTGGCCGCGCACCCCAAGCCGATAGCCTGAGAGAGCCAAACGGAGATTGAGCGTGAGCGGAACGGCTGAACCAGCAGGGATAGTGAATGTTCCGGCGAGCGCCTGAGAGGGGATTAAAGCGGCCGACTGTCCGCGAGACGCAGGCTCGAGGGAGACCGGCTCCAACGTGATTTTGGGAGATTGAATGGGGCGAGTAAGTCCGCCACCGCTCAAAATGAGGTTCGATACAGTCAAGCGGCCCGTGAGCGGGCCGGCCGGGGATGGAATGCGCAGACCGCGGCTTGCCTTTTTTTGAGCAGAATGATGCGGAGGGGATGGGGCTGCCGCCGTTTGCGGATTTTGCTGCCTGGCGTAGACGATTTTTCCGCTGATGGTTCCCCTGGCCTCAAGGTCAGGATTGATGCCGCTGCGGAGGGTGCGGATTGCATCGAGGCCGGCAGCAACAGGAATTTGATCGAGCGCAACCGAGAAACTTGGCGGTATATCCTCGCCGAGCTTTTCTCCGGTGACGTGGACGTGGCCGTCACCCAGAGGTGAGTCGCATGCGAGGTTGTGCATGCTGCGCTGCGGATAGCTGTAAACCAGGGAGCAGCTGGCGTCGAAATCGAGAGGCGACTCGGGAGTGAACTCGGCGCGATGAACGCCTGAGGCGCGGAGACGCATGGAAATCTTTGCCGCGTCGGCGGTGCCGTCAAGATGCAGCTCGCCGGTGAGGTCTCCACGCCAGCCCGGATCGGAGCCCGTGACGATGCGGGCGAGCTGGCCCAACTGTGCCTCGCGCCAATCGAGGTCGAGGTGCAGGGGCATAAGGCGGAGCGCAGGGGCACGGCGAACGCTGGCCTCAATGCGCACTACGCCGGTCTCTTCCTGGTAGATGCTGACGTCGGTGCGAGCGGGCTGGCCGCGCAGGCGGATACGCCACTCACCGGGATTCTCCTGCCAGAACGAGAGATCGGCGTTGACCAGGGAAAACGGGAGCTTTTCTGTTCCGTTTTTGAAGTCGATGCGAGAGTCAGTCGCCTCAAGGTAAGGCAGCGGAGCGACATTGCGCGCGCCTGGTGCGGTTCCAGTTTGCACCGCGGCGGTGCGGAAGAGCGGGTCGAGGTTCCAGCGGCCTGGTCCTGCGCGAACGAGGTTGAGGGTGGCCAGGTCGACGCTGATTTTTCCAACCTCAACGCGGCCGCGCAACAGGGCCAAGAGACGGATGGAGGCGATGACCTGGCTGGCATAGAGAACCGGTTCGGCGCCGTACGCCGGGTCTTCAGCAACGCTCAGGTTGGAGATCTCGAATCCCGGCCAGGGCAGGAGCCGCACCTGCACGGACGAGAGGTGCACCGGCCTGCCCAACGTTTGAGAGATGAGCTGGGTGATTCGGCTTTTGTAGCGGTTTACGTTGATCAGCGGAGGCACAACCAGCACAAGCACGAGGAAGGCGATGACCGCCAGGACGACCCGCAGCCGCCCATGCATTTTTCGCTTACTGTCGCCGCCTTCGGTCATTGTCTTTCTAGATTCTAGCCGGTGGCCATGAGCTTCCGGCTGTTGGCTCTCAGCTCCCAGCGTTTGGCTTTTTGCTCGCCGGCGCCAGAGTGCGACGCAAGACTGAGGACCGAAGCTCAGCGCATGACGTGGAAGGTGCGGCTCCAGCGGGTGTCGGTGAAGAAGTGGAACACGACGTGGGCCATCCAGGCGATGCGCGCGCCGAGGCCAGGCTGTTCGTAATCCGCGTCGGTGGACTTGAATGACCAGTAGTTAAACAAGGGCCGTCCGAGGACGTTGGCTCGTGGCACAAATCCCCAATAGCGCGAATCCTCGCTGTTGTGCCGGTTGTCGCCCATCATGAAGTACATGCCCGGCGGAACGACGAGATCGCCGTCTTGGACGTATTTCGGAAAGGCCAGATCCCATGATTCGGTCGACCCGGGAATATCCGCGGGAGGAACAGCCGGAAAATCATCCAGAAACTCATTGAAGTCTCCCGGCGTGGTGGGCTCGGCATGAGGCTCCACCTGCGCCACGCCGTTCAGGATCACAATGCCGTTGTGCAGGTGGATGTGATCGCCCGGCACGGCGATGAGACGCTTCACCAGATCCATTTCCTTCGGATTACCATCTGCGTCCGTTGGATCACCCGGCGAAAACACCGGCTTGATGAAAACCACCACATCGCCGCGCCGCGGCTCGCGATAATACACCAGGGGCTCAATCCATTTGGTGGGCGGCGCCAGAGTGACGTGATCGACAACCAGATGATCGCCCACCAGCAGCGTGTTTTTCATAGAGCCCGAAGGGATGACCATATTTTGCGCAATGAAGGTGAGAATGAACAAGCCGACCACCAGCACAAAACAGATGCCGGCAAGGGACTCAAAGGGAGTCTCGTCGTAGGCGGGATTCGCAGTTGCCGGTTTCGCAGATTCTGACGCGGGCCGCTGCGCCGGCGATTTTTTCTTCTTCGTCATCGAGAGACAGTTTACTCCGCATGAACCGGCAATCGCGAGGAGCCGAAGCGGCGAACTCAGCGTATGCGGTGGAAGGTTCGGCTCCAGCGCGTATCGGTGAAGAAGTGAAGAGCAACATGGGCCATCCAGGCGAAGCGTGGAGCGAGGCCGGGCTCTTCGTATTCCGACTCAGGAGTTTTGAATGACCAATAGTTGAAGAGTGGACGCCCGATGATGTTTTGCCGCGGCACAAAGCCCCAGAAGCGCGAATCGAGGCTGTCGTGCCGGTTGTCGCCCATCATGAAGTACATGCCCGGCGGGACGACGAGATCGCCGTTCACGATGTGGTTCGGAAAGTCCACGGCCCAGCTCTCCGTAGCGCCGCCAGGTTGCGGGTAGGGCGGAACGGAGGGGAATTCGTCGAGGAATTCCTGATAGTTTGCAGGCGTGGTGGGCTGGGCGTGCGGCTGGGACTGCGCGACTCCGTTGAGGATGACGATGCCATCGCGGAGATGAATGTGGTCGCCGGGAATACCGATGAGCCGCTTGACCAGGAAAAAGTATTGGGGATTGCCTTCGGCGTCCGGCTCCGGCTCGGCAACGGGCTTGATGAAGACGACGACATCACCGCGCCGCGGTTCGCGATAGTAAACCAGCGGCATCCACTTGGCAGGCGGAGCGAGGGTGATGCGGTCGACGACCAGGTGATCGCCAACAAGGAGGGTATTCTCCATCGATCCCGAGGGGATGACGAAGTTCTGCGCCAGAAAAGTGAGAATGAATAGCCCAACCACCAGCACCGAAGCGATGCTGGCCACCGCTTCAAGCGGCGTTTCCTCTACCTGCACAGGAGACGCATCAGAACGTGTTCCAGAGGATTCTTCAGTTGCCCGCGAATTTTTCTTTGTCATTGCGATGCTCTAAGTGAGTGGACAGTGGTCAGTTGCTCGTGGGGCCAACTGCGACATCGAGTGCGAGTCAAGGGATCCTTCAGGCTGCCTGATCGATCCGCATCGCCCAAGGCGAGGCCGATCACTATTGCTTAATGCACCACCCGGAAGATGCGCCGCCAGCGCGCAAATCCGGTGAGGCGTTCAGCGAGATCACGCTCGTGTCCGAGTCTATCATCCGCGGCTTGCTGAACTTGCTGTGCGGGCGGTTGCGCGGTCTGCTGCACATCGGTCGTGGAGGGCCGGGTGAGCGAGAAGTAAATGACCAGCGGCCGTGCAACAATAGCGCGGCGCGGGACAAATCCCCAATAGCGCGAGTCTTTGCTGTGATTGCGATTGTCGCCGAGGACGAAGTATTCGCCGGCGGGCACCTGCAGTTCGCCATCATGCGTGAGGCTCTGCATCTGCCGCCACCAGTCGGGATCGACCTCAGGGTCAGCATAGATTTTTGCGGGAAAGGCATCGCCGGTTGTATTGGGCGGCACGGGCTCAAAGGTTGCGTAGGGCTCGCGAAGAGGGGAGCCATTCACGAAGACCTGTCCATCAACAATGCGGATCCGGTCGCCGGGCATGCCCACAACCCTCTTGATGAGCATGGGCGGCTGCGGGTGATGGAAGACGACGATGTCGCCGCGCTGAACCGGCCGATAGGGCAGGAACCACTCGCCGAGGCGGCCTGCGGGTGCGTAGACCTGCTTGTTGAAAAGCAGAAAATCGCCGACCAGCAGAGTGTGCTCCATGCTTTCAGAGGGAATGAGAAAGGGCTGCATGACAAACGTAAGAACGAAGAGCGCGACCACGATAGTTTGGAGCAGCGAAACCAGAGCCTGCGGGAGCGTGGGCAGATGCAGGCGCAGATGAGCGAGCCGGAGCGGCAGGGGGAGCGGCGCCGGAGCGGGAGTGCTCATTGTGCGCGTTGCTCCTCTTCTTCTTCACCAAGGGCAGAGCTGGATTCGTCGGCTGCGGCGGCCAACTGGTCGAGATCGGTTCCGTGGTTGAGATTCGTCAGGCGGTCGAGGGCGCGCCGCGCGGCATCCTGCTCTGCGAATTTTTTGGTGCGCCCCATGCCCCGGGCCAGCGGCTTTCCCGCTTTTCCGGCACTGGTTTTCAGCCTCACCTCGATGAGGAAGCGCTTGTGGTGGTCGGGACCGCTCTCGTTTTTGACACGGTATACGGGCGCGCCGGCGCGCATTGCCTGCAACCGCTCCTGGAGAGCAGATTTGTAGTTGCCCATTGCGTCGCCGGAGCGGAGTTCGAGGGCGAGCCTGTCAGCAGCCTCACCCATCACCTGGCTGCGAACAAATGCTCGCACGGGTTCGAGGCCGCCATCGAGAAACAGCGCGCCCATTACCGCCTCCATGGTGTTCGAAAGCACGGTGCTCCTGCGGCGCAGGCCGCTGCGTTCTTCGCCGCGGCTGAGGCGCAGATGCTTGCCGAGCGCGACGCTCTCAGCAACCTGCGCCATATGCTGCCGGCTGACCAACCCGGAGCGGACACGCGTCAACGCGCCCTCGCGCCACTCCGGATGCAATTCAAAGAGCGACTCGGCCACCACCAGCCCGAGCACGGCGTCGCCGAGAAACTCCAGCCGCTCATTGTCGCCGACTGAAGGTTGATTTCCTTCTGCCTGCGCCAGTTCGTGAGCTAACGAGCGGTGGGTGAGCGCGCACAGCAGTAGCTCAGGGCTCGAGAAACGATGACCCAATGCGGTTTCAAGCTCTTTGAGATCTGCTTCCACGCGCGCCGCCCAACCAGAACCTTTCCTATGCATTTTGACCTATCGCGCGTCTCTTTTGCCCGAAAGGAATCTCGTCCGTCACGGAGTTTTGACGCGCGCATCTATCGCGGAGTAGCAGATTTGGGAATTATTGGGGTTTCGACGCGCCCTCCCGGGCTTGTGTCCCCGGCTGGGCCGGAGCGGCGCCGGTTGAATTGTCGCCGGCCTCGTCGTCACAATTGTGCTCGTGGCCAGGAGCGGCATAGGCCGCCTTGATGCCGCGGTCTGCGGCGAGGCGCGTATCGAGCTGACCATCGCGTTCGGTCAGGGCCTCTTTGTACTCGGCCAGAGCCTCGTCACGCTTGCACTCCAGATCGAGCATGCGGCCAAGGTAAATATGCGACCACGACAACAAACGCAGGTCCTTGCTGGCGGCGATCGTCTTCTGGAAGTCGTCCACAGCCTGATCGGGATGGCCGGTCATGAGATCGACGCGCGCCAGGATGAAATGGGCGCGGGCCGCATCGGCCGTGGATGCAATCGTGTCCGACTGGCTGGCCAGCGCTTTGTGCGCCATCGCGGCAGCATCGGTGACATCGCCCGAAGCGAGCTTTGCCTCTGCCAGTTCCATTCCCGTCAACGGGCGCGGCTTGGTGCGCTGCAACACGTCTTCGTCGGCGCGCTGATCGAACTCGGTCTCGCGCGCGCGGTGCACCTGTTGATCCACGTCCATGCCGTAAACCATCTCGCCGATGGTATCGCTGAGGCTGGCCGGATCTTTTTCAAACTGGAGCATCTGCTGATAGAAGTACTGTGTGAGCACGAAGCCTTGCCGCATGTCGTGCCCAACGGTGGCCCACTTTACGGCGTCAACCTTCTGCTGGTAGAGCTCAAGCTCATGCTCGTAGCGCGGCAACTGCGAGCGTTCGACGCCGGGGGGAATTTTGTACACGGGAACGCCGGTATCCATAGTGCGCGCTTCAATGGCCTTGATAAGGCACTCGATGGTCAGCGATACCGTATCGGAGCGGTAGCGGAAGTCGAGCGGGGCGTCGCGAATCTCTTTGAGGATCGGCTGCTCGCGGCTCAGGGCATTGGTGCGCGCAAGAAGCAAGGGATCGATGACGTAGTGCAGATAAGTGTGGCGCACGTCCGTCATGGGAACCTTGCCGTTGACCGGAGAAACGACCACCACGTAATCCGAGCCGTAGATGCGTGCATTGACCAGGCTGGGCGAAAGCTGAGGCTCAATGACCACGATGAACCTGCGGCCATCGTAGGTAGACGCCGGCATCTTAAGGTAGAGATTGGTGGCGACAATCATTTGCGAGAGCGGGTCGTGGAGTTCGTCGATCTCCTCGTCGTAGGCATGGTGCGTCGTCAGCCAGATGCCGTGCAGGTCAACAGCAGCCACAAATGCGCGGAGTATCGGCAGAACCTCAACCACCTGCGTTGAATCCGGCGGCATCTCGGTCAGCTCTGCAGTGAGTTCAAGCTCGGGCGGCGGCGTAAGGTAGAGGGCCAGCGAGATGTATTGCGAGATGTCGAGTTCGGTACCGGTCATGCGGTGCTGGGCGATATAGAGACAGAGCGCATCACGCTTGGCGCGGGCGGCTTCGCTGGTGGCAAAGGCCTGGTTCATCTCGTCGCGTACATGCTTGCGCACGGGGTCGCTCTGGTCGAGGCCCTCGTTGTAGCCGCAGGCGTTAAGGGCCGCCGCCATGATGAACACCGGCTCAGAACTGATGAGCGAGATGGTGGGCCCGGCCGGATCAATGAGGCTCGGCGCCTTTTCCTGCGCATACATCTGCCCGGAGGATGAGCTTTGGCTGGAAGAGGAGCTGCTGGAGGACTGGGCTTGAGCGAAGCCGGAATGAAAGCCGGTGAGGGAGAAGATGAGGGTGGTTAAGAGTGACCAGTGTTTGGTTGGACGCGGCGTCATGATGAAACCCTGTTGCAAGTCTAGTTAGACGCGGGAGTGGGGTCAAACGGGAGATGGGTAGGTGGTACTCTCTCCCATGCGGGATCAATGCCGCTCCGGTTCAACGCGCCTGTTTACTGCTGAGTAATTGACGGCTTTGCAATGACCCAATCAAAGCCTGCATGCGCTGTGCGCGCGTCTTTGGAGCGTGCCCGGGGAGTTTAAACAGGTCAGTTGAGAACTGCTTCCCGTTCGCCGTCACACAGCAGCGTTTGCGCTACTGGGCGATCTTGATGTCGGCGACTGACGGCGCCAACTGCGGCGCAGATTGTCTGCGCCTGGGAGGGCAAGACGGAATTCCGGATTTATAGACCTTTGGGGCGATTTTGCGAGCAAAGCCAGGAGCAACCAGCGTTAGCGCCCATTTGATTAAGAGCCCCGGGGTTACTTCGTACCCTATCGCGACACGCGCAGCATTCCGCGCCTCGGCGAAGCGCCCATGCTCGAGATACCAATTTGCCCAGGCACTATGCGCGCACCGCAAGTTGTGGATGACCGTCTTCTTCGCACCTGCCGGGAGCTTTGAATCCAATTTCAACCATTTCTCCTGAATCGACTGCCAGCCTTTCAGGCGCACCTCGTCCTGGTCCCATGGGCGGCATTCCGATCCCTCGGGCGAACTGCTCTGGTCAATCAGGCACAGCAGCTTGTTGACGTAGCAGAAAGGTGTAACGAGCGACAGACGAAGAAGAAAATCGTGGTCCTCAGCGAATTTGATATCCGGTTCAAACCATCCGGCCTGTTTGGCAACGCCGGCGTGAACCAAAAGCGTACTGACGCAGAAGGGATCGCGAATCCTCGCGAGACTTTCGACCGCACCGGGATCGAGGCCCATTGTCCCTTCGTACCGCTTGCCGCTGCGGCGAAAAGCAGTTGTGTCCATGCCCAGATCATCAATCCACCGCGCGTCTGTTATGCAGGCCCAACTCTCGCCAGCAAAATGCTCGATCGCCTTCAACTGCAGCTCGAGTTTTTCGGGAAACCAGACGTCGTCAGAGTCTAAAAAAGCAATCCACTCTCCACGAGCCGCTTCGACCCCAGTATTCCGAGCCGCACTCTGCCCCTGATTTGGTTGAAGAATATAGCGGACCTGATTGCCGCCGTCAGTCTTTGAGCGAAGAAACTGCTGCAGGGCGAACTTTGTTCCGTCTGTAGATCCATCATCGACCACGATGACTTCGAACTCACGGTGAGTCTGCGCCAAAACGCTCTTGAGCGCAGCCTGCACTTGAACCGCCCGATTAAAAGTTGGGATTACAACCGATACGAGGGGCTTCTTGCTCACTGGATGGCAGCTCCAATTCGTTTATATTTTTCCAACGCCAGCGACGATCTCTCAACTCTTCCAACTTGTTTCCGCGTGGCTAGACGAATCCGAACGTTCGAGAGCGTGCATCCTTGCTTTCAAAGTGTGTCTTCTTCGCCGTTCCCCTTCAAGACAACTGCGCATGATCTCCCCGACCAAAGCTCCATGCCACGCTTTCTCCGCATGAGAGCCGGAATGATTCGCAGCATTCTATGCCGCGAAACGGTTCAAGCGAGAGCAGTAGCCAGAGAAAAGAATCCTTGCCAACATTGCAACTCGTTGCCAATGCAGGCTCAATGACACTTTGGCACCATCCGATGACACTTCGGCGCCATTCGTTCATTCTGTATAAGTGTTGGAACAAAGATAAAGCACCGCGCATCGCGAAGGAAATGAGCAAAAGCGGACATTCTGTTGGAAATCGCAGCTTTATTCACAACCGTACGTTCACCGTACTCGCCGGCTGGGCGAATGAGTTGGACGCTGAGGGGCTTGAAGATCAGGTCTGGTTATCCGCGCACGGAGACGCCGGAGAACGAGAGCACCGCCAGGCCGCGGACCGGCTGGCCGAAGAAGCGTGCCGGCTCAAAGCGGCTGAAGAGCAGCAGATTTTCGACCTGCGAGCGCGTTGCGGCATCGGTGGGTCCGGAGAGGATACGGAAGTCGTAGACTTCGCCTTCGTCGTTGACGTATGCCTCAACCACCATGGGGCTGGAGAGGACGCCTGCCTCATCGCTGCCTGGAGCGTTGGAGAAATAGAGCAGGCGAGGAGCGGTGGCGTTGCCCAGGGGCTCGTCGGGCGTGGCTTGCGCCGATTCAGGCTGGGCGAACATGCTGATCAGCAAGACTACGCTTCCCAGCAGAAACACCGCGCTGGCGAAGCCGGCGCTGGCCTGGAGGAGAAACGGACCTACGGTATTCTTCCAGGCGAGTCCCCAGGCAGTGAAGGTGCTGCGGCGGCTGCGGGCAAATTCCTGGCTGACCGCGACACGAATGCGAAGCGGCAGATCAGCCGGTTCCTGCACCGGGCCAAGCCCGGACAGCGAGGCTTTCAATTCGCGAAGCGATTGCCATTCCCGCGCACACTCGCGGCAATCCTGGAGATGCGCATCGATCTCCTGCATTTCACGTCCGCTCAACCGGCCATCCAAATATTCAGTAAAGCCAGCCTGCATTTGATTGCAGCCGTTCATCGCGCCTCCTCTCCCAAGGACAACTCGATTCCTGACAGCGCCGTGGGCCGCGAGCCCGGACTGGGCTCAGCGAGCAATGCCTTGAGACAGGCGCGCCCGCGCACCAGCCGCGACTTGACGGTACCCAGATTTACGCCCTGTATTGCCGCCACATCTTCATAGACGAATCCTTCAATGTCGCGCAGTACAAGCGTGGTGCGAAAGGGTTCAGGCACCTGGCGCAGAGCTTTTTCGACCCGCGCTCGGTTTTCTTCGCGCAGGGCAATATCATAGGGCGACTCGCCCGGATCAATCAGCATCTCCTTGAGCCGCACAGGTGCTCTGCCTTCCGCCACCGTCATTTCCTGCTCGATGGGGAACTCCTGCTGCTGATGCCGCGTCCACCAGCGCCGCTGGTTCGACGCTTCGCGCAGCGCAATGCGGTAGATCCAGGTGCGCAGCGACGACTCACCGTGAAAACCGTGAATCCCTCGAAAGACCTTGACGAAGACTTCCTGCGTGAGATCGGCAGCGTCAGCGCGGTTGCGCACTGTGCGCGCCAGCAACGAGTAAATGGGTTGATGGTAGTGCGTGATCAGCCACGCAAACGCTTCTTCAGAGCCGGCCCGCAATTCTTCAACGAGAGCCGCCTCATCCGACTGAAGCGTCAGCGCACTGGCAAGATTGCCCATGGTGAGGTCCGCCTGCAATTCCGTATCCTCCCACGTTACCGCAAACCGGCTGGTTGATGCATCTGTCCCCGTCACACCGCTGCGGTGCGACTTCGGCGGAACAGATGATTGGCCGCCGCTTGCAGGCGCCTCATGCGGCGGGTCTACCGCAGAAAGCGCGTTGCTGACCCAGGGGTGTGAAGGCGCTGGCATCCCGCCATTCGGCCCGCACACCCACCCAGTTGGTTAGACACCGAGGGCTGCTGAAGTGTTCCCGGTCACTTTCGGCAGGATGTTTCGTGTCACGAAAACTTTGTTGACCGATTCAAGGGGGCCAGGCAGGAGGGCTCAGACCGTAAAGACAATCCTCCGGCCCTTTTCCGAGCGATTCCATGCCGATTCGACTTCGCCCAGAGGGACCGGTTCAACGGCAATGCTGAGGCTGCCGGCGGCCGCCATTTCAAAGAGCGTTGGAATGGTGGCCAGGATTCGGTCCAATGGGGAAGAGCCAAATCCGCTGCCGAGGATGGTGAGATCGATACTGCGCAGGGTGGCGCCCGGCAAGCTAATCGTGTTGCCGGCGCTTGAGCCTACCTCAACCAGGCGGGTTTTGTGAGTGGATCTGGGATTGAAGCCTTTGGCGAGCGCTTCAAGCAGCAGCTCCGTTGGCCTGCCCCAAAGATAATCGATGATTACATCGATGCCAGACGCGGCCTGGGCGGCGAAGGCATCGCGAACGGCGGCCTCGGGCTGGGCGAGCGAGACGACTGCGTCAACCTTTGCGGCAGCGATAGCGTCGAGGTTGCGGCCGGCGGCAATAATGCGCTTAGCACCGAGCAGGCGCGCGGCCTGAATGGCCAGTTGGCCGGCGACGCCGGTAGCGCCGAGGATCAGGACGGTCTCACCTGAAACCATGCGAGCACGGTCTTTCAGGGTCACCCAGGCGGACATGCCGGGATTGGCGATTGCGGCGGCGGTAGCGTCGTCGAGGTTTTCCGGGACTGTAATGCACGAGGCGCGCGGAGCTGCAGCGCTCTCCGCCATGGTTCCCCACGGCTTGCGAACGAACAGAAAGTAGACACGGCTGCCGTCCTCAAGGACTCCGACGCCGTCCACGCCGGGGACAGACGGGCCTTGGCCGGCCGCGCTGGCGTAGTGCGACCCTGCGGCAAGCGCCTTGACGATGGGGTGCAATCCGGCGGCACGCACGCGGATGAGCGCCTCACCATCTTCGGGGACGGGTTCGGGGAAGGACTGATATTCCGGCGCCTGGCCAGGAACGTTGACGACGGCTGCCTGCATTGGCGTCACCTTCCGGGAAATTTATTTCGCTTCGTTCGGGTCATTGGAGCTCTTCGGCAGTGAGAAGGCCGGAAGGATCCCGCAAATCACCAGCGTTTGATTCGGCAGCGAGCACTATTGATTCCACAACTCGCATGCTGGAGCAACCGACGAGCTTTCCACCGGCGCGAAAGTCTGTTTCAGGTTCTAGGATAAAATGCGGAGGCGAATGCCGATGTTTACCGCCCATCCGATTGGCTTTATTCATAGCCCCTACCGTGAAACCTCAGCGATTCCGAAAGGCCCTGGGGCGAAGCACGAGGCCGAGGGTGTAATTGAGCTGCTGCGGGAGTACGAGCCGGGACTGGCCGACATCGACGGTTTCTCTCATCTTTTTGTGCTGTGGCAGTTCGACCGCGCGGACGGATTCGATTTGACCGCACATCCGCCGACAGACGAGAAGCGGCCCCACGGCGTATTCGCGACACGATCACCGCGACGGCCGAATCCGATCGGCCTGACGGTGGTTGAGCTGCTGCGCCGCGATCGCTCGGCGTTGCACGTGCGCGGCGTGGACATGCTGGACGGAACGCCGGTGCTGGATATCAAGCCGTATCTCTCGAGCATTCCCGCGGAGAAGCTGAGGCGAGGATGGCTTGCGGAAGCGGAAGCGCGGAGAAACAATGGCCAGTGATCAGTGGTCAGTGGTCAGTGGTCAGGCATTTGTGGCGAATTGCGCCTTGAGTTCCATTACCGCTATTTCCCTGTTTTTACGGGATGCCAAGCAGCTTGTGGGTCTGCAGGCTTAAGCGCCAGCGCGGATGCTCGAGGCAATAGGCAAGCGCGAGAGACGTGTTCTGGTCGCGGCTGGGCCCGTCCATGGGCTGCAGAAAGAAGTGGCGGAACGGGAGACCCTCAAACGCAGGCGGCTCGGCGCCAGGCTGAGGATAGATGAGCTTCAACTCATCGCCGCTACGCTGCCTGAAGCCCGCGCCAGCCTTGGGGCTCACGCAAATCCAATCCAGGCCCTCCGGCGCCGGGATGGTTCCATTCGTCTCCACGGCAATCTCGAAATCACGCTCATGCATAGCGTCAATCAGGTCGGCGTCAATTTGCAAAAGCGGCTCGCCGCCGGTGCAGACAACAAATCGTTTGCCTGGCTCGCCGCTGGCGGGCCATTTGCGTTCCACAGCGGCTGCGAGGGCTTCGGGAGAGGAGAAGTTCCCTCCGCCAACGCCGCTCGTGCCCACAAAATCCGTATCGCAGAACTTGCAGATGGCCGACTTTCGGTCCTGATCGCGCCCCGACCAGAGATTACATCCGGCAAAGCGGCAGAAGACCGCGGGACGACCAGTCTGCGCGCCTTCGCCCTGCAACGTGTAAAAGATCTCTTTGACGGAGTAGCTCATAAAAGCAGCTTCCAGCCCTCAGCTAACAGCTCTTAGCCTTTCGCTTTCAACCCCGGCTTCCACCCGATGTTGCGATGAACGCAGCCGGCGACTGACTACGGAAAGACCAAAAGCTTGGAGCGAGTAGCTGACAGCTAATCCTTTCGGTTACGCAGCGGATCTTCGATCCCAACTTCGCGGAAGCCCTTTTGCCTGAGAAGGCACGAGTCGCATTGGCCGCATGGCACGCCCACGGGAGAGGGATCGTAGCAACTACTGGTCAAGCTGTAATCGACGCCCAAGTCGCATCCGAGGCGAACGATGTCCGCTTTGGAGAGCGAGATGAGCGGCGTGTGAATTTTGAGCACCAGACGGCCTTCCACGCCGGCCTTGGTCGCCAGATTGGCCATTTTCTCGAAGGCAGTAATGTATTCAGGACGGCAGTCGGGATAGCCCGAATAATCGAGGGCATTCACACCAAGGAAGATGTCGCTCGCACCCAACACCTCAGCCCATGCCAGCGCAAAGCCGAGAAAAATGGTGTTACGCGCGGGGACATATGTAACTGGGATGCCTTGAGCCATCTCCTGGGTTGCGCGGCCCTTGGGAACGGCGATATCGGCGGTGAGGGCAGAGCCGCCGAAGACACGCAAATCGATGGCGGCAATGCGGTGTTCCGCGACGCCGACGGATGCGGCAACGCGTTTGGCTGCTTCAAGTTCCCAGGCGTGGCGCTGGCCGTAAGAGAACGAAAGCGCGTAGGGCTCGTAGCCCTCTTTTTTGGCAACAGCGAGAACGGTGGCGGAGTCGAGGCCGCCGCTGAGGAGTACCACCGCGCGTTTGGAGTTGGCTGTCAATTCAATCACCACAACCAGGATTCGTGCGAGCACTCACGCCAATGTCACTATTTCAGGTCGTTGCCGCCGCGGCCAATGTCCATCGAAGGCGAGATAGGATTGTGCTCGTCGATGTAGGCTTCGATGCACCGGTCGAGGATGCCCTTGGCTTCAAGAATGAATTCGACGGCATCGCGCCCGGCGCCGTATCCGCCGGAGTTGGGCGTAACGTAGTGCGCCTCGGCTTTGACGCGCTCGCGCGCATTGGCTACTGCGACTGCAAAGCCCACCTCGCGCATAGCCGGCAGGTCGATTACGTCGTCGCCCACGTAACAGATTTCGTCGAGCGCCACGCCTTCCTTCTGCATGATCTCGCGAATCGGCTGCATCTTGAAGGCGCAACCCTGATAGACGTATTCGAGCTTGAGGTCGCGGGCGCGCGTGGCAACAGTTTCACTGATGCGCTTGGTGATGACACCGCACTTGAGCCCGCCGAGCCGTGCCAGCGAAATAGCGGTGCCATCGTGGGCGCTGTAACCTTTGGCCTCGGTCATTCTGGCGGATTGCACACCGAAGCCGATGCTTTCTTTGCCACGAATCTCGTCCAAAAGTTTGCCGTCCGCAGGACCAGCAGGGACGAGCCAGATGGTGCCGTCGGTGAGAACTCCGTCGACGTCGAAGAGGATGATCTTGATTTTGCGGGCCCGGTCTTGCGCAGTGAGGGTCATAGTTCGATTTTATCTATGGACGCCTGGGCGGCTAGCGAAACCCAGGCCGTCGCTCGCTCTTTCGCGAAGAAGCCGCGATGAGGCAACGCACTGCTTGAGGGAGAATAGCGATATGGATGACCGTCCTCCCATCTCCGCACAGCAACCGCCCCGGCTCGAACCCGAGGACTACTACTTTGAGGGGCCGCTGATGGTGTTTACCGCCGCGTATCACCTGAAGCGCGGGACCTGTTGCGGATCAGGATGCAGGCACTGCCCCTATGGGAAGAACCCTGGCGAGGGGGATAAAGCGTCGAAATCCGAGTAACTTAAGGGGATTTTGATGGCCGGAAGTGCCGGGAAGATGCTATAAATCCACGTCTGCGACGGACAGCTCCTGGACTCGCTCTAAAAACGGGAGCTCCCCCGGGCCCGACGGCGCAGGAGATGAAAAACCAAAGGAGGGATTATGGGAATTCTCATGTGGATTCTTGTCGGCCTGGTTGCAGGCTGGCTCACAGGCAAGATCATGAAGGGCGCGGGTTATGGGTTCTTCGTAGATATTCTGCTGGGCGTCGCGGGAGCGCTCGTTGGTGGGTTTATTGCACGTCACCTTGGCCTGGATCCGCACGGTGGATTCATCTACAGCACGCTGATCGCCCTCGGCGGCGCAATCATCCTTGTCGCTTTGCTCCGGCTGCTGAAGCGCGCTTGAGCGCGGAGCGTGGCCCCGGCATTGCAAGCAAAACAATGGGCCTTGCTTCCCGGGTCTCATCCGCCGCGGCGGACGAGACCTGGGGCATCCCACTTAATGCCATGGTTGGATGCAAAAGAAAACTATTCTGACCCGCCGCCGGGCGTTGACTGAACGGCAGGCGGCGTGACCGCCGGCGCGGCCACTGGCGCCGCAGGAGGCTCACGCACCAGCACAGCGAAGCGCGGGAATGCGAAACTGCCCGCGGCGTCATCGATCACGTTCAACTGGCAGACGTAAGAGCCGGGCTTGAGCCCTTTGAGAGGGACGTCGAGCTCGACGGAGACCGCGTCGCGGCCCGCGACGTTGATGGACCTGGCTTGCACGGTCGGGGTCTCGTAGACCTTGGTTGAGCCCTGGATCAGCTCCAGACTGCTGAGCAGGTCGACGCCAGCCTTGGCTCCCTTGGGATCGTTTGCGGCCGGTTTTTCGTGAACGGGATCGTAGATCTCATAGAGCAGGTACATATCCTGATCCTGGCGAAAAACGTGGCTGATGTTGGGCACGTACTCCTCGCCATTGCGGACCAGCGGATCATCTTTTTTACTCGGCTCGCGCTGCGAAGCCAGCACAATCGAACTCAACTTGAGCGGAGCCTTCTTGAGATCGGGCAGCGTGATGTCGGCGATGAATGAACCCATCTGCCCGGTCTGGTTCTCGCGGACCACAAATTTGATCTCGTATTTGCCGGGCGGCAAATTGAAGCTCGTGGTGTACTGAATATTTTTCTGCCGCGCCTGCAGCGACGGGTCGAGGTTGAGCTTGACGGTATCGCGCACGCGGCCAACGGGGCGTTTGCCCTCGTCAAGGACCGCGCCGATGATGTCGAGCGTGGCCTTGTCCTTGTCACCGCCTGTGACAAAAGGAATCTGCGAGCCGGGCACCACGAGCGAAACCGGCATGTAGAAGCGGTTGGCATCGAGCAGGAAGTACATGGCGTCCATGTACACGGCGATGTCTGTGGCCGGCAGATCGCTGGCCAGCTCGTCCTGCAGTTCCTGCTCGCGGTCCTGCTTTCCGGAGTGCTTGAAGTCGGCCGGGGCGTAATAGCCCGGGCGGTAATCGAGCTTGATGCCGGGGCGATCGATCTTCACCGTCAGCTTGCGGTACTTGCCGTCGCGCGCCGGGTTCGAGGAATGGAAGCCGATGGCGTAGTAAGCCGAGGTGTCCTTTTGTACCTGCGCGAAGGCGGGCGCAAAATCGTTGGAATCGAAGAACGCTTTACCGCCGGTGTCGCTGGAGAGGGTGGCCATCACTTCCTGGGTGGCGAAGTTCTGGTTCATGTTGCTCATCAGTGCGCCGCCGTTGAAGGCTCCCTGCCCACGCAAACTGCCGGTGGAGGCATCGCCCATCGGGCCGATGGCCTGCAGCCCGCGCACGTCGACGCTGTAGATAGCCAGATCGGATCGCACCGCAGCGTTGATGGCCGAGCGCAGTGAAGCCTCGTTCTCAATGCCATCGCGCGAGATGCCGCCGGAGAAGTAAAGCAGAGATTTCTTCTCGTTGATCTTTGCCAGCGACTGGGAGATGGCGCGCAACGCAAAGAGCTCGCGATCGGTGTTGAGGTCGTTGTATTCGCTCTCGTCGGGAGTGTAGGCGGTGGTGTCTTCCACCTGGTTCGAGTTGGCGTTGGCGCCCTGCGCAAACCCCTGACCCTCGGTGCCGTTGTATGCACCCACCTCGTTGATGAGAGCGTTCTTGTCGGCAGTGAAGTCCTGGTCGACGGTGAGCGTGTCGCCGAGGGAGACGAGAGCGACTAGATCGGCGGGCTGCATTTTGGTGCGCAGAAAATCCTGCGCGGCGTCCACGCTTCGCTCCAGGTCTTCGGGCTGCATCGACGTGAGATCGAAGAACATGACGATGAGCCGGTGGTTGCGCAACTCTTCCGGCTTGGCGACGACGACTGCTTTGCTGCCGGTGGGGCCGGCGGCGAGCCCGCTTACCGTGGCTTCTTTGAGGGGCGTAGCCATATCGACGCTTTCAAAGTCGAATGTGGAGATCTGCTGCTCTTTGCCGTTCTCGTAGATTTTGAAGTCGCTTTGCTTGAGGCCCTTCACGACTTCGCCGGTTTTGGCGTCACGAGCCACGACGTTCGTGAGGACGAGATCGGCGTTGGTCTTGAGCACAAATCCGCCTTGCGGTGTGGAGGAAACCGGCGTGGAAGTCTGCGCGGAGATGGGTGGCACACCAGGCGCCGCGAGCGCCATCAGCGCAAGCGTTGCACCCATCCGTTGCACCAGACTGTTCATTGTTTTCCTTTCGCTCGCTGACTCGCCAATCTTTTAACTCCGCTAGCTCCGCTTGCCCCGCTGCCTCTCAAAATCTGAATCGGGCCATGAACTCGAACGCGCGCATCTGTTTCACCGAGCTGACCTGGCCGAACTGTGGAGCGCCATAAGTTGTGTTCACGCCCGAGTACTGCACTGTATTAAAGACGTTGCTGATGGTGGCGCGCATTTCCATGCTGCGCGTGTCGCCGAGTTGCATGGTTTTTGAGAGCGCCATATTATTCGAGACCGTTCCCGGCCCTTCAATGGAATCGCGTGGAGCGTTGCCGAAGTAGTTGCAAAAGCCGCTGGTGGCGGAGGGAGGCGCATACGCTGCCGTGTTGAACCACTGGCGCAGGTGACCGCCCCCGGCGGTGATTGAGGCGCCAGTAAGATTGGGACGCAGGCCGGTTGTGTTGCCGCATTCGACGCTCTGCGAAGTTGGCTCGAATCCCGGCGACACCCAGCCGCCGGTGGCGAAATCGAAGGTGCCCGATACCGAGAAGCCCTCCAGAATATGCGAGCCGACGCCGGTGGTGGCCCATTCACGGTCGGGCCCGAAGGGGAGCTCGTAGAGGTACGTGCCACTGACCTGGTGGCGATAATCGAGAACCGAGTGCCCCTCCTGCGCAGCCAGATTCTGCCAGTCCTGCACAACAGAACCCCCGCTGCCGTTGACTGAACTAGCGTCGTCAATGGCGTGACCGTATTGATAGTTCGCGCCAACCGCAAATCCTTTTTCGAGCCGCTTGTTCAAGCGCACTGTGGCCTGGTTGTTCTTGTAATAGGCCTCGGCAGTGTCGTAATTGAACACCAGGCTCGCAGGGTCAGTAGCGGGGCTGGTGGGCAGGGAGCGCGGTGCGAGTTTTACGTCGAGGTGATTCGATCGCGCGCCGTTGTAACCGAGATTCATCACGATGCCCCAGGGCAGCGTCTTCTGGATGTCGAGATCCCACGCCATGACATAGGGCAGCCCGTAATGCGGATTGAGCGCATAGTTGCCGACAGTGGCCGGCGCAGGAAAACCGCTGGCCAGCGTGAAGCAAGTGATGGGAACTGTCCTGGCGCATGCGGAGGAAGCGCTGTTGCCGACGGCCTCCTGGTTAGTTTGCTCGTTGGTGAAAGGCGGCTGGTGCGCCATGGTCGTGGCAAAGCCAGCGTATTCGCCGACGGTGTAGTTCATTCCGAAGCCGGCGCGAACCACGGTGCTCTTGACCTTCGGCACGCGCCACGCGAGTCCGAGGCGCGGCGCAAAGGCTTTGTGCCATGGATAGACGAGCGAACCTGGAAGCCCTGCGGCGCCGGACTCAACTTCAGTTTCGGTTGAGAACCCTGCGCTGGGGTTGGTGGCGACATCAGCGAGGCGCCCGTATTTCTCAGTGTATGGTGCGAAAAACTCCCAACGAACTCCGTAATTGAGCGTGAGCGATGACGACATGCGCCAATCGTCCAGGGCGTATGCGTCGTAGACGTTGTCGCGCAGGTAGCTTTTGTTGAGCGAAGAGTTGAGGGTGGTGGACTGCGGGAGCCCGAGGAGAAAGTCGGCAATCGAGGAGCCAGTATTCGCGACCGGCTGACCACTCGCAGTTGCTTCAGTGAACAAACCGGTAAACGCGAAGTCGCCGGTGGCGTTGGATCCGGCCAGAAAGTCGCGATGCACGCGGCGGTAGTCGCCGCCATAACGCATGTTGTGCTTGCCGTGAATCCAGCTCAGGACCTGAGTGAACGAGATAGTCTGCGAGAT
Organism: uncultured Acidobacteriaceae bacterium; assembly: GCA_963841095.1. Taxonomy (GTDB): domain Bacteria; phylum Acidobacteriota; class Terriglobia; order Terriglobales; family Acidobacteriaceae; genus Telmatobacter. Next base: position 240,610 of record CAWJBE010000024.1, read on the forward strand.
GGAGAAGCTGGGCTGCGATTCAGTGAGACCTTGTATGCCGTTGCTGAGTGAGATGGCTGGCACGCCGTAGTTGAGCGCAACATTGTTCGGTACATTGACGCCTGCGGCAGCGGCGGGATTGATGGATGTGCTGGTGAAGAAGTTTGTAGTGGAGCTGTTGCTGCGATTCCAGTTGACATTGGAGATGCTGGTGAAGCGATGATAGCCCACGGTGTAGCCGGCCTGCAGAGAATAGGAATTTGAGGCGCTCTTGCCGCCCAACTGCGGAATGATATTTACCTGGTCGGAGGCATTGTGGCCCTGGTTGTAATTGAGATTGATGCTCTGGCGTAAGCCTTGATTCGCCGAACCACCTCGCCGGCCGAATCCACCGAATCCACCGCGGCCGCCGGGCTGCGTGGCGTTTGCTCCGAGGCTGCGGTTATAACGGACGCCGCCGTTTGTCGAATTGGTTTGTCCGGTGGTCAGCAGGTGGTAGTTGTACCCGTTGATTGTGCTGCCAGCAGGAAGATTCGGCTCAGGGAAATACTTGAGCAGCGCGGTGGCCTGGGGGGAAACCGACTGCCCCGAGGCGCCCGTGGCCGGAATCACGTTCGCTGCTCCGTTGTAAATGAACTGTTGGCCAGTGACGGGATTGTAAATTGGCGGCAATCCCGCAGCAGAGAAATTGCCTGTTCGCTCCGCGTCGGTGGGAAGCGTGGCGTAATAATCGTCCGGCGTCGACGAGCGCGTACCGTTAAGGGTGAAGAACACTGTGTCTTTGCCGCTCGGCTTGGTGAGATGTGGAAGATACGGCTCGGTCATGAGCGATAGCGTGAAGCGGTTGGTTCCGCTGGCCGGCTGCACCTGCTGCTGGCCGAGCAACGCAAAGGGCTCAGCATTAAGCGCCGAGTTGGTTCCATTCCATGCGATTGCGCCGTGCGGCTGACTCGGGTCGAAGCCTCGGAAGTTTCCGCGCCCGCCTCCGCCGCCACCTCTGCCGCCAAAGCCGCCGCCACCTCTGCCACCGCCAAAACCGGCGCCGCCGCCGAAGCCGCCACCACCGAAGGCTCCGCCAAATCCTCCACCGCCTCCATAACCTCCAAACAGGCCGCCCTGGCCCGCTTCAGCGCCAGGTGTGCCCTGCCCGTTCAAACCGCCTTGCACCTGGATCGACTGTGCAGCATCGCGCAATCGCCCCATGTCGAGGCCAGCGAGCGCGCTCACTTGCCCCGCCTGCCCGCTGATCGCCACCGACTCATCGCTGAAGTCAGAGTTTCCCGCAATAGACGGCAAGGCAGCGCCGCTGGCTCCGGCAGTTCCGGTTCCGGTGTCTGTATCATCGGTGAGCGCGTTCATCAGGCTCACGCTTTCAGGGGCATTGCCCGCTAATTGGCGCAGATCCTGTCCTTCGCGGCTTTGGCGTGTGGCAGCCTGCGCCTGCTGCTGCTCCTGCTCGGCCTGGCGCGAAGCCAGAATGAGCTCGAAGTTCACCAACTGGTCGTGGCTGGCCGCATTGAAGACTGCTTCCTGATCTCCCGGCGCAAAGGCTGCGAATTGAGTGCGGATAACATATCGGCCATTTTGCGGAATATTCATGGACCACGCGCCGGTGATGTCGGTGGTCGTGGAATATTTTTTGCCGGTGAGTGTGTTTTGCGCTGTGACGGTGACGCCGGGCAGCGGAACGTTGCCGCTCTTCACAAATCCATGCAGCTTGCCGCCAGTGACGGTTGCAGTGGATGACGGCGAGGCGGGCGCGGCGGTTTGTGTGGATCCAATTGCCGGAGTTCGATCAGGCGCGGCGCTCTGCGCGGCTGCAGGTGGTGCGGCCGGAGTTGTTGCAGGTGCGCTGGAGACCGCCGGAGCCTGCGCCAAAACCGTCAAACATCCGGCCAAAAAAAATCCCACTGCACCCGCATGCATCATTGCTGCCTGCCGCATTCGCGCTATCCGACCTCTCCTGCCTGTATTCAGTCTGACGGTTAATTCACCGCGAAGGTTTACGGATGCTGGCTTGCGGCGACCGATTGGCGCCGGACATGCGCGAGCCCCAACCAAGCAAAAATTCGCCGATCCGTTAACCGCAAAGGTAACCCAAGGCTTGCAATCCCCTCTGCCGCATGTTAACTCTCAAGCTAATAGTTTTCTGATTGCTACCAAGACGGTAAACTTTGGCGCGCATCGGACAGGAAGAATCATGAGCATGAAGATCGGCACCACCATTCGCGCATACCGGCTGCAGAAGGGGTTGTCGCAGGGCGACATTGAAAAGAAAACCGGTTTGCTGCGCTGCTATCTCTCGCGCGTGGAGAACGGCCACACCGTTCCGTCGCTCGATACGCTGGCCAAGATTGCGCATGCACTCGATTTGCCTATCGCCCAGTTTTTCGCCAGTGACACGCTCTCGCGCCAGATGAACACGCAGAATCTCACCGACGATGAGTTGCGCTTTCTGACGCAGCTTCGCCGCTACTCGTCGAATTTGAACGAGAGCGACCGCAAGCTGCTACTGGCCATGGTCAAGAAGTTCGCAGCGACGGCGGTAAGGTAAGCGCCGCCAGTTCCGCCGCCTTTACACGTCATTGCCTAAGTGGAAGAAGGGCTCGACCCCTTTGCCGCCCGCGAGCAAGGCTTGTTCCTCATGCGGCTCCAGCGGCTTGTAGTTCTGCGCCACGTCCATGGCGAGGCGGAAGTAACGCTCATCGCCCGGAGGCAGGGCGGCTGTGATGGGATGGCCCAGCGTCCAGCGCAGGCCCAGCGATGCTTCATCGGGAAACCCCGCTGGCTGGTACCAGCACTTGGGCTCGGGATGATTCCTTTGCTCGCCCGCCGGCCACACGGTCTTGGCCATGCTCTTGAGGCACAGAACGCCCACCTGCTTCTCCTGCGCGCGCTTCAGGATCTGCATTCCAAAATCAGCCTGGCTCACCAGAAGCCAATTCAACGGAAAGAGAACCGTGTCGAAGTTGTAGCGGTCAAGGGCTGCGAGCGCCGTTTCAACAGAGTGGACGGAGAATCCGATGTAGCGGATCTTCCCTTCCCTCTTTGCCGCCACCATGGTTTCAATCGCTCCGCCGGGCCCGAGAGCCTTATCGAGATCGGTCATTTTGGTGAGCGCGTGGAACTGATAGAGATCGAGATGGTCGGTCTCAAGTAGCTTGAGGGAGTTTTCGAGATCGGCGCGCGAGTCGTCTTTCAAGCGGTAGTCAGTCTTGCAGGCGAGAAAGCACTTGTCGCGATAGGGCTTGAGAGCCGGACCGAGACGTTGCTGCGCGTTGCCGTAGCTTGGTGCAACGTCAAAGTAGTTGATGCCGCGGTCGACCGCCTCAGCGACGATGTTGACAGCGGCGCCGGGAGTTTCGTCTTTGACCACGATTCCGCCGAAGCCGATGATGGAGAGTTTTTCACCAGTCTTACCCAGCGTGCGCCGGGCGATTGGCCTGGCTGGAGAAGCGGTTTCTGCATCGGAGGCGCGCATACGCGGCGCGGCTGCGACGGCAGCGGCGGTAATGGCAGCTTGTTTGAGGAAATCGCGGCGTTCTATTTTCTGCCTCCCATGGGAGAGATGAGATGGATAGCGTACGCAGATATTTTCGCACTGTGAGCGGCGAGTGCGAAGTCAGTTCTGCGGCGAGAGGTGGGCCACGTAAAAGCCGAAGAGCACCAGGAGGAAAACGATGAGACCAATCGCGATCCTCAGCCGGGTTTGAAAATCGGTTCGTGGCGAACCGATGCGCGGCACCATGGGCGCCGCAAACAGCAGTCCGCAAAGCAGACCCCCGACGTGTGCCGAGTTATCGATTTCCACTCCCGTGAAGCCGCTGCCGAAGTTGACTGAAAATCCAATGATGAGATTGATGGCGGCAAAATAAATGACCGACTTGCGAAGCCGGTTGAGCTCGATCTGCGGTATCGGAAGCCGCCTGGACTTAAGCAGCACAATGAGTGCCGCGGCAATGCCAAAGACGGCGCCTGACGCTCCCGCGCCGGCTTGAAAGAACACTGCTCCGGACGGGTCGTGAGCCGGGAACACCCAGTTCTTCAACGTGGAGAGAAGATTGCCCGCTGCGCCGGTGAGGATATAGACCGCGAGCAATCCCACCGACCCCATTAGCGGTTCAGCCAGCAGGCCGAGGTTCCACAGGCACCACATGTTTGTAGCCAGGTGCAGAATGCCGACGTGCACAAACATGGCGGTGACGATGCGCCACCATTCGCCGTAGACGAGCACGTTGTTGGGCCGATCGGCGCCCCAGGCCATGAGCTGGTCGAGGGTGGGCATCCAGATGCTCGACCCGTGCGCCACCATGGCCAGAAATACGGAGCAGTTGATTCCGACGAGGAGATAGGTTGCCGGCGCGGAGGCCCACCTGCGGCGCTGCCGAGGCGCCGGCGGAGGCACAGAGGCACCCAAGGGAGGAAGAACCTCCGGCTGGGGGGGCGAGGGATAGCTTCCCATACCACCACTCTACTGCATTGCCGGTTTCGTCGCAGGCCGGAACTTATGGGGGCGGATTCGCTGAAATGCCGCGGCAGTTTTCGTTCACAAGCCGGTTCGGCCGCGGGTTGTAGTCTGGTGTTTGGTCTGCGGACGAAAGCGTAGTGAACGCCACAAAATTCTCAATTAAGGAGCGACATAGTGAGTCCCATTGGAAATGCGGGTGCGACCGGCGCGAAGCCGATCCGGCGCGCACTGCTGAGCGTGACAGACAAGACGGGCCTGGTGGATTTTGCGCGGGCGCTCAAGAGCTTTGGAGTGGAGCTGGTTTCAACAGGAGGGACGGCAAAAGCACTGCGCGAAGCGGGCCTCGCAGTGAAGGACATCAGCGAGTTAACCGGCTTTCCTGAGATGCTTGACGGCCGCGTGAAGACGCTGCACCCGCGCGTGCATGGCGGGCTGCTCTACATCCGCGGAAACGCCGCGCATGAAGCTGCCGTGGCCGAGCACGGCATTGAGCCCATCGACATGGTGGTAGTGAACCTTTATGCATTTGAGAAGACAGCCGCGCAAACAGGCGCAGCCTTCGGGCATTTGATTGAGAACATCGACATTGGGGGGCCGTCAATGGTGCGGTCCGCAGCAAAGAACTTTGAAGATGTGGCAATCGTCACGCGCGTAGCGGATTATGCGGCTTTGACTGAAGAGATGAATGCGAACAGGGGCGCGTTGAGCCGCGCCACGCGCTGGCGGCTGGCAAAACAGGCTTTCGCGCTCACCGCTGCTTACGATGCGGCCATTGCGAACACGCTGGAGCGAATTGCAGAAGCGCCGGCGCTTGAGGCTCCCGCGGCAGTGGATAGTTCGGCGCTGCCCGCCACACTGCGCATCAACATGGCGCTGGCTCAGCCGCTTCGTTACGGAGAGAATCCGCACCAGCGCGCCACGCTTTACGCGGACGGTAGCGGCCTTGGAGTGGCGGCGGCATCGCAGTTGCAGGGCAAGGAGCTGAGCTTTAATAACCTTGTCGATCTTGAAGCCTGCTGGGAGCTTGCGCAGGAGTTTGAAGAGCCCGCCGTCATCATCGTGAAGCACACCAATCCCTGCGGCGCGGCTACGGGGACGAACATTCTCGACGCCTATCAGAAGGCGCTGGCATGCGATCCGGTTTCAGCCTTCGGGAGCGTGATTGGCATTAACCGCGAGGTGGATGGAGCCGCAGCCGAGGAGATCGCCAAGCTGTTTGTGGAGGCGATTGCGGCGCCGGCATTTTCTTCGGACGCGCGGGAGCGCTTTGCCGCGAAGAAGAATCTGCGCCTGGTGGAAGTGAAGTCCGCGCCGGTAAAGCCGGTGGTGAAGCACGTGTCAGGAGGGTTGCTGCTGCAGGATGCCGATACGGGGCGAGTGACGGAGTCGGAGCTGAAGGTGGTGACGTGGCGGCCGCCAACGGCCGAGGAGTTGCGCAGCCTGCTGTTTGCGTGGCGCGTGTGCAAGCACGTGAAATCGAATGCCATTGTGTACGCGCGCGACGGGCAGACCCTTGGCATTGGTGCGGGGCAGATGAGCCGCGTAGATGCGGCGCGATTTGGTGCGATGAAAGCCGTGCTGCCGCTGAAGGATTGCGTGGCAGCGTCGGACGCGTTCTTTCCCTTCCCGGACGGCCTGGAGGCGGTTGCCCAGGCGGGCGCGAAGGCGGTGATTCAACCGGGAGGATCGGTTCGCGACGACGAAGTGATTGCGGCCGCCGACAAGCTGGGTTTGGCTATGGTCTTCACGGGGATACGGCACTTCAGACATTGAGCGAATCCGACGGGAGAGAAGCGGTCCGGTTGGGGAAATCGTTCATGACCCGTTACGACGGTGTTCCCTCAGGCGAAAATCCCGCAATCTGCCGAGCATTTGCGACGAATCACGGGTAAAATCGTCTTTAACAGCAGGCAGAGTTGCTCAGGACGGCTGCCTGCGCCGCGTTTCAGTTTTGCAGAGCCCTTGCAACAGGATGCCGGCTGAGGACGTGGGGAATTCCCTGCATGATGACAAAAAAGGATTTAGTGCCGACGATCGGGGCCAGGCTTGCCGCCGCCATTGTTTTATTGCTGCCAGTCGCAGCTGTATACGCCCAAAACGCCCCTGCAAACCAGTCGCCGGCGAGTTCGCCAAACGCCGCTCCCGCCAAGGCAGCTTCGCTGCCCGCGCAACCCACGACAGGTACGCCCGCAAACAATGTTGTCGCGATGAATCTGAGCAGCCAGGCGCCCGTTGCGGCGATAGAGCCGAAACGCGCGCAGGCCTACTATCACCTGGCGCTGGCCAGCGTGTACGAGGACGATGCCATCTCAGAGGGGCGATCTGACGAGATCAACAAAGCCATCGAAGAGTACAAGATGGCCCTCAATGACGATCCGGATTCCACGGAATTGAACGACGGGCTCGCCAACCTTTATTTCCGGGTCGGCCGTGTGCACGATGCCGAGGTGACGGCGCGCGCGCAAATAAAGAACTCGCCCGACGACATTGACGCGCACCGACTGCTGGGGCGAATTTATCTGCGCCAACTGGGTGAGGGAGCGAGCAGCGTCTCCTCCACCTCGCCCGCGGGCAACGTTCTTGACCAGGCCATCGCGGAATTTGAAAGGATTGTGGCCCTGGACCCCAAAAGCGTGGAAGACCGCATGGTCCTGGGGCAGCTCTACACCGTGAAGCACCAGCCCGACAAGGCTGAGGCCGAATTCAAGGATGCGCAGGCGATCGAGCCTGAGTCAGAAGAGGTAGTGCTGAACCTGGCCCGGCTCTATGCCGAGAGCGGCAATCTGCCCCAAGCGGCGAAGGTGATTGAGGCGGTTCCGGTGGATGGGCGCACACCGAAGATGGAGTTCACGCTGGGCGCGCTGTATGAGCAGATGAAGCAGCCAAAGGATGCCATCACCGCGTATCAGCGCGCTGAAGATATGGAGCCGGGCGATCTGCAGACCATGGACGCACTGGCAGAAGCCCTGCTGAACAACGACCAGCTCGACGAGGCGCTCAAGGAATACCAGGCGCTTGCCAATGCAGATCCTGAAAACTCGTTGGACGCGCTGGTTCACATTGGCGAGATTCAGCGCCGCCAGGGTAAATACGAAGACGCGCTGGTGACCACCCGCAAGGCGCGCAAGATGGACCCGAACTCGCTGGAAGCAGGCTTTAATGAGGGGATTCTGCTCGATATTCTGGGCCGGCTCGATGAAGCCGTGCAAACCTACCAGGAGATGGTGGACGCCACCTCGCACGCCAACGGCGCCTACACCGACGAGGAGAAGAGCAACCGCGCCCTCTTTCTTGAGCGCCTAGGAGCAGTGTACCTCGAGCAGAACAAGACCGATCTGGCCGTCGCTGCGTACCAGAAGATGATCGATATGGGCGGCAGTTCCGCCGTGCGCGGCTATCAGGGGCAGGTGGATGCTTATCGCGACGCTCATGAGTTTGACAAGTCACTCGCAGTGGCGCGCAAGGCGGCAGCGTCCGATCCCAAGGACCGCGACCTGAAGCTGATGCTGGCGGGAGAGCTGGCCGACCAGGGCCATCCCGATGAGGGCCTCGCAATGGCGAAGAGCCTCCTGGACGGAGCAAGGCCAGACCAGCAGCGAGGCATCTGGTTTGCTATCGGCCAGATGGATGTGCGCCTGCACCGTTGGAAGGATGCAGGGGATGCGTTCGACAAGGGTGACCCGCTGGCGACCAAGAAAGACGACCGCACCTACCTGTTCTTCCTGAAGGGCGAGCTGGAAGAAAGGCAAAAGCACATGGAGCAGGCCGAGCAGTATTTCCAGCAGGCATTGAACCTGGATCCCGAGAATGCAATGACCCTGAACTACCTGGGATATATGTGGGCCGACAAAGGGATCAAGCTGCCTGAAGCTCTGAAGATGATTCGCAAGGCCGTGGACAAAGAACCGTGGAATGGCGCCTACCTGGATTCGCTGGGCTGGGTGTACTTCAAGATGGGCGAATACGAGCTGGCCGAGGATAATCTGCGGCAAGCCGTGGACCGCGACCAGTCTGACCCTACCGTGCACATGCACCTGGGCGATCTTTACGAGAAGACGGGACGCATCCGGATGGCTGCGGCGCAGTGGGAGCTGTCGCTTGCCGAGTTTGCCAAATCGGCGCCTGCCGACATTGAACCCGGCGATGTAGCCAAGGTACAGAAGAAGCTTGAGACGGCCCGCGTGAAGCTGGCCAAAGAGGAAAACTCTGTCGGTCAGGTCAAGCCGGAATAATGAACGGGCCGGCCTGCGCCGCCTGAGATTTGCCAACGAATCCTAAGGCTGCGCGGGGCGGAGTTCCCGCAATGGCCTCAGATTTTGAAGCTGCATTTGCGCAGTGGCTTCTCTCCCTCCGGCGCCTATTGCGCGTGCGCTGCCGCAGCAGTCAGGTAGCTATCCACATTGCTCTTATCCACCAAAGCTGTGCCGGTGTCGACAAAAACCGGGTAGGGCGAGAACGGATCCTGACTCAGATCTTTGTTGAGCTGCGCGGGCGGATTGTGGAAGACCTCGTCCAGCGCTTTGAGGCCGACGTAGCCCATGGTGAAGGGCTTTTGTGCAATCGTCGAGTCAATGACGCCGTCTTTGATTTCCTGCAGCGTGTCCGGGTTCACATCCCACGCAACCAGCACCCGGCTTTTGTCGCCGGTGCGCTGGATGGCATCGGCCACCATCTTTCCCGATACCGAGTCAAGACATACAAACGCGTCGATCTTCTTGGGGCCGGTGAGCGCCATCAGTTGCTGAGTTCTGTCGAAGGCGGTGGTCGGAGTGCCTTTGATGTCGACCACATCGACGATGTTGATGCCGGGCTGGGTCGAAAAGACGTCTTTGAAGCCTTTCAGCCGCTCTTCTGTGTTGGGCTGACCGGCAATTGTAAAGAAGACCACGTTGCCCTTGCCGCCAAGCTTCTGGACTACTCTGCGACCGCCCAGCCGGCCTGCTTCAAGGTTGTTGGTGCCGATGAAGTAAAGCCTGCGGCTGCCAGCGGCGTCGGAGTCAACGGTGATTACCGGAATGCCTGCGTTCATTGCCGCGTCAATCTCAGGCTGCAACACGGTGGCGTCTGACACCGAGATCAGAATCCCTGCCGGCTTGGCCGCAACTGCCTTTTGGAACTCCGCAAGTTCACCCTGCGGGTCGTAAGTGTCGGGCCCGGCCACTTCTGCCGTCACGCCGTATTGCGACGCGGCCTTTTTGAATCCAGCGACCGCCGTCTGCCAATAAGACGACGACATGTTGGATCCAACCAGGTAATACACCTCTTTCAGGGAGTGCCTTGCTCCGCACCCCGGAATCAACAGCATTGCCAGCGCTGTGAACGCCACCGCCATCACCTTGATCGATTTCATTGCATTCTCCGCTTGAGGGCCTGATCGTAGCCGGCCGGTATGATTCAACACCGACGCCAACCCCTCAAAAATTCCGGCTGGATAGTACTCCTCTGGAATTGGCGCTGTCCATCCTCCGGCCCACGGGTGCCGTTATAACAGCCGCGACGAACCGCGGATGGTGACACAGGGCACAGAATCGCCGTTGGCGCTGCGAGCCGGCCCTTTTGCGGTATAACCAGACGTAAGCTGCATTGGTCCTTATTCATGACCTCAGGAAAACAAGAGCTTGCACTCCATGTGCCCGCGGGAGTTGCTGTGAGCGGCACACTGGATAGCGCGCTTGCGCGGAGGATTCATGCCGAGCCGCCGCATGCGTATCGCACTCCGTTTGCACGCGACGCGGCGCGGGTTCTTCACGCGCGGGCTTTTCGACGGCTGGCCGGCAAGACGCAGGTCTTTACGCGGTTGCCTGCCGAGGGGCTCTCAGACCACTTTCGCAGCCGGCTGACGCACACGCTGGAGGTGACCCAGATCTCGCGCACTGTCGCAGCGGCGCTGGGTTTGAATACGGAACTGGCGGAAGCACTGGCGCTGGCGCATGACATCGGACATCCTCCCTTTGGCCACGCCGGCGAGAAGGCCCTTGACCGCGCATTGCGTGCACACGGGCTGGGATTCGATCACAACCTGCACGCGCTGCGCATTGTCACCTGGTTTGAGGAGCGCTACCCCGCCTTTCGCGGACTCAATCTTACGCTCGCTGTTCGTGAAGGCATCGTGAAGCACTCCCGCGATTACTCCGCCGCGGAGCACCCTGAACTCGCGGAATATTTTCTCGACGAGCTTCCGCCGCTCGAAGCGCAACTGATCGATCTGGCGGATGAGATCGCCTATCTGGCCGCTGATCTCGACGACGGACTGGACTCCGGCATCCTGGCGCCCGGACAGGTGCGCGAGGCATCGCCTCTTTTCCGAGACTTTCACGACGCTGCGGTGGCCGGACACCCACGTGCGACACCCAGAACTCTAGTGTATGAGGCGTTGCGAAGAGTTCTGAATGCGTTTGTCACCGATCTCATCGACGAAATGCGCACCCGCGTGAATGAGCTGGGCGCCACAACGCTGGAGGAGATTCGACGGGCGCCGCGCAGGCTGGCCGCGCTCAGTCCGCGAATGGATGCCGAGCGCAAGGCGATCAAGGGATTTCTGTATGCGAATCTGTATAACTCACCGGAGCAGGAGCAGGAGCACACACGCGCGGAAGAGGTGGTCATGGAGCTTTTTGAATCCCTGACGGCCGATCCGAAGTTAATGCCTGAGGACCACCAGGCGCAGATTCCCGGCGAAGGACTGGCGCGCACGGTAGCGGACTACATCGCCGGGATGACCGACAGCTACATCGTGCAGTTATGGAAGCGGTGCGCAACGCGCTGACCGATTGCCCGCCTCCCTGCGGCCGTGAATAGGCTTGATCGCTTACGCCGCCGTTTTCAACAGCCTGTTGTAAAGCCAGCCAAAGACCGCGCCGCCAATGAGGCCGTCAAAAAACGCGTAGACGGTGACGATCAAGACTTCAACGATGTTGCGGGTGGCATGATAGCCAGGGTAGAACGTCAACATATCAAGAAAATGCTGGCCATAGTAAGCGGAGATCAGATTCACCAGAGCCACCAGGAAAACAGCGCCTCCCCAAAGGATTGCCCAAGTCAGCGCCAAAGCTTTGACGTCGAGTTTCATCGCTCCCCTCCACCGTGCCGAATTTTAGACCTTCACGAAGGAGAGAGTGTGCGGCATAGAGAAAATAATTTCCGTCACACGAAAAGCGTGCGATAACAAGCAGGGACGTGTGACGTCGGCAGCTATTGCACCGTTCCCTGCGGGCGGATGCGGCGCAGTTCGAGAGCGCACTGCACGGCGTTCTGCGCGTTCAGGCGAAGATTGTCGGCGGCGGCCCAGAGCCACAGGCGCGAGGCCACACTCGAATTGCGGGCAAACGGCTCAGGCCGCAGCCGAACCAGAATGTCATTCTGCCCCGTGGCGGCCAGGTTCGAGGGCGAATCGGTGTCTTCGAGAACGAGATCGACATGTTCGCCGCTTAGAGCCTCTTCGAGCGTAGCAACTTCGACGGGCCGCTCCAGTTCCACGGCAATGGAAAACGTGAGGCCGTGAAAGGCAGGCGAGTGGATCACCTGGATGGCCAGCGCCGGGCCTCGGCCCCCGGTAACCGCCTCATAGTGGCGGCGAATGCGCGCTTCCACCGCGGGCAGGCTCACCGTTGCATTTTCTCCCAATCCTGTAAGCAGGTTGTAAGCCACTTGCGCATCGTAGACGCCGCGCGGCAGAGACTGAAAGCTGAGCAGGCTCACCGTCTGCTGGTGCAGCTCGTCCATGGCAGCGCGGCCAAACTCGCTGGCCGGCTCAAGAACCGTAGCGGCGGCGAAGCGTATCGGAGCGGCATGGCCCAGGCGCTCCAGCAGCAGCGCCAGAGCAATCACGGCGGGGTGAGCGGGCGCCACCGCGGGGGTAAAGAGATCGACAGCCGCCGTATCGGTTCTCAGCCACGGAGCGCGCACCAGCACCCCGGTCTCCCGATCGAGCGCGCCCGACAGGTCGAGAACTGTAGAACCGGCGCGGAGCGCCTGCCGCCAGTGACGGCGCGTGAGGTCCTCTGACCCGCAGAAAAACGTAAAGTCGGCCTGGTCAAAAGCGTCAGCGCTGATGGCCTTAATGAAGGTGACCTCATCACCGACCTGGTCCAACTGGCCCTGCGCCACATCCTCGTCGAGCAAGGCAAAGCTGGCCGAGGCAAGCGGCGACTCGGACAGAACATCTTTTAGCTCCCGGCCTACCAGGCTCGAGGCCCCGGTGATTGCAATCTTGTACACAGGCATCCTTGAAAACAGTGAGTTGGCAAGTCAACGAGTCAGCAAATTCGCGGGCAATAAAAGTTATGGAAATTCGCCTTTCCAAAAGCTGGCCGCGGCGGCGGAAGTCGATTCCTATAACCTTGGCCCAAACGATTCCGGTTCCGCAGCGCCTGACACTGGCGAGCCTCGAGGCCTTCTGCGGCGGCGCCTTGACCAACCATAGGCCGCTCGCGCCCAGATTCCCGAGAACATATAAACCAGCGCGCCCATAAACATCACTACATTCGAGTAGCGAAGCGCAATGTAGATAATGACGGCCAGCAGTACAAGCAACTGGAACGGATGGCGGCGGGAGAAGTTGATTTCCTTGGCCGACCAGAAGCGCCATGTGCTGACCATCAAGAAGGAGGTGAAGCCGATCAGGATGAGCCAGGGAACCGCGACCCACCAATACTGATTCGGGATTCCGTAGCAGAGGTGCACGCAGGCAGCGAGAAATCCAGCGGCAGCGGGAATCGGCATGCCGACAAAGTATTTTTTGTCAGGCCGACCCGGATTGCGCGGCTGGGCATCCGGGCTGATGTTGAAGCGCGCCAGCCGTGAAGCCCCGCCGAGAAGGAACAGGAAACAGATAAAGATTCCGGCCTGCATGATATGCGTTCGCAGTTGAGCATTTATTGAGTCGGGCAGGAAGTGGAATCCCCAAACGAAGGCCAGCAGGCTGGGCGCCATACCGAAGGTGACAATGTCGGCAAGCGAGTCAAGTTCTTTGCCGAAATCGCTGGTGGTATTGGTCATGCGCGCGATGCGCCCATCGAGCGCGTCGAAAGGAATGGCAAAAAGGATGGCGATGGCCGCCCAGTCGAGGTGCCATTGCGCGTCGCGGCTGACGGCGTCGATGGTCTGGGTAATGGAGAAGTAGCCGGCCCCAATGTTTCCGGCGGTAAACAGCGACGGCAGCAGATACATGCCGCGCCGCAAGCGCGCCTGTTTTTTGGCTTTAGCCTGGGCTGGATCGAGGTGGTTCATGCTTGCTCTCCATCGGGGAGGTCCGGCTCCGCGGATGCGCTCATCACTCTGCGGCCCGAGGGCGCGCCCACAGCCGTCTCGGACTCGGGCATCACCGCCAAAATACTGGCGCCGCCGCGCACACGTTGACCCACCTTCACCTGCAACTCCGCTTCGGCGGGCACAAGCACATCCACACGCGAGCCAAATTTGATGAGGCCTACGCGCTGTCCCCGCTCCACGGCCTGGCCCGGCTTGCAGTTGAAGACGATGCGCCGAGCCAGCAGGCCGGCAATCTGCTTGAAGGTGACCTCAAATCCCGCATCCGCACCCACACCACGCACTGTTACCAGGTTTTGCTCGTTGCGGTCAGCCGATGCCGGATTCATTGCGTTGAGAAACTTTCCTTTCTGATACTGCACATGGCTCAACACACCGCTGATTGGCGCGCGGTTCACGTGCACATCAAAAACGCTGAGAAAGATGCTGATTCGCTGGCGCCGCCCTTCGGGAGTGGCGATGGAGGCGGTTTCAGTCACGTGGCCGTCACCCGGCGAGACGATCACGCCATCGCCGGCGGGAATTGTGCGTTGTGGATCGCGGAAAAACCACAGGAAGAACGCGGCCAGCAGGACGGGCACGACGCCCCAGACCCACGCGCCCGTAAGCCATTTAACTACCACAGCTACCGCCAGCAGGCTGACCCCGTAAATGTAACCGTCGCGAACCATCGTCCCAACGATTATACGGTGATTGAAGGTGTGGGCTGACAGGGGCAGAGGCTCTGACGGGACACACCGAACGACTTCACGCCGCCTGGGCGTTACCCGTGGCAAGTTGCCCCCAAAAAACCGGGTATCTTTCGATCTAAGCGACGGCCGGCGCCATGCGGCGCTCCAACGCAAAGATCAGGTCTTTGGCGTGCAGCTTGAGCTTCTTCAAGCGTACTTCCTCAAGCTGTTCGTCTTCGGTGAGGTAGGGCTTTTGAAGCAACTCTTCCAAACGCTGGGCGTAGCGGCGATGTTCGGCGTGCAGACGATCGATCTCATCGCCCAGCATGGAACCTTGTACTTCGTCCATCAAGCACCCCCGGTGCGGCGGTTCGATTTTGGAATAATGAAGCCGCCGAATTTCTTAGAACATTTACATATATCGCCGAACCGGGACAAACGGCAAGTCGGAAATTCGCTGAAGGTAACCTAAGGCTGTGAATATCAGGGGTAGGAAGACGACCGGCGGCGGCGAACGGCATGGGTGGACGTTCCGGTGGAAGCGCGTCTGGGTCGGCGGCTGGTGTGGAGGCCGACCGCCGCTTCGCGGCTACCCCAAGCGGAACCGCATCAGCACCGCATCTTCAACCGGATCAGCATAATAGGACCGCCGGATGCCGGTCTTACCAAAGCCAATCGACCGGTAAAAGCTTAGGGCCGTGTGGTTCGAGGCGCGCACTTCAAGAACCACGTCCAGAGCGCCCGCCGACCCCAGTTCACCGGCCAAGGCCTCGAAAAGACGGCGGCCAAGTCCACGCCGCTGGATGTCGGATGCGACAGCGATCGATTCAAGTTCGGCTTCCGGCGGCAGCAGGCTGGCTACCGCAAAGCCCAGCAAATTCCCGGATTGCGCCTGACCGCCAGAGCTCGGCTCAACCAGAACCAGGACGATGCGATGGGGTGCGGACGCGGGATTGAGTGCGTTCAGATAGGCCGAGGCCGCCCAATGAGGCGCCTCAGGCAGGTTGGCAGCCAACTCCATCACCTGTTCCAGGTCTGCGGCAGCCATGCGCCGGATCTGTGCCTCGGCCGCTGGATCGCTCATGCGTCCTGCTTCGCCGCCGCCGCATGCTGGACGAGAACGTCTTTGCCAAAGATTTCGGCGTCGGAGCGGCGCAGGTAGTGGCCGTCCAGCAGCGCCAGGTCTGCAACTGCACCCGCGATGAGGCGCGCCTCGCCAAGGCGGAGCGCATCGACCGCAAGAGGCGGCGATGTTTTAACGAGTTGTGTGCCAGGCCATGCGGCTGCCAATACCAATTCGGCTTCGTCACACACGGCCACGCGCAGCGGCGGGGGCACGATTGCCGCAAGTTCGTGGGGCCCGGCGAGAAGCTCGACCGGATTGGATCCAAGGCGTTCCAGCCTCAGAAACACTTCGCCGCGATGCGCATCGAGCGCCGACGACGGCACGCCAGCTTTGCGCGACAGCACATCAAGCCGCGAAAGTGCGAGCACAGGAATTGCGGCGCCCTCGGCCAGGCCTTTCACCGCGCTGAGGCCGACGCGTACGCCGGTAAAACTGCCGGGGCCGTTCACCACCACGATGCCTCCCAGTTGGCGGAGTTCGGCACAGGCCGATTGCAGCAGGTCACCCACCGCCGCGACCAGCGTAGCGGAGTAGGTGCGGCCGGCCAGCTCGATTTGGCCGAGAATTTCCACGTCGCGCCCAGGCAACCGTCCCAAAGCGACCGAGCCGGATGGCCCGCAGGTGTCGATCGCGAGGATGAGCGGAACTTCAAACATGGTGCATCGTCAAACTGCCGCCAGCGCCTGTTCGAGGTCGGCGATCAGGTCTTCCTTGTCCTCAATACCGATGGACAGGCGGATGCGGCCCTCGTTGATTCCCATGGAGCGGCGGACCTCCTCGCTTACCGAGCCGTGCGTGGTGGTGGCCGAATGCGAAGCCAGCGATTCCACGCCACCCAGCGACTCGGCGTTGATGAAGATCTTGATCGCCGTGAGGAACCGGGCCGCTTCTTCGCGCGACTTGAGCTCAAAGCTCATCATGGAACCGAAGCCCTTTTGCTGCCTGACCGCGAGGTCATATTGCGGATGAGTTTTCAAGCCCGGATAGGCCAGCTTGCTGACCTTGGCGTGGGTAGAGAGGAACTCAGCCACCGCGCGGCCATTCTCTTCGTGCTGCTTGATACGCAGCGGCAGAGTCTTGATACCGCGCAGCACCAGGAAGCACTCGAAGGGCGACATGACGCCGCCAGCCGCCTTCTGAACGAACAGGAAGCGCTCTTTATGCTCGGGTTTGGAGCCGATCAATACCCCGCCAAGGCCGTCGGAGTGGCCATTGAGGTATTTGGTAGTGGAGTGCATCACGATGTCCGCACCGAGTTCCAGCGGACGCTGCAAGGCCGGAGACAGAAACGTATTGTCCACGCTCACCTCGGCTCCGCGCGCGTGGGCGATGCGGCTGACCGCGGCAATGTCAGTGAGCACCATGAGCGGATTGCTCGGCGACTCAATGTGCACCAGCTTGGTATTCGGCTTTATGGCCGCTTCAACAGCAGCCAGGTTGCTCGTATCCACATATTCAATTTGGATGCCGTAGCCGCTCACGATCTGGTCGAAGAGCCGCACCGTTCCGGCGTAGACGTCGCGCGAGCAGAGCAGGTGGTCGCCGGCGCGGAGCATCGCCACCAGAGCAGCAATCGCGGCCATGCCGGTGGTGAACGCGTGCCCGCTTGTGCCACCTTCGAGGGTAGCCACGGCAGACTCAAGCCGGTCGCGCGTGGGATTGCCGGCGCGGGAGTAGTCCCAGCCACGGTCGCTGCCGATGCCGGTGAGCTCAAATGTCGAGGAAAGATAAATGGGCACATTCACCGCGCCTGTCTGCGGATCGGGGTGCTGGCCGGCGTGCACGGCAAGGGTCGAGTACTTGTGCTGGGGCATGATGAGGTTTTAGCTGCGATCTCCTGCTTCTAGCTTATCGCGGGGAGGGGCACGGCTGGCGCTCTACTTCGTGACCTCGGCTGTCTGCTTCGACTGGTGCACCACAGGGAAATAGCCAGTGCGGGTCCGCACCGTAAGCTTGCCCAGGCCCTTGGACTCAGCAGTGACCTCGATCTTGCGGAAGCCCGGCACTGTGGACGGCTTGGTGGAGTGGTAACCCAACGTGTATTGGCTGCGGATATCGCGCGCCACTTCAGCCGCAATTTGATCCACCTGGTCGATGGATTTGGGGAAGAACGCCATGCCGCCGGTCTCGGCTGAGAGCATCTCAAGCGCGTTACGCGCGTGGCGCACCTCAGCGCGGCTCATTTCATCGCCAAAGAGCAGCCCGATGGAGTAGATGACCGGGCCGGAAAGCTGCTGCACGCGGCGGATGGTCTGTTCCAGGCTCAGGCTCGACGCGTTGTCTTCGCCGTCGGTGATAAGGATCAGGACCTGCTTTGGGCGCTTGGCGTCGGCTGCCAACTTGTCCGCGGAGGCTACTACGGCGTCATAGAGCGCCGTGCCGCCCCTCGAATCGATATGCGACAGCCCATCGCGCAGCTTGTTGATATTCGACGTGAGGTCGCAGTCGATAAATGCCTCGTCAGAAAAGTTGACCACAAAGGCCTCATCATTCGGATTGGACGCCAGCACCAGGTCGAGCGCGCTCTTGTTCACTGAAGGGCGCTTGCGGTACATGGACCCGGAGTTATCTACTACCAGCCCCATAGAGACGGGAAGATCGGTGTGCTGGAAGCTGATGATGTTCTGCTTGACGCCATCCTCGAAGACCTGGAAGTCGTCTTTGGTGAGGTTCTGCACCAATTGCGTGCCGTCGAGCACGGTGGCATTGAGGGCGACCTCTTCCACATCCGTGCGGAGAACATAGCCCTGACCTTTCTTTTCGAGTGGGCCAGTGGTGGGAGCAGGCGCCACAATGTCAGGCGAGCGGACCGGATCGGTATCGACTGTGAGTGAAGGCGCGGGTGCAGCTTGCCCGCCCGCTGGTGCAGCGGGAGACGATTGCGCCGGGAGCAGAAGCCCGGACATAGCCAGGAATGCGGCGAGAACCGCGCTATTGCAATGGTGCATAGTACCCGGTGCGAGCATATACGGTAAGTGGAGGCAGTCCCGGAGGAGGATTGACCTTCACCCTCACTTTACGCCACTTGCCATCTCGGGTCAGATCCTTGGGTTTGTAACCGATCACATATTGGTTACGTAGCTCGGTGGAGATTTTCTCGGCGATGTCGCTCATTTCGTCAACATCGTCGACACGAAAAAGACGCCCGCCCGTGGAGGAGCTGATGTCGTCAAGAAGCTGCGGCCCCGTGCGCTCTTCGGGGGTGGGCGCGTAGGGGTCGAAGATACCGATCGAATAGATCTCCACATCGGCTTCGCGCACCTTGGCGCGCACCTCGCCTTCCGTATATCGCGAGCGGTTGTCGCCTCCGTCGGAAACCACCAGCAGCGCCTTGCGCTGGTGATGCGCCTCCGCCATTTTGGCCACGCCGTAGTAGATCGCATCCAGCAGTGCGGTACGATGGCCAGCATGTACAGTGGCGAGGCGCGCCTGAATGTCTTCTACCGAGCTCGTGAAGTCCTCAATCAGTTCCGGCCGATCGTTGAATCCGATGACGAAGAACTCGTCCTGCGGATTGGCGGTCTTGATGAACTGCAGGATTGCTTCCCGGGCGCGAATCAGCTTTGAGGTCATAGACCCTGAAAGGTCGAAGATGATTCCAATCGAGACCGGAGCATCTTCACAGGCAAAGCTGGAAATTGGCTCCTGGCTGTTGTTCTCAAACACCTGGAAATCCTCTTTTTCAAGGCCGGTGACAAGGCGGTTCAGCGGGTCGGTCACTGTCACAGGCACCAGCACCATGTCCACGTTCATGCGGATGAAGGAACCGGGATGGATATTCAGCGATCCGGCGCCTGTTACAGGAGCCGCTTCAGCTCCCTTGGGTTCGCTGACAGGGGCATCTGCGCTGCCGGGCGGAACAACGTGCACTTTGTTGAGCGGATCTTCCTGCGCATATGCGCCAACCTGGAAGAGGGCCGCGGCCAACGCGGAAATCCACATCAGGCGGACCAGGCGGCGAAGCGAAGCGCCGTTGCCGTCCCCTATTTTGCTCCTACGCTGATGGGGAAGCGTCGTCATGCGCCACCATGGGTAGAACGCGATAGTATCACGCTTCATGCGTCTCTGGCGCAGGGGTAAACCCGCCTGCGTTCCCGCATCACGGTATCCGCAACGCCGCTCCGGGACAGCCCCACACAGTGGGATACAATCAAGCCTAGCACCTCGCGATTTCACCGTCATTGACGGTTTCGAGGGGCTCCAATTCCACCCTTTTGACGCGGGAGCAAGACCTTCCTCATGGCTCGCATTTATCCCTTTCGCGCCTGGCGCTACAATCCCTCCGCGGTCCGCCTGCAAGACGTTGTCACGCAGCCTTACGACAAGATCTCTCCGTCTATGCAGCAGGCTTATTACGATCGCAGCCCCTACAACCTGGTCCGCATCATACTGGGACTGCCTGAATTGTTTGACGCCGATGGAGGCGAAAACGTCTATTCGCGCGCCGCACGCGATTTTAGCGCCTGGCGCGGACAGGGCGTGTTGACGCAGGAGAACGAGCCTTGTGTCTTCGCTTATGCGCAGCGCTTCAAGGTTCCCGGCACTGAAGTTGTGAAAGAGCGGCGCGGGTTCATCGCATTGGGCAAGCTCCATGAATACGCTGACCAAGTGGTCTTCCGCCATGAGCAAACGCTGTCAAAGCCGAAAAGCGACCGTCTCAACCTGCTGAAGGCAACACACGCACACTTCGGGCAAATCTTCATGCTGTACTCAGACCCCGCAGGCAGCGTGGAGAAGATTCTCTACGAGGGCAACGGCGCGGCCGACGCCGAGGTGACCGACGAGTACGGCGTTCTGCACCGGCTGTGGCGCGTCAACAGCCCAGCGGCCATCCGCCTGCTGACGACGGCTATGGACGACAAAAAGCTCATCATCGCCGACGGCCATCATCGCTACGAGACCGCGCTGAATTACGCCAAGCAGCATGGGCCGGCAAGCGGGGCAATGGCCGAGTCAAGCACCAACGGCTTGCCGCACCCGCCGTACCCTGAAGCCGCCGTGATGATGACCTTCGTCAACATGGATTCCGACGGTTTAGTGATTTTGCCGACTCATCGCGTGGTGCACAGCCTTGAAGGGTTCGATCCTGCGGTGTTTGGCCGTACCGCCGAGGCATTCTTTGCGGTAGAACCGCTGGCTGCAGGTGAAGCGCAAGGCTATCTCGCCACGCTCGCCGGCCAGAAGGGAACTGCGTTTGTCGCCGTCACCCGCGCGGGCGCTTTCTTGCTTCGTGCCAAGCCTGAGGCGATGGCGGCCGCATTGACCGCCCTGCCCGAGCGCCAGCGCGGCCTCGACCTGACCCAGTTGCACTCGGTCGTCCTCGACCGGTTGCTGGGCCTTGACGCCGAGAAGGTGCGCGAGCAGACCAATCTCCGTTATTTGCGAGACGCCCAGGATGCAGTAGAGCAGGTGCGCAAAGGCGAAGCAGACGTCGCCTTCCTCACCAATCCCGTGACGATGGAGCAGTTAAAGGAGGTGGCCTTTGCCGGCGAGGTGATGCCGCAAAAATCCACCGACTTTTTTCCCAAGCTGCTGAGCGGCCTGGCCATCTATGCACTGGAGTGAGCGGATGGAAAGAAGGATCCGGATTCCTCGGCCTCTCTCTTTCGCGATATCGCGGCGGCAGATGGGGAAGACGGGAGCTCTCATTGGCACCTTCGTTGTTCTTTTTGCGCTAGCTGCCGCGACACTCTCCGCACAAGCTCCACCCGCCCCTGCCGAGCGCTTTGTGGTGGTGCTAGACGCAGCCCACGGCGGCGATGACTCTGGCGCGCGTCTCAACAATGAAGCGGAGAAAGCTTACACGCTGGCATTCAGCGTGAGGCTGCGCTCGCTGCTGATGGCGCGAGGCATCGCGGTGGTCACCACCCGCGAATCCGATGCAAGCCTGGACCCTGATCGCCGCGCGGAGATCGCCAACCATGCCAACGCGCAGGCATGCCTGAGCCTGCATGCATCGGAGAGTGGTTCGGGAGTGCATCTTTTTGTCTCATCGCTGGCGCCTGCACGGCCCGCACTGTTTCTCCCCTGGAAGACAGCCCAGGCCGCATGGATTCCACGCAGCCTGTCGATGGCTGGGGTGCTGAACTCGGCGCTCACTCAAGCGGGCATCACTGTCACCCTGGGGCGCATCGGGCTACCCGCAATCGACAGCATGACCTGCCCTGCGGTGGCGATTGAAATCGCACCGGAGCGGTCTTCGGATGCGTCTGGATCGGCCGGCCTGGATGATCCCGATTACCAGTCGCGCGTGGCCAAGGCTCTGGCTGCCGCGCTGGTGGAGTGGCGATCGACCAACACGGGAGGCCAGCAGCCGTGATTCCCCGCCACCAAACCATCCTGTTTATTGTTTTGCTTGTCGCCTCGATCGTGATGGGCACTGTGCTTTGGACGACGCTTGATCGCGCCCACAAGCGACTGCTTGAAAGCGAGAACTCGACGCCAACGCAAGCGCCGTTGGTGGCTCCCGCCGAGCAGGCCACTCTGATGATGGCCAACGATGCGGACAACTCGGTGACAGCGCGGGTTCTCTCTCTGCCGCTGCCGCAAAACCCTGAGGATCGCGCGCGTGCCGTGCTCGGCAAGTTGCTGGACCTTTATGCGGCTCCCGGTTCGACACATCAGATTGCAGGCGGCGCAAACTCCATCGACCAGGTCTTTTTGGTTCCCATTGCGGACTCCAACGGAAAGACGACGCCGGGCGGCCCCGAGCTTGCGGTCGTAAACCTTGCAGGAGCCTTTGCGGCCAGCCATCCGTCAGGCCTTGAAACCGAGACGCTTACGATTCTGTCGATCTGCGCAACGCTGCACGCCAACCTGCCTGACGTCACCGAGGTGCGTTTTCTTGTCGACGGCCAGCCGCGCGCGACACTTGCCGGACACGCCGACCTGACGCGGACCTATCTGACCGCCGACACTGTTCCAATTGAGGGAGCGCACCCGTGACGACACAAATGACACCATCAGCTCCTACCATCGGCGTCTTCGATTCCGGCTTTGGCGGTTTAACGGTGTTGCGCGCTCTCATGGAAAGGCTTCCGCGCGCCCGCTTCGCCTTCCTCGGCGACACGGCGAGGCTGCCGTACGGCTCCAAATCGCGCCGAACCATCGCGCGCTACGCAGTGCAAAGCGCGCAGTTTCTGGTCCGCGAGCAGGGCGCGGAGTTCCTGGTGATTGCCTGCAATACGGCCAGCGCCCTGGCGCTCGATGCGATTCAGGATGCTGTGCCGGTTCCGGTGCTGGGCGTGATTGAGCCCGGCGCAGCCGCTGCCCGCGCTGCCTCGCGTTCCGGCGACGTGCTCGTGATCGCGACCGAAGCCACAGTGCACAGCCATGCTTATGCGGCGGCCTGCCAGGCAAAAGGGTTGCGCGTCCTGGAGAAGGCGTGCCCGCTTCTCGTGCCGCTGGTTGAGGAGGGATGGACAGATCATCCCGTCACCGCAGAAGTGATCGACATATATTTGCAGGAGCTCCGCGCCGAAGCGGCGGTGCACGGCATGAATCCCGATACGCTGGTGCTGGGGTGCACGCATTACCCGCTGCTGAAGCCGCTCTTTGAAGGCGCGGTGCGGCCGGGCGCAACCGTGATTGATTCTGCGGAGTCCGTGGCGCAGGCCGCAGTGGAACTCGTCAATGGGCGTGCTGCGGCGGTTGGAACGGGCACTGCCACGGAAACCGCGGTGCGCTGTTTTGCGACCGATTCCGTGGAGAAGTTCGAGCGGCTGGGATCGCGGTTCCTCGGGCGCCCCGTTGGGCGTGTGGAGTTGATCGACCTGGGCGGCTAAGCGAGGGCTGCTGCACCGGCGCGAACATGAATCGGATCGAAAATCGCTCTGGTATGCTGAAAAATGGCGGCGGCTCCGCCGTTTCCCCTTTTGGATTTGAGACCTGGAGGATTTGAAAACAGCATGATTAACTTGGCGGGCAAAACGGCCGTGGTCTTCGGGCTGGCCAACAAACGGTCCATCGCCTGGGGCATCGCCCAGAAACTCCACGAAGCCGGCGCCACCCTTGCCATCTGTTACCAGAACGAGCGGATGAAGGCCGAGGCCGAGGACCTGATCAACGATCTCACCGGCGCCAGCGGCTTCCAGTGCGACGTCTCCAACGACCGGGAGATCGAATCTCTCTTCGCCGCTCTCAAGGATAAATACGGCAAGCTCGATATTCTGGTGCACGCCATTGCCTATGCGCCCGCCGAGGATCTGAAGGGCGAGTTCATCAATACCAGCCGCGAGGGCTTCCGCATTGCGCACGACGTAAGCGTCTACTCGCTCATCGCCGTGGCGCGCGGCGCCGTACCGTTGATGACCGATGGCGGCAGCATGATCACCATGAGCTACTACGCGGCCGAAAAAGTTGTGCCACACTACAACGTCATGGCTCTGGCCAAAGCCTCGCTTGAATCGGCGGTCCGCTATCTTGCCTTCGAGCTCGGCCCAAAAAACATCCGCGTCAACGCCATCTCCGCCGGGCCCATCAAGACCCTTGCCGCACGCGGCGTGGGCGCACTGGGCGAGATGTTGAAGTCGCACGCCGAACGCGCCCCGCTGCATCGCAACGTTGATCAGCTCGAAGTTGGCGGCGCGGCGCTCTTCCTAGCCAGCGATCTCTCCAGCGCCGTGACCGGCGAAACGTTGTACGTGGATTGCGGCTACAACATCATGGGATTCTGACGCGCTTCGATTGCTTGTCCGGCGACAGACTCGACCTGTCCTCCTGTTCACCAGCGCACTACGGGCCGCGCTCGTTCGCTCTCAAACTATGGGAGCCATCATGCCGTAGCTCGCTTTCAGCCGATTCCGCAATCCTTGTTTCGTCACATCATCGGTGAAGGCCGCTTCTACCGCCATTAGATTCGTGCGCAGAAACTCCGCTTCGCCCCAGCCAAATATGTGATGCATCCCTTCGTACTCGCCGGTGAGCGTGACGGGATTCAGCATGCGCGTGTCGGTATTCAAATTGAGCGAAACTCCGGCTTTGAAAAGGCGGTCGACGGGATGTTCCTCCCAGCAGGCGATTGAAGGAACAATCTGCACATTCGAGGAAGGGCATAGCTCGAGATGGATTTTCTCGCGCCGCAAATGTTCTACCAGCGCCGCATCTTCAATGCTGCGTGTGCCGTGACCGATGCGCTGCGGATCGAGCAGCCGCAGCGTCTGCCAAACGCTCTCAGGTCCGCAAGCCTCTCCGGCATGGGCCGTGCGCGGCAATCCATGCTCGCGCGCATATTTGTAAGCTCGCACGTGAGCATCCAGCGGAAACCCCGCTTCGTCGCCGGCAATGTCAAGCGCCGCCACGCGGCTGCCGCGGAACTGCTCCACGAGCCGCACCGTCTCCATGCTTTGTTCCGCATTGAAGTGGCGCAGCGTGCACAGAATCAGTTCAGCTTCCACGCCCGTGGCGCGCGCCAATTCCTCGGTGGCGCGTTCCACCGCAGCCACCACGCGCTCCGCGCTCAGCCCTTTTTCAAGATGCAGCAATGGCGCAAAGCGGAGCTCGGCATAAATCACGCCGTCCTCGGCAAGCTGCTCAAACAGATCTTCCGTGACCGCCCGCAGAGCTTCCTCGGTCTGCATCAGCCGGAAGCCCATGGGCGCGCGCGAAAGAAAATCCGCGAGATTGGTGCAGCGGGCCGGGGCAACATAATCGCGCAGATACTCTTCGCGGCTCACGGACGGAGCCAGCCTCGCGACCGCTTTGTAACTCAGAGAGCAATCAAGATGCAGATGCAGTTCAACCTTGGGAAGCCGCCGCAGTTCCATGGGCTCAGCATAGCGCAGGCGATTCACAAAGGGTGCCTTCGCGATCGTCACATCGCCAGAATCAGTTCCCAGACTGCAGGTTCGACAGGAAGGCCGAGGCGCTTGTTTTCCTCGCGCAGCCGCAGCGTTTGCTCGCCCGGATAACGCACTTTGACGTGATGCGCGGCTGCCGGGCTGTTTTCGAGCGACGCCACAACCTCATCGGCAATCTGCGCGGCGCGCGGTGCGGGTCCAAAGGCCTCTGGGTTCATGGTGACAAACATCTGCGAGACGCCCGTCTCAAGCAGCGGATCGGCGGCGATTTCGTGCGTAGCGAGACCCAGAGACATCATGGCTGCCATCATGTCGAGCACGACGGAGAGCCCCGATCCCTTCCAATAGCCGATGGGCAGCGGCCTCCACGACTTTTCGATGGCTGCCGGATCGCGCGTCAGATTTCCCTCAGCGTCGAAGCCGCCATCCACGGGCAGCATCTCGCCGCGCTTGCGGTAGCTTTCGAGCTGGCCGTATGAGAACTGCGACATGGCCATGTCCAGCACCACCGGTCCGCCGGCGCGAGGCACGGCAATCACCAGCGGATTGTTGCCGATCACCCGCTCAGCTCCTCCCCACGGCGGCAGATTGGGCATGGTGTTCGTCCAGCAGATCCCGATGAGGCCGGCCTCAGCCGCCTGCCAGCCGTAGGTTCCGGCGCGCATCCAGTGATTGGTGTTGGCCATCGCCACGCAGCCGATGCCATGCTCGCGGCCCAGCGCGATGGTACGCTCCATGGCGGCAAGTGCGTTCAGATTGCCTGGGCCACGCTGGCCGTCCCATCGCTCCAGCGCCCCGAAGCGCGCCAGCACCGACGGCTCGGCGGCAACGTTCACGCGTCCGTTGCGGATGGTCTCAACGAAGCGTGGAAAGCGGTTGATGCCGTGCGTATAGACACCGTCGCGCGTGGTCTCGGCGAAAAGCTGCGCGCAGCTTTCGCGCGATCGGAAGCAAAGCCAAACTTGCGCAGAACGGCGGCGAGGGTTTTCTGCACTTCGACGAAGGGGATTCGATTCATAAGACCGATGTCGAAACAGGATCCGGTGCGGACGATTCAGATAAAAAACCGGGGAATGCAAATCGGGGCGGGGCTATTCCTTGAGCGTCACCGTAATCTTGCGCGCGTCGCCGCCCTCCGACGTAATCGCAATCTCGCCCGTGGCCCGCTTGCGGATGCTTTTGAACTTCTCGCCCCACTCCACAATCACGAGCGCGTCGGGCGTGAGCAGATCGTCAAGGCCGAGCGTCTCCAACTGTCGCTCGCTCTCCAGGCGGTAGACGTCGAGGTGATAAAGCTTGACCGGCTTGCCATTGCGCGAGCCGTCGTACTCGTGGATCAGCGTGAACGTCGGACTGGTCACTTCGTCGGGCTCGGCAGCGTCGAGCGCCTGCGCAATGCCCTTCACGAGCGTCGTCTTGCCCGTGCCCAGCTCGCCGCCGAGCAACAGGAACTGCGGAGGCTCAAGCAGATCGACGAGCCTGCGGCCCACCGCAACGGTGTCGGAGCCGCTTTGCGTAGTGAACTCGTGAATCCTGCCTTCCGCAACAGTTGTGGCTTCGGTCATTACTCAGCCCTCATTCAGGTTTGACGCGTGGAACTCTTATCTCGCTGCACGCAATGCTCCCTGCAACCAAACATAACCCTTCTGGCCCTGGTTGTGAAATACATGCAGGCGCGAGTGATACGCCCGAGCAAGGTGCGCCAGGCAATCCGTGGCCAGCAATGTGTGTTCGTCGCTTTCCCTTACGGCGAGATCCGCAGCCAAACCGTGCAGATATACTGCCGCTTCAACGGCGCGCGGAACATCGTGAGGATGTTGCGCCAGCAGGCCTGCAATGAGGCCGGTGAGCAAGTCGCCGCTGCCTCCTTTGGCCATGCCGGGATTCCCGCTTGTGTTCACAGCGACACGGCCGTCAGGATGCGCGACGAGGGTCCCCGCGCCCTTGAGCACAAGCGTAACGCCCATGCGCTGAGCAAAGCTGCGAGCTGTTTCAAGCCGGTTCGCCTGGACTTCGGCAACAGATTTTCCCACGAGGCGCGCCATCTCGCCGGGATGCGGAGTGAGCACGAGCGTGCGCTCGCCTTTGCGTGCCAGCTTTTTGAGAAGCGCCGGTTTGCCGGCGAGAATGTTCAATGCATCCGCATCGATGACGGCGGGAATCTGCGTGGACGAAAGCAGCCCAGCGGTGAATTTGGCAGTGTCGACGCTTTGCCCAATGCCGGGGCCGATGGCGAGGACCGTTTTGCCCGCAATGATCGACGCAAGCTGTTTCGGCGCAAGATTCCTGGCGGCGATTTCGCCTCTTGCCGTCGCCACCAGAGGCAAGGTCATCAACTCCGGCGTAAACGACGAAACCACGGACACTGCCGGAGCGGGAACCGCTGCCGTGACCAGCCCCGCGCCGGCCCGCAGTGCTGCCAGAGCAGTTATTGCGGGCGCGCCAGCCTTGCCGCCGGCCGCTCCAAACGACCCTCCGACTACGAGCACGTGGCCGAAGTTGCCTTTGTTGGCGGCTGCCCCCCGCGGCGCCTGCGCCAGCTCGAGCGAGGAGCCGGCCCACTCGATACCGAGAGTGGACACTATTGCCGCATCCGGCGAGCCAATGGGCGCAACCACGATGGGCTGATCCCAGCGGCGCGTTAACTGCCCAAAAACGTGCGCCGGCTTGGGCGCGGTGAAAGTAACGACGGCATCGGCTGGGAATACCGGCCCGTCAAATGTCGCACCGGTTTCGTCGGCGGGCCAGCCGGAGGGCAAATCTACTGCGAGAATCGGAGCGCGGCTGCGGCGCAGCCACTCAAGCGCGGCCAGCGCGAGGCCTTTGAGCGGAGGCTTGAAGCCCGTTCCCAATACCGCATCCAAAATCAGATCGGTGTCGAGTGATTCTTTGTACCGGACGAGATCGGCAGGCGAGGTGATGACGTGCGCACGGCCTTCCATGGGGCTGGTGAGCTCGCGCCAGGCATGTGCCGCATCGTCCTTCAGTTCTTCCGGCGCGCCGAGAAGTAGGGTGGTTACATCGAGGCCGGCCTCGACGAGCAGGCGCGCTGCCATCATGCCGTCGCCGCCGTTGTTGCCGCGACCGCACAGCACCGTAACACGTTGCGCCTGCGGAAAATGCAGGCGCGCAAAAGTTGCCACAGCAGAAGAGGCCGCGCGCATCAGCAGGAGAGACGGGACACCAAACCGCTCGGTCGTGGCGCGGTCGCAGGCCTGCATTTCGGCTGCGGAAAGAACATACATGGCCACCATGGTACTAGAGCCTGCTATGGGTTTTCGCGACGAGGGGAACGTTCAAACGGGCACTGAAGAGGTGAGTGCATCGATCAAGAACGCAGTCAAAGCAGAGAGCAGCGAAGATTTATCTATCTGACCAGCCGAGCCTGAAGAGTGGTGCGCGAACTGGTACGGGTAAGAGTGCAAACTCCTGTTCTCTCGCAGCGGAAATGAATGGCCGCAGGAAAGACCTGCCATTCCGCTGTGCGTGCCCGCCATCCGCTTGCTGCGACTGCAAAGACACGCCCCCCACCGGTATCCACGACTCCGGTCGCGGGATTATCGCCAACGATCACGTCATCGCCCTCAATGGGAGCGGTGAGGCGCTGAAACTGTACGGGAGCCACACGCCAGCCGGCGGACGAGCGGCGACGTTGTGGGCTCGATGCCAGACTCTGGCTATTGCTTTGCTTGAGCGCGCTCGCCTGATCGGCATCTGTCGGGTAGTTGGCGACAAATTCCCAAGTGGAAAGGCGCTGATACTGCTGCAACGAACACGGGAGCGGGCCCGCCGCGGTGATCTCTGCAATCTGCCCATCGGGTCCGGCCATGTCCTGCACTTTGTCACCGCTTGAGGTTGTTTGCGGCTGCAGTGCCTGCGTGGGATCAATCGCGGCGCCCGGCTGCGCCGGAGCCGGGAACGCAATCTCCTTCTGGCAGGCAACCATCCCTGAAGCATCGAGGAGCCGGATCAGAACCGTAAGAGGGTGCGTAGGATTTACCGCAACAGCCTGAAAGCCAGCCGCCTGTTGCTGGTCGGCCGGATCGAGATAGAGCTGGTAGGAGGGGCTTCCCTCCCATCGCGCGATGAGACGCCCACTCAACCCTGCCGGATCAAACCTGCGGTTCCCCATATCGATGTACTGGGTCGGAGGCTTCCCCTTGGTCATCTTGGGGAATGCGACGACAGCGAGGACAGCCAGCATTCCGAGGGCAAGGACGACAGCGCCCACGGTAAGAATCGGTCCGAGGGCGGATTTGGGCTTTGCCGGCTGTGGGGCAGCTTGCGGTTCAGCCGCCGCCATGGCGACACGGAACGAGTAGAGCTCGTCTGTTCTTGACTTCTCGGCCGCAGCATCAGAGACGACCTTATAGCTGCTAAGTACCGGCTCTGCTTGCGGTTGCGCGCCACCAGCCGATGCCAGACCGTTCGAATCGAGTTGTATTGTATCGCTCGCCAAGCAAGTCCCCAGTTCCGCGGTTTGGGAGAGCAGGCCCCGAGGAAATCATTGATATTGAATCATGAGCAGAACGGTACTGCAATAACCACTCTGTGTGATTTGGTAACCAGGTTACCTGAGCCGGAAAGCATGCCTTTTGCGGTTCCTTGCGCGCACTGCAAATGCCGCTTTCCCAACGGCTTCCTGCGGTGTCAAAATTCGATTCTGCCCTGAAAGGCGATCATGCGCGGCGAACCGTCACCGCCCAGGCCAACACCCAGCAACCCGGTCGGCGGTGAGATGGTGCTTTGCAGTGTGCCGAATTTGGGCGGAATATACTCGCCGGGAACGCCGGCCTGAACGCTACTGGGCAGCGCGAAGTTCGCATGGTTGAAAGCGTTAAACATCTGCATGTCGAAGCGGAAGGAGACACCCTCGCGAAGCGGGATCCTGCGCGAAAGGTAAATATCGGAATCCGTAAAATGCGGCCCACGCACGGTGTTCCGGCCGGAGTCGCCAAACTGGCAGTTGCCCGCGGAGTCCCCGCCGGTGCAGGCGCCCGTGGTGGGATCGACAGCGGAAACAAACGCATCGGGATTCAGCCATTGCCGAGTTCCGGCAATAGTCACTCCAGCGAACGCAGCTTTGCGATAAAGCGGCTCACCGGGAACGCGGCGCGCAAACTGCGGTCCACTGGCTTGAAAAACACCGTTGCCGTTCGCCGTGTAGGGCTGGCTGAGTACGCTAAAAGGAAGGCCGGAGTGAAGAAATGCCGTTTGAGAGAACGACCAGCCGCTGAAGAGCGCGCGCAGAAACACATGGGTGGACGCGAAGGGAATCGCATAGATGCCGAAGGCCGACACGTTCTGGCGCACATCGTAGTCGCAGTCACCGTATTGCCGGCTCAACTCGCCCGGCAGCGGCGACAGAATCCCCTGCGATGAGAACGAAAGCAGGCCGCCATTGGACACCTCGTCGAGGCAATGGCTGAATGTGTAGTTGGCGCGCAAGGTTAGACTGTGGAGCTGCTCGGTGACGTTGGCCTGCAAGCCGGAGTAGCTGCTGCTCGCGTCGGTGCGGAACTCGTTCACACTGCCGAACCGCCGATCGAGCGGCTGCTGGTAGGTATACGGCGCAAAGCAGCCGTCGCACACTGTCTGATAGCCGTTCAACCCTACCTGGAACGGCTCATGCAGGCCGCGCGTGCCAACATAGTCGATCCGCAAGGCGCCGTGCGCGCCCAGCTGCCGTTCGATCCCGAGATTGAATTGGTAGTAATACGGCGTCTTCAGCTGGCCCGTGGGGAAAGTGTTCAAACTCACAGCCAGCGGGCAGACTGCAGCGCCCGCAGCCAGTCCCGCACAGGGCGCGGCGCCTGCGCTGAAGGCCGCCTGGAATTGCAGGTTGGCATTCGATGCCGCATCCGCTGCACTGTTCGGTACGCCGGGCGCAATGCCTACGCCACCCACTTGGCCGCCGATACCGCCCACAAACGTGGGCGCGTAAGGGGCGTTGGTCGCTGCAAGGTCGGCAATTTGCGCCGGAATAATGTCGTTGAAGACGCCGAAGCCGGCGTGCACGACCGTGTCTTGCGCCACCTGGTACGCCACCGATGCGCGCGGCTGCCAAATAACAAGCGGCGTGGCTGGGAACAATGCGCGCACCTTGGTCTCAATGGCAGCGCTATACGGCTGGCTCACGCTGTGCGAAAGATCGAGAAACGATCCCACGGGACGCGCAAAAAGCTGCTGCTGATTCGCTGGGTCGGTGTTCCATGTGGCGCGCAATCCGGCGATGAACGTGGCCTTCGTAGTGGGCTTCCAGGTATCCATTGCATAGGCGTCGAGATTTCCTGCAGCGATGCGCTCCTTGAGCGCCACCGGAAAAGTTGCGCTTTCTGTGTAAGCCGCACCGTAGGTGAACTCTGCAAGATCGTTGTAGACGGCGGTGGGCACGCTTCCCTCACCCAGGTCGTAGTCGCTCACGTCGATGCGCCGGGTGTTCACGCCAAACCGGTAAGAGTGCTTGCCCCGCGTCCAGTCAAGATTGTCGTTGATCTGCCATTGCGTTACCTTGCGCCCCTGCGGATAGGTGTTGTCGTTGCCGCCGACGGACGTAAACGGAGCGTCGTTGCTGCCCGCCATCAAGACAATGGGGAAGGTTTGCCTGACCTGCGCGTAATTGTCGGGCTCAAAGATGCTGGAGTACCAGCTCGCGCCAGGATTGAATTGGTTTACGAGATCGGACCGAAAGACGTGCGTGTAACCAGCCACCAGCGTGCGCTGCGGTTGCGGAGAATAGGAGTTGAAGATCGGATTGATAGCGTCGGTGTATGCTGCCTGCAACCCCGTGTCCTGCTGGAAGCGATACCAGACCGTGTCGTTGGCGCTGATGGTGTGATCGATCTTGGCCACGATCAGGTTTTCGCTGTCGCTGTTGGTCAGCGACTCCTGACGCTGATTTGCGCAGCCACCACCGTCAAATAGGCTGCCGCCGGTCTGCGTGCCAGGCAGCAACGCGCCGGTTGCGTCAAGCGGACAGGAGCTCACTGGTAGCGGTGTGCCTGCCGTATTGCCATAGAGATTGAACATCGACTGGTAGAACGGAAGTTCGTCCGGCTCAGGCGGCAGTGCGGTTCCGGTCATTGGATCGGCGCCGCCCATGGGCAGATGGCTCAGCACATATTTCTGAAAAGCCGGCGACGGTACGACGATCTGCGTCACCAGAGGAAGCGCGATCCGAATGCCCTCATAATGCGCGAAGAAAAAGAGCTTGTCTTTGTGGATAGGCCCGCCGGCGCTCACTCCAAATTCGTTCACATTCGAGCGCGGCTTATTCGCCACGTTGCCCGGCGTGTCGTTTGCGTGGAGAAAATAATCTTCCGCGTTGAAGAGTGAGCCGTTCCAGATCTCGTAGAGGTCGCCATGGAATTGATTACTTCCCGACTTGGTGAAGTAGTTCACCTGCGAGGCGCCATAGCGTCCCTGATCCACTGAATAAGAATTTGTATTCACTGTCGCCTGGTCCACGGCATCGAGACCGATGACAAGATTCGTCGAGAGGCCGATATTCAGCCCCAGCCACGGATCGTTGCTGTCATACCCGTCGAGAATGTAACCGTTCGACGTTGCGGGCAGGCCGTTGAACTCCACATTGCCGTAACCGCCAGCGGCCTTGGCATCGTTTGACGAGCCGGCTGTATTCATCAGCGCGCCCGGCGCGAATTGCGCAATAAAGGTCAGGTCCTGGCCAGGGTTGGGCAGCTTGGCGATGGTCTTCGATTCCAGCGTAGTTGAGGTGTTGGGATTATTCAGGCTGAGGAGAGCCTGCTGCGCGGTCACCTCCACGGTCTGTTCGGCCGTCGAAAGTGCGAGCGTGAAATTCAGCGTCACTGTTCGTCCCACGTCCACTGCAATCGGCTTTGAGGTCTGCGTTGCGAAGCCGCTCGCATGCACTGTCACCGTGTAGGCGCCGGGGTTGACCTGCGAGAAAAGAAAGCGGCCGCTGCCGTCTGTTTCCTCTGTGCGAATAGCCTTGGTGTCGACCTCTGTGGCGGAGACATCTGCATCAGGCAGCGCTGCACCCGACGCGTCGACCACCGTGCCTGAAATGGCGCTCGACGTGCCGCTCTGCGCGGCAAGCAAGCCGCGGTTAACCGGAGTTAACAAAAGCGATAGGCCCAGGAGCCAGCGGCTTGTGCATTTGCCTTTCGTGTTAACCTCCGGGAAAATTGGGGAAGCCTGCGAAAAAACGGACTGCTCGGCCTAGGCGCCTCTGACGGTTTGCACCAGCAGCCACACGTTCAGGACGGCGATGAGGACAGCGGTGATCCACGCCAGGGCCTGCAGGCCGCGGCCGTTGACGAACTCGCCCATCTTCTTGCGGTCGCCTGTGAACATCACCAGCGGAACCACGGCGAAGCTCAACTGGAACGAGAGAATTACCTGGCTGAGGATGAGCAGCTTTTCGGTTCCACGCTCGCCCATGACCGCAACCACAATGATGGTGGGAATGATGGCCAGCGATCTTGTAATCAGCCGTCGCAGCCACGGCGAGACGCGAATGTGAATGAAGCCTTCCATCACCACCTGGCCTGCCAACGTCCCGGTAATGGCGGAGTTTTGTCCGCTGGCCAGCAGCGCGATGGCGAAGATCGTGCTGGCTCCGGCTGCGCCCAGCATCGGGCTCAGCAGTTTGTACGCGTCCTGAATGGCGGCAACGTCATAATGTCCGCTGCGATGGAAGACTGCGGCCGCAACGATGAGAATTGCGGCATTCACAAAGAGGGCAATCATCAGCGCGACGCCCGAATCCATGTTGGCCATGTGTATGGCTTCGCGTTTGCCTTCGCGAGTCCGCTTGTAGCGCCGGCTTTGCACGATAGACGAATGCAGGTAGAGATTGTGCGGCATCACCGTGGCGCCCAGAATGCCGATGGCGATGTAGAGCATGGCGCCGTTGGTGACGATCGACGGCGACGGGACAACCAGATTGCGCAATATCGGCAAGTAATCCGGCCGGGAGAGAAACATCTGCACGCCGAACAGCACAATGATGGTGCCGATGAGCGTGATGACCAGCGCCTCGATGTAGCGGAATCCAAAACGCTGCAGGAACAGGATCACCAGGACGTCAAGGCCGGTGATGAGCACGCCGTAAAAGAGCGGGATATGAAAGAGAAGTTCAAGGGCGATGGCCGACCCGATAACCTCGGCAAGGTCGCACGCGGCGATGCCGATTTCCGCCAGCACCCACAGCGCAAAGCTTGCCTTGCGTCCGTAGCTTTCGTTGCAAAGCTGCGCCAGATCGCGTTCGGTGGCCACTCCCAGTTTGAGCGAGAGGCTTTGCAGCAGGATCGCCATCAGGTTCGAGAGCATGATGACGAACAGCAGCGTGTACCCGAAACGCGAGCCGCCGGCGATGTCGGTGGCCCAGTTGCCGGGATCCATGTAGCCGACGGAGATGAGAAAGCCTGGCCCGACAAACCCCAGCAGCCGCCGCCAATAAACCGGCGAGTGCGAGATACCGACGCTCGAATGCACCTCAGGTAACGAGGGCTCGGCGAGCACGGTTCGGGAGACAACTTCAGTGGACATGGGTTGGGCGACGGGGTCGAGCACGCCTCTCAACTCCAGTATGCCACAGTTTATTAATTATGGTTAATAAATTTTATTAGATTAAATTACGATGAACGCTCCTGCCGCAGCCAAACCGCCTCGGCGGCTGGCCGCCCGAGGATTGAAGCTCCTGTAGGTAGCTCAATCAAAACGGTTTGGTCGTAGTTCTGGCTCACCACACGCAGGCTCTTTCCGGGTCCAATTCCGGCGCTGTGCAAGAACTCGAGCAGCTTGGGATCGCGCTCCTGCAGGCTGATGACGGTATAGCGTTTGCCTCCCGTAGCCTGGGATAACGGCGTTTCGCCGCGCCGTTTGCGCTCGGCCGGATTGAGCGGCAGCACCGCATTACCGTGCGGGCAGGCGCCGCCTTCGCCGAGTTTCTCGCGCAGTTTGGCTTCGAAAGCGGGTGAAACCGCGTGCTCCAGCCGCTCGGCCTCTTCGTGGATCTCGTGCCACTCCATCCCAAAGACTTCGCTCAACATGCGCTCGATGAGGTGATGACGCAGCGCCGTGTGGTACGCCGTCTCGCGCCCCGCTTCGGTCAGGCGCACAATGCCGTCCTCGCCCACGGTCACAAAGCCGTCGCGCCTCAGCCGCTTCAGCGCCATGGTGACAGCAGGCGCCGACACCTCGAGCCAATGCGCGAGCATGGCGGGAATCACCTGACGCCCCTCGGCGTCAGCCTCAAGGATGGCCTTGAGATAGTTCTCTTTCGAGACGTTGATGGAGTCTTTCATTTATTCGCTCAGAACAGTCTAATCGGTGAACCAGCGAAGAGCTATCTGGACCGAGGGCCGATCGGGATCAGCCTATTCGTTCAGAGCTGTCTGCACTGGATCGTCCTCGATTTGCTCGCTGTCTCCGTCAGGGTCCCTCAGGGGAACGTCGAAATTTTTGCCGATGTCGAGGAGGGCTTTGAGCAGGGCTTTGTCGGTGTCTACCTCCTCTTCGTGATAGTTGGGGCAGTCTTTCGCATACTGACAGCTTTCGCATTTATCAGTGGCGCCGCAAACACGGAGTTCGGGAGCGAGATCGTCGCCCTCGCTTGTTTCTGTGGCGGATGGGACGGTGTCGCCGTCGGCGAACTCCTTTTTGCGGTCGATGTTTTGCGTGGCGATCTGCATAGCGTAGAGGAGACGGCCCGCGCGTTTGGAGTCAATCTGATCGTTGATGAGGGCGTCAGAGATTTTCGCGATGGAGAGTTGAATGGAAGCGGAGTCTTCGGGAACGGGGAGCCGCATGGGGCCGAATTTGCCGTAGGGCTCCTTGCCCAGGGTGTGAAGCCGGGCGTGGTAATAGCAGAACGAATTGCCCTTGAGGGCCGGCGACTTGCAGCGGATCCCGTTTGGTTTGATGTGGCGACATGCCATATACATATGAGTTACCCCCCTCGACCCACGCCCCCCTTTTTTTGGGTTAAGTGGTTTGTTTTGAACGAATAGGCACTTGATCATTTGCTGCAGCCGACTGAAAGCAAATGGTTTAGAGTCTAAAGTTCTCAAAAATAAGCAGTTACGGGTTGGCTTTTTTGCCCGAGATGCCCAAAAAAGCGGGCGGCCCGAGACCCCGAATTCGTTTCGGAGGTCTCAAGAGCCGCCCGTTGACCCTGCTTCTTTGCTACTAAAAAGAGGATAGCGGTTTGCGGGAATTAATCGGCAAAGTTTTGCGGAGAAATAGAGGGTTTGGAATGAGAGGGATAAGGCGGTTGAGGGTGGCTGGAGGGGTTGACAAGGAAAAACTGTGGTCAGTGGCCGGTGGACAGTGATCAGGGGTCAGTGGTCAGTGGTCAGTGGAGTGCGGCAAGTGGGCGAGAGAGATGTGGCGCAGGGCGAGGTCGGTGACCACGGGGCGTTTTTCGGGACCGATCCGTTCTTCGTGGGGATAGCCCACGTTGGATGAGCGCATTGGCCTGATATCACCAACTCGCTTGGGTCTCACGACGCATCTACGCTCAGAACGATCTTGCCTTCGGCGGAGCCACTTGCCAGGAACTCCAAAGCATGTCTCGCTTCAAGAAGCGGAAAGACGCGGCTGATTAAGGTCTCGAACTTCTTTTCCGCCAGCAAGGCGAATATTTTCGGAAGATCCTCGCGGAATGGCTTGGGATCTTTTCGATAAAGCATCGTAATCCCGTAGAACTTCCCCACCCGTCCGCGCAGGCGCGCGCCGACGAAGATATTGATGAACATCGCGAGTTGCGCTAATTTGCCAGGCGCACCCATAAATCCAAATCCGACGAGAGTTCCGCCTCGCCGGAGGGCACCAATACAAGGGCCGATATTGCTGCCGCCGATCGCATCAAACACATGGTCGACTCCTGCCGGTTCCAATCCGCGACTGAGCCGGTCGACGGGTCCCGCGCGAGAATCGATGGGAGTTGCACCGAGCAAACGCACCATTGCGTGCTTCGCTTGCGATGCCGCCCCGTACGTTTTGACCCCTGCGAGACTTAGCAGTTGAAGCAATGCTGTGCCCACTCCTCCTGCAGCCCCCGTGACCAATGCTGTTTGTCCGCGCTTCACTTTGGCTACCCGATAAATCATCTGCCATGCGGTTATGTAGTTCAGAATCACTGCGGCCGCATCGTTGGCAGAGACGCCGTCCGGAATCAGATTGAAATGTTCTGCGTCTCGCACAAGAATCTCTGCGAAGCCGCCGTAGACGGTAAGCGCCGCCACCCGGTCCCCGACTCTCAGATCGCTTACTGAGGAACCAACAGCTTCGACGACCCCGGCGACTTCATAGCCCGGGACGAATGGAATTTTGGGGGCGAATGAATAGTTGCCCGCCAACATCATCAAGTCGGTCGAACCCACGCCGGTTGCTTGCACCCGCACCATCACTTCACCTGGTCCCGGAGGCTCAAGTGGCAGTTCAACGACTTGGAGCGCTTCTGGTCCGCCTTTTTTGGTGAGCATGACTGCGCGATACGTCAATGC
Organism: uncultured Acidobacteriaceae bacterium; assembly: GCA_963841095.1. Lineage (GTDB taxonomy): Bacteria > Acidobacteriota > Terriglobia > Terriglobales > Acidobacteriaceae > Telmatobacter. Next base: position 278,412 of record CAWJBE010000024.1, read on the forward strand.
CACGGGCTCCCCTCGATTCTTGGATCAAGACGCGAGAGCGACTTGTCTAGCTTCTCAACAAGTACATTATCGCCAATCCGCTCATCGACGGCAGGTTAGCCCTGACTAGTCGGCTTTTGGGAAACAGAACCTGATCGTTACGGCCGGGTTCGGTGCCGACTGGTTTTGCGGTGGGGGTTGGGTGCGGCTCAAGCCGCGTGTTTATCTCTCGAAAACGTGGGGCATGTGGATTTACGGGCTGAAGCCCGTAGCCTTCAAAGAATGGGCGGGGACGGGTTTCGGCGCCCCTTGGCGGGAGGCGCCGGAAGAATCGGGCACAAGCTTGATGCGATCGAAAGACAACTGCAAATCCTTCGGCTGCGCCTCAGGATGACCGCTCTTGGATTTCAGCGAGCTCGTCCTTAGTTCTTGACCCGCACTTTGGGTTCGACGGAGAGGCCGGGCCGGAGTTGGTGGTTCGGGTCTTCCTTCGCGAGGTCGGTGAAGTCGATGCGCACAGGGATGCGCTGCACCACCTTCACGTAGTTGCCGGTGGCGTTTTCCGGCGGGAAGAGCGATAGAACGGAACCGGTGGCGCCGCCGATTTGCGTCACGCGGCCGCTATAGTCCTTGCCCGTCGCATCCACGTGAATGTCGACCGACTGGCCGGCCTGCATGTGCTCGAGTTGCGTTTCCTTGAAGTTCGCCGTCACCCAGAGACCCTCGAGCGAGACCAGCGTAAGCAGGTTCTGGCCCGTGGACACGTTCTGATCGATCTCCACACTTTTGCGGGTGATGATGCCGTCTGCCGGAGCAACGATATTGCAATAGCTCAGGTTGAGCTTTGCCTGGTCAAGCTGTGCCTGTGCCTGCTGCACCTGCGCCTCAGCCTGCTTGGCACGCGCGCTCTGCGCGGCCACCTGTTGCGGAGCGGTCTGGGCGTATTTCAGCAAGGCTTGTACCTGCGTTTCGCGCTCGCGAGCCACGCGCACGCCGTCCTGCGCCGCAGCCATGCTGGCCTGCGAACCGGCCAAGTCGGCCTGTGCCGCTTCAGCCGCGGCCACAGCAGCGTCGAACTGCTGCTTGCTGATCACGTCTTTTGCAACCAGCGGCCGGTAGCGCGCCAAGTCAGCCTGCGCCTTGGTATTGTTGGCCTCGGACTGCACAACGTGCGCCCGCGCCGCGTCGAGTTGCTGCTGAGCCTGTTCCACGCTGGCCTGCGCGCCGGTGACATCGGCGTTGGCCGAGCTCAGGTTGCTGCCGGTGTTGATGGTGGTGATGGGCACATTCACGCTGGCCGCCGCGGCATTGGCCTTGGCGCTGGCCAGCGCAGCCTCGGCGTTCTCCACCGCGACCTGGTAGTCGCTCGGATCGAGTTCGGCGATGGGGTCGCCCGCCTTCACCACCTGGTTCTCCTGCACATCCACCTTGATGACCTGCCCGGCAATACGCGCGCTTACCTGGATCAGGTGGCCATTGACCTGCGCGTCGTCGGTATCCTCGCTGAAGGTGGAGCGCCACCAGATGCCGAGGGCAACGAGAATCACCACGATGATCGCGGCGACAAGAATGCCCCTGCGGCGGGACTTCGGCGCCTCAATCTCGGTCTCTGGCGCCGATTCAATGGGTTCCGGTTTTGGGGTTGGATCCGCCACGTTCACTTCCCTCCTAGGTACTTCTTGTAATCCTGGCCATCTCCCAGTGCTCGGGCCAGACTTAGTTTGGCAATGTTGTCGCGGTAAAGGCTGGTGACATACTGGCTGTCGGCCTGGGCCACGGATTGCTGCGCCTGGCTCACCGCCAGGTTATCGCTGACGCCGTTGGCGTAGCGCTCCTGCGCTTCTTTCAAGGCTTCGCCGGCAAGCTCTTTGCTGGATTGCGCCACTTCAACCTGCTTTTGCGCCGAGGCAATGTCGAGCAGCGCGTCGCGCACGTCAGCTTCGATCTGCGCGTTCCTGTCGTTCAACTGCGCCTGCGAAGTGTCGAGCTGCGCTTGCGCCGTTTGCGCAAGGCCGCGCAGGGCGAACTCCGCAAAGATGGGAACGGTTACCGAGGCCGTGGCATCGACGGTGCCGTGCGAATGGGCCAGCGTGGTGCCGATGTCTCCGTAGTCAGCGTCGGCTTGGACCGCGGGCAGCCGCGCGGCCGTAGCTGCTTTGCGCTGTTCCGCCGCTGCCGCCGTTTGCTCCACCAGCGCGGCCAGATCTTTGCGATTGGCTTTTGCCTGCTTGATCAAGGCGTCTGCGTCCAACTGGTCAAATGGCGCGTAAGGAACGGTGTCGGTCAAATTGAAGCTCTGCGTCAGCGGCAGCCCAATGGTGCGAGCCAGCGCCAGCTTGTCCTTGGCAAGATCGTTCTGTGCCACAATCAACTGCTGCTCCAGCGACTGGTAATCCACGCGCGCCCGCAGTTCGTCGAGCAGCGGCGCGGTTCCCGCGTCGTGGTTGGCAACGGCCTGATCCAGTGAAACCTTCGCTGTGGCCACCTGCGCTTCAACGCTGCTCATCTGGGTCTGGTCGGCCAGCACCAGCAGGTATGCATTGCCCACCGTGAGCACGACCATGTCGCGGGCGTCCTGGGCGGAGAGTTGTGCGGCGGCAAAGTTGTGACGCGCGGCCAGATAATTGCGCAGCGATTGCACGTCAACCAGCGACCAGGTGAGCGAGGCGCGCACATCCGTGTAGCCGAACGGCCCGATGATCACCGGGAAGCCGGGAATGCGCAGCCCCTGGGCCGGCAGATCGGTTTGCATCGCCGCTTCTTTGGCGGTGAAGTCCACTGAGGGCAGCAGCGATTGCAACTGGCTCAGCCGTTCCGCGCGCGCGCCCGCCGCCTGGGTGCCGCTGAGAATAATGCCCAGGTTCGCCTGCAAGCCCCGCTGGATGGCGTCATCGAGCGAAAGATTGATGGCCTGCGCCGATGCCTCGCCTTTTGTCACGCTGCCCTGAAAATTAGCGTCCGATGGAGGCGATGGCGCCACCGGCGGCGGAATCGTCGCAGTCTGCGCGTCGACGACGGCAGATGCGAGGAGCCCAAAGCCCAACAGAAAGCCCGCGGCACAGAAACGGATTGTGCTCTTGATGGATTGGTTTGGCAATTTGAACCTTACTCAAGAACGGCGATCGCGATCGCCCCAAAATGGCTGTACCAGAAATGGATGCGTAGAAAGCGCTGCGCGGTTCTTAAATGTAGTGTATCGAATCGCCGCCGCTGCTGCCTCTGGTTTGGGTCATCTTGCGTTTGGATGAGCGATCGGAGGCTGGAGGCTCAAAGTTTTCGCGCCAAAAACGGCCGATGCCCGGCCGCATTTAATACGTCCCCGGTTGGCGGTAGGGTGAGGCAGCGGCGTAGCGGCGCTCCTGGCCTCGAGGGTCCTTCTCAATGTGCGGCGGATTGTCCCAGATCATCGTGTTGCGCTCTTTGAGGTCGTAGGCAGGCCAGTATGGCAGACCGGGATGATTGGGAGTGCCGGTGGCCGCGTAGTGAACCAGCATCCCCGACATGGCGTCGGCCAACGGCTGCGCTGCCGCGAGATCTTCCGGCGAAGAACCGATCTGTCCTGGTGCAGCATCCAGGTTGTCAAACATGAAAGGAATGTCAATGGTGTGCATGGCGCGCGCGCCGGGAGCATTCCGGTGCCAGTTCATTTGATAGACCCATGTGTGCGGCTGGCTTTTGGGATTGTGGGCGCGGCGTTCTGCCTCCATCACCTGCCCAGGCCACGCGCGAAAGGCCGTGGCCGCTGCGATCACAATATCGATGGGCGATTTGTCAGGATAGAAGCTGCGAAATTTGGCGACAACTTCTTCGGCAGTGTAAGGGCCGAGATAAATTGCAATGGCATTGTGGAGTGCAGCCGGCGCCTCCTCCCACGTGAGCGTGCCGTGCACCGGCACCGCGGTTTCGTCGTGCGTATTGCCGAGGATCATTGGCACATTCTCAGAGAGCGGCGGTGCATCGGGCGTGAAGGGATCGCGCGGGAGGACCACATGATCGACCACGGGCAGCCAGTCGGAGCTGGTTTCGGCGGCCGCGGCCTGGATTTTTTCCCACGGCATCGTCTTCAGGTCCGCGAGATTCGCATGGGTGATGCCGAGTTTGCCGAGCATGACATCCGTGCGCTTTGAAGCAATCTCAATCGACGCGCCCTTTACCTGCTGGCCGCTCATCGTCATCACGCGGTGAAACAGGCCGTGAGCCAGCGGCATGGCCATCAGCGTGGCGCACTTGGCGCCGCCTCCGGATTGCCCGAAGATGAGAATCCTCGTTGGGTCGCCGCCGAACTCGGTGATGTTGTTGCGCACCCACTTGAGCGCGAGAACCAGATCCAGCATGCCTACGTTGCCCGAGTCGGGATATTGCCTGGGATCGATCCCGGCAAGGTAGAGAAAGCCAAACGCATTGAGCCGGTGGTTGACGGTGACCACGACAACATCGCCGCGATGGCAGAGCCGTTTGCCGTTGTAGAGCGGACTGTTGACCGAGCCGTTGTTGTAGGCCCCGCCGTGAAAGTAGACAAGAACCGGACGCTTGCGATGGTCGCGCAGGGCGGGCGTGAATACGTTCAAGTGGAGGCAGTCTTCGCTCTGCTCGCCGGCCTCAGGAGCAACGCGTGGACGAGTTCCCGCCGGCGGCATGCCTACCGATCCAAGGCTCGGCGCAGCGTTGGCGCCCTGCGGCCCGCGCAGTGCAGTAAGTTGCGGAGCGCGGGTGGTAAACGCATCGCATACCTTCACTCCGGTCCACGGCGTGGGTGGCAGCGGGGCCTGGAAACGCACCGGTGCGGTATCTGCGCCGTAGGGAACGCTGCGAAAGACATTGATGCCGTCTTCGAGAGTGCCGCTGATCCGTCCGTATGCGGTTTTTGCAACTGGAGCAGAAGCCGTGCCGGATGGAGTGTCGCCCAGCGCCCGCAGACCGTTCCGCAGCGCCAGAGATGCGGCGGCGATGCCGGTATAACGCAGAACGGCGCGGCGATTGACAGGCTTCATGAGCTGGCCTCCGAGTCCCAAAGAGAGTGGAGAATTTTCCGACATTCCATACTACTCTCGCGCCCAAAGTGAGGGCCGGGCGGGAAGAGACCGGGGTACGAGAAGCGACGCAGGCAAATTCCTGCGGGCTCGCGGGCTGTCCAGACTGCGCTTTTCTTCTGCGTTTAACGTCTCTGAGGCGCTGCTTGCTGTAAGGATGGCTTGATGGGTTTACCTCCGGCCGGACGTGTCCTGTCCCGTGCCTGCCAGGCGAACCGATAGCAGAAACGTTGTAGATTTGGCGCGCGGCGCTGGGCTACCGCGGGCCGGCAAAACGGCGTAGACTTCCAACACGGCGAATGAAGCGGACCATGGCTAGAAGTACACAAAGAATCAAGCTTTTCAACGGCCGGGACTATTCCTGGATGCAGTTCAATCGCCGTGTGCTCGAGGAGGCTGAAGACCCCGCCAACCCGCTGCTGGAACGCGTCAAGTTCCTGGCCATTACGGGCTCCAACCTGGACGAATACGTGGAAATCCGGCAGGCCGGCCTGATGCAGCGCATTGAGGATGGCTACCGCGAGCCGGGCTACGACAGCCTGCGCCCCGACGAGTCCCTTGCCGCGCTGACCGCGGAGATTCACAACTTTGTGGCCGCGCAGTACCACTGCTGGAACAAACAACTGCTGCCCGAGTTGCGCAAGCAAAGCATTCGCCTGCTGGAGTGGGAGGAACTCAACGAGGACGCCCGCGACTTTGCCCGCGGCTATTTTCAGCGCGAGGTCGATCCTTTGCTGACGCCAATTACCATCGACCCCGCGCATCCCTTTCCGCGCGTGCTCAACAAGGCGCTTTGCCTGGCGCTGCTGCTCCGCGCCAAGCGGCGCAGCTCCGGCCCGCAGGTGCTGGGCGTGGTGACCGTGCCGCGCGCGCTGCCGCGATTTGTCCGCCTGCCCACTGACCACGACCACTTCGATTACCTGCTGCTCCAGGACCTGATTGCGCAGCATCTCTCCGGCATGTACCGGGGCTACGAAGTACTGGCCTCGGCGTCGTTCCGCGTAACCCGAAATTCGAATCTGTACTTCGAGGAAGAAGAGGCGCGATCGCTGCTCGAAACAATTCGCGTGGAGCTGCACAACCGCCGCAAGGGCGATGCGGTGCGCCTGGAAATTGAAACCGGCGCCGACCAGGAGATCGTCGAGCGCCTACGGGTGAACTTCGAGTTGGAGGACGATCAGGTCTTCCGCGGGGAAGGCCCCGTGAACCTGTCGCGCCTGATGTTTTTCTACGGCGACGTGCAGCGGCCCGATCTGAAGTTCCCGTCCTTCACGCCCAAGCCTTTGCTGCTCAGCCGCAAGTCAACCGGCATCTTCGACGAGCTGCGCCATCGCGACATTCTGCTGCATCACCCGTACGATTCCTACGATCCGGTGGTCGATTTCATTCAGCGTGGCGCGCAGGACCCAGCCGTTGTGACCATGAAGCAAACGCTCTACCGCACCAGCCACGACTCGCCGATGTTCCAGGCGCTTACCGAGGCGGGAGCCACAAAAGAAGCTGTCGTGGTGGTGGAGCTGATGGCCCGTTTCGACGAGGCTTCGAACATCCGCTGGGCGCGCAGCATGGAAGACGCGGGCGTGCAGGTTTTTCATGGTGTGGTGGGTCTGAAGACGCATTGCAAGCTGGCGATGCTCGTGCGCCACGACGAAGATGGCGTGACGCGCCGCTACTGCCACCTCGGCACCGGCAACTACAACCCGGAAACCGCGCGTTTCTACACGGACCTGAGCCTGCTCACCAGCGATCCGCAGATTGGCGAACGCGTGCACATGGTTTTTAACTACCTCACGGCGCATGCCGAGGTGGACGACTACAGTCCGCTGTTCGTGGCCCCGCTCACCATGGCCGAGAGCTTTCTGCGGCTCATTCGCCGCGAGCAGGAGCACGCGCAGGCCGGCCGCCCCGCGCACATTGTCGCCAAGATGAACGCACTGCTTGAGCCCTCGATCATCCAGGCGCTCTACCAGGCCTCGCAAGCCGGCGTTGAGATCGATCTCATCATTCGCGGCCTGTGCATTCTGCGGCCTGGCGTCAAGGGGCTGTCGGATCGAATTCGCGTGCGCTCCATCGTGGGCCGTTTCCTGGAGCACTCGCGCATCTTCCACTTTGCCAACGGCGGCAGCGATGAAATCTACCTCGGCTCGGCAGACTGGATGCCGCGCAACCTCTTCGAGCGCTGCGAAGTTGTCTTCCCTGTCCGCGATCCGGCGGCGATCGCACGCATTCACGGCGAGATTCTGCCGGCCTACATGGCCGATACCGTGAAAGCGCGCCTCCAGCAACCCGACGGCAACTACCTTCGCGCCGGCAAACTGATGAAGGACGCGCCGCTTTTTTCGAGCCAGGATTTCCTGATGCGCCTTGCCGAAGGCAAAACAGATATGGATGCGATTCCATCACTGGACACGACGCGCGCGACGAAAAGCGCGCAGCGGACAGCGACGGCAGCCGACTGAATCCAGCGAAGAACGCGTGCGGGCTCGGGTGCGCGTGAAAAGAATTTGGCTCAGGAGATTAAGGGGCCGTCTCGACCGGATCGACGCTCACTCCGCTTTGCTTGAAATCAAAATGCAAAATCCAGGAACTCGCCACTGCCTGGCCGTTCACCTGGGCCGGCGTGAACTTCCAACTCCGAGCGGCATCGAGCGCCTTGTTGGCAAAATACTTGCTCGGCCCCGCCGATTCGAATCCCGAGTCGGTCACATTACCGGCGGCGTCGACATCAACCCGCACCGAAGCCTTCACCGTGCCTGAGATTGTCCTGAGTGCACTTGGCAGTATGTCAGGTTCAACCTGCTGCGCCACCGCACCTTTCGCTGTCACGCTGCCCGATGGTTGTTTTGCCGCGGACTGAGATTGCGGTGGTGCTGCCGCCGGTGTGGAGGGCGCGGCGGCGACCGGAGCTGGAGCCGTAGACGGAGCTTGAGCCGGGCTCGCTGCCGCCGCAGCAGGCGGAGCGGAAGCTGCCGGAGTCGCCGGCGCCGGAGCTGATTCCGGAGCCGGAGCGGGGGACGGAGCACTGACCGGGGCTGAAGCTGTGGGCGCGGCCGGAGCGACCTGGGAATTCTGTTCTGTTGCCGCCGGAGACGAGGACTCCTCGTGCCGCGTTTGCGCCTGCCAAATTGCAAGTGCGGCGAGAAGTGCAGCCACTGCGCCAATCAACACTGCGATGCGGCGCTTGGTGGTTGCCGACTTACCGGTCTCCTCCTCGACAGGCGGAGCGGTCGTTTCCCCTGACAGGCGAGCTTTGATCATTTCAAGAGTGCATCGGCGCGCGGGGTTGTTGCGGAGACACTCATGGGCCACCGCGGCGAATGGCTCGGGAACCGATAGCGGCACTGCCGGTTCGAGCGTCGACCTGCCGTCCCAGAGGGGCGGATGCTGCGTTAGAGCCTCAACCAGCGTCGCTCCCAGCGACCAGATGTCGGCGGCAGTTCCAATCGATCCCTGTGCGGTTTCAGGCGCGTCATAGACCGTCCGCTCCAACCTGGGTTCTGTCATGGCGCCCGCGAAGATCAGACCGTCCGCCGAAAGCTTCAGGTGCTCGCCGACCGCCATGATGTTCGATGGCTTCACCCGGCCATGGACGAAGCCCTTCCCGTGCAGGTAGGTGAGAGCATCCAGAGCCGGTTCGAGCATCTCTTGCGCTTCCTTCGGCTCCAACGCGCGTTCTGGAATGATTTCAGCGAGAACTTCGTCGGCGAACTCCGAGACCACATAGAGGAAGGTAACGGAATCGATCTCACAACGGCCGTTTGCAAGCACCTGGATCAGGTTCGGATGGTAAAGGTTTTCCGCCGCCTGCCACGCGGCGATGCGGATCTCCACGTCACGGGTATCGACCGGGATGAATTTGATAGTTGCCTTCTGCGCCGGATCGCCAAATTCGGCCAGAAAAACGTCAACGCCCTGCGACCCGCCAAGCCTTTTGAGGAGGGTGAATCGGCCGTCGATGACGTATCCAAGCCAGTCGCCGATGATATCCGCTGTTTCCATGGCTGCCTGCCCCCGTCTGAACGTATGAATCATCTTAGCCCTGAAAACGCAGATTCAAGCCGGGTTAGGACACACTTTGGTAAGGGTGCAGCGAGCCTTTACCCTGCCCGCCAGGCGAGGCCCGGCAGGGGCCGGACCGTCGCAGCAGCATTGCCCCCCGTCAATTCCCCTAAAATCAAGAGAGTGCCGCTTCCCCTCGCCCAGCCGCCGGTGCAGGACCGCGCTACCTATCCCGTCGAGAGCGCAAATGGAATTGTCGATGCTCCGCGCCTGCTTGCCTTATGGCATCTGACCAGCCTCGACGCGCCGACGGTCGCCGTCGCCTGGTCGCTCGGCTTCGCGTGGGCCGGCAACATTCACCTCGCGTGGCGAGTCCCTCTGCTGTTGGCGCTGACGGTATGGTGGATTTACGTGAGCGACCGCCTGCTGGACGCGCGCGCCGGGCTGAGTTCGCGTGCGCCAACGGCGCTCCGCGAACGTCACTACTTTCACTGGCGCCATCGCCGCTGGTTCGTGCCCCTTGCCGCGGCCGCTGCCTGCGTCTCCGCGGTCGTTGCCTTCGTCTTTATGCCCGCAATGATGCGCGAGCGCGGCTCTTTCCTTGCGGCGGCGTCACTCGCCTATTTTTCCGGCGTCCATGCCCGGCATCAAGCGCCGCGATCCGCGTCCTTCTTTCCGTCGCCATTGCTCAGCAAGGAATTTCTGGTAGGCCTGCTGTTCGCCGCAGGCTGCATGCTTCCGGCGTGGCCGCGGCTTCACGCTCCTGCGGCTGCGGGTTCCTCGATCTGGCTGTTCTGGATTCCGGGTATCTACTTTGCTGCGCTGGCGTGGCTGAATTGCTGGTGCATTGCACGTTGGGAGTGTGCGGATAACGGCTTTGATGTGCGGCGACGGGTGGACGCCCAGCTGCCGCTGTTCCCGTCTGCAGCATTCACGGCAGCCGTTCTGGTCGCCGTCGGCGGCCTGATGCTGGCTTTAATTGCACCGTCGTCGGAGTTGCGCGCTACCATGCTGCTGCTCTCCGGAGCCCTGAGCGCCTTGCTGCTGGCGCTGCTCGACCGCCTGCGTGGTCACATAACGCCTCTTGCCCTGCGCGCCGCGGCCGATCTGGTGATGCTGACGCCTCTGCTTCTTGTGGTGCGATGAAAACGGCGACGCAACCCCAGCCAGCAGACGTGGCGCATGCGCCGGCGGCGAACTTCGATTGCCTGGCGCGGCTCTATCGCTGGATGGAATATTTCAGCTTCGGCCCCTGGCTGCAGCGCTGCCGCTGTGCTTTTCTCGAAGAGCTCACCCCATGCCGGCGCGCGCTGATCTTCGGCGACGGAGATGGCCGATTCACCGCACAGTTGCTTCGCGCGAATCCGGACATCGAGATCGACGCGGTGGATTCCAGCGCCGCGATGCTGAGCGCGCTCTGCCGTCGCGCCGGGCCTGATGTTGCCCGCGTGCATGCTTATTGCGCCGACGCACGAGATTGGCTGCCGGCGAATCCGCCATACGACCTTGTCGTGACACACTTTTTTCTCGATTGCCTCTGCACCGGCGAAATTCGCGCCCTGGCCGCGGACATGCGAGATGCAGTTTCGCCGTCTGCATTGTGGGTGGTCTCGGAGTTTGCGCTTCCGCCGGGCTGGTATGGCCGCCTTGTCGCCCATCCCGTGGTCTGGACGCTCTACCGCGCGTTCGGCATGCTCACGGGGCTCGCAGTCCGAAAGCTATCCGATCATGCTGCCGCGCTGCGTTCCGCCGGATTCAGCCTCAAGAAGCGGCGAACCTGGCTACGCGGCCTGCTTGCCAGCGAGATTTGGGTCGTCAGCCCTGGCCCACTGCCCCCAAAAGGCCAAATGTTACAGATTTGTTAAAATGGGGTAGCAAGGAGAGCTCGGCACGTCCGGCTCAGCCCCGCCGAAAAGATCCCCATGATCCTCTATCTCATGCGTCACGCCAATGCCGGAACCGTCCGCGAGAACCCCGTTTTGGAGGCCAAGCGGGGCCTCGTGAAGGAAGGCAAGGAGCAGTGCATTTTGATGGCGCGGGTGCTGGGGTCGCTGAAAGCGCCGATCGACGTGATTGTGGCCAGCCCATTGAAGCGGGCCAGGCAGACGGCGCAACTGGTGGGAACGGAGCTGGGATATGACTCGCAGGTGGAAGTGAGCGCCGCGCTGGGGCTGAATGCCAGTTATGCAGATTTTCAGCAACTGCTGGCGAAGCATGCCGATCGCGAGGGCGTCCTGGCCGTGGGGCATAATCCCAGCCTGTTTCAGTTTCTCGGCCGGCTGATCACCGGCAACGGTGGCGCATCAATTCGCATGCGCAAGGGATCGATTGCCCGCATCGACATGGAGAGCCATCCCCCACGGCTGCAGTGGCTGCTCGATCCGCGCGGGGCGCGGGCCCTCTACGCCAGCGCGACAAAAAGCTCGCGGCCGAAGACCTCGCGGAAGTAGCCGGCCTCTTTGCGCAGCGACCACATCTCCAGTTCCGCGCCCGTGCGTCCCGCTCGCAGCTCCAGGTGAACGCGCTTCGGGTAAATCCTTATTCCCACGCGGAGAACATCGGAGGCACGGTCCTGATTCAACGCCACCGCCAGGCGCAGCAGGATGACTGCGCGATGCACGTTCTTGTGCTCATCCGCGGGGATGTTGCGCAATGCGCGATCGCCCGGCTGCGGGCGGCTTTTGCCCAGATAGCGGGCGATGGCCGAGACCAGCGTGCGCTGCAGTTGCGTGTAGCCGTAAATCTCAGAGCTGGAAATGATGTATTGCGTGTGCCGGTGATGGCCCTGGTGGTTGATGAACTTGCCGGTGTCGCGGAGCACGGCGGCGGCGGCAAGCCAGCTCTCGTATTCGGGAGCGAGCTGGTGCATGGCGCGTAGCTCGCGGAAGAGTTGCACAGCGTGGGCCCGCACCGGTTCGGCGTGGCGGGGATCGACGCCGTAGCGGCGCGCCGTGGAGAGCACGCTCTCCCACCGTTCGTGCTCGAACTCGCGATGAGCCTTGGCGCGCGCATCCTGCTCGGCGAGCATCTGCGCCAGAATGCCATCGCGCAGGCCGAGTGGCGAGTAGCGGAAGCCGGGCAGCCCGAAGCTCTCAAGGATTTCAGCGTAGACCTTTGCTCCGGCAACGATAATCTCCGCGCGGCGCGGGCCAATGCCGGGTACCGCCTCGCGCTCGGGCAGCGACATTTTAGCGAGCTTGCCGGCCAGCTTGCGCACGGCCCGCGCCGGCACCATGCCCGCAAGAATGGCCGAGCGGTTTCGGGCGTGGTCGCGGCTGGAGACGGTCCTGGCGGCGTTTTTGCCGGCCTTTTTGCTGCCGGCCTTGCCGTTCTTCGCGCCGGACAGGCATGCCTCAGAGAGCGCAGCGGCCGTGCCTGAGGTCGCAATGACAACTGGCGCGCGGCCGGGATGGATTCTGCGATTGGCGCGGCGCAGCTCGCGCGCAATCAACTGCCCCATGCGCGCCATGCCGTCGGAGGGCGGCGGATCGGTGGAGAGGAACTGCTCAGTCAGCCGGACCGCGCCAAGCGGAAGACTCACGGTCTCCTGGATGCGCTTGTGCTCCGAGAGCGTGAGCTCGCAGCTTCCGCCGCCCAGATCCATCAGCAGCACGCGCCCCCCCGTGCCCGGCTCCGCGCCGGTCACGCCAAGGTGAATGAGCCGGCCTTCTTCGAGACCGGAGATGATCTCCATGTTCCAGCCGGTTTCGGCCTTCACCCACGCCTGAAACGCCGCTGCGTTGCGTGCGTCGCGCATGGCCGCGGTGGCCACCACGCGGATGCGGTCGACGCCATGCGCCTGTACCGAGCGCTGAAAACGCTTGAGCGCGCGCAGCGTGGCTGCCATCGCCTCGGGAGAGATGAGTCCGGTATCAAAGACGCTGCCTCCGAGCCGCGTAACCTCGCGATCTTCTGCAAGAGTCTTGAGCCGGTGCGCCTGAACTTTGGCGATCTTTAACCTGCAAGAGTTGGAACCGATGTCGATGGCGGCAAACGTGGGCATGGTTTTTTTTCGGCGTGCTCCGTGGCGAAAGAATCGACCCATCGCCAAGATACACGAAGGGTGCGAAGAGAAGCTGACCGGGGTTCCACAGGCCGATGGTCCAAGCATTCGCGGGCGGCCGAGAATCCGTCCCGCGACCGCGACGGGCATGCGGCCCAACCAGATTGCGGAACTCAAGAATGTTCGCGGAAACCCGGCTGGTATCCTTATATTGACGCGGCAATTTGCCATCCGGGCTCAGAGGGCAGCGTGGGCCTCACTCAGCGGCCGTAGCCATCTTCATTTCACGGTCAACTTGCGGCAGCACTTAACTCAGGCCCGGATACCGGACGGGGATGGGAAAGGCGCATCGACAAACGAACCGGTAAAACACATCCAGCAAAACCAATATGACAGGCTATACAGACACCATCGATCGCCCCCGGAACGCGCCCTCGACGCGCACCGTTTGGCTGCTGTTCGCAGCCCTTTTCCTTGCGATTTATTTTGCCTCATTGTTTTCTCCACCGCTGTTGGACGATGTGGACGCGGCGCACGCCCAGGCGGCGCAGAACATGGCCGAGACGGGCAATTTGATCACATCGAAGATCGACGGCATCCGTTACATTGAGAAACCACCGCTGCCCTACTGGGTGGTGGCCGGCATGTACAAGATCTTTGGGCAGAACACCTTTGCCACGCACCTGCCCAACGCACTGGCCATACTGGGGCTTACCTGGCTCGCCTGGCTTTGGGCGCGGCGGGCGTGGGGCCCTCGCGCCGGATTCTATGCGGGGCTGGGCGTGCTGACTTCGGTCGGGCCGTTTCTGTTTACGCGCTTCATTATTCCCGAGTCGATTCTGGCATTCTTTCTGCTGCTCGCTCTCTACGCGCTGATCACGAGCCTTGAAGATAACCTTCCGCTGCGCATTTACTGGGCGTGGGCCGGCGTGGCGCTGGCGCTGCTGACCAAGGGCCTGATTGCGCCCGTGTTTTTTGCCGGCGCGGCGATTCCCTATCTGCTGCTGACCGGGCAATGGCGGCGGTGGAAGGCGCTGAAGCCCGTAAGCGGACTGCTGCTCTTCCTTGCCATTGGCGCGCCGTGGCACATTTTGTGCGGGCTGGCCAATCCCGACCAGGGACATCCTGTCGGCAACCACCCCACGATCGGCAATGTACACGGCTTCTTCTACTTTTACTTCATCAACGAGCATGTGCTGCGCTTTTTCAACCTGCGCTATCCGCACGACTACAACAAGATGCCCATGCTGTGGTATTGGCTGGCGCACCTGGTGTGGATCTTCCCGTGGAGCCTGTTTTTGCCGGCCGCCGCGGCCATGGCCTGGAAGACGCGCCGCTCGTGGCTGAACCACTTGCGTCACGATGCCGGTCAGACAGTGGATTTCTACCTGGACAACGCAATGCGCGAAGACGTGGCCACCTATGTGCTGCGTGTGAAGTTCCGTGCGCGCACCATCTGGCTGCTCTGTCTGTTCTCGGCCTGGACGCTGCTTTTCTTTTCAATTTCAACGAACCAGGAGTACTACACGTTCCCGGTGTGGACGCCGCTGCTGATGCTGATTGCCGGTGTGCTCGCGGAGGTTGAAGAGCGCAAGGGCGCGGGAAATGGCGGGCCCGTGCTTTCCACGGGTTGGCTGACCGGCGCACAGGGAGGATTTGCGGCGATTGGCGTGCTCTCGGCCGCGGCGCTCGGGTGGGGATTGTGGACATCGCGCGACTTGCCTTTCGTTTCGGACATCGGTACGCTGCTGGCGCATCGCGCCGTGGGCGATTACACGCTGTCGATGTCGCACCTCTTCGATTTGACGGGGCCTTCGTTTGCCGCGCTGCGATTGCCCGCGATATTGGCCGCGATTGTGTTGTTGATTGGGCCGTTCGCGGGATGGCTGCTGCGGCTGAAGGGCAGGCACCTGGCATCGACGATCAGCGTGGCGCTGACCATGATGGTGTTCTTTATCGCCGCGCACATTGCGTTCGCGCGCTTCGAGCCCATGCTCAGCTCCAAGCAGCTGGCAGACACAATCATGAAGGACGGCACGCCCACTGACGTGTTCATCATTTACGGCGAGCAGTCGTCAGGGTCGAGCGTAATCTTCTACACGCACAACTATTTCGACAGGCGGCCGGCGCTGTTGGTTCTGCCGCGCTGCGGGCAGCATGGCGAAGGAACGACTCTGCTGTGGGGATCGTGCTATCCTGACGCGCCCGATATCTTCCTGAGCAACGAGAAGCTGTCGACGATCTGGGGCACGGGCCCGCGCAAATGGCTCTTCGCGGAAGATCCGGATCGCGACAAGGTGGAGCAGGTGCTGGCCGGGCGGCTCTACGAGGTGCGGACCATCGCCGATAAAACGCTGTGGACGGACCGGCCGCTGCAGTAGAGGCCGAAGCTTTGCTGTCCTGGCGGAGCTAGGACGCGTCGGCCTGCGACGGGCTGCGCACATAAATCCATAGATAAAAAACAGCGAGCGCGAGCAACGTAACCGGCGCGGGGATCATTCCCCAGGTGACCGATGCGCCGGAATAGTGCGTGAGCTGAAAGAACACCACCCAGAAGATGTCGCCCGTGAGCACGACTGCGGCCACGGTGAGGAACAGCGCGCTGCGGGCCATTGAGCGAGCGGGCGCGTGGCTTTCCGTCCACAACGCAGCACAGGCGGGAACGGCGAGCACGAGCAGGCGAGCGTCGTAGGTGCGGTGATAAAACGGCAGCATGGTAAGCGCCGAGACAGCCGCCAGCGCAAACCAGGCCAGGCGTGGTGAGAAGCGCGAGCGCAGAGTCTTGACGCACCAGACGAGCAGAAGCGCCCCGCAGATGAGGTAGGAAGCGAGATTGTAAAAGCCGGCGTTGTCCCATGCGAGGCTCAGCGCCGCCTGCAGGCTGATGATCATCCCAATACCGCGGCCGCCCTGTGTAGTAGGCCCCGGGTTATTGAGGCCGCCCTTCGACAGGCCCACGGCCAGGTTGGACTGGAGCTCAGGCAGCCAATGCGGCGCCGCATGCGAGACCCAAAGAACGGCGGGAACAACAATCGCGAGGGTTAATGCCGCGGTTTGCAGCGCGCGCTTGCGATGCACGCCGCCGGCCAGTAAAAAGTAGAGCCAGATGGGGCCGGCATCGTGTGGCTTGATGGCCAGGGCGACGGCCAGGCAAAAAACTCCGAGCAGAACATCCCGATCCTGCAGAAAACAACTTACAGCCAGAATGGAGAGGCTGACGACGAGGCCCGCGGTGTTGCCGGTGGCCAGCAGCAGCCCGCTGTTTACCAGGATCAGAAAAATGAGTGCACCGTAAAGGCGCGGCGCGGATTCGGCGCCGGCATTCCAGACTCGGAAACACGCCAGAATGAAACAGCCCGCGATGAGAATCATCCAGACAGGAACTGCGAACTTCCAGGGCAATGCGGCGACGGGCGCGATGAGGAAGAGCGTGGTGGGCAGATTGGGCGCGATGAAGACAATCTTGCGCAGCGTGCGTGAGACGACATCGGAATCGGAAGGCAGAGTGCCCGTGTCTGCCTGATAACAGGCCATGAGTTCGTCGGGCTGGTAGGGATCGTGATGCTGCGCAACGCAGCGCGAGCTCCGATAAATCTGCTGGAAGTCCGTCATCCCCAGAGGATTGGTGAATTCCATCACCGCGCCGATGGCGACAAAGAAAACACTGCCGAGCAACAGCAGTTGCAGACCATCGAGCCGTGCTTTCGTCATCGTCAGAGACTCCCAGAGGTGCGAGCGGGCGCTTTGCGCATTATGCCGGTCTGCCGCGCGGCCGGGCAATCGGTTAAGAGCGTGATTTTTGCAGGTGCATCTTTACCGGTACGGTGGTGCACGGCAGCATTTCAGAATTCATTTCGCGGCGCGCATTCTTCCGCCGGGCAGCAACTCGAAGATCCGCCCGCGCCAGAGAATGCGGCTGCCCCAATAGCTCGCGGCCCAGAAACAAAAGCCCATGAGGTCGCGAATGGGATAGAGCACAAGCAGCCCGAACCAACTTGTGTCGCGCACCACGAGCCGGCCCACGGCAACGGAAAGCGCGAGGCGCGTGGCGACGGCGAAGGCGAAGAGCGCGAGGCCCCACGATGCGTGGCCGAGCCAGGCGCCGGCGGCGAGTGCGAGCAGGCCGAAGGGCATGCTGAAGGTGAGTGCGGTGCCGAAGTGGCCTTTGGGACGCGAAAAGCGCGTGGACTTCATCCAGCGGACCTGGTGCTTCATGGAGGCGGCGAAGCTGGAGTTGCAGCACCATGTGGTCGATGACGTGATGGCTCAGCATAACGGTCTGGCCCAGCTTGTGCGTCTCGTTGCCGAGCACGAAATCGTCGGCGCAGTAGTCAGCCGTAACGCGGAAGCCGCCCATCCCGCGGATGGTCTGGCGGCGAAAGGCCATCGTGGGGCCGAGGGTAAACTGCATCCCCTCCATGGCGCGCGCCGCGAGCACGCCGGACGACATTTCGACGGACATGCCGGCGGCCTCAAGGCGCGCCCAAAGTCCGCCTTCCGCCGCCACGCCACGGTAGAGGCAGCACATGCCGCCCACACGCGGGTCGGCGAAGGATAGCGCAACGGCACGAAGATAGCCGGGCGTGACGCGGACGTCGCTGTCGCTGATAACGAAGATTTCGTGCGCCGCTTCGGCCTCCATTTTTTCCATGGAGATGACTTTGTCGTTGATGTAATCGGGCTGGCCGCCGGTAGAAAGAAACTTGACGGGAATATGCGGGTGGCGCGACGCGACGTGACGGGCGATGGTCAGGCCCTGGTCTTGGGGCGAGCGGGCGCAAAAAAGTATTTCGTACGTAGGATAGTCCTGCAGGAAAAAACCTTCCAGATAGGATTCGAGGCCCGGCTCCGCTCCATGCAACGGCTTGAACAATGTGAGCGGAGGCGTGAAGCCGGGGCGCGCGGTGAGTTGAGCGAGCGCGAGGCGGCGTTCGCGCAGGTAACCGGGAACCGCCCACAGCACAATGCCGGCGAAGACCGTGGAGGTAATCAGGCCGAAGACTGCCAGGCCAAGGAGAACGTAGGGCATGCTGGTAACAGCATAACCGCAGGTCAGCAAGTCAGCGAGTCAGCCTTTGGCCCGGAACCTGTAGCTTGTTGCGGCGGGAGAGAGGGGACGAAGGGACCGAAAGAGCGAGGGCAGCTTTCAACCTCTCAATGCGGGCTACCGGCTACCGGCTAAAGAGCGCTACGGTTTGCGCGCCGAGGGACGCGTGGGAGCCACGGGCTTGCGGATGGGCACAATCGCCGAGCCCGAACCCGGCGCGGCCTGCTGAAAGCGCGTGAGCATCTCCGAGCGTACGTACTCCACAAAACTCTGCATCTGGCGGTTCATCTCTTCCATGCGCTCGCGCATCTGCAGGATGATGGCGATGCCGGCAATGTTGACGCCGAGATCGCGGGCGAGATTGAGGATGAATTCGAGCCGCTCCAGGTCCTCGTCGGTGTAGAGGCGCGTGTTGCCCTCGGTGCGCGAAGGCTTGAGCAGCCCCTCGCGCTCGTAGAGGCGCAGCGTTTGCGGATGAATTTCATACATCTCGGCGACCGCCGAGATCATGTACGCGCCTTTGGATTTGCGTTTAGTGGCCATGGTTCTTTCCGCGAATTACAGTTGCCGGTTCATCGGCGAGCCGATCTTTGTTTTCATGCGCTTCTCACAACTTGTCAAACAGCGCCTTGCGCGGATCCTGCGGGTTGAGGTGCGCCAGCTCGCGCATAATCTCGCGGCTGCGTTCGTCATTCAAGTGCGGCACCGCGACTGAAACCGTGACGATCTGGTCGCCGCGCTGGCCGGGATGCTGCGCGCTTTCAACGCCGCGCTCGCGCATGCGCAGCTTTTGCCCGCTCTGCGTGCCCGGCGGAATCTTGAGCTGCGCGCGGCCGTCGATGGTGGGCACCTCGACCTTGCCGCCAAGCGAGGCTTCGGACACGGTGACCGGCACAGAAAGCAGAATGTCATCGCCCTGGCGCGAGAAGACGGGGTGCGAGCCGGTGCGCACGATGAGAAAAAGGTCGCCGGCCGGGCCGCCGTTGACGCCCGCATTGCCTTTACCCTGCAGGCGGATGCGCTGCCCATCGCGCGTTCCCGCCTTGATGCGGAACTCGACCGTCTCAGTGCGCGTCACGGTGCCTTCGCCGTGGCAGGTGGCACAGTCGTCCTCGATCTTCCCCGTTCCGTTGCAGCGCGGGCAGGTGATATTGAATTTCATCCGGCCGCCCATCTGCGTTACCTTGCCGGCGCCGTGACACTCCGGGCAGGTCATCATGCCGCCGGTGTGCGTCTGGCCGTGGCAAGCGGGGCAAGTCTCCTGGCGGTTGATCTGAATGCGCGCCTGGCCGCCGCGAATGGCAGTCCAGAAGTCAACAGTAGCCTGGTACTCAAGATCGGTGCCCGGCTGCGGCCCGTGCGCCTGCGGGTGCTGCGCGCCGGTGAAGATGCCGGAGAAGATGTCTTTGAAGCTGCCCCACGTGGACGAGCCCGCCCCGGCCTGCGCGCCCGGATCGCCCGAAAAGCCGGAAAAGTCGAAACCGCCAAAGTCGACTGGCGGCTGGCTGCCCCGCGCTCTGCTGGCGCGCGTAGGCCTCGGCCTGCGCCGGGTCAATCTGGTCGGAGTAGAAGCCCACCTGGTCGTAAATCTTGCGCTTCTTTTCGTCGCTCAGAATATCGTTGGCCTCGGAGATCTCCTTGAACTTCTCCTCGGCGCGCTTGTCATTAGGGTTCACGTCGGGGTGGTATTTGCGCGCAGCCTTCCTGAAGGCCTTGCGAATCTCCTCCGGCGTGGCCGTCTTCTTGACGCCTAGCGTGCCGTAATAATCCTTTTGGGTGGTTGTGGGCATGTGTGTTTTCTAATTTCCGTTCAAAATGCTTTGCCGTCGTCAGTTTGATGCTTGGCCCGGGCCATATTCTCGATCGGGCGTTGAGAGGCGCTTCATGAGAAGCGCGACTCTAAGTGGCGACCTCGAATCGTTCGATTTTGGGCCGCTTCCTTCGCGAGGCCTGCCAAATGTCGTAGCTCATCTGCAACTCATACCACAGGCTGTCATGCGTTCCCAGTGCGGCCGACAAGCGCAGAGACATTTCGGCAGAGATGCCTGCCGCTCCGTCCGGTATGCACGACAGAGTGGTACGCGAAACATGCAGCTTCTTGGCGGCAGTGGTCACCTCCATATCGCCCAGCGCGTCACGCAGGATTTTGCCGGGATGCGGTGGATTGAACATTCGTCTTCTCATTTCGCAGCGCTGATTTCCTGAAGGCGTTCGTGGAACCTCTTGCCTTCCATAAGGAGCTCGTAATCGTTGATCGCGGGTCCGCGTAAGACTGATTGAGGCCCGATCGAAGCAATCAAGCCAGTTGCCTGTAGCCGGATGCATGAGCTGTTAAATGCCATTCCGTTCGTTCCTTGGTAGCTGGTGCTGTTCGAGTCCCACCACCTCATCCACTTACTGCGTATATTGTTTACACGCGTCGCATAATTCCAGTTCAAGGATGATAAAGAGAACATATCGATTTGCATTACGTAAATTGAGCCCAGAATCTTTATGTCATACGCGGTAAGTTCCACCGCGGCCCGCATCATGTCGTCGAGGCTTTCGGGTTCAAGATCGCCTTCCTTCACGCCGTTTGCCAGGATCAGTGCGAGTCTTTTGAGTCGTGTCCCTTCCGTCGTGCGCAAAGCTTGAAGCGATGCGTTCGCCATCGCCTGCATCAACTCTTCACTTTCGAATCGCTTCTTGATTTCATCGATACTCTTCCCTTGTTCACCGAGAACTCTCTCGACCCGATCGAATGCATCCTCGGTGGCTTGTCCCAAAGCCTCCAGATTTTCCTCGACTTTGGTGGTCCCGAGCTTGCGAAACCAGTCGACGATGCGCATTCCGGCGACGACCGAGCCCGCGATTGCCAACCCGGCCGGTCCGCCTGCCGCGAACGACGCGCCGAAAGCTACAGCCGCGCTCGCGCCCGACGTGGCGGATTCGAGCACGCCGCCGATGGGTGACTTGGAAAGTTCCTCGTTCCGTCGCTGTTGATCGGCGGCGGATACTTCATTGCCGGTCAGTCCCACATCACTTCCCTTTCGGATCTTCGCAAACAACAACCGCAGGTCCTTCTACTCCTCGGGCCGCTCGTCGCTCAGGATGACAGCAGCTGAGGATTAGCAGTACGGGGTGGGCGAATTGGATATCGCCCACCCCGTACACTCTCCGTTTTCTTGCTATCCCACCCTAAAGGCAAGAAACGCGTTCAGGATGGGGCACCCCGGATTTCTGCATCCCAGGTCCCCAAATGCGAGGGACCTGGGGCACCCATTGTTTCGGCTCCTCAAGTTTTCCTGGACGGCCAGTCCTACTTCTTGTCTTCCACGTCCACGTACTCGGCGTCGATCACGCCTTCGTCCTTCTTCTGCTCGCCGGCCGGGGCTGCTCGCTGCCGTGGCGGCCGCCGCAGGCTCCGCCCTGCGCCTGCGTCGAGCTCGCCTTGTACAGCACCTCGGCCAGCTTGTGGCTGGCGTGGGTCAGCTTCTCGTGCGCGGCCTTCAGCTCCGCCGTGGACGGCGTGCCTTCGAGCGTCTTCTTGGCCTCGGCCAGTGCCGCTTCAACGTCGGTCTTGTCGGCCGCGGCCACCTTCTCGCCGGCGTCCTTCAGCATCTTCTCGATGTTGTAGACCAGGCCGTCGAGCGAGTTGCGCGCCTCGATCTCCTCGCGCTTCTCCTTGTCCTCGGCGGCGTGCGCTTCGGCTTCCTTGGCCATCTTCTCCACCTCTTCCTTGCTGAAGGCCCGAGCTGGAGGTAATGGTGATGCGCGTGTCCTTGCCGGTGGCGTTGTCCTTGGCGGTCACGTTCAGAATGCCGTTGGCGTCGATGTCGAAGGTGACCTCGATCTGCGGCACGCCGCGCGGCGCCGGAGGAATGCCGCCCAGCTTGAACTTGCCCAGCGTGCGGTTCTGCGCCGCCATGGGCCGCTCGCCCTGCAGCACGTGCACCTCAACCTCGGTCTGCGAGTCGGCCGCCGTCGAAAACGTCTCGGTCTTCTTGGTCGGAATGGTCGTGTTGCGCGGAATCATCGGCGTCGCCACGCCGCCCAGCGTCTCAATCGCCAGGGTCAGCGGCGTCACGTCGAGCAGCAACAGATCCTTGACGTCGCCGGCCAGCACGCCCGCCTGCACAGCGGCGCCCACGGCCACCACTTCGTCGGGGTTGACGCCGCGATGCGGCTCCCGGCCGAAGAGCTTCTTCACCAGTTCCTGAATCCTGGGCATGCGCGTCTGGCCGCCCACCAGCACCACTTCGTCGATCTGGTTGGTGCTGATGCCGGCATCGGACATCGCCTGCTTGCAGGGCTCGACCGAGCGCTCGACGCAGGTCCTCAACCAACTGCTCCAGCTTGGCGCGCGTCAGCTTGCGCACCAGGTGCTTGGGGCCGGTGGCGTCGGCGGTGATGAAGGGCAGGTTGATCTCGGTCTCGACGGTGGTCGAGAGCTCGATCTTGGCCTTTTCCGCGGCGTCCTTCAGGCGCTGCAGGGCCATCTCGTTGCCCTTCGAGGTCAGGTCGAGGCCGTGCTCCTGCTTGAACTCGGCGATGAGCCAGTCCACGATGCGCTGGTCGAGGTTGTCGCCGCCCAGGTGGGTGTCGCCGTTGGTCGACTTGACCTCGATGACGCCCTCGCCCACTTCGAGGATGGAGATATCGAACGTGCCGCCGCCGAAGTCGTAGACGGCGATGGTCTCGTCCTTCTTCTTGTCGAGGCCGTAGGCCAGCGCGGCCGCCGTCGGCTCGTTGACGATGCGCTTCACGTCGAGGCCGGCGATCTTGCCCGCGTCCTTGGTGGCCTGGCGCTGCGCGTCGTTAAAGTAGGCCGGAACGGTGATGACGGCCTCGGTGACCGTCTCGCCCAGATAGGCTTCGGCGCTCTTCTTGAGCTTTTGCAGGATCATGGCCGAGATTTCGGGCGGGGTGTACTCCTTGCCCTGCGCCATCACCGCCACGTGGTCGCCCTGCTTGACCACCTTGAACGGAACCATCTTCATCTCGTCGGTCACTTCGTTGTAGCGGCGGCCCATGAAGCGCTTGATGGAGAAGATGGTGTTCTCGGGGTTGGTGATGGCCTGGCGCTTGGCCACCTGGCCCACCAGCCGCTCGCCGCTCTTGGAGAAGGCGACGATCGAGGGCGTGGTGCGCGCACCCTCTTCATTTGGAATGACTTTTGGCTCGCCGCCCTCGAGAACGGCGACGCACGAGTTGGTGGTGCCGAGGTCGATGCCAATGATTTTTGCCATGGTTGTGTTCCTGCCTGATTCAGAATGTGCTCAACGAGGCAGAATGCCAGATTGAGTGAGATATTGTCAACTTATTTGATGCGAAATACCTAAAGAAGATGCAAATTTGGGTGGATTTCGGCTGGAAGGACTGATTGGGCCTACCGGGCGACGGCGGCCAAGGCAGCGGCCAGAGCCTCTGCCGGCTCAGGACGGACGCGGAAGTCGGCGTAGGCCTGGGCGTAGAGAAGTGCGGTCGCGGGCCATGACGTAGGTTGCGGGAAGGACCAGGCGCCAGCTGTCGTCGCCGTTGACGAAGGGGATGTTGACGAGGATCGAGCGGTAGTAGTCGCGCTGGTAAGTCGGGGACGGTGTAGGCCAGGCCAAATTGCTCGGCGAGGGCGCAGCCGGGGTCGCATGAGCACGGGAAACGGCAGCCTGTGCTGGCCGGCCATGAAGTCGCTCTGGCGGCTGGTTTGCGGGCTGATGGCGGCAAGCAACGCACCGGCCTCGCGCAGGCGGGGGTAGCAGGTCGCGCCAGGCCTCAATTTCGGTGACGCAGTAGGGGCACCAGCGGCCGCGGAAGAAGTTGAGGACAAGCGGCCCGAGAGCGAGCAGGTCGGCCGAGCGGACGGGGCGGCCCGAAGCGTCGGGCAGGGTGAACTCGGGGGCCGTGGCGCCGACGGGGAGGATGCGGCCTTCGATACCGGAAGCAAAGAGCTCAGCGACGGCGCGCTCGCTGAGGGCCATGCGCTCGGCCTGGACAAGGTGGCGCGTGTTGGCGGTGATCTCGTCGAGTTGGTCCTGGAGGGCGGTCATCTCCCTTTGTATTTTCGCAGATGGGTATTGAATTGGCGCTCCGCACTAACGAGGGTCTTTGAATGCGGAGCCGATTGTAGCCCATTTGGGCTACAATGTTACCATGGCTGCGAATGCAGTTGTCCGCTCCAGAATCGACGCAGAAGTGAAAGACCGCGCTGCCGCGGTGCTCGGTGGCATGGGACTGACAGTCTCCGATGCAATTCGCATCGTTCTGACCAGGGTGGCGAATGAAAACGCGCTCCCATTCGATTTGAAGCCCAATAAGCTGACGCGCCAAACCATGCGCAAGACCGCCAAGGGCCGCGAGGTTCACAGTGCTAAAAACGCTGCCGACCTCTTCCGCAAGCTGGGAATCTGATGCGGACGGCCACCTATTCGAGCCAATTCCAGCGCGATGCTAAACGGCTCCAGAAACGCGGAAAAGACCTCGAAAAGCTGAAGAGGCTGATTGAGCTCCTTCTTGCAGGCGATGCTTTGCCGCCTCATTACAAGGATCATCCGCTCAAGCACGGCTGGGCCGGATACCGGGATGCACACATCGAACCGGATTGGGTGTTGATCTATTCCGCAACTGACAAGACCGTGCACCTTGAGCGAACGGGAACCCACGAAGAGCTATTCGAAACCTGAGAGGTCGGACACGGTCTGGGCTGATCTGCGCGTGCTGGCGGTAATCTTCTACGATTCTCGCAGAATAGCGGATTGGCCTTCTTGGCGAAACTTCAGCTCCCGGGCGGACGACGAACTGCTCGCACAGGGTCTACCAAGCCGGCCTGTAGCCGCCGGCAAAGATCCACGGGCCCCGCCGTTACGTTCCTTTGATTGGGACCTCGAGGCTACCGATCGCGCCACTACTTTCATCTCGAATAAGAAACTTCACTGAGTTACATCCTGGCGGCAGTGCGAGTTGTCCGTGAACACTCACTCCCGCTTGCCGAAACTGGCTGACTGCCGGCTCCTCAAGATGCAGGTGAATAGGGTCCTGCAGCGTCAGCAAAGGGCCGCTGTCGCCGAGCGGTACCGCAGAGATGCGCAGATTCAGCGGGCCGGAGGGTGATGTCGGAACCCCGTCGGGAGGAATGGTTACTGCAAAACCCACATCGGACGGATGCAGCGGATGTTGCGGTTGTTCCCATGCGACCTCAAACAGCACTCCGGTGTATTGAAGTTGCGAACGCGCCGCCAACATCTGTTCGACTTCCGGAGATTGTCCCGGAGCCGCGCCGGCGCTTTGCAGAAAGTACGCCGAGCGGGCCCGAACCTTGCTTCCAGCTTCGTTTACGCGAACTTTGAGCTTGTGCCAGCCGGGCTGCGCGTGTGACCGGTCGACGCGGAAGGTGAGCAGGTAATATGACTGCGCGTCGGCGGCTGCCTTGCGGAAGCAGCCGGCAATGTCGTTGTTTTCAACGCAGGCCACGCCGCCTGTAGCCGAGGCAAAGGTGAGAAAAGTTTGCTTCGTTTGCGCTTCCCGGTCGTAAAGCGGGATCGAATCAGACACGTTTGCCGGGTGAGTCGGCGGACGGATGCTGGCGTCATAGTTGTAATCGCTTCTGCCGGAGATGCCGGTGAGGCTGACGGGGTATACCGCAATGTTGGCGCCGTTCAGCGTCTTCCAAAGCTGGTTGTACTTCTCAACGAACTCGTAGTCGAGGTGAGGCAGTGGTGCCACGCCTAACCCCGAAGTGGGGTCGGGAACCGCAAACGGGAACCCGCTGCTCGCCCACAACAGCGCCTTCCGTCCTGGCACGCCGGCAAAGCCGTTTGCGATCTCCTCGAGGTTCTTGAGCGTGGGCATAACAAAGTGCCACTGCATTGCCCTGCCATACGCAGCGTCATCATGAGCGCTGTGGGGCGCGTGCGGGTCCTCGCCGGCGTCAAGCGCCGGAGCGCCTGCCATGGCATTGGCCTCGATGGAAACGAGGTGTTCATCAACGTCGTGCCCAGCGCTGCGATGGCCGTCGCGCTTGAGCACGCGGTCAATTGCCGCCAGGAGCACACGGTTGTCCGCTGTGAATGGATGGATCACGCGCACTCCATTCCAGGTGAGCGCCAATACCTCGATCGGCTGATCGGGCGGAGCGTTGCTGGAGAGGAAGCGGAGGGCTGCAGCGCGCATGCGTACCACATCGCCCACCGGGGAGTTGACGAAGTCGAGCGCAAAGATCAGCAGCCCCTGCGCGCCAGACTGGCCGGGGCGATTGGTGTGGTGGGTTTCAGGCCGGACTAGGGCCGGGGGCGGTGCGGTACGCGGCGCAATCTCGTCGCAGCTTACGGGCTGCTGCTCAACGCCGTTGTCGAAGATGGCGAAGTTGGCGCAGGTCAGGCCGCTGCGCGGACGGTCGTGCGAATCGGTCACCACCGCAGGGACCAGAACCATTTCTGTGGTTGAGCGCAGAACGGGCGCCTGCTGGGAAAAGCAGAAAAGCGAATTGACGAGAAGCATCAATGGAAGATGAGTGCGCTTCAACAGTGAATTCGATGGGGTCGTGGTGTCGCCTCAAAAGCCGGGTGGAGTTCCGCCAGCTTTATTGTGCGAGCCATGATATGCCGGGAGGATGGAGGCAAATGTGGTGACGGACACACATCGAAGTGACTTGGTGGCCTACCGCCCGAAGCGCTGCTTCGCGCCCATGCCGCTCAGCCCGCCGCGCATCATGCTCTTGGCCAGGCCGCCGCGGCCCACCTGCTTGAACATCCTGGCCATCTGCGCGTACTGGCGCAGGAGCTGGTTCACGTCCTGCACGCTGGTCCCGCTGCCGGCGGCGATGCGCTTGCGGCGGCTGCCGGAGATGATCTCGTGATTGCGCCGCTCGCGGGGAGTCATGGAGTTGATGATGGCTTCGAGTCGCGTGAACTGCTTTTCGTCGACCTGGCCGGCGGCCTGCTGCATGCCAGCGAAGGGGCCGACCGAGGGAAGCATCTTCAGAATCGACTCCATCGACCCGAGTTTCTTGATCTGCTTGAGCTGATCGCGGAAGTCCTCGAGTGAAAAGCCGTCGCCGAGCAGCGCCTTCTTGGCCAGCTCCTCTGATTTTTTGCGGTCGAGGGTGGATTCGGCCTTCTCGATGAGCGACATCATGTCGCCCATGCCGAGGATGCGGCCGACGATGCGGTCGGGATGAAACGGCTCAAAGGCGTCGGGCTTTTCGCCTACGCCGATGAACTTGATGGGCTGGCCGGTGACGTGGCGAATCGAGAGCGCCGCGCCGCCGCGGGCATCGCCATCCATCTTGGTGAGAACGACGCCGGTGAGCGAGAGCCGCTTGTGAAAATCCTGTGCGGAGTTGACTGCGTCCTGGCCGGTCATGGCGTCGGCGACGAAGAGAATCTCGGCAGGAGAGAGCAGCTTCTTCAGGCGCTCCATCTCGGTCATCAGTTCTTCGTCCACGTGCAGGCGGCCGGCAGTATCAACGATCAGGGTGTCGCAGCCCATGATGCGGGCTTCGCGCAGGGCCTCTTTGGCGAGGCGGGAAACAAGATCGGAGCCGGCGGGCTCGCCCTTCTCGTCGCCCTCGTAGAGGCGCGATTCCACCTGTTTGGCGACGACCTTGAGCTGCTCGCGCGCCGCGGGGCGGTAGACGTCGACCGAGACCAGCATGGGGCGATGTCCGCCCTTCTTGAGCCAGGCAGCGAATTTGCCGGACGTCGTCGTTTTGCCGGAGCCCTGCAGCCCGGCCATAAGGATCACCGTCGGCGGTTGCGAAGCGAACTTGAAGCGCGCGGTGTCTTTGCCGAGCAGGGCAACGAGCTCGTCGCGAACGATCTTGACCACCTGCTCGGAAGG
This sequence comes from uncultured Acidobacteriaceae bacterium, assembly GCA_963841095.1. Lineage (GTDB taxonomy): Bacteria > Acidobacteriota > Terriglobia > Terriglobales > Acidobacteriaceae > Telmatobacter. The sequence continues at coordinate 306,283 of CAWJBE010000024.1, forward strand.
CGAGAGCGCGGTAAGGACTTCGGTCCCGACGGCTTTTTCGCGGATGTGCTCGATCAGGTCGTTGACGACGTTGAGGTTGACGTCGGCATCGAGCATGGCGACGCGAATCTCGCCCAGCGCCTCGGCGATGTTCTCTTCAGTGAGCGTGCCCTGGCCGCGAAGGTTCTTGAAGACGCGCTGTAGTTTGTCAGTAAGGTTCTCAAACATGGTCTGCTTCCAGTTTATCGGAGTTGGGTGTGCGATGGAACCCAGGCCGGACGGTTGAATTGAATGTCGTGCCGTCCCAGGTCTCAGAATCGAGAGCTGGGGCGCCCAATATTTTCAGGGCTCACCAGAAAAAAGAACTACTCGGCCGGCGCGATCAAGATACTGCTCCAGCTTGCCGTCCGGGATAGGTGTAGGTGGTCAGGCGCAGGTTGCGGCCGGGATAAGTGATGTCGAAGAGCGGAAGGTCATGCCGCCGCGAAGCTCTTCGCCGGTCTGGCGCAGGCTGAGCGGCTCGCCAAGCGGGCCAGGCTGGATTGGAAATCGGCGATGGCCTCAGGGCGTGAAGTAGTCGTTAAGGTTGGGCGCGAGCAGCGAGCGGTCGATGCGGCCCTGCTGCAGGCCGTGATAGATGTCGAGGGCCTGCTGCTCGGCGGCGCAAGCGGGTAGCCGGCAACCAGCGGCGCGGCAAGCCGCGCGATGGTGGAGGCCGCGCCGACGGCGTCCTGGTTGGTGAGCACGGCCACGGCGGCGCCGTCAGTCGATGAGGACTTCGTTGTCTGAGACGAAGCCGGAGACTTCGCCGCTATGCTCGATGGAGCGGTGGCCGTTGCGGTCGCGCACATCGACGCCAAGGCCGTAGTGCGTGCCATCGCCGTCTTTCAGCTTGACCTCAGTGAACATCTCCTTGTAGCTCTCGGGCTTGAGCAGCGATTGCGCGATGCAGGCTCTCATCCCAGAGCGCCAGGTCGTGCGCGGTCATGGCCAGTTCGCCGGCGGCAAACATCCAGCCGCGGCCCTCCTTGGGCGCGACGCGCAAGGGCCCGAGCGCGTGGCGATAGTAGGGCGTGGCGTCGGGCGGCGCTGAGCTTGCTCTGGTCGGAGTTCCAGACTGAATTCATGCCCAGCGGGCGGAAGATGTGCTCGGTGAGGAAGTGAAAAGTAAGGCTCGCCTGAAACCACTCTCCACGATGCGGCCGGCGATGACGTAGTTGGTGTTCGAGTATTGCCACTGCGTGCCGGGATCAAAATCAAGCGGCTTTTTGCCCCAGGTGTCGAGGATCTGGTGCGCCGTTTCAGGATGCAGCATGGTGGTCATCACGTAGTCCTCGGGCCAGTAGTCCTGATAGCCGGAGGTATGCGAAAGAATCTCGCGGATCGTGACCTCGTTGCCGCGCGTAAGGCCGGGGATGTATTTGCCGACGGGGTCGTCGATGCTTAGCTTGCCCTCCTCCTGCAGCATCAGGATCGCCGCCGCGGTGAATTGCTTGGAGATCGACCCGATGGAATAGCGCATGTCAGGCGTGGCGGGAACGGCCGGTGCGGAGTCCGTGGCCAGGCGCGCGCTGCCATAGGCATGCGTGTAAACCAGTTTGCCGTGTTGCACGACTGCCACAGATGCCGAAGGTACGCCCGTCTTCTCGAGCACTTGCGCGGCGATGCGATCCACCTGGTTGCGCAGATCGGGTGAGATGGTGTCGACAGTTTGCGCCAGCGCGGGCAGGGCCGCCAAAATCAGAATGGATAGAAGTATCAAAAACGGACGTCTTTCGAAGCGATACATTGCGGCTGGTTTCCTTTCGATTAGGATAGTCGCGCCGGGCGCTGTGGATCGATAAACCTCGATTGAGTGCGATAGGCTGTCGAAGAGCGGGTCGCGCGCGATACTGACGCAGGCGGAGCCTGCCGGAGGTCTGGATGCAGCGGCTGATCGAAGGGCATAAGCGGTTTCTCGCCGAGGTGTTTCCGGCGAGGAAGGGCCACTTTCACCTTTTAGCGGAGGGCCAGTCGCCGCAGTGGCTCTTCATTACCTGCGCCGACTCGCGCGTGGTGCCCGATCTGATCCTGGGGACAGAGCCGGGCGATCTGTTCATCTCGCGCAGCATAGGCAACGTGGTGCCCATCACGAGCCATGACGTGGACGGCGTGACGGCAACGATCGAGTACGCAGTGGAAGTGCTGAAGGTGCGGCACGCAATTATCTGCGGCCACTCGGACTGCGGCGCGATGAAGGCGGCGCTCGACCAGAACGAGCCTGGAGAACCTGCCCAAGGCGCGGCGCTGGCTTGATCATGTTGAGGCGGCGTTTGCCTACCGGCAGCCGGTGAACCCTGCCGAGGGCGACAGCGCGGAGCTGGCGGCTCTGATCCGCGGCAACGTGGTGGCGCAATTGATGAACCTGCGCGCGCAGCCCGCGGTAGTGCACGCCATGGCAGAGGGCCGGCTGACGGTGCACGGCTGGTACTACGACATTCTCACCGGGCAGATCGAGGAGTACGACGAGCGGGCGAAGAGATTTGTTGCGCTCGCTGGGTGAGGCCCCAGGTTCAGCATTTCCAGTCTATGTATTTTCAGGTTTCGTATCAGGCGGCGTGTTTCTTCGCTCGATCAAGGGCGGCCTTTACGTAGTCGTGCGACTCCTGGATGTGTGCGGCCTGTGAACTGAGCAGTTGGCGCACAGGTTGCGGCAGCACTGCGTGGATTGCATTGACGTAGACTTCCCTGGCCGCATCTTCGCCTAGTTCTGCGGTAGCCAGAAGCGTGGGATCTCCCCCTTGCGGTCTGAATCTGAGGCTGGCCCAGCCATGACGCAAGGTTGCTGCAGTGCCGCCGCATTCGCGAAAATCGCTGACGCCTTCCTGGTTGAGAACCGATTCCAGCTCGCCGCGAAACTGCGCGCGCCGCAGCGATTCAGTGAGGAAATAGCGCTTCAATGCCCGGTCCTCAAGTTTTTCGCCGATCTCAACAAGAGCTTCCTGGCTTTCAATCAGGCTTTCAATGACGGTATGGATGGCGGATTCAGCTTGCTTTAATTCGCGGGATGGACGGGACATGGCGTTTCTCCGGGTGCAAAGATCTATCTATAGTTGGCGCGATGCACTTGTTTATGCGCGCGGCGGCACCGCCATACGGACTTAAAGTGCGGCTGGACAAGCCACAGCTCTCATAGGATGAGAGGGCGTGATGCGGTGGTGCGGTTGCTTTAACGGCGCCGCGGCCCGCGCTTTACAGGGCCATCGAAATGAAATGCGGCCCGACGAAAGAGAAGCGCCTCATTGCGTATCTCAATGCACCCCCGGCGGCGGAGCCGCGTGCTTCTGCGGCTTCTTGAACATCCACGTGGCGACCGCGCAGAATAGCGCCAGGACAGCGGTCCAGCGGAAGACGTCAACATACGCCAGCATGGCGGCCTGCTGCTGCATGAGGCCATAGATCAAGCCGAAGGAGCCGGGGCGCGCGCTGGGCCGCCCAATCTGGTGCCCGAGATACGTGGCAATCATTGCGGACTTTTGCTGCAGCACTGCACCGGACGGTGTGAGATTCGCGGCGAGGTAGGTCTGGTGAAGATCGGAGCGGCGGATGAGCGCGGTGGTGGCCATGGCGATGCCGATGGAGCCGCCGATATTGCGCAGCATGTTGAAGATGCCTGTGGCGTTGCCCATCTCGCGATTGGAGATGGTTGAGGTGGCCATTGTTGCCAGCGGCACAAACACGAAGCTGAGCGCGAAGCCCGTGAGCGTGATGGGAATGAGCAGCGTGTAGGGGCCGATGTCGAGGTTGACTGTGCCGAAGATGTAGGCGCAGACAGCAAAGCCCAGAAAGCCGGCGCAAAGCAGTTTGCGGTTGTCGATGCGGGAACCAAGAACGCCGATGATGGGCGAGCCGATAAAGGAGCCAACGCCGCGAGGAAAGACAACCAGCCCCGCGGTGAATGCCGTGTAACCCATGATTTCCTGGTAGTAGAGCGGCAGGATGGCGATGGTGATGTAGATGCACATGCCCAGCATCGCAATCATGATGCAGCCGGTGCGGAAGTTGCGATCCTTGAGCGCATGCAGGTTGACGAGACCCTTTGGATTGGCCCAGGAGCGCCAGATCCAGAGCACGAAAGCAATAATCAGCGCAGCCACCGCCCAACGCACCCAGATCGCGCCGAACCAGTCGTCCTCCTGCCCCTTATCGAGGACGATCTGCAGGCACCCGGTCCATACGATGAGCAGGCCGAAGCCGATGTTGTCAAAGGCGCTCACCTTCGCGTTTTTGATGTACGGCGGGTCGTGCACAAACCGGCTGATCATGACGACCGCGAGAATGCCGACCGGGATATTGATGTAAAAGGCGTAGCGCCAACTGAAGGTATCGGTGAGCCAGCCGCCCAGCGTGGGACCAAGCACCGGCGCCAGCACGATTCCCAGGCCGTAAGCGGCCATGGACATAGATCGCTTTTGAATCGGGAAGCTCTCCAGCAGGATGGATTGCGATAGCGGTTGCAGCGCGCCGCCGCCTGCACCCTGCAGAATGCGCGCAAGCAGGATGACGGCGAGCGACGGAGCCGCGCCGCAGAAGAATGATGCGATGGTAAACAGGATGACGCAGGAGAGCAGGAACCGCTTGCGGCCAAAGCGCCGGGCAAACCAGTTCGAGGCCGGCAGTATGACTGCGTTGGCAACCAGGTAGCTGGTGAGCACCCATGTAGCTTCGGAGTTCGAGGCGGAGAGCGAGCCGGCGATGTAAGGCAGCGCCACCGAGGCGATGGCGGTGTCAAGCACCTCCATAAAGGTGGGGAGCATGACCGACAAAGTGACCAGCCACGGGTTAACGCCCTGGGTGAGCGGGTAGCGAGCTTGAGCGGCGTCCGTGGTCATTCGAAATGGCCCATCTGAGGGTAACCGATGGGCCGTACGACCGCCTGTGACGCGGATCGCAGCCGAACCTGTCGCGCGACCGACTGGCCCAAGGTGTGAGACGCGAGGCAACCTCCACTCCGGCGCCTGCCTTGACACAATCGGCCGATCCCTTGATGCTTAACAGTTCCGGTTCTTTTGGTTTGAAGTCAGGGAGGGTCCCAGGTTTTGCGGGTTCGCGTCTTCTATCACGACAAATGCTTTGACGGAGCTTGCTCAGCCTCGCTGTTTACGCGGTTTCATCGCGAGTGCATTGCGCAGGGGGCCACCTACGACTATCACGGCCTGGTGCATCGCGCCGGTGCGCTCTTTGACGAAGAGCGAGTTCACCGGCGACGAGAATGCCATCGTCGATTTCAAATACTCCGCCTCGCCGCAGATCACCTGGTGGTTCGATCACCACCAGTCGGCGTTTTTAACGCCCCAGGATCACCAGCACTTCCTGGCCTGCCAGCGCGACCCGCAGTGCGCGGCGCGCAAGTTTTTCGATCCCAACTACACTTCGTGCACCAGCTTTCTGGCCCACATCGCTAAAACGCATTACGGTTTCAATGCCGCTCCCGTTGCGGAGCTGATTCACTGGGCCGATATTGTCGACGGCGCGAAATATGAAAGCCCCGATGCGGCAGTGGAGATGGCCGAGCCAGCGATGAAACTGACGCTGATCATCGAAGCGACGCAGGACGATGAGTTTATCCCGAAGCTGATTCCCATGCTGACGGAGATGCCTCTGGCCGAAATCCTGCAGCAGAAGTTTGTGGCAGATCGGCTGCCGCCATTGCTTGAGCGCCACCGGCAGGCGCTGGAACTGATCCGTAGCCGCGCAGAAGAGATCGACGGCACGATCTTCTTCGACATCACCGATTATCCGCTGGAAGGGTTCAACAAATTCATCCCGTATTATCTGCACCCCAATGCCACCTACTCCATCGGCTTGTCGAAGTCCAGCTTCCGGACCAAGGTGGCCGTTGGATCGAACCCGTGGACCAAGGCCGACCCCGCGAAGATGGTGAACCTGGCGCAGATTTGCGAGCGCTACGGAGGCGGCGGGCACGCGCGCGTGGGGGCCATCAGTTTTCCGCCCGACAAGGAAGCCGAGGCACGTGCGGCAGCCAGGGAGATTGTGGCCGAGCTGCGGGCGAAAAATCCGCTCTAGTTTCTGATAGCGCGCCTCTAGCTTCGTACCTGAGCACGTCGTCTTTATGAGCGATTATCTTTTTGTCTACGGCACGCTGCTGCCGGGGCGCGTGCCGAGGAAGATCGCGCCGCTCGCTGCAAAGTTGCGGCCGGTGGGCGAAGGGTTCGTCCGCGGAGTGCTTTACGATCTTGGCCGTTATCCCGGTGCAGTTCCCGACCCAGAATCAAAGCATCGGATTGCCGGCACTGTGATGCAGTTGCTTGACGACACAAACCTGCTGAGCGAGCTGGACGCATATGAGGGTTACAATCCGAATGCTCCGGAGAAAAGCGAGTACATTCGTGAGAAGCAATCCGTGATGCTCGCCACCGGTGAAACAATCGAGTGCTGGTTTTATCGCTACAACCGGGAGCCGGACGCCTCACGCATTATCGCCAGCGGCGCGTGGGAGAGATAGCAGCAGTACACGGCATCTCTGGCGCCGCATGGCTGAGCAGATTGGAATTCCAGGGTCACAGTCCCAACTCGCCGGCGTGCTTATTCATCGCCTCAATGCACAATCCAATGTGGGCGTCCAGATCGACTCCAAGCTCTGCCGCGCCTTGAACGATGTCTTCGCGATGCACGCCGCGGGCAAACGCCTTATCCTTCATCTTCTTTTTCACGCTTGCTAATTCAACATCTGCAATGGCCCTGGTGGGCTTCACCAGCGCGCAGGCAGTGAGGAAGCCGGCCAGTTCGTCGCAGGCAAACAGCGACTTGGCCAAATGCGAGGCACGCGGCACGCCGGAGTACTGAGCGTGGCCAAGGATCGCGGTGCGCATCTCTTCAGGCCAGCCCAGCCGCTCCAACTCGCGGACGCCGACAAAGGGATGCTCCTCAGCCGTGGGATGGCGCTCGTAGTCGAAGTCATGAAGCAGCGCAGTGGTGGAGTAGAGCCGCAGCACAGCCGCGCGCTCCTCACCATCAAGCCCGCGCAGGTCCGCTTCCCGCTCGCCATAGGCCAGCACACAGGCTTCAACTGACAGCGCGTGCTTGCGCAGGCTTTCGCTTTGGGTCCATTCCGTCAGCAGTTGCCAGGCCTGTTCGCGCCCAAACTGCAGATTCGCTTCATTCATCGTCGGCTCCAGTTGCTCAACTTGGTTCGCGATTTGTCGGGTTTTCAAGGATGTGATGGGTGCTTTTTCGGTTTGTCCCTAATTTTCTACTTGACAATTATGGTTCATTCGTTGAGAGTAGCACCAGTTACGGTGCATTCATGCACCACGGGTCGCAGCTCTGGCGCTCCGCACATCCAGATGGCAACTACTTTAGTGAGCGTGGATACACGCGAAGTGGTGCGGTGTGAGTACTGCAGACTAATGCAGTATAGAACCATCAACTCCCTTTGCAGACGGTGCCAAGGCCCCTCGATATCGAGGAACCAGCGCCTCTGGCTCCGCAACTGGTAACGAGCCAGCCGCCGCCGGAAAGTGACAGGGCCGGACTGCAGGTTGCCGGGCAGGTGCGTGAGATGCGCAGGGCGCGCCACTTGAGCCAGCGCCAGTTGGCCGGCAGAATGCAGGTGCCGCGCACTTACATCTCCAAGATCGAAAACGGCAAGGCGATTCCCACGCTGGGCTCGCTGGAGCGGCTGGCCACGGCCCTGGGAGTGGAAGTGCGCCAGTTGGTCCGCGATACCCGCAGCCGCCGCGATGAAGAGGTCACGCTCGATCCTGAACGATCCCTTCCTTGCCGAGATTGCATCGCTGCTGCCGAATCTGGACTCATTGCACCGGACGCTCTTTCTGGGAGCCGTACGGGACGCAACAATGGGCCGCCGGCGCACTGCCTAATCCGGCGACTTGGTCCGGGCGAACGGAAGCGACCTGCGCGGGTGTGGGCGGTGGCTGTTTTGCCGCCACACATCCGCTTTTTCCTTTCCTGAAAAACCTGCCCTGGGGCAATTGCAATGGGTGGCGCCCAGCCTCTCAAGCGCCTGCATTGCAGGATTCAGTGAAATGCTATAGGGTCGATGGTGTGACTCCTCGGACCCAGCCGCAGACCTGGAGAATTCCGGCTTGTGATTTGTTCATACGATGAGTGGCCCCTTGTCACATCAGGTGTGAACTCCGTCGGCGCCACTTTGGGTCGCCAAGCGGGCACCCACGTGGAAACCGCAAATGCAGCCTAGAAGCAAGTCGTTGTATCCGTCTTCATTGCCGCGCATCCATGAGCTGAGCGCCGAGGAACGCGCCGTTTATGCCACGCTGAAGCGCGATTGCCTGCCCGAGCACGTGGCCATCATTATGGATGGCAATGGGCGATGGGCGGGGCGCCGCTCTTTGAAGCGGTTTGTGGGCCATCAGCAGGGCGCGCAGGCGGTGCAGCAGGTGATGGAGACGGCTTCGCGCATCGGCTTGCCGTGGCTCACGCTTTACGCATTTTCCCTGGAGAACAACCTGCGGCGGCCGCGTGCCGAGGTCAGCTTCCTGATGCGCCTCCTGAAGACTTACCTGGAAAGCAATTTGCGGCGCTTGATGGACAACAACGTGCGGATGAAATATATCGGGCGCACCCACGAACTGCAGCACGACGTTCAGGAAATGATGCGCAAGGTGGAGGATGCCACGGCCGGCAATACAGGCACTACGCTCACTCTGGCCCTGAACTACGGCGGGCGGTCAGAGCTGGTGGATGCATTTCGCGGGCTTGCCGCCGAGATGAAGACAAAGCACCTGAGCCCCGACCACATCAAGGAAGAAGATCTCCGCCGGCACCTCTACACCGCGCAGATGCCCGACCCCGACCTGCTCATCCGCACGTCCGGGGAACTGCGCATCTCCAACTTCCTGCTTTGGCAAATCGCTTATACCGAAATCTTTGTCACCGAGCGCTATTGGCCCGATTTCCAGGGCATCCACCTGCTCGAGGCCATTGCGGATTTCCAGCGCCGCGAACGCCGTTACGGCGGTATCGGCGAAGACGGCGGCGAAGTGGAAGAGGATCCTGACCGCATCAGGATTGCCGTAAGCTGAAGCGCCGCGCAGCCGTTGTTGGGTAGCTGTGTGCGTCCGCGCCCTTGCAGGATCGGAAAAAACCTCAGACCTTTCGTAACAGGTATCGCTCCGCCCCGGCAGTGTATCCTCAACCCTGAATGAAACGCGTACTTACGGCAGCGGTCCTGATTCCAGTGGTCCTGGTTCTGGTTTTTCTCGGCCCCAGGTGGCAGTGGCTGTTTTCGCTGGCAGTGGCCGCCGTCGCCGTCCTCGCCGGGTGGGAGTACATGATCCTGACCCGGCGCTGCGGGGCAAACCCTCCACGGGCCGCCACGCTCACGGCTCTTCTGGCGCTGTTCATCGTCAATTTTCAGTGGCCCGACATGGTCCCAGGGCTTTTTGGCGTCCTGGGCCTCGGCCTGCTGGTCTACTGTACCTTCTTCAAGCCGGTTCAAGAGGTCATGGCGGATGCTGCGGCGTCGATCTTCTGTCTGCTCTACACCGGCCTTACCATGCTCGCCCTGCCCACTCTGCGCGAACAGGCCAACGGCTCTTCGCTCCTGATTTTGCTTTTGTTCTCAGTATGGGCCGGTGACACGACCGCTTACTATGTTGGCCGCGCTTTCGGCCGCCATAAAATGGCGCCCAAGCTGAGCCCCGGCAAGACCTGGGAAGGAGCGGTAGCTTCGGTGGCAGGGAGCGTGCTCATGGCCTTTGCGCTCGTCGGAGTGGCCAACCTGCTGCAGGAGCCGTGGAACTCGGAAGTGCTTTCCTGGATGGAGCGCGCATGCCCATCGGCCGTAATCGCATTTCCCGACGATCTTTGGTATTGGCTGTTGCTGGCTGTGATCATCAACCTGGCTGGGCAGGTGGGCGACCTGGCTGAGTCGGCGCTGAAACGATCGGCGGGTGTGAAGGATTCAGGCAGCCTGCTGCCGGGCCACGGCGGCGTGCTTGACCGCATCGACGCGCTGCTGCTGGCGGCTCCGGTGCTGTGGTACGCTCAGGTTATTCACCAGCGGTTCTAAAACATATTTGTCATCTTGAAGCGACTCTCCATTCTCGGTTCCACCGGCTCCATCGGGCAAAGCACCCTCTCCATTGTCGAGCAGTTTCCTGAGCGCTACTCGGTGGCCGCGCTGGCCGCAGGCCGCAACGTGGACGAGGCATTCGCGCAGGCAGTGCGCTGGCGTCCGCGCATCGTCTCAATGGCCACTGAAGAACTGGCAGGGCAGTTGGCCGCGCGTCTGCGCCAAGCCAGAGTCTCCGGGATTGAAGTGGTCCATGGCACCGAGGGCACAATCGCCTGCTCGACCCATTCCGAAGCCGACTTTGTGGTTTCTGCGATTGTGGGCGTGGCCGGCCTTGAGGCAACGCACGCCGCTATTCTTGCAGGGAAACCGGTGGGACTGGCCAACAAGGAGTGCATGGTGGCCGCCGGCGAGATCCTCAACGCCGCCGCGCGCGAGCGCAACGTACCGATTTTGCCCATCGACAGCGAACACAATGCCGTGCACCAGTGCCTCCGCGTGGGCGCGCACAACGAAGTCAAGTTCATCTGGCTCACGGCGTCGGGTGGGCCGTTCCGCCAGCTTCCCCTGGACCAATTTGAAAGCATCACGCCGGAGCAGGCGCTCAAGCATCCCACCTGGGTGATGGGCCGCCGCATCACTATCGATTCGGCCACCATGCTCAACAAGGGCCTCGAGGTGATTGAGGCATGCCGCCTCTTCGACGTGACGCCCAACCAGGTGCGGGTCACCATCCATCCTCAATCCACAGTGCACTCGCTGGTGGAATATGTGGACGGGTCGATCCTGGCGCAGATTTCAGTCACGGATATGCGGTTGCCCATCCTCTATGCGCTGGCCTGGCCAGAGCGGCCCGCGTCCTCTCTCAACTTCGACCTTGCAGCGCTGCGGCATCTGGATTTCGAGCAGCCCGATTTCGAGCGATTCCCTTGCCTGCGGCTGGCCTTTGAAGCAGCCGAAAAGGGAGGAGCGCACTGCATCGCCCTGAACGCGGCTGATGAAGTGGCCGTGGGAGCCTTCCTCGAACGTCGTATTTCCTTCACTGGCATCCCGCGTACAATTGAAAGAGTGCTCGAGTCTACCCCGGAGGCGCATCCCGCGACCATTGCGGAGGTGCTTGCCGCCGACCAGGAGGCGCGAGAACGGGCCCGGGCAGTGCTCATCTGAAGCGAGGCGAGAGCAGGCCTGGGAGTCGCGCTTAGCCGAGGTAACAACCCACAATCTATGCATCAATTTCTGGTTTCTGCCGCAGCTTTTATCGTCCTTGTCGGCGTGATGGTTATCGTGCACGAGGCAGGACACTTCGTGGTAGCCAAACTGTGCGGAGTGCGCGTCGAAGCCTTTTCCTTCGGCTTTGGCCCTCGTCTGTTCGGCTTCAAATACGGCGGAACGGACTATAAAGTCTGCCTGTTGCCCCTGGGCGGCTTTGTGAAGATGAGCGGCGAGGACCTGCCCGGCGAGAACATGTCGCTGGAGGGCGCCGACGAAAAGACAATCCCTGCGCAAAGCGCGGACCCAGGCGCGCTGACCTCGCATCCGCGGTGGCAAAGGATGCTGATCGGGGTTGCCGGCCCCATGGCCAACTTCGCTCTGACCCTGGCCCTGATGACTTTCTACTACGGTTGGATCAACGAAGTTCCCACCGCTACGCTGAAAACCACCACCGTGGAATGGGTGACTCCGGACTCGGCCGCGGCGGTTGCCGGCCTCCAGGCGGGCGACGTGATCACCCGGTTTGACAACGTCGGGAATCCAGACTGGGACATGGTGTACAACCACTGCAAGCTGAACGCGAACCAGATGGTGCAGGTGACCGTCGCTCGCGATGGAAAGACAGTCCCGCTGAGCCTGCATATTCCGGCCAGCGCCAAGAGCGACAACTTCGATTTAAGCGATGCGGGGATTTCGCCGCAGTTTACCGACGGTCCAATCGACGTGGCGCAGGTGCAACCGGACACTCCCGCACAGCGCGCCGGGCTGCATGATGGGGATCAGATTGAAGCCGTCGATGGCCACGCCTTCCATAGTGTGAATACCTTGCTGACCTATATGCAGGCGGGCGAAGGCAAGCCGCTTACGCTCACCGTGCTGCGCAAAGGCGAGGCGCTGCAAATCGTGGCCGCCCCCACCAAACTCGACACGTTGTGGAAGCTCGGCTTTGCCCCCGTGCCGATTCCGATACGCGACGAGCCGGTGCCTCTGTTTTCAGCGTTCGGCAAATCGCTCGGATTCTTCAAGAACAACTCCCTTCTCGTGGGCGAAGTGGTTGAGCGGCTTTTCACTCACCGGCTTTCTGTCACGCAGATGATGGGACCGGTGGGGATTGCGCAGGCGGCGGGCGAAGCGGCCGAGATGGATGGGTGGCTGCCCAAGTTCGGGCTTGCCGGCGAAATCAGCCTGCAACTGGGCATTCTCAACCTGCTTCCCTTCCCTATTCTCGACGGCGGCATGATCCTGCTACTACTGATTGAAAGCGCCCTGCGGCACGACATCAGCCTGGTCATCAAAGAGCGAATCTATACCGCGGCTTTTGTGGTTCTGCTGGCCTTCATCGCTTTCACCATCTTCAACGACGTGAGCAAGCTGCCGTTGTTCATGCATGTCAAGCCGTGAAACCAGTGGTCAGTGAACAGCTGTCGGCAGCAGCAAATCACGCAGGTAACCCGCTCCTGATCTCCGTCGACTGACAAGTATCCACTGATAACCGGCAATGATTCAAAAGAGATTACGCGATGCCAGTCACAACAGAAGTGCGGGTGCGGTATGCGGAAACCGACCAGATGGGCATCGTCTACTATGCCAACTACCTGGTCTGGTTTGAGCTGGGCCGTGTCGAACTGCTGCGTTCAATTGGGCTCGCCTACAGCCGCCTTGAGACGGATCACGGATGTATTCTTCCCGTGATTGAGGCGAGCTGCCGCTACAAATCGCCTGCGCGCTACGACGACGAGATTCTCATCGAGACCCGGCCCGCATTGCTGCGCGGCTCGGTGTTGAAATTTGTTTACCGCGTGCTCCGCAAAGCCGCCCAGGGCGGCGAACAAACTTTGTTGGCCGAAGGAGAAACGGTGCACGTGGTCTGCGACGACCAGTTGAACAAGAAGCCGTTGCCCGAGCGGTATGCCGCGGCGCTGCGAGAGCTGATGGACGGCGAAGTCTCCAGCTAACCAGCCCTGCGAGAGCCATAGGCTACGACCACACAGAGAACGCAGCCGCGCCTTAATCGATCTCGATACCCGCTGATGGGAACTTGAGTGCCTGTCCGGAAGCAAGGCACCAATTTATGCTGCAGCGCATTCTGCGGAGTTTTTTCTTGCGTTGGACCCGTGATGAGCGGCTCAGCGCAGGACGATTGCGAGCGCGAATCCATCCAGACCCTTCATTCCAACCGTCTGCAGAGCCACAGCGCTCAGCCTCGGCTCGGCGGCCATCATCTTCAAGCAGCGGCGTGTTCCCTGGATGTCGGAGGCAGTGCTTTTGGCTTGAATCACTCCGCCTTGGCGAACGACGTTGTCCACGACGATCACGGTGCCTGGGTGCGAGAGCTTCAGCGCCCACTTGAGATACTGCGGATTATTCTCCTTATCCGCGTCGATAAATATCAGGTCGAACGGGACGGCGCCGGAGGAGGCGAGCCGCGGAAGACTCGAGAGAGCGGCGCCTACGCGAATCTGCACGCGGCCCAGAAGTCCGGCTTTGCGCAGATTTTCGCGAGCCACATCAGCGTGGCGCGGCTCAAATTCCAGCGTCACAATCCGGCCCCCCTTGGGCAATGCGCGCGCCATCCAGATGGTGGAGTAGCCGCCCAGCGTCCCGATCTCCAAAATGCGCTTCGCCTGCGTCATCTTGACGAGCAAATGGAGAAACTTGCCTTGGAGCGGGGAGACGTCGATGGCGGGAAGGCCCGCTTTCTTGTTCGCGCGTTGCGCAGCTTTTAGATCCGCATCGGCCGGGGCGAAAAGATCGCCGAAGTATTCATCGACCGCAGTCCAAAGCTTGTTTCCGTGGAGGTTTTTAGGAGCCATTTACTTCTCCCGCGCAATGACAAAATCAGGCACCCAGAGCAGAGCGCGCTTGTATTCCGAATCGGCGAGCGGGGCCAGCGCCTGGCGCGACTGTTCGGCGTAGCGGTCGGCCGCGGCCATTGCGTATTCGACCGAGCCGTTGCGCACCAGGATCTCCCTGACCTGCTGGCGGCTCACGTTCTCAAAGCTGCGGTCGTCCAGTACCCGGCGAATCGCTTTGCGGTCGGCGGCCGTGCCGTGGTCCGCGGCGTGAATCACCGCCAGGGTCGCCTTGCCTTCGCGCAGATCGCTGGCCACAGGCTTGCCCAGCACCTCTTCAGTTGCCGTCAGGTCGAGCACATCGTCCACGATTTGAAAAGCCAGGCCCACAGCCCGGCCGAATGTGGCCATGCTCGCTTCCTCGGCCTCTGTGGCGCCGGACAGCACAGCGCCCAGGCGCATGGAAACTGAGAAAAGGCACGCAGTCTTGCGAAAGATCAGATCGTAATACTCGGCTTCGGAGACTGACTTGCCCAGCTTTTGAATCTGCAGCAGCTCGCCCTCGACCATCTGTTGCGAGAGGCCGATGAGCAGATCGAGAACGCGCAGATTTCGCTCCTCGAGCGCCACCCTGAAGGCCTGCATGTAAAGCCAGTCGCCGGCCAGCACACATTTTTCGTTGCCCCAGGTTGTGTTGGCCGAAGGGCGCCCGCGGCGCGTATCGGCTCCGTCAATAATGTCGTCGTGAACCAGTGTGGCCGTGTGCACCATCTCCACCACCGCTCCCAGACGGATGGCTCCCAGGCCCGTGTAGCCCAACTGATGCGCGGCGAGCAGCAACAGCGATGGCCGAATGCGCTTGCCGCCGCCCTCGCGAAGGTACTCGGCAATCTCGGTGATCGTGCTGACGCTCGATGCGGCGTCGCGGCCCAGCTCCTGCTCGACCGCGACAAGGTCCTCCCGCAGCAGCTCAAACACCTCTCTGGCCGACGCAATAGTGATTGTGCTCAAAGTTCTCCGATTCTATAGCATTTTGAGAGCGGCGCGCGACCCCCGGCAGCCCTTCGCTCAGTTCGTGCGGTAGTTCGTAAACTGCAACTCCACCCCAAAATCCTTGCCCCTCAGCAGCGCGATAATAGCCTGCAAATCGTCGCGATCCTTTCCTGAGATTCTCACCACGTCGCCCTGGATGCTGGCTTGCGCCTTCTTTTTTGAATCTTTCACAAGACGCACGATCTCCTTGGCCTTCTCCACGGGAATGCCCTGCTGCAGGCTGATCTTCTGGCGCACGCTTTGCCCGGCGGCAGGCTCAACCTTTCCGTAGGTCAGGTTCTTCAGCGAGACTCCGCGCTTAACCAACTTCTGCGCCAGGATATCCTTTACCGCTTCAAGCTTGTAGTCGTTGGACGAGGCCAGTTGAATGCTTTCACTGCCCTCCATGTTGACCTCGGAGTGGGTGTCCTTCAAGTCGAAACGCTGGCGAATTTCTTTCATCGCCTGGTCGATGGCGTTGCGGACCTCCTGGAGGTCGACTTTGCTGACGATGTCAAAGGAATTGTCGAGTGCCATGGCCTTCCGATCCTCAAACGGCTGGGGCTGCCGTTCGCAGTATATGTATCAGTTTCGCACTTCTTTCAGGACGGGAAACAGCCGAAAGAAGTTTCTGGTGGTTGCATCGGCAATTTCCGTCTCGGAGATGTTGAGAAATCCTGCCAGCGTCTGGGCGGTTTTGGTCACAAATGCGGGCTCATTGCGCTGGCCGCGAAGAGGCGCGGGGGCGAGCCAGGGTGCGTCCGTCTCCACCAGAACCGCATCCAGAGGCAACCGCCCTGCAACTTCGCGAAGGAGCTGCGCCTTGGGATACGTGAGGTTGCCGGCAAACGAGACCAGAAATCCAAGCTCCAGCGAGCGTTGCGCCTGCTCCCATCCGCCGCCAAAGCAATGCATGATGCCGCCGAGTCCGGTCGTCCTCCAATGTTCCTCCAACACCGGGAAGAGATCGTCCCATGCATCGGTGGACTCGTTTGTCCCGCGGCAGTGAATCAGGATGGGACGCTTGCGCGCGGCAGCAATTTCAAGCTGGCGAATGAGGCCTTTCCGCTGCACATCGCGCGGCGCTCCCTCGTGATAATAGTCCAGGCCGATTTCACCACAAGCGATCACGTCCGGCTCGGCCAGCAGAGCATCCAGTTTGGCGAGCGCACTATCATCCGCTTCAGTCGTGTTGTGGGGATAGATGCCTGCACTTGCGTAGAGCTTCGGCATATCGGGCCGACCCTTGAATTCGCGGCACAGGTCGCGCGCCTGGTGCATCTGCGCCGGTCCCTCGCCAATGCCGATAGAAAGCACGGCGCCCACACCCGCCTCGAGCGCGCGGCTCAGCATCGCTTCGCGATCCGCGGAGTAGCGCTCGCTGTCAAGATGCGCGTGGGAGTCAATCAGCAATTGGGCCTCGCGGATCGCATGGGAAACGGTTGGACGACAGATTTAGTTTAGTGCAATGGGTGATAGGGGGGATGAAGCACCCGCAGTCCAAGGTGGGTCTCGAAAACATCAAAGTCGCGATCGTTGTGAAGCAACTGATGATCCGATTCAATGCAGAAGGTCGCGATGAAACAGTCGATCGTCCTGCGCACCGTGATACCCCGATCGCGCAGTGCACGGTAGTTGCGCGCCGCGGAAATCGCAAGCTGGGTACCGCAGGCATCGAAGACCGGAAACCGCAAAAGCTCGCGTTGAAACCCGCGGAATTGCGCGCGGCTGCGCACCCCTTGCAGAATCTCGCACAGGATGAGGCTTGTAAGGCCAATTTCCTGTCTGCCAACCGCAGCGTCGAGCCAATCGGTTTGGCGATTGACGCGATCGAGTAAATAATCGATCCACACGGAGCTATCGACGATCACCATACCCTTGCGTCTTTCTACCGTGCCGCTGTTCTCAATGAGGCAGGCCGATCGACACTTGCCTTTTCACGCTTTGCCTCTTTACGCTTCGGTTCGGGGTCAAAGAATCGCCCTTCGCGCATCGCCGCCAGATCGCCTTCCCATTGGATCTTGCCGCGCCACTTGCGAATGCCTCCTTGTCTCTTGAGCAGAACCATCTGGCGCAAGGCGGTCTCAACCGCGGCTTTTTTTGTCGCGGTCTTCGCGGCTTTCATCGCCTGCTTCATCAGCTTGTCGTCGATGTCGATATTGGTGCGCATCGCCTGGCCTTTCAATGTGTAAGAATAGCACGTTTTATGTGTATGGGGGCGGCTGCCCAAACCGCTGTTCTACCATCGGAGCAGAAGATGCCGGCTAAATCCAGGCTCGGACAGAACTACCTGATCGACGTGCAGGCCGCGCAGAACATTGCCGCGGCGCTGGGCGATCTTGCCGGACGCACGGTGGTGGAGATCGGCCCCGGCCAGGGCGCCATTACCGGAGCGCTTTCGGCGCGAGCCGCCCACGTCATCGCCATTGAGCTGGACCACGGGCTGGCGACCGGCCTGCAGCAGCAATTCGAGCCGCAGCGCGTGACGGTCGTCGAGCAGGACGTGCTGCAATTCGATTTTGCGGCGGCCGCCACGCAGGCTAAAGATCGCCTCCGCGTAGCGGGCAATCTGCCTTACTACATCACATCGCCCATCCTGCTCAAGCTTGCCGCCAGCCACGCATCGCTTGACTTGGCGGTGCTGATGGCGCAGCGCGAGGTGGCAGACCGCGTGGCCGCTACCCCAGGCTCGCGCGATTACGGCATGCTTTCAGTCACGGTGCAGATGTATGGGCCGGTCGAGTGCCTTTTCACCCTGCCGCCTTCGGCTTTTTCGCCGCCGCCGCAAGTTCATTCCACGGTCGTTCGCTGGCGGTTTGCGCCGCGCTTTGCGGAGCTGGGAGTCGAGGAAGCCGGTTTTCTGCGCTTCCTGCGGCAGGCCTTTGCGCAAAAACGCAAAACTCTTGCCAACAACCTGCGCGCGGCCGGTTTCACCCCTGCGTCCGCGGCAGCAGCATTGGCCCGCGCGGGAATCGATGAAAAGATGCGCGCCGAGGCCGTGCCAATTGAAGGGCTGGCTGCGCTTTGGCGCACGCTGGAGGTCCGCAATTGAGCCGAACCAAGCTCTCATTCGCGATGATCTCCTTTTGAAGGCAGCCCCGCCGCGCAGCGATCGCATCTCGAACCCACTTCCAGCCCTGAAGGTTTCCTGTACACCGCGAAGCGCGTAATCTATAGGGGGCAAGATCGGATCTGGCCCCGGTCGGCATGAGTCAGATTTCCGGAACCCACACAGCGCCGTCGAGAGTCTAACCCCCAGGGAAGCGATGAATCCGACAACGGTAAAGACCCGCCCTCGCACCTTCGAGCAGACGCTTATCAGCGCGCGCCGCACCATGCTGATGAGTGAAATTCTCAAGTTGGCCTTGGACAGCTTTCGCGCCAGCAAGACGCGCTTCATGCTTACTGCGCTGGGCATGGTCATCGGCACGGCGTCCGTGATTCTGGTGGTCACCATCGGCTTGACCGGCAAGCAATACATCCTCGAATTGATCCAGAAAATCGGCACCAATTCGGTGGAATTGGAATACGCCGGCGGTGGCGCTTCTGTGGCGGAACGAGTGCGCTACAACGACTATCTGACCATCGAGGACGAGAGAACAGTGGACCAGCAGGTGCCCGGCGTCATGTATTCTTCGCCTGTCCTGACTATGCACAATCGTCTTAGTTTTCCTGGCGGAACAGAGAAAGACACCACGGTGCTCGGCGTAAGCCCGGATTACCAGCATGTCCGCAACCTGATCGTCACCGAAGGCCGCTTCTTTGACGACATCGACGATTCCACGCACGCCCGATGTGCAGTTGTTACCGAGCCTTTTGCAATGGAACACTACGGAAACGACGATGCCGCTGTGGGCCAGACCTTCGAGATCCTTGGCCTTCCGTTCACGATC
Source organism: uncultured Acidobacteriaceae bacterium (assembly GCA_963841095.1). Taxonomy (GTDB): domain Bacteria; phylum Acidobacteriota; class Terriglobia; order Terriglobales; family Acidobacteriaceae; genus Telmatobacter. The sequence continues at coordinate 325,248 of CAWJBE010000024.1, forward strand.
ATCGGCGTCTTCAAAGAAGCCGTCAATGACTTCGGTCAATCCGAGATCACGGAACAAACCGTCCTGATTCCCTACTCGGTGGCGCGCTACTTCACAGGCACCGATCGAGTGAACCAGATCTACTTTTCGATGCAGAACATGAATGAGGTGCCTGACGCCGCCAAGCAGATTCGGCAGGTAGTTCATTTACGGCATCGACCCAACTCGATTTACAACGTGCAAACGCTCCAGGATCTGTTGACTACCGCGGCGGAGATCGCCGATGCGCTGACCTGGCTGCTGATCGCGGTCTCGTGCGTAACGCTGGCAGTCGGCGGCGTTGGAATTATGAACATCATGCTGGCCAATGTGCGTTCACGCATCCGCGAAATTGGAATTCGCAAAGCGCTGGGCGCCACCTCTCGCGAGATCAAGCTGCAGTTCCTCACGGAGGCGATACTCATCTCGCTCGCCGGCGGCGTAGTGGGCAGCATCGCCGGCCTTGCGCTTCCCTTTTCGATTCGTTTCTTCACTGACTACGCATTTCCCTTCTCCTGGTGGTCGGTACTGATCGCCCTTGCATCCGCCACGCTCGTTGGAGTTGTTTTCGGCACTGTTCCCGCCACCCGCGCCGCGCAATTGGATCCCGTGGAGTCATTGAAGTATGAGTGACCCTGAGTTCCTTCCTCCGACAAGGCCGGAAGACTCCGGCGAAAAGCAGTCCCAGGGCCCCAGCCTCGTCCTCCTCTACAGCATCGTTGCTCTGGCGCTGGCAGCCGCCATCGCTTTTGCTGCCATGATCGTGTGGCCCTTCTACCGGCGGCGGTAGGCGGCCCTTCTGGAATCAATCTCACACCATTGCATTCGGTCGGGCGCCGCTTTCCCACGGAGCCCGCAAGGAGGCCTCGATTGATCGAATCTGACGCGAATCATCCTGCGAAAGTCGATGCGACAATTCGCCCTTTTCAGCCTGGAGATCAGGCGGCATTCCAGCGATTGAATGAAGCATGGATTGGCCGCTATTTCCGAATCGAGCCGAAGGACGAGCAGACCCTCACCGATCCGCAGCGAACAATCCTCGACAAGGGCGGAAAGATCCTGCTCGCCGTAGCTGGTAACGAATGTGTGGGCTGTTGCGCGCTGTTGCGCATGAGTGACGGTGAATACGAAGTCGCCAAGATGGCTGTCGCCCCGTCGCATCAAGGCGCGGGCGTCGGGCGGCGCCTGCTTGAGGCGACGATCGAAGAGGGGCGCAACGCCGGCGCGCGCAGGCTCTATTTGGAGACGAACCATGTGCTAACGTCTGCGATTCGGCTGTATGAGTCCGCGGGATTCAGCCACCTCGATCCTGCCAGAGTTCTCCCGTCGCCCTACGCCAGAGCCGATGTCTTTATGGAGCTGATTCTGTCCTGAGGCGCTCCGCCGCAAGGCTTGAGGGGGGATGCGCAGGCTTATTTCGCGAGCGCCTTCGCGCGATCGACAATCAGCACAGGAATGTCGTCGACGATTGGATAAGCGCGGCGGCAATCTGCGCAAACCAGGTGCGCATTGTCCGTGCGGAGATGGCCGTGACATGCCGGGCAGGCCAGCATGCTCAGCACGGTCGGGTCAAAGCTTGCCGGTGGCGCGGGTTTGTGCTGCATGGTCGATCCTCGTTCGCGATTGGTCTGGATCGCTTTTGGCCCGGATCGCGATTGGCGCCGATTGCGGTTGGCCCGGAACGATGGGCTGCACAGTGAGACTTGAGACCCCGCCCTTACTTACTGAATGATGGCGTCGGCGTCTGTGCCATGATCGGGGCGATGCTTGGGCCGCCCGGCAAACGCCTGCTCAATGCGCTCGTTCGTGCCGGAGCGGGAGAACTCATGCGCGACGCGGATGCCGTTGTAGATGGCGACGTCGTTGGAGGACCCATGGCCGATGATGCAACCGCCGCGCACGCCGAGCAAAGGCGCGCCTCCGTATTCGGTGTAGTCCAGGCGGCGGCGAAAGTCGTTGAAGGCGCGGCGCGACAGCAGTGCGCCCACCTGCGCCGTTACGGTGCGGGTGAGCGATTCGCGAAGCACATCGCGCACAAAGCGGCCGATGCCTTCGCTGGTTTTCAGCGCCACATTGCCCACAAAGCCGTCGCAGACAATCACGTCGGCGTGGCCGTTGAAGATGTCGCGGCCTTCCACATTCCCGATGAAGTTAATGGGCAGGGCCTTGAGAAGCGGCAGAGCCTCGCGCGTGAGTTCGTTGCCTTTGCTCTCTTCTTCTCCGATGGAAAGCAGGCCGACGCGCGGCCTGGCGATCTTCAGCACGCTGCGGGCGTACATCTCACCCATCACGGCGAACTGCTCCAGGTTCTGCGCCTTGCAATCCACATTTGCGCCCACATCGAGCAGCACGCAGGGATTGCCCTTTGAAGTTGGCATGGGAGTGGCCAAAGCCGGCCTGTCGACGCCCGGCAGACCGCCCAGCACCATCTTGGCTGTGGCCATGGCCGCGCCGGTGTTGCCGGCGGTGACAAATCCCACCGCCTTGCCTTCGCGCACCAGCTTCAGCCCCACGCGCAGCGAGCTATCACGCTTTGTGCGCACGGCATGGGCTGCCTTTTCGTCCATCCCAATGCGCTCCGAGGCATGGTGGATAACAATCGGCAGGTCTTCGTCTTCAAGATGCTCGTCGAGAAGGTCGCGCAGCTCCGGCTCAGGCCCGACAAGATGCACGCGCACGGGCAGGGTGCGGCAGGCGAGTATAGCTCCGCGAATCTCAGGCTCGGGAGCCTTGTCGGAGCCTACTGCGTCAAGCGCGATGTCAGTGAGCATCGGAGTGGGGTTTATTTCTCTTCCTTCACTTCCAGCACGGCGCGGCCTTTATACGCTCCGCACTTGGTGCAGGCGCGATGGGGCAACTTCTTTTCGTGACAATTCGGGCACTCTGAAAGCCCCACGGCAGTAAGAAAGTCGTGGGAGCGTCGTAGAGCAGTGCGGCGCGTCGAGTGGCGCCTCTTCGGATTCGGCATGGTGCAATTCCCTTCGATTGGCTCTTGGCACAAGAGCACCCCACTTTGGCCACATCGTTTTCGATCCAGCCAAGGTGGAGTTTTGGGCGCCCTCAGCGCCAAAAACTTCATTTTTCAGGACTTGATCCGGCCACGTAACCCGGTTAACGCCCCCCAGCGCGGATCGGTTGGACCCTCGTCGCAGGAGCAGGGCTGAGTATTGCGATTCGCTCCGCAGCGCGGGCAAAGTCCTTTGCAGTCCGGCTTGCACAGGGTCCTGACTGGCAGGGACAAAAGCACCTGCTCCCGCAGCACATCTTCAAGCAACAGACTGTCCTTTTGATAATAACCGATTTCGGTCTCCGACGCCGTTATCGACCGTTCCGGAGCGTCTCCATCAACGCCAACGGGGCGGAAAATGAGGTCGAACTCGCCGGCCAAGGGCAGTTCCACCGGCTCGACGCATCGGGCGCAGGGAACCTGGAATGTACCCGCAAAACGGCCCTTCAGCCGGATGTCGGGGACGATCTCGCGGGGGCCGCGGTGCTCGTGAATCACTTCGGCACTGCCCGACGTGGCCAGATTGCCTTTTTGATCGGCTTCACTGCCGAAATTGACCGCGCCCGGCCCGAGTTGCAGATCGAACTCGACCGGCTCCCGCTCCAGCTCGCTGATTTTGAATTCCATACCACCAGCCTAAAACATTTTGAAAACCTCCACCTGAAAATCGGAAAATGCCGAGCTGCAAAGTCATGGGACGACCGCCCTCAGTGGTCAGACCTTTCGTTGACAACCGCCCTTCGGCTGCGGTAAAAACCGAGCCATGCGCTCAACAAGCCGATTCCTGCTCTTCCTGCTCCTGGCTTCGCTCGCTGCCCTGGGCCTTTCTCCTTCCTCTTCAGCCAAAGTGATCGGCATGAACGTAATTGCCCAGCCATTGACCCGCGAACGTATTGCCAAGCTACCTAAAAAGGAGCAGAAGGCCTGGCGGGAGTATCTCGAGCGATCGGAAAAGCAGAAGGCGACCGACAAGCAGACCCTCGCCGACGAGCAGAAGGCCGCAGGCAACACCGACCCCAAACACGCATCCATGGGCCGCGGCATGTTTGCGCTGCGTGCCGACCATCCGGCCGAGTGGTGGTCGAGCGACGAGGCTATCAAGGACGCGCATAACATCGTAACCTACCAGGTGGCCGACGGCGGCTGGAGCAAGAACATTGACATGGTGAGCAAACCGCGTGCTCCCGGCGACCTGTACGACACCGACAACGAGAACCGTTTTTCAGACCCAGCCGACTTCGATAAGCCGGTCGATCCCAACTGGCATTACATCGCCACGCTCGACAACGACGCCACGTGGATGCAGATTCGTTTTCTGGCGCATGTGACAACGGCGTTGCTGGCGGCACACCGCGATGCCGATGCCGCGCCCTTTCGCGCATCGGTAGAACGCGGTGTTGGTTACCTCTTGAATTCGCAATACCCCAACGGCGGCTGGCCGCAGGTTTGGCCGCTTGAAGGCGGCTATCACGACGCGATTACGATCAACGACGACGCCATGACGCACGCAGTTGAGATACTGCACGACGTTGCCACGGGCGCTCCAGACTACAGATTTTTGCCGCCTTCGCTCGTTGAGAAGGCGGGACCGGCGGCCCAGCGCGGCATCGACTGCCTGCTCAAGCTGCAGATCGTCGTGAATGGCGTAAAGACTGCGTGGGCGCAGCAGTACGATCCCCTGACGCTGCAGCCGACCTCGGCGCGCAATTACGAGATGGCCGCGCTGACCAGCGATGAAAGCGATCCAGTGGTGGAGTTCTTCATGAGCCTACCCGATCCCACACCGGCGGAGGTTGCCGCGGTGCACGCCGCGTGCGCCTGGCTGACCAAGGTCGAGATCTTCGGCTACCGTTTCGGCAGCGGCAATTTCACGGCCGACCGCAGAAGCCCCGGCGGGCGCAAGCTCATGGCCGTCGCGGGAGCCGGACCCATCTGGTCGCGCTACTACCAGATCGGCACAGACAAGCCGATCTTCGGCGACCGCGACAAGACCATTCACGACGATGTGAACGACCTGAGCCTGGAGCGCCGAAACGGGTATTCCTGGTACAACACCGAAGGCATCGCCGTGCTGAAGGAATACGAAACCTGGGCGCAGGCGCATCCATTGCCAAAGTAAGACGCGAGAAGGTCGCCCTTCAGTTCGCCGCCACTGTGCGGAGAAACATTCCGGCGTAGCACCGTGCCTGGCAACTTTCGAACCCTCTCCGTGGAAGCGGCACTCAAGCTAAGCCAATTCCAGCCGATAGAGCCAACCAGTCGCTTCGGAAGGGATCTTTCTCATGCAGTGGTTACGCAATCTCCCGGTCTCTCGCAAATTCACGTTCGCGTTCGGCATTGTTTGTTGTCTCTGCTTTGTTCTGGGAGCATATGCCTTTGTGACGTTTAGCGGAATTGCCGCCAAAAGCGCAAAAATCAGCGATAACTACTTTCCCTCCACGATCAATCTTGCGCGCGCGCGCGGTGCAGCCCTCAATGCGCGACGCGAAGACCTGGACTTGATGCTCTGTGCAACCCCTGCATGCACTGCCACCCACGCCATGCGGCGGCAACAGGATTGGACCGACTACCAGGCGGCACTCGACGCCTACACGCCCCTTGCCACCGAACCCGGGGAGCCGCAGTTGCTTCAGAAATTCTCAGAGGCCTTCAATCGCTATCGCGGAATAAGCGACAAGGCCAACGCTCTTCATGCGGCGGGCAAGCCGGGAGATGCACTCGATCTGCTGTCGTCGGACTCTACGGCCGATGCCTACAATAGCGCGTTCAATGCGATGGAAGAAGATCTCGAGCTCAACGCGAAGAACGGCACGGAAGAGTCCAAAATTGCCACCAGCGCCAGTCACTTCGCCCTTTGGGTCAGCTCGTGCCTCACGTTTTTCATTCTGCTGCTTTGTCTATTGACCGGCATCGTTCTCACCCGCGAGATCGTCCCAAGGATTGCCCGGCTCAAGAGCGCCGTCGAAGCGGTGGCAGCCAAGGATTTGACTGCCAATGTTCAAGTGACCGGCAGCGACGACCTCGGTCGCCTCGGCGAAGCGTTCAACACCAGCGTTGCCGCCATGCGCGCGGTGGTGCAATCGGTTGGCCACGGCGCCGAAACGCTTTCCACCGCGACAACGGAGATCAGCACGCGCGCCGTGCAGAGCGCAAGCAATGCGCGTGCGGAGTCGGGCAAGATCAATCAGATTGCCGCGGCGGCGCAGGAGATGACCGCGACCATCGGCGAGATCAGCCATAACGCTGAAAACGCAGCCAGCGCCAGCCGCGAATCGGCGCAGACGGCGGAGCGCGGCGGAACCGTGATGCAGGCTGCAGCCACAACCATGGAACACATCGCCGCCGCCACGCAGACCGTTTCAGACAAGATGGCCTCGCTGGCGGACCGCTCGCAGGAGATTGGCAAGGTCGTGAACGTGATCCAGGAGATCAGCGAGCAAACCAACTTGCTGGCTCTGAATGCAGCCATCGAGGCGGCTCGCGCTGGAGAGCATGGGCGCGGGTTCGCCGTGGTGGCCGGCGAGGTGCGCCGGCTGGCCGAGCGCACCAAGAGCGCGACCGAAGAGATCGCGGGAACCATTCGCAGCATTCAGGAGGAGACACGCGAAACCCTGCAGGTGATGGCCGACAGCCGCTCTGCAGTGGAAAATGGCATGCAGGAAACCTCGAATGCTCGCCAGAGCCTGGAAGCCACCATTGAAGCCTCAAAGCGGGTCGAGCAGCAGATTGACCTGATCGCCACCGCGGCGACCGAACAGACATCGGCTGCCGGTGAAATCTCTGACTCCGCGAGCCAGATTTCACAATTGGCAATTGAAAATACGCAGGGCGCCGAAGAAGCCGTCGAGGCGCTCAAAAACCTCACATCGCTGGCCGCCGAGCTTGACGGCGTCATCCGCAAGTTCCGCCTTGAGGGCGAACAGCAGGGCGGCGCGAAGTTCGCCGCCAATGTGCGCCCGGCATCGCGACCTGCTTTGCGCTCCGCGCACACGTAAACGCAAGCTTCTTTTCTGCAGCATTGCGCCAGGCGGGAACCCCGATCTGCGGCTCCGGCAAGTGAACTCTCATCACTCGCCGGGGCTGCCCGCCTGCCTTCGCTCGTGCCGCGGCGTCACCCGGCGCCATCCTCCCGCATCCTATCGAAAGACATATGAATAGACATATGAATCTTCATCTTCCTGGCGCGCGCACCCAGTACAGTTATCCTTGAAATGCAACTGTTCCGGGTGCGGAGTATTGGCCCACCTTCGCGGTAACCCCTGAAACTGCATCCAACTTGGGAGAGACACGCATGAGCGCGGTACAGTACGACCTGGTCGTTATCGGTTCCGGGCCCGCAGGGCAGCGCGCCGCTGTGGCCGCCTCCAAAATGGGCAAGCGCGTGGCTGTGGTCGAAGCCCGGTCGCTTGTCGGGGGAGTGTGCGTCAACACCGGCACCATTCCCTCCAAAACCATGCGCGAGGCCGTGCTTCATCTCTCCGGCTACAACTACCGCTCCATCTACGGCGTCAACTACCGGGTCAAGGAAAAGATCTCCATGGCTGACCTTGCGTTCCGCGTTCAGGCCGTGATCAAGACCGAGGTGGATGTAACCGAGGCGCAGTTGTCGCGCAATGGTATTGACGTTGTTCACGGCATTGCACGGTTTATCGATCCCCACCACCTTCGCGTGGAGGGCCCGCAGACTGATTCAACGCTCGAAGCAGGACACATCATCATCGCCGTGGGCACCAAGCCGGCCACATCCGACAAGGTTCCCGTCAACGGCAAAACCATCGTCAACAGTGACCAGATTCTCGGCCTTGAAGCACTGCCGCGGACGCTCATCGTGGTGGGCGGCGGCGTCATCGGCGTGGAGTACACCTGCATGTTCGCGGTGCTGGGCGTACGCGTAACGCTGATTGAAAAGCGCAACCGGCTTCTCGAGTTCGCCGATCAGGAGATCATCGAGGCGCTCAGCTATCACCTGCGCGACAGCCGCGTGACCATGCGGTTGGGCGAGGAGGTGGACAGCGTCGAGGAGCCATCGCCGGGCACAGTGGTGGCCAACCTGATGAGCAAAAAGAAGGTCTCGGGCGAGGCGCTGCTCTATGCCGTTGGCCGCCAGGGCAACGTGGACGATCTGAATCTGGAGGCGGCTGGCCTTGAGGCGGACAAGCGGGGCCGCATCGCCGTGGATGAGCACTACCAGACCAAGGTCGAGCACATCTATGCCGCGGGCGACGTCGTCGGCTTTCCCTCCCTGGCTTCAGTCTCAATGGAGCAAGGGAGGATCGCAGCGGTGCGTACCTTCGGCGATCTCGCGGCCAGTTCGAACCCCAGCTTTTATCCCTACGGCATCTACACCATCCCTGAGATCAGCTTCATCGGCAAGACCGAGGAGCAGCTTACGGGCGAAGACGTGCCCTATGAGGTCGGCATGGCCTACTACCGCGAAGTGGCGCGCGGCCAGATACGCGGCGACACCACCGGCAGACTTAAGCTCATCTTCCATCGCGACACGCGCAAGGTGCTGGGGGTGCACATCATCGGCGAAGGCGCGAGCGAACTGGTGCACATCGGCCAGGCCGTGATGACCCTCGACAGCACAGTGGATTACTTCATCAACACGGTTTTCAACTACCCCACTCTCGCCGAGTGTTACAAAGTGGCGGCATTCAATGGCCTGGGACGCTTGCACCAGTATCAGTCGGTTTAGAGCCTGTAATTGACTTTCCCGCCCGCGCGAAAGTTCATTACAGGCTCTAAACCGGAAACGCCCGCATCTATGCGAGCACTTGTCCGAGGAGGTTGAAGCAAATGAATCATCTCTCCCATCTCCCAAGGGGGGCGAAATGACCACGGCAATCGGCGTTGTCATTACCGAGCGCGTTGTGAGCGGCATGCTTCAGGATCAGCGGCTGACCGGAAAGCTGCTCCACTATCCCACCGATCCTGAAACCCAGGACGGATTGGCCGCGATGCCCGCCAGCGAGTTGGTCGGCATTGTCGCCGGCCACATCGGATCCCTGGCGGAGCCGGCCGGCAGCAAAAAGCAGGCGATTGAAGCAATCGGCGTGGCCGTTCCCGGGATTGTTCGCCACGGCGTGGTGGAAGAGTCGCCCAATTTGAAGCAGCTTAAAGGGCTGCGCCTGGCAGAAAAACTGGCCGAGGCGCTGGCGGAGCGCGGCATCGCGGCGCCGGTGCATGTGGCCAACGACGCCGACGCAATTGCCGCCGGTGTTGCCTCCACTCGCGGAAGGCTCGACAAGCTTACCCGCGTGTGGACCATCGGCAACGGAATCGGATACGGCCGGTGGCCCTATGTGGACGGTGTATGGGAGGGCGGGCACATTACGGTCACTCTCGATCCCAAAGAGCGCTACTGCGGCTGCGGGGGCGCCGGCCACCTTGAGGGCATCATGGGCTACCGCGCCATGCGCATGCGTTTTCTTGATCTGGAGCCCGAAGAGATCTTTGCCAATGCCAAACAGGGCGATTCCCGCTGCCGCGAGTTTGTTGACCTGTGGCACCGTGCGCTGGCGGCGGCCACCGCTTCATTCATTCACCTGGCGGGGCCCGGCCGTTTCTACTTCACTGGTTGCAACGTGGGCTTTCTTGAGTTGCCGCTGCTGCGCAGCCACCTTGAGACCATGGTCCGCATGAGCCCGCTGCAGAGCTTCTCGCTGGAGATCCTGCCCTCGGATGATGAAACCGCACTGATCGGGGCGGGGGTAAGCGCGCTCCGGGAACTGGCTGGATGAACGCTTAGTACTTTCGCAGATAGGTTCGCGACAGGCGGTCGTGCCAGGTGAAATGACCGTCGTCGAAGACAGACCAGACCAATCCCAGGCACAGCGGCAAAATTGACAAGAGCATCGCCTTGAGACGCCGAATCCGTTGCTCGCGGCTGGGACTCGCTCCGTCAAAACTGACCAGGCCGATTCCTGCGTACTTCATTCCCGGCGTGGCGCTGGCCAGTGTGAAGAACAACGTCTGATACGCGGCGGCGATCAACAGCAGCGCGAAAGCGGTGCCCAGTTCAACCGCACGCGGCCCGGGCAGCGCATTGGCGTGGCCCAGTGCCAGCCTGGCCGCCGCCAGAAAGGCTGCGACAATCAGGCTTCCGTCCACTACAAAAGCCAGAAGGCGCAGGCTCAGTGGCGCCATTTCGGCTACCGCTCGCGTCCGAACCTGGGGCGCCGGTTCCTCCGGCAGTTCCGCCTGCGGCTGTTCTTCGAGTCGAATGCTCGTCCACTCCGGCCGCATCCACGCCGGCGCGGCAGGTTCGTCCACCGCCGCTGATGCGGGCTGCGTCGAGATCGCTCCCGGATCCACCTCGAAGATGCTCAGTTGCGCTTCGGCCGCTGTGGTCGCCAGGGGGCCTTCGGCGCGCCGCGGGCGCACCTTGCGTGTAGCCACGACCTCGCGCGGAAACTGGATGAGGTTAGCATAGATCGGCTCCACAACTCCGCCGTCAGGCGCCTCGTCGGCGCTCAGAATGGCTGGCATCGGCAATGCCGGCTCTGGCGGATCGTCGGTGCGCATCTCAGCGGCGGCAGAACGTTGCTTGCGCGACTTTCCCCTGCCACGCGCAGGATTGGAAACCGGTGCGGTCCGCTCCGCTTCCTGGCGATCCATCCCCTGCGACTCTTCCTCCACCAGCATCGGTCCAGCCGAATTTCCAGATGCGTCTATGGCGTTATCAGCCGGGCGCTCGCCGGCGAACTGCTGATCCCATTCCGCCTCTGCCGAGGAGGCTGCCTCAAGACCGGCAAGAACATATTGTGCTGCGGCATGAGCCTTCTGTGCCGCTCGCGTCGCAGCTTCGGCGGCGCGCAGTGCTGCCCGTGCCTCATCGGCCAGCATTTCGCTGTAGCTGGGAGCGCTGGCGTATCGCGCAGCAACCCGCGCTGCAGCCTGCGCGGCTCGACTGTCGGCGGCCGCCCGGCTCTCCGCAGGCGTCGCAGATTCGCTCGCCGCATGAGTCTTGTGCGTCATGTGGGCCGCCACCCGCCGGTTCACTTCCTGCTTCCACGAGGGATAGAGACTTGCCGTGCTCAACGATGTGCTCAAAGCTCCTGCGCCCCTTTTGCTGCGGCAGCGGTTCCCGGTTGCGGGCGCGCGCTGCCAGATTCACTCGTGCCACATCCCAACATCCATTCGGGAAGACGCAAGCAATGCTGATGAACCAGGAAACGATGATCGCGGAATAAAGCGGGCGCGGCCAGGGGATAGTGGCTCATGAGCTTGCAATCGACCCGAATTGTTCAACTAACCAGAGCAGCGTGGTGCGCGTCCTAGTTCTTGCAGCCGGCTTTGCTATGCTGAGCCTTACCGCGTGTTGGTTCTGGGATGCGTCCTCGCTATCTAGTGTTTATCACGGTGCTGTCCGTCTGTCACCTGCAACTCGGCGCGCAGGCCCCTCAGGTGTTGACCAATGCGGCACCCGCGCCGCAACGTGAGACGGTGAGCGCCGCGAAAGAACCTGCCGCTTCGGATTTGGACGCGCTGCCCGACGATCCAGGCCAGGAGATGGTGCCCGTCGCTGTGCCGCAGCCGGCCCCTTCCACCGGCACGCCTGTCGAGTGGGAAGCGCTGGTCCAGCACTGGGCCGGTGACACGCTGACTCTCAGCGGCGATGTGGTCGTTCACTATAACGGCTATGTAATTCGTGCCGACAAGGTGGTCTATAACCGGGCCACTACCGAGCTCGAGGCCGACGGCCACCTGCAGCTAACAGGCGGGCCCAACGATGTGCTCATCAACGCCACGCAAGGCAATATGCGGCTGAACATGCACACCGCGCGCTTCTACAACGTCAGCGGATCGCAGGGCGTGCGCACCATGGGCCACACTGTGGTCTACTCCACGCCAACCCCGCTTCTCTTTTCTGGCCGCGTGCTGCTGCAAACCGGCGAGGGCAGCTTCAAGATCATCGACGGCTCGATCACCAACTGCCGCCTTCCTCGACCTGACTGGCGCATCATCGCCCATGCCATCAGCCTGGACAACAAGGATGCTTCCACATCCAACGCCTTCTTTGAGTTTCTCGGGATTCCGATCTTCTACCTGCCCTATCTTCACCACCCCGCCAATCAGACAGGACGCGAAAGCGGACTGTTGACGCCGGTCATCAGCAACGGATCGTCGATTCGGGGCTACACGCTCGGTGAGCAGTTCTATTGGGTCATTAACCGCAGCATGGATATGGTGATCGGCTCGGAGTACTACAGCAAGCGCGGGTGGGCGCCCAATGGCGACTTCCGCTATAAGGGCCCTGGGCTCGACCACCTGATCGCGCGATGGAATGCGCTGCTCGATCGCGGCGTAGAGGAAGAGATAGGCAACACGCTGGGCGGCTCATCTGCCGCGTCCGGAGCTCGCGCCGCCGCACTACCCGCCACGCCGTCCGCCAAGTTGGCCGGCCCGGTCGGGTATGAGTTGGTCAATCAGGGTGGCGTCGACGTGAACATCCTCGGCCGGAAAGATCTGTCGCCGAATACTCGTATCGCCGGCTCCATGGAGTATCTCTCGAGCTACGTCTACCGGCTCGTCTTTGATGACAATTACTCGCAGGCCATCAGTTCCGAGGTATCGAGCGACGTGGTCTTCACGCACAACCACAACGGAAGGATTCCGCAAGTGTGGCTGGATCGCTTCCAATCCTTCGCCAACACCGCAAACGGCAACGAAGTCAAGATCCTGCACTTGCCCCTCATCCGCTACGACGTTCTGGACCGGCCTCTGGGAAACTCGATTGTCAATTGGGGCCTGCAATCTTCGCTGGGCTACCTGTATCGCTCCGAGCCCTCCTTCCACGCTCGCAACGTGGGCCGCCTGGATTTCTACCCGCATCTTTCCATGCCATTCAGCGCCGGAGGCTGGAGCTTCGTCCCCGAAGCCGCCCTGCGCGATACTGCTTACACCATCAGCCAGACTCCAACGTTGACGGGTACGTCCCAGGTTCCAACCATCAGCCATGATCCGCTGGACCGTAGAGACATTGAAGCGTCGATCGACATCCGCCCGCCTGCGATGGAACGCGACTTTGTGCTTTCCCATTGGCACCGGGTACTGCGCCACGTGATCGAGCCTGAGTTGAACTACCGGTATGTGACCGGTATCGGACCGCAGGCGCAAAATGTGCTGCTGTTTGACACCACCGATATCGCCACCAACGTAAATGAGGCCGGCTTCTCGCTTACACAGCGGTTCTACCTGCGGCCCACCGACCGGCGTCCCTGCGGGGACAAAGATGCGGACAGTGCTGAGGCCGCGGACGATAGTGAGGCCGCTGACGGTGCAGACACCGCTGACACGGATACCACCGCGGAAGCCGCGGACGGCGGGGACGCCGCAAAAGCCTGCCCGGAAACTCCGCGCGAATGGGCAAGCTGGAAGATTGCGCAGGAGTACTTCATCGATCCAAAATTTGGCGGCGCGCTCATTCCCGGCCGGCGCAATGTCTTCGACGCCACGCTCGATCTGATGGCGCCCACTTTTCTTACGTCGGCGCGCAACATTGCGCCTATCGACTCGCGCATGCGCTTCGAGGCCATTAAAAACATGCGCGTCGAGTGGGATCTGGATTACGACACCATCCGCGGAGACTTCGCTGCCAACAATCTCTTCGCGGGTTACAGCTTTGGCCGCACCACGCTGGGAATTGGCCACGCACTGTTGAACGCGGTGGATGAACGAACCAGCAGCGGCGCCCAGTCAGTCATCAAGAGCCAGCAGTTGCAGCCCTTCCTCGAGATCGGCAAGCCCAGCGGCAGCGGATTGAATCTGGCGGTAAATGGCGGGTACGATTATGTGGAGCATCAGGTGCAGTACGGGGGCGTGCAGGCGGTCTACAACTGGAACTGCTGCGGCCTGACCGTCGGTTACCGGCGCTTCGAGCTGGGTACCATCGGGTCTACCAGCCGCGACGAAACGCAGTGGCTCTACAGCTTTACGCTGGCCAACTTCGGCGCCGTGGGCGACATCCGGCGCGCCAACTCTGTCTTCCGTGATCCCACCCTGCCGCCGGCCTATTAGGGGCTGTTCGCACTATGGCGACAGTGGCGCCGGTTGCCTTTCGCCGCGGGCTGCGTCCATCCATTACGGCCAGGAAAACAGACGCAGGCAGAGCGCCCGCATTGCGGTCGCCTGGAGTATCCTTTCCTGAGGGGAAAATCACGTTGCCGCATTCTCGCATGATGGCCGGCCTGCTTATTCTCGGCCTCGCCGCGGGCTGTAAAGCCCAAAGCACAACACCTTCGGGACCCGATCCCGTCCTTGACCGGCACATTGAGGTTCTGGTCCGTTCCCAGTACGACTTGCCTCCGGATTACAACCTGAGCATCGGGGTTCGCGGGCCCAGCCAGTTTACCGGCTATGAGACCCTGCCCATCACCATTGGGAACGGGTCGAAATCCCAGGTGATCAACTTCCTGATCTCAAACGACAGCACCAAGCTGGTCCACCTGGATACCTTTGACCTGACCAAGGATCCTTCTGATGCGATCCCGATCGCAGGTCGGCCGATCCGTGGCAACCCGGCGGCCAAGGTTACGGTGATCAACTTCGACGATCTGGAATGCCCGTTCTGCGCGCGCATGCATGAGGAGCTCTTTCCAGCGACGCTCGACCACTACAAAGACCTGGTGCGGTTCGTCTACAAGGACGATCCGATTCCTGAGTTGCATCCCTGGGCGATGCACGCGGCCGTGGATGCCAACTGCCTTGCCGCACAGAGCGGCGAAGTCTACTGGACCTACGTGGATTACCTGCACGCGCACGGGCAGGAGATTACCGGCGAAGACCGCGACCCGGCAAAGAGCTTTGCTGCCCTGGACCGTATCGCCCGTCAGGAAGGCACGCTGGGCAAACTCGACGGGACCCGCCTGGACGCTTGCATTGCCAAACAGGACGAGACACAGGTGCGGGCCTCGGCCAAGCTGGCTGAGAGCCTGGGGATCGACGGCACGCCGGCGCTTTTCGTGAATGGCGAGCGGATCAACGGCGCTCTGCCCACTGACCAGGTTTGGTTGGCAATTGACCGCGCTTTGCGCGCTGCGGGCGAGCAGCCCCCGGCAACGCCGCCGCAGACAGCTTCAGGGGCGCCGGCCGCTGACGCCAAATAGCGCGCCGGGGACTATCCGCGCGCCGGTGGCGCAATTTATCCTTGAATACCGGGGGTTTTGCAGTTCCCCGCAGGAGAAATCAGCTTGCAAGTCGCATCGCAGTTTCGATCGCGTTCCGCTGTTGCCGTCCTCTTTTTGCTTGGCGGAGCCTTGTTCCCGGCTTTGTCTGGCTGCCATCGATCGCCCTCCGCGGATGTGGTGGCCACCGTCAATGGCAAGGAGATTCTGAGGTCCGATCTGGAGAGAAATTACCAGATCAGCCTGCAAGATAGCGCGCAGAAGCCTTCACCGCAGGAGGCTGATATCCGGCGGCTGAACGTGCTCCACCAGATGATCCAGGACGAGATTTTGCAGCAGCGTGCCGCCAAGCTGAACCTGACCGCAAGCGATGAAGACGTAAATGCGCGGCTGACCGAGATCAAGGCGCCATATACCGAGGATCAGTTCTATAACCTGCTCAAGCAGCGCAACCTGACTCTGGATGAATTCAAGCGCGACATTCGCCGTCAGTTGACTGAGACCAAGCTGCTCAACAAAGAAATCGAATCGAAGATCAACATCACCGATGCGCAGATTGCCGACTTTTATGAGCAGCACAAGTCGGACTTCAATGTGGTTGAACCGCAATACCACCTGGCGCAAATTATCGTGACCACCACAGCGGGCCAGCAGGCCGGAAATCTGCCGGACAACAATAAGGCTACGAACGACGCGGACGCAAAGAAGAAGATTGAAGCCCTTTATAGCCGGCTCGAGAGCGGCCAGGATTTTGGAACCGTAGCCATGAATTACTCAGAGGACTCGCGCACCGCGTCAAGCGGCGGCGATCTGGGTTTCTGGCCGGAGTCGCAGTTGAAGGCCGATCCGGCCGTCTTTGCCGCCATCGGCAAGCTTAAGCCGGATCAGTTCACCGATGTTCTTCCCGTCTACGATTCGGGGCCCGGCCACAAGGTCGCGGGCTATGCCATCTACCGTTTGATTGCTCGGGAACCGGCAGGGCAACGATTGCTGAGTGACCCCAATGTGCGGCAGACAATCCACCAGACGCTGCATGACGCCGAGAAGCAAATGCTGCAGACCGCGTACCTCGAAATGCTTCAGGACGATGCGCGGGTGCGGAACTATCTTGCCGAGCAGATTCTGAAGCAGGGCGAGCAATAAGAAACGCAACCGCTTCGGCGGATTTCTAGAACTTCGCCTCGATGCTCGCGCCCGAATACTGGATCGACTTGTCCGGCGCGGCGGTCGCATCCCCTCCCACACCATGTCCGGGTGACACAATCACCACATCGAATGTGTGGCCGGTTCGCATACCCGCATAGCTCCCCTGGCGCGCGCCGAGTGTGAGGGTTCGCGTCGCGTCTTCCCAGTGGATCGGAATGGTGGCGTGCGCTCCCTGCTCGTAGCCATAGCCGTCGCCGGCATCTTCATAGAGCGTGAAGTTGCCGTCGGCTCCAGGGTAGATTCGCAGTTCGATGGGATCTGTGGCCTGGCCGGCGTACTCAATCGCCGGACCGAGCGGCAAGATTGAACCCGCGCGCACATCCAGAGGAATTCGATCCAGTGGCGCTGTCGCCGTCACTTGCCCGCCGCCCGCACTGCGTTCTCCAGTCCAGAAGTCGTACCAGACGGCGCCCGCGGGCAGATAGAGTGACCGCGATGTTGCGTGCTCCACAAGAACCGGACTCACCAGGATCGCCGGCCCGAACATGAACTGATCCCCGATCTCCCACACGGCAGGATCTTCGCGGAAATCCATCACCAGCGGACGCTGAATCGTGTAGTCCTCGCTCGTCACCTTCCACGCCAGCGAGTAAACGTAGGGCATCAGCCGGTAGCGCAGGCGATCGATGGCCACAAGCGCCGGAAAGACCTGCTGATAGGTCCAGAGCTCGTTGTGGTCGCGATGGCCGTGGGTACGGAAGATGGGGCAGAATGCGCCGTACTCGAACCAGCGCGCGTAGAGTTCCTGGTAGGCAGGCTGGCTGGCCTGGTCAGCGAAGAGCGGATGATAGCCGCCGATATCGGTCGTCCAGTAGGGATAACCTGAGAGCGCAAAGTTCAGCCCCGCGGGAACCTGGCGGCGCAGCGCCCACCAACTGCTGTAGACGTCGCCCGACCACACCGTTGCGCCATTGCGCTGCTGGCCCATGAAGGCCGAGCGGGTGAGCAGAAAGACGCGCTTGTCGGGGTTGGCTTGCTTCCAGTGCTGCTGGACGCCGCTCGTGTGCATGAGGGGAAATACGTTGGTGTACTCCAGCCCGCTGCCGATGTGGAGTTGCTTATCGCGTAAAATCGCGTCGCCTACGTGCGGCCACGCCTCCTCGGGCTCCGAGCTGTCAAGCCAGAACGCGTCCCACCCTTGCGCAAAAAGCTTGCCCACAAACTGGTTCCAGAAAAAATCCTGCGCGGCTGGGTTGGTGGGGTCGTAGACCTGGGCGTCAGGAATCTCGAAGCCCTTCTGGACCATCTGCTTGTAGTTCTCCGCGGTCGAATCCATCATGGCCCACGCCGAAATCATGGCGTGAACATGCTCGTCGTGGAGAGTCTTCAACTCCCCCGGAACGTCGGTGTAGCCGGAGTTGAAGACCGGATCGCCCTTGCCGCCTTCGTTCCACCAGTACCAGTCCTGCACGATCGCATCCATGGGAATGTGCCGCGAGCGATACCCGGCAGCTATCGAGAGAATCTCATCCTGTGTCTTGTAGCGGTCCTTCGATTGGAAGAAACCATAAGCCCACTCGGGGAACAGCGGCACGTGACCTGTCATCGAGCGATATTCGTGAATGATGCTGTCCAACTGCGGCCCGTAAAGAATGTAGTAGTCGATCTCAGGCGCCGCCATCGATTCCATATTCAGTTCGAGAGGAAAACGGTTATCCACGTAGCTGAAAGAGGCGGTGTTCCATAGGATCGCGTATCCCTTGCTCGATACCAGCAGAGGAATGGCGACGTCAGTGTTGTTCTGGCCGAGTTCGACGACGCTGCCGCGATAGTTGAACATCCCGCTCTGGTGCTGGCCGAGGCCATAAAGAGCCTCTGTCGCGTCCGGACCAAAACGATCCTCGATGTGGTATAGACCTGACGCCTCTGAAGGCAGATAGGTGCGCGGCAGGTTCGGTCTTTCGTGCACCAGCGTTTCGCCTTGCAGGGTTTTCACGATCAGGTTGCCGTCTCGCTCCGGCATGGAAATGGCGAGCCGCGCTGTGGTGAGCGTGGCGACACCGTTTGCCTTGCTGAACTGGAAGGCAGCGCCACGACAGCTTTCGGTTTGCGAGAGCATCCACGGTTGAAGCTCGTGTGACGCCGGCGCAGTCAGGAGCCGCGCAGTGACGTGAATCAGCGAGTCGCCGCAGACCGTTACCTCAAGCTGCTCGCGATCGTTGTGCGCCGTGAAGCCGCCGGTTGACTCGGCAGTTTGCATTGCCGCGGGACGAGGCGCTTCTCCGGCTTGCGTTTGGCCGGGCGCGCGAACTGCGGAGATCGAAAGGAGAGAAACAAAGCACACGATGGCGCAACAGAAGCGTTCAGGCTTGATCAAAACGCACCTCGGAAGTGTGACCAGAATATACCAAGAAAAACGGCCCCCGCGCGAGGCAGAGGCCGTTGGGTGTGATTGCGAATCTCGCGCCTGCTATTGCATTGAGCCGTTTGAATCCATCGTGATTCCGCCAGGCCCTGCATTCTTCTTCGCTTCGTTCTGCTTCCGCATATCCATGGCCTTTGAAGTCCAATCCTGGGCCATCGCCAAATCCTGGTTCACAGCGGCAGCATTACCGTAGTCCACATCGGCCTTGTTGCGGTAGATCAGGTTAAGCATCTGCATGGCCTCGTCGTAATTGGGGCGATTGTCCACAGCCATTGTCAGATACTTCAGACCCTCTTCGACCAGCGGCGCATTCTGTTTGGCCAGCGGTTCCATGATCTTCTTGGGCGCCTTTACGTTGCCTTTGCCATCGTCGTTCAGCCCGGCGTCCTGCAGCGCCTGCAGCTTGTTCTCGTGCGCCTTGGTCCAGTCGATCATACCGATCCAGTAAGCAGCATCGGGATCCTTGGGATCCACTTCGAGAACTTTCTTCTGCCAGTCCTTGGCGGCGTCAACGTTCTTGATCTCGTAATAAATGCCCGCGATCTGCTTCATGCTATTGACATCGTTGGGCTGCTGCGCCAGAACTTCTTTGAAGATGTCGATCGCCTGGTTGGCAGTTTTGATGTTTTCCGGCGTATCCATCTGGGGCACAACATTCTGCGACAGCGCCGTAGCCAGATAGGTTTTTGCCATGGGTAGGCTCGGGTCAAGCTGCGTGGCCTTCTGGAAGTGCTCGATCGCCTCATCGTAGTGAGCGCTCTTATAAGCATCCACTCCCTTGTTCAACTGGTCGCGGGCTTCAAGTTGGTTGCACCCGCTGATGGAAATCACCATGCCGGTCAACGTAAGCGCAAGCGCCCAAAAACGTGCAGGTCCATTCATGTTCGTATCCTTCTCCTTCAGGCTCAGGCCCGCGGGCCGCCTGGAATCCTTTGCAACTGGCTGCGGGCGGGGCAGACCGCGCCACAAAAACCATTTTTAATTCCGCGCGCCCGGACCCAATGCTCCCGGGCGCAGCCGGATCTTCCGTGCGCCTTACTGGCCTTCCTGGATCTTGGGCGTCATCAACCCGATGTGATCCACGTTGGCAGCCTTGCCGATATCGATCACGTCGGCAATATAAGCGAAATTCACGTCGTCGTCGCCCTTCACAAACATCACGCGTTCCGCGCGATTCGCATAAATCTCGGTCAGCTTGGGCAGCAGGTCGGCGTGGTTCACATCGGTTTCGTTGATCTTATACGCCGGCGCCTGGCCGGGACGATAAAGAACCTGAACCACAATCGTGCGGTCATTCGGCTGCTGCTGCTGCTGCGGATTCTTCGGCGGCTGGGGCACCAGTGCATCCAATCCCTTGGGCGTCACAGGCACGATGACCATAAAGATGATCAACAACACCAGCAGAATGTCGATCATGGGCGTCACGTTGATTTCGCCCATTGCGCCACTACCGCCGCCAGTTGACATTGCCATGGCTTAAACTCCTCGCTTCCTCAATATCGTGAATCAAGCTAATCCGATCGAGTTCGGTCCTACTCGCCGCCCGAGAGATTACCCTCGCGCTTTTGCGTCAACAACCCGACCTCTTCCACGCCTGCCGTGCGTACATCGTCGATGGCATCTTCCACGGCCTTGAACTGCGCGCGCGCATCGGCGCGAACGTAGATCGTCTTGTCGGTCTTATCCTGCAACCTGTCGCGCACCAGGCTGCCCAGCTGGCTGGGATCGACTTTGTTCTGGCCGAGATACAATGCGCCGTCGCGAGTAACAGCCACTACAATGGCGTCGTCCTTGTCCGCGTCGGGCATGGCGGTGGCATTGTCCACCTTGGCCATGTCGATTTCGACCTTGTTCTGCAACATGGGCGTGATAACCATGAAGATGATGAGCAGCACCAACATCACGTCCACCATCGGGGTGACATTGATGTTGGAATTAACTTTCTTACCTTCGTCGCGAACCGTAATTCCCATTTTGCGGGCTCCGTGCGTTTGAATTTTCTGCCGGATCGGTCCGGCCTTGCTCGGAATTCAAGCTCCCTTGCGAGGATCAAACCGCCGGGCGGAAGAGATTCAGTTCCTCCGCCCCGCGAAAATTCCCGCTCGAGCCAATCCGCTTCGCTCTTACCGCTTGTGGCTCTGCTTGATGAAGTAGTCCACCAGTTCGCTCGAGGAGTTGTCCATCTCGACGTCGAAGGCCTCGACGCGCCCGGTGAAATAGTTGAACGCCATGACGGCGGGAATGGCCACGAGCAGGCCGAACGCCGTAGTGACGAGAGCTTCTGAGATGCCGCCCGCGACCGCGCCGATGCCCGATGTCTTCTGGGTTGCAATGGCGTCGAATGCGTGCAGAATGCCGACGACGGTGCCGAACAGTCCAACGAACGGAGCGGTCGAACCGATGGTTGCCAGAACCGACAAGCCTCTCTTCAGCTTGGCGTGCACAATGGCCTCGGCCCTCTCAAGGGCGCGGCCTGCGCTGGCGATGGTTTCGTCCGTCGCCGTCCCAGCCGATGCGCGGAACTCTTGCAGGCCGGCCGTTACAACTTCAGCCAGATGCGACTTCTTGTTCCGGTCCGCAATCTTGATGGCTTCCTCAAGCTTGCTGTCCTTCAGGGCGCCGGCCACTTTCGGCGCGAATTCACGCGACTGCTTGCGCGCCGCGGAGAAGTACAGGTAACGGTCGATCATCACGGCCAAAGACCAGACCGACTCAATAAACAGGACGATGGCCACGGTGCGCGCCATCCATGCCATGTGACCCCAAAGCTGCATGGGGCTGAAGCCGACAGTCTGACCCTCATCCTGAAAGAACGCCAAACCGTTGACCGCGTGCGAAGCGAAATGTGTGAGCTGAGCGAGAATCACTGAATCGTTCCTCCTAAGGAGATTCTTATGAACTGAGTTCAACCCGCCTGCGCGGGTGGTTCGATGGAACGCGGCTCTTGCAGGATTCGCATTCCGGGCTATAGCAAAACTCCCTGCCAAAAGTGCGGCAGGGAGCCAGAATTACCATTACCCACCCAGGGTAAAAATCACATTGATCGTTGTTTCCACTTCTACCGGCTCGTTGTTCAGCAGGTAGGGCCTGTAGCGCCAGGTTCTCACCGCGTCCAGAGCCGCCTGCTGAAGCATCGCCGGCCCGCTGACTACGTGCAGATCCTGAATGGTTCCGCTCTTTGAAATCTGGGCCTGCAGCACCACTGTCCCTGAGACCCGCGCGGCTTTCGCAATCGGCGGATAGACCGGTTGCGTTTTTTGGATCAACATGCCCACAGCCACACCGGCCGAGATGTTCACCTTCTTGGGAGGCGCGGCCTTCA
Source organism: uncultured Acidobacteriaceae bacterium (assembly GCA_963841095.1). Lineage (GTDB taxonomy): Bacteria > Acidobacteriota > Terriglobia > Terriglobales > Acidobacteriaceae > Telmatobacter. The sequence continues at coordinate 347,294 of CAWJBE010000024.1, forward strand.
CTTTCGGACCGTTGCCCTCGCCAAACAAGCTGCCCATCACACCCGAGCCGCTGCCGCCCATCCCTTCCATGCCGGCTACACCGAAACTGGAAGGCGGAGCTTCTTTCTCACTGACCATCGTAATGTTGTGCGGAATCTTGGTTGGCGCCGTGAGCTGATTGTTCATCATCTCTGACTGCACATGAACAATGTGCACTTCCGGCGGCGGAGGTGGCGGAGGCGGTGGAGGTGGCGGGGGAGGCAACGTCAGTACCGTTGCCATCAACTCCTTCGGCAGCGCCTCAGGATAGATCAGCGGAATCAGAATCAACAGTATGAGGATTCGCAGGCATTGATGCTGCCCGTAAACAGCATCCAGCGGCTGCTCTTGGTTTTGATCCTTTTCCCGGATTCGAATGTGGAGTCTTCAAACATGGCCAGCCTCGAATTCGGGTATCGTTGTTCCTATTATTTAGACACCACGGAAACGACAAATGTTCCCGGGCGCCAAAAATCGCTCATAAGGAGCGAGTCAACCTTATCAGAACCGCGCTCGCACTGCAAAAATTGCTGCAAAACTGGTGCAATTTTTCGGCCTCGCATCTTCTGCATGAATCTGCTACTCGGTCCTCGCGTCCACTCTCGATACACTTCGCGTGCTGGCATCCGATAATTTTGTTCTCTGTCTGCGGTCACCCTGCCGCAGTTCCAGTTCACTAAGCCTCAGGCCTTTGCCTTCCTCGCTGCTGGCAGCGAGGCAGTTTTGCCTTTTCCCGCGCGCCACTCCTGCCATGCTACAAGCATTGGAGCCGCCACTGCGATCGAAGAATATGTTCCGATCAAAATACCCACCACCAAAGCAAACGAAAAGTCCTTGAGTACCGGGCCGCCATAAATAAACAGCGACAGCACGGTAAGAAAAGTCAGGCCCGAGGTGAGCACGGTCCGGCTCAATGTCTGATTGATGCTGCGGTTCACCAGGTCGGGCAGCCTCTCGCGGCGGCTCATGCGCAGGTTTTCGCGAATGCGGTCGAAAACAACAATCGTGTCGTTCATCGAATACCCCACCAGTGTCAGGATGGCGGCGATAACAGTCAAACTGAGCTCGCGGCCAGTAAGCGCGAAGGCCCCCACGGTGATAAGCGTGTCGTGAAAGCATGCCACCACTGCAGCCACGCCGTAAATCAGTTGGAAGCGGAACCAGAGATAGACGAGCATACCGGCCATCGAATAGAGCGTGGCCAGTGTGGCCTGCTTTTCGAGCTGATGGCCTACCGTTGGCCCCACCACATCGACCTTCACACCAGTCTTGGGATCGAAGGGATTGTTGTAATGGGCCTGCAGGGCCGATTCGACCTGTGCGCGACCCGCGTCAAGCGCGAGAGCGGACTCGTTGGTCGTTTCCGGAAGGCTGATGAGAACTTCGTGATCGGCAGCGGCGCCGAAGTTCTGAGGGACCGCATCCTTCAAGCCTGCTGCGTCCAACGCCCGGCGGATCGCCCCGATATCGGGAGCCTGTTGAAACTGCACATCCACCTGCGTGCCACCCTGAAAGTCCACACCGAGCCGCACCGGGCTACCGATGTGCGTCCAGTTCCAGCTCATTTTTGCAATGCCGGCCACACTAAAAACCATGGAAAAGGCGAGAAAATACCACTTGTATCCCAGCCAGTTCACACTTGGATTGCGAAAGAATTCCACTGCTTTTTATTCCCTTCCTGCGAGGCCTGAGTTCGTGGACTCCGGATCTCGATGTTGCTCGCCCTTATTCTCTAGGTCCCTAGTCCCTAAGTCCCTCGTCCCTAAATTGACACCATCTCGCCCGTCTTTAATTTGTTCAGATGCGCCTCAAAGATCACGCGCGAGACAAAAACTGCAGTAAAGAGGTTGGCCGCTAATCCAACCGTCAGCGTGGTAGCAAAACCCTTTACCGGTCCGGTGCCGAACATGAACAGAATTGCCGCTGACACGATGGTCGTCACGTGCGTATCGAAGATCGTGGTCCAGGCGCGGGCAAAGCCTTGATCCACCGCCGCCGATGCTGCCTTGCCGGCGCGAATCTCTTCGCGGATGCGCTCGAAGATCAGCACGTTCGAATCCACGCCCATACCGATGGTCAGAATCACGCCCGCAATTCCCGGCAGGGTGAGCGTGAGCGTCAGTCCTCCACCCCCTGACGCGCTCGACATCGCGCTTGAGAGACCCATGATTCCCAGCAGAATAATCAAGTTGAAGATCAATGCCAGATCGGCGTTGATGCCCGAGCCTCGGTAATAGACGAGCATGAAGATCAACACCAGCACCATCCCCACGATCGCCGCCGTAACGCCCTCGCGGATGGAGTCTGCGCCAAGCGTTGCGCCGACTGTACTTTCTTCAATGTAGTTAAGCGAGGCCGGCAACGCGCCGGAGCGCAGCAGCTTCGAAAGCTGCGTCACTTCGTCCATGGTGAAACTGCCTTCAATCTCGCCGCTGTCGCGGATTGGGCTTTTGATGACGGCTACGCTCCGAACACGGTTGCCGAGCACGACCGCCATATACTTGCCCACGTTGGCGCTGGTGTAATCCCAGAATTTGTCGCCGGCTTCGTCGGTTAGCGTGAAGTTGGCGGTGTTCTGGCCCGTGTTGGGATTTGTCCCTGGGGTTGCCGAACGGAAGTCGCTGCCCTCAACCACCGCGGTGCGCTGCAGAACGTAAACTCTGTCCGCTCCCGAAGCCACATCTGCTGACCCGTGCACCAACTCCTGGTCGGGAGGAATCGCGCCGCCAACGCTGGTCAGCGCGTCCTGCTCGGTCGCGTACCCGTCGGGATCGCCGTCCACCGCGTGAATCTCAAGCCGTTCCGTGGCCCTGATGATGCTCTTCACCTGGTCCAGGTCGCTCACGCCCGGCAGCTCCACCAGAATCTCGTTGGCGCCCAGGCCGTACTCCTGGATCAGCGGTTCGCTCACGCCCAGTGAATCCACGCGTTCGCGAATGGTATCGATCGCCTGGTCTACGGTTCTCTTGTCCAGGTCGGTCTCGTATACCGGCTTCATCGTCAGAGTCCACGTGTTGTCGGAGCCGCCGGAAACCTCGTACTCGTTCGAATACTGGTTGCTATCCAGCAGCGAGCTCACGGCATCCGATTGCGCAGGTGCAGTCCCATCGATGCGGATCACGTCGGGTTTCTTCGGATCGGGCTTGTAAACCTGCGAGAACGTCAGGTTGCCCTTCCGCATGTTCTGCTGAAGGTCCTGCACTGTGTTGTCGGTCTCGTCGTTGATTGCGTCTTCAACCTGCACCCGCAAAATGAGGTGCGCGCCGCCCTGCAGATCCAGGCCCAGATGAATCCGGTTCGTCATGGCGGCCAGCAGAGCTTTTCCGCTCACACCCGATGGGATTCCGAAGATGCCGTAAAGGCAAATCAAAAGAACAGCGATGATCAGAGCAATTTTGTTTTTAAGATTCTTCTTCATAGTTCCGATTCACTCGTCAAAAAAGCCAAGAGGCCAGGAGCCCCTTAAGAGTTCGAGGAGTCCTCCTGAGTGGTGACCGAAGCAATCGCCGATTTGGCCACTTCCAGCTTCAGATTATCGGGCGCCACGCGAACCACAATCGAGTCGTCCTTGATCGACATGATGATGCCGCGGATGCCGCCCGCTGTCGTTACGCGGTCGCCCGTCTTGATGCCCGACAGCATCTGCTGCCATTGTTTTTGCCGCTTCTGCTGCGGACGGATCATCAACAGGTAGAGCAGCGGAATAAACAGCAAAATAGGCAGCAGCATGGAAAAGCCGCTACCCGCTCCTGGGGCCCCTGCCCACATTGCCAGACTCAACGCCACATTCATGCTTTGCTCGCGTCCTTCACTCGCCTTCGGGCCGGCAACGGCCCGCCTTGGGCGCAGGCTGGCCCGGCCACTCGTGCCGGCGCCTGACAGCAAAATTTGTCTCCGGGAAAGGTTCCAAGGCCTCTGTCATCTCCGGCCCAGGCTCTGGAAGGAGGGTCTGGCTGCGCAGGCCGGGGACTTCAAATGCCCTTGCCCGCATGCGCCACTTCACCCTACTGCCGTCTACTTCCTGTTCGACACAGCATTCCTTTCGCAGTCCGGGCGGCGAAAAACCGGTTCGTGCCCTGCCTGCCCCGCCCGGGATGCCAAAAGAATGCCTACTAGAGATAAGAAATGTGCAGCCGGTTCGGTGTCAAGGCGCCGCCTGCGCCAGCCGCCTTTATATAGCCTTTATGAATTGCCTACCCCACCTTTATTCAAAAAGGCGTCGTCTGGATGCAGGGAGTTCTCCGTCCTGCGAGAAACGTGAGTCTTGCTTCGCAGAGAGCGCAATAAGGAGTCGTCACCATGACATTGGAATTCCATGCGGAATCGCTGTGGCTGATTCCCGTGGGCTTGGCGCTTTGGTTCATGCTCTGGGTGCTTTGGAACTGGTGGAGGGAAGAGAGGCGATCGAGAAGTTTCGAAGAGCCTGTGCGTTTAAAGCGCTCGCTCAGGGCCTCGCCCCCTGAGGAAAGGTCAGACGTGAATGCCGTAAGCGGCCACGTCCCATTTCCAAAGTTGATGTGAAGCGCGGCGCTGGCTCATTTTTCCGGAGCAGCGGGCTCCCAGTAGCGTAGATCGGGACGGGCGCAGCTCAGGCAGAGCCGTTCGCCGTTGACCTCGGCAATCCGGCCAAAATTCACTCCCTCGCCGCAGCGTTGGCACACCACGCGATCCCCCGAGTAGCCCGGTAAATCGATGGCATCAATCGCCACTCGCACCCACTGCTCGCGAAAAAGCTGCGCATCGGGCAATTCACAGTAGGCCTTTTTCTGTCGCAGGCTCTTCGTCTCCAAATGCGCGTAATGCCGCTCGGCAAGCTCTCGTGAATCCTCAAGCGCGACCACTCGTATGGCGCGGCCCGATGCAAGATCGACAAACGTGGCCGCCATCTTGCCCCAGTCGCGAAACTTGAGCGCCCGCTTGCCCAAGCGGCAGCCGGTCACAAGTGCGATGGCGTCGGTGGCGCAGCGGTCGATTTCGACGTAGGTGACCAGGCGCTTGCGATCCGGCCCTTGCGGACGGCCTTCGAACCCCAGGCGGCTCAGGCCGAGCAACGCCATGCGCACGCCCAGAATCTGACCCGCGCAAAGATGCCCATGCGCAGCTTCAGCCTGCTGCAAAAGCTCGTCGAGGGATTCCATGCCGCCGACCTCCCGGCTTGCTTGCTCGCCCTCTTGCTGCCCGGCTACTTCGCCGGAACCGCGTCCGGCGTCTCCCCTTCGTCGCCCGTGTCTTCCACCAGCATCGCCGAGCCGGGAACGAAGTCGTAGCTTACTGCATCCTTGCCTGCGGGATGAAACGTAATGCGCATTGGATCGCGCTGCCAATCGGGCTGCGCGCACACTGGATCGGGATGACCCCCCGCTTCAAACGCTGCAAGCTTCTTTGCGAGAACCGGCTTGCGAACGGCAACCTGCGCCACCACTGCGTACAAGCTCTTTCCCGTCGCCGTCAATCCGCAGTAGGCCGCATAGTCGCGGAACCAGACCACCTGGCTCACCCCTGGGTCGTAGTCAGGCAGGTGAAGCGCCGTCACGCGGCCGGTTGTGCGGTCCACCAGCAGCCATGGTCCGCGCTGCCACACCCAACTGTTTTGCCTGGCGCCGGGCCCCGGTTTGTCTTCCGGCAAAGCGTCGTTTATCCGGATCACGCGCCGCACGGCGAAGGTGCGGTCGGTTACATCGTGCGCATCGCCGGTGGTCCACTCCTTCACCACTCCGTCCACCAGCAGAGCGCGAATCTTCAGAGAATCCTCACCGGTAGCCGCGCCAGCCGGATCGCCTGCCTTCGAGTACGAAACCTTCCTGGCCGCCCCCAGAACCACGCTGTGCGTCTTTCGTGGAGCGCCCATCGCCTGTGCACTGAAAATTGCGAGTAATCCAACTGCCAGCACCGCAAAACATCCAGACTTGCCCATTGGTCTTGCTCCTAAATCCTTGCTGCCTCCACCGCCCGCGCCACGCGAAACGCCGTGCCCTCGCGCAAATGGCTTGCCAGAACCTGCATCCCCACGGGCAGTCCGGCCTTGGTGGTTCCGCAAGGCACTGAGACGCCGCAGATGCCCGCCAGGCTCGCCGTCACTGTGTAGATATCCGCCAGATACATCGCCAGCGGATCGCCCGTCTTTTCGCCTAGCTTGAATGCAGGCACAGGCGATGTCGGCGTCACAATCGCGTCCACTTCGGCGAAAGCGCGCAGAAACTCCTCGGCCAGCAGCCGCCTCACTTGCTGAGCCTTAAGATAGTACGCATCGTAGTAGCCCGCCGATAACGCATACGTGCCTAGAAAGATGCGGCGCTTCACCTCGGCCCCGAACCCCTCGTCGCGCGAGTGCGAGTACATGGCGGAGAGAGTCTCAGAGCGCGGCGAGCGGTAGCCATAGCGCACGCCGTCAAAGCGGGCAAGGTTGGCGCTTGCCTCCGCTGTCGCTACAAGATAATAGGTGGGCACTGCATATTTGGTGTGCGGCAGGCTCACCGGCTTCACCGTGCAACCCGCGGCCCGTAGCGCGTCAATTCCCTTCTCGATGGCCGCGCCCACTTCAGGGTCGAGCCCCTCGCCAAAGTATTCAGCCGGAATGCCGATGCGCAGCCCCTCGGCCGGCTTGTCGCTTTCGGCCGCGTAGTCCTCCACCGGAGCCTGCGAGCTGGTTGCATCCTTCGGGTCGTGGCCGGCAATAATGCCGAGCAGCGTCGCGGCGTCGCGCACGTTGGCGGCGAACGGCCCAATACGATCAAGCGACGAAGCAAAGGCGATCAACCCGTAGCGCGAGACGCGCCCATACGTCGGCAGCACGCCTACCACCCCGCAAAAGCTTGCGGGTTGGCGAATCGATCCGCCGGTGTCGCTTCCCAGCGTGGCTACGGCGAGATTGGCGGCTACAGCAGCCGCCGAGCCTCCGCTTGACCCGCCTGGAACCCGCTCCGGATCGACGGGATTCCGCACCGGCCCATACGACGAGTTCTCGTTCGACGAGCCCATGGCAAACTCATCGCAGTTCAGCTTGCCCAGGAGCACCGCGCCTGCAGCTTCAAGCTTCGCCACCGCCGTGCAGTCGTAGGGCGGCCGGTAGCCCTGCAAAATCTTCGAGCCCGCCGTAGACGGAGCGCCCTGCATCACCATCACGTCCTTGATGCCCACGGGAATCCCCGCGAGCGGCGGCAGCGGATGCCCTTTCGCAGCGATCGCATCCATCCGAGCCGCCTGTGCCAGCGCGCGCTCTTTGGTCAGGCTCAGGTAAATGTTCAGTTGCGGATTGATCTTCTCGATGCGCTCGTAGTAGCCGGCCGCAAGGTCCGCGGCCTTCGTACGACCCGAAGCCATCTCCGCGCGCAATTCGGCCAGGGTCCTCGGCTTCTCAACGAAGGTCTCCGTATTTTTTGTCCCAGTCGGCAAATGCAATTCCTTTGGAATTCCCCGGCGGTCACGAATCTCTGTTCTCTGTTCCCTGTTCTCTGTTCCCTGTTCTCTGTTCTCTATTCTCTGTTCTCTATCTCTCAATCACCTTCGGCACTTTGAAAAACGCGCCGTCCGTCTCCGGCGCCTGCGCCATCACAACGGCGCGGTCAAGTGAAGGCTCAATCTGGTCGAGTCGCGGCGCGCTCGGGCCGCCGGCTTCGCCCAGCTCGCTCACCTGCGCCAGCGGCGTCACGCCGTTTGTGTCCAGCTCGTTCAACTCGGCAACGTAATCCAGAATCGCGTTCAGGTCGCGCAGCATGCTTCCGGTCTCTTCCGGCGCCAGTTCCAGGTGCGCCAGTTCGGCTACGCGCTTTACGTCCTCAACGGTTACTTTGGCACTCATTCGCTGTTCTTCCGTCCCGGCGTCTGCAGAGTTCTTCGCGAATCGTGACGCCGATTTCTCGAAGCTCAAGTATAGCTGTTCTCCAGATCTGTTTCGCCCTGCGCGCCTGCCCGTTGCGCCGGCCGTTCAGTCAACCGTTAATGTCAGATTCACTGACTGTGTAATACCCGTCGACGTCACATTCACCGGAATCGTGTACGTCCCCACCGGCGTGCCTGACCCGCTGCTTTGCCCACTGCTCGCCTTAAATCCGGAACTGGTACAGCTCGTCACGCCTCCGGCGAGAACCATTGCCAGCGCAACCATCAGGAGAACTCTGCGGCGCTTACACAATGCCAGCGGCAGCAGAAGCAGCCCGCAAGCCAGGGGCAGCCCATGCCGCAAGCCTGGCCGCATCGGCCCCGGTTTCGCGTCTTCCGGCCCGCCGTTATTCTGCCTCTCAACGCGAGCTGTCAACCCGTTCCCCGTCGAAATCTCAACCTCCACGTTGCCCTGCACCCCCGCGCTCAGCGATTCGCTGATGGGATTAAAGACGCAGAGCGCATTTGCGGGCAGTGATCCGCATGAGAAGGCAAACGAGCCGCCCGATCCGCTTGGTGAAATCACCAGCGTGTAGTTCGCTTGCTGGCCGCGCGCCACAGTCTGGCCGGCTGGGCCGGAGAGCGATAGACCGAAGTCGAAGCCGGTGCCCGAGAGCACGACGGTGGCGGGCGTCGTCACGGCAGATGAGCTCACCATCAGCGTTCCCGAGGCCGATCCCCCCGCGTTCGGCTGAAAAATTACCGAGGCGGTGCAATTTGCGCCCGCCGCCAGGCCGCCCGCGCAGGTGTTTTGCGCCAGGCTGAACGGCGCGCCGGCCGCAAGCGTAACCGAGCCGATGGCGTAATTCGATGAGTTGGTGACGGTCACCGCCTGCGCCGTGCTCGATTGCCCCGCAGCCACTACGGGAAAAGTAATTTGCGAAGGATTTGTTGCGAGGCCGGTGGCAAGTAGCCCTGCCCCATTCAGCGGCACCGAAATTGCCGCTACGCCCGCGGTCGATGACGAGACGGCAAGCATGGCTGCAATGGCGCCGGTCCCGTTCGGCGTAAAAACAATCTGCGCCGTGCAACTGCTGCCGCTGCTCAGCAGCGCACCGCAGGTCGTCGATGCAACCGAGTAGCTCGCCGCCGCAGTGCCCGTAATCTGGAATCCGACATTGGCCATCGGCGCTCCGCCGTTGTTGGTAATCGTCAGCGCCTGCGCAGCGCTCGCGACCCCCGGCTGCTGGTTGGTGAAGGTCAAGTTTGCCGGAGTCACGCTGAACACCGGCGGCGCCAGACCCGTTCCGCTCATCGCAACTGTTTGCGTGCGCAGGGCATCGGCAATCGTCAGCGTGCCATTCAGAACGCCAACCTGCGTGGGAGCAAACTGCACGCTGATGGTGCACACCGCGCCGGCCGCCAGTTGCGTCACGCAATTGCTCGACTCCTGAAACTCCCCGCTCGCCGAAACCGAAATCGAGGTCAGAGGCTCTCCGCTGCGACTGTCCCGGCGCGGCGTCAACGGTAAAGTCCCTCGGCGTCCCGCCCGTTTCCGGCACGGCCACGACCCGGCCGCGGTAGCTCGCGCAATCTCCGTCATTACCGCCCATGCCGAACACCACCTGACCCGCATCGAGTGCCAATCCCGTGCGCTGCAGCAGCGCCGCGGGATCGGCTCCCGGCGGGTCCACGTCCTGGCTCATCTCGATGGTGCCGGACGCGGTGCTCAAGCCGACCAGCGTATGCCGTGGCTTGCCGCCGGCGCGCTTGTCGGCCACCACGAAGATCTCATTCCGTGACCGGTCGATGACGGGCGTGCCCGTGATGCCGGCGGTAGGCCTGATATCCCCGCAGGGCAGCGATCCAGCGGGTACCGGAACGCCTAGATGGGTCGACCAGGTTACGGCGCCGGTGGCCGCCGACAGCGCGTAGACGGTGTTGTTCTCCGTGGCCACGAAGACGTGACCCGCGTACCCGAGGGGCTCGCCGTAGATCTGCCCGTCGACGGCGGGCGAAGTCCACACCGGCGCCCTGGTGTCGACCGCGGTCACCGGCGGCGCGACGCCTTCGCCGAT
>CAWJBE010000025.1:0-142104 GCA_963841095.1 uncultured Acidobacteriaceae bacterium
TCCCCCAGTGACCGCCTTGAGCTGGGATAAGGGCTAAGGTTCCGGCTGTTCCGGACGATCGGCCCCTGGCGGGCCCGGCCGCCGCGGGCCAGCGTGGAAGCAGCACACCGCGCTGGCTGGAGAGGTGGATCGATGAACACTGCGGCCAAGGCCGGGAGCCGCCGCGGGGACCGGGCGGAGAACGCCGTGTTCGGCGCGCTGATGGCCGCGTTCATGGGCGCATCCCCGTTCGTCGCGTATGCCGCGGGCCGGTGGGCCGACGCCGCTTTCTCCGGGCCGCGCAGGCCCAGCAGGCTTCCCTACTCAGGTCCCCGCGACTCTCCTTGAGGCTGCTCCCAGGCACGGGCACGGAGCGAGGGAGGTTCGGGATACGCCCGCGGAGTGGCGCGGCCCGGACGGCCTGCTCCGCACGGGCCGGGTCTGCGCTCCCGCCGGGGCGAAGGCAGGCAGCCGGGTGAAGGCATGGATCAACTCCGAAGGCGACGCGGTCACCCCGCCGCTGCAGCAGGCCGGATCGCCAGTCGTGTCGAGCTGGTCCAGGGGTTGGCCGCGGCGGGCTTCGGCGCCGGGCTCGGCGCGATCGGGTGGCTGACCCACCACAGCCTGGACCTGCACCGGGCCGCATAGGACGCGGACGGTGAGATCACCGGGCGGCCAGGCAGGCGGCCCGCGATAGGAGCAGATGATGACAACCTTCGACGTGGCGGACCTGTCGGCACTGGAGATCCTGGACTCGCGCGGACGGCCCACGCTGGCGGTCACGGTGGGGCTCGCCGACGGCACGGCCGCCCGGGCTGGCGTCCCGTCCGGGGCCTCGACGGGCTCCCGGGAAGCCGTGGAACGCCGCGACGGCGACCCGGCCAGGTACGAGGGCAAAGGGGTTCTCGGCGCGGTGGCGTCCGTCAACACCGAGATCCGTGACCTCCTGCGCGGCCGGTCCTGGGCGTCGCTCGCCGAGGCGGACCGGGCCATGATCGACCTCGACGGCACCAAGAACAAGAGCCGGCTGGGCGCCAACGCCACGGTGGGCACCTCGATGGCACTGGCCCGGGCGCTGGCCGCCTCGGCCGGGATCCCGCTATGGCAGTGGATCACGCGGACGGCGTCCCGCCCTCGCTGCCGGTGCCGCACTTCAACGTGCTCAACGGCGGCGTGCACGCGCCCAACTCGCTCGACTTCCAGGAGTTCATGATCGCGCCGGTCGGGGCGCCGTCGATGGCCGAGGCGGTCCGGGCGGGCGCCGAGGTCTACACGCGCTCGCCGTGAGCTGCTCGGGCGCAAGCTATCCACCGGGCTGGGGGACGAAGGCGGCTTCGCCCCCGAGATCGACAACCCGGAAGAGGTCCTGCACCTATCGTCGAGGCCATCACGGGCCGGCTACAAGGCCGGATCCGACGGCGTGTCCATCGCCCTCGACCTGGCCGCCTCGGAGTTCCGCCAGCCCGACGGCCGTTACCGGGTGGCCGGTGACCTGCTGTCCAGCGCTGACATGACCGACCGGCTCACGGCCATCACCAGGCAGTTCCCCGTGCACCTGATCGAGGACGGGCTGGGCGAAGACGACGACCAGGGGCTGGATCGCGCTCACCGCCCGTCTGGGCGGCACCACGGAACTGGTTGGCGACGACATCTTCTGCACCAACCCGGCCATCATCACCGGCGCCATCGCCCGCGGGATCGGCAACGCCGCGCTGATCAAGCTCAACCAGATCGGCACCGTCACCGAGACGCTGCAGGCCATGGCCATCTGCCGTCAGGCGGGCTACCGGCAGTTCGTCTCGCACCGCCCGGGGAAACCGAGGATCACTTCATCGCCGACCTGGCTGTCGGTACCGGTTGCGGCCACCTCAAGACCGGCGCGCCGGCCCGCGGCGAACGCGTAGCCAAGTACAACCGCCTCATGGAGATCGCCGCGGCCACACCCGCCCTCCGCTACGGCATGCCCGCAGGCTGATAGAAATACCAGATGGCCCGCAGTTTGCTCGTCGCGCCGGTCGCCGATCATCCCGCTCTGGCCAGGACGTGCCTGGGGCTGCTGCGCGCGCTGGACCGGCAGGGCGTCAAGGTCGCCTTCGTCAAGCCAGTGGCGCAGCCCAGCGCCGACGGCGGCCCGGACCGGTCAGCGGAACTGGTGGCCGCGATCACCACGCTCCGGCCCCCGGAACCGCTCAGCACCGCCCTCCTGGAGCAGCAGCTCAGCCAGGGCGAGCTGGAAGTCGTGCTGGAGAAGATCGTCGCGGCCTGGGAGCCGGTCTACAGCGGGTCCGACGTGGTCGTGATCCAGGGCCTCAGCCCGGCGCCCTCACGGCTGTACGCCAGCTCGCTCAACGAGGCGCTGGCCCGTGCCCTCGACGCCGACGTCGTGCTGGCCGGCAACTGGCCCGCGGATGGCGACGTGGAGGGACTGGCCGAGCAGTTCGCCATCGCGGCCAGCGGCTACGTGGCCGGCGAGCAGGCGCGGGTGGTCGGCTGCGTGGTCCACGGCCTGCCCGCCGCCGGTGCCGTCGTGGCGGCCGGGCTGCGGGCCGCCCTGGCCAGGCGGCGGCTCTCCGTCGTCGCGGCGGTGCCGTACCGTCCCGGGCTGACGTGGCCCAGGATGCGCGATCTGGTACGCCACCTGCACCCGCGGATCCTGTATGAGGGCGATTTGTCCCGCCGCATCAGGGACGTGGCGGTCTTCGCCCAGGGCATTCCCGGCGGCATGCACGCCCTGGACACCGGAAGGCTGGTGGTGGTCCCCGGCGACCGGCACGAGGTGATCATGGCCGCCTACCTGACCGAGCTGAGCGGGACCCACCTCGCCGGCCTGCTGCTGAGCACGGGAACCGCCCCCGATCCCAGGATCAGCGAGCTCACCCGGGCGACCGCGGCCATCGGCCTGCCCGTCCTGCTCGTGGAGGACGACAGTTACCAGACCGCCATGCGGGTGCGAGATCTTGACCCCGGCCTGCCCGTCGATGACCTGGAACGAATCGAGGGGTGACCGACAACATCGCCGATGCGCTCGATCCGTCCTGGCTGGAGTCGCTGACCGGCGTGTCCCGGTCCCGGCGGCTGAGCCCGGCGGCGTTCCGCTATCAGCTGGCCGAGCAGGCCCGGGCCGCCGACGCGCTCGTCGTCCTGCCGGAGGGGACCGAGCCCCGGACCATCCGGGCCGCGGTCGCGTGCGCCGAACGCGGCATCGCTCGCTGCCTGCTGCTCGGCTCCCCTGACAAGGTGGCCGTCCAGGCCGCGCAGCTCGGCCTGAACCTGCCCGAGGGCGTCACGGTGGTCGATCCGCATGCCGTCGCCGAGCGCTACGTCGCCCCGCTGGCCGAGCTGCGCCGGCACAAAGGCTGGACCGAGGATGTGGCCCGCGAGCACCTGGCCGACCCGGTCACGGTCGGCACGATGATGCTCCAGCTAGGCGAGGTCGACGGCCTGGTCTCCGGGGCGGTACATACCACCGCGAGCACGGTCCGCCCCGCGCTGCAGATCATCGGGCCCAAGCCGGGCGCCCGCCTGGTCTCCTCGGTCATCTTCATGTGCCTGCCCGATGAGGTCGTCGTCTACGGCGACTGCGCCATCAACCCGCAGCCGGACGCCGGGGACCTGGCCGACATCGCCATCCAGAGTGCGGCGTCGGCCCGGGTGCTCGGCATCGAGCCGCGGGTGGCGATGATCAGCTTCAGCACCGGGACCTCCGGGATGGGGTCGGACGTGGACAAGGTGGCCGAGGCCACCCGGATCGTGCGCGAGCGCCAGCCGGAGCTGCCCGTCGACGGCCCGCTGCAGTACGACGCCGCCGCCATCGCCTCGGTCGGGCAGGCCAAGCGACCCGGTAGCCCCGTGGCGGGCCGGGCGAGCATTTTCGTCTTCCCCGACCTGGACACCGGCAACACGACATACAAGGCCGTACAGCGCAGCGCGCGGGTGATCAGCATCGGGCCGATGTTGCAGGGCCTGGCCAAGCCGGTGAACGATCTCAGCCGCGGCGCCCTGGTCGAGGACATCATCTACACGATCGCGCTGACCGCGATCCAGGCCCGCGCCACATAGCCCGGAGGTCTCAGCCGCGGCGGCCGCTCCAGTGCGGGCCGCTCGCCCGCCACTCGGATTCCCAGGCGTTCAGCCGCCGGCGGTCGAGCGCACGGCGGACCAGCGTCACGGACGCCAGTAGCACCAGCCACGACAGCAGGCAGGTGGCCAAGGCGGCGAGCCAGGCGTCGCCGGCAATGACGCGGTGGCCGGCCGGCGGGTCGGTGATCGCGCCGGACGGGTCGATCCAGATCCGCACCGTGCTGCCCTTTTGCGCTCCGGCCAGGGCCGGGATCTCACCGGTCCGGGACGGCTGACCCGGTGGCTGCCAGCGGGCCAGCGCCCAGGTGACCGGCACGGAGGTGTACGGATCCGGCGGCCCGGAGGCCGGGGCGTTCCGCAGCAGGACCGCGGTGACCAGGTGATCCGCCGCGCGCGTGGCCTGAGCCTGCTGAACCGCACGGTGGTCGGCCCACCGGCCGACGGCGATCGCCGCGGCGGGTACCGCCGCCACGAGCAGGATGACCAGGACCAGCCGCAGGACGCTCTCGACCCGGTCCGTGCCCCGGCGCAGCGGGTTGCGGTCGAAGCCGAGCCGCCGGGCCAGGCTCTTGTCCGGCCCGCGGTTCGCGTGGCTGCGCATCACGTTCACCTCCCGGCAGTGAGCAGTACGTCAAGCCTGCCGCGCCTTGGCCCGGTCCGGGCAGGGCCGACTGGTACCCCGGTGTCGGGACCTTCTACCCTGGCCGCCCCGCCTGGCCGGTGAACAGGCTGCTCTAGCCGGACGTGGAGGAGGTTGCCATGACTGAGACCATGCACGGGATCGTGGCCGGTTACGACGGGTCACCCGGTGCCGCTCAGGCGCTGCGCTGGGCGGCCAGGGAGGCCAGGGCACGCGGCACGGCGCTGACGGTCTGCCTGGCCTGGACGCCAGATCACATGGAGCTGCCCACCGAGACCGAGCTGCGCGACCTGGCCAGGGAACATGGCCGGGAGATCCTTACCCGCGGGCTGCCCTGCGCCGAGTCGGACCTCGGGCCTGGCCGGTACGTGGCCTCGCTCATGGTAATCCCGTGCCCTATCGCATCCAGGCGCGATTATTTGACGGCGCCGCCATCGACTTCGAGGATCCGTACCGCTTCCCGCCGCAGATCTCCTATTATGACCTGCATCTGCACGCCGAGGTACGCTCCACGAGAGCTACGAGTCGTTGGGCGCGCACCTGGTGGAGTGCAAAGGCGACCGGGGTCAGGAAGTTTATCCCCTGCCCGACATTGAGCCAGCCTGGTGCGTGGTCGCCGTCCCGAGGTTCGGGTCTCCACGCCGCAGGCCTTTCGCGACTGGGACGCGCTCTGCGCCGCCGAAGGTTTGACCGCCGAGGCCAGTGCCGATAGACTGAAGAAGTCGAGCCGTGCCTATGCCAGCGCCTTTCGGGGAGAGATCCCGGGGGCTGGGCCTGGAGCAGGCTCCTCCGGTGTCTTCTCTGATGGAGAAGACCTGGCCGGACCGCAAGAGACGATACACGGGTCTGGGCTTGTCCGCACCGGGATCACGAGCTGGATCGAGAACGACTTCGAACGCGTTGTCTTTCCCCAGCATCCCTCCCTTGCAGAGATCAAGCGTCATCTTGCGGCTACCGGTACACCGGAGGCAGCCCTCTATGCCTCGCTGTCGGGGTCCGGTTCGGCGCTCTTCGGGTTGTACCTGACCCTGGGAGATGCGGAAGCGGCAAAGGACCGGGTTGAAAAGCAAGTTTCAGGGGGTAAAAGCGCACGTAACGCGTACCCTGCCTCGACCCGCCTATTGGGATCAGATGATTTTGAAAAACGGCCAGTAGCCGGTTGTTCTTAGCCTGTAGCTCCGATATGCGGGAACTGGAATCTTGCATCACGCTTGAGGAAAGCTACAAGCTAAAGGCTGCAAGCTACGAGCTGTTTTTCTACGTTGACAGTCCACCGTTGGGCAAGCGAGACTCACCATCGGCTGGCCGTCTTGCTGGGCGATCGTTCAATGGTAGGACAATGCCCTTTGGAGGCATTTATCCAGGTTCGAATCCTGGTCGCCCAGCCAAATGAATGGCTTTTAGCCCTTAGCTATTGGCCTTTAGCTCGATCTTTCCGGAACGCTCGGTGTTGGTTCCGTCATTGAAGAAGCTAATCGCTAAGAGCTAACACTAAAAGCTCAAAAAAGAACGCAGCCAATGCCAACCAGCATGGAGGTGCTCTCAAGATGGAAACCGGAACGTTGACGGCGACGATGGAAGGCAACAAGCCGGGCGAACCAAGCCCGGACAAACCGGAAGGCGGCAAAGACGCACCCAAGGGTGGGTCTGGTGAGACGGCCAAGGGCAAGGAACCAAATAAGGCTTCGGCGCCTGAACGCAAGAAATCAGGCAAGCTCAGCGAAGACAAGCGCTTCAAGCTTTTCAGCGGCACCGCCAATCCCAGGCTGGCTCAGGCCATCGGCGAGCATATCGGCGTCAAGGTCGGCGAGGCCAAACTGCAGCGTTTTGCCGATGGCGAGGTCTACTTCCAGCTTCTTGAGAACGTGCGCGGCGTAGATGTTTTTGTGGTGCAACCCACCTGCTATCCGGTGGACCAGCACCTGGTGGAGCTTTTAATCATGATTGATGCGCTCAAGCGAGCTTCGGCGGCCCGGATCACGGTGGTGGTGCCCTACTACGGGTACGCCCGCCAGGATCGTAAAGACCGCCCTCGCGTAGCCATCAGCGCCAAGCTCATCGCCGATCTGCTGACAACTGCGGGCGCCAACCGCGCTCTCTTTGTCGATCTGCACGCCGCCCAAATCCAGGGCTTCTTCAACATTCCCGTCGACCACCTCTTTGCCAGCCCGGTGCTCGTCAGCTACTTCAACCAGCTCAAACTTCCCAACCTGACCGTGGTTTCGCCCGACGCAGGCGGCGTGGAGCGCGCGCGCTTTTTCGCGCAAAAGGTGGGTGCTCCGCTCGCCATCGTGGACAAACGCCGCACCGATATGAACGTGGCTGAAGTCATGCACGTGGTCGGCGACGTTGAAGGTCAGACTTGCCTGATCATCGACGACATTATCGATACCGCGGGCACACTCGTAAAGACCGTGGACGCGCTCTATGAATCGGGCGCAGCCGCTGTTTACGCGTGTGCTAGCCATGCCGTGCTCTCGGGTCCCGCAATCGATCGCATTGCCAACTCGCGGCTCGAGCAGCTCGTCGTAACAGACACCATTCCGCTGCGCGAGACGGCGCAGAAATTAACCGTGCCGGCAAACGATCCGGCGCAGAAGTTACCCAAGTTGAAAGTGCTCACCATCGCCGGCCTGCTGGGCGCTGCGATTGAGAGCATCCACATGGAAACCAGCGTAAGTACGCTGTTTAGCTAAGTGGTCAGTGATCAGGGATCAGTGATCAGAGACAAAAACGCGCTAGTCGGTCATATTCGGATGTCATGAGTTAGTTGGATCTTTACTGACCACTGATCACTGACCACTGGCCCTTGCAAAGGGAGCGGACCCAAACACCCCGTGCCCGAGACAGGAAAAGGAAGAAATGCCAGAAGTAGTCGTAGCCAAGCCCCGTGAGGGCAAATTCAACAAGAACGCTGCGCGCCGCGTGCGCGTCGCAGGCAAGATTCCCGCCGTTTTATACGGTTCCGGGGGCGACCCCGTGGCCATCGAGGTGGATCCCAGGCAGATTACGCGGATCCTTTTCTCTGAGACCGGCCACAACACAATCTTCGATGTCGAGGTCGCGGGTCATCCCACGGCTAAGGCCATGATCGTCGATTGGCAGCGCGAGCCCATCAAGGACGAGCTGATCCACATCGACCTGAAGCGCATCGCCCTCGACAAGGTTCTGCGCGTTCGCGTGCGCGTCAAGCTGTTGGGCGTGCCGATCGGTGTAAAGACGGAGGGCGGCATCCTCGACCAGGTGCTGCGCCAGGTCGAGGTCGAATGCCTGCCGGCTGACATTCCCGGCCACATCGACGTGGATGTAAGCGAGTTGGGCATGCATCAGGTGCTTCGCGTCAGCGGCCTGCCTCAATCCGACAAGGTCAAGTATTTAACCGCACAAGATGCGACCGTAGCTCACGTCGTGTCGATCCGCGAAGAAGTGGTTGAGACTCCGGAGACCGCGGAAGCGGCGGCAGCAGCAGGAACGGCAGCGGCTGGTGATGCAGCAGCTCCAACTGAGCCGGAAGTGGCGAAGAAGGGCAAGGGCGAGCCTGAAGCCGGAGCCAAGAAGGGCGACGCTGGCGCTGGAGCGAAAAAGTAGGCCTTGACGGACGAACGTGAGTCCGGCAGCCGGAGGAGCCCTTTCCTGATCGTAGGGCTCGGTAATCCCGGCCTTGAATATCTGTGGACCCCGCATAACGCGGGTTTCATGGCCATCGACCGCATCGCCCTGCAGGAGGGCGTTGTGGTCCAGAACCGGCGCTGCCGGGCCACTACGGCGACTTGCAGAATTGCAGGACGCCAGGTGGTTCTGGCCAAGCCGGAGACGTTTATGAACCTGAGCGGCATTGCAGTCGACGCTCTGGTTCACGAGTTTGAAGCGGATCCGGCTCGCGATCTGCTCGTCATTTACGACGAGCTCGATCTGGCGCTGGGCACGTTCAAGATCAGGGAGCGCGGTTCGCCCGCCGGGCACAACGGAGCCCGCAGCATAACCGGCGCCCTGGGTTCGGAAGAGTGGTTGCGCTTGCGTATCGGCGTGGGGCCCGATCTTCCACCGGAAGCCATTGCAGCCGGTGGCGGAAAACGGCCAGGCAGAGATTATCTGCTCTCGCCCATGCGAAAAGCCGATCTTGCGGTTTTCGATGAAGTGCTGGACCGGGTGGCTACTGCAGTGCGCTGCATTCTCAGCGATGGTCCCGCAGCCGCGATGAACCAGTTCAACCGCCGCGAGCGAAATGAAGCGGCGGAGCAGTGAGAAAGACAGCGAGTAGGGAACAGGGAGTAAGGAACTGCGATCTATGAGCTGTTAGCTGTGAGTGGAATCGATTCGCTCCGGCGGAAAAGGAATACTG
Organism: uncultured Acidobacteriaceae bacterium; assembly: GCA_963841095.1. Taxonomy (GTDB): domain Bacteria; phylum Acidobacteriota; class Terriglobia; order Terriglobales; family Acidobacteriaceae; genus Telmatobacter. Next base: position 9,042 of record CAWJBE010000025.1, read on the forward strand.
ATGTCCCGTTTGTATGAAGTGATGTTTATCGTCCGTCCCGACGTGGACGACGAAGAAGTCGAAAAGCTGATTGCCGGTTTTACCACCACGATTACCGGCGGCGGCGGTGCGGTCAAGACGGTGGAGAAAATGGGCCGCCGTAAGCTCGCCTACATGGTGCGCAAGTTCAACGACGGCAACTACATTCTGCTCACCATTGAGGCCAACGGCGCGGTGGTATTGGAGTTGGAGCGTCGTCTGCGCGTCACCGAGCCGGTGATCAAGTTCATCACCGTGCGCATGGACGAGGAGGAGAAGCGTCTGGCCAAAGTGAAGGCGGCACGCGGAGTGCGGCGCAGACCGGGTGGAGAAGTTGCAGCTCCGCCCGCCGAAAGCGCAGTGCCTGCTGAGACGGTTCCGACCGTTCCGGCTAGCGCCTGAGCGGCGTCAACGCCTGCCTTCAAATGGCCTGCTGAAAATTGCCGCCACCGCAGTTTGCTCGCTGCCGGTGCTGGCTCAATCTGGAACTTCCGCGGCACGCATCGCGTGTCCAGCGGAACAAAGAAGTGTAATGAGGAAATAAGATGCCTGAAGATACCCAAGCAAAATCGCCCGCCGCGGCGGAATCACCCTCAGCTCCACAAGCCCCATCCGGACCGGGCTCCGGTCAGCGTAGTGGAGGCCGGTCCGGCGGAGGACCCGGTGGCCGCGGCAAGTTTTTCCGCCGCAAGAAGGTGTGCAAGTTCTGCACCGAAAAAATTGACGGTATTCCTTACCGCGACGTCAGGATGTTGCAGCAGTTCGTGGCCGAGCGCGGCAAAATCGTTCCCCGTCGGCTCACCGGCGTTTGCACAACGCACCAGCGCCGTCTGACCCGCGCCATCAAGCAGGCCAGGAACATCGCCCTGCTGCCGTTTGCCACGCGCCACTAATCGCGGCGCGAAGGGCTGGTCGAGAATTCTGCGCCGTGCCGCTGGATTGCGGATGCTTTCGTTTGAACCGCATGATCCGTTACAGCATCGTTGCGACGCCGCGACTTTGAAATTTGGAGAGTTTCTCATGGAAGTGATTCTGAAAGAAGACGTAGCCGATCTGGGCTTTCGCGGAGAAGTCGTGAAAGTCGCCGACGGCTACGCTCGCAATTATCTGCTGCCGCGAAAACTGGCCATGCAGGCCACCGCTGCCAACAAAGCCGTCATCGAGCAGATGAAGTCCGCCGCAGCGCGGCGCTCCGCCTCTGAAAAAGCGCAGGCCGAGGAGCTGGTCACCAAACTCGAGCCTCTCGTGCTCAGCTTTACGCGCAAAACCGGCGAACAAGGCCATCTCTTCGGATCAGTCACCTCGGCGGATATCGCCTCGGAACTGGCCGCGCAAGGCTACGAGGTTGATCGCCGCAAAATCCAGCTCGGCGATCCGATCAAAAGCATCGGCGACTTCAAGGTTCCCGTCCGGCTGCACCGCGAAGTCACCGCGCGCGTCACGGTGAAAGTTCAGGGCGAAGCGAGCGAAGAAAAAACCGTCGCAACCCCGGTGCCGGCTGAGACTGCCGAGCCAGAGGCGGAAGAAGCAAAGGCCGAGTAGCCCGGCTGGGCTCGCGCCTGTCCTCGCGACTGCGCCATCAACTGCGACTGGGAGGCTGGGTCGAACTCTGCGAAATGAGTCGGCCCCGGTTCCCTCTTCGAGCATCTACGACGGAAACAGCGATCCGGAGGCGGCCCGAATCGGCGCCAGCCGGTTGCGCCGCCGCGCCGGCTGAACGGCCTCGGCGCCAAGCATGCTTGCGATCTCGCGCAGTTCAGCGCGCGCATGGCCGACGGCTGCAGCCACTGCGTCGAGCCGCTTGCCCTGATCGACTGCGATCGGCAGATTGCCCTGCGAATCATCGCGCTTGCTTGGCCTGCGGTGCCCTTGTTCCAGAACTGTGCGCGCGCCCGACAACGTATATCCCTGCGCATGGACCAGGCGCTTGATCTCCAGCGCGAGTTCAACATCGCGGCGGCGATAAAGCCGCTGCCCTGTCCCGCTCTTGTTGGGCTTCAGTTGCGGAAACTGCGACTCCCAGAATCGCAGAACATACGTCTCCACGCCGCAGAGGCGGGCGACATCGCCGATCTTGAAGTAAAGCCGATCGGGGATCGGGGGCGGGGAATAAGCGCGCTTGCGATTAAGTTGCGTTGCCATAAAGTCGGCGAGACGGCTGCGATCGCCGGGAAGAAGACCTCGCTCTAGACGAAGTATAGGCCACGTTCTGCACTCATAGTGAAGCAAAATCTTGGGGTGAACCTCACTTTGCAGAGGAAAACAAGGCGAATACTAATTCGACCAGGTCGGGTGCCTGTCTACTGCTTCTTCAGCACTGCCGCTGCCTGCTCATCCTCCACAATGGCTCCTTCGAGCCTGCGGAAGTCCGCAGCGCGCGAGGCCGGAATCTCCACCTGCCGCACCACATATTCGCGCTCGTAGTGGAGCACGTTGCCCTTGGCGGTCGCCGCCGAGTGATAGCTGGCGAAATCCATGTCCACAGTCACCGGGTCGGGCAGTTCGTCCACTGCGTAGCCCGGCGGCAACGTGATGTCGAATGAGTCGCGCCATCGGCCGGGATGGCCGATCTCAATCGGATACTGGCGTGTCTTGCTCTCCATGACGTCGGGCACCGCGCGCGCATCGCTTCCTAAAACTCTCGGTCGCATCAGCAACAGCGAGCCCGCTGCGTGCGCGTAGCTGGCGTCGCTCACATGCAAATCGAGCCCGACCGGCTTGTCGAGCTCACCGCCGTCGTGGAACTCGTATCCCTTGAAGGTGAGGCTCGCTAGATCGGAGGCCAGACCCTGCTCCAGCCGGTCCCGAACCTCTTTGGTGTCTTGTTCCTTCAGTATCTCGCGTTCTTGGGCAGCATCCACACCGTTGAAGACATCGGTAACATCGCCGGCAAGTGAGCCGTCTGCAGCTAGCGTAAAGGATCCCTTCCGGCTCAGGGCGGATGATTCCGGTGGAAGCACCGGCATCTCAAGCACCTGGCTGTCGACTCCGTCAGCGACATTTCCATAAGCTCCCTGCAATTCTCCTCGAATCAGCCCCACCGGGGTCTCTTCATCCGTGGGGTCGAAGATCAGCAGGTTCTTGCCATCCGTCGTCTTCACACGGGCCATCAGGCGTGGATCGTTTTCAGAAGCCGGCAGCTCGATCGCAGTGATCATGTGATTGCCGATAAGCGACGGAGCCGCAGCATCGATTACACCTCGCTCGCTGTCCACGTGCAGGTAATAAGCCCGGACGCCGACGGCCTGAAGCATTGAGATCAGCAGCGTGGTCTTGTCCTTGCAGTCACCGTAATGGTTGCGATAAATATCCGCTGCGTAGTGGGCCTGAAAACCGCCAATGCCTTTGATGACGATGAAGTAGCGAATGTTCTTCTGGATGTAGCTCGTGATGCGGCTCAGCTTGGCATAGAGATCAGGCGCTCCGGCGACGAGTTCCTGCGCCTTCGCCGTAATCTCCGGCGTCGGATCGGGGCGGTTCGTCTCGAGTGTATTCAGCCATTCGCCGATTGCGCGCCACTGGCCGGCCGCGCCCTTGATCGCCGAATCTCCCCACATGATCGACATGCGCCCCGCCAGCGCACTCTCAGGTGGCGTGGCATGGAGATTCTCGAGGTCGAGTGCCGACTCGTCTTTGATCTCCCAGCGGAGATGGTTGTCGGCCGTCTCCATCGGCTTGACGGGTGCGATCCGGCTCCACGATTCCGCATAGTGGCCGCCGGGAGGCAACGCCAACTCCAGCGCCTCGAAGACGGTGGGAATGGAATACTGAATCTGCCAATCCTCAGAGCTCATGTACGGTCGAAGATGCGTTTCCGTTTCGCAGGTGACCACGGCGCCAGGATCGCCGCCGGGCGGGCTGAGGATCCGGAAGCGCTCCGTGCTCTGCATATCCGGATCCCCAGTCGCTCCTTCGTCCTTGAAGTCGGTATCCATGGCTTCAAGCTGCCGGCCGTCGGTGGCGATCGTCCATGAGTGAAAGTAGTCCAGTCTTTCGTCGGTGTCGAACTCAGCAAGGCAATGCGTGTACTTCCGCCCCTGCGGCTTCAGGATTCGCACCGCATAGCGTTCACGCTCAATCGCGTGATTCTGTGCGTCCACTGTAATCAGGTACTCATCGAAGAGAATCACCGCGGATGCATCCCCGACCGTGGCCGGGGTGGGCGTTTTGGCAGCGTCCACGGCCCACGGCGGCGCCGGCTCCTGCTTGTCTCTGGCCGCGACAGGCGTGGTTCCAATAAGAACCGCGCAGCAGCAGCCGGCAACGGCAAGCATTCTGCTCCGCATCGTGTGCCTCGGCATCAGTTGCCCTTCTCCGCCGAAGCCGGAACATTGGTCAGCACGAGTTCTCCTTGATCCGCCGCCTCCACCTTCTGGTAAAACCCACGCAAGTCTTGATATTCCTCCGGTTTGACGATCGTGAAGGCAACCGCCAGCGAATCAAGAATAGCGATCTGGCCGGGATCAGCTTTGCTCTTCGCCATAAAAAGCGCATGCCCAGGCCAGGAGATATTTGTGTCCTGCGGCGCTCCTTCCACTGTGATTCCAGCCGGCAGGTGATACGTGATGACATTCGTCACGCGGTCGGCATAATGCATATCCACTGGCTCCAGCCGCTTTTCTTCGTCTACGAACGGTTGGTGGCTACGTGTGTCGAAGAAAAAGCCCGGCAGCAAAAGCCGCTTGGCCGTTGCCGTCCCCAGCGACCCCTTTACTTTCACTGCGGCCAACAAGATGGAGTCCGGCTGATCCATCGCCAGAAAGTGGTCGACGTGAGCTTCCACGCCCTCGGGTACGATGTTCTCCAATTCGCGATCGAATTGCTTTTTCAACTCCGCGTCGTCATTCCGCAGCGCCGCCTGCCGCCAGCGCAAGGCTGCCTGCCCGGTCATCTCGATTGTCAGACTGCCGGTAATGCCGCCATGCGCGTCCAGCACAACGTCCGCCGTGCGCCGAATCGAATTTTCCTTGTATTCCTGCGAAGGGGTCTGTGCGAGAGACAGCCCTTGCGCACTCTGGCCGATGCCCGCAGCAAACGAGTGGCGCCAGTTCAGAGTCCCAAACGGGCACATCTTTTCACCGGGATCGAGGACGATCGATTTGCCGCCCGTACTGAGCACGATGACCGTTGTGTCAAGCTGATTCAGACTCATGTAGCTGGGATCGAAGATCCCCTGGTCACGATCGACCACCTTCGTTGCATAGGCTGTCAATCCCGCCGCTCGAAGCATCGCCAGATACAGCATGGCAATGTCTTCGCTCGAGCCGCTCTTCTGCTTCCAGGTATCCTCCGCATTTTTGGCCAGTTTCAATTTCAGTTGCTTCATTTCAGATTCGCTCTTCTGGCGCGAGTAATCCGTATTGTCCAATGCTTGCACCGCTGCATACAGCTTCTTGGCCTTGTCGATTTCGCTGTCCGTTGGGGCGACCAGTCCGTCCACTGTCACTTTGATTGCCCTTGACGGTTCGGCAAACTTGTCCACATCCTTTGACCAGAACTTGCTCTCTCCCACCCAGAACTCGGTCGCGTTGCTGGCTGCTTTGTAATAGAAATGTACCTGGTAAAGAAAGCTCTGGATTGGCGGCATCCACTCTTCGTCAGGGATAGGCGGCACATCCGTCACATCCACGCTGTATCCGCGATTCACGCTCGTCTTCATGGTCACGCCAGGAGGCAGGCGATTCCACCAGATCAGGCTGTTCACCACCCGTCCACGCTCGTCGGTCAGGTACATGCTTGTTGCTGTATCGGGTGTGCCATCCGGCATAAATGACTTGAACGGCGTGAACTCGTAGTGCGCCTTATGGACAAAGTAGGGCTGCTGAATCTCCCACTCCGGTGAAGAGAAATGATTGTCGTCGTAACGCAGTGTATAGGTGTACTCCAGGATGCTGCCAACTTCAACGCCAGGCAGTGTAAAGACCTTCTTTCCAATCTGTTCATCGCCGTTTTTTGCCACCATCAGGTCTTCTGCCTTCACGGTGAGCGGAATCACAGTCCCGTCCGGCTGAATGGTCCGGCCCTTGATGTCGGTGACCTTGTCCTGGCCTTTCAGATAAGGCAAGTTGACCGTAGCCAACTCTTTGCCTTTTTCGGAGAGCACTTTGATCCGCGCGTAGTAGCTTTGGTAGTGCATCGGATCGTTGGCGATCTCTTCGATGTCGAGGTACACGGCTGCCGCCCCAGGAGCCTTCGGGTCAGAAGTCATTTTGAGTTCTTCATCGGTGGGCTGCTGGAATTGAGCAAAGACAAGAATTGGCGATAGAGCGGCGAAGAACAAAGCCGCGCCGCGCAGCATATTTGATTTAGACATCAAGTCGGCCCTGGTTTTTAAAGTGCGACCATTCTAGCGCGGAACCAGGTGGTCCGGAGCGCTCTGCGCCTCTTTTTATACACCGAAGTTTTTTCCCCGAAAAACTCGCGTACTCCCGCAAACCACTCAGTCGCTAGCTCTCGCGCGGCCCCAGCATCCCGCAGACCAGTGCGAGCGGAAGACCCACCACGTTGAAGTAGCAGCCTTCGATGCGGGGAATCCACCTCGCTGCGCGGCCCTGGATGGCGTAAGCGCCGGCTTTGTCCATCGGCTCACCGGTCCCCACATATGCTTCAATCTCTTCGTCCGATAAAGTGAGGAACCGGACGGCTGTCGCCTCGGCCGCAACTTCCGTGCGCCCCACTGTCACCACGGCCACGCCCGTGATCACGCGATGTGTGCGCCCCGACAGCAGGCGCAGCATGCGCGCGGCGTCGGACGCATTCTCCGGTTTACCCAGGATCGTGCTATCGAGAGTCACCGTGGTGTCTGCGCCGAGCACTACAAAGGACCCCTCGGCTGGGCGCGCCTTCTCCGCGACCGCCTTATCGCCCGTCAGCTCTCGAAAAACAGCTTCGGCCTTTTCTCGAGCCAGCCGCGTAACGTAAGCAATGGGATCTTCGCCGGCCAGTGGGTCCTCGGCAATGTGCGCAGGATGAACCGCGAACGTGTAGCCCGCCTGCGCGAGCAGTTCACGGCGGCGCGGTGAAGCAGAGGCGAGAACCAGCATGAAGGAATTATGGCAGGAACCGGTTTGCGCCCGCCCGCCCGGTTAGACTGAAGTGAGACCGGCGCAACAATACAAGGCCCGGAACAAGGTTTCGATGCACTTTAACTTCAATTTTTCGGCCAACCAGATTCTCTGGACGCTTACGTTCGCGGGATTGCTCGTACTGCTGGTGGTCTTGATTGGGCGCGACAGGGTGCGGCGTTTTCCGTGGTTTACCGCCGCCATGACGTTGATGGCTCTGCGCATGGTCGCAAGCCGCCTGCTCTTTGGTCGCATAGCACCCATCGTTTCCAGCGAAATCTTTCTTGTACTTGCCGACCTTGCCGCGATCGTTGCCCTCGGTGTGGTGGTCGAGATCGCGCGGCGAGCCTTCGCAGGTGCCAGCCGCCGTGCCTGGATCGTCGCAGCTCTGATCATGCTCGCCGTCGCTGGAGTGGTGGTTGTCGAGTGGGGCCCATGGCCCTCCCCAAAGACAGTCTTCGCCATGTCGCAGCTCTCCATGCTGCGTCTCATGCAGCTCTTCGCGCAGAAGGCTGACTTGCTTGCCGATCTGCTTATCGTTCAACTCGGCATTCTTGTGGTCCTCGTCGGACGTCGCTTCGGGGCGGGCTGGCGCAGCCAAACGCAGCGAATCGTCATCGGCCTCTCTACGGCGTCAATCGCGCAGTTGGCCGTGCGCATCATTTGGCAGGAAGTTGCGCTCCACACGACCATTCACAGTCGCATTGAATATGAGCATGTGATGGGTCTGCAGGAGAAGTTCTATAACGCCAACAGCGTGGTGTATCTGGTCGCGCTGGTGTGGTGGATCGCCTCCCTGTGGTTCGACGAGTCCGGCGCCCAGCATGCAGCGGAAAGCGAACAGCAAACAGCCACCAGCAAAGAGTAGTCTGCTGACACGACCGTCACGTATGAGAACTGAGAACCGAGAACTGAGGACTAAGAACCAGGGTCTGTCGACGGGTCCCTGACCCAATTCTCCACTGCCTGTTTCCCTCGTTCCCTGCCCTGCTTAAATATGGCAGCTCGCCAGCCCGCGTTTCTCCAAATAGCGCTGGTGGTAGTCCTCAGCACGCCAAAAGGTCTGCGCCGGTTCCACTTTGGTCACAATCCGCTTCGGCTTGAAGCGCCCTTCGGCAGATAGTTGCTCAATCTTGGCGTGAGCCTGCGCCTCCTGCCCCGGCGAATGGAAAAAGATCGCGGAGCGGTACTGCGTGCCCCAGTCCGGTCCCTGCCGATTGAGTGTCGTCGGGTCGTGCAGCGAGAAAAACGCATCGAGCAATTGCTCGTAGCTCACTTTATCAGGGTCGAAGTCGAGTTCGACAACCTCGGCGTGGCCGGTCTTGTCCGTGCACACGTCCTTGTAGGTGGGCCGGTCGTGCGTCCCGCCCTCATATCCGACTGCCGTCGCGGTGACGCCGGGAATGGCCGCGAATGCAGCCTCTACACCCCAAAAACACCCTGCGCCGAATGTTGCCTTTTCCTGGCTCATACCCCGATTAGATGCGCGTTCTCTGCGCCAGACAATCCTCTTTTTCATCCATCAGCAGGGCCCGTATCAAAGCAGCAATATCGTGCGCCTGACCCTCTTCGCTGCCCAGCCAGCAATCGCTGCGGTTCCCGTCTCAGCTCAACGGCGCCAGGTGCTTCGTGTTCTGGTAGGTGTAAACCACGCGGTGTACCACCGTGATGGTCGAGAGCACGGCAAGCAGCCAGAGTACCGGCGCCATCACGCCCCAGTGGTTGAATAATGCTCCGAGAAGGATCAGCACAATGCGCTCCGGCCGCTCCATGAAGCCCACCTTGCATTGGCCAATCAGTGCCTCGGCGCGAGCCCGTGTATAGCTCACCATCAGCGACGTCACCATCACGAACGCGACAAGCACCACGTAGCGGAACCGGTTGATGCGCCCGTAGTACACCAGCAGCCCGAAGAACAGCACGACATCGGAGTAGCGGTCGATCACCGAGTCGAAGAACGATCCAAAGACCGTCACCTTGTTGATGCGCCGCGCCACGCGGCCGTCCACCATGTCAAAGATGCCCGCTCCGAAAATCACCAGGCCCGCGTAGAAAAACATGGGGTCGGCGTTTGTCGCGTTGGCGTGTCCAAAAAGGAACGCGGCGGCAATATTGATGACCAGCCCAAGGAAAGTGAGGACGTTGGGCGAGATGCGGGTAAGCGCCAACCCGTGCACGATGCGGTCCAGAAGCCATCCACATGCGCGGCCAAAAGCGCTCGTCCAGGTCATCCTATCTTCTTTCCAGGGTCTGTTAGCGTGCCCTTTTATACTGCGCCGGCGGCGGTTTCGCCTTGGCCGGCCTCATCGTGGATTGTTGTCAACTTCAGAATTTCCAGCACGCGCTTGCCATTGGGAGTCACGATGGTGGCCACGTCGCCCACCTTCCTGCCCACAATCCCGCGGCCAATCGGCGAGGTCGTCGAAATCAGTCCCTTTGAAACGTCCGATTCTTCGCTTGTCACCAGGCGGTATTCGATCTCTTCTTCTTTGGTCGAGTCGTAAACCACCACAGTCGATCCAAATCCCGCTTTGTCCTTGGGGATATTCGACAAGTTGACGAGCGATAGCTCCGCCATACGCTTCTTGAGCTGGCCAAGACGCGCATTCACGAACTCCTGCCGCTGCTTGGCCATGTGATACTCGGCATTCTCCGAGAGGTCTCCCAAAGCCCTCGCCTTCTTGATCTCGGCGGGAAGCTCGGTAGTAAGCTCGTACTCGAGCTGGGCGATCTCTTCCTGGAGCTGTTTTTTGATATGCTCGGGCATCGTGGTCCGGTAGCGGGGAGAGGGGCTGCTCCAGCCGCGCGAAATATGCGTTCCTGACTCTCCATTATAAGGCAGCGGCGGAAAGAGATCGGAGAATCGAGAAGAGAGTTCAGCGTTTGAGCCGTTTTCGGGATATTGCTCTCCAGCCGAACTGGAACCGCGTGAAATCACCGGCAAAAACAGGATCGACTAGCGGCTCTCGTCCCCGGGTCTCTGATCTCTAGTCTCCATTCTCCGATCATTGTCCAGAAAGCTCTGCAGAATTAGCGTTGCCGCCACCTGATCCACCACTTCTTTATGCTTCTGCCGTGCATGCCCGGCTTCATACAGCATCTGGTGTGCCTCGTGCGTAGTCAGCCGCTCATCCCATAGATGAATCGGCAAGCCCGTCCGCTCGCCCAACTCTGCAGCGAAGGCCCGCGTCTTGTCCGCGCGCGCACTGGCCTCGCCCGACAGATGCAGCGGATTGCCGACCACAATCCCGGCCACGCCAAATCGCCGGCAAAGCCGCGCCAGCGAGCGCAGATCCTCGCTTCGGCTGCGCCGCCGTTCCAGTGTGAGCACCGGCTGCGCCGTCAGCCCCAGCTCGTCCGAAACGGCCACGCCGATGCGGCGGCTGCCGATATCGAGAGCAAGAAAACGAGGAATCGGGCCAGATCCCACTATGTCACTCCTCCCTCTCAGCTTACGGCCTCCGCACGCCTCAAACAGAGGCATGCAGCCGCTACAATCGAAGAAGGTGGGAAACCCGCCGGGATTCCCCACGTCCTTATTCATAAGAAGGGTTCACAACGGCAGGATGGCACGGCGCAAACGGAGAGGCGGAAGCAAGAAGAGTTCCGGCGTGGCTGGTATCCTGCTGGCTTTTCTGCTGGTTGCGGTGCTAGCTGCCGGCGGAGGGGCTTGGCTCGTACTGACACCCTACGGGCCTGATTCGGAGACATTTGTGAATATTGCGCCGGGTTCCTCCGTAGTGGCCATCGGTCGCAAGCTCGAGACGGCAGGTATCGTGCGCAGCCGCTATGCATTCGATTTGGTGCGCTGGTTCCGTCGCGGAAGGCCTCAGGCCGGTATGTACCGCTTCGACCAGCCGGCGCCGGTCACTACGGTTTATGCGCGCATTGCCCGCGGCGACGTATTCACGAAAGCCCTGACCGTGCCGGAAGGCGCAAACATCTTCGATATTGCCGCGCGCGTTGAAGAGGCCGGCTTTGGCACTCGCCAGGAGTTCCTCGACGCGGTCGTTAGCCAGGCAGGTCTGATTGCGGACCTGGATCCTCGGGCGTCCAGTCTGGAAGGCTATCTCTTTCCTGACACCTATCGGTTTTCACCCGCCGCCACCCCAGCGCAAATCGTTGCCGCCATGGTGCGGCGCTTTCATCAGGTCGCCGCCCAATTGGACTTGAAAGAAAACGTCCATCATGTCGTCACATTGGCTTCGCTTGTTGAGCGGGAGACAGCCGTCGATCGAGAGCGCCCGCTAGTGGCCAGTGTCTTTGAAAACCGTCTCGCAAAAAATATGCCGCTCCGCACCGATCCTTCCGTCATCTATGGATTAGAGCTTGCAGGCAAGTGGCGCGGCGTCATACATGAGAGTGATTTGACCCTGGATACTCCCTACAATACCTATCTCCATGCCGGCCTCCCGCCGGGACCGGTTGCCAACCCCGGAATCGCGTCATTGCGCGCGGCCATGGATCCCGCCAAAACAGGTTATCTCTACTTTGTCGCTGCCGGACTCGACCCACAGGGCCATTCCCTGTTTGCCAGCACTCTCGACGAGCACAACCGCAACGTGGCCAGTTACCGGCTCGCTCAGAAAAAAGCCGGTGAACGATGACATCCGTCCATCGCCTCTCCGTCACCGCGGCCCTCTCGCTCCCAGTCCTGCTTTCCGGTTGCTCCTACGTCCTCCCCACAACCCGGCATCTGCCTCTGCCCAAAGCGCCGGCTCTGGTCCAAACGCTGACCCCTCAGGAATTGGTAAATCAGGTCAACCAGCGCTGGGATGCACTGAACACCCTTACGGCGACAGTTGAGATCGAAGCCACTGAGCTTAAGACCTCGAAGGACGAGGAAAAGGATTTTCCATCCTGCCGCGGCTACATCTTGATGAGCAAGCCCAGGATGCTGCGCGTAGTCGGGACGTATTTTGGCGCTCACATCTTCGATATGGCCAGCGACGGCACTCACTTCACGCTTGTCCTTCCCACCAGAAACACCGTCATCGAAGGGACCAACACGGTTACAGAAAAATCATCCAATCCGCTGGAGAACCTGCGTCCGGACTTTTTCCTGGATGCAATCGCCGTTCGTGGACTCGACCCCGATAACGAATACATGGTTACCTCCGACAGTGAGACAGTCGAGGACCCCGCCAAGAAGCACCTGTTCATCGAGCCCGAATACGTTCTCAGCGTGATGCAACGCAAAAGCGGCCAGGAAATTCGACCCATCCGCACCGTTACCTTCCACCGCGACGACATGCTGCCATACGACCAATACGTCTATAACAGCGATGGAGCCTTGGAGACACAGATCTTCTACAGCAACTATGCGGTCTTCAGCGCCGGAAAGTACCCATCGAAAGTGGTCATCAAGCGCCCGCAGGAAGGAATCCAGCTTGTGCTCACTGTCATTCGGGTCGAGGAGAATGTGAATCTTCCTCCCAGCCAGTTTGAAGTCAAGATTCCTGAGGGCGCCACCATCAAAACCCTGAAGTAGATCGGCCGGTTCCCGGCGCGCCAAGATCGGCGAACTCCGGCTGCGGAGAAAGACGCATGCGTGCAACTTCCATCGAATTCCGTCTCCGGATGTTGATTCAGATCGTGATCGTCTTCCTGGGATTCTGGGCGCCCTGGATATGGTCACTTGGCGATCTCGGGCCGGCGCATCGCAACCCTGGAGTGGCTGGCGCTTGAAATAAGCCGTATGGGGATTGTCAGCTTTACAGTTGCCGCGCCCGTCGTGATCGTTGCCGGCGCGCTTGCTGCAGGTGCAGGAGCGGTGCTGCGCGTGTGGGGCGCAGCCTACCTGGGCTTCGAGGTTGTGCACCATGGCGATATGCAGGCAGGCGCTGTTATGGCCGCTGGTCCCTACCGCTATGTGCGTAATCCCCTCTATCTGGGCGGCTGGTTCATGATGGCGGCCATCTCGCTTCTCATGCCGCCCACGGGCGCACTCTTCACCATGATCCTCGTCACCGTCTTTTACCTGCGCCTCATTCTTGGCGAAGAGGCATTTCTCGCCGTGAAGCTTGGTGACCCCTACCGCGAATATCTGCGCGCCGTTCCACGCCTCCTGCCGCGCTTCCGATCGGGCCTGCCGCGCGCCTCTGCACAGCCACATTGGCTCATCGCACTGCTCACTGAGCTGAACCCCATCGGTATCTTTGTCGCGTTGGCTTGTCTGTCCTGGACCTACAACAACCTGCTCATGATCAAAGCGATCCTGATCAGCTTCGGAATCTCTCTCGTCGTGCGTGCGCTCATGCCTCGCGGGCGCGCCCATCCCGATCCGGCATGATTACGCTTTGCCCGCGCCAAGCCGGCTCAGATGCGTCCATCCAAAGCCGTCCGCATACTTCAGGCCGTATCCGAGCAATCGATCGACGCCGATATGGTTCGTCCAGATGAGTGCAATCGGCATCAGGCTGTGCGCGTGCAGTACCAGTGCCCCCAGGGCCAGCAACGCCGGCAGGGCGTAGGTGTGGAAGGCGTTGTAAACGCGCGCTCCCCGGCAGGGGCTTGCGAGATAGCCAAGCATGGAGAGGTCAGGCGCCAGCCACAGAGCCGCGAAAAGCCACCAACTCGCGCCCGTTCTTGCATACAGCACCGCGGAAACCGCAGCCACCGCCAGGCCTTCAAGACGAAGCAGAAGCAAAACCGAAGAACGGGAAGCGGGCGCAGCGGCGGGATGCTCTTGAGTTGCTGAAACTGAAGCCATGCTGCATAGGATGAGCCGAGCCGCCTGCGAAGTGCAGAAATCTTCGCCTGCGACTCCTGGAAGTAAATGAAAAAGGAGAGCGCGAGGCTCTCCCTTTCCTTGTTGCGCTGTTCGCAGTCCGGGGAACGAACTACTTCTTCGGAGGCGCGATCACGTCCTTGGCGGACTTGGCCACGCGGAACTTCACAACGGTCTTGGCCTTGATCTTGATGGCCTCGCCCGTCTGCGGGTTGCGGCCCATGCGTGCCTTGCGCTCAGCCTTCACCAAACGGCCGATGCCGGGGATCACGAATACTCCGTTCTTCTTGGTCTCCTTGATGGCGGTCTCCGCCAGCAGGTCCAGGAAGGCTGCAGATTGCTTGTTGGTGAGTTCGAGCTTCTCGGCCATATGCCGGGTCAAAGCGGTCTTTGTCATTCCAGATGCCATGTTTCTTCTCCTTGTGGGCGAACCCCTTCGGGCTGCCTGTTTTGAGGGGCTTCTGCCGCGGAAATACTTACCGCATGGAGGGAGTGGGATCAAAGCGTTGTGCGCGAAACCCCTGTATTCATGCGGCTACGAAGTACCCTGCCGTTCGTAACAATGCGGCTTCAGGGCGAACAAAGTCAATGGAAAAATGCGGTTTTTCCACAGTTTTCTTGGGTATTTCTAGGCGAATCGCCGATTTTTGCCTGTATTTGCCCATTCCAGCCGCCGAAATCCGCAATTGGCGCGGGTTTGGCGCGTCCACGCGACATGGATCCTCACCCTCGCCACGTCGTTGTTTTTGTCGCCAGGGGTGGGCTTGCACACTCAATGCAGCCCAAACAAAACCTTCCTCTTCGGTGCCAGAGCCGCTGCAATCGGCGTGTTCAAAGCGTCCACCACCGGCGCCGCGACCTTGAAGTACCGAATCACCACGTCCGCGATGTCCTTTTTCAATGCGGCCTTCGCCGGTAGCTCCGCGGCCAGTCCCCATTGCCGGCATCGGATCAGGTCCATCCCTGGATGCTCGGCTGGAAACCCCTTCGGCGGCCGCGTAAGGGCGTTTCCCTCAAACTCATCGTAGAGCTTGCGCACCCCAGGCCTCTTCAGCAGGCTTCGGAACTCGGCATGATGATCGAGCAGCCAGTAGCGGATCGCGGCCAGTTGCTCCTTCTCCGGCATATAGGAGCCGGCAGCGATGATCACTTCCTTGGCGCTCACGTGAAAGTAATAGCCGGCGCCTGAGGTCTTTTCGAGTCCCATGTGCGTCCACCACGCGGCCACATGCGTTTTATAAGGCCGCTTATCGGAGCTGAAGCGCGTATCGCGATAAATCCTGAAGAGAGACTTCTCCGCAGGCCGCACATGGTTGGGCGCGAAGTCCATCATGGCGTCGGTAATCTTGCGCACAATCGCCAGCATCGGCTCTTTCAATTCGGCCTCAAACTGCGCCTTGCGCGGCTGGAACCATGCGCGATCATTGTGCTTGGCCAGATTGCGCAGAAAGGTAAGAGCTTCAGGCCGAAAGTAGGGGGCAGCGGCTGCGGATAAGGGTTTCGCGGAGCGAGGCATCTTCCTGAAAGGTTAGCAAGAACGGGCGCGCTTTGCCCTGCGGATAAATTCTCAGCCGCGCTGAGGAGCATAGTTCTCAGTGAACAAGTGCGTCCTGCGCCGCCGCCTTCGCGGCCATCTTCTCGCGGTGCTTGCGGATAAAGTGCGCCGCCGTGTCGGGATAGAACTCGCGGATCGACGTGAAGATGACGTCACGCATGGCCGAGTAACCGAACTTCGTGGCGAGAACTGCAAATGTGGTTGCACTCTTCGGGTAGTATTCCCGTGAAACGATCTGCGTGAGCACTTTACCCCCAAGTCCGGCAATATTCGGCGTCTGGCGTCCGCCATAAGTGCGGGCCACGCCCTCCCTGCTGATCACGTAGAGAACCCGGATCGGGATGCTGTGCTCATTGCCGAGTGCGTAATTGCGTGTGTCCTCATGCAGGATCGATGGCAGCAGCCAGGCTGAAAGGTAGGTGCCGTCTGTCTTGTCGAGGAAGCCTCGCCACGTATAAGCCCAGAGACCGGCTGGGCCCTTGCCGAGCGCCGGATGTTCATCCATGCCTTTGGCTGTGAGGGACGTCAGGCCAAGAAAGATGAACGACGAATAATCCGTCGCCTGTCGCGTCGCGACAGTAAAGTTGTATTTGAATCCCGGCGGATGAGGCTTGGCTCCCCCCGAGACCGACCGGAAATTCGGCATAAAGCCGAGAATGCGTTGCGGCTGTTGACGCTCGATCGGGATGGGCTCGCCGTTGGCGTCAACGGGCACGTTGGAACCGGTCACTGGTCGCGCGCCGGCGTGCGCGTCGTCGGAAATGGAGACTGGTGCAGCCTGCGCGGGGTCCGCCGTATCTGAATCCCGATTCGCGTCCGCGGCGTCGGATTCATCGGCAGGCAGGAAGCTCAAATCGTAATCGGCCGCGTTTTCATCCGCGACTGCGCAGTCGACCGGCATCCCTGCAAGCCCAAGGTTGTTCGGAATAGGCGTCGACCCGGCGCGGACACTGAAAATGGCGCCAAGGCCGACAACGGCGATAATCCAACGCAATCGAACCATCCTTCAAGTGCAGGGAAGGCTGGAACTCCGGGGAACAGTGAACCAGCAGTATTTGTAGATACAGGTTAGACGGAGATCGACGAATGAAGGTTCAAGAATCCCGGCCGGAAGGCCAAAAACTGCCAGAAAGGCGTAAATTTGCCGTTTATTTGCCTTCCTTTCAAACACGCCGGCTCCATGCAGCACGAACGAAGAATCCAGCGAACAGCGAGCCTTAGCTGGGAGCTAGAGGCTCGAAGCTTCCCTTCTACCGGATCAGCTTCAACGCGCCTCGGAACAGACCATCGAAATCCCCGGCCAGCGCCTTGTCCTTCGCAATCGCCTGCTCGATTGCCTTCTCCGACGCCGCCCGCTGATAGCCCAGGTTGGTCAGCGCGGAGAGCACATCCTCCACGGCCGGCCCCTCCACTCCCGCTGCCGTCGGCGCAACCGCAAAGTCGTCCAGCTTGTCTTTCAGCTCCACCACCAGCCGCTCGGCCAGCTTCTTGCCCACCCCGGGAATCAGCGTGAGTTGTGCGTGGTCGTGGGAGCGGATCGCCTGCACCACGCGATCCGGCTGCAATCCGCTGAGCATCTTGATGGCCAGCTTCGGCCCCACGCCACTCACCGTAATCAGCCGTTCGAACAGCCGCTTTTCCTCGCGCTCCAGGAATCCGAATAGAGCAATCTGGTCATCGCTGACCTGCGTGTGAATGTGCAGCGAGGCTTCCGCGCCCACCGACGGCAGCGCAGTAAACGTCGGCACAGAGATGGCGACGTCGTAGCCAACGCCGCCAGCCTCCACAATGGCCTGGCCGGGCTGCTTGAAGATGAGCTTGCCGCGCAGATGAGCGATCATTGCTGCTTATTCTAGAACCCCCATCTGCTTCGCCACCCGCTCCATCGTCTCCAGCGCGCGATCAAGCTGTCCCCGCGTGTGCTCGCTCGTCAGGATCGTCCGTATCCGCGCTTTGCCTTCCGGCACCGTCGGAAACGCAATTCCGGTCGCCATCACGCCCTCATCGAACAGCGCGCGGCTGAAGTCCATGGCCGCGCGGCCCTCGCCCACAATGATCGGCGTAATCGGCGTCTCCGTTGCGGGCGTGTTCACGCCGCCGATGTTGAACCCGATCCGCTTCAGCTCGCCCTGAAAGTAGCGCGTATTCGACCATAGCCTCAGAATCCGCTCCGGCTCATTTTCCAGAATGTCGAAGGCCGCAATGCACGTCGCCGCCACACTTGGCGGATGCGAGGTGGAAAACAAAAACGGCCGCGCGCGGTGGTAGAGGTAGTCGATCAGATCCTTCGATCCGCAAACATAGCCACCCAGCGCGCCAATCGCCTTTGACAGCGTGCCCACCTGCACATCCACACGTCCATGCATCTCAAAATGGTCCACCGACCCGCGCCCATTGCGCCCCAGCACGCCCGAAGCGTGCGCATCGTCGACCATGATGATCGCGCCATACTTTTCGGCCAGCGCGGCCAGCTTGTCCACGGCGCCAATGTCGCCATCCATCGAGAAGACACCATCGGTTATCACCAGCTTGTGGCCCGGTTCGCCTGCAATCTCCTGCAGCAGTTCTTCGCAGTGATCTGCATCCTTGTGGCGAAAGACTTTAATCTTCGCCCGCGACAATCTTGCGCCATCAATGATGCTGGCGTGGTTCAGCTCGTCTGAAAGGATAAAGTCGTCTTTGCCCAGTATCGCGCTCACCGTGCCCGCGTTGGCAGCAAAGCCGCTCTGAAACACCACGCACGACTCCACATTCTTGAAGCGCGCAATCTTTTCTTCCAGCTCCATGTGGATGCGCATGGTTCCCGCGATGGTGCGCACCGCTCCCGAGCCCACTCCGAAAGCGCGCGTTGCGGAAATGGCCGCCTCAACAAGTTTTGGGTGGTTGGCAAGCCCCAGGTAGTTGTTGCTGGCCAGGTTGATCACCTCGCGTCCGTCGTAGTGGCAAACCGGGGCCTGCTGGTCGTCGAGAACGCGGAGTCTGAAGTGGGTGCCCTTGGCCCGAAGTTCGTCCAAAACCTGGGTCAGGTGGGCAAGTTGGGGTCGCGAAATAGCCTCAGTCATGGCAATCTACCTACGAATGAAGCATAGCGCGCCGGCCGGATTGCGTTCCGCACTCCATTGCGTCCAAGGGAAGTCGGCGCAGTGGCCTTGGGATGCCCTCGCCAGATACAATAGGGGCTTACGCAGAGGGTAACAGCGGAGCGCTTTAAAGCATTCGCGCAATCTTTCTCGAGAGTTGGAGCAGGTGCAAGTGAGAGGCATGAACTGCCGCGGTTTGCGGCTTGAATGGGTTGCGGGATTGGCCATGGCGTTGGCGCTCCCCGTGTCGCAGGCAGCCGCGCCGGCCATCGCCACGCAAACAAGCCTGAATGTCCAAACCAGCGACCTGAGCGGCCACACTCAGGCAAACGCGTCGATTACCGTCACCGGTGTCGATGGTACGCCTGCAAGCGGCGTCGTAATCGTCGAAGACGGAACCCGCCAACTCGCAGAGGCAGCGCTGAACGGCGACGGACAAGCGACCGCTGCCATCTCGCTGCCGGCCGGCAATCACTCCTTGCGGGCTGTGTATGTGGGTGACGCATCGCACCTTCAATCGACCTCCGTCACCAGCAACGTGACAGGTCAGGCCAGCTCGACTCCCAACTTCGCCGTCACCCTCGCTGCTGTGGCGCCCTCCACGCTTCCGCTTTCGGTTGCAGCGGGCGGTTCGGGCACCATCGCCGTGACCATCACACCCGAAGACAACGCTGCCCTCACGGCGCCCATGTTCGTCACCCTTTCCTGCTCCGGGCTTCCCGCCCTGGCCTCTTGCACCTTTACGCCGGAGTCGATAGAGATTCTTCCCAGCACCGCGGCAAGCTGCGCAACCGGTTCGCCCGCATCGGCTTGCCCGCCCGTCAGTTCCATGCTGATTCAAACGCAGGGCCCTGGCACAACCGGAGCGTTGACGCCTGCACGCCTCTCGCACCGGAACAGTCCTGTGGCCTGGGCCATCCTGCTTCCAGGCATGCTGGGGCTTGGCGGCCTTGCATGGGGTGCGCGCAAACGCCGCTGGTTGAGTCGGCTGGCGCTCCTGGCGTTGATTGGCCTGGTCACAACACTGGGCACAACCGCCTGCAACCCGCTCTACTACTACTACAACCACGGCCCAACGGTTACCCCGCCTACACCATCTGGCACCTTCAACCTGACCGTTACCGGGCAGTCGACCAATGGCGTCACTGCCATCACCAACTCCACCACCATGGTACTCACCGTTAAATAAGCTCTGGCCCAGTCAATGCGGCCTCGGTGATACTGCCAGCATGAATCGCCGGCATCCCCTTCCCGACGAGGTCTATGCGCTGGTGGTGCAAACGCCGGCCACGGTGCTCCTCGAGGGCGGTAAACCAGGGAAATCCGAGTCGCAACCGCAGCCGTGGACGCAACTGTTCATGGTTCCTTTGCGCGTATGCCAGGCCTTCACGGCTGCTGAGATTCCCGATCTCTTTGCCACCATCGAGCGTGCGGTCGCCGCAGGCCAATGCGCGGCGGGGTTCTTCAGCTACGAGTGTGGAAGCTGCTTTGAGCCGAAGGCCGGAATGCGCGCTGGGCGCGAAGGACTGCCCCTCGCCTGGTTCGGAATCTACCAGCGAAGCTACGCGTTCGACCACGAAACAGGATCGTTCGTGGATGGCGACCCGCCCGAACTTGCTCAGCTCCGGAAACCTGGCCAATCCGTGTCAGGGCACGACTTCAGTCGTGCCGATGATGCTGCAAAAACGGTGAGGGCTTTAGCCCCTGAAGAATCCTTCACCGCCGAATTCGCGCTCACCGAGGCCGAATACTCCAAGCGCATCGCCGCCATTCACAACTGGATCCGCGCCGGCGATGTCTATCAGCTGAATTTCACGGCGCCATTCCATGTCAAAGCCCCGGGCAGCGTTGCGGCCCGCTACGCGCGGCTCCGCGCACGCCAGCCGGTTGACTACGGGGCCTTTTTGCACTGGGAAGCGGGCCGCCACATCCTCTCGTTCTCGCCGGAGCTCTTCTTCCGCATCGATCAGGACAGCGCCCCCCGCGGTGACCGGCGTATCGTCACCCGTCCCATGAAGGGCACCGCGCCGCGCGGCCGCACCATGCGCGAAGACCGCGAAATTGCCGGGTGGCTGCATAATGACTCCAAGAACCGCAGCGAAAATGTGATGATCGTCGACCTCCTGCGCAACGACCTTGGCCGCGTAGCGCAGTTCGGCACCGTGCGCGCAGAAGAACTCTTCGCCGTCGAGCGCTATTCCACTCTCTGGCAGATGACCTCGACCGTCAGCGCCGAGCTCCGGCCTGAGATCGGCTATCACGAAATCTTCCGCGCGCTCTTTCCCTGCGGCTCCGTTACCGGCGCGCCCAAGGTACGGGCCATGCAGTTGCTCGCGGAGCTTGAAGACGAGCCGCGCGGCGTCTACACCGGCGCCATCGGCTTTTTCTCGCCGCGGCAAACGGTCTTCAATGTCGCCATCCGCACCTTGGAGCTCGACGGTGACCGCGGAAGAATGGGCGTCGGCAGCGGCATCGTCATCGACTCCGATCCGGCAGCAGAGTTTCGCGAGTGCCTGCTCAAGGCCGAATTTCTAACGGGCTCCGCAAACCGTTGGCCGCAGCAATTCTCGTTGATCGAGACCATGCTCTGGAACGGCTCCTACCCGCTTCTCGAGCTACATCTCGACCGCCTCGCCGACTCCGCTGACTACTTCGGCTTCGCCTGCGACCGCGCCGCGATCCGCAATGCCCTCGAACAACATGCAGGCCAGTTCACCAACGCTTCACCGCGTTCGCCGCGGAAAGTGCGCCTCTTGCTCGACTCTGATGGCAACTTCCAGATTGCCGCTGACCCACTCGCTCTTGCTCATCTCGACGGCCCTCATCAACCCTGTCATCCTGAGCGAGTCCGTACGCGGCAGCGGACGAACGAGTCGAAGAACCTGCGTTTCACACTGCCAGATTCCTCGACCGCAACTATTGGCCGCGTCTGCATCTCACCGCACCGCACCGACCCCGCCGACCCCATGCTCTACCACAAAACAACACACCGCCGGTTTTACGCTCGCGCGTTCGAGCAAGCCGTGCGTGATGGCTTCGACGACGTGCTCTTCCTCAACCTTCGCGGCGAAATTACTGAAGGCGCCATCAGCAACGTGTTTGTCGAGAAAGATGGTCGGTGGTCCACGCCGCCCATTGAAAGTGGCGTGCTCGCCGGAGTCTACCGCCGCCATCTGCTCGAAACACGTCCGGGAATCGAAGCGCGCATTCTCTACATTGACGATCTCCGCAGCGCCGATGCCGTCTACCTCACCAACGCCGTCCGCGGCCTCCGACGCGTCGAAATCGTCTGGTGAAGGGGTGCCCCAGGTCTCGCTTTTGAGACCTGGGATTCTACGATGCTTGAAAACAACTTCACACGCTCAGAGAACTTGCCCCCTCGTTCCCTCGGTCCGTGCTCTTCCAACGTGATAGAACGTTGTAGGGAGCCCGAATCATGCCAAACCGGTTCGCTACGCTACGCAGAAAAATCGATTTTTTCAATGGCTTCGCACTCGCCCTCGCGATGACCGCTGCATTGGCTGCGCACGCTCAAACTGCGGACCAGGCATGGCTCCGCTACACCGGCGGCCACCACACTCTCGTTCCCCCTACAGTGCGTGCTCTCGGCTCCGATCCCAAAGAGCTGACTGCGGTGCAGGAACTCCAGCGCGGCATCACCGGACTCACCGGCGCGCAGCCTGACGCAAATCCCGCCAACGGCGAAACAGTCGTCGGCACACTCGACGAAGTGCGCAAGGTATTCCCATCACTTGCTGCTCCCGTCCATCTCGGCCCCCACGGATTCTGGCTCACGCGCACGATTTTCCATGGCCATCCGGTCGTCATCATTGCAGGCTCCAACCCGCACGGCGCGCTCTTCGGTGCCTTCGATCTCCTGCGCCGCATTGCGACGAACCAAGACCTCGCGCACCTCAACGTGATTGAGAGCCCCGCCATGCCCATCCGCTGGGTCGATGAGTGGGACAACGCCAACGGCACCATCGAGCGCGGCTACGGCGGCTCGTCGATCTTCTTCGACAACGGCCACGTCCGCGACGACCTCAGTCAGGTGAGCCAATACGCCCGCCTTCTTGCGTCCGTCGGCATCAACGGCTGTAACGTGAACAACGTGAATGGCGCCGCGCCGTTTCTCACTGACGAATGGCTCCACGGCCTCGCCCGCATCGCCGACGCTATGCGCCCCTGGGGCGTGCGCCTCGCCATCAGCGTTGACATCGCCAGCCCGCAGAAAATCGGCGGCCTCAACACCTTCGATCCCCTCGACCCCGCTGTGAAGGCATGGTGGACCGCAAAGGTGAACGCGATCTACCAGCTTATCCCCGACCTCGCCGGCTTCACGGTCAAGGCCGACTCCGAGGGCCAACCCGGCCCCGCCAACTACGGCCGCAGCCCCGCCGACGCAGCCAACGTGCTTGCCGCGGCGCTCGCCCCTCACGGAGGCGTCGTTCTCTATCGCGCCTTCGTCTACAACAATCACCTCGACTACAACGACCTCAAGGCCGACCGCGCCCGCGCCGCCTACGACATCTTTCACCCCCTCGACGGCAGATTCCTTCCCAATGTGATCGTGCAAATCAAATACGGTCCCATCGATTTCCAAGCCGAAGAGCCGGTCTCGCCGCTCTTTGCCGGCCTGCACAAAACCAGCGAAGCCATGGAGCTGCAGATCACGCAGGAGTACACCGGCCAGCAGCGTCACCTCGTCTATCTCGCGCCGCTTTGGAAAGAAAAACTCGACTTCGATCTCCACGCCGAAAATCGATCAACGCCAGTAAAAGACATCATTGAGGGCAAGAGCTTCAATCAACCTCTCGGTGGCATGATCGGCGTCTCCTGCGTCGGCAGCAATTGGCTGGGCTCCCCGCTCGCCATGGCCAATCTCTACGCCTTCGGCCGCCTCGCGTGGAACCCCAATCTCACCGCAGATCAGATCGCCGCCGAGTGGACGCGCCAAACCATCGGCAACGATCCGCAAGTCGTTGCCACGGTAGACAAGATGCTCATGCAGTCCTGGCCCGCGTATCTTCACTACACCGGGCCGCTCGGCACGCAGACGCTCACTGACATCACCGGCAGCCACTACGGTCCCAATATCGAGTCAAGCGAGCGCAACGGCTGGGGTCAGTGGCACCGCGACGATGCGCAGGGCATCGGCATGGACCGCACCGTGGCCACAGGCACGGGCTTCGTCGGCCAGTACCCTGCTCAAGTGGCAAAGACCTATGAGTCGCTGGCCACCACGCCCGACAATCTGCTGCTCTTCTTCCATCACGTCCCTTACACCTACAAACTTCACTCCGGCAAAACCGTCATCCAGTACTTTTACGACAGCCACTATCAAGGCGCGGAAGAAGCGGCGCGGCTCGGCGAAGAATGGGCAACGCTCAACGGGAAAATCGATCCGCAGCTTTTCGCCGATGAAAGCGCGCGTCTCGCCTATCAGGCCGGACACGCCATCGTCTGGCGCGATGCCATCGTCCAATATTTCCTCAAACAGAGCGGTATTCCCGACGCGCTTGGCCGCGCCGGCCACTTTCCCGGACGCCTCGAAGCCGAAGACGCACGCCTCACCGGCTACACCATCTTCGATGTGCACCCGTGGGAAGACGCCTCCCGCGGAAAGGCCGTAACATGCGGCCCAGTGATTACGCCGTCGCCGGGATCCATTCCGCGCCGGGCTGAGCCTCCCGTCCCTGAAAAATCCACCACCTGCTCCGCCGATTGGACCTACACCGGCCACTCCGGCCGCTTCAACATCGCCGTCCAGTACTTCGATCTCCAGGGAGGCACGGCGCATTTCGCTTTGGACCTAAATGGAAGCGCTCTTGCCTCGTGGCCAGCCAACGCAAAGCTGCCCTCGTTTTGGCCCAACGGCGATAACTCCACGCGCTTCACTGTGCGCAATGTCGCGCTCAAGCCAGGCGATGTGCTCCGCGTCCAGGGCACAAGCGACGGTCGCGATCCCGCCGCCCTCGACTACATCGAGATCGATCCGCCCACTCGATGAAGCGCCCCGCATCGTGCTCGCTTCCGCTGCATCAGAGAATTATTATCGAAGTTCTAGGCATTGAAATTTTGGGTGCCCCATCCTCGCGACGTCTTTGCTTTTGTCGCTAATGCAATTCCTGAGTCACCGTATCCCGAAGCCGGTCCACTCGAGTCGACGCGACCCCCAGGGAGCGGCGACCTTGCGCAAAAGCCAGATAGGCCACAGCAACTCAGGAATTGCCGTAGGGTGGGGTAGATGCAACGCATCGTCAAACACTCTCACCGGGCGCTTCAATCTTGGCCGGCATCTCCGCCGCCTGCATCTGCTCGATCTCGCCAATCAAATCCGTCACCTGCTGCCGCTTTCGCTCGCTCAAGTCAAGAAAACGAATTCCCACTTTATTGCGGTCGTAGATCGCCTGAATCACGCCGCCCAGCCGGAACGGCAGGCCCTCCAGGCGGAACTCCGTCTCCACGCGCGTGTAGATCCCAACAGGAAAGCGCTCGATCGTGCGAATGCAGCAACCACTCAGGCTCAGGTCCGCAATCCGTCCCTGCAGCGTCGATCCCACTCGAACCAGCAAAATCGTCGCGGAGGTATCAACTTCGTGACGAACCTGCTTCCGCCGCTCGGCAGCGTGGACTGTTTGTGGGGTAAGATTCCCCGGCGCGATAGTTGGCGTTAACTCTGGCACGCAGGCCTCTCGCAATCACTGCCACAGCGACGCCTCAGTGCCCGTCTGCCAACTCCCAGGGCGGGGCGGGTTCCGGCTGCGCAGCTTCTCGTCCCTTCAGCCGGTCGTAGAGATACTCATCGCTGGTCGTCCCCAGCGACTCGTTATACAGGCTGACATCACCGATAAGCTGCTTCAGCTCCTCGCTCAGCGCATGAATCCCCTGCAATTGCGTGGCCGTCGCAGGGAATTCATATTGGGAAGTCTTAATGAACTTCTGATAGCCGCGATCCACCAGCCGCGCTACCTCGCCCTTTATCACCACTCCGGGATGTATCGCGTACGAAGCCCCCGGGCTCTCCACATCTTTAACTTTGGGCGCAGGCACCAGTACGGCTCCCATCCCATCCTTGCTCGCCAGCACGCCCCCCGCAACGCCGGGATACGGAGCGACATCGAACCCGTGGCTGCGCAGCATCTCCAGCATCTGGTCAAAGTTCGGATGGCGCGATTTTCGTTTCATGATTGCGTTCATCGTAAGAAGCCCAATCCCTTGGAAATCTGCGAAGATTGAGGCGGGTCGCAGTGTTTCGTCGTATCTCCAATCTCGCACATGCCCGCCACGGGCTGCAATTCGCATGAACCGCTTAATCGCTCATTCCGGCCTGAAGCCGCCTCAGCACAGCGGAGAAAACCCGTGACCGCACTCCACCTGCCTCGCGCCGTCTACAACCGTCTCCGCGCCCACGGCGAAGAGACGTATCCGCATGAGTGCTGCGGCGCGCTACTGGGCCATCCAGTCGCGGAGGGCTGGCAGGTTGACTCGCTTCTGCCCGCGGCCAACGCAGTTCCCCATGAGTCGCACCATCGCTACGAGATCGCTCCCGCCGAGCTGGTGAAAATTGTGCGCGAAGCGCGCCGCCTCGGCCTCGAGATCGCGGGCTTTTATCACTCTCATCCCGATCGCCCCGCGCACTGGTCGGCCTCCGATCTCGCCCATGCCCACTGGCTCGGCTGCACGTATGTCATCATCGAGGTTGCTCAGGGCAACGCCGCCGCCACCAACGCCTTTCTCCTCGCCGGCGCCACGGAAGAAGACAAGCACTTCGCGCCGCAGACGATACAGATTGAAGATTCCCACCCCACTGCGCCCAGCTCTTGATCTCCGCCAACCAGCCCCTGTCCGACGAAACATCAAAAACTTCTTTACTTCGTCAAGGTAAGGACCTCATAATCGCTCTACCTCAGAAAGCCTGCGCTTCCCATTCCCATCCCTCATCGCACGCATTCTCCAGGCAAATCAAGGAGGATTCCCACCAATGAAGCTCGTAAGCCCTCTCCTGTTCGGATTGTCCCTCGCGGTCGTTGGAAGCTCGTTCGCCGCGTCACAAGAAATGCAAGGCCCGCCCAAGGTTCTTCAAATCACGCGCGAATTTATCAAGCCCGGAAAATCCGGCGCTATCCACGACAAGTCGGAGAGCAAATTTGTGGCCGCAATGGCCGCTGCCAAGTGGCCCACCCACTACTTCGCCCTCAACTCGCTCTCGGGCAAGTCGCGCGCCCTCTATTTCACCGGCTATCCCTCCTTTAAGGCGTGGGAAGACGATTTTCTTGCCACGATGAAGAACAAGGCGCTCTCCGCCGAACTCGACAAGGATTCCGTGGCTGACGGCGAGCTGCTCGATGGGCTTGACCAGTTTGTTTTCACCTACGACGAAGGCATGAGCTACCGCCCGCCATCTTCTCTCGGTGATCGCAAGCTAATGGAGGTCACGTCCTTCCACATCAAGCCCGGCTACGGCAAAGAGTGGCACGAACTCGTGAGCCTCGTGATTGAAGCGCATAAGAAGGCTGGCGACAGCGCGGAATGGGCCACCTACGAGCTCGCGTACGGCGGCGACGACGAATATGTCGCGCTCAGTCCAGACAAATCCATGGCCGATATCGACACCGGCTATGCCGAGGACAAGCAATTCCACGACGCCCTTGGCGAGGACGGCCTCGCCAAGCTTCGCGCCCTTGAAAAAGCTTGCATCGCGAGCTCCGATTCGGAACTGTTCGCCATCAACCCGGCTCAAAGCTATCCACCTGAAGAATGGGTCAAGCAGGATCCCGAATTCTGGAAGCCCAAGCCGGCCATGGAGCCCGCCGCCAAGTCCGCTGCCAAAAAACCCGCGCAATAGCTTTTCGCCGCGCCCCAACCACCCTTTCAGCCCGAGCGGCTCCGCATCGAACGGAGCCGCCTTCCACCTGATCTTCGATCC
Source organism: uncultured Acidobacteriaceae bacterium (assembly GCA_963841095.1). Taxonomy (GTDB): domain Bacteria; phylum Acidobacteriota; class Terriglobia; order Terriglobales; family Acidobacteriaceae; genus Telmatobacter. The sequence goes on from CAWJBE010000025.1 coordinate 36,418, forward strand.
ATTTTCGGGTGCCCCAGGTTCGGCGCGTATTTGTTTTTGCGCCTAACCTGGGATCCCACGAGATTCACTAGGACAGATTCGCTCGGTCAGAGGCGGCCGCAGCAGAACCGCCTTAAACTAAAGAGGACGGGAGAACCCGCTCCATGCCTGTCCCCACTTCCCCAGCCGCGCCACCCGAGCTCACGTCCAGCGATCTCTCGCGCTACGCTCGCCATCTCATCCTGCCCGAGGTGGGAGTCGAGGGCCAGCAAAAGCTCAAGGCCGCGCGCGTTCTCTGCGTCGGCGCCGGCGGTCTCGGCTCGCCGCTTGTGCTCTATCTGGCCGCGGCGGGCGTCGGCACGCTCGGTCTTGTCGATTTCGACATCGTCGATGCCAGCAACCTGCAGCGGCAAATCATTCACTCCACTAAAGACGTTGGCCGCAAAAAGCTTGACTCCGCTTCCGAAAAACTTGCCGCGCTAAATCCCGATCTCAACGTCATCAAACACGAAACCATGCTCTCCAGCGCCAACGCGCTCGATATCCTGCGCGGCTACGACATCGTCGCTGACGGCACTGACAACTTTCCTACGCGCTACCTGGTCAACGACGCCTGCGTGCTCCTTGGCAAGCCCAACGTCTACGGCTCAATCTTCCGTTTTGAAGGCCAGGCCAGCGTCTTCGCCACGCGCCAGGGGCCCTGCTACCGCTGCCTCTATCCCGAGCCGCCTCCACCCGGCACGGTGCCAAATTGCGCGGAGGGCGGAGTCCTCGGCGTCTTGCCCGGTCTCGTTGGCGTTATCCAGGCCACTGAGGTCATCAAGCTCATCCTCGGCAAAGGTGAGCCGCTCATTGGCCGGCTGCTCCTCGTTGATGCCCTCACCATGCGCTTCCGCGAGCTCAAGCTCAAAAAGAACCCCGATTGCCCGCTCTGCGGCCAGCGCCCCACCGTCACTCGGCTCATTGACTATCAACAATTCTGTGGCATCATGCCCGAATCCATTCAGGAGAAAACAGTGAAGAACGGTATCCCCCAAATGAGCGTGCAAGAGCTCAAGCAGCGTCTCGACTCCGGCGAAGATCTCTTCATCCTCGACGTCCGCGAGCCCTACGAGTATCAGATCGCCAACATCGGCGGTACACTCATCCCGCAAAACGAAGTGCCGCACAGGCTGGCCGAAATCGACCGCAACCGCGAAATAGTCGTCCAGTGCCGCTCCGGCGCCCGCAGCCAGCGCATCGCCGAGTTCCTCGCGCAGTCAGGCTATCCTAGCGTCAAAAACCTCGCCGGCGGCATCCTCGCCTGGGCCGACCAAATCGACCCCAAGGTCCAGAAATACTAGGGTGCCACCGACCGTCCCGCTATTTTGCGTCTTTCCAAGCCGCCATCTGCGCTCATCTTGCGCATCATCCCGCGTTCGCTAGGCGAAGCCATCGTCTTTCGGCGTCGCCTCGGCACTCGGGTATAATCCGCTTGAGGTCTGTGGAACTCTTATCCAATCTGGTCTGGGCGGCGGTCATCGCCGCCTTGTGGACAGCCTGGCTAACCTGCCGGCGCAGCGGCAGTGTCGCGTCTCAGCCCTCCCGAACTGCCATTCAACTCATCGGGCTAGCAATGCTTTCCGCGATCCTGCTGCCCGTCATCTCAGTCACTGACGATCTGCACGCCTGTGACATTCCCGCGGAAGTCGAGCGCGTCTGCACATGGAATCATCGCCAATCCTCAACTGAGCAGGCGCCGCGCACTCCCTCGGCCTCCTTGGCGATACTCGCAATCTCTTTACAGCCCTCACGTCTGCACGCCATCGCCTTTCTGACCGCCGAAAAGCTCATCCCACGCCCCCAAAGCGCACACGGCCCCTTGCCGTGGTACCGGCCCCCGCCTGCCGCCTGAGAAATCGCCTCTCTCGAAAGTCCCTTTCATCCTGAAATAGAAAACGATCGCACCCGTGCGATGAGTGAGTAGTCATTATGAAACTCCGCCTGTTGGGGCCTGGGTTCATCCTGGCCTTGCTTGCCATTCCCTCGGCGGCATACGCGCAATCGTCGGCGCCGGCGCCGTTGACGCTCCCACAAGTGCTGCAGATTGCGCGGACAAAGAACCCCTTGTTGCTTTCGTCTGCTCAGGATTTGGACGCGACTGAAGCCGCTCAAATCACAGCCGGGCTGCGTCAGAATCCAACGTTTACGTTGTCGGGAGCCAACACCACCCTTCCTGCCAACAATCCAAGCAGCCCGTATACCTACATCGGCAACATCTCACGTCTGTTCGAACTCGGCCAAAAGCGTCGCTGGCGCTTGCAAATCGCCGACGCCACAACCGGCGTGACAAAAAGTCAGATCGACGATCAGGAACGTCAAACTGTCCTTCAGGTGAAGGATGCGTTTACCAATATGCTCGCGGCAAAGGCCGCGCTTCAGGTCGCGCAGAACAATCTCGACAGCTATCGCAAGACGGTGGAGCTGAGCAAGACACGCCTCGATGCCGGCGACATCAGCAAAACCGATTTCGAGCGCATTGACCTGCAGTTGGCAGAGTTCGAGTCTGACTATGAGACCGCGAAACTCGATCTCGTCCAGGCCAGCGACACACTGCAGCTTCTGATGGGAGTCGAAAGGGTCTCCGCGGACTTTGACATCGTCGGTCCTCTTCAGCCCCCTGCCGTCGCCACGACGCTTCCTCAGCTCGAGCAGGACGCGCTGGTGCACCGCCCCGATTTTCTTGCGGCGCAGCAATCCGTCGTTCTCGCTGACGCCAACGTGAAGCTGGCCAATGCCGACGCAACCACCGATCCCACGATTGGCGCGGAATACGAGCGGGTCGGAGTCTTTAACAGTGCCGGTTTCCAGGTATCGATTCCTTTGCGCGTCTTCGACCGCAATCAGGGTGAAAAGGAACGAACCCGCTACGAGGCGCAGTCCGCGCGCTTTGCCCTCACTGCCGCGCGCAACCAGGTCCTGAACGACGTGGACCAGGCGTGGGCAGCCTGCAACTCCGCGCTGGCCATGGCCGCCCGCTACAACAATCAATACGTGGCCGAATCGGAGCGCGTGCGCGCCAATCTCGAATTCAGCTATCGCCGTGGCGGCGCTTCCCTGCTCGATTATCTGGATGCGCTGCGCGATTACCGCCAAATCCAACTCGACGCGCTTGCCGCCGACCAGCAGGTCTGGCTCAGCCTGCATCAGCTCAGCTTCGCTGCGGCCACGGAGGTTGTTCCATGAGACGGCTTGTCCTCTCCGCATTCGCGCTTCCCGCGCTGCTGCTTCCCTACGGTTGCCGCAGCGGGCAAGCAGTGCCTCAAACCTCCACCCCGCAGGAGCAGGTGGTCAGAACGGCTGTAGTGCACCGCCGCCAAATGGCCGGCCAGTTGGTGCTGCCTGCGCATATCGTCGCCAATCCCACCAGGACGGTTCATGTCTATCCGCTCGTCAGCGGCCGTGTGCTCTCCCTGCGCATACTCCCCGGCCAGGAGGTCCACAAGGGCGACACAATCGCTACATTGCAGAGCAGCGACGCTGCGCAGGCGCGCTCCGATTTTGAAAAGGCAAAAATCGAGGCCGATCGCGCCGATCTTCAGCTTCACCGCGCGAAAGAGCTGCTGGCGCATGACGTGATGGCGCAGCGCGACTACGACGACCTGGACGCGCTCGACCAAAGCGACCACTCTGAACTCGAGCGCGCCCGCCAGTCACTGCGTCTCCTCGGTCTCAATCAAGACGATGCCTCCGACGTTATCCCCATCCTCGCGCCCATCTCGGGCGTAGTGCTCGACGTCGGCACCGGCCCGGGAGAACTGCAGCGCTCGCTCGACAATGCAACGTCCATTGCAAACATCGCCGACATTGACTCGGTCTGGGTCGTCGGCGACCTTTATCCGCGCGACCAGGCCTCGGCGTACGTCGGCCAGCAGGCTGCCATCATGGTCAACGGCGATTCCGGTCTCGCACTCCACGGCATGGTTGACAACATCTCCGACGCCGTCGATCCCGTCACTCGCACTCTCAGCGTTCGCGTCGTCCTCCCCAATCCCGGTCATCGCCTCAAACCCGACATGTACGCCAGCATGACCCTGACCGAAAAAGCGCGTGACGTGATTGTTGTGCCTTCCACGGCAGTTATCCAGGGTGGAAACGGCTTCTTCGTCTTCGTGCAAACTGCGCCCGGAAAATACGCCCGTCGCGACATCGCAATCGCCGGCATGCACGCCGATAACGACGAAGTCTCGCAAGGACTGAATGACGGCGACACGGTCGTCACCGCCGGAGCCGAGCTTCTCCGGGAATCCGAGGACCGCTAGCCATGCAGAAGATGATTCATACGCTTCTCCGCTATCGCGACGTCGTGCTCATCGTGCTTCTTGCTGCGCTGGCGCTCGGTGCGTACGCCTTTACGAAATTGGATATCGAGGCCTACCCGGATCCTTCGCCGCCCATGGTCGAGTTCATTACCCAGAATCCTTCGTGGTCCGCAGAGGAGATGGAGCAGCTGGTCACTCGTCCTCTTGAAACCGGCCTGAATGGGACGCCCGAGCTCGATCAGATTCGCTCCATCAGCATCTTCGGCCTTAGCGACGTCAAGATGTACTTCGACTTTGGCAGCGACTACTTTGTCGATCGCCAGGAGGCTCTCAATCGCCTCCAGCAAATCACGCTGCCAGACAATTTGCAGGCGCAGCTCTCGCCTGAGTCGCCGGTCGGTGAGATCTATCGTTACCAGCTCGTCGGGCCCGGTTACTCATTGAATGAAATCAAGGCTACCGACGACTGGCTTGTCGTGCCCGAAATCAAGCAGGTGCCGGGCATCATCGACGTCGCTACTTTCGGCGGCACCACGCGGCAATACCAGGCGGAGCTTGATCCGAACAAGCTGCTCACCTACGGCGTCACCATGACACAAGTCGTCAGCGCCGCGCAAAACAGCAACGCCAATGCCGGCGGCAATTACCTCACCATGGGCAGCCAGAGCGTGAATGTTCGCGGCGTTGGACTGCTGCACTCTCTCGACGACATGCGCAACATCGTGATTTCTGAGCATGGAGGCGTCCCCGTCCTGCTCAGCGACGTGGCCGATGTGCGCGAAGGTTATCAACCCCGCCTCGGGAAGGTCGGCCGCAACAGCCAGCCCGATATCGTCGAGGGCATCGTTCTCCTCCAGAAAGGGGCCAAGTCGCTGCCCGCACTCGCCGCCCTGCGCTCAAAAATCGATGCGCTCAATCATGGCAATCTCCTGCCGCCCGGCATGAAGATCAGCACCATCTACGACCGCGGCAGCCTCATCGATGTGACCACAACCACTGTGCGTCATGTGGTCTTGATGGGCCTCACTCTCGTGACCCTCGTCCTCCTCAGCATGTTAGGCGATTGGCGCTTCTCGCTGATTGCCGCGGCCACCATTCCTTTCGCCGTGCTCTTCGCATTCAGCATGATGGTGCTCACCAACCAATCGGCAAACCTCATCTCCATCGGCGCCATCGACTTCGGCATCATCGTGGACGCTTCGATCGTCGTGCTCGAAAACGTCCATCGCAAAGTGTCGCGGCGCGTCGAGGGCGACGAAATCACCGAGCTGCTTCTCGCCGGTGTGGCGGATTCGGCCAAGCCCGTCCTGTTCGCCACGCTCATTATTCTTGTTGCCTTCATCCCCCTCTTTACCATGCAGGGCGTGCCTGGAAAGATCTTCGCGCCCATGTCGGTCACCTACGGATTCGCGCTCACCGGCGCGCTCATCTTCGCGCTCATCTTCGCGCCCATCCTCGGATCCATCGTCGAGCCCAAAACCATCCTGCGTGAAACCAGGGAAACCTGGCTGAGCGGTTTCCTCAATCGCAATTACGCAGGCGGCCTCAAACGCACCCTTCGCCTCAGCACGCTTGCCTGGCTCGTCGCCTTCATTGCGCTTGGCGGTGCGCTTGTCCTCTTCCATTTTGTTGGCGGTGAGTTCATGCCCGCGCTCGAGGAAGGCAATCTGTGGATTCGCGCCGATATGCAGCCGGACATCTCCTTCGAGCAATCGGCCAAACTTGCTGACGGCATTCGCGCCACTCTGCGCTCCTATCCCGAAATCATCCAGGTCGTCTCGCAGATGGGCCGCCCCGACGATGGAACCGACGTCAGCACCTTCAACAACATTGAATTCCTCGCCGACTTGAAGCCGGCCTCGCAATGGCGCCCGCAGTTCCACGGCGATAAAAACGCCCTGATTGCCGCAATTCAGCGCAGCTTCGAACAGTTCCCCGGCATCGACTTCAATTTTTCGCAGAATATTCAGGACAACGTTGAAGAAGCCATGTCCGGCGTCAAAGGAGAAAACTCGCTCAAGCTCTTCGGCACGGATTTCGATGAAATGACCCGCCTTGCCGATCACATCGCGGGCATCATGAAATCGGTTCCCGGAATCACCGACGTCGGCGTCTTCGACGTCACCGGCCAGCCCAGCCTTCTGGTCTCGGTCGACCGGGCCAGGGCCTCGCGCTACGGCCTCCAGCCCCAGGACATCGACAACGTCGTGCAGGCCGCTGTCGGCGGAGCGCCCGTTACGCAGATTATCGAGGGCGAGCGCCGCTTCGATTTCACCGTTCGCTATGCGCCCCAGTTCCGCAGCACGCCCGACGAGATCTCCCGGATTCTTCTGCCCACGCCGGATGGCAACCAGGTGCAATTGGGCATGGTAGCCGATGTGACCATTCGCAACGGAGCCTTCATGATCTACCACGAAGGCGGCCGCCGCTATATTCCCATCAAGTTCAGCGTGCGCGGGCGCGACCTTGCCGGCGCCATTCAGCAACTGAAAGATCGCCTTGCCGCACAGGTCAGCCTCCCCTCCGGTTACGAATACACCTGGGCTGGCGAGTTTGACAGCCTACAGAAAGAACAACATCGCCTCGCCATCATTGTCCCCGTCAGCCTTGCCATCATACTGGTGCTTCTCTATGTGCAGTTTCGCGCCTGGCGCGATGCCTTCATCGTCCTGGCCACGCTACCCTTCGCCGCTATCGGCGGTATTCTCGCGCTCTTTCTCACCGGCACTCCCTTCAGCATCTCGGCGGCGGTCGGCTTCACGTCGCTCACCGGCGTAGCCACGCTCGGTGCCGTCGTATTCCTTTCCGGCATCCGCCGCTCGCAGGCCCAGGAAGGCTTCGATCGTGGTCTTGAGACGGGATGCCTCGATGAGATGCGTCCCGTGGTCATGGCCTGCATGGCCGCCGGAATCGGGCTGCTGCCCGCTGCCCTATCCACTGCAATCGGAGCCCAGGCGCAGCAGCCGCTGGCTCGCGTCGTGGTCGGCGGCATGGTCACAACCGCTTTCGCTATCCTCTTCGTCATGCCGCTGCTCGTCCGGCGATTCACTCCGCGGCGCCTGTTCCCCGACCCGGCCGGGAACTAGCGCCCTTCGCCATCAACCCGGCAGAGAACCGGCGGTCTTTCACTTTGTATCAGGGCATGACTGGTAGGTCAGCGCGTCAGCCCTGACTGCCGCAATCGCCCCCGCCCAGTTCTTGAAGGGTACGGGCTTCAGCCCGTACATCCACACACCCCGCGTTTTCGAGAAACAAGTACGCGGCGCAGCCGCGTCTAAACCAGAGCCCGCGTGAGCGGGCAGAAGACGTTAGCCCCACGGCGCCAGCCTGGGGATACCGCGCCACCCATCCTTTGAAAAAACAAAGTACGCGGCGCAGCCGCGCTCATTCCCTGTCTTAATACCCAACCGGCAATCCACCCAACCTCCGCGCCGGCATCGCCAGGGATCGCTCGACACAAGCCGACTTCACGGTACCGATCAGACACAACTCTCCACGAAATTCCATAGCATTCAATTCGGTCAACTTGATCGGCCCCGGCATTTTGGAACCGCTGTAAATGTTGGTGTTCGGCCATAAGCGAGCCCTTAATGGCAAGAGGAATTGGCCAAGAAGAGGGAACGTTTTTCTCTGGTTCCGAAATGCTGGGGCCGATTACTCCCCTCTGAACCGGGGAATCAGGGCGTTGTTGACAAATCGGCCATCCTTGGCCAAAACCTAACCCTGCGGGTCCAACTGTGCTTGCGCCTGAGCGGACACAGCCCTACCCAACACGAGCAGCAGTGCAACACTAGTTAGCAATCTTGCACTTTTCAAGAGTCCGCCTGCCATCTCTTCATTGTCTTATTTGGCGATTTGAGATCTGCGACGCTCGAACCCGGCTTACGGTTTGAGCCAATAGGTCGCGATGTCGGCACGGTCGTCATGGCGGCACTCGGCTTCCGGGCACTTGGTCACATTGATCGACACTGTCCCATTCAACCCTTGCGCATTTTTCCCTGCCGGGTCGAAAGTTCGCGGAAAGATAGTAAGGTCCCACACCGGTCCAGCCGGGCTGTTGCAGTCCGTGATGCCGTGCACAAGGGGAAACAAAGATTGGTGATCTACGCCTACCATTGCCATGCCAACCTGATCAACCGGCACACAGAACCGCTGTGCGCCCAGCGCCAGAACCACCTGACCTCCCTCTGTATCTACCTTAGCCTGCGCGCCGATCGGAGAACCATCGTGGTCGGCATAGCCTTGTTCATCGGACGCATAGACAAAACATGGATCGTGAGCGTCGGCAAGTTCGTCGAAGCTGCAATTGCTCCCATCCTGCTTGCGAATGAGGAAGAACTTATACATCGTGTAACCGCCGATGGCCTTGCGCATTTGGTTAACAGCGGCATCGAGCGCAGACTGCTTCAGTTTTCGGTCGCCAGCCGATTCCCCTTGCGCCTCCAGCGCATAAATTCGGTCCAGGTCCCGGCGCTCGTTCGGTCCACCAGCCTCCAGCGGCTCCATGGTCTTCATCGAACTCGCCGCTCCGGTGTAGTCGCCCAGCTTCTCCTGCGCCAGCGACAGGTTGTACCACGCATCGCTGAACCACGGCGCCTTCCCCAGTGCATCTTTGTACAAGGCTATCGCGGCATGGATGTCATCGTCACCCTGCGCGTTGCGGTACATCACGTTCGCTTTCACGTAGGGCTCGCGCGCATCCTCAGGAATCCCCGGCGGCGGCCGCATCGCCGCAGCCGTGCGAATCGCCATATCTTCAGCATAATCGGGATTTGTTTTCCCGTACTTTTCGATCAGCCCGGCCAAACATTCCAGTGTCTTGCGCTGGGCGCCATGTTCCAATACAAGGACGAAGTCGCATCTGAAGTAGCTCGCCGCAACATCGATTGCGGTCAGACCCGCATTTGTCCTGGCAGCCTCGTTCGCACCGCTCTTGAGCAGAAGTGTGTAGGTGTCAGCTTCGCCACTGGCCGCAGCCCAGATCAGCGGCGTATCGCCGTCGTTGTCCCTAGCCTCCAGGTTGGCGTGGTTTACGAGCAGTAACTTCACGATATCGGCTTTGCCGGCGCCTGCAGCACATATCAGCGGCGTCCGGCCGAAGCGATTCTTTGCTTCGATGTTGGCATGGTTATCCAATAGCAGCTTGACGATATCGGCCCTGTCAGCGATTGCAGCATATGTCAGCGGCGTATCGCCGTAGCCGTCCTTCGCTTCGTCGATGTTAGCGCCGTTCCGCAGCGCGCCCTGTACCTGCTCCGGATTGTCGTCATGGATGGCATTGAAGAGCGCCTGGTCCTGTTGGCTCGCCTGCGCCTTTACCGGCATAGGGCCGCCCCACACGAATAGCAGTGTGGTTCCCAAAAGAATCGTCACCAGTCGCATCGCGTTCGTCCTCCTTTTACGGGTTGTTCTCGCTGCCTGCACTTTGACCGGGCCTCCACATTGCCTCCGACTGAAGCGTCAGGGCAGGTTTGCGATTTGCGCGAGAACGCGCTGTTTTGGGTTGAAGACGAGCAGTCCGCCGCCAACCCAGCGCAGTTCGCCGCCCAGGTCGGAGAAGAGCGGGAGCAGCTTTGCGGCTTTGAATTCGAAGGTGCGACTGCCATCGGAGAGAAAGACCCGGCCTGAATCTTCATCTACGGCGATCGAGCTCAGCGCGCCGCCGGGTTCGCCGGCCACTACTTGCATTGAGCTGCCGTCGATGCTGAAAAGCGCCCCACCGGTAATCACCAGCAGTTGATCGCCACTGCGCGCGACGCCGGTAATCGGATGTGGCGAGTCGATGACTTTGACGGCCCTGCGCCCCGGCAGCAGCTCATAGAGTGCATACCCCTTGACGCCGTCGGGACCGAAGAGCAGAAAGCGGTCTTTGCCCTCGGCAACAATACGCATTCCGCCAGACGGCAGCGTGTAGACGAGCTTGAGAATTTTGGCGGATGGGTCAAGATATTCGAGGTTCGCTCCGCTGACCACGACCAGCAGGCCGTCGCCGGAGATCGCAAAGGACGCGGCATTGTGAACCCCCTCCACCTCGATTGCGCCATCGGCGCCAACTGCCCACAAATGGTCGCCATCGCCTACAACTGCCACGCCGTTGGGAGTGACGGCGAGGCTGGGGCAGAGGAGGCCGAGATTGTATTTTGCCGCAATGGCCGGTGTAAGGATGCGGATGACCTTCAGGGATGGCCTGCCATCCTGCGCGCCCGCAACCGCACAGAAAAGGCGGCTGGCGACAACCAGACCTACTAAGGCGCCTGAGTGAACAGCCCTCATTGATCGTCCCCGTCCGTCGTAAAGATATGTTTAAAGGCGTCGGTAGCCGTGTCGGATATCTTCGTGGCGTTTTCAGCGAGTGATTGCTTGACCTCATCTTTGACGGGAAGAAATTCGGCAGCCAGTGAAGCCAGGCCTTTCTTGGTGCTGTCCTCAATTGAGCCGCTTATCTCATCCTTAACGGTGTTCAGCGCGCCGTTACGGACGGCGGCGTTGACTGGCGTGTTGAAGTCGAAGATGCGGTTAGAGGCTTGAACGGTCAGCGACTCGGCATCCTCATTCGACGTACTTCCTGTAACGACACCAGAGATCTTGCCCACGACGAAATCCGGCAACTGGGCGACATTCACCATCACAACCGTGGCCATTCCATATGGCCCCATTTCGGTTTCGGCAAACATCTCGCCGGAGAGCGCCGATTTCTTCCCTTCCTTGAGGGCCGTCTGCTCGATGTTCTGACGCATAAAATCGAGGGCCCGGCCAATGTAGTCCGTCGCGGCCTTGCTGTCCACGCTCGGCGAGATGCCGGAAGCAAGGGAACGCCCAACCGATGTGGGCAGGGGTGGCTCCTTGCCCCAGATTGAAAGTCCGTGCGCTGTGCCAGCAGCCAGGACAGGGGTGTCGTCTTCGCGCAACCCGCTAGCCGATGCGTCATCGCCGCGCAGTCCGGTCGTCGCGCTCAGGTCGCCGCGCAGCATGGTAGCCAACTGGTCGCGGTCGGCGAGAAACTGCGCATGGGCCAGCCGTGCGCGTTCGGCTGCGGCAGCGGCCAACTCATCGTCGTGGGCGGCCTCGGCTAGGCGCTGCTGCTCTAATGCCGCCGCCTCGCGGGCATTTGCCGCCGCAATGTCGGCATGCACCTCTTGGCTGCTGCGGCGCTGCGGACAACCGGGGCCATGGAACAACGCACAACTGATCGCGTTGCCAATCGCCGCACCCAGCGCATTGTAGCCTTGAGTTCCGCCAGCGACCGGTGCGGCGTTTCCGCCACTGCTGCCAAAGATGCATCTGGCAGGACTGGGGTAGGGCGTGCCGCCGTTGGCTCTGCACGCGGCTGCATAGTCGCCGTAATTGTTCTGGGCAAACGCCGCATTGATCGAAAGTCCCCAGAGCAACAGGAGGAGTGCTGCGGCGAACCAAGCACGACGGAAATCAAACCTGATCCTCGAAAGAGGCATCTCATGCACCTCTGGCTTCACTGTTTTTACAGGATAAGCGACAAAATCTCGTTACAAAAGGCTAGTTTCTGCGGCGACAGGGATGTCCGAAGATCTCCCATCGCTGGCCGATCTTTCGTGAGTAATACGTGCCACCGGTCTCGGTTTCGAGGCTTGGGATCTGCCTGAATCCTTCCCTGCGGCGGATTAATTCCCCGCAAAAGCCGTTACCGCCATCAATCCCATCATTTCTCCAATCGAAAAGACCGCCAACTCTGTCGCTCCGCCGCACCGCCAGCATTACGAATCCCACTGGCTCCCCTCACCCCGAGAACTCCGCCGCCTTTCGTGTCAAGCCCTCCGCCTCCTGACCGCGGTCGCCAATTCCTCCCTAAGTCGTTGTTTTTCTGAGCCATGGCCCCTGTTCCCCGATCCCCATTTTCTTTGCAGGTTAATTCCCCCAATGCGCGCACAATGGATCTGTGTCGAACTTCTATGCACGTTCAATACGCCTCGCAACACCTGAGGTGCTACCCAGATCCCGGGCCGCCCGCTTTTTGGGCGTCTCGCGCAAAAAAGCCAACCCGTAACCGTTTATTTTTGGGAACTTTAGACTCTAAACCATTTGCTTTCAGCCGGCTGCAGCAAATGATCAAGTGCCTGTTCATTCAAAACAAACCACTTAGCCCAAAAAAAGGGGGGCGGCCCTCAGGGGGATACCGAGAAAGTAAACACCCCGCCAACCCGCTGACTCAGCCAAAACTGCTAGCTTCGCTAACCTCGTTCGCGCCGATACAAGGCAGCCAAAAGCTAATCGCTTCTTAAGCCCTTTGAAGAGACGAATCTGCAAATAACCTCAATCGTTTGATCGATCTGCGGCGCAAGCAACGCCTTAACTCGATGAAAATAGTACGCTTGCTTACAGAATATGGGTGGGTGGGGGTAGGGGAAGGTACGGGTGGGGTACGCACCGGCGACATCGCCTGGTATTGGAGATCCGAATGGGGATGGCCGGGAGACAGCGCAGTCAGTATCGGACCGCACTGCTCCCTATGCCTATTTGTAGTCTTGTGCCGAGGGATAGTAACCAGGCTTCGCCGTCACCACCACGTTGGGCCGGTCCACGATCACATTGATGCTGCGGTACTTGTCGTCGTAGATGGACTCGTGGCTCAGGTAGCCCAGCGTGTACTGCGTGCGTGCCTCTTCGGCGATCTTGAAGTAGCTCTTCTCGATGCTGTTCACGCCGCCCTCTGAGTACATGTCGCCTCCGGTGGCGGCCACGTACTTGTAGAGGATGTTGTTGTACATCGTGAAGGGCAGGTGAAAGCGGTCGAGCCACTCCTCGCCTGGGTATTGCGACTCGCCCACCAGCGTTGCGTAAACGGCAATCTTGTTCGTCTGCAGGTACCGCACCACCTCTTTCCAGGTGGCCTTGCTGCCGTACTCCTTGCCGTCTGAAACCACGTAGATGATGCGCCGCCGCTCCTTGGGCCGCGTTGAGAGTTCTTTGGCCGCCTGCAGGATAGCGTCGTTGAGCGTGTGAATCTCTTTGGGAATGGTGATAAAGCTGTCGTTGCCGGTGGAACGGCCCGGCTGGAGATTAGGATCGACGCAGTTGCCGTTCTGACGAATACTGCAACCCGCGAGTGGGCCATCGTTGATCGGCACCATCGGATCGGTTCCGATGTTCTGTGCCAATGACAGCACCGCCGGCAGCCTGGAGCCCTGCGCCCCGGTGAACCCTGTCCACTCCTTGGCCCCGTTGGTATAAGTAAACACCGCCGCCTCGTCGTAAGGAGTGAGTGCGCCCTGGATCGCGCCCATGGATTGGTTCACCTGCGACATGATGTTCGAGGGCAAAGTTTGATCGATGACGAAAGCGATCGAGAGCGGCTCAGGATCGACGCTGAAAACATTCAGGTTCACCCGGCGATTGTTCTCGTACACGGTAAAGTCCCGCCACGTCAGTCCTGATACAAGGTTTCCCTTGGAGTCCTTCACCGTCACCGGAACCGACACGAAGTTCACTTCCACGCGGAACGTGGCCAGCGCTGCAGTGCCCAGTTCGGGCGGCGTTGCCTGTGTCGGCGGCTGCTGGGTCACCGTCGGTTCTTCGGCTGGAGCCTTCGGCGGTTGAGCCGGCTGTTGCTGCGGCTGGCCGGTCCCCGAGGAAGAATTGGCCCCCGAGGGCGTTCCGGATGCGCCGATTCCGGGCGTAATTGGCCCGTCCACGCTTTGCAGAGAAGGCGCGGCCTGTGGCGTTGGCGCATCGGGAACAGACTGCTGCTGCGCGAGAACCCCTGTGCCCAGCAGCAATCCCACACCCAGAAGCGCTGCCGGCGCGACGGCATTCCAACCTGCGTTCAAAGCGATCTCATCCCCCTCAAGCCGTTCTGACCATAGCATCGAGCACTTCGACAGCCACTGGACAGACTGCACCTGACAGAGTATCAGACGCGCCAGCGCCGCACAGGTTGCCTGCCTGCGAACCCGGAATCGCGATATGCTCTCTTAGAGGTTCCATCGTCTAATCCGCTAGGATGCATCTCCTCAACCGGATCGCCGTCCTTTTGGTTGGCCTGCCTGTCTTTGCCGCGGCAGGCTGGGCTCAGCTTGCGCCCTCGCCCGATGCGCCCCCCGTCAGCACCGCGCCCGCACCTCCTCCCGACGAAACCCCCGTGGCCACCTTCAAGCAGAACGGTGAACCTCGTCGACCTCTTCTTCACCGTCAAGGACAAGAACGGCAACCTGGTTCCCCACCTCAACAAAGAAATCTGCTCGGTGCTTGAAGACAAGGTGCCGCAGACGCTCAAGAGCTTTGTGGCCGAAACCGATCAGCCTCTGACCCTGGGCATTCTGCTCGACACCTCGGGCAGCCAGCAGCACGTGCTGCCCCTGGAGCAGGAGGCCGGCAGCCAGTTTCTCGAGCAGGTCTGCGCTCAAAAGGACGAAGCGTTTCTGCTTTCGTTCGACGTGAACGTGGATCTGCTGCAGGACTTCACCAACAGCCCGCGAGAACTGGCGCACGCCATGAACAAGGCGCAGATCAACACCGCCGGCGGCAATGGTGCGCGGGCATTCCTGGCCTCGGCGGCGGCACCAGTACCCACGAGTCGGCGATCCCAAGGGCACGCTGCTCTACGACGCCATCTACCTTGCCGCCACCGAAAAGCTGAACCAGGAGACCGGCCGCAAGGCAATGATCATTCTTACCGATGGTGAGGATGAAGGCAGCCGCACCAAGATTGGCGAAGCGATAGCCGCGGCCGAAAGGAATCAACGTAATCATTTACGTGATTCTGATTGCCGACCGAGGATTCTATGGCGGATTCGGTTTTGGCTACAGCGGCTACTCCGCCGCCAAAAGGATATCGGACGAGACCGGCGGCCGACTGATCGACGTCGGCAACAATGGGCCCAAGCTTCAGGCTGCATTTCAGCAGATTCAGGACGAATTACGCACTCAATACGTGGCCAGTTATACTCCCAGCAACGCAAAGCAGGACGGAACCTTCCGGCGAATTGCAGTGGAGTGCAAAGGCGACGGAGGCGAGAACCTGAGGGTGCAAGTACGCAAGGGATACTACGCGCCGTCGCCGGGAAACTGATAGACTACGGCTCTCGTTGCGACTGGACAGACCATCCCCGCTTGGGTTTACCTTTGCTTTGCCGACACGGAAAAACTTACACGGCGCCGCCAAGATTTTCCATGTTGAGGTAGTGTACTCTGCACTCCACCCAAACGCGAGTCGCCTCGGTCCCAGCAGCTAAACGGCCTTTTATATTGGATTTTCGGGTCTGTGATCGCAGGATTAGGTACTTTGGTTTGGGCTCAGCCAATCTGGCAAGTCGTTTGTGCTCTTTGTTGCATCCCAGGGATTGTCCCTGGATTCGAGAGCGTATCGAGTAGCCGAGATGGCGCGAATGCGACGGGAAAATCGAGCCGAATGGAGGATTTTGGAATGAAAACAGCCATATTTATTGCGGTGGTCGTCGCCACCTTCACCAGCATTCCTCTGATGGCGCAGCAGTCCAGCATCAGTGCCAATGAAAGCACTGCCGCCGGTGCCGCGGGAACAGACGTGAGCGAATCGGCCCACGCCCGTGCTGCCGCGAATGCAGATGCACGAGGCATTACGGCAGACAGCTCGGCGACCGGTCCTGCCGCTGCCGGAACGCGAGGAGCGGCGGACTACGGTGACGAGGCCGCTTCGCACGCGTATGAGATGACGTCTGTATCGGGCGAACTCGAAGGGAAGCTGAACTCGAAGACGGCCAAGCCCGGAGAGCGCGTCGTGCTCAAAACGACGGAAAGAATACAGACCGCTGATGGAACTCTAATTCCAAAGGGATCGCGCTTGATCGGCCATGTAACCGAGGTTCAGGCTTACAGCAAGGAGAATCGGAAATCGGACTTGGGCCTCGCGTTCGATTATGCGGAATTGAAGAATGGGCAGAGCGTTGCGATCTATTCGCTGATCAGAGGGGTGAACCCTGGCCCAAACATCTCGGCGGTCAACTCGATGGGCGGCGATGACATGATGGATGGGTCTATGGGCGGTGGAGGGAGGATGGGCAGCGGGCCAGTCATGGGTGGAGGACGCGCCGGGGGTGGTCTGCTGGGCGGAGTCGGCGCAGTGGTCAACGGAGCGGGCGGCGCGGCGGGCGGCGCGGTGGCGAGAACCAGCGATGCAACCGGGGCGCTAGATGGGGAGGCAGGCGCAGCGGTGAACTCGTCTGCCAATGGCGCGGTTCAAACCGCCGGTCACGGCGATCTCAACGCAGACACCGGTGCCCACGCAGCTGCCATGGCCCGCGCTATGCCTCACGCCACCGGCATTCCCGGAGTGATGCTTGCCGGAAGCAGTTCCGCCTCCGGGATTTTATCGGCTTCAAAGAGGAACATTGAGTTCGAGAGCGGAACACAGATGCAGTTGGGCATCGTGGCGAAGTAGCAGAATCAGTCAAAAGCTCAGGTCGTGAACAGTGCGGAAGCCGAAAGCGGTCTTGGCCGCTCGCGTTCGAGTGGAAACTGTCCTATTTTCAGACACTCCATCACCGATGCGTTGCAAGGCCGTAATCTGGCGTTGAGAGCCATGCTTCGTTAGTATCGGCAGCGACAGAAAATACTTGAGACGGCAAAAGCGAAATTCTCCGGTCTTAGATTTTTTGTCACTGAGGTGTTCGCCATGCATACTCAATGTGCGGCCCAGCAAGATTTCGAGATCAGTCCCCGGTTCCGGCGAACAATCGAGGAGCGAATTGAGCGCCTCGAACGGGACGCCGAGGACGACGAAAGTCAATTGGATCGGCTCGACGACATCGACCATATTCGCAGGCAAATGCGCCTTGTTGCCGTTGAACGCGCAGAAGCTTTGCGGATGAGGCTTTTTCTTGATCGCACCAGGACGCGGCCGCTCATTGTTCTGTAGAAAGACGATTTAACACCAAAGCCATGGCGTCCGGCGGCCGTTCGAGCGGGATCTGCCAAATCACAGACCCGAGGACAACGGCGTTTGAAAAGTGGCATTGATTCGTGGCTCATAATGGGCCTATGCCCGTTGCTCAAAACTCCGAACATTTGCATCTCGATTATTTCGTAGTAGACGTATTTACTGACACTCCTTTCTCGGGCAATCCGCTGGCCGTTGTGATGAACACGTGTGGTCTGACAACGGAGAAGATGCATGCGATTGCGCGCGAATTCAACCTGTCTGAAACTACGTTTGTGGAGCGAAGGGCGGAGGAGATCGAACGAGCCGAAGGCGTGCGTGTGCGGATCTTCACTCCGCAAGAAGAGTTACCATTTGCCGGGCACCCCACGCTGGGTACCGCGAGCGTGCTCAAGGCGACCGCTCCAGAAACAGCGAGAGGGGAAAGGGTGATCCTGGCTTTGAACGTTGGGGTTGTGCCGGTGCGCTTCGAGCCCCGTGACGGTGATTCGAAGGGACTCTTCGGCGAGATGACGCAACGGGATCCGGAGTTTGGCGCAGAACTGGACCAGAGCGAAGTGGCACCGCTGATCGGATTGGCTGTCGAAGATCTAGATTCCGCGTTGGTGCCGCAGGTTGTTTCAACTGGAACAGCGTTTGCAATTGTCGTGTTGCGCTCTGCGCGAGCACTGGCACGGCTCAGGGTCAACCACGAGAAGGCCACATCGTGGCTGCGAGAGCGCGGTGCTCGGTGGTTCTATGTACTTTCTCCGGGTCCCGTCCAAAGCCCGGACCGCACCCAGTGGCTGGCGCGCATGCAGTTTTACGGCGGCGAGGATCCGGCAACCGGCTCGGCGGCGGGATGCGCTATCAGCTATTTGGTGGCTCGCGGCGCAGTCCCGCCGGCAACACAGGTGCACCTCGGTCAGGGCGTGGAAATCGGGCGGCCAAGCGATCTTTTCCTTTCGGCGAAGATTGAATCTGCGAAGGTGACCGATGTCCGCGTGGCAGGCAGCACCGTTCTTGTGGCAAATGGACAGCTTTTCCAAGCGTGATACACATGCTTTCAACAGATATTCATCTGCGCAAGTGACAGTGTGTGTTGACACTAGCTAATTTCCACTTGTTTCACACGGATTTTCATTTAAGCCTTCGCTTCGTGTTCCCTCTTTTCAAGGGCTGCCCGTAGTCTTACTCTTCCATTTCGTTACGGACAATTCATTGGCGCGAGCTTCGGACCCCTACAGGCGCGCCACAACAATAAACGCTTGTTCCGCGAATGAAATGCTGCCTTGCAGAAGATCTCCTGCCGGTTATCGCAGCCTGCGTGGCCGTACCCCCAAGGGTGCGGGCGTTAGTACCTGACGAACTGAATGGAAAGATCAAGCTGAAGTCAGCGCGCCTCGTTCGCGGTTACCGGGCCATCTGCCCGCGCACGTATGCTCGCCTCGGGAATGGGCGGGGAACGTGGTGCTTTGACAATGGCCAAAGAATTGAAGTGAGGAGACAGTCCCCTACCATGCGGCCAAAGAAAGTGATTCTCTGCGTCGACGATAACGAACAAGAGCTTTCAGTGCTCAAATTCCTGTTGACGACTAACGGTTACCGAGTTCTATCGGCATTGAGTGGCAAGGAGGCGATTACGATTTTTGCTTCAGCGCCTCAAGTCGACCTGGTGCTGTCCGACAGCAATATGCCTCAGATGAATGGGGGCCAGCTTGTCGAACGGCTGAAACGGATAGCGGGCCATGTACCCATGATCCTGCTCTGTGATGCACAGGCAATGAACGGTGATATCCATTCGGCTGATGCGATGCTGGCGAGGAAGAACTGCACTTCGCTGGAGTTGCTCGAACGCATCAAGGTGATGAGCGCGCGCAAGCGCGGCCCACGTAAGGGTGCGCAACGAATACCGCAGGTAACGGAGCTCGCTGAAGCATCTTGAAAGAGACAGCGCCGAAGGAACAGGCAAGAGAAGAAACAGGGTGCCGTCTCTCAGGAGGTGGTCGACTCACAACCGACTTCGAGAGTTGTGGGTGGACTGCTACGAACGGGCGCATAGGCAGTGGCAGGAAATGAGCTGCCATTGGGCGAGCCAGCCCTGTTCTCCATTAGCTCTCTGCGCGTAAACTGATTCCAATTCTTCGGTCCCCCTTGACGATGGGAGTCGGCTGTGGGCATACTCGCCTTCGGTGCCCCAAGCTGGCGGTGACCTCGTGCCTCCGGCGAAAGTAGGCCCTTATGGATTTAGCACTGTTACGTCTTCTTTTTGTGATTTTGCTTGCTGCGGTTTGTTACTTCCTCCGTCCTTTCGGGCTTCAGGCAGGATGGGAAGGCGCAGTCGCGGGAGCGGTCGCCGCGGGAGCGGTGATCGTTTTCGAGCTGCGGGTTCGGGCGCTGAATCTGAGGCGCCTGATCGGGGCCGTGGCGGGTAGTGTGCTCGGCATCTTCGGTGCGGCATTGTTTTGCTTGGTGCTGCGCTCGGCGCCGCTCAGCGGCGCCAACTCTGCCGTGCTGCAGATCTTCGTGCTCCTGCTCATGACGTATGTCGGCCTTTTGGTGGGGGCTAGCAAGGGTGATCTGTTGAATCCTGCCGCACTGGGTACGGTGTTCTCGGCCGACAAGCCGCTGCGCCGGAGCGCCAAGGTGCTGGACACAAGCGTCATCATTGACGGCCGCATCGCCGACATCGCGGAGGCTGGGTTTATCGATGGCATGCTGGTGGTGCCGGAGTTTGTACTGCGTGAGCTGCAGGTGGTAGCTGACTCGACAGATGGTTCCAAGCGGCAGCGCGGGCGGCGCGGCCTGGACATGCTGCAGAGGATGCAGTCCAACGACAAGATCCAGGTGCAGATTGTCCCTGACGACTTCCCATCGATCCGTGAAGTGGATCTGAAGCTGCTGGAGCTGGCGAAGAAGTGGGAGGCTAAGGTAGTCACCAACGACTTCAACCTGAACAAAGTGGCGCATCTGCATCACGTGGATGTGCTGAATATCAATGACCTTGCCAACGCTTTGAAACCCGTGGTTTTGCCAGGGGAACGGATGAGCGTGCTGATTTTGAAGGAGGGCAAGGAGTACAACCAGGGAGTGGGTTATCTGGACGATGGCACGATGGTGGTTGTGGACCACGCGCGGAAGCTGATCGGCCGCTCAGTCGCCATCTCTGTCACGAGCGTGCTGCAGACCGCCAGCGGGAAGATGATCTTTGGGAAGATGGACGAGAACGGAAAGCCAGTAGAAGTGTGATGAGAACCACAGCAAGAGTCTTCGCGATCGTCAACGAGCGGCCGGCTGTGTGCACATGTCCCAAGCGCGATTGCCCGCGCCATGGCGACTGCGTGCAATGCCGGAACTATCATCTCAACACCAAGCGCCCCAGACAGCCTTACTGCGAGCGAAAACGAAACTGGCTGCAGAGGCTGTTGGGCGGGAGTTCGACAGCCCAAAAATAAATCGCGAAACGATGCGCGGCAGCCGCAGCACTCGCATTACGAGCGTTGCAATCGGTCCTTGAGCCGCTGCTTCACCTGGGGCCACTCACTGGCGACGATCGAGTAGCGAAATGAGTCGCGCGGGGTGAAGTCCGCAGCCATGCGATGCGCGCGGAGAACCCCTTCGAACTTTCCACCGATGCGCTCAATGGCCGCCTGGGAACGCTGGTTGCGCGCGTCAGTGTGCAGGCAGATGCGCAGCACGTCCCAAACCTCAAAAGCGTGGGTGAGCATGAGGAACTTGGCCTCAGTGTTCGCAGCGGTGCGGATGGCGGCATGGGTGAACCAGGTGTAGCCGATCTCGCAGACATCGGGATTGGGGCGGCCGTGACGAGGATGGCCTGCGGGCCACCCGGGCCAACGCTCGATGTCAAAGAAGCGGGTGGAACCAAGGACGACTCCGTCGGCGATGCGGATGGTGGCAAAGGCGAGCGCAGTGCCAGATTCGTGCAAGGCGAGAGCGGTCTCAATATAGCGGAGGACGGCATTGCTACCGCTTGGGACGGCACTCCATTGGTAGAGCGCGGGATCGCCGGCGGACGCGGCGGCGAGGCCATCCAAGTGGGCGATGGAGAGCGGCTCAAGGCGCACGAAATTACCGGACAGGGTTACGGCTTCCACTTCGGGGCTCCTTCGCATCAAGGATGGCACGCATCAAGCATGGCACGCAGTTACGATGAAGTTCTATCTTGCCCCTCGGCTTGGTCGGCAGTTTCAACCATGCCCCCGGTCCGTATCGCCATCCGTACCTTCCCCTACCCCCACCCACCGATATTCTGTAAGCAAGCGTACTATTTTCATCGAGTTAAGGCGTTCTCTGCGCCGCAGATCGATCAAACGATTGAGGTTATTTGCAGATTCGTTGTATCAAAGGAGTTACGAAGCAGCTTCTAGCCTCTAGCTTACAGCTCCGAGCATTCAGCTATGGACCTAGGAGATCTGGGTAGCACCTCAGGTGTTGCGAGGCGTATTGAGCGTGCATAAAAGTTCGACACAGATCCATTGTGCGCGCATTGGGGGAATTAACCTGCAAAGAAAATGCAGATCGGGGAACAAGGGGTAGCGGTCAGAAAAACAACGACTTAGGGTGGAATTGGCGTCAGCATTGAGGTCCCGGAGAGCTTGACAGCGCGATACCCCATCCAAGCAGAGCTTGAACGGAGCACCTCAGTTGGGGGTGATGAGCATTCCGAAAATCCAGGTTACCCGGCCAACATGGACGATAGCACTATGCGGGGGAATGGGTATTGGAGTGAATCCCTATCCTCCTTGTCCCATGGTCGTTGGGGGGACGCAAAATCGACGGCTATTCCGATTTTTATTTCAGCTCTCTTTGGTGGCCAATTAGGCATTGGTTGCACCAGGTGCTACACTATATGTAATGGCAAGCGACTCTGAGAAATCGGAGAGGGTCTTCAAAACAGCTTGGTTCACCAAAGCCGCTCGAAAGGCGTCATCCGACAAGTGATGCTGGGGCGCGCAGACGACCTGGGCGGCGGTGTTTTCAAGAAACGGCTGCGCAAGAATCAATACCGCTCCATCATTTTGGCGAGAGCGGATCACAACTGGGTCTATGAGTATCTGTTCGCGAAGCAAGATCGAGCCAATATCGAGGACGATGAACTCGCTGCCTTCCGCAAGCTAGTCAAAGCATACGCAGGACTGACGGCAGAGCAAGTGAATCAATTGATTAGGGAGAACCACTGGACGGAGATTTGCAATGACAACCAAGCCTAAATTCAAGAGCGATGCATTTGAGGCGATCCACTCCTCGGCGACGTCGATGTTCAAGGTGGGAGCGATTGACAAGGCGACAATGCGAAGTTTCGACGTCTCCTGTCTTGCCACTCCTGCTCCGCTTAATCCCCAGCAGATTAAAAAGCTACGGCAGCGTCTTCGTGTCAGCCAGCCGATCTTTGCGCGTTACCTCAACACCAGCGAATCCACGATTGAGAAATGGGAAACGGGCGCGAAGCGACCGAGTGGCATGGCGCTAAGGCTCCTTGCCGTCGTAGAAAAGCACGGCCTGGAAGCACTGGCTTAAGTGAGGCCTAAGTGCCAGCTTCCCTACAAGGTTTTGATCCGACCGCTGGTGGGCGATTCAGCAGGTCGCATCGCCCGAGCAGTACCGATGGAGCAGCTTCAACCACTACGCTGCCGGAATCCGAGGAGTGGTTGAAAATCGAGTCGGAGCGGACGGCAAGAACTCGCGGCCCACTCATCGGTCGCCGCGGCGACCGATGAATGGGGCACAGACTTACCTATCCCAAGTCCCAAATGCGAGGGACCTGGGGCACCCACACCATGAGATGAGGGAGCATCCCGAGATCCGGGCCACGCGCCTGGCGGGCACTGAACAGATGAGGAGTTTGCGATTACAGACTATTTGACTGCGGCCTCTTCACGCGCGATTCGGACCCATTCCACGACATTCTCGGGGCGATTCGCGAGGGTGTGATTGTCCTTCATGATGATCTCGAGACAGCAGCCGCGAGCAATATCGATGGCGCTGCGCAGGTAGCTTCGAATTCCATTCCAATCCGGGCTGGGAACGGCGAGGGCGGCGGGGTTTGGCTTGAGAGACAGAATGAAATCGTCCTGAAGATAGCCGGCCATCTTCGCGAGGTTGGCCCAGGCCGAGCAGGAGACACGGCGCAGGTTGTGGTGGTTCTTCACTACGTTCCAGCGCGTGTGCAGCGGCTCGCAGCACCCGTAACAAGTGAGGCCGAAGCGGTCCATAATTGGCTTTTCATAGGGGAAAATGAACTCTTCGTACATCTTCGGCGAGACGCCAACCGACTCCTGACTTTCAGTGAATCCCCACATGTCGGCACAACGGACTTTGCCGTTGAAGGCGGCCGGCGGCAACTCATCGGTATAGCCGTATCCGCCAGAGCCGATATAGGTGCCATCGTTATTGAGCGAAAGCAGATTGTTGGCTTCAAGATAATCGAGCTTGCACATGTGCCCTTGCAGGATGACAGAGAACAGCCGGTTGATTTCATCGGGATAATCGCGAAAATCGGTGAACATGTTCTGCATGCCGCGGAGGAGGATGGCAGGATAGGTGACGCCGAGCGACCACCACCAGGTTCCCTTTTGGCGAACGGCGAGAGTTCCGCGGAAGATCTCGGATGCGAGGTCGAAGCATGCCTTCGAGACGTTCCAGTCGATCTCGAATGTCAGCGGATGAATGCGCGGGAGGTCGGTCGCGTAGTCCTTGATGGGACTGTCCCACACAAAAGAGCCCATTTGCTCCGCCTTGTGGAACGTGATGGGCAAGCCCCAATCGTCGACGGAGGTTGTATAGGGCACGCTGAAGCATGGTTCGACGGGACGATCGTCGCCCATCTCCCGGCCCCAGAAGATCTCTTTGCGCAGGTTCATCTCCCAGCGGCGGGCGATTTTTGTTTTGCATTGCAGTTGGCGCTCGGTGATGATCTCGTTCCAGCCGTTTTCAGGGTCGCAGAAGATGACGGGGCGGGTTTTCTCGAGGCGATTGTGTCTGCGCCACAGCTCACGCTTCTCTTGCATGGCAGGCATCGCGGCGAGGGTGGCGACTTCTTCGGCCAGGGACTGGAGCACATCTTTCTCGCTGGGTTGCATGGCGAGGTCGGCTTCGAGGAAGCCGGTCTGGATGCTTTCGGAGACGGTTTGCTCTAAACCCGGCGACGGTCCGTTGCCGTAATTTTCGAGAGCGATCATGGCAAAAACTCCTTCCGGCTTCCACCCCAGCGTCAAAGACCCGACGCCGGGGCCCCGGAGCATTCACCGTTCCCGGTTCAGGAATTCGCTATTGGCGCGCGCGGTCGTAAGACGCCGAGTCGCCGTGGCCCGCAATTTCGACTTCAATCTCTTCCAGCGTTCTGCCCTTGGTTTCATGCAGGTACCTGACGACAAAGAAGAGGCAAAGCACACACATGGAGCCATAAATGACGAAGGAGTAGCCCTTCACGCTGTTCAACAAATATGGAAATGTGAGAGTGACTATGAAGTTTGCGCCCCAAAGCATGAACGTGGCAATGGCAACCGCATAACTGCGAAGGTGATTTGGGAAGATCTCGGCAAGCAATACCCAAACGACGGGTCCCAGCGAGAATCCAAACGCGGCCAGGTAACCCATGATGCAGATCAGCAGAAAATATCCCCGCGCGTGGCCGCTGATGAAGGTGAGGGCCAGAAGAAACATGGCGATGCTCATGCCAACGGAGCCGATGACCATGAGGGGCTTGCGGCCGAGTTTGTCGACAAAGAACATGGAGGCGATGACAAAGGTGAGGTTGACGATCCCCATAATCGCGGTTTGGAAGAGGGCGGAACTGTTGCCGAAGCCGGCCGATTTGAAGATAGCGGGAGCGTAGTACATCACGACGTTGATGCCTGTGACCTGCTGAAAGACGGCGAGCAGGATTCCAATGATAAGAATGCGCCGCATTCCGGGCCGAAAGCACTCCAGCAATCTGCCGCGCGCCTCATTGCGAACCGATTCCTCAATTTCGGCGAGTTCCCGATCGGCCTCGGCTTTCCCATTGATGCGCATGAGGATTTTGAGCGCCGGCTCACGGCGGTGTTTGGCGACGAGCCAGCGCGGACTTTCAGGCGCGAACAAAAGAAAGAGAAAGAGCAGAAACGAGGGGACAGCCATCACGGCGAGCATCCAGCGCCAGTTGTTGTCGCCCGCAAAGTTGCGCAGGAGATAGTTGGTGTAGAAGGCCGTGGATTGGCCAAGAAAGATGGCGAATTGGTTCAAGGAGATCAGTTTGCCGCGATGCCTTGGCGGAGCAAGCTCAGCGATGTAGATGGGCGCCAACATGGATGCCGCGCCCACGGCCACACCGGCAACGATGCGGAATTCAATGAAGACGGTGAGCCGGCTGGACCAGGCACAGCCCAGCGTGGATGCGAGAAAAACGAGGGCGGTAACGAGCAGCGTCTTCCTGCGGCCGAAGCGGCTGCTCAAGGGGCCAGCGAGCACGCAGCCGATCATGCAGCCGATGATGATGCAACTCACCGTCCATCCCTTGGCGATTTCGGCGAGGTTGAAGACCCTGGGGCTGGAGATGTATTCGATGACTCCAGAGATGACGGAGGTGTCGAAGCCGAAGAGGAACCCGCCGGTGGAGCCGACCAGGCAAACGAGAATGAGATAGAGATTGACCGGCACGTGCGATCGGGGGACGGACATCGTGTTCGTGGAAGCGGCTTTTGGAGTTGGATCGGTCATCGGCGTTTGGTCAGGGACCGGTTTCTCATTTTGGTTTCGGATCATTGTACCCCGGCGCGGTCGGTGCCGGGGATGCGGACGTGGCGATGGGGTGCGGATGGGTTTCGTCTCCGGCGGGTGTTTCGAGGGTTCAGGCGTGGAGTGTCGCCTCAATAGCCACAGCAGTGGGCATATTCTGAAATGACAGGCGAAACGCAGGCTGCGAGAGACCGTGTCGAGTTCAGTGGCAAATTCGGGTTCAGAGTTCGAGGCGGGATCGCGGGCGAAGATGCCGCTCGCAGAGACGCGCGACCTTGCGCTGGAGTGCGGTTTTGCCGAGGCGGGTGTTGTGGCGCTGCCCTACGAAGCTGAGGCACGCGATGCGGACCGGTTTCGCGAATGGGTGATGGCGGGCCGCGCGGGGACAATGCGGTACATGGAGAAGAGAACCGAGAATGGGGAACTGACGCGGGCGCGGACGGGTGGCCCGTTCCCGTGGGCCCGGTCAGCGCTGGTTTGCTTTGCCAGCTACCATTGCGAAGCGCCGCTCTCAACCGATGCGCAAGATCCGCGGCGCGGGTGGATTGCGCGCTATGCCTGGAGCAGCCGGACGGACTCGAACGGCGAGCGGCGGCCTTCCGATTATCACAAGGTGCTGTTGAAGCGGCTGCGCGCTGTTGAGGTGCGCCTGCACGAGCAATTTGGCGAGTTCGAGTCGCGTGCATATGTGGACACCGGCCCCGTGGTGGAGCGCGCGCTTGCTGTTGCGGCTGGATTGGGATGGACGGGGAAAAACACTTGCCTGATTCATCCGAAGCTAGGGTCGTTTGGGTTCCTGGCGGTGCTGCTCACGTCGTTACCGGTTGAGGAGTCACAAAGGATTGAGCTTGTTGCGGATCACTGCGGTAGTTGCACGCGCTGCCTTGAAGCCTGCCCAACCGGCGCGCTGATTGCACCGTACCAGATGGATGCTTCGCGCTGCATCTCGTATCTGACGATCGAGCACAAGGGACCAATCGTGGAGGATTTGGCAGAGGGCATGGGGTGGCAGGTTTTTGGCTGCGATATCTGCCAGGATGTTTGTCCGTGGAATTCGCCGCGGCGAACGCCGATCTCAGTTGATGCGGAGCTTGAAGCACGGGCAGAGTTAGTGAATCCGGCGCTTGAATGGCTGGCGGCGATGGACGAAGCGGAGTTTGAGCGCCGATTCAACGGGTCGCCGGTGCGCAGGACGGGATTCGCCGGGCTGCTGCGCAACGTGGCAATCGCGATGGGCAACAGCGGACAGGACGAGTTCGCACAGCAGCTCGAAGAATGGGCGACGGCGGCTGACGAGGGCCTGCGGGCCGCAGCGACGTGGGCGCTAGGCAGGCTGCGGCGAGATGACGGCGACAGGAAGCGCTCAACAATTTGAGCAGGGCGGTGCGCAGGGCGCCGGGTAGGCAGTACAGCGCGGTTCAGGGCGCAGCAACTATCCTTAAATGAGAAGCCACCATGCTGCATCTCAAATATTGCACGGGAACCGTGGAGATTTGCTGATCGTAAGAAGGATTAACACTTGGCTGATGTCTTGAATTCCACACCTGATCCAACAACTGAGATCCGTGAGGCCGGGGCGGCGCTGGCGGCTGCGGCGAGTGGTCCCGCTCAGCCAGTGACGCACACCAAGTGGTATCGGTGGCGCAAAAGCGGCACCGCGCTCATTGCGTATCTGCTGGACAGCGAGGTGCACACATTTGCATTCAGCGTAGCGGCTAACGCAATCATTTCGTTCATCCCATTCGTGATGCTGCTTTATACGCTGGCTCTCTCGGTCTTCCACTCGCAGAAGATGGTGGGGGTGGTGGACGATATGGTGAACTATTTTCTTCCCTCGGCGACCAAGCAACCGAACTGGCTAGCGAACAGCATTGAAGCTGTGGCGGCATTATCGTCGCGGCACGGCGTTCAGGCACTTTCGCTGGTGATGATTCTTATCTCATGCACGGGCATCTTTCTGCCATTGGAAGTGGCCCTGAACCAGGCCTGGGGAGTGACCAAGAGCCGCAACTACCTGTTTAACCAGACGGTCGCATTTGGATTGGCGCTGCTGATGGTGGGGCTTGGGGTTGCGAGCATGGTGGTGAACG
This sequence comes from uncultured Acidobacteriaceae bacterium, assembly GCA_963841095.1. GTDB lineage: Bacteria > Acidobacteriota > Terriglobia > Terriglobales > Acidobacteriaceae > Telmatobacter. Next base: position 64,389 of record CAWJBE010000025.1, read on the forward strand.
TGAGCGTCGACAGTGTTCTCGCTGTCGCTCTCGTGCATGATCCAAACAACTGGTTTTTCCGAGTTCTGAATTACTCCTACAGTGCGCTGAGTTATGTTTGGCTGGCGATATCGACGGGCGCGGCATCGATCGTGTTCTTCTTTTCGGTCTATTACCTGCTGCCGAATCGCAAGGTGCCCTGGCGGCCGGTATTGCGGACGTCGATCGTTACCGGCCTGGTCTGGCTGATCTCGAGATTCATCTTTGTCGCGGTGCTGCCGCATTTGGACTTGCGCACACTCTACGGGCCGTTTTACGTGTCAGTGGGGCTGCTGTTCTGGGCGTATATCTCGGGACTGATTTTGTTTGCCGGGGCACAGTTCAGCGTGGCGCGGTGGGGAGACGGGGCAAAATAGGGACGCTTGAGCGTGTCCGCTGCTTCCTTTTCCTAGTCAGCAATTTCTTCGCTTTGTATTCGCCGCCAAGGCGCGCTAATCTCGATAGAGCGGCATGTCCCCAAATAAGTCCAATCCGCCAGAGATCTCCGATCCGTTTGGCTGCTTTCACCCGGTGACGGCAGCGTGGTTCAAAGCTGTGTTCGACGCGCCCACGGCGCCGCAGAGGATGGGCTGGCCGGTGATCGCGCGCGGCGAAAGTGCGCTGATTCTGGCCCCGACGGGCACGGGCAAGACGCTGGCGGCGTTTCTTTGGTGTCTGGACAGATTGATGTTGGGAAGCAGGGACCGAGGGACCAAGGGAACAAGGGAACAAGAAAGCGCCGCGAGCCGCGGCTGCCGGATTGTTTATGTATCGCCATTAAAGGCGCTGGCGGTGGATGTGGAACGGAACCTGCGTTCCCCGCTGGCGGGCATGGCGAACATGGCGCGGCGCATGGGCGTGGCGTTTCGCGAACCGCTCATCAGCGTGCGCACCGGCGATACACCGCAGCGGGAACGGGCGCGGTTCGCACGGCATCCTACGGAAATTCTTATTACGACGCCGGAGTCGCTTTATCTGCTGCTGACCTCGCAGGCTGCCGAGGCGCTGCGCACAGTGGACACAGTGATTGTGGACGAGATTCACGCACTGGTGCCGACCAAGCGGGGTGCGCACCTGGCGTTGACGCTGGAACGGCTGCAGGCGCTGACGGCAAAGCCGCTGCAGCGCATAGGGCTTTCAGCCACGCAACGGCCGCTGGAGGAGGTGGCGCGGTTCCTGGGCGGGGTGGAAGTACTGGGGGCAGGGATCAGGGATCAGGGATCAGAACAACTGCGGGCCAGTGATTCGGCGAGGCAGCCCGCTGCTGCCGATGATTCTTCTAGAGGCGATTCCACAGATGTGGTTGCGACGAAGGACCATACATTTTCGGGCGGTCAGCGAAAAGCAACCGCAGATCCTTCGACTCCCTCCGCTACCGCTCCGGCCGCTCAGGATGACAACTCAGTGTTTGGCGAAATTGCTGACCCCGCATCGTTGCGCTACCGGCCGGTGACGATTGTGAATGCGGCCGCGCCGAAACAGCTCAAGCTGCGCATTGAGGTCCCGGTTGAAGACATGGCGCGACTGGGCGAGATGGAGGAGATTCCCTCGGGGCCGGCTTCGCAAACACCACGGCGCGTGTCGATCTGGAATGCGATTCATCCGCGATTGCTGGAGATTATTCGCGAGCGGAACTCCACGATCTTGTTTGTGAACGCGCGTCAGATTGCGGAGCGGCTGGCCGGCGCGCTGAACGACCTGGCCGGCGAGCCGATCGCGCGCGCGCATCACGGGTCGCTGGCGGCGGAGCAGCGTGCGGTGATCGAGGAGCAACTGAAGGCAGGGAAGATTCGCGCGTTGTGCGCGACCTCGACTTTGGAGTTGGGCATCGACATGGGCGCGGTGGATCTTGTGGTGCAGATTGAATCGCCGCCGTCGGTGGCCAGCGGGATGCAACGGATTGGCCGTGCCGGCCACCATGTGGACGCAGTGAGCGAAGGCGTGCTGTTTCCCAAGTACCGCGCCGATCTGGTGGCCTGCGCCGCGGTGACGCGCGCCATGCACGAGGGACATATTGAATCGACGCGGTTTCCGCGCAATCCTTTGGATGTGCTGTGCCAGCAGCTGGTGGCGATTGTGGCGAGTGCGGCAAAGACAGGGAACAAGGGAACAAGGGGGCGAGAGAACAAGAAGACAAGGGTCGGGGATCAGCGGACAGGGATCAGAAATAAGAGAGCAGAGAGCGGAGAGCAGAGATCGGCCACCCTTCCGGGTATCGATCTTGGAAGTTGGGAGGAGTCGAATTCCGCCGGCCCTGCTAACGCCGAAATCTCCGCTTCGTCCGAAGTCCCGGTCGAATTTCTCTTCAACCTCGTCCGCAGCGCGGCGCCGTTTGGTTCGCTTTCACGTTCGGCCTTCGAGGGCGTGCTCGATCTGCTCAGCGGACGTTACCCATCGGACGAATTCGGCGAGCTGCGCCCGCGGCTGACGTGGGATCGCATGCGCAATGTGGTGACGGCGCGCGATGGGGCGGCGCGGCTGGCGATTCTGAACGCCGGCACGATTCCCGATCGCGGGCTCTATGGCGTCTTTCTCGCATTCACAGAGGGCAAGGCGGTGCGGGTGGGTGAGCTCGACGAAGAGATGGTCTTCGAGTCGCACCCGAATGAAACATTTATTCTGGGCGCGTCGACATGGCGCATTGTAGACATTACGCACGACCGCGTGCTGGTGACGCCCGCGCCGGGCGAACCGGGCAAGATGCCTTTCTGGAAGGGCGATGGTCCGGGGCGTCCACTCGAGTTTGGCCGCCGCATCGGCGCCATGGTGCGCGAGCTGCGCGCGCTACCGCAAGCTGCTGCGCTCACGCGACTCGTGAAGGAGCACGATCTCGATCCCGGAGCCGCGGAGAATCTGCTGCGCTATCTGGCTGACCAGGCAGAGGCGACAGGGCAGGTTCCTGACGATCGCACGATTGTTGTGGAGCGCTGCCGCGACGAGCTGGGTGACTGGCGCGTGTGCGTGCTGACTCCGTTTGGCAGCCGCATCCACATTCCGTGGGCGATGGCGGTGAGCGCACGCATCCGCGCTGCCGGCGGGCCTGAAGTGGAGACGCTTTGGGGAGACGACGGATTCGTGCTGCGCTTCCCTGACACGGACGAGCCGCCCGATCCGGATTGGATTCTGGTGGAGGCAGCCGAAGCCATGCAGCTTGTGCTGCGCCAGTTGGGATCGACGGCGCTTTTTGCGGGGCGCTTTCGCGAGGCAGCGGGCCGCGCACTACTGTTGCCACGCCGCCGCGCAGACCAACGCTCGCCGCTATGGCAGTTGCGCAAGCGCTCGTACGATCTGCTGAGCGTGGCGTCGCGCTATCCCAAGTTTCCATTGCTGCTGGAGGCCTATCGGGAGTGCCTGCGCGACGTTTTTGACATGCCGGCGCTTATTGAAACTTTGCGCGCGATTGAGCAGCGGCAGGTGCGCGTGCATGTTGTGGAGACACGCAAGCCGTCGCCGTTTGCCGCGTCGCTGCTGTTCAGTTACGTAGCTAACTTTGTCTATGAGGGCGATGCACCGCTTGCCGAACGGCGCGCACAGGCGTTGACCATCGACCAGGAGCAGTTGCGGGAACTGCTGGGCGAGGCCGATCTGCGCGAGCTGCTGGATGCAGACGCGATGGCAGAGGTCGAAGAGGCGGCGCAGTGCCTCGCGGAGAACTACCGCGCGCGATCGGCAGACGGCATTCACGATCTTTGCCTGCGGCTGGGCGATTTGAGCCGCGACGAGCTGGCGCGGCGCGTAATTGCAGTGGATCTGCTGGCGCATGTCGATCGCTTGATCCGCTCGCGGCGACTGCTTGAACTGCGCATCGCGGGCGAGAAGCGGTTGATCGCAGCCGAAGATGCAGCGCGCTATCGCGATGGACTGGGCATTCCGCTGCCTCCGGGATTGGCGGTGGCGCTGCTGGAGCCGGTTGCGCATCCGGTTCTGGAGTTGGTGCGCCGCTATGCGCGCACACATGGGCCGTTCACGCTGCGCGAGGCCGCAGATCGCTTTGCGCTGGATACGGACGCAGTTGAGAATGCGCTGCGGCAGCTTGTGGGGGAAGGCCGTGTGCTGGAGGGCGGATTTCGCCCCGGCGGACTTCACCGAGAGTGGTGCGATGCAGAGATTCTGCGGCAGATTCGCAGAAAGTCGCTGGCGAAACTTCGCCGCGAGGTTGAGCCGGTGGAGCAGCATACGCTGGCCCGTTTCCTCACACACTGGCAGGGTTTGCTGGCGCCGCGCAGGACGGGAGCCGCGCATCTTGACGCGCTGCTCGATGTGATTGAGAGCCTGCAGGGTGCGCCGCTGCCCGCTTCGCTGGTTGAGACTTCGATTTTGCCTGCGCGCATTGCAGACTACGCGCCAGCAGGGCTCGATGCGCTGATTGCAGCAGGCGAGGTGGCGTGGGCTGGAGTGGAGCCGATCGGCGAGCGTGACGGACGCATTGCGCTCTTCCTGGCCGATAAGCTGCCGTTGCTGGCGCAGCGGCGGCCCTTAGTGGAGCCGCTGACGGAGCTCGAGGAGAAACTGCTGGCGGTGTTGGAGTCGACGGGCGCGAGTTTCTTCGATTCGCTGCACCAGGCGACGGGAGGCGGCTATCCTGGCGAGACGATCGATGCATTTTGGAGCCTGGTATGGCGCGGGTTGATCACGAATGACTCGCTGCACGCGTTGCGCGCATACATCGCGCGGCCTGAAAGCGCTCGCGCACCGCGGCGAGTGCAGACGGGTGTGGTGTTTCGATCGCGACGGACCACGCCGCCGACGGCGCAGGGGCGCTGGTCGTTATTGCCGACGCGCAGTGCGGGCCGGGAGACCCGCACGACAGCCGGCCAGGAGGCCGGCGCTACAAGCAGTCCAACTGCGACCGAGGCAAGCCATGCGCTGGCGATGCAATTGCTGCATCGCTATGGCGTGCTGATGCGCGAGCAAGTTGCGGCAGAAAACGTGCCGGGCGGATTCAGCGCGGTGTATGACGTGCTGAAGGCGCTCGAAGAGAGTGGACGAATTCGGCGGGGATATTTTGTGGGCGGCCTTGGCGCTACGCAGTTTGCGCTGCCGGCGGCGGTGGATCTGTTACGCCAGCTGCGCACAGAGCCGCCGGCGGAAAAGCCGGAGTTTGTGCAACTGGCTGCAACGGATCCGGCAAATCCATACGGGTCGGTGTTGCGCTGGCCAGAGCTTCCGGTCGCGGAAGAGGACTCTGAAACGGCGCCGCGTGTGCTTACGCGCGCGGTTTATGCCGAAGTGATTTTGCGCAACGGACAACTTGTAGCGTGGGTGCGACGCGGCAATCCAAATCTGCTGGTGTTTCTGCCTGCAGAGGAGCCGGAGCGATCACAGGCGGCCGCGGGCTTGGCTCACTTTTTGTGCGCACGGGGGCAGGAGCGAATGCGCACGAACAGCCATGATGGAGTGCTGATCACAACGATTAACGGACAGACGGTGGCCGCGCATTTCATGGCGCGATTCCTGATGGATGCGGGGTTTCATCCGGGACCGCTGGGAATGCATCTGCGGCGCATCTTGCTGCCTATCGGTCATGCTGAGCTGCACAGGCCAGAGGTCCAATAAAGAATGCCTGAGGGCGATACCATCTTTCGCACCGCGCGCAATTTGGGGCGCGCCCTCGTGGGCAAGCCGGTGATTGCGTTCCGCTCGACTTATCCGCTGCTGTTGCGATTCAATGACGAAACGCCGCTGGCTGGTCAAACGGTGGAATGCGTGGAAGCCCGCGGCAAATGGCTGTTGATTCACTTTTCCGGCGGTGGCATTCTGGCGTCGCACCTGCTGATGAACGGCCGCTGGCATATTTACCGGCATGGCGAGCGCTGGCAGCTTGCCCGCATCCACATGCGCATTGTGATTGAGAACAAGGAGTACCAGGCAGTGGGGTTTCGCGTGCCTGTGGCCGAGATGCACACTGCACGCTCGCTGGCCCGCAACGCGCGGATTCCGCGGGTGGAAAACGATCTTCTCAATGCGGAGTTCGATGCGGTATCTGCACTTGAGCGGCTGCAGGCGCGGCCCGACGAGGCCGTGGCCGATGTGCTGCTGGACCAGGAAGTGCTGGCAGGAGTCGGAAACGTCTTCAAGTCGGAGATCTGCTTTGTGAATGGTCTCAATCCGTTCCGCAAAGCAGGAACGCTGACGCGCGACGAAGCCGCAGCAGCGATTGCCTGCGCGCAACGCCTGCTCCGGGCTAATGTGCTCGAGGATTCAGGCGACATGATCGTGACCTTTCGCGGACAACAGCGGCGGACGACACACGCATCGGACCCGAGCGAGAGCTTGTGGGTCTACGGGCGCGCAGGTGAACCGTGCCGGCGCTGCGGAGAGTTAATTCGCAGACGCATCCAAGGTGCGGATGCGCGCGTGACTTTCTGGTGCCCGCTTTGCCAGCCATTGCCGGATGGCAGCGACGTGGACGGTTGAAGCAATCGGCTCACCGCAGCTTCGCTTCGGCGGCGATTATTATAGGGACAACTTCCAAGGAGATTTTTTAAATGACCAGTGAACTATCCGTTCATGCGGTTCATCTGGGCGGAATGCGTGTCCTTGCGGAAAGCGGAGAACATCGCGTTCTGACCGATTACCCGCTACCAGCAGGCAGGACCGTGGAGGGGCTGACCAGCCTCGAATTGCTCTTGGCCAGTCTTGCAACGTGTGCGGCAAACAGCGTGATAGCAATTCTGCAACGCAAGATGAATCAGCCGGTGGCAGGCCTGGAAATTTTCGCCAGCGGCGAACGCCGCGCCGAGCATCCCACGGTGCTGACGCGGATCACGCTGGAGTTTGTTGTGAAAGGCGCCGTGGATCCTGATGCTGTGGCAAAGGCCGTGGCAATTTCGGAAGAGCAACTGTGCCCGGTGTGGAACATGCTGAAGGCGGGAACACCGATCACTGCTTCGTTCCGCATTGTCAAAGATTCGCTTGTTCAGGCGTGACTTCCGGCGTGAATAAGTTCGGGTTTACGCGCCGACGCCATTGAGCCCAATAGCCAGGGTGCGATTCTGTCAGTTCCCCGGTTTGCCGATCCCAAAGATTTTTTGCAGGATGTTGCGGTGATCGGCAGGGTGGTCGCAGGTGTCGGTGGGCGCAGTACCGTCGAGAAACGCAGCGGTGTAGTCGTCGGGGCAAGATGCGTCGGCCAGAAGATTTGTGTTCTTGTCGAGGGCGACGATGTTAACACCTTGGGGAGGCGTGAAGTCGTTTGTGTCGGAGTACTGCGGCAGTTGAACGGCTTGTTTCATGAAGTCCGCCCAGATGGGAGCAGCAGCATGCGCGCCTTCGAGCTGGATGTCGGTGTAGTCGTCGTTGCCCACCCATACCACGCACAGCAGATTTGACGTGAAGCCGGCGAACCACGCGTCGTGGCTGGTACCGGTTTTGCCCGCAGCCGGAGAGAGGAACCCCATGTTGCGGACGCCGGCGCCGGTTCCGCAGAAATCCCGGCCGCCAATCGTGCATGGATCGCTCCCGTTGCCTTGCAGAACGGCCTCCATCATGTACGTGGTGAGGAAGGCGACACGAGGATCAATGACCTGCCTTGTGGTTGGAGAGTAGTCGGCGATGATGTCGCCGGTAGGCGTGCGCACACTCGCCAGCATCCACGGATCGATGTGCATGCCGCCGTTGGAGAAGATAGTGTAGGCGCCGGCCATTTCAAGCGGGGTGGCGTCGTAGGAACCGATGGCCATGGAAGGCGTACCCTGGGCGCTCTTGATGCCCGCGTCGCGCGCAAGCGTCGCCACCTGATCGAAGCCCACCATGCTCGCCAGGCCGATGGTTGCGTTGTTGTCCGATCGCATCAGAGCTAAGCGGGCAGTCATCTCGCCGTAAAACTCCCCTTTATAATTTCGCGGCGTGTACTCGTACGGTGTTCCTTCACCATAGGTTTGCTGCGCGTCGTCGAGCATGGTCACCGGCGAAAAGAGTTTGGTTTGGCCGGGAAGCATAGTGCCTTCGACCGCGGTCTGAAAAGCTGCGGCGTAGACGAAGGGCTTGAAGATCGATCCCGTAGGACGGTGCGCAACCGCGTGGTTCACCTGGCTGGCTCCATAGTTGCGGCCGCCGACGAGAGCCAGTACTTGTCCGGTGTGAGGATCGAGAGCCACTAGCGCCACTTGTGGGTAGACATACGGCTTGCCGAGCTTGCGATCGCGTGCATGCACTCTGTCGACTTCCGCATCCACGACGCGGATGGTGGTGTCGACCGCGGAGGTAGCGAGGCGCTGCAAATCAGGATCGAGCGAGGTGTAAATGCGCAGGCCCTCGCGATTGAAGTCGCGATCGCCAAGCCTTTGCGTGAGCTGGTCGTGGACCAGATCGACAAAGTAGGGCGCTTCACTGGCGTCAACGCTGGTGGGCGCCAGGTGGAGCGGCTCAGCCTTGGCGGCCTCGGCTCTATCCTTGGTAATCGTGCCGGTTTCAACCATGGAGTCGAGCACCAGGTTGCGCCTTTCAATTGCACGATCGGGGTGGCGGAAGGGATTCAAGCGGCTGGGGCTCTGAATGATTCCCGCCAGCAATGCGCACTCCGAGAGACTGAGCTGGCTGACATCTTTGCCGAAGTAGGCCTGCGATGCTTCGCCGAAGCCGTCGATGGAGAAACCGCCAAGCTGTCCGAGATTGATCTCGTTGGCATACATGGCGAATATCTGCTTCTTGGAGAAGCGGTGCTCGAGGATGATGCTGATGACGGCTTCGCGGATTTTGCGCGAATAGGTGCGCTCGGGAGTAAGGAAAAATCCGCGCGCAAGCTGCTGCGTGAGGGTGGACGCGCCTTCCTCATAGCGGTGAAGGTGGAAGAGGTCGTTGCGAAACGCGCCCAGGATGCGGACGTAATCGATGCCACCGTGCTCAAAGAAGCGGCGGTCCTCAATGGAGATGACGGCATGAACGAGATTGGGAGGAATCTCCTCGTACGTGAGGAGGCGGCGCTTGGTGCGGTGGGCGCCCTCGCTGAGGCCAGTGATGAGGAGCGGTTCGAGTTCGTAGCTGGAAAGAGCCTGGCCGTGCGCGTCGGTGATCGAGGCTACCGCGCCGCCGCTCACGCGGATGGTGGCGCTATCTGGCGCGTGATAGGACTGCGGGCCAGGATGCACTGTGATTTGCTGCACGCCTTCGCTGAAGGTGCCTAACTGGGATGGCTGCGGTGCGCCGTCGCCGGTGTATCCCGCATCGCGTAGCTCGTCAGCGATCCAGCGGACGGTGAGCTTTTGCCCCGGACGAACCTCGCGCGGCGCCGCGTAAATTTTGGCAGTGTCGGCGAAGATCGGCTGCTGGAGCCGTACATCCACAATTTTTTGATACTTGGCGTAGAGGATGAGAAAGATGGAGAAACCCACCAGCGCTACGACAGCGCATGCCGCCAAAAGAAATAAGAGAATCCGCGATTTGAGTTGATGCCCCGATGCGGGCTTCGCGATCCGGATTCGAAACGCCATCGATACTCCTTGAAAGTCCAATTCGGCAATTTATACGCACCGAAGAATGGCCCTTGCGCTGTAACGAAATTTGACACTGCCGGAAGAAGCTAAACGCTGACTTCCAGCAACGCTTCTTCTTCGACGCGCTTCTTGACGAGCGCTACCACATCGCTCAAGGCTACATCGACGCTGGTGCTGGTGGCGCGCGTTACCAGTTCCACCTGGCCGGCGGCAGCTTTTTTGCCGACGTTGATGCGATAAGGAATGCCGACGAGGTCAGCATCTTTGAATTTGACGCCAGCGCGCTCGTTACGGTCATCAAGCAGCACATCGAGACCCGCGGCGGTGAGATCGGCGGCAAGTTTTTCGCCGGTTTCGCGCAGTGCCGCGTCGGAGACGTTGGTGATGGTGACAACCACTGCGAAGGGCGCGATGGAAGCCGGCAGCCAGAAACCATTGGCATCGTTGGACTGCTCGATGGCAGCGGTGAGAATGCGTTCGATGCCGATGCCGTAGCAGCCCATGATGGGCGTCACCTCTTTTCCATTTTCATCGAGGACGCGCGCACCCATCGAGTCAGAATACCTGTAGCCGAGCTTGAAGATGTGGCCGACTTCGACCGCCTTACCCACAACGAGTTTGCCGGAACAGCTCTCCTGCGGGCAGTTTTCGCCCTCGTTGACGCTGCGAATGTCGGCGGCGATAGTCCAGCCGAAATCGCGGCCGGGCGTCACGTTGCGCAGGTGGTAGTCGAGCTTGTTGGCGCCGCAGACCATGTTCTTGCGGCCTTCGAGGGCATGATCGACGATGACTATGACGTCGCCACTATCTGAGAACGTTAGCGGTGAACTCCCGGGACTCACAAGCTGTTTTGGAGCCAGCCCGATAGGCCCCAGATAGCCCGCTGGCCCGCGGAAATACTTTTCCAGTTCTTCGGCGTGCATGGGGCGAAGTTCGCTTGCGCCGATGAGGCCAAGGAGTTTGGTTTCATTCACCTGGTGGTCGCCACGGAGAAACACGGCGACGGGAAGCCAAATCTCATGGCCTTCGCCAGTGAATCCGCGTTTGGCCATGTAGGCCACGCACTTGATGTCGGAGGCGGGAGAGATTTTGAAGAACGCGGCAACGTCGGCGATGGCTGCGCAGCCGGGCGTCTGCACCAACTCCGGTTTGCCATCACCAGTCGACTCCATCTCGACGACCGGATCGAGGCGCGACGTCGCCTTTTCGAGATTGGCCGCGTAGCCGCAGACGGGGCAGCTTGCGATGAGGTCTTCACCCGCGTCGGTGTAGACCATGAACTCCTGCGACTGCGAACCGCCCATGGCACCTGAGTCAGCCTCGACGGCGACGAACTTCAGGCCGCAGCGAGTGAAGATGGCGCGATAGGCCGCGTCGTGCAGATCGAAGCTCTTATCGAGTCCGGCCGCGTTGAGATCGAAGGAATATGAGTCCTTCATGATGAACTGGCGCACGCGCAGCAAGCCGGACTTGGGGCGCGGCTCGTCGCGGAACTTGGTCTGAATCTGGTACCAGATCTGCGGCAACTGCTTGTAGCTGCGCAGCTCGTTGCGCGCGATCGTGGTCATGATCTCTTCGTGCGTCATGCCCAGGCACAGGTCAGCGCCCTTGCGGTCTTTGAGGCGGAACATGTTGTCGCCCATCACCGTCCAGCGGCCGCTTTCTTCCCACGGCTCCTTGGGCAAAATGGCGGGCAGATAGAACTCCTGGCCGATCTTATCCATCTCTTCGCGCACGATGGCCGTGATCTTGTTGAGCGAGCGCTGGCAAAGGAATAGGTAGTTGTAGATGCCGGCGCCAAGCTGGCGAATGTAGCCGGAGCGAAGGAGGAACTTGTGGCTGGCCACCTCGGCGTCTGTCGGGGCCTCGCGGAGAGTGGGAATAAAGAGCTTCGACCAACGATGCATAGAAGAGGGTTTACTTGCTTTCCCGTCCGTCTGAGTGTGGCGCTCTGCAATTGCAGGCCGCCAGTTGGAACACGGACGCAAGGCGATTAAATGAGCCAGCTCCCATTCTAAATGTTCGCGGAGTTCCAAACCCCTCGGCGTCGAAGACGATGTGCCTCCCAAAGCAAGCCACGTTGCCACAGAAGATTCCATGAATTCGGGTCCTCCTTCGTCTGCTTCTGCCAGATTCAGTGCAGGTAGAGGGCCAGATTCTGTTGACTGAAAACAAACGACGTAAAGGACGGGCCGAGGTCGGAGCCGTGTCAGAGGACATACACCTGCGGAAGCGCTGACACGGTTGTTTTCCGAGGAAAATGTCTCATCCCACAGCGTCGGCTTGCACGCAGTTCATCAGAACGTCTAGCTCAAAGGGTGAGGACTCCGCTCAGATCAGTTCCACGCCCCACAGATCATGGAGGTGGACGACGCCTTCGACGCGCTGGTCGGCGCCGACGACGATGAGCGAGGTGATCTTGCGCTCTTCCAAGATGGCCAGCGCCTTGGCGGCGAGCTCGTCGGGGGCAATGGTGCGCGGATGCGGGTTCATGGCTTCGCCTGCCGACTTGCTGAGCGCTGCTCCGCCTTCGCGCTCGAGCAGGCGGCGCAGATCGCCATCGGAGATGACGCCGTGCAGCCGGCCACCTTCCTGCACTGTGGTCATACCGAGCTTCTTTGAAGACATCTCGTAAATGACGTCAGTCATGGGCGTTTTGGGCGCGACGATTGGCACGTCCTCGCCGCTATGCATCAGGTCGCGGACCTTGGCGAGCTGTTTGCCGAGTTTGCCGCCGGGGTGCAGCTCGGCGAAGTCTTCTGCACGGAAGCCCTTGCGCAGGCTGACAGCGACGGCCAGCGCGTCACCAAGTGCGAGCATCGTCGTGGTCGATGCCGTGGGCGCGAGGTTGAGACCGCAAGCCTCGCGCTCGACCGAGCAATCGAGCGCCACGTCGCTGGCCTGCGCCAAAGTCGACTGCAGATTGCAACAGAAGGTGATGAGCGCGTCGCCTTTGCGCTTGAGCGTGGCCAGCAGGCGCAGAATCTCCTCGGTCTCGCCGCTGGCCGAGAGGGCGATCACCACGTCGCCGGGCATTAACACGCCGAGGTCGCCGTGGACAGCCTCGGCCGGGTGCAGGAAGAGCGCAGGCGAACCGGTGGAGCTGAGCGTCGCGGCGATTTTTTGCGCGATGATGCCGCTCTTGCCCATGCCGGTGACCACGACGCGGCCGTTCGACTCGCCGCAGTGGAGGATCATTTCGACGGCGCGGGCAAACGGGCCGGCCATGGGTCCGTCGAGACGCGCGGCGAGAATTTCAAGCGCGGCGGCCTCGGTGCGGACCAGATCGGACGGGCGAGGCGAGGCCGAATCACGGCCGGTTGGATTGGACGGGCTCATCGGCATTTGATGGTAACAGTTTAAGGACAGGGGACAGGGAATGGGGGAGGAGGGAATTGGAAAAGCCGAGAGGCTGGCGAGTTTTCAGGGTCTTTCGTGGGAGAGCGGAGTGGCCGCAGATGGCGGCTGCTCCCGGTTCGTTGCCTTCTGGTCTCTGATTGGCCGCTCGTACAATAAGTTTATGAGGTCGGTTCCGTTGCGTCGAAACACCATTGTCTTTACCGCAGTTGTTTTCATTCTGGCTATCTTTGTCTGGGCGGGCTGGGCGAACTGGGAGTATCGCAAGCAGGAGGCTGAGCGGTTGCAGGCGCTGGCTGCACAGGGTGAACTGGTGGTTTCTCCCGATGGCGGCACGCTCGAATACAAGTCGCCGCTTGACGGCAAGCCGGCACCGGAGTTTGCGCTCGAGGACCTGAGCGGCAAGAAGGTGTCGCTGGCCAGCTATAAGGGCAAGGCGTTGCTGATCAACTTCTGGGCGACGTGGTGCGGTCCGTGCAGAGTGGAGACGCCGTGGCTGGTTGAGTTGCGTGACAAGTATGCCGCGCAGGGCTTTGAAGTGTTGGGCATCGACACGGAAGGCGAGGACCTGGCGAAGAGCGACAAGGCAGGGTGGACCAAGGACGAGGCTGCTGTGAACAAGTTCGTCACGGAGATGAAGGTTCCTTATCCGATGTTGCTGGACGGCGACAGCATCAGCCGTGATTACGGGGGATTGGACGATCTGCCGACGTCGTTTTTTGTGGACCGGAACGGTAAGGTGGTGGCAGCGATGGTGGGCTTGACGTCAGAAGGCGACATCGAAGGGAATATCAAGAAGGCGCTGAACGAGTGATCAGTGATCAGCGGTCAGTGGTCAGAGACGAATTCACCTCATTTGAAGATTGGGAAGACTGGAACTCATGAGCGGAATATTGAAGCAGTTTCTTACGCTGGTTGGCGTCCTCACGCTTGGTGCGTTGATGGCACACGGTCAGAACTTTGGCGTGAACCGCTCGATCGTGAAGGGCGAAGCCGTGCAGTACCTTTTTCCCGAGCAGGTGACGGTGACGGCGGGCCGGCCGAGGGCGGTGGCGCTGCATTTTCGCATTGCACAGGGGCTGCACATTAATTCGCACGCACCGAGCGAGGACTACCTTATTCCCACCGTGTTTTCGATTCCGGATGGCGCGGGCGTGCGGCTGGATACGGCAACTTATCCGGCGGGGGCGATGATTTCGCTGCCGGTCGATCCCAAAACAAAGATCAGCGTGTATACGGGCGAGTTCACGATTCAGGCGCGCATTGTGGCCGCGCAGGGCAACCACCTGATGCAGGGTAAGCTGCGCTACCAGGCGTGCGACCAGAACCAATGCATGCCGCCGAAGACGATCAGTGTGCCGGTGGATGTGATTGGGAGATAGCAGGGAGCAAGGAGCCGGTAGCCTTTAGCCCGTAGCCGGTGGCGAATGCGTCTTCGTTTTTCCGTCCCGGCGGTCCAATCTGTCAGGTATATCCCGGGCCCGTACCCGTACCCCCTCCCTCCCTATCCCCCCACCCATATTCTGTAAACAAACGCAGTCGTTTCATCGAGTTAAGGCGCTGCTTGCGCCGTAGATCGATCAAGCGATTGAGGTTATTTGCAGGTTCGTCTCTTCAAAGGGCTTAAGAAGCAGCTTCTAGCCTCCAGCTTCCAGCTCCGAGCATTCAGCTATGGACATAGGAGATCTGGGTAGCACCTCAGGTGTTGCGAGGCACATTGAACGTGCATAGAAGTTCGACACAGATCCATTGTGCGCGCATTGGGGGGAATTAACCTGCAAAGAAATTTGGGAAAACGGTTCAGGGCTCAGGAGTCAGAAAAACAACGACTTAGGGTGGTGCGGGCCCGCGCAATCTGGACCCTGGAGGCTTGACTTGAAAATAGCTGATCCGAAACTCCGGAAACGGGTATTCTATCCGCACCGCCGCATGGTGCTTCCCCGATCGCTGCCTTGAAGCGGCGGCAACAGCGACCGGATAAGTTGCGGAAAACGGGGAACAGAGGTCAAAATTTTCCCAGGAACCTCCATTAGGGCCGAGGTAGTGTTTGGGGAAATAGAGGGGGCGTCGAGCGCAACCTCAAGGAACACAGGGGCTGAAGCCCAGATTGATTTTGCTGCATTTTCGGCATGACTGAAGTCATGCCCTGATACAAAGCCGGTGCTCGTTACAGTTGCAACCACTGCCTAAAGGCGGGATTGATTTTGTTCTGGTTACGACCCGATTCAATTCGTGTTTTTTTCAAAGCATCGAGTTTCTCCGAACGCTGTTAAATCATGAAGACCTGGATCAGACTACGCTGGAACGCTGGACTTGCAGCCGTATTGATTGGGCTGGCCTGCCTTGCGCCCGCGGCGCGCGCTGCTGACGATACCGCGCGCTTTTTCGGGCAGTGGAAGACTACGTTTCCTTTCAACGGCCAGATCGTTACGGTGATTTCAGTACACGATGTCAACGGTTACAGGAATTACGTTCTAACGCCGACCGGGTTCACCTTCGCCGGCTCGGGAGCGTTTTCGGCGGCGAACGGCATATGGTTTGCAGCCGCTCCTGCGCCCGACAATGGCGGCACCTATCATTTCGTCGACAACAATACGGCCATCTGCAGCAACGCAGTGGGCCAAACCGTGACCTGGAAGCGGGACAGCACGCGTTTGACGGGGGTTGCCGTTGCAACTGCGCAACCCGAAGCAACTGCGACGAATTCGCAATCGGGCGCTACCGCTTCAGGATCCCGGCCTTCCGGTAACGATGCAAGCGGAGCGGCGCAGGGGCGGCAGCAACGCGGCTTTGAGGAGGCGCCAGCGGACCAGGGCGGTCTGGGCACCGGAAATAACTATGCACTCGTCATCGGTATCGATGACTATCCCGCACCGCTGCCGAAGCTGCAAACCGCGGTCAACGACGCCAAATCGTTCGCCGGCCTACTGAGCAGCAAATATGGCTTTCAGGTGACCACGTTGCTCAATCAGGACGCCACGCGCGACAAGATTCTCGATGCCATTGCGCACTTCCGCAAGAGCCTGGCTGAGAACGACAGCTTTCTGATCTATTACGCCGGGCACGGTTCCTATGACCGCGGAACCGACAAGGGGTATTGGCTGCCGGTGGATGCTGATCCCGATCCGCTGATGACGTCGCGCGACATCTCTGCCGACGACCTGGTGACAGAGGTGCGCGGGCTTGCGGCGCGCCACGTGATCATCATTTCGGATAGCTGCTTCTCCGGCGATCTTTCGCGCGATGCCGGCGACATGTCGCCATCTGACGGCAGCCAGGCGTATATCCGGCGCATGCAGCGCGCGCCTTCGCGCACTCTGATGGCAAGCGGAAGCGACGAGCCTGTTTCCGACTCAGGGTCGCAGGGCCACTCAGTTTTCGCCGCACTGCTGCTGCAGGCAATGCAATCGCGAAGTGGACAAGCGTTCACGGCGGACGATCTGTTCGTCACCATTCGCAAGTCGGTTCTCGCCCGGTCCGGGCAAAGCCCGCAGTACGCAACGCTGCGCGACTCGATCAGGCCATCGGCCAGCCTGGATACAGGGGACTTTGTGTTCAAGCCAAAGTGAGCACATGCCGGGGGTCAGGGATCAGGGGCAGTGCTCAAAACAGCCATTTTGGGGTAAGATTGTCTTACCATGCAGACAAAGGTTTCCACGAAAGGCCAAATCGTGATTCCTGGGCCGCTGCGCCGCAGGCTGGGAATTCGAGCGGGCGACTCGATGGAGATCGCTGTCGAGAAGGATCGGATTGTGCTGACGCAGGCCAGCAAGCCGAAGTACGAAGCGCGCATGGTGAAGGATCCGGTGACCGGATTTCTGGCGATCGACCTTGGGCCTGACGCGCCGACCTTGACCAACGAGATGGTACGAGAGTTGCTCACGGATTTTCCATGAAGTATCTTCTGGACGTGAATGCGCTCATCGCTTTTGGCGTCACTCAGCATCAGTTCCATCAGCGTGTCGTCGACTGGATTAGGTCAGAGCGCGGCTCCACGTTCCTCACGTCTTCGGTGACGGAGATCGGCTTTGTTCGGGTGGTTGCGAGCGTGGCCATGTATGGCCTTAAAGTTCCGCAGGCTAGAGTGCTCCTGCTTGGAATGAAGGCCAACGCAGCGCAGCCACTCACCTTCCTTCCGGATGCAAACGACATCTCCGCTCTGCCAGCGTGGGTAAAATCTCCGGGGCAGACCACGGACGGTCATCTGGTGCAACTCGCGATTGCGAACGGAGCTGTTCTGGCGACGCTGGACGAGGGGATTTCGGGGGCGTTTGTGATTCCGTAGCGGAGTGACGCACGATCCAAGATCTCATCCGCCTTGGCGGACTGGACCTGGGGCAGCCGGCACCAGGCCGCATCTAAAAGCTATGCTGCCGGTTTCTGCAGAGTGCTCATTGCGGGTTAGACCGGCTCTTCGGGCAATGGTCCGAGAATGTCGATGCCGTAACGTGCCGCCGCAGCAACGAGTTTCTGCATATCAGGCGGCGATGGTGGAGCGGCCAGAGGCTGTCCCAGTTCCAGAACAAAATTCTCGAATCCTCCCGGCGCACAGAGGATCAGCATTCGGGCCGGGGAGTCGCCCACCACTTTAAATCCGTGCGGAATTTCGCGTGGACCGCAGACATAAGCGCCGGGGCCACCGCGCTTCCAGGCGCCGTTCAGAACGAATGCGACTTCGCCTTCGATCACATAAAACGATTCGTCTTCACGATGGTGGACGTGATAGGGCGTGGCGAATCCGGGATGCATTGACGGATGTTCGACGAATCCGAAGGCGCCGTTTGTGGATTGTGCTGAAGCATGGATAAGGGTGGGAAGGCCCAGGAACCGGAATGCCGGGTTTTCCGGATTGACCGGGGAAGGCATCTCCGTGGGGAATTGCGCGCTCATTGATTCTCCTGTTCAGTTGCGAACCGTGAGGTTGGATTTGCATGTTGATGCCCGGATGTAGAACGAGATTACCATTCGTCTGAGAGAAGTCAATTCGTTAAACTACCGCGAGGAAGCTTGCTCACGTCCCTCATACCGGTTCGCGTCCGCGAGGAGGAGGCGCCGGAAGCGAGAGCAAATTTGACGCGCCGGTTCTTATGCTCCCGCCTTCTTCTCGATCTTGGCCCAGGAGTCTTTGAGCGGGAGGGTGCGGTTGAAGACCAGGTTGTCGGAGTGAGTCGGGATCGAGGCAGAAGTAGCCGACGCGCTCGAACTGGAAGCGGTCTTCAAGTTTGGCGTTGGCGAGAGAGGGCTCGAGCTTGGCGCCGGTGAGGATCTCGAGCGAGTTGGGGTTGAGATTGTCGAGGACGCTCCTGCCTTCTTCCAAGTCGTAGGGATCGGCCTTGGTGAAGAGCTTGTCGTAGAGGCGGATTTCGGCGGAGATGGCGTGGGCGGCCGAGACCCAGTGCATGGTGGACTTGACCTTGCGGCCGTCGGGAGAGTTGCCGCCGCGGCTGGCGGGATCGTAGGTGCAGTGCACTTCGACGACGTTGCCGGCTGCGTCCTTTGACTACGCTCTGAGCGGTGACGAAGTAGGCGTTGCGCAGGCGGACTTCTTTGCCCGGAGAGAGGCGGTAGTACTTGGGCGGAGGAACTTCGCGGAAGTCGTCCTGCTCGATGTAGATCTCGCCGGAGAAAGGCACCTGGCGCGTGCCGGCGGAGGGGTCTTCGGGGTTGTTGGCGACTTCGACAAATTCCTCCTGACCGGCGGGGTAGTTGTCGATGACCAGCTTGAGAGGGTGAAGGACGGCCATGGCGCGGCGGGCGCGGTGGTTGAGGTCGTCGCGCTGGAAGTGCTCGAGCATTTCGATATCGGTGGTGCCGTTGGTGCGCGAGGCGCCGGCGGCGGCGACGAAGGCGCGGATGGCTTCGGGCGTAAAGCCGCGGCGGCGGAAGCCGGAGAGAGTGGGCATGCGGGGATCGTCCCAGCCGCTGACGCGCTTCTCCTGCACGAGCTGGAGAAGCTTGCGCTTGCTGAGCATGGTGTAGGTGATGTTGAGACGGTCGAACTCAATTTGCTGCGAGGGGAAGATGCCGAGCTGCTCGATATACCAGCGGTAGAGGGGCTGGTGGTCGGCGAACTCGAGCGTGCACATGGAGTGGGTGACGCGCTCGATGCGAGTCGGACTGGCCGTGGGCGTAGTCGTACATGGGGTAGATGCACCACTCGTCGCCGGTGCGGTGGTGCGAGGCGTGGAGGATGCGGTACATGACCGGATCGCGCATGTTGAGGTTGGGCGAGGCCATGTCGATTTTGGCGCGGAGAACGCGGCTGCCGTCGGGGAATTCGCCGTTCTTCATGCGGGTGAAGAGGTCGAGATTTTCTTCGACGGTCCGGTTGCGATAGGGGACTGTCTTTGCCGGGCTCGGTGAGGGTGCCGCGGTGCTGGCGAATCTCGTCGGCGGTGAGGTCGTCGACGTAGGCCTTGCCGGCCTTGATGAGCTGCAGAGCCCACTCGTAGAGCTGGCCGAAGTAGTCGGAGGCGTAGCAGAGGCGGTCCCACTCGAAGCCGAGCCAGCGGACGTCGTCCTTGATGGAGTCGACGTACTCCTGCTCTTCTTTTTCGGGATTGGTGTCGTCGAAGCGCAGGTTGGTTTTGCCGCCGAACTCGTCGGCGAGGCCGAAGTCGATGGCAGATGGCCTTGGCGTGGCCGATGTGGAGGTAGCCGTTGGGCTCGGGAGGAAAGCGGGTCTGGATGACGGCGTCGCCGTACTTTTTGGTGCGGACGTCCTCGGCGATGATGTCGCGGAGGAAGTTGGAGGGAGTGCGGGCGTCTGGGGTTTTCGTTACCGGACTTTCCGTGTTTGCATTCATCGTCATTGAGGTTTCTTGCTCATCTCTAGGGTAACTTGTTTGGTGAGGAGCCCGCATTCGGGCCTGGCTTCACGCGGGTCAGGCGCATTCCAAAAACGATAGCTCCCACAGCGATAGCGGCTGAAATTGCCATGTCGATTCCCACTTCTCTCGCGAGCCCATGAAAGTCATCGCCGGAGAACCAGCCTCCAGGCGCCTGATCCCCCCACTCCATCCATGCGAGAACGCAGGCAAATGTAAGCGCACAACAACCGAAGATCACTAATGCGCTGCCGATGATGGTTCTGACGGACGGTTTCATCTTCACGACGTTATCGACGTTCGGGTAACGATGGGCTCAACCGAGCGATTGCAGGTTCTTTTCGGCCTGGTGGATGCGGGCAAGGCAGACATCGCGGCCGAGGACGATCAGGGTTTCAAAGAGCGGCGGCGCGTTTTTGCGTCCGCAGACTGGCTTTCAAGCGGCCTTGCCGACAGGGATCGGCTGGGCCACCAAACGCACGCCGAGCGCCGCACAGACGCGGCTGATGGTATCGAAGCGCGGCGCGCTATCGGGGCGAAGGGCTTTGTAGAGAGCTTCGCGGGTAATTCCGGCGGCCTTGGCGATCTCTGTCATGCCGCGCGCGCGGGCAATGTCACCCAACGCCGAGGCCAGCAGGGCTGCGTCGTTCGCTTCCAGGATTCCGGTCAGATAGACGGCGATGCTCTCTTCATTGTCAAGGTAGCGCGCGGGGTCGAATTCAGGCAGGTCGTCCACGTTAATGGTTTTTTTCATTTTTTATCCCTTTCGCTTTTCAGCAATGCGGCCAAAGCCTTAGCCCGCTGGATATCTTTCTTCTGCGTGCGTTTGGAACCGCCCGCAAGCAGGACGACGATCTGCGCGCCGAGTTGTGTGTAATAAAGACGCCAGCCCGCGCCGAAGTCGATGCGCAGCTCAATGACGCCATCGCCAATCGCCTTGAAGTCGCCCAGCAAGCCGAAGGTGAGGCGCTTGATGCGTTCCGCCACCGCGCCGCGCACCCGGCTGTCTTTCAATCCATCAAGCCAGGCTGTGAATTCGGGAAGCGGCCTGACGGAGAACATGCTCGAAGTGTAATTGAACGATTACAGTTTGTCAAGCTTGCGTGAGAGTTCAACCGAGCGATTGCAGGTGCTTTTCAGCCTGGCGGATGCGGGCGAGGCAGACATCGCGGCCGAGGACGACCAGGGTTTCAAAGAGCGGCGGCGCGTTTTTGCGTCCGCAGACGGCGACGCGGATGGGCTGGAAGGCCTGCCCGGCCTTGAGACCCAGTTGCGAAGCTGCGGCTCGAAGGCCTTGTCGAGCGAATCGTGATCGAAGGTGGTGGTGGCCAGGATTTGCTGCGCGGTCTGAAGGACGCGGAGGGCCAGGGCCGCATCGCCGCCCTTGTGCGGGATCAGCTCGGCGGGGTCGTAGGGGGGCAATTCCGAAACAAAGAAAAAATCGGCGGCGGAGACGGCATCGCGCAGGAGCTTGATGCGCTCGCGGATGAGCGGGGTGACGGCGAGGAGTTTTTCGGGCGAGGCGTGGAGAGCCGGCCTGCGCGAAGAATGGTGCGAGGTCGCCGGCGAGCTGGTCGACGGGCAGGGCGCGGATGTGCTCGGCGTTGAGCCAGACGGCTTTCGCGTCGAAGGGGTCTTCCGCTGTGAAATTGACGACGGCGTTGGCGCGGTTGACGCCTTCGAGCGTGAAGGCGGCGGTCAGCTCATCGAGGGTGAGGAATTCGCGGTCGTTTTTGGGCGACCAGCCGAGCAGGCAGAGGAAGTTGATGAAGGCCTGGGGCAGGAAGCCGGCATCGCGATAGGTGGTGACGCTGACGACGGGGCCGTGCTTGCGCTTGGAGAGCTTGGCGCCATCGGGGGCGACGAGCAGGGGAAGATGCGCGAACTGGGGCGGGGCACGCCGAGGCCCTCGAAGATGAGCAGGTGCTTGAAGGTGTTGGTGAGGTGATCCTGGCCGCGGATGATGTGGCTGATGCGGAGATCGGCGTCGTCGACGCAGGAGGCGAGGTGGTAGGTGGGCATGCCGTCCGAGCGCAGGAGGGCGAAGTCTTCGACTTCGTCGGCGAGCTTTTGCTGCGTGCCGTAGACGCCGTCGGTGAAGCGGAGGGTGCGGGCTTCTGCCGAGTCTGCGCTGCGGGGCACGCGATAGCGGAGGGCAAAGGGCTCGCCGGCCGCGGCGCGGCGGTCGGACTCTTCGCGGGAGAGCTCGCGCATGCCGGGGTTGAAGAGCCAGGCGCCTTGCGCGGAGGAGTGCTCTTCAGTTTCAGCGTGGGCGGGGGTGAAGTCGCGATAGGCAAGGCCCTTGGCGAAGAGGGCTTCGGCGGCCTGCTGATGCAAGTGGAGGCGTTCGGACTGCTTGTACTCTTCGTCCCAGTCGAGGCCTAGCCAGCGCAGCCCTTCGAAGATGGATTGGACGCTGGCGTCGGTGTTGCGCTCGACGTCGGTGTCGTCGAGGCGCAGGACCATGGTTCCGTGGTTGTGGCGCGCGTAGAGCCAATTGAAGATAAACGTGCGCGCGCTGCCGACGTGGAGAAAGCCGGTGGGCGAGGGCGCGAATCGGACGCGAGGAGTTTGCGTTGCGGAGGGAGCGGGCTCGGGCATCGTGTGAATTTTTTCCTTTCACGATGCTATCGCATGGCTCGCCCCGCGAACGGTGATGCGGAGCTTATACCTGGGGCGGAAGCGGCGGAGGGGGGTAGGGCGGCTGCGGCGGCTGCCAGGCCACCTGCGGCACCGGCACTACCTTCCACTCGCCGAAAGCGAGCACATAGAGCAAAACCAAAGTGCCAAGCGACGGAACAATGCACAGGAGCGAGAGCCATGGCGAGAAGCCGGCCTTTTTTAGGATGAACCAGCAAGGCACCATGAGAAGCGCGACAACGACCACGAAGCCGACGAACATGATGGGAATGATCATCATGAACATTTTCCGGATCATTTCGGGATCGGGCTGATTTTGCAGGAGAATGGCTAATTCGTTCATAGGAAACACTCCATGGGTGCAATCAACAATTGCAGCCAAGGTAACGCCGAACGCCTAAATCTGCAATGGAAATCAACGACGGTGCGATTTGCGCATCGACGAGGGTGCTCTTTTCGGAGAAGACCGTCCGCTGAGTGGCCGAGGGGCGCTTACGTGATGTCTTCAGTGTCGTAGACCGGGTCGATGCGGCGCTTGGGCACGCCATGGACTGAGGCGAGCAGGTCGTCGACCACGTCTTCGAGCTGGCGCTGGCTCTCAATTACTTCGCTCATGCTTTTCAGCTCTTCGGTTTCCTGCACGCGCTCCACCAGAGCCACTGCTTGGCACTGGGCCACGTGCTCCAGGCCGAGGCCTTCAGGTGTCTTGGCTTTGATGCTCACCTGATCGATCTCAACACCGAGCAAGTCGGCGATGCGCGCGCGCATATCCCCGGCGACGGGCGCGATTTTGGGCGCGGCAAGAATGAGGGTCGTGTCGACGTTGGCGATGCAGTATCCGGCGTGCTGCAGTTCTTCGAGCGCGAGGTTAAGAAAGATGGCAGAGTCGGCGTCTTTCCATCGGGGATCGCCGGGCGGGAAGAAGCTGCCGATGTCGCCGGCGGCCACGGCGCCGAGCAGCGCGTCGGTAATGGCATGGAGGACGACGTCGCCGTCGGAATGGCCGGCAAGGCCCTCGGGGTGATTCAGCGTCAGGCCGCCGAGGCGCAGCGGCACGCCAGGCTTGAATTCGTGCGAGTCATAGCCAAATCCGATGCGTGTGTCCATAAAGTGATCAGTGGTCAGTGATCAGGGCGTCGGTCCCTGATTACTTTCCTTTAGTGCCTTTTTCGCTGCAGCAGATAGAATTCGGCCAGTTCCAGGTCTCCCGGCTGCGTAATCTTCAGATTAACCTGAGAACCGGGGACCACGGCTACAGGAATTCCCGCGCGCTCGAGGAGCGATGCTTCGTCGGTGCCAACAAAACCGTCTGCAGTCGACTCGGCAAACGCCCGCTGGAGCAGGCCGAAGCGAAAACCCTGAGGGGTTTGCGCCTGCACCACAAACTCGCGCGGAATGGTTGCGGTAATGAGCGCGCCGTGAGCTGTCCGCTCGACCTGCTTGATGGTATCTGTTGCGGGCATCCCCACGATGGCCGCGCCATATTCAATGACAGCGTCGATGGTGCGGTCGATAGTGGCTGCATCAATGAGAGGGCGCACGGCGTCGTGGACCAGGACAATATCGTCGGGCTGGGCGGGCAGCACGCTGAGCGCATTGGCCACGGATTCCTGCCGCTTTTCGCCGCCTTCGACGAGGCGCACGCGGCCCGCGAAGCCGAATTCGGCAACCTGGGCCTCGACGCGCTCCATCTCCAGCTTGCGCGCCGCAACGTAAATTGCAGTGACTCGCGAGACCGCGGCAAAGGCGCGCAACGAATGAACCAGGATGGGAACGCCATCGAGCGCGAGGAATTGTTTGGGCTGCGGGCCAGCCATCCGCGTGCCCAAACCGGCTGCGGGAATAATGACAAAGACTTGCATGACTCGGCGAGTATAGCACCGGGCGGACCTGCAGCCCGCAGCGGTCCGCCGTTAGCTTTTAGCCTTTAGCTCGGTGTGCGAAACGGGCGTGCTCATACACCCGAAAAAGCCGGGAACTGGGGTAAACAACTGAGAGCGAGAGCTCATCTGTCGCGATTGGCGCGGCGTTAGTCCTTCGCAGGTTCGACGAACATCATTTCGCTGGTGGGATGAAAGCCGAACTTTTCGTAGACTGGCCGGCCCGCGTCGGAGCTGTGCAAGGTGACAACGCGAATACCGCGCCCGTGCGCTTCAGCAAGGGAGCGCTCGATCAATCCATGCGCAAGACCGCGCTTGCGGAACTCCGGCTCGACGTAGACATTCAGCAGATACCCGCGCTGGCTGCCTTCAGGATGGAATGGATGAGGCGGCCAATCGACGATGAGCAGGCCGGCTGAGCCGGCGGCGCGGCCGTCCTCTTCCACGATCCAGCCGATGTACCTTCCTTCGCCGATTCTCTCGCGCACCCAGGGCTCGAAGGCCCGGCTCATGGCGTCAAGAACCGAGGGATTCGGGTTGGGCATTGAGGCAAACATGGCGCGGCGGTGCGCCGAGATGAGGGCGGCGTCGGCGACTGAGGCAGTGCGTGTGATGAACATGAGGTCCAGTATAGGGCTGAAGGTCGCAAAGCTGGCGGCTTCGGGCTGCACTTCACTATCATCCAATCGTGCGCACTTCGCCAGCAAAATTGTCTGCCAGCCTGCCGCTCGATCTGACGCTGCTCAAGCCGGGTTTACGGCTGGCGGTGGGGTTGTCGGGCGGCGCAGATTCCGTTGCGCTGTTGCGAGCATTGGCGGCGCGGCGCGGGGAACTGGGGTTGGTGTTGCATGCAGCTCACCTGCATCATGGGCTGCGCGGTGAGGAGGCTGACGGCGATCTGGAGTTCTGCCGCGAACTGGCGGCAAAGCTGGAGATTCCGTTTCACGAGGCGCGGGTGGATACGGCGGCAGAGGCACATCATTCAGGACGAGATTTGTGCGGCATTGAATCCCACCCTAGCCGCAAAAACAAAAACGCGGCGAGGGTGGGGCACCCAGCACTGAGTGGCCGAAGCGACTATGCGGCGGCAGGCAAGGCGCGTGAATCGATTGAGGAGACGGCGCGGCGGCTACGCTACGGCTGGTTCAGGGAGTTGCTGGCATCGGGCGAGATTGACGCCGTGGCGACTGCGCACACGCTCGATGACCAGGCTGAAACCGTACTGGCGAAGTTTCTGCGCGGCGCGTGGACAGAAGGGCTCGCCGGAATCTCGCCGGTGCTGGTTTTTCCGGAGGGGCGCATCGTTCGGCCGCTGCTTGCCGTGACGCGTGCCGAGGTTGAGGGTTATCTGGGGGCGCTTGGCCAGGAATGGCGCGAGGACTCGACCAATCGGCATGTGACGTTTACGCGGAACCGCATCCGGCATGAGCTGCTGCCGCTGTTGGAGGGATGGAATCCGCAACTGCGCAATCACCTGGCGCAGATGGCCGAACTGGCTCGTGAAGAAGAATTGTGGTGGCAGGCGGAACTGGCGCGGCTGGCGCCGCAGCTGCTGTTGCCCGGCAGGCCGGTAAGGGGCGGGGGCCGAGCGGCAGGCGGAGGAGTTGCGGCGGGTTTGGCTGTCGAGGCCAGCCGTCTGGCTGGGCTGGCTCCCGCGATGCAACGGCGGTTGTTGCGCTATGCCGCAGAGCAGTTTGGCGCCGCACTCGATTTCGCAGCGACCGAGGCGCTACGTTCGCTGGCGCTGGGTGGCCGTGCCGGGCAAAAGCTGGCTTTTGCAAATGGCTTGCGTGCTGAGCGGACAGCGCGCGAGCTGCAACTCGGTATGGGTTCCGCGGCTGCCGCGCAGAGGATCGCTGGAGATGAGGTTCCGCAGTACAGCGCGGCAATTCCAGGAGAGATAGAAGCACCGGCGTTTGGGCTTCGGCTCCGCATCGATATTTCGGCCCCAGCGGCTGGCGGAGACCTGAATGGCCATGGGAGCCGCACCGGGAAGACGGCCACATTGAGGAACTGGAAGGCCGGCGACCGGGTGAGGCTTCGTTACAGTGGCGGGCCGCGCAAGGTGAAGGAAGTGTTGGAGCGCCTGAGGGTTACGGGAACGGAGAGAGCATTGTGGCCAGTGCTGGAAGTGGATGGGCGCATTGCCTGGATGCGCGGCGTGGAACTGGAGAGCGAGCAGGGCCTTACGATTACAGCAGATTTTGCATAGGATAAGGGTGTTAAGCCCGCTGAGCGGGCGGGGATGAAGCGACAGTAATTGTGCAGATTCCACCACCTTGGTAATGCGCTGGCGACTCCAACATTTGCCGCCCTGGGAGTACAATCGGGGATACTGCTCTTTCAGGCGGCACAGTGGGAGTGTCGGCTGGAGGAATGCGTAGTTTTTGCCACTTTGCGGGGCGCGCAGACGTCTAAGTAAGCAGGGGTGGCGTTGAGCGTTTTCAGAGATCGTGTGGCCACTTTGGATTGTGCGAGGCCACAGCGCGTTTTGGCCGGATCGATATGAAGGATGAGACCGGGGAGCGCAGGATTTCAGAAGATGCATTCGGCCAGGGATCGATGACGGAGGTCGCGGTAGCTGTTTCTCCTTCGCCGCGAAAAGGAGACGTTGGTGAATTCAAGCGTTAAAACAATCATGTTTTGGGTCTTTATCGGCATCTGCCTCATGTTGCTATGGGGCGTGGTGGAGAGGGGCGCCAACCTGAACAAGGAGCAGGAGTATGCCTACTCCGACTTGTTCGACAAGGTGCAAAACGGACAGGTGCTGGATGCCACTATTCAGGGCGACGAGTTGCACGGCCACCTGAAGACCTCACCCAAAGACCAGTTCCACACGACGCTGCCCACCGACTACGACGACCTGCTGAAGGCGCTGACGGCGGCCAAGGTCAACACCACCATCAAGGAGCCGCAGAACAACTTCCTGATTCCGCTGCTGATCAATATAGGCCCATTCGTGCTGCTGATTGCAGTGTGGTTCTTCATGCTGAGGCAGATGCAGTCGGGAGGGAACAAGGCGCTTTCGTTTGGCAAGAGCCGCGCGCGGCTGCTGTCGATGCAGCAAAAGAAGGTCACGTTCAAGGATGTGGCCGGCGTGGATGAGGCCAAGGAAGAACTGAAGGAGATTATCGAGTATCTGCGCGAGCCGCAAAAGTTTCAGAAGCTGGGCGGGCGCATTCCGAAGGGGGTGCTGCTGGTTGGCCCTCCAGGAACAGGCAAAACGCTGCTGGCGCGCGCAGTGGCCGGCGAGGCGAACGTGCCGTTCTTCTCGATTTCCGGTTCGGACTTTGTGGAGATGTTTGTGGGCGTTGGCGCGAGCCGCGTGCGCGACCTGTTCGAGCAGGGCAAGAAGAACGCTCCGTGCATCATTTTCATCGACGAGATCGATGCGGTGGGGCGGCATCGCGGCGCCGGCTTAGGCGGCGGACACGACGAGCGCGAGCAGACGCTGAATCAACTGCTCGTGGAGATGGATGGATTTGAGTCGAACGATGGCGTGATCCTGGTGGCGGCAACCAACCGGCCCGACGTGCTGGATCCGGCGCTGCTGCGGCCGGGGCGGTTCGACCGGCGCGTAGTGGTGGGGTTGCCCGACGTGCGCGGGCGCGAAGAAGTGCTGAAGGTCCACATCAAGAAGGTTCCAGTCAGCGACGATACCAACCTGAATGTGCTGGCGCGTGGAACTCCGGGATTCAGCGGCGCCGATTTGGCCAACATGGTGAATGAAGCGGCGCTGAACGCGGCGCGCATGAATCGCAAGCAGGTCACCATGTATGACTTTGAGCTGGCCAAAGACAAGGTACTGATGGGCGCCGAGCGCAAGTCAATGCTGCTGACCGACGAGGAGAAGAAGGTCACGGCGTATCACGAGGCGGGGCACGCGCTGGTTTCTTATCTGCGCGAACACTCCGACCCGATTCACAAGGTGACGATTATTCCGCGAGGGATGGCGCTGGGCGTGACGGTGTACCTGCCGGACGACCGGCACAACTACACGCGCGAGTACCTTGAAACGCGGCTGGCAACGGCATATGGTGGTCGCGTGGCCGAGGAGATCTTCCTGAACCAGATGTCGACGGGTGCGGGCAGCGATATTGAAAGCGCGACAGACCTGGCGCGGCGAATGGTGTGCGAGTACGGCATGAGCCGGCTGGGGCCGCTGACCTTCGGCAAGAAGGAGGAGCAGATCTTTCTGGGCCGCGAGATTGCTCAGCACCGCGATTTCAGCGAGGAGACGGCACGGCAGATCGATCTGGAGGTGCGGCGCCTGATCGACGAAGCGTATCAGTCGGCGCACAATCTCGTGGAATCGAATTCGGGAGCGATGCACCGCATTGCGGCGGCGCTGCTGGAGCGCGAAACCATCGACGCCGAGGAAGTAAGGCTGCTGATCGAGGGCAAGGAACTGCCTCCGATGCGGTCAATTCTGGCCACTCCGACCGATTCAGGCGGCACGCCGCAGCAGGTTCTCAAACCGGAGAGCCGCGGCGGGACAGGAATGCCGGAGGGCTCGCCTTCGCCGGCGTAACCACCTGCGGTGGGGCAGACGCGGCTTCGCCGCAAGTGCCAATCGATAAACATCAGGGGCTGCTCGAATCGAGCGGCCCTTTTTATTTGACTGGAAGAAATTTTTCCCACTCCTTGAACCGGCGACGCTCTGGCTGCGACATATATAACGAATGCACATGGAGAGCGAGAGTCGAACGCAGTATGAGTGGATTGCGCTTCGATGCCAGTCGGGCGAGCCGGAAGCATTCGAGGACCTGATCGCGGTGATGGAGCGGCCGTTGCTCTATTACGCGGCCAGCCTGACGGGCAATACAGACACTGCGCTTGATGTGCTTCAAGAGGTTTGGATCAAAACGTTCCGCGGCATTCACAAGCTGAAAGATCCCGGAGCTTTGCGGCCGTGGCTGTATTCGATCACACATGGAATTGCGGTTGACCGAATCCGCAAGAATTATTCACGGGAGCAGGCCGAGAAGGTTCAGCTGGAGGATTTTGACGAGGCCGAGGAGCCTTCGTTCGCCGAAGAGGATGCCGCAGCGGTCCACGCGGCGCTGAATCAGATCGGAATCCATCATCGCGAAGTTCTGGTGCTGCATTTTCTTGAGGACCTGTCGCTGGCGGAGATCGCAACAGTCGTCGGCTGTTCCGAGGGCACTGTCAAGTCCCGCATTCATTACGCAAAACGAGCCATGAAAGAAATTCTGAGTCGAGGTGGTTATGGAACAGAAAAGTGAAAGCATGCGCGAGCGATTGCTGGCGCGGATGCCGCAGCCCGAGAATATTGCAGCCTACCGGGAAGAAACGGTGTCGCTCATGGCTAGATATGAGAGGGCTCTGTTCTGGGAGAAATGGACGGGCAAGACATTTATGTTGCTTGGAGTTGCACTTTCTTTGTTCGCGATGTCCCCGTTGATCCCGCTCCGGGATCAGAATCTTTTGGGCGTGAATGAAAAGATTTACCTCAGTATCAGTGCCGGACTGCTGTTTTTCATCGGACTGATCTCCACGTTGGGGTACCAGGTAAGCCGGAGCAAGGTGGATATTCTGAAAGAGGTAAAGCAGATCCAATTGCAGATGCTCGAATTGCAGGCTGCGATCGTGAAATGCGGCGAGAAGCAGGGGTGATCCGGCCTGTATACTTGGCACGCAGACTTGAATGCCGCCGCCTGAGAATCGAGAGTCGCGCACGGCACCGTTTGCTCCCTGACAAAATCCAAGAGGAGCGCTTTGCATGAAAGTCGCCGTACGCCGTTTTGCCGCCCGCTTGTCGTTTATTCTGGTTCTCGTTTCCGTGCTCGCCACGCTTGCGCATGCCGCGCCGGTGTTGATGATTTCGATTGACGGGCTCAAGCCCGAATACGTCACCCAGGCCGACGCGCATGGCATGAAGGTTCCGTATCTGCGCACGCTGATCGCGAACGGAACCTATGCGGAGGGAGTCATTGGCATCTGGCCTACGATCACGTATCCCAGTCACACCACGCTCATCACCGGCGTGTGGCCGGCTGAGCACGGCATCCTGAATAACCAGGAGTTCGATCCCTTGCAGAAATTCGGGGGCGCGTGGAACTGGTATGCGGCGCAGATCCGCGTACCGACGCTGTGGCAAGTTGCCCACAAAGCTGGACTGAGCACTGCCAGCGTTGGCTGGCCGGTGAGCGCGGGCGCAACGGATGTGGACTGGCTGATACCGGAGTACTGGCGCGGCGACAATGTCTCTGGCTCAACAAATCCAGAGGATCGGCTGATGATGGCGGCGCTGGCGCGGCCGGATACGCTGATCCAGCAGCTTGAGCCGGCGGCGGGCCCGTACATGAACGGCAACGACACGAGCACGGCCGGCGATGAGACAAAGACCCGGTATGCCCTGGAGATTCTGCGCAGGGAAAAGCCCGCATTCATGACCCTGCACCTGAGCTCGCTGGATGAATCCCAACACCAGCATGGGCCATTCAGCACCGAAGCAGACAGCACGCTCGAAGCAATTGACGGGATGGTGGAGAGGCTGGCGAAGCAGGAGTTCGCCGACGATCCCACGGCGGTGCTGGTGGTTGTTTCCGATCACGGATTCATGAACATTACGCACTTTGTGAATCTCGCGATTCCGTTCCTGCAGGCGGGGCTGATTCAGACCACGACGAATCCGGCAACGAAGTCCACTGCGATTAGTTCGTGGAAGGCGGAGCCGTGGATGGCAGGCGGCATGGCGGCGATTATGCTGCACGACGCGAACGATCATGAGACCGAGAATCAAGTACAGGCGATGCTGAGCAAGCTGGCTGCGGACCCGGAGAACGGAATCGCGGAGATTCTGGATCGCGAGGCAATCAAGAAACGGGGCGCGTTTCCCGATGCGGCGTTTCTGGTTGTTTTCAAGCCGGGATACTACACAGGCACAGCGCTCAGCGGAAGCTTGATTACACCTGTTCCGGGCACGCGCGGCAGCCACGGATTCTCGCCCGAGTATCCTGAGATGCGCTCGTCATTTTTCGCATTGGGCGCCGGCATCGCGCACCATCGCGACCTGGGCGTAGTGGATATGCGCCAGATTGCGCCGACGGTGGCCGGGATTCTGGGCGTGCCTATGCCGACGGCAAAGGCTGCGCCGCTGCATCTGCAGCCGTAGATCAACTGCGCGCATTCGACTGCTTCCGTTTGCCGCGGCAATCTCCACTCGCTCAGGAAGACAGCCTTGCGGATGATGGAGCAGGCGGCACATGCAGCGTGATTCTGATCTGTGTGACGTGCTTTTGACGTGCGGCGGTTAAACTGCTGCTGACGCTGCGCTGCATTTTGCGTCGAGCGAAACGCTCAAGGAGATGGAATGCAGGCAGGAGACAGGGACGCCGGCGCTGCCGCGGGCCGCACGATTACTACACTCTCAAGCCGCGAGGTTTACCGCAACCGCTGGATGCGCGTGCGCGAGGACGAGATCCTGCGGTCGAATGGCGAAAAGGGCGTGTACGGCGTGGTGGAGAAGCATGACGGCGCCATCATTTTGCCAATTGACGGCGAGCGAATATGGCTGGTGGAGCAATTCCGCTACACCATTCAGGAGCGGGCGCTGGAGCTGCCGCAGGGAAGCTGGGAACGAGATGTCGCCAACCCTGAAGAGCTGGCACGCGGGGAGCTGAAGGAAGAGACGGGCCTTGAAGCCGGCGAGATGATCCATCTCGGGTTTAATTGGATCGCCTATGGCTTCGCCCGGCAGCGGCATCACGTCTTTCTCGCGACCGGCCTGAAGATGACCCAAAGCAAACCGGACGCAGAAGAACATGACATCGCAGCACGCTCGCTGCCGATTGCCGAGTTCGAGCAGAAGATGCTCTCAGGCGCCATTGGAGATGGCTGCACACTGGCGGCGTGGGGGCTGTATCTGCTTTGGAAGGCGCGGCAACGGTGAAGAGCAGTTGCTGAGCGGACCACGCAGCTTATTCCTGGCCACCCGGTCAAATTGGATAGCTACTTCGAACTGAGCAGCGAGCGAACGAGGATGTCGGCGAGCCAATCCTGGTATTTCTGAGAGCTCCACCCACGCTCGCGCACCAGCATGCGATAGACGTCGCTGCCCGTCAGTGTCCACAGGATGTCCCGAGCGGTCCGATAAGTCAGTTCCGAGCGGAGCTTCTTCGCGGCGCGCAGAGAAACGATCATCGCTTCCTGCCGCTCGTAGCGAATGTGCTCGCGCTGCTGTTCCAGCTGCGCCAGCTCCGGCGCAACTACGCCCGCGCCGCGCAGCAGGTCGAAGCCCGCGCTCTGCGCATCGTGAATCTGCCGTGCGATACGGGCCGCCCCCCGCAGGCGGGTTTCCGGGTCTTTTTTCTCCAGGGTTCGCTGGACAATGTCCTCGTAATCGGCTCCGAAGGTGGCTTGATTGAGAAGTTCGGCGAGGATGCCCGTCTTCGACCCGAAGACGGCATAGACCGTTTGCACGGAGACTTCGGCCTGGCGCGCGACGGCTTCAATGGTCATTCCGGCGTAGCCCTCGCTCTCGAGAAGCTGACGCGTGGCTTCGACAATCCGCCGGCGCGTCTCGTGGGCCTGGCGCTGCCGAACCGGCGATTTGTAGGCACGCCTTCCTGACTTGGGCATTCGTAAAATTCTAGCAACTTTTATTCAGTAGAGACATCTCTAGCTAATGTGCAGGCCGGTGCTGACGGCAGAAGAGGTCAATTATGGCCATAACGACAAACAAATCGATGCGCCTTTTTATTCTTGGCGCGACAGGCGGTGTGGGCCGGGAACTTGTGGATCAGGCCTTGAAGCGAAACCACCGCGTGACTGCGTTTGTTCGCTCGCCTAAAAAGCTCGGCGCCCCGCGAGATGGGCTGACGGTCATCGAGGGCAACGTGCTTGACGCCAAAGCCGTTGCCGCGGCTGTTGAAGGGCACGATGCCGTTCTCTCCGCAATCGGACCGCCTGGGCCAGGGCGATGCACCATAACCAGCGAGTGCGCGCGATCAACCGTGGCGGCGATGACGGCCACGAAGGTACGCAGGCTGCTGATAGTTGGTGTCGCCGTACTCTTCGACGATGCAGGGATCCTTGCCGGAATACTCCGCAGAACATTGCTGCGCAATGTGGCCGAAGACTCAGCCGAGATGGAACGCATCGTCAAGGGCAGCCAGCTCGATTGGACGATCGTACGCCCGCCGCGGCTGACGAACGGACCACGCACGGAGCGCTACGGCGTCAGCGTTGACCACCTGCCTCGCGGGGCGGGTGGGAACGCGATTATCAGTCGAGCTGACGTTGCGCATTTTCTGCTGGACGAGGCCGAGCATCCGGCCCATGTGCACCGCATCGTGGGCATTGCCTACACCAAAAACGCAAAGGGCTGATCGCACGTCTCCACCGGAATCGATCCGATGCTTGCCGGCGCGTCGAATGGTCATCCGCGCAAGCGCTCGACGGAGATCAGGCCAATCCACTTTCATCTGCACGACCAACCCAAGGAGGAACTTATGAAGCCGGTAACACAGATCAATTTCTTTTCGATCAAACCTGACAAGATCGACGAATTCCTCGAAGTGAACCGGAGGTACACTGCGTCGACTGCCCGGCCGAACGGCCTGATCGGCAGCCGACTCTACAGAAGCCTGGATGGAAGATCGGCCGTCCGGGTGAGCCAATTCGAATCGAGTGAAGCCCTCGACGAAATTCGCAAGAGTGAGTCTCTGCGGCAGCAGATCGAAAAACTACAGCCGCTGGTCGAGTCATCGAGCCCTGTTCTGTATGAAGAGGCGTCAACAACGGGCGAATTCAAGTAACCTGCGCTCTTCCGCAGCCGTTGAATCGACCCTGCGTGCTCCGGCCTTCGAGCGTTGAATGTTCGAAAGGCGGGAGAGCATATTCTTCGACTGCACTCCGGGTGGGCCGGCCACGCAGCGCGTTGGTTCCTGCCGCCAGGCAGGGAGGCTGGCCGGCGCCCCACCCGTGATTCACATCACAGGCGGCCAAGCTAATTCCCTGAATAATCAAGGGCATACCGGGGGCAGTGGACCCCTGCGCCGCTTGCTCCGTGCCACGGTATAGGGGCGGGCGGAATCGCGCATTCCACTCGGGCTCGACGTTTTCGCTTCACAGGATTGTTTCCGATGTACAAGATCGTGGCCGCCCGCACCGCCGGGCTCAACATTCGCGAGTTTGAAATTCATGCGCCGCGCATCGCACACAAGCAGCGGCCGGGGCAGTTTGTGATTTTGCGGCTGCGCGATCAAGGCGAGCGCATTCCGCTGACAATCAAGAGCGCCGATCCGGCGGCGGGGACGATCACCATTGCGGTGCAGGCTGTTGGCAAGACCACTTCAATGCTTAATTGCCTTGAGGCGGGCGACTCGATTCTGGATGTGGTCGGCCCGCTGGGGCGGCCATCGGAGATCAAGGAATACGGCACGGCGGTGATTCTGGCGGGCAGCGTGGGAACCGCGATGGCGCTGCCAACCGCGAAGGCGCTGAAGGATGCCGGCAATCGGGTGATCTTTATTGAAGGCGCGCGCAGCCGCGAGATGGTGGTGTTTGAGGACGAGGTGCGCGCGGCGAGCGATGAGGCATACATTCTGACGGACGATGGCAGTTACGGCGAACAGGGTCTGGTTACGAAGAAGCTGGGCGAACTGCTGGAAGCGGGACGGAAGCTTGATTTTGTTCTGGCCGTTGGCCCTGTGCCGATGATGCGCGCGGTGGCGCAGATAACGGCGCCACTGGGCATCAAGACGATGGTGAGTTTGAACTCCATCATGGTGGATGGAACAGGAATGTGCGGCGGCTGCCGCGTGCTGCTGGGCCAGCAGAGCAAGTTTGCCTGCGTGGATGGGCCGGAGTTCGATGCTTCACAGGTGAACTTTGAAGTCC
Organism: uncultured Acidobacteriaceae bacterium; assembly: GCA_963841095.1. Taxonomy (GTDB): domain Bacteria; phylum Acidobacteriota; class Terriglobia; order Terriglobales; family Acidobacteriaceae; genus Telmatobacter. Next base: position 99,411 of record CAWJBE010000025.1, read on the forward strand.
TGATGCAGCGCAATGCGATGTATCGCGGGCAGGAGTGCCGATCGTTAAAGGCATTTGAGGAGCGCAAGAAGGAAGAGCTTGCCGCTCTGCGCGCCGCGCTGGCTACAAAAGAAAAAGAGACGGCGCACCTGCGCGCGAGGCTTGAAATGCGCGAAGGGGTCGAGACGCATGAAAGGTTCGGCGCGGCCCACCCGGCGGAGAAGAAGCACCATGGTTGACGCGCAGGCGATTTTCTCAAACTCACTTCCGCTGAAGGAGCGATTGAAGATTGCGCGCGTGAAGATGCCGGAGCTGGACGCGACAGCGCGCGCACATAACTTTGAGGAAGTGAATCGGGGGCTGCCTACTTTAAGCGCCGTGGCGGAGGCCACGCGGTGCATTGCCTGCGCGAAGCCCGGCTGCCAGGTGGATTGCCCCGTAGGCGTGAAGATCAAGGAGATTGTGGAGTTGATTTGCGCGGGCGATTTTTTGGCCGCTGCCGCGAAGATGCGCGAAGACAATGCGCTGCCCGCGATCACCGGGCGGGTTTGCCCGCAGGAGAGCCAGTGCGAAGGCGGATGCGTGCTGGGCAAAAAAGGCCAGCCCGTGGCGATCGGCAACCTGGAGCGATTCATCGCCGACTTTGAGCGCGAGAGCGGGCAGCTTGGATTGCCCCAGATCGCGGCTGCTACGGGCAAGAGTGTGGCGATTGTAGGAAGCGGGCCGGCGGGACTGTCGGCGGCGGGCGATCTGATTCAGAAGGGGCATCGTGTGCGGGTGTTTGAGGCGCTGCACGAGCTGGGCGGCGTGCTGGTCTATGGGATTCCGGAGTTCCGGCTGCCGAAAGCGATTGTGAAGGAAGAGGTGGACAACCTGCGCCGCATGGGCGTGGAGTTCGAAACCAACGTGGTGGTGGGCAAGAGCGTGACTCTGGACGAGCTGATGCGCGTGGAAGGCTACGATGCGATTTTTGTGGCCACAGGCGCAGGGCTGCCGGTGTTTCTTGGCGTGCCGGGCGAACACTTGAACGGGTTGTATTCTGCGAACGAGTTTTTGACGCGCACCAACCTGATGCGCGCCTACCGTTTCCCGGAGTTCGACGAGCCGATTTACGATTGCCGCGATCGCGACGTGATCGTGGTGGGCGGAGGCAACACGGCCATGGACGCGGTGCGCACGGCGCGGCGGCTGGGAGCGAAGACGGCGACGCTGGTCTACAGGCGTTCGGAGGCGGAGATGCCGGCGCGCGCCGAGGAAGTGAAGCACGCGCGCGAAGAGGGCATTGAGTTTCGCATGTTGACGAATCCGGTGGAATTTCTAGGCGACGAAATGGGCTGGCTGACCGGGGCGCGGTGCGTGCGCATGGAGCTGGGCGAGGCGGACGCGAGCGGACGGCGCAGGCCGGTGGCGATCGCGGGATCGGAGTATGTGCTGGCCGCCGACGTGGCCATTATCGGCGTGGGAACGACGGCGAATCCGCTGATCCAGAGCACGACGCCGGATCTAGCGACGAACAAGTACAACTACATTACGGCCGACGCAGAGACCATGCGCACGAGCAAGCGCGGCGTGTTTGCGGGCGGCGACATTGTGACCGGCGGAGCGACGGTGATTCTGGCGATGGGCGCGGGGCGGAAAGCGGCGAAGGCGATGGATGAATATTTGAAAGCCGGCGAGTGGGAGTAGCTGGGAGTGCGACCGATCTCTGGCCGTGTGATTTCGAAGACCGCGCCAATCCCAGGTTCCATCCGCCGCGGTGGACGGGACCTGGTGCACTCCATTTAGTACAAGATTAAGCGCTGAGAGACTTAGAAGCTGAACGTCATTTCGAGCCAGAGATTCCGGTTGCCTGCGGTGGGCGAGGCGAAGAAACCGCCAGCCAGCGTTTGCGATTTGCCGAAGAGAGTGGGAGCAGAGAGCGCGCCATTCGGCGATCCAAAGTTTTCGTGATTCAGGACGTTTGTGGCCCACGCTGAAAATGTGAGGCTGTACTTGCGCGGCACCGATTCATTCAAGGGCCCCATGCCTCCCTGGCTGCCGCTCAGTCCTCCCGACAGCCCGCGGGATCCTCCATGAAAACCACCGTGGCCGCCTGATCCTCCGGTCCCTTCGATCTCCGGCCCGATCCCGATCACCTTGGCGAGCCGCATGTTCAGGCTGACGTTCACGGGGCCTTCGCCAAGCCCGAACGGCGCAATTTTTTCGCCGGCGGCGTAGGGCTCAATCGGCGCGCCGCTTGCTGGGTTCAGCGATCCGTAGGGCTCAGCATCGAAGCAGCCCCACTGGGTCTGGATCGCATTCGGCTCAGAACAACTGGACGCGTAGGTGGGGCGCGCATCGAATTCGTTGTTGCCTGTCAAATCGCTGCCTGTCGTGACATTGAACGGCGTTCCGGAGTTGGCGACCACCATCGGCGAGACCGAGACTGCCCAGGGAAGCATGAAATTTCCAAACAGCATGAAGCGGTTGCGCACATCGAAGGTGGTGCGGCCGTAGTCGAGTCCGGGATCGCTCGACACCGAGGGCACGGAACCAACGCCATTTGTATCACCCCTCGCGTCCGAGTAGGTGTAATTGGCGAAGAGGCTGAACTTCTTCAAAGTCGCGTGAGTCGTCACCATGATCTGATTCTCGCGATAAAATCCACCCGACTGGTACTGCAGATTGTTTGTAGACGGCGCGGCGGGAGCCGTTGATGGATAGGTATCGCTCAATGCGGCCGACAGCGGGAACTCCGCGGCCGCGCTGAGGTTGTCAGTGAAGAACTGGTGGATTCCCTGCGAGTAGACGTAGGTGACGTTTCCCGTGATCAACTTCGTGATCTGGCGATCGACGCCGATGGCCGCTTCCATGTCGTTTGCGGCGTGAAAATCGGGTGCGACCGTGTAGAAGGTGGGGGCATTCCGGCCGGTGGTACTGCCCGATGAGCTTGCTGAAAGCGGCGTTGTTGTATAGCGGTTGAACGTGATGCCGGAGGTCTGAATGTACTGCTGCTCATTCACACCGTTCTCGTGGGTTGTGTTCATGAGGTATGGCACACTGGCGCCAAAGCCGTTGGCCACAGTGAAGCGCTGGTAGAACCATCCATAGCCGGCTCGCAGCACGGTCTTGGGCTGCCCGGTGGTTTTTTTGCCGAGCGCGTAGGCCAGGCTGATGCGCGGAGCCCAATCGTCTTTGTCGCTGATGCGGTTCTGCGTCTCCCAGCGCACGCCATAACTGAATGTGAGGCGCGGATTCAGCTTCCAGTCGTCCTGGTAAAAGAGCGCCGCATCAAAGAGTGCTGCCTTGGCGACCGCATTGTTGATCTTTGTGTAGGTGTACTGCTGCGGAACGCAAGTGGAGGGAGGGGCGGAGCCTTGCGGCGTTTGATAGCAGCCAAGAAACGAGGCGGCACTCGAGAACGTATAGGAGCCGTTGCCGCCGCCGGTGGTGGAATTCACGTCAAAGTAGGCTCGTGCCCGCGCGCCGAAGTTCAGTGAGTGCGCGCCTTCTACTCCCGAGAAATAGTTTTGCAGCTCAAAATCATTTTCGTGATCCTGGAGGGACTGCGTGGGATTGCCACCATCGGAGAATTCGCCCTGCACCGAGTAGGAGGGTAGATTGGAAATCGCAGATGTGGCGTCGCGCACACGGCGGTATTGGAAGCGGATGTCGTCGACCAGGTTTCTGCTCATCACCAGGCTGTCTGAAACCTGGACAGCATTTTCCTGGTCGTCGGTATTCGTTGCTCGATCAGGCAAAGTCAACCCGCTGCCACCGATGCTGTCGTTATCAACGGAGCGGTTGTAGACTTCGCGAAGGGTGAGCGTGTTGGCAGAGCCCAACTGGAGATCGAAGCGCGGGCTGATGTCGAGGCGCGACGATTGATTGCCGAAGGCCTCGTTGATTGAGGTGCCATTCAGGCTGGAAGATGTGATGCTTGCCGGATCGATGGCTTCGATGATGTTCTCGTTCTGTTGGCTGCGCCCAAAGGCGCTGACAAAGTACGAAGTGCTTTTTGACATTGGGCCGCTCGCAAATCCGTGCAGGCCCCAGGTGTAGTAGGGCGGCTCCGGGACTCCAACGAGGAGCGGGTTCTGGGAATTGAGCGTGGAGTCATTTCCGCTCACCTCGACCTGGCCGTGAACCTGGCCGGTGCCGGGCTTGGTGAAGATCTCAATGCGCCCGTAGCCCAGGCGGTCATACTCCGCAGAGAACGGATTTTGATTGATGCGAATTTCGCGGATGGAGGATTTCGGCGGCAGTTGCCCGCCGGTGAATCCGTCAATGTAAATCTGTCCGCCGTTGGGGCCGGCAGACGGCCCGGCCAGCGCCTCGAGCTCGTTCTGCAGTTCGTCAGGGTCGTCTGAGAGCGAGTTCAGTGCACTGCCCTTGATGACCACAGCGTTGGCGTTGCTGTCGGGGCTGGTGCTGACGGTATTAGCTTCTGCCTGCACCACGACCTGCTGCTGCTGCATCTGGATGGTCAAGGTTGCATTGACGGTGTGCATCTTGCCGGCGGCGACCGCGATTCCTGGAGTCGCGAATTCGGCAAAGCCATTCGCCGTCGCGGTTATGTTGTAGGACCCCGGCGGCAGCCCGTGAATCACGTACGCGCCCAGACCATCTGACGTAGCCTTGCCGGCCACTTTGCCCGCAGTTGTTGTGGCTACGACGGTGGCTCCTGGAATGACTGCGCCCGACGGATCCGCCACCTGGCCGCGAATGCCACCGCTTGCGCTGCTCGCGGCATTCTGTCCGAATGCAGGGCCCGCACAGAGATACGCCATCAGAGCGACCGCAATTCCGGCGCTGCACATAAAACGCGCACATGCGCGTCTAAAGCAAAAAAAGTATTTGAGTTTCACAGTTCACCGCAGAAAAGTGGAGTTTCGATCTACGGCGGTTCGGACGATCACAAACCGCTTCTAGCTTCTAACTGGTCTTAATCGAAATACGGCGCGGGCTTTCTCGCTATGCTCGCTGCCTTTTGGCAATAAGGCCTACCGGCCATGAATCGTAAGTCTTGCTGTGTACGTAGCGCTTGCTCAAAATTCGTTCTTGCGCATCGCAGCCACAGGATGATGGTTTGTGCAATCGGGTTGCCTCTAAATCGGAGATTTTTCGCGAATCTACAACCTGCAACTGTATTTTCAGAAGCTTTCGCGCCTCTACTCAGTGTGACGAAAAATCGAGGCCCAAGGTTTCAGTTAATCCTCCCGCATTCTGGTCTTCGATTCACCGATCCACCGATGTTGGTGAGTCAAAAGAAAATTGGCGGCAAAGCTCACGCTCTGCCGCCGCCCTGTCCCTGGGTTGTCTTGAAGATACTGCAGTGCTGCGAAACTGTGAGGCTTACTGCAGGAGCTTGGTAACTTCCTGCTGCACGCTGTTGGCTTGTGCGAGCGCGGCAATGCCGGTCTGGCTCAAAATTTCATACTTCGACATATTCGAGGTTGCAGAGGCGTAGTCGGTGGCCTGCACCGCATTCTGCGCCGACACGACATTCTCTTCCTGCGTACTCATCACCTGGCTGATCGAATTCAGCGTGTTGATTTGCGCGCCGATGTAGCCGTCCTGTCCTGCCACATACGTGACTGCCTGGTTGAGCGCTTCCAAAGCTGTTTGCGCATCGGTCGCGCTGAGAAGATCGGTTTGGGCAAGGTTGGCTGAAGCGTCGCCATTCGCCCCGAACTTGTAGCTGATGGTTGTAGTGGCGGCATTGTTCGCCGACACCACTGCGTTTTGGGCTGTGGCGGTTCCGCCCACACCCGAGTCGGCAAGCGCACCGTCCAGGGCAATGGTCACATTGGGATTGGTATTTGTGAGTTGAATGCCTGTGTCGCCCGCGGTTACCGTGCCGCTTGAGCTGCCGACAGCGCCGGCAGTTGTAAAGCTGGCAGTGACGCCGGGGATTTTCGCTGCGTTGATTGCGGCGATGAGGTTGGCGACAGTGCCACCCGCAGCGCCGACAATATTCTGCGTCGTTGTGGTGCCATTGGCATTTTTGGTGGTAAACGTGAATCCGGTGCCTGTAGCGATTACATCACTGGTTTTCGCGGCGGTGGTGAGCGCGAGGGGAGGACCTGCCGCATCGATCGATAGATCGGCAAACTCGCCGCCGGTGTCCTGCTGCACCGAACCTCCCGAGTCGCCGAGAGTGGACGAGCTCATGGTGCCGAAGTAAATGCTGTCGATGGACGAGCCGGTCGCGGACGAATCGCCGGTATAGATATCGACGCCGTTGACCGATCCGTTGAAGACCTGGACCTGGTTGTAGGTGGTCGTCGATCCGATGTTGTTAATCTCGGAAAGAATCGATTGGTACTCCTGGTTTGCCGCCGCTTCCTGCGAGGTATTCAGCGTTCCGTTGGAGGCCTCGGTGGCCAGCGTAACGGCACGGTCCAACAGGCTCGTCACCTGCGAGAAGGCGCCGTCGGCCACCTGCAGCAGACCCACGCCTTCCGTGGCGTTGGTGGTCGACTGTGTGAGCGCAGCCGTGTTTGCCGCCAGGCCATTCACCAGGGAGAGACCCGCTGCGTCATCGGCGCCTGAGTTGATGCGTGAGCCGGATGAAAGCTGTTGCAGTACAGTTTGCAGGCTCGCATTCGTCTTATTGAGATTGTTCTCTGCGTAGATTGCCGACAGATTGTTCAAAACACCGAGGGCCATGGGAATCAACTCCTTCTCGGATGCGATGCTGCGTCCATCTCCAACGGGGTCTGATTAAATTCCGTCAAAGCCGCCGCCATTATTGGATGGGGCTTGTTTGCATCCACACCCTTCATCGGATCGGGCCAGGATAACTTTAGTGATATTTTTCAGGCCGGATTTGGGGCCTGTCTGTTTCGCTGCGATCCAGGTTGTCGCAATCTTGCGCAAACGGTGTCGCGATACGATTCAGCTGCTGTCCTGCAGCGGCACAGATGTATGTCCAGTTTTGGGCCAGGGACGGAGCGGCTGGAGCGGGCTCTGGAGGCGGAATGGTGTGCGTTTATGCGCTGCTGACGCTGGAAAAGCAGAAGGCCCTCCGGCGCGCCGGAAGGCCCATTGGAAGGATGCGGAAGAAAAAATCTAAGCGTCAGCCTCACGCTCCGGCTTGTAACCCAGCAGGCCGTAGTACGCCACATAGAGATACGCGACAATCGGTATGACGAGCGCGTACTGGATGCCAACCTTGTCGGCCAGCACGCCAAAGAGCGGCGGAATGACGGCACCGCCTACGTTGCCGATCGTCAGCACGCCCGAACCTTTACTGGTGAGCGGTCCCAGTTCGGCCACGCCCAGCGCAAAAATGGTCGGGTACATGATGGAGTTGGTCACGCCGCAGAGAACGAGTGTCCATACGGCAAACAGGCCGTGCGAGAACATTGAAACCAGCAAGAGGGCCGTACCCGCCAATCCCAGAACCACCAGCAGGTGCTGCGACTTGATCCACTTCATGATGGCGCTGCCCACGAGGCGGCCGATCATCATCCACGTGTAGTAAAGGGTGAGCATTAACCCAGCGGTCTCAACCGCATTGACGCCCTGCGTCAAGCCGAAGAGATCTCCGACGATATGGAGGCTGAAGACATGCGAGTTCAACCATGTCTCCACCGGCGTGATCCCCTGCTTGAGGGCGAATTGAATGGTGATGGCAGCCAAGGCAATTTCGAGGCCGACATAGACAAAAATGCCGACCATGCCCAGTACCGTGTGAGAGTGGGACCAGATGCCCTTGGTCGTTGACGCACTGCCTGCGGGGCGGAACTCGCGGGTCATGGTAATCGCGGGCAGATGCAGCATCATCACGGCAAAGCCCAGCAGCAGAAGCGCGGCGGCAATTGCTACATAGGGCCCCTCGAGCATGTGAGCCGTTGCGGCGGAGTCGGCGGCGGTACTCGTTTCCGAAAGGATGAAGCGGGCCGCAACCCACGGTGCGACGAGTGAGCCAAAGGAATTGACGGCCTGCGCCAGGTTGAGCCGTGCCGAGGCGCTGTGCTCGGGGCCGAGAATCGTTACATAGGGATTCGCCGAAGTCTGCAAGCCGCACACGCCCGTCGCCAGGAAGAAGATGGCGAACAGTGTCATGGGAAAGCTGACCATATTGGCTGCGGGCACAAACAGCAGCGCCCCGACGACCATTACAAACAGCGAGATGACCATGGTGCGCTTGTAGCCGACCATCTCAATCACCTTGGCCCAGGGGACCGAGAAGACGAGATATGCAAAAAACCACGCCGCCGTGGCGAGCATAGCCGGGCCGTAGCCGAGCTGGAAGATGTCTTCGAGCTTTTTTACCAACGTATTATTCAGGATGGTGAGGAACCCGAAGATGCCGAACAGGATGGCGACGGTGATGAACGGTCCGGTGTAACTGGGTGCGGCGGCCGCCGGTGCATTGGAGCGTGTTGCCATAAAAGGTCTTTCCTCCGCTTGCTGCAAAGAAGAATTGCTGAAGAGCGACGCAACCACTCTACGCAGGGGCGGCACCTCAAGTCCAGCGGAAATTGAAAATGTTTACACGACAAGGTCGAGCAGGCACTGCATGGAGCGGCCTTTGGACTGGCGCGTTGGAGACGATTCGGCATTTACACTGGAAGAGCATGATTCCCACGCTGACATGGACGCCCGAGGGCGTTCGCTTTATCGACCAGACCAAGCTGCCGCTGGAAGAGAGCTACGTAGTGGCCACGACCTACGAAGAGGTGGCCGAGGTGATTGTGACCATGGTGGTGCGCGGCGCGCCGGCCATCGGGGTCTCCGCTGCTTACGGAGTGGCGCTGGGCGCGAAAAACAGCAAAGCCAAAACTGTTGAGGAGTTTGCGCCGGAGTTCGAGAAGATTTGCGCGCGGCTGGCGGCAACCCGGCCTACGGCCGTCAATCTTTTCTGGGCGATCGACCGGATGAAGGCGCTCTTCGGCAACCTGGCGGAGTCGGGCGCGCCGCTGGCGCGAATCAAAGAGAGATTGCTGGCGGAAGCGCACGCCATGTACGAGGAAGATATTGCCGCATGCAAGGCGATGGGAGCTCATGGGGCTTCGCTGCTGCCGGAAGAGGGAGGCGTGCTGACCCACTGCAATGCCGGCGCCCTGGCGACTTGCGGTTACGGAACGGCGCTGGGCGTGATTCGCGCAGCGGTGGAACGGGGCAAGCGCATCCATGTGTATGCCGACGAGACGCGCCCGTTTTTGCAGGGCGCGCGGCTGACAGCATGGGAGCTGATGGCCGACGGCATTGCCACGACAGTGATCTGCGACAACATGGCGGCGAGCCTGATGCGGCAGGGAAAGATTCAGGCGGTGGTTGTAGGGGCGGACCGTATTGCAGCCAACGGCGACGCGGCCAACAAGATCGGCACCTACAATGTGGCGATCCTGGCGAGGGAGCATGGGATTCCGTTTTATGTGGCGGCGCCGTGGTCCACCATCGACCTGGCGACGGCGACGGGCGACGCGATTCCGATTGAGGAGCGCCCGGCGAAGGAAGTGACGCATCACGCGGGCAAGCAGCTCACGCCGAATGGAGTGGGCATCTGCAATCCTGCTTTCGACGTGACCCCGGCCAAGTACATCACGGCGATCATCACCGAGCGCGGGGCGTTGCGCGCGCCGTACGCCGAGTCGCTGAAAGAGATGGAGCTGGTGAGCTGAAAGTCCGGGTTGGCGATGGCAGCCAAAGAACTTCAGGCGCGGTGCCGTTTACTTACTCGAAGGTTCGCTCTCAAATGCGTGCCAGTCCGGCAACATGCTTTGATGGAGAATCCGGACAACGAGAATTCCATCAGGTACTCGCCGATAGAACACGACATGCCGTCCCTGCTCGAAGCGATACAGGCCGGGTCGAATCGAGTCGCAGGACCTGCCGATCACCGGATTCCTGGCAAGCATTTGCGCGCATTGTTCCAAGTCGCTCAGAGAGCGCGATGCCTGAGCTTCGCCCCAGGTACGAAGTGTGTATGTGCCAATGCTGAGCAGGTCGGCCTTCGCTTTGGCCGAGAAGCGCATTGCTGCCGTCATGAACGGACTTTCGTGGGTAACTCTAGCGACTTTCGGACTTGCGCAAAGACGTCGCCCTCGGCCACTCCGCTTGCGTCCCCTTCGTCGATGGCCGCGCGCAGTGCCTTTAGCTTCGTTTCGTAAAGCCGTTCCTCGCGCTCGAGCGTGCGCAAAGCAGCGCGAACTACCTCGCTGGCATTCTCAAAACGTCCGCTCCTGATCCGTTTGAGAACGAAGCGGTCGAGTTCCGGAGTCAAATTCACGTTGCGCGTGGGCATGGGATTCTTCGCCCCTCTGCATCAAGGAGGGTCTGAAAGCTATCGTACCATTGTTGGCAAACTTTGCCAATGCGCTTCGACCCCGGTGAATGCGCACCACTGTTCTTCATGACGGCACGCGGACTTCGCTGGAGGTGCCGCCGGCTGCTGGAATGTAGCACTTCTGCGTATAGTCCATGACCATGCGGTCGGCGTTGAAGCGCCAGCCCAGGGTGCGGATGGTGCGCTTCATGCGCTTGATCCAGCCGCGGGGCAGGCCGTCGCGGTCGCGCTGGTAGTAGAGGGGAATCACTTCGTCGAGAAGGACGCGGTAGAGCGCCTCGCCGTCGCGGCTGTCGTGCACATCGTGGTTGGAGTGCGTTCTGCCGGTGCCGATGGCGAATCCGTTGAGGCCGTCGTAAGCTTCGGCCCACCATCCATCGAGGACGGATAGGTTAAGGCCGCCGTTGAGAACTACCTTCATGCCGCTGGTGCCCGAAGCCTCAAGCGGCCGGCGGGGATTGTTGAGCCATACGTCGACGCCCTGGACAAGATAGCGGCCCACGTTGATGTCGTAGTCCTCAATGAAGACGAACTTGTCGGCAAAATCGCGGTTGCGCATCATCTGGGCGATTTGTTGGAGCACGCGCTTGCCCGGCTCGTCGTGCGGATGGGCCTTGCCGGCGAAGACAAATTGCACGGGGCGCTTGGCGTCGTTGACCATGGCGGCCAGCCGCTGCATGTCGGCGAGCAGCAGGTTGGCGCGCTTGTAGGTGGCGAAGCGGCGCGCGAAGCCGATGGTCAGGGCGTCGGGCGAAAGCACTTTGTCGAGCTGCTTCAAGGCCTCCGCGGATTCGTCACGGCGGGCCGCCTGCTCATGGGCGCGGCGGCGAATGAAGCTGAAGAGCTGCGCTTTGAGGCTGAGGTGCGTCTCCCACAACTCGCCGTCGTCGACGCTTTCGATGGCAGCCCAGGTGTCTGCCGCCCCGCTTTGACGATGCCAACCGACGCCGAGATGGCGATCGTAGAGGCGGCGCATTTGCGGCGCAAGCCACGACGGAACATGCACTCCGTTGGTGACGTGGCCGATCGGAACCGCATCCTCGGGACGGTCAGGATAGAGACCTCGCCACATGGCTCGCGAAACTTCGCCGTGCAGCGAGCTGACCGCATTCACGCGCCGCGCCAGCTTGAGGCCCAGCACGGTCATGCAGAAAGGTTCCTGCCCGTCGGTGGGATGCTCGCGGCCGAATCCCATGAGGTTCTCATGCGAGATGCCGAGGTCTTCGCGCAGCGGGCCAAGGTGTTCTTCAATGAGGCCGGCGCTGAAGCGGTCGTGTCCGGCGGGCACTGGCGTGTGGGTGGTGAAGATGACCTCGCGAGGAATCTGGCGGGCGGCGGAATAAAAATCCAGACCCTCTTCTTCCATGCGGTTGCGAATGGCTTCGAATACGGCGAAGCCGCTGTGGCCTTCGTTCAGATGCAGAACGCCGGGCGTGATGCCCATGGCCTTGAGCGCGCGGAAGCCGCCAACACCGAGCAACAGCTCCTGGCGGATACGCGTGCGGGCATCGCCGCCGTAGAGCCGCGAGGTGGTTTCAAGATCTTCGGGCGCGTTGCCGGCGACGTTCGAGTCGAGGAGCAGAAGGTCGCAACGGCCCACTTTGACGCGCCAGACCTTGGCGCGAATCGCGCTGCCACGGGTGGCAATCTCAACCACCACAGGTTCGCCGTTGACGCCAATGGCCGGCTGCATGGGAAGTTGACTGATGTCGGTTTGAAGATACTCCTCGCGCTGCCAGCCATTTCCATCGAGCCGCTGCAGGAAGTAGCCCTGCCCGTAGAAGAGGCCGATGCCAACGAGGGGAATATCGAGGTCCGACGCGCTCTTGATGTGGTCGCCGGCAAGAACGCCGAGCCCGCCGGAGTAAATGGGCAGAGATTCGTGGAGGCCGAATTCGGCGGAAAAATAGGCCACCGGCCGGGGCCGCAGCGCGCCCGCATGGCCCGCGCCCCAGGTGCGGTCGTCCATCAGATATTCCTGCTGACGCCGATAGGCGTAGTTGATGCGGCTATGCAGCACCAGCTCCGTGGCGCGCCGGTCAATTTCGCCGAGCGGGATCTCGCTGAGGAGCGCGATCGGGTTCTGATTGAGCTGCCGCCAGCGCACGGGATTGAGATCGCGAAAGAGGCTTACGCAGTCCTGGTCCCAGCTCCACCAGACATTGCGAGCGAGCTCCCACAGCTTTTCCTGCGCGGGGGCGATGAAGCGGTCGAGGGTGCGCGCCTCGCTGACCACGGGGGCCACCTGATTCGCCGCCTCTACGAGCATACGAATCTCATCGTCGCGAAAGACCCTCGGCTCCTTGGTCTGCACGACCAGAACGCCCTGCAGGACGCCGCGGTCGATCAATGGCACGCCGAGGAAGGAGTGATACTCCTCTTCGCCTGACTCCTTGAAGTATTTGTAGCGGGGATGCTTGCGCGCGTCTTCGACGGCTACCGGGAGCAACTGTTCGGCGACGAGCCCGGAGAGGCCTTCATTGAGGGGCATGCGCAAAGTGCCGATACATCGCGGATGCAGCCCCAGCGAGGCAGCGAGCACAAGGTTCGACCTGTCGGGCTCCAGCAGGTAGGCCGAGCAGACATCAGAGCGGAAGCGCGAGGCGATCAAGGCCACCACGTTCATCAGCGTATCTGCGGGCTTGCTGCCCTCTGCGAGACTGGTCAACTCGTCCATGGTCAAAACGGGGACAGTATCAGCGGATTCGTGGGCCGGGGTCATCGAGGTATGTTCGCCTTTCATTTTGAGTCAGGAATATCGACCACTGCGCTTCGCCTGAAAAGAAAAGAAATGCCCAGGGCGAAGGTCTCGCGCAACGGAAAACCAACTTGAAGCAGGCAATTGGGGTGCAGGGGAAATCCCGTCATATATTGATGCGGGATTGATTCGACAATACCATAGGAGCGGCCTTGCACCACGCCTGAAAGGCCGGGTCGCTGGTGAGAGTATGGCCGTGTTAGAGTGAGAATCCACGGAGGGTAGGATGTCGACGGAGCTGGAGCTTACGGCGGGCGGCGACACGATCGAATTGCAGCAGCAGGTGGCGCGTTTGCAGGCGCTGCTTGAGGCTTCGCGCCAGGTGCATGGCACCATCCGCGAAGAAGAGGTTCTGGAATCGGTGCTGCGCATCGTGGTGCGCGAGCTGGAGATGGCCGGAGCGGCATTTCCCGAGTCGGGCCTGGCTTATGGCGACACGAAGGACGATGAGGGCGGCGAGCAACTGCTCATCTATCCGCTCGCGGACCGCGACGGCAACAAGATGACGGACCTGGTGGTGACGTCTCCTGGTGCGCGTGAGCTCACGCTCTCCGAGGCGGATTTCCTTGAGGGCCTGGCCCTGCAGGCTGCGGTGGCGCTTGAAAACGCGCGCAACCACAAGCGCAATGTGGAGTTTGCCCGGCTGCAGCAGGACCTGGACGCGGCGCGGCAGATTCAGCGCTCACTGCTGCCGCAGACGATGCCGGTGATTCAGGGCTACTCGGTGGCGTTTCGGTCAGATACCTGCTACGAAGTGGGCGGCGACTATCTCGATATCGTGGAACAACCCGATGGCAGCTTATTGATGGCTGTTGCGGATGTGGCCGGAAAAGGTTTGGCCTCCGCCATTATGTCCACCAGCTTTCGTGCGGCGTTTCGCGGGATGGCGGCCACCGGGATGCCGCTGGATGAGCTTGCCACGCGCATGAACCAGCACCACTGGGCGGAGGGCGAAGAGGCGCGCAGGCGCTACGTGACGGCGATCTTTCTCCGGCTGCACCCTGAGGCGGGTGAGATCGAGGTAGTGAATGCGGGCCACAATCCCGGATTCCTGGTTGTGCCAGAGGCGCAGGCTTACCAGTTCAATGCCGCAGGCACTCCGCTGGGCCTTTTGCCGGGGATGCACTATACCAGTGAGCGGCGCGGTTTCCCGCCGGGGACCCGCCTGTTGTTCTATACGGACGGGCTGACCGAGGTTTTTAAGGGAGATGAGGAGTTTGGGGCGGAAAGGCTTCTCGATCAATTTTCTACGTGTCCATTGCGAAATGCGGATGGTATCCTCGATGCATTGTGGACGGCAATTGAGGCGTTTGCCGAAGGTGGCCCACAAGCCGACGACATGACCGCCCTGGCGCTCTGCCGCGGGGAGACATCGGGATGAACGAGTCGAAATCGACCACGGTGGAAGTTCGGCTGCCGACGCGCCTTGGCTACGAGAAAGTTGCCATGAGCACGGCGTCAGCGGTGGCCAAGCTGATGGGGTTTCCCGAGGATCGCGTCGAAGATCTGAAGACAGCCGTATCCGAGGCGTGCATCAATGCCATCGAGCACGGCAACCGGCTGAACGAAAAACTGTCGGTGGGCGTGGTTCTGCGGGCAGGCACCGACTCGCTGGAAGTGAAGGTTATCGACGACGGCCTGGGAATCACAAAGCAGCCGGCGAAGCCGGACATCGACCGCAAGATGCACGGCGAGGAAGACGCGCGCGGCATGGGCATGTTCCTGATTCAGGCGCTGGTAGATGAAGCGGAGTGGGTGGCGGGCTCGGATGGCAAAAGCAGCTATGTGCGGCTGGTGATAAAGCTCGACAAGGGTTCTGAGTAGCAGGAAGTTGCTAACTTAAGGAAAGCGGAGGCAATCGACAAGTGCAAAGCGAGACCAAATCGCGTGTTGACCGGGTCAATTCCCCTTCCGGATTTCCGGTCACCGTCCTCCGTTTCGAAGGTGATATTGCCAGCACCTCAAAAGACGCGGTTCTTGGCACCTACCAGGGGCTGCCCAAGGAGACCACGAAGCTTATCCTCTTGGACTTCACGGACGTGGACTACATCAACTCAAGCGGCATCGCGCTGGTGATTCAGTTGCTGATCGAGGCCTCGCACGCGGGCCAGACCGTGTGCGCATTCGGCTTGTCTGCACACTTCACCAAAGTGTTTACCATGGTGGGCATCACCAAGTATGCGCGCCTGTTTCCGGACCAGGCCGAGGCGTTGGCGGCGCTTTGAGCGCATCCGGTGACAAGCCTTTCATTGTGAAGCATTTCCGTCCTGCCTAGGCCATTTACTGCGGCCCTTTGTCGCCCTTTGAGAAGAACGGAATATGAAACGGCGTCTCGTTGGTCGCCTTCTTTTCCTTGTTACCTGCATCCTGGCGCAGCAGCGTCCGCTGCGAGTTAATGCAGAGCCAGCCGCCATGGACGCGCTCAAAGACGTGGGTAAAGATGCCTTTCTCATCAACCGGAGACGAGTTGACCTTGTGATGGAGGGTGTAGGTGCCGTTGGTCACGGCAATATCGCCCAGCATACGCACGGTGATCACCTTTTGCGTGAGGTAGAGCGTTTTGTCCTCATTGCTGATCAACTGCGCCACCTGCTGGTTGCGCGTCGTCACATCGCCGCTGGCTGAGACGTCGACGAACAGAGGGGAAAGCACCAGTTCCAGGGCGTATTGGTCGCGCCGGTCGACGGCGTCGGACCAGCCGTCTTCAATCTTCTGAAACTGCGTGACTTCGGGGCTGATGGTTGTGGTCACTCCAGCGGGAACTGCCGCCGGAGGGCTACCAGCTGCCGGATCGGAAGCGTAATTCTGGGCGGCTGCCGCACAGGAAAGGGGAAAAACAGCAAGAAGACAGAAAAGAAAGCGATTCATTTGCGATTCAAACTCCAACAAGATAGCATTCTAGCTCCTTGGACTCGGTATGAGGGCCGGATGGGAGCGAAAGGGCCGATCCTTTGAAGGAGCTTTCTTGGCTGTGCCGTTGTCTCCAACGCGCTCAGATGAGGCCATGCAGCCGGTCAGGATTGTGAATGGTGATGATGGACTCTTCGATGGAGATCCACGCTTCTTTGCGGAACTGGCCGAGGGTTCGGGTTACAGTCTCCCGAGTGGTGCACGTCATCGATGCCATTTCTTCGTGAGTGAGCAGGAGCGGGAAGCGGAATTCCCCGTTTTCAGTGTGCTCGCCGATCTGATGGGCGAGTTCAAGCAGGAGCCGGGCCAGGCGGGCTGCCACGGTCTCAGCTAACGCGATACGGCATGCATCCTGCAACGCAAAACGATACTCCTGGCAAATGCACTGCACGGCGCGCAGTTGGGCTTCCTTGTGGTTGCGCAGGAAGCTGAGGAAACGCTCGCGCTCGACGGGCCGCAACTGGGCCGGGGTCAGCGATTCGGCGGTTACCTCATAAACGCCGTGCGAGAGCACCGCGTAAAGGCCAAGCATTGAGCCGGGGCCGGCAACGCGGACGATCATGTGGCGGTCTTCGGGTCGGCCTGCGGTGAGCTTGAGATAGCCGCTGCAGATGAGATAAAGGCAGCGGGCATCCTCGCCCTGGGTAAAGAGAGAAGCCTGAGCGGGCAGTGCGATGGTGCTTGTTGCCAGCTCCAGATCGGCCAGAACAGCACTGCCGAGCGAGCAAAACCAGCCGGGACGGCGATTGGCACAGGCCGCGCAGCCCAAGGGCGAAGAACGGCCCGTCTGTCTGGGTCGCGCTTGCTGTTCAATTGATACCTGTGTCTCCGCCATCGTCTTTCCCTGTCCGGTACCGATGCGGGCCCGTCGCCCCGACCGCTCCTAGCATTTATCCCCACTGCGAGAGTTGCGGCTGAGGCCAGGATGCCCCTGTCCTTCTTTGCTGACATGGGCAACCAATCAAAGTTTGCTTGAATCGCCGGGGCTTTGGATGTGATGGGCCTCACGTTGATGGGGTGAGATACCGGGAAGCAGAGCGAGTGTGACAGGGTGGGGTCTATCCCAAAGCCGGGGAGACTGCAAGTTGCTGCAGGGAAGTGTGTTGAGGAGGAGGCCTCGGGCCTCAACTCCCTGTGATGGACATCACCGCCTGATCTCATGACAAAACCGTAATCTTTCGTGCATGTGGTGATTCTCCACACAGGAGAGCGCTGGCACACAGTTTCAAGGGCCATCTTTCGTGCCGGTGCTCACAACCGGGAGGGATTGCCACATTTGACCGCGGAATTTAGCCGTGGACTAGATAGCGGACGTTGGTTTTTTGAGCTGGACCAGGAAGTTTCTTTCAAGGCGGTATTTTGCATGTATACAGATAAGCCGGTAACGCGTTTGCCATTCGGTGTGGCCCCGGGAAAGCGGTCGGGACTGCGAGTGATTTTGATGTTCATGCTGGGCGCGGGAATGCTGTGCGCCACTGCATTGGCTGCACCAGCGCCCGGGGCGAAGGGCCCAGACATGCCGGCCAAAGGCGACGCGCACGCCGACATTCGTGGGCGCTGATACCTGCGCCACATGCCACGAGGAGGTTGCGAAGGGATTTGCCTCCAATCCTCACACCAAGATGGCCCTGATGCACGGCGAGCACGAGGCGTGACCTGCGAGAACTGCCACGGAGCGGGCAGCGAGCACGTGGCCGGCGGCGGCGACGTGACCAAGATCTTCAATCCCGCCAAAGCCTCGGCAAAGGACGTCGACGCCAAGTGCCTGAGTTGCCATGCAGGCGCGCATCCCAACTTCTGACCGCTCGCCCCACGCCAAGGCCAATGTCAGCTGCATAAGTTGCCACAGTGTGCACGCGAGCAAAGACGAGACGCTGCTGAAAGCGCCGCAGCCCACGCTGTGCTTCCAGTGCCATGCCGACCAGAAAGCGCAGTTCAACATGCCCTTCCATCACAGGGTGAATGAAGGTCTGGTGAAGTGCAGTGACTGCCACGACGTACACGGCACCTTCAATAACAGCAATCTGAAGTCCACCGCCGATCAGAGCATGATCTGCACCAAGTGCCACACCGAAGTGCGTGGTCCATTTGTTTACGAGCACGCACCGGTCAAGGCCGAGGGCTGCCTGGCATGCCATTCGCCGCATGGTTCGCAGAACGCCCGGATGCTGAACATGCCGAACGTCAACGTGCTGTGCAACCAATGCCATAGCGCGGTAGCTTCCGGCGCCGTTCACGGTCAAGGGCAGGGATCGTCGGACAGCGTGCCGTGCACGAGCTGCCACACCTACATTCATGGCTCGAACATGAATGCGGCGTTTCTCAGATAGGAGTGATGGAGCCGCGCTCCGAGCGATGTTCACATCGAGCGCGGCTCCCACAACAGATTTGCACGGGGTTTCAAAGGTTCGATGTCGGTAACGAGTTTTATTCAAGTGAGGCTTCATATGAAGAACGTAGGCTGGTTTTCTCGGCTTCTTAATCAACAGCCATCTTTTGCAATGTTCCTGGGGATGCTAGTGGCCATGCTCCTCGCGGCGGCGTGTATCGCTACCGCACAGGATCCGGCGGCTCCAGCTCCAGCGCCCGGGGCGCAGATGAGCGTGCCAACCGGGTATTCGATCCATGAATCCATCGATCTCGGCGGGCGCATGGCCGGCATCTCGGGCAGCGGCGCAATGTACGACACGATGGTGAACCTGCACACCGGTCCCGCGCGTGCTGGGCGAGACCTTCGAGCTGCACGCGCTGCCAGGCACCAAGAGCACTCCGCTCGACGATTTGCGGGTTTTTGCCAGCGGCTTCGGCGGCGAACCCAACAACTTCGCCAAGCTGGACTTCTCGAAGAGCAAGTACTATGAGTTTTCGGCGATGTTCCGGCGCGACCGCCAGTACTTCGACTACGATCTGCTGGGCAATCCGGGAATCCCCAGCGGGTATTCGATTCCGATCGGGCCCTCTACGGCGCCGACCGGTTCCTATGCGTGGCCGCAGGTGAGGCAATCGCCGTTCATGTTTAACACCGTGCGCCGCATGACAGACACCAGCCTGACCCTGCTTCCGCTGTCGAACTTTACGTTCCGCTTCGCCTATGTCGAAGAACATCTTCCAGGGGCCGAGCCTGACGCCGAGCGGCAACTCGGTGGCCGGACAGGAAGTTCTGCTCCAGGAATTCCAGCGCAACAGCACCGACGATTTCACGGGCGCGATCGACTGGAAGCCGGTGCAAGGCACCAAGGTGACCTTTGAGGAGCAGGTCGATCATTACAAGGGCGACTCGTACTTCACCATGGCTCCCGGGTACCTCAACGTGCAGGAGTCGGACGGCACCAAGGTCTCACTGCTGGCGAGCTACCAAAGCTTTACGCCCGTATGGCTACAGCAGCACCACGGGCGCATTCGCCGCGAGCGGCGTGTGCAACACCACCAGCATGGCGAATTCGTCCACTATTCTTTATGCCAATCCCAATGGCGGCCTGCCGATCATCGATCCGGCATGCAACGTGATCAGCAGCTACTTCCGGTCGCAGCCGACGCGCGAGATCTTTCCCACCGAGATCTTCCGGTTGCAGAGCTCGAGCATCAAGAATGTCACGATGAACGGCAACGTTCGCTACACCAACGCGAACATGAACATGCCCAATTACTACGAGCAGCTTCCAGGGCCTGCAAGGAGCGAACCGCTCGATCGCATATGGCGGGCTACGCGAACGCCAAGCGTGAAGTGATGGCCTTCGATTACGGCATCGTCTGGCAGGTAGCGAAGACGGTAAGCATCGAAGACCAGGTGAATTACTCGAACGCCCATCAGCCAGGAATCGCCGGGATGACGACCGGGACCACCGTGACAGTTCCCACGACAGCGGGCCAGGAAACCATCAACTACACGGGGCTGACTAGCTGCACAACGATCAATGCGACCACAACCTCGCCGACAGGCTGCAAACCGACAACGGCAGTGCCCTCAGGTAGCCCCGCGATTGGTACGACGCAGGCCGGCTACTTCGGCCAGATGTTCACAACCAATAACGCCACCGTGAGCTGGGATGCGACGCCGCGCAGTACCTTCTCGCTCACCTGGCGCTATCAGGACCACCTGATCTCCGAGGGACAGGGTACATCCGCGCACAATATTCCGATTCCGGCCAACAACACGACCTCCGGCGAAGTAACCATTCACGAAAACGGTGGAATCTTCAACGCCGCCCTGCGCCCCACCAGCAACTGGGACCTCAACGGCAGCGTCGAGGCCATGTACAACGACAACGCCTTCACGCCGATGGGATTCCGGCAGATGCAGCACTACAGGGTGCATACCATCTACCGGCCAAAGTCATGGGCGACGGTCTCCGGCGCATTCAATGACCTGGAGCGGCACAACAACACGAACAACAACCAGAATTTCCCCGGCAACACCACGGCCTATTTTGGCCCGCTCGATCATGTCGATCATTCGCGGGTGGTGAGCTTTGGCACCGAGCTGTTTCCGAACGACCGCTACGGGCTCGACTTGAACTATTCCTATAACGATGTGTATATGGCGGACAACATCTGCTTCCAGGGCGCAGCCGGCGCCCAGCCGGGGGGCACAGTCGCGCCTGCCGCCGCAACCCAGAGCGGTGGGCTTTGCGGCCCCGTCGCAGCCGGACACGGATCGAACACCATACTCTTCGGGCCCGCCAGGGATTTCATGGATGCTCCGACACAGTTTGTGTCGGCCGCCTTCATGTACTCGCCTGTGAAGCAGGTCCACGCCAACCTCGGCTATCGCGTTACCTCGGTCAACGGCAGCCGCTTCTTCACAGATGCCGGTGACGTGAATGGCTCGCTGGTGTCAACCAATCAGACTCCTTACGTCAATTTCTCCTGGGAGTCGCGACCGGGACTGGTGTGGAAAGCGGACTACAACTTCTTCGATTATGGCGAAGGTGGCCGTTCCGGCGCGCAGTATTGCAACGCCAACCCTGCCCTTGCGATCGGCAGCACCACCGCACCGGTTGTAGCCTGCAGTTCGGTGGCCAATACCGCCATGAACCCGGCTTCACCGGTTTACGGTTTCACTGCGCCGCGGAACTTCCACGCCAACAACGTGGTTTTGGGAGTGCATTATCAGTTCTAATCGTCGCGTCCCGGCGCACGATGCCGGGATGAACCAGCTTGAAGACCTTTGATTAGCCACCCCTTCCTTTCAACAAGGAAGGACAGTACGACCGGAAGACATAAATGGTCTTCCGGACTCAACCGAGGGAACGACCTTCTGGAAAAAGCCGCACGCGACGGGAATGCCGAGTGCAGACTGGCCGGGAAAGAAAATCAGGAGTAGCACGATGAGCAAGTCGATTCGTTTTTGTAGCGCATTAGCCGCAGTGGTTCTCATGGCCGGCGCGGTGGGCTTTGCCCAGTCTTCTGGGGAAGCGACGTACAAGGCCAAGTGTCAAAGCTGTCACGGAGCCGAGGGCACGCCGAATCCGGGAATCGCGAAGATGATGGGCGTCAAGCCAGTCAGCGATCCCTCGGTGAAGGGGCACAGCGCGGCTGAGATGATCGCGATTACGAATACAGGCAAGGCAAAGATGCCGGCATTCAAGGGTAAGCTCACCGACGCACAGATCAAGGATTCGGTGGACTACTTCCGCTCTCTTGGTAAGTAACAACGGGCGGTTTTTCAGGCAAGAGCAAGTGTAAGAGCACGAACAAGCCGGCGCGGTCGTCGGTCCAGAAGCCCCCCGATCGCGCCGGTTTGCGTCAGATGGTTCCTGCTACCATTCCCAATGCGGAATGAACGGTCGATAGCGCGGGCCGAAGGCATGAACCAACAACATTAACCACGCGGCGAGTGCTCGATTGTGTGTACTGCCCGCAGAAAACCCAAGGAGATTCGCAATGACTAAGAGTTTTCGTTCCCCAATCTTGCTGGCTGCGGCAGTGTTGCTGGCCGGCACTATGTGCTTCGCTGAAGACGGCGCAGCAATTTACAAGGCAAAGTGTGCGATGTGCCACGGCCCCAGCGGCACACCGAGCGCAGGAATGGCCAAGATGCTGGGCATCAAGCCCGTCTCCGACCCGGCAATGAAAGCAGTAACCGAAGCGCAGGTGGAGACCACAGTGAAGGACGGCAAGGCCAAGATGAAGCCTGTGGCCGGACTCACCGACGCGCAAGTGAAAGCGGTTGCCGCGTACTTCAAGACCCTCAAGTAGCATTACAATCGGCGCAGTGGTTTTTAAGGCAGGCCCGTCATCTGATGGCGGGCCGCCGATGCATGGAGGCTGAGGAATCGTGTCGGTGTTTGAAAAACTGCAGCAGAGCTGGCTTCGTCCGGCGCTGTTCTTCGGGAACAACCCGATCAGCCTTGCCGGCGGCGCCATCACCACCGGCTCCGGCGTGACCATGATCAGCTATTGGATGGCCGAGCTCTTCGGTCATCTGAGCGACAACCCCTATCTGGGCATCATCTTTTTCCTGATTCTGCCGGCGTTGTTCCTTCTGGGCCTGGCGCTAATCCCCATCGGCGTTTTTGAGCGTCGTAGGAAACTCCAAAAAGCCGGTCAGATTCCCGCCGAATTTCCCAGAATCGATCTCAACGACCCGATGTTCCGCCACGGCATCGATATCGTGCTGGTGGCCACGATCGTGAACTTTCTGGTGGTGGCCGCGGCCAGCTATCACGGCGCCACATATATGGATTCGCCGCAGTTCTGCGGCCGCTCATGCCACGTGATGACGCCGGAATACACGGCCTATCAGATTGGCGCGCACTCGCATGTGGCTTGTGTCGAGTGCCACATTGGCTCGGGCGCAGAAGCGTACTTCAGCGCCAAGGTCAACGGCACCAAACAGCTCCTTGAGGTGGCATTTCACCCATTGGCGCCGCTGGCTCCAAAGATTATTCCCAACTATCCCACGCCGATTCCTTCGCCGGTGACGAGCCTGCGGCCCGCGCGCTACACGTGCGAGGCCTGTCACTCGCCGAGGCGCTTCGACGGCGACAAGCTGCTGGTGAAGTCAGAGTTTGCCGACGATGCGAAGAACACTGAGTCGCAGACCGTGCTGATCCTGCACCTGGGCGGAGTTGATTCGCTCTCGCACTACACCGGCATTCACGGCGTCCACCTGGGCCACATCGAGTACGTCGCCACTGATTCTTCGCGAACCACGATTCCGTGGGTGGAGCGGCAGAACGCCGACGGATCGTTTACGGTGTATAGCTCGTTGCCGCCGGGCAGCGCCGTTCCCAAAGGCGAGCGCAGGGTCATGGACTGCATTGACTGTCACAATCGCGCTGCCCACACCTTTGTGACAGCGGAAGAGGCTATCAACCAGGCCATGGCCAGCGGCACAATCAGCCAGGATCTGCCATGGGTCCACAAAGAGGGTCTGCAACTGCTCAAGGCGACGTATTCCAGCCAGGAGCAGGCAAGCGTCGAGATTCCGCAGCAGCTGACGGAGTTCTACCGCCAAAGCTACCCTGACGTGCTGGCCTCGAAGGCGCCGCAGGTGAAAGCCGCGGGTCAGGAACTGGTGACGCTTTACTCCCAGAACGTATTCCCGTTCATGAAGGTGACCTGGGGTACACACCCCAACCATATCGGCCACATGAGCTATCCAGGCTGCTTCCGGTGCCACGACGGCAACCACACGGCCAAGAGCGGCGACACGATTCCGCAGGACTGCTCCGTATGCCACAACCTGCTGGCCGTGGAAGAAGCCAAGCCGAAGGTGCTCTCCGATCTCGGCATTCAGACTGAAACTGTGGGGTCAGTACAATAATCTGCCGGCGGTAGCATGATCTTCCGGAGCGGCAGCGCCACGTCCGTTGCGCCGTGAAACCGAGCGGCCCCTACGTGTTACGCTGGCATGTCGCGCCCGAAGATCTTTTAGGGAACGCCGCAGGAGTACGACACCCCATGCATTCCAATCAGCCGTTCCACTTCAATCTTGTGGCTGCCGCCCACGCCTCGATGATCGAGCACGGATTTCAACCTGATTTTCCTGCCGGAACTGAGACCGAGCTGGCCGCAATCGAGGCACAGCCCGCCGTTCCCGCAGGCGACGGCTCTGTCGACCTGCGCGGCCTGCTCTGGTCTTCCATCGACAACGACACTTCGAAGGATCTGGATCAGATTGAATGGGCCGAGCAGTTGCCCGATGGCCGGATTCGTGTACTGGTGGGTGTGGCCGACGTAGACGCGCGCGTGCAAAAGGGCACGGTGATCGACAAGCACGCACAGTTTGAGACGACCTCTGTTTACACGGGTGTGTCCATCTTTCCCATGCTGCCCACAGCGCTCTCCGAGGGCATCACCTCGCTGAACGAAAATGAGGATCGTGCGGCGATCGTGGTGGAGTATTCGATCGACCCGGCCGGAATCGCCTCCGACAGAAAAGCATACCGCGCACTGGTGCGCAACCGCGCGCAACTGGCTTACCCGAGCATCGGCGCGTGGCTTGAGGGCAAAGGTGACGCGCCGGCCAAGGTGGCCGCAAGCGCTGACCTGGCCGCGCAGCTCAAGTTGCAGGACATGGCTGCGCAGCGCATGGAGGGCGCGCGATTTCAGCACGGCGCGCTCGATCTTGAGACCATCGAGACGCAGCCCGTGCTGATTACCGACCAAGTCATCGGAATCGCGCCTATTGAAAAGAATCGCGCCACTTCGCTGATTGAGGAGTTCATGGTCGCCGCCAACGGCGTGATCGCGCGAACCTTTGAGAGCGCCGGCCTCGCCTCCATCCGCCGCATTGTGCGGAATCCCAAGCGCTGGGACCGCATCGTGGAGCTCGCCGCGCAAAAGGGCACAACGCTGCCCGCCGATCCCGACTCGAAGGCACTCAACGACTTTCTGCTTGCGCAAAAGCAGAAGGACCCCGACCACTTTCCCGATCTCTCGCTGACGGTGATCAAGCTCATGGGGCCCGGCGAATATGTGCTCATCAAGCCGAACGCACCGTCGCCCGGACACTTCGGCCTCGCAGTCCGGGACTATACGCACTCCACGGCGCCGAACCGCCGCTTCCCCGACGTGGTGACGCAGAGGCTGCTCAAAGCATGGCTTACGCACACGACGGCGCCCTATTCAGAAGACGAGCTCGACAGCATCGCGCAACGATGCACTGAGATGGAGGACGCGGCACGCAAGGTGGAGCGCGAGATGCAGAAACGCATCGCGGCGGTTGTTCTTTACCCGCATATCGGTCAGAGCTATCAAGCCATCGTCACCGGCGTGAACAATTACGGAACCTTTGTGCGTACGCTCGATCCTCATGTTGAAGGCATGCTGGTGCGCGGCGGCAAGGGTCTGGACGTGGGCGACAGACTGACCGTGAAGCTTGTCTCCACCGATCCGCAGCGGGGGTTCATCGATTTCGCGGTGTAGGGTACTCATTCTCAAAGATTTTTAGTCAGGATGCCGCTTTGGCCGGCGTGGCCGTTCCCGCGTCTTCAAAATCGCGCGGGGAGAGGCAAATCCCTGTGTCCGGCGCCCGCCGAAATGCGTCTAACAAAGAGAAATTGTTGATGCGTCATTAATTAAATGCTTTCCCGATGTAACCGCTTCGGAATCTGAGCGTCGACAGATGGGATCGATCCAAGCGGCCTCCCCCGAGCCAGCTTGCCTCGTACGGCAGGCTGTGCCGGCTAACGCCGACTTCCCCCAAAGGTGAATGAATGCGTTTCAAGTTTTGTTCAATCGTTGTACCCATCTTTATCTGGGCGGCTGTCTTCGGTTCGCCGATTTATCTTTGTTCGCAGGAGTCCAGTTCGAGCACGACGATAGCTTCGGCCTTGTTGCCTAATGCGCCTGAACCACAGACGGCCGCGGTGCAGGTGCAGTCGTCGAGCCAAAGCCAACCGGGCCAGGCGCAACCGGGTCAAGATGATGCCGCGCAGGGGACGGATGCGAATGCCGCCGCGAAGCACAAGCCGCCTCCGCAGCCCAAACGCATCCTCGGCATTATGCCCAACTATCGTGCGGTGAGCGCGGGCGCAATTCCGCCGCCGCCAACGCCGGGCGAGGCATTCAAAATCGCCACGGAAAACAGCTTCGATTACTCAGCCTTCGTCTTTGTAGGCGTTACGTCGCTTCTGGCGGAGGGCACAAACGCGCACACACAGCTGGGTAAAGGTGTCGGCGGCTACTGGGCATACTACTGGCGCGGCTATCTCGACAAAACCGACGGCAATTATTGGGTCGACTGGGCGATGCCTACCGTATTTCATCAGGACGAGCGGTATTACGCCATGGGCGAGGGCGGGATCTGGAAGCGCGGTGTCTACGCGGCATCGCGCGAGCTCATCACCCCGAACTACCACGGAAGAGACAGCTTCAATGCCTCCGAGATCCTGGGCCGCGGAATTTCGCAGGCTATCTCGCTGGCGTACTATCCAAGCCAGACGCAAACTGCCTCAGCCTTCGGAGAGAAATTTGCATATGCGGTGGGACGCGATGCGCTCACGAACGTGTTTCGCGAATTCTGGCCGGACATCAACGCGCATGTGCTCCATCGTCATCATTGATTCATCACAACGGCTTCATATTTTCGGCAAGGTGCGAGAATGCTGGTACGAGTTCGCTATGGTTCGATCCTGATTCTCCTGGTCGCCTCGTTTGTCCTGGCGGCGTCGGCTAATTCGTTACGCGCGCAGCAACCCGGCATAGGCGGATCCACAAGCGCGGCCGCTGGAGAATCGCCTGCTGCAATCCCCGATGCGCCCGCTCCGCAAATCGAGTTGGCCGCGTCCGCCGATCCGCAATCGGGGCAAAGCGAACGCGCGGGGCAACCCGCCGCCCCATCATCGCCTGCGCCCCCGAGTGCAGCAGGCGCGCCACAAAACAACGCCTCGCCGAGCAATTCCGGTTCGCAGCAGAGCAACTCCGGGTCGCAAGCGGCAGGGCAGCAACCCAGCCAGCAGGAATCTCAGCATCAGAAGGCTGCCGAGCAAATCAAGGAGCAGGAAAAGCAGCGCATCGCGGGCATCCTGCCGTCTTTCAACGTCACCTATCGCAGCGATGCCGCGTCCATGACCGCGCGCCAAAAGATCGGGCTCGCTTTCCGTTCCGCCGTCGATCCTTACCAATTCGGGATTGCATTTGTCGTCGCAGGTTTTTCCGAGGCGCAGGATCAGGGCACGGGATTTGGCTGGGGTCCTGAAGGCTACTTCAAGCGCTCCGGCGCGGCCTACCTCGACGCCTTCGACGGCGCGATGATCGGCAACGGCTTCCTGCCTGCTCTCCTGCACCAGGATCCACGCTACTTTCGACTGGGCCACGGCAGCTTTCACCATCGGCTTTTCTACGCCATCGCCACCAGTTATATCTGCAAGCACGACAACACCGGAAAATGGGAGCCCAACTACTCCAACGTTGGGGGCAACATTATTGCGGGCGCCATCTCCAATCTCTATTACCCATCGCAAACAGCAGGCTTGGGGCAAACCATCGACAATGGCTTGATCGTCACTACTGAAGGCACTTTCGGCGGTGTACTTCAGGAGTTCTGGCCCGACATCTCGCGCAAGCTTTTCCATAAAGATCCGACCAACGGCCTCGACGCACAGGCCGCGGCCGCAGACAAGGCAAGAAAGAAGGGCCCCTCCGGCGCCGGAGCCACCAAGAACAACGATACGGCCAACCCCAAATAGCCGCGAGCGATTCGAACACTCGACTACAAATCTCCTTCTGGCGTGTGGCAACACCCGAAACGCCGCTGCGGTATGATTCCTCCATCTCGAAAATACGGGCGAAGTCCGGATTCAACTCGCCGCTCCCAACTGGGGGCAAGAAAGGCCTTGTATGGATAACTCACCACTCGTTGTGTTCCTTCTGATTGTTGGCGGCATCGTTGCCATTTTCTTATTGATCACCGTGCTGAAAACCATGTATACGGTGCGCACCTATTCCGCCGGCGTGGTGGAGCGGTTCGGCAAGTTCAACCGCGTAGCGAGGCCCGGCCTTCAGTTTCTCCTGCCCTACTGTGAGAGCGTCCGCCTGGTCGATTTGCAGGTGCGCCAGGCCGTCGTGAATGTCGAAACCAAGACCAAGGACAACGTTTTCGTCACGATCCCGGTGTCAGTGCAGTATCAGGTGGTCGAGGCCAAAGTCTTTGATGCGTACTACAAGCTGAGCAACCCGCAGAGCCAGATCGAGAGCTACGTCTTCAACTCCATTCTTGGTCACGTGCCTACGCTCACCCTTGACGAAGCCTTCGAGCAGATGCAGCAGATCTCCGGCGCCGTCAAGAGGGATCTCGACGAAGTGATGGACACGTTCGGCTACAACATTCTGCGGGCGCTGGTGACCGACATTGTGCCCGACGCCAAGGTGAAGGCGGCCATGAACGACATTAACGCTGCACAGCGCGAGCAGATCGCGGCGCAGGCCAGGGGCGAAGCCGAGAAGATTCTCAAGGTGAAGCAGGCCGAGGCGGAAGCCGAATCGAAGGCACTGCAAGGCGATGGAGTAGCCCGCCAGCGCCAGGCGATCATCAAGGGCCTGCAAGCCTCGGTTGAGCAATTCAAGACCGCAGTCGAAGGCTCCACTGCTCAGGACGTGATGGCGATGGTGCTGATGACGCAGTACTTCGACACGCTGCGTGAAGTGGGCGTCTCAGGTAAGTCGGCGACAATTTTGCTGCCCAGCTCGCCGGGAACGGTCAATGACTTAATGACGCAAATCATGGCCGGGTTCCAGGCGGTGAAACAACCCTGATTCGCGGGCTCTACTACCTTGACGAGGCTTGGCGCCTTCGACCGGGCTTGTTGTTCTTCCCCACGCGCAACTTCCACGCTGCGAGCAGCGCGCCGCGCAGCGAATCTTCGTCGGCAACAGCGAGACGGATGTGCGTCATGCCCATCCGTCCCCAGCCACCGTAAATCGGAAGAAATAAATCGGGCTGCTCCGCCAAGAACTCCGCCTGGGTCTCCGGTGTGAGCATCAGGTTTCCATAGCCCTCTTTCGCCGAAGCCAGCGTGGCAAAGATGCGGCCGCCGACGCGAAAATCTACTGCGCCCATGTGCGAGCCCTCTTCTGCGCCCTCCATGCTCAGCGCAATCCGTCGAAAATCCTTCGCCGTCATCGGCTTTTTGTTTCCCGCTCCCTGCTGCCTGCTCCCTGCGCTTCAAACTCTTCATTCAGCCACTTGGAAAACGCTGCAAACTCCTCGTCGCGGCCAAGGAAGTCGCGCACCATTTCGCGGCCCGGTTTTGAGCCGCCCTGTTCCAGTACTGTCTTTCGGTAGCGCGCGCCGGTTTCGCCGCCAAGCAGATCCTCAGGATCGAACTGTCCGAAGAAATCGAGCGCGATCACTTTGTCGAATGCATAGGTGTAGTAGTTCGACGAGTAGCCGGTCAGATGGCCGAAGCTCGCATACATCTTATTGCCTTCGAGCCACGTCCACGGCTGAAATGTCTTGTACAGCTCGCGCGTGATCACGTCTGGATCGATGCCGGCGGGATCCTGATCGTGCAGGTTGAGCGAGAGCGTCGTGTAGTAGAGCTGCGTCCGGATCCAGTCTGCGCGGCCAAACGCGCCCGCCCGCTTCATGCTGCGGATCAGCTCGGCGGGAAGCACTTCGCCTGTTTGGTAGTGGCGAGCGAATGCCTGCAGCAGCTTTTCGTCGCGGAAAAACTCTTCGAGCATCTGCGAAGGCACTTCGATGAAATCGCCCTCTGTGGCGAAGCCCGAGAGTCCGGCCCACTCCGTATGCCCGCCGAGAATGGCGTGCATCAGGTGGCCGAACTCGTGGAAGAAGGTAACCACGTCAGAGTATTGCAGCAGGCCGGGATCATTTTCATCTCCAGCCGGAAAGTTACAGATGAGCGCAGCCTCAGGCAGCGCGCGCCCATGCACGCCCGTCACGACAGGCGCGGCAGAAAACCACTTGTCCTTGCCTTCGCGCGGGTGCATGTCGAGATAAAATCGCCCCGCCAACTGCCCGTTGTCGAAGACTTCGAAGGCTGAGACCGCCGGATCCCATGCAGGCACATTCGACGGCCGGAATTCGACTTTGAAGAGCTTTGCCGCTGTCTCAAGCACTCCGGCCTCAACGCGCGCGTAGGGAAAATACGGCCGCACCGATTGTGAGTCGAAGTCAAACTCGGAGCGCCGGAACTGCTCGTACCAGTAGCCGCGGCTGGTGATGTCGATTGCGGTTAGCGCAGGCTGCTGCTGCCGAACAAACTCGAGGACGAGTTTGTGCTCCTGCCGCGCGCCGTCGCGGCTGGCCTCATCGAGTTTCGCGAGGAAGGCGCGCACATTTGCCGCCGACTTCATCATCTGATCTGCAGTGGCAAGATCAGCCCAACTGCGGAAGCCCAGCACACTCGCGATTTCCTGCCGCGTGGCGAGCAAGTCGAGCAGGATTTGGCGGTTGGCCGGATAGGCACGCGTGTTGTAGGCCAGAAACATGCGCTCGCGCAGGGCGGCGCTGGAGGCAAACGTCATAACAGGCATCATGTCGGGCGGATCGGTGGTGAGCGTCACGCGCTCGGTGCCGTTTTCTTCTTTTTTCGCCGGATGCCGCGCGATGTAATCGGCCGGCAATCCCTCAAGTTCCTGCGGCGTCGCTTCAACGGTCTTTGCGCCCTCCTGAATGTTGCGGCTGAACTCGAGCGAGAGCCGCGTGGCTTTATCGTGCAGCGCATGCAGCCGATCGCGCGTGGCCTGGTCCTTGTCCACGCCGGCCAAACGGTAGCCGAGCAGAGTGCGCTCGACGTAATGCTTTGTCGCCGGGCTGGCGCCATCGAGGCTGATTGCTGACAGCGCGTCATACACCGCGCGGTTCAGGCTGAGAGCGCTTCCGGTCATTGCCACGCGCTGCGCCTCTGTCTGTGCCTGATTGCGCACGGCCTTGTCGGCGGCAACGGAGTTGAGGATTCCCGCCTGTGCTCCGGCCAGGCTCAGTTGCTCGATCGCCGTGTCGAAGAGAAGCAGGGAGTTCTGTGGGGTGCGTGCGCCCTCTACGGCCAGCATGGCGGCCAGTGCTTTTTCGTGGGCAGCTAAGCGCGCGCTCACCCAGGTGGTGAGTGCTTCGGCCGACGCAGAGCCGCCGGCCTCCCATGCGTGAAGTGCTGGTACGGCGGCAGAAGTTTCAGTAGGCATTGCTGGGAAATCCTCCGAAACTCTAGAGTAACAAGGCGCATGTGGGCGGGCCGTGCGCTTCGAAACCGGGCCGTGCCGCAAATCCGCTATCATGCACTCGTACCGATTCCGATCAAGGACCCTGATATGCACATTGTCGACCTGCGGGAAGTGACCGCGCCCATCGCATCACCCATTGCAAATGCCTACATTGATTTCTCAAAGATGACCTGTTCGCTTGTCGCCGTCGTCACGGACGTGGTGCGCGACGGGCGCAAGGTCATCGGCTACGGGTTCAATTCCAACGGCCGCTACGGCCAGGGTGGATTGATCCGCGAGCGCTTTGCTCCGCGCCTGCTTGACGCCGCGCCTGAAACGCTGGTGAACGACGCCGGCGACAATCTCGATCCGGATCGCATTTGGGCCGCGCTGATGCGCAACGAGAAGCCTGGCGGCCACGGTGAGCGCTCCGTTGCAGTGGGCACGATCGACATGGCCGTGTGGGACGCAGTGGCAAAAATCGCCGGCAAGCCGCTCTTCCGCCTTCTCGCCGAGCGCTACCATCGCGAAGCCGATCCCCGCGTTTTCGTCTACGCGGCCGGCGGCTACTACTACCCCGGAAAAGATCTCGCGGCATTGCGCGCTGAGATGCGCGGCCATCTTCGCCGCGGCTACAACGTGGTCAAGATGAAGATCGGTGGCGCGACGCTGGACGAGGATCGGCGCCGCATTGAGGCCGTACTCAATGAAATCGGCAGCGAGGCGCAGCTTGCCGTCGACGCCAACGGGCGCTTCGATCTTGAAACCGCGATCGCCTACGCGAAGATGCTGCGGCAGTACCCGCTCTTCTGGTACGAAGAGCCCGGCGATCCGCTCGACTTCGGCCTGCAGGCTGCACTTGCCGAGTTTTATCCCGGCCCCATGGCCACTGGCGAGAACCTCTTCAGCCACCAGGACGCGCGCAATTTGCTGCGCTACGGCGGAATGCGTCCCGACCGCGACTGGCTGCAGTTCGATCCGGCGCTGTCCTATGGCTTTTGCGAGTTCCAGCGTACCTTTGCAGTGATGCAGTCAGCGGGTTGGTCGCCGCGGCGCTGCGTGCCACATGGCGGCCACCAGATGGCCTTGAATATCGCGGCTGGACTTGGGCTGGGTGGAAACGAAAGCTATCCGGATCTTTTCCAACCGTATGGAGGATTCCCCGACGGGGTCCGCGTGGAGGCCGGCCACATTGTGATGCCCGAGCTGCCCGGCATCGGTTTCGAAGGCAAGAGCGATCTTATTCGCGTGATGCGCCAGTTGGCGGAGTAGCTGCCTGGGCTGAGACGGTTCGCACGAACATGTCAGTTCGAGCACGCCTCATTTGCCTGAGTCTACGACTGGGGGCATCTTGAGAAACTCATCGGGAGCGAGCGCGCGCGGCGTAAACCGCGCTTCGAAAACGGCGCCCTTGAAGTAGTCGCGGCGATCGATGCGCGTGCCGATGGATGAATGGCCCGGCCCCTGCGGCGTCAAATGAAACTCGCCTTCGCCTTGCATCTCATCGCCGACGTAATTGCGCAGCGTTTTGCCGTCGTACACCGCCGTGACGCGATACCAATGCCCAAGCGGATGCAGATCGTTGCAGTTGAGCAGCGTGCGCGCGGAGCCGTTGGAGTAGGCAAAGCTGTCAAGACACCACTCCCCCTTCACAATGCGAATCTCAAAGAGCATACGATTCTGCGTGTCTTTGCCGGTGGCGGGATCGAGCTCCGATAGATGAAAGAACCGCTGCGCCTGCGCTCCGTCGGCGTCGGGACGGAAGATGACTTCCCACGTGTAGGTGCTTGCGCCAGCCAGAGGATGCACATCCACAAACAGCGCGTCGTCCACGCCGTTGAACTCGATAGCCTTACCGTAGGGCGAGTCGATCAGATGCGGATGTCCGAGCACGTGTGTGGGATGGCCGTCGATGGAATCAATATTATTGAACCGCCAGACGGTCGATTGCGGCGCGGACGCCGAGTGTGCAACGAGTGCAAGCGGCAATAGCAGGAACCCCGACATCATCGCTACACGGCTGGCGTAGCTGGCTCTCATTGGAATGTGCCCCCTGACTGTCGATGCTAATGCGGCGACTCGCCCGATCGACATTTCTCTCAATGCAGTTGATAAGGCTTCTCCGGCTCCGGCACTGGCTCCGGGACCTTCGGCAAGTTCTCGTCGTCGATCTTTGCAGCGCCGGCAAGTCCCACGCCGGTCACGTTGCTTGTGCGCAGCAGCGGCCCTTCAAGTCCCGTCACCTTCACATTGCGAATCACCACGTTCTTCATGTTCGCCAGCGCGATGCCGCTCTTGCATGTCCCGCTCACGTTGATCAGCTCAAACCCGACAAGTGGTTTGCGCGGATGAATCTCTGTCGCCTGCACAAGCGCCGCTTCGTCGGTGACACGAATATTCGAAAACTTGAAGTTGCGAAACTCAGGGATGCCGGCGTCGCCCGGAACAGGGAACTCATCCTGTTTACCGCTGTTCAAATTGTTCAGGCGCAAAAATCCCTGTCTCGCGCCCGAAACATCCATGTCGTTGACCGTGATGTTCTGAACAAACGCGCCGCGCCCGGGCCGGCTCTTGATGTAAACGGCGTGGCTACGCGCGCCAAGGCACTTGCAGTGATCTATGACCACGTCGCGAATGCCGGCGGAGGTCTCGCTGCCGATGCCGATACAGGCAAAAGTCCGGTCAGTGAAAGTGCAGTTGGTAATGCGCACGTCTTCACAAGGCCGATTGATGGTGTAGGCTTCTTCGCCACGTCCTGATTTGAGGGAGATGCAGTCATCGCCCGTTTCAAATGTGCAACCGTCGATGACGACATGCCTGCACGAATCCACATCGATGCCGTCCGCGCCGCTGTTGACCGTCACATTTTTGAACGTGACGTTGTCGCAATAGACAGGATGGATCGACCACATGCCGGTCTGACTGGTGAAGCAGTTCTCCACATTCACGTTGCGGCAATTGGTAAATTCCAGAAGCGCGGGCAGCCGCATTCCGGTCGAGCGTTCCACTCGGCCCCGGATGGCCGGGCTCGCCACGATCTTTCCCGGTCCTGCAATTCCAATATTCTCGCCATCCATTGCCGAAATAAACGCGCTGTAACCCTTGATCCAACGCCCTTCCCAGCGCACCTCGGCGATTGGATAGTCGGCCATATCACCTGAGCCGAGCAGGGTGGTGCCGTCTTCGATGCGCAGCAAGACATTGCTGCGCAGCATCAGCGCACCCGTCGCGTAGTCGCCAGCAGGAATTACGACTTCGCCGCCGCCGAGCACGGCGCAGCGGTCGATCGCGAGTTGCAGCGGCAGGGTGTCGCTGGTCTTGCCGTCACCGGCGACGCCATAATCCTTCACGTTCAGCGAGACCTTCGGCCCGGCTTGCGGCGTTTTCAACGGATGCGGATGTGCGGAAGGCGACGCTGCCGCCTTTGCTGGTTGCGCTAGACCAAGCCTGCCGAGCGAGGCTAACACCGGTGCTGCCAACGCACTCTGCGCCGCCGTCTTCAAGAAATCTCTGCGACCCACAAATCTCCTCAATGTTCCGCCTCCTTCATGCGTTGAAAACAAGAATGCCCAACCTCAGCGTGCGAGTGGTCAGTCCACTGCTGGCGCGACAGCCATCTTCAGTCGCCGGAGGGTCTCTGGTCAAGAGCGACTGCCGAACACGTCCGCGACTGGGTGGAGTCAAGCGTGAAACAGTCGGATCCGCCGCCGATGCCGATGGGTAGCTGGTTGGCCAGTCGGGGTTCGTCGGAATCACCTGGATGAATCCCAAGCCGTTGATTCCTGTGACAAACCCCCGGAGTAGCACCGCTGACTCAGGGTTCGGTACTGAAATACCCTCTCAAATTGCACATTCCTGGTTGCATTGGGCGGTAAAGCCCTTTAAGATGCGTCAATTGAAGGAAATGCCACTTGCAGCCTCCAGCACCGTGGATTCGCTGCCCGCGCCGGTCGCGGCTGTGCCTCGCCTGCGGGTGGGCAAGGTATGCGTTGCCGTGCAGGGGTCCAGCCCGTCCGAGCTGTTTTCCCACGCTGAAGCAGCAATTAAAGACTCTATTTTCTTAGAGTTCCGTCTCGATATGCTGGCCAAGCCGGCTGCGGCGCTGCCCGAGTTTAAGAGCTTCCTGGCCCGTCGCCAGATCACTGCTATTGCCACCTGCCGCCGCAAGTCCTTTGGAGGCCAGTTCACTGGCGCCCTCAACGCCGAACTTGAGATCCTGCTGAAAGCGGCCGAAAACGGCTGCCAGATTGTCGATCTGGAGATTGAGTCGGCGGAGCAGGCAACGCGCCCGCAGCTGGCCAAGTTCCGGGCTGCGTTACGCGCGACGGGCGCCGCTCTACTTATCAGTTCACATGACTTCACCCGTACCCGCCGGCCCGAGGGCCTGAATCAAACCGCCAAGCGCATCGCCGCCTACGAGCCTGACTTCGTGAAGGTGGTGACCACGGCGCGCAATCTCGCGGACAACCTCGCCGTGCTGCAAATGATTGAGGATCAATCCCTTAACGCTCAAATTGTGGGCATCGCAATGGGAGACGAGGGCCTGATCAGCCGCGTGCTGAGCCCGCGCGCTGGCGCTGCATTCACGTTCGCATCGGCCGCCGATGGAGCTGAAACCGCTCCCGGCCAGGTGTCTGCGCACACTCTGCTCGACCTCTACCGGCTGGAGCAGCTCGACCAGGCGACGCGAATCTTCGGTGTGGCCGGCAATCCCATTGCCCACTCGCTTTCACCTGTCATGCACATGACGGCCTTCCGCCGCGAAAATGTGAACGCCGTTATGCTTCCGTTGAAGGTGCGGACCCTTGACGATTTGCTCACGATCGTCCGCGATCTGCCGCTCGACGGGGTTGCCGTCACCATGCCGCTGAAACAGGAGGTTCTGCCGCACCTGGCCAACATGGACCCGCTCACTGCGCGCATCGGCGCGTGCAACACACTCCGTACCGGCGCCGACGGCAAACTGTACGGCTTCAATACCGATGTCGCGGGAGTGGTTCGTCCGCTGGAGAAGCGCATGCGTCTGCAGGGGGCGCGCATTCTTGTTCTTGGCGCAGGCGGAGCGGCCCGAGCCGCTGTCTTTGGTCTCGTGGAGCAGGGTGCCGAGGTCTTTATCGTCAACCGCACTCACGAGAAGGCTGTTGCTCTGGCGCGGAAGGCAAAGGCCCATGTTCTGCGCCAAAGCCTGCTTGCCAAGAACCGGTTCGATGCCATCATCAACACCACGCCGTGCGGCATGACGGGCATCAAACAACAGCTCCCCATCAAAGAAAGCGAGCTCAACGCATCGCTGGTCTTCGATATGGTCTATACGCCGATCGAAACGCCGCTGCTGAAGCTGGCAAAGTCTCGCGGGCTCGCGGTCGTGTCGGGCCTGGAAATGTTCGTGCAGCAGGGTGCGCGCCAATTCGAAATCTGGACAGGCAAGCCGGCTCCGGAGGCCGAAATGCTTCGCGTAGTCGAGCTCGAACTCCGTCGCCATCCGCAATGAGCCGCCGCGGCCGATCGCGCCGATTGCATCGCGCGCGAGCGCAGCATTGCGCTCAATCATTCGCGCATTAAAGCGTCAGCTCAATCCATGCTGGTGAAGGACTTCAAAACGCCGAGAAGATTTGAGTAGTCGTCCGTCCAAAGCCGGGAATTGGGTGTGCCGCGAAGGGGCATCCACCGGAAGGATCGGCTGGTATCAGAGGTCAGGGTATTCAGGTCGGTCGGGTCTCGGGCCATCACCACCCAAATTGACGCGAGCTTTCCGGCATCGCTTTGTGCTTGCGTTATGGTCGTGTCGTTCCCGATGAAAGCAACCATGTGGGCGTCCTGCGCCAGATTCCCCAATGTGGGCCCAAGATCGAAATAACGGTTGGAGATGTGAAATGCAATGAGGCCTCCGGGAGCCAGCTTGCGGCGGTAGAGGGCGAGCGCTTCCCTGGTGACCAAATGCATGGGGATGGAGTCTCCGCTGAAGGCGTCGAGATTGATCAGGTCGTATTGGCTGTCGGGCGCTTCGCGGAGCTTCAACCTTGCGTCACCGAGCACGATCCTTGTTGCCGGGGCGCAATGCGCGAGATACGTGAAGTAACGTGGATCCTCGGCGATGTGGGCGACCAATGGGTCGATCTCGTAATAGGTAAGCGATTGGCCTGGCTGCATGTAGGAGGCCATGGCCCCGGCACCCAGCCCAACAATGGCCCACCTGCCTTGTGGTTTTTTGGCCTGCACGGCTTGAAAGATGGACCCCGCAGGCCCACTGCGCGTGAAATAGGAGAGCGGCTCGCAGCCGGCGTTGGGATCGAGGCTTTGAGTGCCATGGAGAATTCCCCCATGGAAGAAGAGGCGGAATTTTCCGTCGGGGCTATTCCTGACACGATAGACGCCAAAGAAACTGCGTTTGGCGATGATTGTCTGGCCGAAGGGAGCATAGAGATAACTGGCGGCAAACACGGCTACAAGGCCCAGCACAAATCGGATGCGCCGCTTGCCAAAGCTCATGCACCATAACATCGAATAACCAAAAACAAGAGTTGTTTCCACGTGCCCTGGCTTGATGCCGGTGCGGGCAAGGCCAAGAATCACAACGACCATGCAAATGCCGAGCGCAAGAGGCAACAGCCAGTCTTTGCGCCGGGCCCAATCGCTGGAAGAGCCCGGAGGCGGTTGCGTGACAATCATGGGCCGAATGAGCGCGGCGAAGATGAGCACGAGCGGGAATTCCAAGACCGTGTTGAAAGCGACAGGAGCGATGAGCGAGTTGAAGATGCCACCCAGCACGCCGCCAATCGAAAGGCAAAGATAAAACTCAGTGAGGCGGCCCACCGAAGGGCGGCTTCTTGCGAGCTCTCCGTGGAACGCCAACGCCACGCCGAAGAGGACCGCAAGGTACACCAGCAGAAGTACGGAGAGCGTGAACATGGTTTGCGAAACCGCTGGGGCAAGGCCGCAAAGGATGAGGAACGGAAGCCGCTCCATTACGAACCGGTGCGAGATCGGCGGCTTTCTGGCAAAAACAAAGACAAAGCTGATGAGGTAAACCGCAAGCGGCAGAACCCAGAACAGTGGAATGGCAGGCACATCGGCGGTGATCGCGCTTGTTGCGCCCAGCATCACGCTGGAGGGGACAAAGGCCAGCGCAATCCATCTGCCTCGCGTCTTCCATTGGATTTGATCAACGGTGTTGGTTGCGCCGGCTGCAAACTGTACGGGCGCGGCGGTTGCTGAATCCACATCGCGGGTTCGCCACTTCCATGCCAGAAAGGCACACACCGCAGTGAGCGCAACAAACACGGCGTAGGCAACGCTCCACAAACGGCTTTGGGTGTGCAGGCGCAACAAGGGTTCGAGGAGAAGCGGATACGCGAGGAGCCCAATCAAGCTGCCGGCATTGCTGGCCGCATAAAGAAAATATGGGTCACCGGCATCTTTGCGGCCTGAATCGGCGAACCATCTCTGCATGATTGATGTGGTTGCCGAGAGAGCGAAGAACGGGAGCCCAACTACGATAAGCAGCAAGAGAAGCACCCAGCCGACGGGGTTGCTCTCGGCTGGCGGTTCCCATCCTGCCGGAATGTGCGGGGGCAACAAGCCGACCATCAACAAAGGCAAGGAAACCACCGCGAGGTGGATGGCAATTTGCATCCTGCGCTGAAAGAACCTCAGGACGGCGTGGGCATAGAGGTAGCCGGCCAGCAAAACAGCCTGGAAGAACACGAGGCATGTATTCCAAACCGCTGGAGTCCCTCCCAGGAGCGGCATGAGCATTTTGCCGATCATTGGCTCAACCACGAAGAGAAGCGCCGCACTGAGGAACATGGATGTGGTGAAGACGATGAGGGGAATTGTCGCGGAACGCACCGCATGGGATCTGAGTGTGGCTGCTGGGAGCGCGGGAGCGTCAGTAGAATTCATCGGTTCACCGGGACAAAATCTCATTTGCAGAGATGGGATTGATGGTCCGGGACTCATTCAGGCGCGTCCCGTGGGCTCTTCGAAGACAAGAGTGAGAATCCTAAGTAGAGCTGGGAGCCGGAGCTTACGCACCGAATGCGTGGGACCGGGATCCGAAGTTCAAGCTGCTTGAATGCACCGATATTAACCGAAGCTGACGCGCCCCGCAACATTACGGAAGATCAGGCCGCTCAGGCCGACGGCATCTACCGCCGCCCGCAACGGCCTGTCGAAGCGCATCGCACTTTGATGCGGTATCTTTTCCTCGGAGGGACCAGCATGCGCGCAGCCGTCTTCGATTCGGCGTCACCCACGGCAAATACCTGGCTTACGATCGAAGATCTTCCGCGCCCGCGGTTGAAGCAGGGCGAAGTGCTGCTGAAGGTGATTGCCTGTGGCGTTTGCCGCACCGACCTTCACATCGTTGAGCGCGACCTCTCTCCGCTCCAGCCACGCATCATCCCCGGTCACCAGATCGTGGGTGAGGTGGTTGAAGGCGCAACGGCGAACCTGCCTGCCGGCATGCGCGTTGGCGTTTCATGGATCGGCGGGGTTGACGGCGATTGCTGGTTTTGCCGCCACGGGATGGAGAATCTCTGCGATCATCCTGTCTTCATCGGCTACTCGGTAAACGGCGGTTACGCGGAGTTCGCCGCGGTGCGCGCCGATTTCGCAAATCCGCTGCCGGCCGATCTCGACCCAATCGACGCTGCTCCGCTGCTATGTGCCGGCGTGATTGGCTTTCGCAGCCTGCGCGTTGCCGGAGTGGAACGCGGCGAGCGCGTGGGTCTCTATGGTTTTGGCAGCTCTGCATCGCTCGCGATTCGAGTTCTGCAATCATGGGATTGCGAGGTCTACGTAGTTACGCGCGGAGAGTCGCATCAGAAAGCAGCGGCATCGCTCGGCGCCACGTGGGTGGGCGATGAGAACGCCAAGCCGCCCGTCGCGCTCGATCGAGCCGTCACTTTCGCTCCGAGCGGAAAGGTTGTTGTGAGCGCGCTCTCAGCGCTACGCAAGGGAGGAGTGGTCGCTATCAACGCGATCCACCTCGACCAGATGCCTGCATTCGACTACGACCGCCTGCTATGGGGCGAGCGCCAGTTGCGCAGCGTAGCCAACATGACTCGCCAGGATGCGCGCGACTTTCTGACCCTTGCTCGCGATCTCAGGCTTCGCCCCGCGGTGCAAACCTTTTCGCTGGACGAGGCGAACCAGGCGCTTGAAGCTGTGAAGCATGAATCGGGATCCGGCTCCGCAGTGATCGTGCTGTAGCGATACCGCGCCACCGTCAGGCTGGCGCCAAGGGCTTTTGAGGAAGGTTCCGCTCTCGAAGTATGTGGCGCAAGCAATAGCGGAGCGCGGGGAATTTAAGTTCCTCAACCCCCTACCGCTTTTTCCCCTTCTTCTCTGCCGCTTTCTTGTCGCCTGGTTCGTGCATGAGCGGAATAGGCGCCATATCGGGCCCGATGCGCTGGACCCGCGTATCGATCATCTCGTAATTAATCGTCCTCGGTGCAGCGGGCCGAGTGATTCCGGTTGTGGCGTCGGTCTTAACATCTCCATTGCCCGCGATGAGAAAGCTGAACGCGGGAACAGAACCCTTCGGTGTGTTTTGGGTGAAGACGCGCACCGGCAAAAAGCCTTGAACGGGATGCAAGCGAAAGGCGGTCTCGTAGCGGTGGTGTTTCAGGCTCCACGTGAAGACACGCACCTCATTGAAGTCGTAAGGCAGCCCGTAGTGAAGCGGCGCCAGGACAGTCAGGTACTCGGGTTTCTCGTGATCCGGAGTGTCGGCTTCAGGGTCGGTCACTTTTGTCAGCAACCAGCAGCCCATAAAGCGTTGATCTTCTCCGTACTGCGCCACGTCGTTGGGCACGTCCACATAGACGCGGCTCGCGAGCAGCCAGCCGGTATGGCCTTCTGCGTCGCGCGCCAGCCACCAGTCTTCCATCTCGGGCGGCTCCACTTCCAAAGTGCCAGGGGCCGGCTGGTTCTGTGTGGCGGCTGACTTTGCGGAGGCCGCCGCCGGAGCTTTCTTGTCACCAGTAGCTTGAGTTGGTTTCGCCGCATCGGGAGCGGGAAGTGGGCCAAAGGCCTCCGCGGGCTTCTTGGGGGCAGAAGCGCGGGCCAGAAGCTGCACCTTGGTGTTGCCGGCCAGCAGGTAGAAACGATCTGTCTCGCGGCCGGGAAGAATGTGCATTGCCAGGTCGTCGCGAAGGACTCCCGAGGCCGCCACAGGATCGTTTTTGTGCTGTTCGGCGAGCTGCAGGAACCCGTCGTGGGTTTTGGAGTCGATCACGGCCCGGCTTTCGATCCAGCCGATCTCGTTTTTGTCGGTCTTGACCTTGAGAAAGCGCCGACCGTGCTCCAGCACCTCGAGTGCCTGCCCGTTCACCACCTGGCAAACGCGATTGGAAACCGGTGCGACGCGGTCGTGCAGGTAAGTCTCGCGAATTGAGACATACACCACCTCATGCTGCTCGTGCTCGAAATGGCTGCAGGCCGTGATGGAGGCAAGCGCGCACAAAGCCAGCAGGGATGCACCAGACTGGACGGCAAAGCGCCGGAGGAAACCGAGGAGATGAATTGGGAGAGTATTGAACACAGCCGGTAGCGTTCATACTGAGGATAGCACTGTCATCACGGCAGCGGCGCAATCGCGATGGCTCCCACGGGGTCAGTGCCAGTGGTTGAGGTGAGTGCAGAGGTCAGTGCGCCGGAACTCATGGTGTAGGCGTCGAGGTCAGGGTTGCCGCTTGATGTCGATCCGCCGCTTGACACCACCAGCACAAAGTTATCTTCGCTATCTTCGGCCAGGCCGAGGGGTTGAATACCGGTAGCGATGCTGCTGCCCGACGCGATTGTGTACGTGGTTCCGGAGGCCGTAATGGGGAACCAGGCAACATTGCCGGCCCCGGTATTCCCCGCGCCATTGGCCACGTAGACATATTCGCCGGAGGCAATGGGAAGGATGGCGTTTGGTGAAAGCCCTCCCGTGGCGATTGGAGAACCAGGGGCCTGGGTGAGCGTGCTACCGAGCGAGGTGTAATTAAAAACGCGAAGGCCCCCCGAGGTGCCCGATGAGTTTGCCAGCGTCTCGCCTACGCCGGCGCTGAGACCGATCAAGCTGGCCGGGTTGCAGTCCTGCCGGACTGCAGTCTGCCAGGCCATCCGGAGGTTTTCGCTGTCGGCGACATGATCTCCCTGAACCAGTTGCCCGGGGTCGCAAGCGGCCATCCAGGAGGGCAAATACGTTGGCAAGCTGATCCGAGGGCGGCTGGAGGGCCGCGCGGAAGTGAAGCCTTTCAAGTACCTCGACAAAGGCCAGATGGCCACGATCGGCCATCTGTCCGCAGTCACGGACTCTTTCGGGATGAAATTTACTGGCATAATTGGCTATACGATGTGGGGATTTGTCCATGTGCTTTATTTGATCGGCTGGGGCAACCGGCTAGGTACCATTTTCGCTTGGGCCCGCGCGCTGACCTTCTCTAAGAAACGGCCCCATCGGCTCATCACCTTCGAGCAGGCGCAATACGAGTTGCACAACGCTTAGCCTGGCAAAGCCGGGCGAACCTCACCCGTTGGGCCGGCCAATGCTGGCGCGACCCCGGCTGCCGGATTGTTACGGCGGGATCGCGATGGCAGTGGGGCTGGTGCCGACCTTGATCGCCTTGCCGGCCTTGTTGGTGGCGGTGTTGATGGGGGTCACCGTG
>CAWJBE010000026.1:0-412315 GCA_963841095.1 uncultured Acidobacteriaceae bacterium
AGGTCATCGGCGGAACGCCAAACCGGCAACGGCGCCTTCGTCATGCGCGCCGACATGTCGGCCGCCAGACGGTGCTGGCGCAGATCGTCGCGATCGTCGCTAACGCGCAGCGCAGCCGCGCCCGATCCAGCGCTCGCCGACCAGGTTGCCGCCTGGTTTGTCCCGCGGTGATCGCGGTCGCTCGCGGGCTTCGTCGCCTGGGCGTTCGGGGCCTGAGCCGCGCCTCGGCTACGCGTTGGCGGCCGCGATCTCGGTCCTGATCATCGCCTGCCCGTGCGCGTTCGGGCTCGCCACCCCGATGGCGATCATGGTCGGCGTCGGACGCGGTGCCCGCGCCGGGATCCTCATCTGGACGCGTCCGCGCTGGAGCGGCTCGAGCGCGTCGACACGCTGGTCGTCGACAAGACCGGGACGCTCACCGAAGGCAAGCCCAGCGTCATCGCCGTCGTCGCCGCCGCCGGCTTCTCCGCCGACGAATCCTGGCCGCGACGGCGAGCCTCGAGCGCTCGAGCGACACCCGCTGGGCGCGGCAATCGTCGCGGCGGCGGCGACCGCAACCTCGCCTTGACGAAGCCGGCGCGTTCGAGCGCCACCCGGCAGCGGCATCGCGGGCCGCGTCGGGACGTTGCGCGTGAGCGTCGGCAACGCGCCATGAGCGAGGCGGCGGGATCGCGTCAGTCGCTCGACCTGCAAGCCGACGAGCTGCGCGGCGTGGCGCAACCGTCACCTATGCGACAATCGACGGCCGCCCGGCCGGGATCATCGCGATCGGCGATCCCGTCAAGCCGACCACCGCCGCGGCACTCGCACGCTCAGGGACGACGGCATTACGATCGTGATGGTCACCGGCGACAACGCACCACCGCCGAGCCGTCGCACATCAGCTCGGGATCGACGAGATCGAAGCCGAAGTGTTGCCGCAGGACAAAGGCAAGTCGTCGAACGCTTGCGGGCCGAAGGCCGCGTCGTCGCGATGGCCGGGGACGGGTCAACGACGCGCCCGCGCTGGCCGCGGCCGACGCGGGATCGCGATGGGCACTGGCACCGACGTCGCGATCAGAGCGCGGGGGTGACGCTGATTGGCGGGCGACCTGCCCGGGTGCCGCGCCCGCGCGCTAAGCGTCGCATGCCACCATGCGCAACATCCGGCAAAACCTCGAGCTTCGCCTTCATCTACAACGCGCCGGGCGTGCCGATCGCGGCCGGCGTCCTGTATCCGGCCTTCGGCCTCACGCTCTCGCCAGTCTGGCCGCGGCGGCGATGGCGCTTTCGTCGGTAAGCGTGGTCGCCAACGCGCTAAAGATTGCGCGGCTTCCGGCTCCAGTAGTCAGGCAAGGAGAAGTGTTATGGATTATTACATCAACCGGCTGTTGCCGGTCGCATTCGATGAGGCCGTAGCGCGCACGAAAGAAGCCCTGAAGACGGAAGGGTTCGGCGTTCTGACGGAGATCAATGTGCGAGAGACGTTGAAAGCAAAAATCGGCGTCGATTATCCCAGTTACGTCATTCTCGGTGCCTGCAACCCGGCCCTGGCGCATGAGGCGCTCCGACTGGAGAACAAGGTCGGGACCATGCTGCCCTGCAACGTTGTGGTGCGCGACGCAGGGGACGGACAAACCGAAATCGCGGCGATCGATCCCGTTGCTTCGATGCTGGCCATTCACAATCCGGCGCTCAAGGAAATCTGAGCTATCGGTGCGCTCCAAGCTCGCCCGCGCGGTCGCTCAAGTCTAAGGGCTTGGCATGATGAATTGGAGCGGGCCATTCGGAGGCTCCATGATGTGGGGCGGGGAACTGATTTGGCGGCGCGCGGAAGTACCGCGCTGATCAAAGACTTCCGCAGCTAATGTCGAGCCGTCGCCCTAGCCAGAGACCTCAGTCGGGCCCGATGCCGCAACCCAAGAGGAAAACGCAATGAACAAATCGATGCTTCTCGCCGCCGCCCTCGTCATGCCCGCCCTCCCGTTGTCAGC
The DNA here is from genome assembly GCA_963841095.1 of uncultured Acidobacteriaceae bacterium. Classification (GTDB taxonomy): domain Bacteria; phylum Acidobacteriota; class Terriglobia; order Terriglobales; family Acidobacteriaceae; genus Telmatobacter. The sequence goes on from CAWJBE010000026.1 coordinate 1,974, forward strand.
GCAAACCGCCCGCGCCGAGGACATGAAGGGCATGGCGATGAAGCCTGCGAAGAGCCCTGCCGACAAGGCGTTCGCGGAGTCGATGAAGACCATGATGAGCGGCATGCACATGAAGCCGACAGGCAGGCCGGACGAAGATTTCGTGCGCATGATGATTTCGCATCATCAAGGGGCGATCGATATGGCCAAGGTCGATGTCGAATATGGAACCGACCCCGAATTGCGCCAGTTGGCGACAGACATCGTCGCTGCGCAAGACAAGGAGATCGCGCAAATGAAGACCTGGCTGGCAAAGAACAGCCGGTAATCCGCCGCACGGCGGACCGGACCGCGAGCGCCCGCTCTATTCGGCGTTCAGCTTCATGCTGTCGGCAGGGCGACCGCCGCGGTGACGGCCGGGCTTGGGCTAGTCCTCGTCCAAATCCTTGTCGTCTTCGTCATTTTGGTTTTCCATCGGCGCCATCTTTTCGGACTTCCGGCCCATCTCGCCTGGACCCATCATCCCCATCCCACCCATTCCCCCGTGCATCATTTCCATGCCGTGGCGACCGTGTCCCATCATGAACAGCGGCGCAAAGTGTAGTTCGTCTGGATGAAGGATTTCGCAAGCAGTACGCTCACCGCTGCCACAGCAAGCCGAAAGGCATCGCCAAAGTGGCGGCGGCGAGACGCTTGGCCGTACGACTCTACTGGATGCTGCGCACACAAACGCCGTATCCGGAGATCGTTCGTATCGAGAGCAGCCCGCGGGTGCCCCTGGCCGGCAAAAGCTAGGCCGATGTGTTGATTGGGCGCTCTCGCCTCCAGACGGCCGGTGCAAAAGACGCGCTGCGCGCTTGGAAAACGATAAAACCGTTTTCCACTTTCGCACCGGCGACGGCGGCTGGAGGTTCGCATAGAAGAATCATGGTCGAGGTTGTCGGCCGAATCGATGGTTGGTGGAACGAGGTAAGTTCCACCGAAGAGTGATCAATCGCGATATTTTCCCCGTGTTAGTCCTCAGCTGTGATGAACCCAATGACGAAGCCAGCGGTGCTCCCACACCGCTCAGGAGAAGTTTCGCTTGACAACGCCTTGTCTCTGATCCAGGGGCACCCGGCAACTTGCTTGGTGAATTCCATCTCGTCCTGTCCGAGGCGATGGCATCCAACGGTGATTGGGACGGGAACGAGGGCAATTATCTTGCGGCTGTCGAAAAGATGATGGAAGGCTTTAAGACGGGGTCTGACTTTGTAAAGGAGATCCATGATCTCATTGGAATCGCGAAGATGACAATGAAAGGGGAAAACAAAGAGATATGACCTATCAGTCTAGACGATGTTATAAAGCTCAAGGCTGCCTGCGACTTGTACCTGATCATGAAGGCGAGAATCGAGTATGAAGAAGGCAGTCGATGAACTTAGGGCAAAACAGAGCGCTCCTGAAGGCGCTTCTCTCGGAGAAGCTGAAACGGAGAAGACCAGGCCGCGCGCAGCAGCGAATCGAATTTCAGATCGATCTCCGTTTGCCCGCCGCTGGCGACTTCGTGGTGGTGGCACTCCACTTCGATGCCCTTGCAGCTTTGCATGGTCAGCACCATTTCTGAGCGCAGGTCCTGATAATGATCCGTCGGCGGCACCGGAAAATATCCTTCCCGGTAACGCGGCCTGTATCCCAAATTGTTTTCGGCCCGGCCTGAGTTCCAGCGTCCTTCTTCGGCGTCGATGTAATAAAAGCCATACTGCTCGCGCTGATCGAAGCGGACATTGTCGAAAATGAAAAACTCGGCTTCGGCGCCGAAGTAGGCGGTATCGGCAATGCCGGTCGCCGCGAGGTGAAGCTCGGCCTTGTGCGCGATGTAGCGTGGATCGCGCTCGATGTCTTCGAGTGCCCCAACTGTAAGCAGACGATTGATATATCGTCAGACGTGTGCCGATTCTGCGGCGCCAAAATTAACCACGATACGGCGGAAAAAGCAGCCCATCTTCTTGCCATGGTCGACCAGGCATGCAGCGACGCGAGCGTTCTTCGATATTCGGCAGTGACTGCGTTCTGTTTGCCGGCGGGAATTTTGATCGGGCTCTTGCGCAATCCCCGCTTCATTCACGATGTTGGATTTCAAAACGTCGTTCTGGGATTTTGCGCGCTGATCCTGATCCTATCGTCACCGTTTCCCATCTGGTCTCTGCGCTGGTGGAGTAAGAACGCGAAACTCGCGAGTGACGACGAGGATCTTCAGACCGACCGCAAGACAGTGCGGGCCGCGGGATTGATCGCGACCGCCGCATTAGTGACTTTCGGTTCACTCTTTTGCCTGGTTCTCATCCTCAAGTCCACCCATGGATAAGCTCAAGCGTTGATTAGATCGTAGGAGCCACACAGGAATGTTGCTCCTCACGTCGCGGGCATGGTCTATTATCTTGTGGACCCGTATAGGATGGAGTTATAGCCATGCCCTCGTTTGAAGAATCGCTCAAGAAGCTGGAAACGATCGTCGATCGACTGGAAAGAGGCGATCTGGCGCTGGAAGATTCGCTCAAGCTCTTTGAGGAGGGCGTCGGCCTGTCAGCCGCCTGCAAAAAGGAGCTGGACGCCGCCGAGGGCAAGGTGCAGATGCTGGTGAAGCAGCGCGACGGGTCGATGAAGGCGGAGCCGTTCCCGACGGAAAAGTCTTCGTGATTTGAGGTAAGCGCCATGAAAGACCGGGAGCGTGACAGGGTTATCCTCGCCGTTGGGTGTTTGCTGATCGTCGTTGGTATCGGGCCGTTTGTGATTTCTTACTTGCAGGTCGCTCAATCACAGCCGCTGTCAGAGCAGGTCTCACTCAAGCGCGGTGAATACACGTCCACATACTTTAGAACCTACCTTAGCGGCGATTACCAAATCGAATTGACGTGGCTTGGGATTCCTCCCGATGTGGATACGGATCTAAACGTTGACTGCGCGGTCGTTGACAGCCGTGGTGAGGTGGTCCAGCATGGGGCCCACAGCGGCAGATTGCTGGGCAACGACATAATTCTAGGGTATTACAAGGCACGATTCGGGCAGCGGCAACGGGTCATTCTGACGGTGCATCAGGATGTCGAAGGAAAGCGTGTTCGTGCGCAATTGGGCGTTGGGCAGCCAGAGTTGGCGCTGGATTATTCCTTCGCAATTGTCGGGCTTCTTGGCTGGGCGGCCTTTGTCGGCGGTCCCGGCGTGATTTTGCTTTGTGTCCTGGCGATTCGGCGGGCGAGGCGACAGAATGCCTCAATCACGACCGCTTAATGTGTGAGAGCGCTCGTACCAACCAGTCAGAACTGTGCCGGAGCTGCCTTCCTTTGAGCACCGATCTGCGCGGCAAGCTGGAGCAGCGATTCATCGCAGCCGCGGGCGGCAGAGAGTTGCATGCCGCCGTGGGCGCAGGGAATCGCGACTGTGGGTACGCCTGCGAGGCTGAAGGGCGAGGTGTAACGCAGGAGCCGGCCGCGGGTCTGGCTATGATCGGCGCCTGCCGCGAGGCGCGCTACCGGAATGCACGGCAGCAGGGCGAGCTCATTCGCAGCGAGCAATTCATCCATGCGCGCGCGGAAAGCTTTGTGACGCTTGCGCAATGCGGCGATTTCATCCAGCTTGAGGCTCGCGCCCCACTTCAGGCGATCGCGGATGGCCGGTTCGAATTGGTCGAAGTGGCCGGCGTGGTATCGCGCCGCCTCCGAAGCCTGAATGGGCGCAAAGATTTCGATGGAATCCGCCCACCAATTTGCGTCGAAGGACTGCGCCTGAAGGCCGAGTTCCTGAAGCACATGAATCATGCCGCGAAAGCTCTCGACGACCTCCGGCTCGCAATCGTGGAGAAATCCGTCATCGACATAAGCGAAGCGGGTGAAGGGCCTTGCCGGCGCAGTTTCCGCGGGGGCAAAAGGAGCGGCGAGCAGCGGCGCGTCTTCGAGATCGCGAAAGAGCCAGCCCATGGTGTCGAACGATTCGGCCAGGTGCGCACCACCGCGCCAGTCGCCGCGGCTGAGGGTAGCGCGATAACCGGCGAGACCACAAAGTGCAGCGGGAGCGCGAACGGAGCCTCCGGTGTCGGTTCCGATGGCGGCTACAGCTGAGCTCTCCTGCACGCTGGCTGTTGCGCCGCTTGATGAGCCGCCGGTGAGCGCGCCGCGGTCGCGTGGCTGCACGCAATCGCCGAACTCGGGGTTCTCGCCGGTGATTCCATAGGCCAATGGATGGAGATGTGTTTTGCCGACGATGACTGCACCCGACTTGCGCAACTGCTCCACGAGCCAGGAGTCATGTAAGGCCGAGCCGTTCAGTTCGCGGTAAAAGTGCACGCCGCATGTTGTTGGCGATCCGGCGAGGTCAAAACAATCTTTGACAGAGATGGGCAGACCCCACAGCGCCGAGCGCCCATCGCCAAACAGACCGCCGGCACCACGAGGCATGGCTTCGGCGCGTGATGCTTCTGCGCGAGTCCATCCGGCATTTTGCCACAGGTAGGTGTTGTGGCCGGCGTTTTGATTCGAGGATGCAAGAGCGTTTTCAGCCAGTTGTGAAGGCCGGGAAGAGCCGGATGCGAGTGCTTCGCGAAGGCTGCGGATCGTGGAGACGGGACGAGTCATAAAAAGATTGTATGGGTTCGAAGGCGGGAGTTTTGCGAGCCTGACCCGATCTGGCGCACTCTAAATCGGGGCGGAGCCTGGCTCGAACACACCAACGATTGATGACGTCGCAAAATCAAAGGCGGCCCATTTGAGAGCCGCCCTGGATAGCTTGCGAGAGAACCAGAATCAGAAATCGAAGTGCAATGACATCTGAATCTGGCGAGGGGACCCGATAGTATGCGTGACGAGACCCAAGCCAGCCGCGCAAGAATACAACGCACCAGTCGTGTTGCTGGGATTTGTGGCGCAGTTCGTGGTTGACACCGGTTGGCCCGCGTACGGGAACGCGTTATAGCCCGCGTTTTGCGATACCTCGTTGCCGGGAATATCGAAACTGGTGGTATTGGTCAGGTTGTAAACGTCGAAGGTGTACTTGAGGCTATACCGATCTTTATCGAAAGAGGTCATTTTGACCAGGGAAGCATCTGCGCGTTTCTGGAAAGCCTGGCGGAAGATGTTGCGCTGTCCTGTCGCGAAGCCCGTTTCGTAAGGATCGTCCGGAGGAATTGCGCCGTTCAAGCCGCCTGCGGGCAGGAGTGGAAGGGTGAAGCAGGAGGGATTGAGCGCACCGCCGTTATATTTGCGGCTCGTATCGTAGAAAGCGCCGGAGGTTCCGGTGACCGCGCTTTTTGCCGTGCAGCCAGTGGCGAGCGGGACAATCGGATTCGTGATGCCATCGGCCGTTGAGTAGTAGATGCTGCCGATGGCGCCTGAGAAGTCGATGACGCTGTAGGGCTGGCCACTTTGCAGCACGGTGAGGCCCACCAACGACCACCCGTCGGTGAGCATGCCCGCAAACGAACCTTTGCTCGCCATGTTGGGCAGCGTGAAAACGTAATTGAAGTTAATCACGTGGGTGCGGTCGAAATCAGATGAGCCATAGGCGCTGCGCAGGTTGAGGGGATTGTTGCCGTTGTAGAAGAGTCCCAGTCCGCTCTGCTCGTCAATGGCATGCGACCAGGTGTACGACGCTCCCACCATGAAGTTGTGGCTCATGCGCTTATCAATGTGGGCCTGCAGTGCGTTGTAGTTGTCGATGCCTTCAGCAAGGTACTTGATCGATTCGGCGGCGTATCCAATATAGGGAACGCGCAAATCCACGTTGCCGCCTTCATATGTCGCCAGATAACCTGCAGGCTCTCCGAAGCAGGAAGGCGTGCCGGCCGGCAGGCTATTGAAGCCGACGTTGTAGCCATAGCTGTAGGCCTGCGGGCAGATCCGCCGGCCAGCGCCGGGTCGACTTGGAGTTGATGGCGGGCTGATTAAAGGGAACTGGAATAACCTGGTGGCGGCCCATATTGCCTACATAGCCGACTTCGACGGCCATGTCGTTGCGCGGCTGCCACTGCAGATCGAGCGTGTAGTTCATGGTGTAGGGAAGCTTATTGGCGCGGTCGTAGACGCCCAGCGAGATGGGCTGGCCGTTATTGATGATCTTCGCTGCCATTCGGCGGTTGCGCAGAGGCCCGGGATGCCGGAATATCCCGTGTTCACAATGCTGCAGGCATTGGGAAGGTAAGTTGCTGAGATCCGATGCCTTGGGGCTGGTTGGTGCTGCGTATTCGAGAGTGGTGCCATAGGGGTTCTCCATATTGCCTCGAATCGGCCGGCGTACCGATCTCCGCCCAGACCGTCCTCCGCCGCAGGTGGGCAGATAGAATTCGTAAAGCGTGACAGAGGCTGACGGGCAGGTTGACTCATTGACAAAAGGCAGTTGCTGGTTTACGCCGAAGGGGCCGCCGGTTACGGTGCCGATGGCGTAGCCGGGCGAGAAGTAGGTGAAGAGCTCGCCGCGATCATAGTAAAAGCCCGCGCCGGTGCGGACGACCAGTTTGCTATGGAAGATTCCAGGCTGCCATGCCGCGCCAAAGCGCGGAGCGACGCCCCACTGGCGGCCGGTGAGGGTCGTGTCGCTCATGCCCTTCGAGCCGTTTGCATTGTTGCCGGCGATAATCAGGCCTGGATTGAGAATGGTGTCGCTGCCGACGCAATAGGAGTAGCTGGATCGCTCGATAAGTCTGCAGTGGCTTGTGCCCGCGTCGAAGTTGAAGATGCGGCCATATTTCTCGGTCAGGCCGCCATCCCAGTCGTAGCGGACACCGAGGGTGAGCGCGAGCGTGGGCTGATCTGGTATTTGTCCGTGATGTACATGCCAAGCTGGTTGGCGCGATAGTAGCGGTTGGCGTTGCCTTGCAGGAACGAAGTGACATAAAAGCCCGGTCGCGGCACTGCCAGGCAAGTCGTAACCCTTGTGCGAACTGGCTGAAATCATCGGAGGCGACCGTGCCGGTTCCGGTGCGTTTGTCGATGGTGTTCAGTTGCGTGTATGAATAGCTCGCGCCGAAGTTCAGGGTATTTTTGCCGAGAATCCAGATGGCATTACCAGACGGAGAAAGGCGGTTCTGAAACATGCCCGTGTTGGTTGATTGCGACTCCGCATTGGGGCCGATGTTGAGGAAGACCGGGCTGACACCGCTCGGCTGATAATCGCCCAGAACATTATAGATCGAGACGCCCGGAAAGTACTTCGATCCGAAGATGTTGATCGATCCTGTGCCATAGGAGCCGCCGGGGATCGAGGTAGGTCCAAACGCTTGCGAGTTATCGGCCCAATTCTTTTCGCGCAGGAAACCGATGCGTCTCAGTGGTGCTCAGGTTCGACTTGAGGATCAGGGCGTTGTTGATGGAAAACTCCTGCGCACCGGAGTCGAGATGCTCGGGGAACCCAGGGACGCTCGAGTAGGAATACGGCGCGAAGGTGGGGTCGTGCTGGTAGTAGTACTTGAGCGCAACCGTGTCTTTGCTGCTCGCGTTGTAGTCGAGGTCGGCGACTGCCTGATCGGAGGTAAACCGTCCTGTGCCGGGGATGAATGAATTGTCCAGATGAGCGACCGACGGCCCGACGCCGCCCAGTGCGTCGTTGGGGATAAGCCATTTGCCCGGTTCACCGGGAAGGGCGGGTGAGTTGAAAAAGATGAGAGCATTCTTATCGATATTCGATCCGGTGAGGCCGGTTCCGAAGGAATCGTTAGCGAGCATAGCCAGGCCCGACGCGTTGCGATTGGTATCAGTCAAGCCAACGGGGACGGCGAGGAATGAATCGCCGAGCTCCGCGTCGGAGACGTGCAGGTGCTGGAATCCAACAAAGCCAAAGAGCTTGTCTTTGATGATGGGACCACCGAGAGTGCCGCCGAGTTCTTCGCGATGTAACTGGGGAACTTTATCGTTTGCGGGGACGTCGGGGTCCTGATTGAAAAAGAATGGAGCGGCATTGATCCAGTTGGTGCCGCGGTGGAAGTAGAGTGTGCCGTGCAGATCATTGGTTCCGGACTTGGTGCTCATGTCGATGTGCGCGCCGGAAGTGGAACCTTGATCCGCGTTATACATTGAAGCGTTCACGCGCACTTCCTGCAAGGTTTCAGGCGCCGGGGTGGGAATTGCGTTGCCGATAGAAAGATAGACTGAAGCGGCGGACATGATCACGCCGCCGCCTCCGCCGGGACTGGTCTGCACTCCGGTACTGTTGATGACGCGCGCCGAATCCACCTGGCTTGTGCTCTTGCCGTTGAATAGATTGGTTGCATCCACGCCGTTGAGCAGGAAGCTGTTTGATGTGTCACGCTGTCCGTTCGCCCAAATCGGCGCATTGCCCAGGCCGGAATTGGCGCCGGTGCCGCCCGGCAACTCCGCGTCAACGCCTGCGGAGAGGATGGCCAACCCAGTGAAGCTGCCGGTGGGCAATGGCGTCTGCGCAATCTGCTGGGTTTCCATCACGTAGCCATTGGTTGTGTCCACGGCATTCATCAAAGGTGTTGCCTCCACCTCGACAGTTGTGGTGGCCTGACCTACCTTGAGCGAAGCGTTAACCGTAGCCGTGCGGTCGGCCTGCACGGCGATGTGCGGGGTCTTCTGCACCTGGTAACCCTGAGCTTCGTACTTAATCGTGTAGTTCCCGATGGGAAGATTGACGAATGTGTAAGCGCCTGTGCCGTTGGTCCTGGTGGTGCGCGTCAGCGAGGTCTGTTCGTCAGTCACGGTGACCGAGGCGTTGGGGATTACGCCGCCTGAGGCATCTGTTACCTGGCCTGTGATTCCGCCCAGCGTTTGCTGTGCCCACAGTGAGCTGCTGCACAAGGCAACGGCCGCAGCCGTTACCAGCAGGCCTGAAATGCAAGAAGGAAACAAGCGCAAGAAATGCTTCAAGGTTCGACCTCGCAGATAAAGATTTCCCGGCAGCTTTTAGGGCACGCGGCTGGATCGTGTGGGAAAAATGAGAAATGTGAAGTTCGAAAGCGTTCAAAACCAATCAGGGAAACCGAAATCGCTAAGAGCCGTACGCGAATTTAGGCCTGGTCCTGCGCGCGCTGCGGGTTAGCGGATATGTTAGACGGTGAGATATAAGTTCCACATAAGGATTTACGGTTTTCGCAGTCGCAAGAGTGGTGGTTTTCCACAACATATCTCAATGAGTTGAGGCGCTTTTCCGCCGTAATCCATACCAGCCAAGTCCCGCGGCAATGTAGGCAAGATAGAGATAGGGTATTCGCGCGTGAACCGGGTCGGCTGCGGAGTTGAGGTCGAAGATTGTGATCACGACGATGACGGCAACCGTGAGAACGCTGACAACTGCCAGCAGGTGAGAATGCTGGCCAAGCGCACGTCTGGCGAAGGGAAGCGCGAGAGCCACCAGCGCGTAGGCGGTGAGAAAGCCAAAGACCGACAGCGATCCCAACAGGTCGTACATGGTGAAGCCGGTATCGCCGCGTAGCGCCAGAGAAGTCGTGGCCACGAGCATGAGCACGGCGGACAAGGCAATCGCAGCTCCGGGGGTCCCATGGCGCCGGCTGGTGCGTTTGAACAGGGCGGGAAGCAGAGCATCGTGCGACATGCGCATCAGAACCCGCGCTGCCGCGGTTGCGCAGGCCAGCACACACGCGAACATGCTGACAAACGCGCCAAAGTCGATGGCCACACCGAGCGGCGACACGCCGGCTTTCGCAGCCAGTTGGTGGAAGGGGCTGGTGGAGCTGCTGAGCGCGCCGGATTCGCCGCGGAAGCCCAGCACCTCAGAGTAGGCGCAGAGCATGAAGAAGACGCCGGCGAGCAGCGCGCATTGCAACACGGCGCGCGGAATGGTGCGCAGCGGGTCACGCGCCTCGCTTCCCAGCGTGGTGGCGCTCTCAAATCCAACGAAGCTGAAGATGGAGAGCACGAGCGCCGGGCCAAGCGAAGAGAAGGAAGCACCTTTGAGTTGGAACTGGCTTGTATCGAGCCTCAGGCCGAGGTGAAACGGAAGCAGGAACAGCACGATAAGGATGAGACTCACCGAGCCGGCTTCAATCCAAAGCATGAGTTCGGCTGACAGCTTTACATCGCGGTATGCAATATAGCCGGCAACTGCGCAAACCGCGGCGAGCGTGGGAATCGCCGGCGGCGACCAATGGAAAAACTGTTGTGCCAGGACGGTTGCGTAGTAAAGCGCGCCACCCGCGACTGAAGCCCCCGTGGCCAGATAAGCCAGCAGCAGTCCCCACGCGGCCGCGACGCCAAATACAGGCGGCAGCGTTCCGGCCGTGTAGGAATAGAGCGACCCTGGCGACGCCGAGAGCCGTGCAAAGCGGCTGACGCAAAATCCAACCAGCAGCATGGAACCGGTGGCCAGCAGGTAGACAAACCATGTGGCGTTGCCGGCAAGCCCGAAGACCAATGCAACAGTGAGCGACGCGGTTGTGCTGGGGGCAACGGCCGAGACCGATTGCGCTAACGTTTCGACCGGTCCGAGCACACCGGAGCGCAGGCCGTAGCCCTCGGCGCCCCCTGGAGGGCGCAGTTTGCCTTCAGTGGTCCTGGTGTCGGTCACTGATTTGCCCTTTGCTGCCGCGGAGTGGCTTACCGTTCGACGGTGGCCTCGATAGTACCATGCGGCTCGTCGATGGGCACAAAGATGTGGTTGGGATTGTCGAGCCCGAAGGTGCCCAGCGCCGCAAGCAAGTGATGCAGATTGGGCAGGGAAAGATGAATGCGCAGAATCTCGGGTGCGGCATCGAGCGCAGCTTTCCCCATATCGAAGAGCGTATGCTGCACGCTCATGCTGTTGTGCGCGGCAAACACCTTCAACATTGCAGCGATAATGCGCTGCCGCACCTGCGCATAATCGGGCGCGTCCTCACCGTAGTCCCACTCCACCGTTGCCCGCGTGCCCAGGATGCGGTCTGTTGCCGGCTTTAGCGTCGTCAGCTTGTCTTTCACGTATCCCGTAAACGCGGAATGCGCAGTTTTCAGGATGGTTAATCCATCGATGCCCGACGTCACTTCCCACGCGGCCGCCTTGTCGCGTACCGCGAGTGCGGTATTCAGCTCGGATCCGCCCAGTTTGAACGTGGTGGCGTCGGGTGCGCCGTCCACCAGGAGCCGCTCCCAGATTTTTTCCTCGACCACGATGCTCACCTTGGTCACCTGCACATTGTTGTCGAGAAAATAATCGCCGAGTTCCATGGCAAAGGCCTCGATGGTGGGCGCCTTTGAGCCGCGCGCGACGACGTACACCGTGTTCTTCATGGTATCGGTGGGCAGAACCTTGCTGTTGTCGGCTTCGGTATAGCTGGCCTCAAAGTCTCCATACAACATTACGTGCACGGTCCACTCGTTGAACTCATTACGGTCACCGTGGATCGGATCGTTGACGCGCGTGATGCGCGAAAGCCGCACTCGCGATTTTCCGTAGCGGTTTGCTCCCAGTCTGGCCATGCCTTAGCTTCCTCGATAAGTTGTGTAGCTGTTGTCGCTCAGCAGCAGGGGAAGGTGATAATGCGATTCGCCGCCACAGGTGAATGTGACGGAAATCTCAGGATAAATGCCGGCGCGGCCGATGCGCTTGAGATAAGCGCCCGTGTCGAACGTGAGCCGGTAAACGCCTTTTTCCGCTTCGGGAGCAAGGTCGCGGCAGCGCCCATCGGCATCGGTGAGGCCCGTTGATACCGGCGCCCAGTCGCATGGAGTGTCCTGCACGCGCTCGACTGCTTCGCTGCTTGTTGAAACTTCGATCCAACCGCCGCCCACTTGCTTGTCAAGGCGTACGGCAACGCCCGCGGCCGGCTTGCCCAGCACGGTGTCGAGCACGTGTGTTGTGATGACGCTCATTCGACTAACCACTTTCCTAAACGAATCTGCATGATCTGCCGCTGCTGTTCTGCCGCCTCGCGCAACTCAGCCTCGCGCGTGCCGGCCAGGCGCCGCTTGAGAATCGCAAGCATCTCATCGGCGCTTTTGCCTGTGGCGCACACGATGTAGGTAAAGCCAAATCGTTCCTCATAAAGCACGTTGTCCTCGGCAATCTCGGCCAGCACGCGTTCGCTCGCCGTGCTTGTCCGCGCCTGCTCCTGCTTGGACCAAACGGCCGATTGCCCTGCAGCGCCGGCCTTGCGCTCTCCGATGCGCGGGTGGCATGCGAACGTCTCAAGCCAATCCGGCTCCTGCAGCGCGCCCCACACGCGGTCCGCCGCCTCGCTCAGTTCCACTACATTGCCAATGGGACGAAGTGCGACCATGCTCGCGGCCCATCGCTTCGAGCCGCAGCAGGCCATCATGGCATCGAGGGCCTCCGCGTCGTCTGCCATGTTCCATGCCGCCAGTGTGGAGTTCACGCTCGCAACTCCTCGCGGCGCAGTTCGAGCAAAAACTCATCGAGCAGATTCGCCGCCACACGGCGCCTGTAGTCGGCTGTCGAGCGGATGTCGTCAATGGGCGCGACCTCGGCGAGTAAAGCGCGCCGCGCTGTCTGCACTGTCTCGCGCGTAATGTTCCGGCCGAGCAGCGCCGCCTCGGTTTGCAACAGCCGCGTCGGATACGGCGCGAGACTTGCTGCTCCAAGCCGGATTTCCTTGATCATGTTCTTCTCGATCAGCGCAGTTGCCGCAAGCGCGACTTTTGCAATGGCCATGGCGCGCCGGGTTCCAACCTTGCGCAGATATTGCCTGTGGTCTGCAAACCGCCGCGGCAAATAGATCGCATAGAGCAGCTCATCGGCGGCGAGCGCGTTGCGTTTGTAGCCGGTATGGAACTCAGAATAGGGAATGCGGCGGCCGCCACGGACCGAAATCATCTCAATTTCCGCATCGTAAGCGAACAGGGCGGGCGAAGAGTCGGCGGCCGGCGAGCCGTTGACGAGATTTCCGCCAAGCGTGGCGCGCGTCTGGTTGGCAACTGAGCCAATCCAACTCGCCGCTTTGGCTAGCAGCGGGAACTCCGCCCCAATCGCAGCGTCTCTCCGAAGATCGAGGAACGTCGCCGATGCGCCGATGGCGATGCTTTCAGGCTTGGTCTCGATGGCGCAAAGATCCGCAATGCCCCACAGGCTGACCAGCTTTGGCGCGTTCAGCCGGCCCGCGGAGAATGCAACCATTAATTCCGTGCCGCCGGCGATTGGCGTCCACTTGCCGGGCTCGGCAGCGAGCAGATCGAGCACCGCGCCAAGGCTGCCCGGCGCGACGAGATCGTGCATCGCCGGATTACCGCGCATGGTGCGTCTGCTCCGCTGCAGAAGCTTGGGCTGTATTTTCTATCTGCGCGTCGGCCGCGGCAGCGACGGATTCAAAGATATGCATGAACCCGGTGCAGCGGCAGAGATTTCCGGCGAGCGCTTCGCGAATCTCGGTTCCGCTGGGGTGCGGCGAGTGAGCGAGGAGCTGCGTCGCGGCCATCAACATGCCTGGCGTGCAGATGCCGCACTGCGCGCCGCCATGCTGAAGAAACGCCTCCTGCAAGGGATGAAGCTCGCCGTCAAGCGCAAGCCCTTCTACGGTTTGAAGGTCTGCACCTTCGGCCTGCAATACGGGTATAAGGCAACTGTTCACTAGCTCGTCGTTCATACGCACGGAGCACGAGCCACACTCGCCTTCGCCGCATCCCTCCTTGGTTCCGGTCAGATGCAGATCTTCGCGCAACACGTCGAGCAATCGCTTCATCGGCGGCACGTTCACAGTGCGGCTTGTGCCATTCACCGTGAAATGAATCGCGGGCCATGCGACAATGCGCCGTGGATTGCCGTTTGCGCTCATGGCAGGGCCGGCTCCTCGACCGGTCGATTGGCGGCCAGCCCTGTGTACAGATCCTCGGGCAACAGGGGAATCGTATTGAAGGCGACGCCCGTCGCGTCGCGAATCGCATTCAAAATGGCGGGTGCGGGGCCGTCGTGCGGAAGTTCGCCAATGCCCTTGGCGCCAAATCCGCCGTAGCGAAATGGAATTTGCTCGAAGTACACGTGAATCGGAGGAACGTCTTGGGCGGTTGGCATAATGTAGTTTGTCATTTGGTTGTTGGCCATGCGACCGTTCTGCATTACGACTTTTTCGTAGAGCGCGTAGCCGACCCCTTGCGCGATGCCGCCCTCAATTTGTCCTGCAGCCAGCACCGGATGCAGCACGCGGCCCACTTCCTGCACAGCCCAGAAATCTTCTACCTCAGCGGTGTAGGTGACGGTATCCACGGCGACCTGCGCCACATAGATCGCCCATGCATAGGCGCCGTAGGCTTCGCCGTGGTAGGTCTTGTCGTCCCAGTGGATGCCGGGCGGCGCTTCATAACGACACAGTGAAACGACCTCGCCTTTCGCGGCGCGATACCGCTCGCAAGCGGCGAAGAATTCTTGGCGCGTGTAAGTTTCGCCAAGCCCCGCATGCTCACGAAGCTGTGCAATGAGCTGCAGTCCGGCTCGCTCGATCAGGCGGCCCACGACCATTGATGTGCGCGAGGCCACGGTCGGCCCGCTGTTGGGAACGAGGCCGGTATCGGCCGCCGCCATCGTCACATCGGCGTAGTCGATGCCCAAAGCTTCAGAAGCGATCTGCGTGAGAATCGTGTTTGTGCCCTGGCCGAATTCGGTGTTCGATACCAGCACGCGCACTATGCCGTCGGGCGTGACGTCAATGCCGGCAAGCGAGTTCAAATACTCCTCGCCTGAGCCGGTAAAGCCGGAGCCGTGATAAAAGGCCGCAATCCCCATGCCGCGCTTCACCGCGCTGCCTGCGTTTTCGCGGGCAAACTGCGCGCGTTTGGGCAGGTAATCACTCTCCGTCAGTGCACGATCGAGCAATCGGTCCAAAATCACGGGCTCGCGCAGCACTTGCTCAGTTGCGTTGGTGTCGCCCTCGTGCAGGAAATTCCTGCGCCGCAACTCCACTGGATCAATGTCGAGAGTGGCGGCGATCTCATCTATGTGCCGCTCCATGGCGAAGATTGCCTGCGGCGCACCGAAGCCGCGAAATGCGCCGTAAGGAACGAGGTTCGTCGCCCAGGAGCGCGCGCGCACGCGTACGTTGGGACATAGATAGGGGCCGGTCCCGTGCAGTGTGGCGCGTGACAACACGGTGGACGAAAGCGTTGCATAAGCCCCGCCGTCGGTGGCGAGATCGATCTCCATTGCCAGCAGTTTGCCGTCACTGTCGAGCGCGGTGCGATGGCGTACGCGCGAGGGATGCCGTTTCGTTGTGGCGGCCAGATCTTCGATGCGGTCGTAGACAATCTTCACCGGGTGGCCGCTCTTCATGGCGAGCAGCGCCGCGTGGCACGCCACATTTGAAGGAAAATCCTCCTTGCCGCCAAACGCGCCGCCGGTCTCAGTCTGGATGACGCGCACCTTTTCTTCAGGCAGGTCGAAGACAGCGCGCAACGACTTGACGACATAGTAGGGGCACTGCAGCGAGCCTCTCACTGTCACGCCTCTTTTTGCGCTGTACTCCGCAATGATGCCCTGGTTTTCAATGTAGAGGTGCTCCTGTGCGCCGGTGCGGTACTCGCCTTCGACGATATGAGCGGCGTTGGCCCAGGCCGAATCCACATCGCCCTTCTCAAGCAGAAAGCTCTTGAGGATGTTGTCGGTGCCCCAGACAACTACATCCTGTTGTTCGCTCTCTTCAATGGTGAAGACTGGTTGCAACGGTTCGTATTCGATGCGCACCGCGCTCACCGCCTCGCGCAGCTTGTGCTTGTCAGGATGCGCGAGCAGCAAAATCGGCTCTTCGCAGTGATTGACCTTGCCGTCGGCAAGGCAAGGTTGATCGGCCACGATGAGTTGAATGCAGTTCTCGCCGGGAATGTCTTTGGCCGTAACAACCGTGAACTCGCTCCAGTCGATGCGTTGGTCGAAGGCAATAGAGCGAATCAGCCCGCGGGGAATCGTGCTGCGCACAGTTGCGCCATGCCACATCCCTTCGCACTCAATATCATCGACGTAGAGCGCACGGCCCAGTAATTTATCCACGCCTTCCTTACGAGGGACGGGGGCGCCAACGATGCGGGTTGTCGCATGCGTGCTCATGATTGCCAATGCCGACATCGCCGAGCAGGTTGAGGGATAGCATACAACGTCGCGCCGAGGATTTGAAAGCGCCAGGGCCTACCCAGCCAACTGCGCGAGTGTGCGCGCCAGCACGTGCACGCCGCTGCCGATCCACTCAGGCGATGCGAACTCGTCGGGCCGATGGCTCACTCCACCGCGGCAGGGAATAAACAGCATGGCCGCAGGTGCAATGCAGGAGACGAACGACGAGTCGTGATAGGCGCGCGCCACCATCTTCTTGTAAGTTTTGCCCGCAGCAATTGCGGAAGCCTCAAGCGCCGCGAGAATCGTCGAGTCGCAGGTCGTGGGCGGATCAGCGTTCACCAACTCTGTCGTGATGGTGACGCCGCGTCGCGCGCTCACCTCTTTTGATGCAGCATCGAGCGCGGCGAGCACACTGTCGCGCCGCGCGCGATCGATGTCGCGAATATCTGTGGTGATGAGGACGCGCGAGGGAACACTGTTCACGGCGCCGGGAAACACGTCGCAGATGCCGACGGTGCCGACCGTGTCGATGGCTCCCGTTGATTTCGCCGCCAATTCCAGTGCGAGAATCAGTTCTGCTGCTGCTGCGAGCGCGTCCTTTCGCCCCGGCATCAGCTTGCCGCCGGCATGTCCGCCTTCGCCTTCAATCAAGATGCGCTGGCTGGCCGGAGCGGCAATGTGCGTCACGAGGCCGAGGTCGAGCCCTTCCTGCTCAAGGTGCGGCCCTTGCTCAATATGCAGTTCGACAAACTGGTGGAAGCGCCCTGGCTTGACGGCGACAGACTCAAGCGATCCAGAGAATCCAGCTTGCGCGCGCCATTCTTCGAGGCCGCGGCCCTCCTTGTCGCGCAGCGCGAGCGCCTGTTGCGGTGTGAGCACGCTGGCCATGATGCGGCTGCCCAGGCAGCCGATTCCGAAGCGCGTGGGTTCCTCCGCAGTAAAAATCACGAGCTCAATTGAACGTCGCGGCTTGAATCCCATCTGCTGCAAAACGCGAATCGCCTCAAGGCCGCCCAGCACTCCCACGCATCCGTCATAGAGGCCGGCGTTGGGGATTGCGTCAATATGCGAGCCGGTGCCGACCGGAGCAAGCGCGGGATCGCTGCCTTCCCAGCGCACGAAGGTGTTGCCAATCGCATCCTGGTGCACGGTGAGTCCTGCCGCAAGGCAAAGGCTCTTGACGTAGGCGCGGGCACGCATGTCCGCTTCGCCGAAGACGACGCGCGTGACCACCGGCGGCTCAGCCTCGGTGATCTGCGCCAGGGCCATCAACTCCGAAATCAATCTGTCGATGGAGAGTTTGGGCGTGATGTGCGGTTGAGCGGTTGCCACGGTGTTCACACTCCCAGAGGATGCCTGCGCCAATCCTTGTAGATGAGGTATTTTGCAGGCCGCTTTCCCAGTGCGCCGAACCACTGCGGGCAGTAGGCGCGCATCCAGATGAAGTCGCCGGCGTGGACGGGGTACCACGAGTCGCCGAGCCGGTAGATACCGCCGCCTTCAAGCATCAGTAATCCGTGCTCCATTACATGAATCTCCACCATGCTGAGCGATGCGCCAGGATCGTAGGTCATGGTGTTCACGGCAAAGTCGTATGGTGGTTTGTCGGGCAGCAACGCGCGCACGCGCAGGGCGCTATCGCCCATCAGCGCGGTTGAAGTGACGTCGTCTTCATCGCCAAGGATGATTGAGGGTGCGGCCGCGCCAGCCTGCGGCTCATAGACCTTCTCAATCACTGCCGCACGCGCGATTCCCGGCGCGCGAACCGTGTGCGGAGCGCCTTGCGGCAAGTACGCAAATCCGCCTGGAGTGAGAACGCGCCGCTTTCCCCCGGCCTTCACTTCTACCTTGCCGTCGAGGACGTAGAGAAAGCGCTGTGCCCCTGTAGGCGCAAGCGATCCGCCGGCGACGAACTCAGCGGTCATCTGCGTGAAGCGCGCACCGAGTCGGGGCGCTGCGTGGATGATGAACTCGACGCCATCGGCGCCAGGCAGGGGAGCGCGGACAAAAGTATCCGGCGTATGCAGCAGATGGTCAGACTTGAGACTGCTGCGCGTTGATCCTAAGTGATGCACGTGCGACCTCTTTGTAGGGGGGATCTAGGAAAAAATACGCTGTCCGATTTTACCGGACAGAACCGGCCAGCCGCTGAAGAAATTTCGAGCCCACGTCGAGTGCGGCTGCAACATCTTCTTCTAGCACATTCTCTTCGGGGTGGTGGCTGATGCCGCCGGGGCTGCGCAGAAAAAGCATGGTCGTGGGCACGCGTGAGGCCATTACCATGGCGTCGTGCCCGGCCCCGCTGGGCATTTGCTTTGCAGGAAACCCGGCAGCTTCAATGGCCTCGACCAGAAAGGATGTGAGCCGCTCGTCCATGGGAACGGCCGGCTGATCCATCTGCGGAATTTTCTGCAGTTCAAGGTTGCGCCGGCCGGCAATGGCTTCAGCCTGCTGCAGCAAAGCCTGAGCGGCCTCTTTTCGCACGGCATCTGCGGCGTGGCGCACTTCGCAGCCGACGCGCACCGCTCCGGGGATCACGTTCCCTGCATTTGGCTCCAGGTCGAGCCGGCCCACTGTAGCGACAAGGCCCTCGGTGCCTCGCCCGAGCGATTCCACGGCACCGATCCACTCCGCCGCGCCCGCAAGCGCATCGCGCCGCAGATGCATAGGCGTGGTGCCGGCGTGATTCGCATGTCCAATGAACTTCAGCGCGAATCGGCTCTGTCCGGCGATCGACGTAACCGCCGCAAGGCTCAGACCTTCCGCCTCGAGGACGGGACCCTGCTCGATGTGCACTTCGAAAAAGCCAAGCACATCGTCGTCGAGAGCCGCTTGATCAATGCGGGTGGGATCGAGTCCGTAGGCTCGAATCGCACCCTCAAGAGTGACGCCTTCAGCATCCTTGAGCGCGAGCAGCGCAGGATCGAAGCGTCCCGCCACGGCGCGGCTGCCGAGGAAAGCGGCGAAGCGCATGCCTTCTTCTTCAGAAAATGCGATGACTTCAATGGGTAGCGGCAGCTTAAGATCCTGCGCGAGTTCAGCCAGCTCGAGCGCCAGTGTAACGCCCAGCACTCCGTCAAATGCGCCCGCATTCGGCACGGTGTCGATGTGGGAGCCCAGAATCAGCCGCTTGCCGAGCCCATTCGACGGCGTCCAAAAGCCGCGCAGATTGCCTACGGCGTCGATTTGCAGAGACATCCCAATCGCTTCCATGCGACCGCGAAGTAACTCGTGAACCTGGCGCACCGGCGGCGTCAAATACCTGCGCGTAGTGCGATCGGGTTCCTCGCTCATGGTGGCGATGCGTCTGCACTCTGAGATTGCTCGCCGGGCACGCTCCAGCAACACTTGGCCGCTCACGCGCGCACCTGCTCTTTGCCGCGCGCCTCGCCGGTGAACTTGCCGGCGCGAAAGACCGGCTCACCGCGCAACCAGGTTTCATGCACTCGGCCGAATAACTGGGCCCCCAGATAAGGTGAGAGCTTGTGGCGGAAGTGCAGATCGCGCGGTGTGACAGTCCACCTGTCGTCAGGGTCAAAAACGACAAAGTCCGCATCCGCGCCAGAAGCTAGAGTTCCTTTCTTTCCGGCCAACCCAGCCAGGCGAGCCGGCGCTGCGGCCATCCACTCACCAAGCCGTTCCGGTCTTTCTCCGCGCTTGTACATTTCTGTCCAAAGAACGGGCAGCGCCAGCCCAAGACTGGCAATGCCGCCCCAGGCCTGGTCCCACCGGGCCAATTCGTTCCTGGCGTCGCGGCGCTTCATCTGGGGCAGGCAAGGGGAGTGATCTGTCGTGACCATGTCGATTAGCCCGTCATTAAGCGCCTGCCAAAGCGCCTCGCGGTTCGCGGCGGAGCGAATTGGCGGCGCGCATTTGTATTCGGTCGCGCCGTCGGGAATCTCTTCTGCAGCGAACCACAGATAGTGTGCGCAGGTCTCGACGGTGATAGGCAACCCGCGTCTCCGCGCCTCGGCAAGGAGCGGCAATGCCTGCGCGCTGGACAAATGCACGATGTGGACCGGCGTCTTGAAGTCATCGGCGAGGCGGATCAGCATTTCGATCGCCTCGATCTCAGCGAGCGGAGGCCGTGAGGCCATGTAAGTTGAGTAACTGCGCCAATCCGAACCGGTTGAATTGAGCGCATTCGTCGCAGAGTTCACGGGACCTGCCACTTCAGCATGCGCCAGGAGGGGAAGACCGGTGCCGCGCAACTTCTCAAGCGCCGTACGCAGATCCGGTTCATCTACCCATCGGAAACCATCGATTCCCGAATGAATCAGGAAGCACTTGAAGCCCGCCACACCTGCCCGCGCCAGCGGTTCGAGCGAATCGGCATTGCCGCGCACCACCCCGCCCCATGCAGCCCAGTCTACCCACGCTTTTCCCTGCGCCGCGCTACGCTTGGCCTCCAACGCGGCGGCATCAATTGTCTCAGGCACGCAATTGAGCGGCATATCAACCAGAGTGGTTACGCCGCCGGCGGCCGCGGCCTGTGTTGCCGTCTGAAAGCCTTCCCAATCTGCCCGGCCCGGCTCGTTGATGTGCACATGAGAATCCACCAGTCCCGGCAGCAGAAAGAAATCGCCAAAGTCGAATAGATCAGCGTCTTGGGGAGTCTCGTTCCATCCGCGCACCGCGGAGATTCGCTCGTGCTCCACGATCACCACAGCGGGCGCGAAGCCCTGCGGCGTCAAAACGCGAGTCGAGCGAAGTGCCTTTACCATGTTGTGATTACTTTCGCCGGTCAGGGAGCCCGAGATCAAGTGCCTGCATCAAAGGCGCCGCATGGCCGCGCTCATGAGTCCGCAGAGAGGAGTTGGGTGGCTATTCGGGCCCTCGAAGCGCGCAAGCCGCGTTATCCGCGCAAACGGTTCAGCAGATCCTGGGGATGGACAGGCTTGGCGAGGATATCGAATTCGTGCCCATCGGCGCGCGCTTTTTCCAGCAGGTCGGCTGTGGCAGCCTGGCCTGAAAACAGCAGAATTTTGATGCTGGGTAACAGAGAGCGAATTCGGATGGCCGCATCAATTCCGTTCAGGTCCGCCATGATCACGTCGGAGATAAGCATGTCGGGCTGAAAAGTCTCTGCAAGCTCAAGAGCTTTTTCGCCAGAATACACGGCGCGAGCTTCAAAGCCGCTCTGGTTCAGGATCATGGCAAGCGTATCAGCGATCACAAGCTCGTCGTCTGCGACCAGGACTCTTGGTTTTTTGGTGTTTGGCATAGTCCTCTAGGCATTCGGGGAAGGGAAATCAGGGCAAAACCATCATACTAGCCTACGGTGCTGGGCGGGGCTAACTTCTCGGTTCTGCGCATCCCTATAGTTCAATGATACGCTCGGCCGTCGGCCCTGGTTACGTCATTGCCAGCGCGGAGTCGAGTGCGCGCTGAGCAATCCGTTTTTTGGCAGCGGCCTCGGCCAATTCATCGCAAATCCATTCCCCAAACATATACTGGCAGCAACAGACCGCGTTTTTCCCCAGGACTTCCCCACCGGAGTACGGTACATGCAGGAAACGGCTACCCCAAACCCGACCCTCGACGCGCCGCCGGCCGTCGACGCGATTATTCGCGCCGAAAGAATTGAGAAGTACTATGCGCAGCCAAGCCAGAATCGCATCCAGGTGATTTCGGCGACCGACCTGAGCATTGTGCCTGGCGAGATTCTTGCGCTGCTGGGTCCTTCGGGTTCGGGCAAGTCGACCATGCTGCGGATGTTGACTGGGCTCTCAACTCCAACGGCGGGGCAGGTTTTTTGGCACGGCAAGCCGATTGCCGAAGCCGAGATCAACGTCTCCATCGTCTTCCAGAGCTTTGCGCTTTTTCCCTGGCTCACGGTGCTGGAAAACGTTGAGGCGCCATTGCAGGCACGCGGTGTTCCACCGGCCGAGCGCCACGCGCGCAGCCTTAAGATGCTCGACATGGTTGGCCTCGATGGCTTTGAAGCCGCCTATCCCAAGGAGCTTTCCGGCGGCATGCGGCAGCGAGTTGGCTTTGCCCGCGCACTGGTCGTTGAGCCTGAAGTTCTTTTTATGGATGAGCCATTTTCCGCGCTCGACGTGCTGACAGCAGAAAACCTGCGTAGCGAGCTTCTGGAGCTGTGGACCAAGAAGACAATGCCCACTAAAGCTGTCTTTCTGGTGACGCACAACATTGAGGAAGCTGTGCTGCTGGCCGACCGCATCATCGTGCTGGGGCGCAATCCCGGTCACATTCGCACCGATTTTCCCGTTCATTTGCCGCAACCGCGCGATCGCAAATCAGAGGGTTTTACGCAGTTGGTGGACTACATCTACAAGGTCCTCACGCGGCCCGACACCGTGCCGGCAGAAGCGCCCGGCCCCGTGGTTGGCCCGCCCGTTCGGGACCAGCGCCAGATGCGCTACCAGATGCTGCCGCACGCGAGGCCCGGCGGCATCGCCGGCTTGCTGGAGTTACTGCTCGACAAGGGCGGCCGCGACGACATCTATCGCCTCGCCGACGATCTTTCATTCGAGATTGACGATCTGCTGCCCATCGTTGACGCCGCGCAACTGCTCGGCTTCCTGAAGGTCGAAGAGGGCGACGCGGCCACCACGCCCGGAGGCGAGGAGTTTGCCAACTCGGAGATTCTTCGCCAGAAGGAGCTGTTCCGCAATGCTGCGATTGAAAATGTGCTGCTGCTGCGGCAAATTCGCCGCGCGCTTGATACCAAGAGCGACCATACCGTACCGGAGGAGTTCTTCCTCGATATGCTCGACGAGCAATTCAGTGAAGAAGAGAGCCGGCGCCAGATGGACACTGCGGTGAACTGGGGCCGCTATGCGGAATTGTTTGACTTCGATGCAGCCCGCCGCCGCTTCGTCATGCCGGATGCACTGGAAGAACAGGTTGCCGAAGGAGACGCCGGTAAGTGAAACTCCCGCAGCCGCTCGCGCGATCGCTCGTTACCGTCCGCACCTGGCCATTCTTCATCGATCTGGCGCTGGCGGGTTGCGCCCTGGCCATCTTTTTTGCAGTCGTCAGCACGGGGGTTTACTGGTTCCAGAAGCCGGTCCCTGTGGTGGCGATATCAAGCTCCATCAGCGCGCTGCCTTTGTATGCGTTCTATTCCATCGTGCGTATGGCCATTGCCTACCTGCTCAGTCTGGCTTTCGCCATCAGTTACGGCTACGTCGCCGCTTACAATCCGCGCATTGAGCCGTGGATGGTCGCGGTCCTCGACATTCTGCAATCCATTCCTGTTCTCAGCTTTCTGCCACCGGTGGTGCTGGCCATGGTTTCGCTCATCCCCGGTCACCAACTCGGCATTGAGATGGGCGTCATCCTGCTCATCTTTACCGGGCAGGTTTGGAACCTGGCTTTCAGCTTCTACTCTTCACTGAAGTCCATTCCGAAGGAGATGCGGGAGGCCTCGCGTATCTATCGATTCTCCGGCTGGCAACGCTTTTGGCAGCTTGAGATGCCGTTCTCCGCAATCGGATTGGTATGGAATTCGATTGTTTCCGTCGCAGGCGGCTGGTTCGCGCTCATCTTCTGCGAGAGCTTCACCATGGGCCAACGCAACTTCCAGTTGCCGGGATTGGGCAGCTACATTCAAACCGCAACAAACAACGGCGATATGCGCGCGCTTCTCGCTGGCATCGCAACGGTAATCGTGATTGTGGTTGCCACCGATCAGCTTGTGTGGCGCCCGCTGATTGCCTGGAGTGACAAATTCAAATTCGAGCAGGTTGAGTCCGCCGACCAGGTGAAGTCGCCCATCCTTGAACTTCTGCGCCGATCGAAGATCTGGCAATCGTTGCCTGGCCGTATCTGGACCCGCGTCGAGGAGCCTGTTTACGAGCACCTGGCTCACTCCAGGGAGTGCCGTGTGGTGAGGCCGCTGGACGAGCCGGAGTCCGGCAAGGTCTCGCCGGCGCTTTGGGCGCTGGCTGCGGCGGTTTTGATGGCCGGATGCTGGGCGGCCGCGCAAACCGTCTTCATGCTCAGGACGATCACCTGGCCCGATCTACGCTTGTTGCTGGAGGGCGCCGCTGCCACATTTTTGCGCGTCAACGCGGCCCTGCTCATCTCCGCTGCGTGGACGATTCCTGTCGGCGTGGCCATCGGGCTCAATCCGCGGCTTGCCCGTGTTGTGCAGCCGCTGGCGCAGATTATGGCCTCGGTTCCGGCCACCGCAGTTTTTCCCATTTTGCTCATCGGGCTGGTGAAGATCGGCGGCGGGCTCGGCATCGGCTCAATTGCTCTTATGTTGCTGGGCACGCAGTGGTACATCCTGTTCAATGTGATTGCCGGGGCAATGTCCATACCTTCCGATCTGCGCGAGGTTGCCTCGCTCTTTCGTTTCACGCGCTGGCAGCGATGGACGCGGCTCATACTTCCCGGCATCTTCCCCTACCTGATCACTGGCATGGTCACGGCCTCAGGCGGTGCCTGGAATGCGTCGGTGATGGCGGAGTACTCGCACGTAAAGGACCAAACCTTGGAGACGATCGGCCTGGGCGCGCAGATTGACGCCGCTACCGACAGCGGGCGTTTCGCCATGCTGCTGCTGGCCACTATTCTGATCTCGCTCATGGTTGTGACCATGAACCGGCTGGTGTGGCGCAGGCTCTACCGGCTGGCCGAGACGCGGTTTAAACTCGAAGGCTAGGCGGGAATAAAAAATCGAAGGAATATCGCAATGATTCGAGTTGGTCTGGTTGGTTTCGGCATGGCTGGGCGTGTTTTTCATGGACCGCTGCTCTCATCGGTGGAGGGCTTGGAACTGGCGGCCGTCATGGAGCGCACTGGCAACAAAGCGGCGGAGCGTTATCCCGGCATCACGGTGTATCGCTCACTCGAAGCCATGCTCGCCGACGCTTCTCTCGGGCTATTCGTTGTGGCCACGCCCAACGGAACCCACTATGAGCTTGCAAAAGAGATTTTGAGCGCCGGCAAGAATGTCGTTGTCGACAAGCCGATGACGATGACTTCGACCGAAGCCGCAGAACTGATCGCCTTGGCAAAGAAGCATCGCGTGCTGCTTGCGCCGTTCCATAACCGCCGGTGGGACAGTGATTTCCTGACGGTTCAGAAGCTGCTGCGTGAAGGTTTGCTGGGCCGGCTCGTCGCCTTCGAATCCCGCTTCGATCGCTGGCGGCCAGTGCCGCTCACTGAGCGCCTATGGAAAGAAGGCGCCGATGGAGGCGGCACCTTGCACGATCTGGGACCACACCTTGGCGACCAGGCACTGGCGCTTTTCGGCAGACCCGAAGCGGTGAGCGCCGACGTGCTGCGCGAAAAAGATGGCTCGGGAGTGAACGATGCTTTCACGATCCGCCTGCGCTATCCCGGCTTCGCCGTCACGCTCGAAGCGAACAGTCTGTCACTGCCTGCCGGGCCGCGTTTTCATGTGCGCGGGACAGGTGGCGGCTACTTGAAATACGGCCTCGACCTGCAGGAGACCCGACTGAACAAGATCGCGCGGATTGACGATCCTTCGTGGGGGCAAGAACCGGCCGATTCATGGGGAGTGCTACGCGTGGACATCGACGGAGGCGCGGTGAGTCGTCCCATTCCCGCGCTAACTGGCGATTACCGGCTCTTCTACGCAGGCATTCGCGATGCGCTGCTGGGAAAAGCTGCTGCACCAGTGACCGGTCTTGATGGCTGGCGCACTGCGCGGCTGCTCGATTGGGCTGCGGAAAGCTCAGCGAAGCGCTGCGAGATTGTCTGCGACTGGAGTGAGGAGCCGAAATAGCGGCGTCATCTTTGCCCGGTCCGCACTTTACGCTCCGCGGCCCGGTTCCTTCTCCACTAGCGGCACCCAAAAACGAAACCGGGCGCCGCTGCCGGGAGCGCTTGAAGCCTCAATCCCGCCGCCGTGTGCAATCAGAATCGCGCGAGTGATCGCCAGGCCCATGCCGGAGCCCTTTCGTGCGTTGGCTCCGCGCTTGCCGCGATAAAACTTCTCGAAGATCAACGGCAGGTCGGTCGCGTCAATGCCCGGCCCGTTGTCTTCCACGCAAAACTCCAGCCGGTCTTCGCTACGTTTGCTGCTCAGCGTTACGCGTGTGCCTTTCGGTGTGTAGCTGGCTACATTCTCGAGCAGATGGCGCAGCACCCTGCCCAGCAGTTGCGGATCGAACCATGCAGGCTGGTCCTGGCCTGCACGGTCCTGCTCGTCCACCGAGATGCTCACTTTGTGCGAAGCCAAAATCTTCCGCGATTCCTCGACAGCCTGATCGAGCAGGGCGCGCGGGTGCTGGGGGGACATTTTCACTTGCACGACATTGGCGTCGATCTCGGCCATCTCAACAGATTCGCCGATCAGCAGATCCAGGCGCGCCGCTTCTTCGTCGATAATGCGCGCCATGTCGATTCGACCAGCCTCATCCATCCCCTCGGACTCCAGCAACGTGGTGGCCGCGGCGCGAATCGAAGTGAGAGGCGTGCGCAATTCGTGCGTCATGGAATCGATCAGAGCCGTTCGCAGCCGTTCTCCTTCGCGTGCGGCCTCAATGCGCGCCGTAGTTTCCATCGCGATAAATCGCGCCACCGCGATCGAAACCTGCGCGCTCATAGCGGCGGCAACTTCGTGCGAAAGCGCGTCGGGCTGCCAGGCCAACGCCCCCAGCGCCCTCAAGCCCAACATCAATGCCGAGGTGTGATAACCGGCCAAAGGCTCGACGACAGTATTCAAACCCTGTGTGATTGCACTCATGTGCGCCTGTACGTCTGCCGGCGTTTCACCGGTTGAGGAGTAGCAGCGATCCTCGTCGCTCACGTAGAGAACCACTCTCTCGAGGTCGAAGATGCGGCCGATCAGTTGGGGCAGGTCGTGCAGCAGCCGCTCGGCGTCTTCAAAGAGCATCATCTCCTGGCTCAGAGCGTAGAGTCGCTCCACATCCGCCTGGCGCTGCTTAGCCTGTTGCGTCTGCCGCCGCGCTCGTTCTGCCACACGGCTGACGACAAGGCAACTGGCTACGAATGAACCCATTGCCACCCATGCCTGCGCTCCCACGAGCCACAAAGTGTGTACCGGCGGCAGAAAGAAAAAATCGAAGGAAACTGCGCACAATGCCGCGGTGTAAGCCGAGAGAGCAGTGCCGGTCTGCGCCGCCCACCAGACCACGAGGACCAGGAAGACCATCCCGGCGGTTGTGGAGTTGGCGCCCAGCCAGTCCAGCAGGAATGTTGTCAACATCGCCGCCACGGTTGCCACGAGCCAGGGAAGAACCTGCCACGAGTTGACCTTAGCGCTCATTGATTTCCTCACCCGGAATCATACCTGCCCGTCGCATTTTGTGAAATGCCGTGCCGCAATGATGTAATCTTCCGTTGGAAAGAAGAACGACATGCCGGGAAGAATTCTGGTGATTGACGACGAGTCGCAAATTACGCGCGTGCTGCGCGCGGCACTCTCCGCGCAGGGCTACGATGTGCGCATAGCCAACGACCCTGAAGAGGGTCTGCGTGTATTTCGGGAATGGCCGCCTGACCTTGTGATCACCGACCTGATGATGCCGGGCATGAGCGGGGTGGACGTATGCCGAACCATCCGCTCGCGAGGCACAACGCCCGTGCTTGTGCTCTCGGTGCGCGAGCACGAACGCGCCAAAGTCGAAGCTCTCGATGCAGGCGCCGACGATTACGTGACCAAGCCGTTCAGCATCCAGGAGCTGCTCGCCCGCGTGCGGGCCCATCTGCGCCGCGCCCCGGAAAGGACTACAGCTGCGATCGAAACCGGGGATTTCGTGGTGGACGCGGAGGCCCATACCATCAGCGTCCTCGGCAAGCCCATTCACCTCACGCCCAAGGAATTCGATCTGCTGATGCATCTCGCCCGCAACTCCGGCAAGGTGATGACGCACCGCGCCCTTCTCACCGCCGTGTGGGGCGCGCAATCGGCTCATCAGCCCGAGTACCTGCGCGTCTTTGTCGGCCAACTTCGCAAAAAACTCGAGACCGAAACCGGCCGCCAGTACATCCAAACTGAGCCCTGGATCGGCTACCGCTTCGTCCCGGAAGGTTGGACAGGAAACGAAGAGTAGGAAACGTTCCAAACCGTATACCTAACCGCATTTCAACGCAGGCCTGATTCGAAATGACTTCCGGACTCTTAACCCCCATCTTTACGGTTTATTTATAAATTCTTTTCAAGACTCAAATCTCTCGCATTGCAGAATCAGTTTCGGTTGGGCGGTTTCGTCCGGCTCAGGGCAGGATCGTGAATCTGAAGGTCTGAGTCCTGCGCAGCGGCGGCTCTCGCCGAGGTGAAATTGTTTGTTGGCAGGGGCCGAAGCCAATGCGGCTCCAACCGGATTTGGGAGTTATTGCATGCAAGATGCCGTCATGATGCTGTTCACCGTAGTTTTCTTCGCCCTGGCGTTTCTTTACGTCATGGCGTGCCAGAAGTTGAGGTAGCCCATGCATATGGATTGGATTTCAGCTTCCGGTCTCGTTCTCTCCATTCTTCTGATGGTTTACCTCACCATAGCGCTGCTTTTCCCGGAGAAATTCTAAATGTCTGTCAACGGTTGGCTGCAATTTGCCATCTACTCGCTGCTCCTGCTTGCCACGGTTCGCCCGGTAGGCATCTACCTCGCACGTGTGATCGAGGGCGAGCGCACCTGGCTCGACCCCGTGCTGCGTCCTTTTGAGCGGCTTATCTACAAGCTCTGCGGCGTGAACTCAGAAAAAGAAATGAACTGGCGCCAGTACGCATTCGCCATGCTGGGCTTCTCCGCTGCCGGGTTGCTGCTCACCTACGCCCTCGAGCGCCTGCAAAATTACCTGCCGTGGAACCCGCAGCATTTGGCTGCCGTGGGACCTGACCTTGCCTGGAATACAGCGGCCAGCTTCACCACCAACACCAACTGGCAGTTCTATACGCCCGAGTCCACCATGAGCTATCTCACCGAGATGATGGGCCTGGCGACGCACAACTTCTGGTCGGCCGCTGCGGGTATCGTCGTGGCGATCGCCTTGATCCGCGGCATTAAGCGCACCAGTTCCGCCACCATCGGCAACTTCTGGGTCGACATGACGCGGACCATGCTTTACATTCTCACGCCCGCATGCATCGTCTACGCATTGCTGTTGGTCTGGCAGGGCGTTCCGCAAAATCTCAATCCGTACACAGTCGCCCATCCACTCGAGCAACCCTCCCAAACGCAAACCATTGGGCAGGGGCCGGTGGCCTCGCAGGAAGCTATCAAGATGCTGGGCACCAACGGCGGCGGCTTCTTCAACGCCAACAGCTCGCACCCTTATGAAAACCCGACCCCGCTCTCGAATTACATTCAGATCCTGTCGATCTTCGTCATTGGCGCTGGTCTTACCTATACGTTAGGCCGCATGACCGGCTCGCCTGGCCACGGCTGGGCTGTCTTTACCGCTATGTATGTGCTGTTTGCGGCCGGCTTCGCAGTTTGCTATTGGGCTGAGTCGCAGCCGCACCCGCTCATTCACGGCGCGCAGCAAACTCGTACTTTGACGGCGTCCGGCGGCAACATGGAGGGCAAGGAGGTCCGCAACGGCATCGCCGAAAGCGCTCTCTTCGCCACCATCACCACTGACGCGAGTTGCGGCGCGGTCAACAGCATGCACGACAGCTTTACGCCGCTCGGCGGCATGGTTCCGCTCGCCAACATCATGCTTGGCGAGGTCGTCTTCGGCGGCGTAGGCGCGGGTATGTACGGCATGTTGATCTTTGTTGTGATCGCGGTCTTCATCGCCGGACTGATGGTGGGCCGCACGCCCGAGTACCTCGGCAAGAAGATCGAGTCGTACGACGTGAAGATGGCCATGCTCTACGCGCTCATCTTCCCGCTGATCATCCTCACCTTCGCTGCTATCTTCGTCCTGCTGCCGGTCGGACTCTCCGTAACCAACAACCCGGGTCCGCACGGATTCAGTGAGATTCTCTACTCATTCACATCGGGCGCCGGCAACAACGGCTCGGCATTCGCGGGCCTTGGCACCAACTGGTGGTACAACATCGCGATGGGTTGGGACATGCTCATCGGGCGCTTCCTCATGATGATTCCGGTGCTCGCCCTGGCCGGGAATCTCGCGCAGAAGAAGAGCGTTCCGCCGTCGCCGGGCACGTTCCCAGTGAACACAACACTGTTCGCTGTACTGCTCGTCGGCACGGTCGTCATCGTCGGCGCACTCACGTTTTTCCCGGCGCTGAGCCTGGGGCCGATCCTCGAACATCTGCTTCTGCAGTCAGGAAAGCTGTTCTAACCGTATCGATCACGCATCAGGACAAGGCAAATAAACAGTATGGCTGAAAAAACGAGTCTCTGGAATACGCAGATCATGGGCCAGGCGGTGGTCGACAGCTTACGCAAGCTCGATCCACGCTGGATGGTCAAAAACCCGGTGATGTTTGTAGTGGAAGTGGGCAGCGTGCTCACAACGGCGCTTCTTGTCGTCAACTACCAGCACCACCGCGCGTCGTTTCCCTTTAACCTGCAGATCACTTTGTGGCTGTGGTTCACAGTGCTGTTCGCCAACTTTGCCGAGGCCATGGCCGAGGGCCGCGGCAAAGCGCAGGCTGACACGCTGCGCAAAGCCAAGGGCGAGACCATTGCCCGGCGCTACACAGTAGACGGCGGCTTTGAAGAGGTTGTCAGCGGCCTGCTTCGCGCCGGCGACGTCATCTACGTTGAGGCCGGCCACTATATTGCCGGCGATGGCGAAGTCATCGAGGGCGTTGCCTCGGTAGACGAGTCCGCCATCACCGGCGAATCCGCACCCGTGATTCGCGAGGCCGGCGGCGACCGCTCAGCCGTTACCGGCGGCACCAAGGTCCTTTCGGACTGGATCAAGGTGAAGATCACTTCCAACCCCGGCGAAACTTTTCTCGATCGCATGATCGCGCTGGTCGAGGGCGCCACGCGGCAAAAGACGCCCAACGAGATCGCGCTGAGCATTTTGCTTTCCGGCCTCACCATCATCTTTTTGCTGGCCGTAGTTACGTTGCAACCATTCGCTATCTACGCCAGCGCGCCGCAAACGGTGTTTGTGCTGGTATCGCTGCTGGTATGCCTCATTCCCACCACCATCGGAGGCCTGCTTTCGGCCATCGGGATCGCGGGCATGGACCGGCTGGTGCAATACAACGTGCTGGCCATGAGCGGGCGCGCGGTTGAAGCCGCAGGCGACGTGAATACTCTGCTGCTGGACAAGACCGGCACCATCACACTCGGCAACCGGCAGGCAACGGAGTTTATGCCCGCGCCCGACGTGAGTCATGAGCGGCTGGCTAACGCCGCACAGCTTGCGTCTCTTTCAGACGAAACACCCGAGGGCCGTTCGATCGTCGTTCTGGCAAAGGAAAAATATAATCTGCGCGGCCGCGACGTGGGCGGTATTCATGCTGAATTTGTTCCGTTCACCGCGCAAACGCGCATGAGCGGCGTGAATCTTCCCGGCACGCGAATCCGCAAAGGCTCGGTGGACGCCATCGCGCGCTTTCTTGAAGAGCAGGGCTCCGCGCTGCCGCAGAAGGTTCGCGAGCACGTGGAAGAGATTGCACGCGCGGGGGGCACGCCGTTGGTGGTGGCGGAGAACTCAGCGGCGCTGGGAGTCATCTATCTCAAGGACATCGTGAAAGGCGGCCTGAAAGAGCGCCTGGCGCGGCTGCGCGCCATGGGCATTCGCAGCATCATGATCACCGGCGACAATCCGCTTACCGCCGCCGTGATTGCGCGCGAAGCCGGCGTCGACGATTTTCTGGCCGAAGCAAAACCCAAAGACAAGATGGACCTGATCAAGCGCGAGCAGGGCAAGGGCAAGCTGGTTGCGATGACCGGCGATGGCACCAACGATGCGCCCGCGCTGGCTCAGGCCGACGTGGGCGTGGCCATGAACTCCGGTACGCAGGCGGCAAAAGAAGCCGGCAACATGGTGGACCTGGACTCGAATCCCACCAAGCTGATTGAGATTGTGGAGATCGGTAAGCAGTTGCTGATGACGCGCGGCGCGCTCACCACATTCTCCATCGCCAACGACGTGGCCAAGTACTTCGCCATTATTCCGGCCATGTTTGCCGGCGTGTTTCCGGTGTTGAACGCGCTCAACATCATGTATCTGCATTCGCCGCAGTCGGCGATTTTGTCGGCCGTGATTTTCAATGCGGTCATTATTGTGGCGCTGATCCCGCTGGCGCTCAAAGGCGTAAAGTACGAGCCCAAAGCGGCCGATGTGCTACTGCGCAACAACCTGCTCCTCTACGGCGTGGGCGGCATCATCATCCCGTTTATCGGGATCAAGGCCATCGATCTATGTCTGGTGGCGCTGCATCTGGCGTAAGAGCGCAAGGCGCGCAAAAGGAGATTGAACGTGCATTCGGTTTCGACAGTTCACGATGATTTGGAGATTCGCCCGAGTCTGAGCGCAACTCCCGCTCAGGAAGTTCCAGCGGTGCACTCCGTTTGGAAGACATCGATTCTCTTCACCCTGGTTACAGCGCTTCTGTTCGGCATTGGCTATCCGCTGCTGGTGACTGGGCTGGCCCATATTCTGTTTCCGCGCCAGGCGGCCGGCAGCCTCATTCTGCGTAATGGCCAGGTGATCGGCTCTCAGCTTCTCGCGCAGAGTTTTACTTCCGACCGCTACTTCCATCCGCGCCCCTCGGCGGCAGGCAACGGGTACGATGCAACAGCTTCGGGCGGAACGAATCTCGCGCAGTCGAATGCCAAGCTCGTGCAGCGTATTCAGGGAGACATTGACAAGCTGCAGAAGGAAAACCCCGACAAGCCGGTTCCCATCGATATGGTGACAACATCCGCGTCCGGGCTCGATCCCGACATTACGCCCGATAACGCCTACTACCAGGCGCCCCTGGTGGCCAAAACGCGTGGGTTGAGCGAAGATGCGGTCCGCCAACTGATTGACCAGCACATTGAACACCGTACGCTTGATTTCATCGGTGAACCGCGCGTCAACGTATTGGAACTGAATCTCGCGCTCGACCAGATGTCGAAATAGTTTTTACTGCAGCGGCTTCCCATGCCATGAGCATGCGGGAAGGGCCATCGTGCTCTTCCCGCTTTTTTTTTGCGACGCATGAATTGGGGCGCCGGCTTCCAGGCCGGCAGTCGTGCGGGTCTCCAGATCTTCACATCATGCGGGCGGTACAGGCTCAGTCAGCCTTTGAATTGGCCCTACATTTCGTGGCGCCCTTCCAGCGCTCGCGCCATCGTGACCTCATCGGCGTACTCAATATCGCTGCCCGCCGGCACGCCGGTGGCGATGCGCGTGATCCGCACCGGAAGGCCGCGCAGTGCGTTGGCGAGCCAATCAGCCGTGGCCTCTCCCTCAAGCGTCGGGCTCGTCGCCAGAATTACCTCGTCCACCTCGCCCTGTTCCACGCGGCTGATCAAAGTTCCCGCGCGAAGTTGGTCCGGTCCCACGCCATGCAGCGGTGAGAGCGTGCCGTGCAGTACGTGATAGGCGCCTTGGTAGGTGCGCGTGCGCTCCACTGCATCTATATTGGTAGGCTCCTCAACCACACACACCAGGCGCTGGTTGCGCGCCGGGCTGGCGCAGTAGGCGCAGGGATCGATATCTGTGACGTTGTTGCAGATGGAGCACAGCCGCAGACTGGCCTTTAATCCACGCACCGCTTCGGCCAGCGCGGCGGCATCTTCGTCGCTGGAGCGCAGAATATGGAAAGCGAAACGCTGTGCGCTCTTCGTGCCCACGCCGGGCAGCTTCTTCAATTCGTCAATGAGCCGGCTCATCGGCTCGGCATAGCGTGCCAATTTTGTTGCCTCCCTGCATTCAAAAGCGGCTGCGAAACGGACTCAGGTCAGCCCCGGAATCTTCAGCCCGCCAAGAACACCCTGCACGCTCGATTTGATTGCCTCATCCGCCTTGCGACCTGCTTCGTTCACTGCACCGACGATCAAATCCTGCAGCATCTCCACGTCGGCATGCCCGCCGCTCAGGCTCACTACGGCGGCTGGATCGATGCGCAGTTTCAGCAGCTCCTTCTTGCCGTTCATGGTTGCAGTTACCGCGCCGCCGCCGCTTGTTGACTCCACGACCGTTTCACTCAGCTTGCGCTGGAACTCTTCCTGCATCTGGCCTGCCTGCGATAGCATCTCCGAAATTTTGAGCGGGTTGATCATCTTTGTACCTCTGTTTGCTTCTGTCTTCCGGCCGCTCTTCGCTATCTTCCGGCCATCTTCCTTCTACTCCCCTATGAAACTGTGTAATAGCTTGGTAAGCTGATGGTTACAACCCAACAGCTAAAGCGGTTCATCTACTTCTGCCTTAGGTCCAATACGCTGCGAACCTCAGCCTTGAAGATCTCCTGCGCCCGCCTGACCAGGGGATTCGCAAGCGCCGCTTCCTGCACACTGCCCGCGAGCACAACGGGTGCGGCGACAACGGCAGCGGCCTTCCCCTCACCGCCGGAGACCGTGAAACGCGCTGGCGCGCCAATCCGCTGCAATTCCTGGCGGATGATCTTTTCTGCTGCTGCGTTCACCGTCAGGCTGAGCATTTTCTTGCCGATGCCCGGCACCGTGACACGCACGTTTGCGCCATCCAGCGTCCACGCGCCGCCGCCCAGCAGTTGCGCGGCTGAACTGTGACCGCCTGTTGCCAGCGCTGCAACAACCGCCTCGCGGATATGTTCGATACTTGCCCCGACCAAGGGGGCCGTTTCTGCCTCAGGCGCTTTGGCGAGCGCACCTTCGGTGAGCGTTGCGGAAGATTCGTATTCCAATACGTGGCTGGCCACGGCAGGGAAGGGCGAAACCTCCCGCACTGCCGCGCTGCCGGCCATCACCGGACCCGATGCCGTGCTGCTTGCCATTACCGAGCCGACCGGATCCCGCAAAGTTGGACCACCCTCAAGCGGGACGCTCTGCCTCACATTCTCCCTCGCGCTCGGCGCCGAGCTCCAGGCCGAACCTTCACGCGCGCTTGCTGCGCTTGTTGCCGGTGCTGGCCCGCTCATCGGTCGCACAGTACTCGAGCCGGAACGTGGCCCGCTGCTTGCCGGTGCGTTCCTCGCGCCCGCTCCGCCCGCCACGCTGCTCAGTAACTCCTCAATTGGCAACAGGCGCTGGGCATGAATCAGCTTTAGCAGTCCCAGTTCCAGATGGAAGCGCTGCTCCTGGCGGTAATTCAGATCGTCAAAGGTACGCAACACGATTTGCAGATTGCGCGCCAGCTCTTCTTCGGTAAAAAGCAGTCCCGAACGTCCGGCGCGTGCACGTTCGTCAGCGGAGATCTGCAGCAGCTCGGTCTGCTCGCCGCCCAGCTTCGCCATCAGTGCATTGCGCAGGTAGCGAACCATTTGCCGCGCCAGCGACAGCGGACTATGCCCGGAATTCACCAGGCCATTCACCTGTTCCATCAGTTCAGCGCTTCGGCCGGCGGCCACGGCCTCAAGCAGCCCTTCGAAGACCGTGTTCGGCACCGCTCCCATCAGCTCGCGAATCTGGTCGGCCGAGAGTTTCGGAAGTCCCGCCTCGACCGGGGCCGAGGCAATTGCTTGGTCCATGATGGAAAGCGCATCGCGCATCGATCCGTCGCCCGCTTCGGCCAGCAACGCCAGCGCGCCATCTTCGGCGGCAATTTGCTCCGCCGTCGCAATCATCTTCAGTTGCGCCAGAATGTCGTCGAACTTGACCGCATGAAAGCTGAAGTGCTGGCAGCGCGAGCGGATGGTCTGCGGAATGTTCTCGGGCTCGGTGGTCGCCATCATAAAGATGACGTGCGCCGGCGGTTCTTCCAGCGTCTTCAGCAGCGCGTTAAAGGCGGCTTCAGTAATCTGGTGCGCTTCGTCGAGGATGTAGACTTTGTACCGGTCGCGCGCCGGCGAGTAGCGCGCCGCGTCGCGCAGTTCGCGAATCTCATCGATGCCGCGGTTAGTTGCCGCGTCAATCTCGATCACGTCCACCGCGTTGCCCTGGCGAATTTCGATGCAGGCATCGCAGGTTCCACATGGCTCGGCTGTGGGGCGCTGGGTTGACCCAACCTCGTTGCGGCAGTTCAGTGCCATCGCCAGAATGCGCGCGATCGTCGTCTTCCCGATGCCGCGATGTCCTGAAAAAATGTACCCGTGCGCGATGCGGTTCTGGCTCAGCGCGTTCAGCAGCGTGCGCGTCACGTGGTCCTGGCCGGCAACGTCGGCAAAGCGCTGCGGGCGGTATTTTCTGGCCAGAACCTGATAACCCATGGACGCGCGTGCTCCTTCAGCGGCGCTTTCGTAAACAAGCTGCCTAGAGGGATTCTATCGTTCCGGGGCAGGGAGCCGCCGGGTGGAAAAAGGCTGTCGAACGCTGTTGATTTTCGGGCAGAAGCCTGCCTCGAATCATCCTGGATCAGTTCAGGATGGCGCGCGCAATTGTCATCCATGACGGCACGTTGTGAAACGCAAGGTACGTCGCAACGAATTGGCCAGCAAATAGCGCCGGCAGCGCGTAGAGATAAACCCTGTGTACGCGGCGATTCACGATCAGATCGCGCACGGCTCCCAGCGCGATCAGCGAGTCAACACCCCAATAGAAGTAGATGGGCGGGAAGAAATTCCATGGGAATCGTCCGAAGCCCGCTGCAGTGAGCGCGCATGTCGCAATCAGAATCATGCGCCGATGCAGTTCCGGTTTCTTGCGCCAGTAGATGGCGAGCGCAAGCGTGACAGCGAACGCAACAATGTCATTGAACGGAACGATGATAAACGGGAGGGCATTTGCCTGATGGAGAGTGAGCCAGTCGAAATGGCCCATCGCGACAGCGGTGGCGGCGCCGAGCACGACCATCAACGCTCCGAGTGAAGCGCCAAACCAGCCGGTCAGGCGATGAATTCGTACATTGTGCGTTCTCACCAGCAGGGATTGGAAGATGTAGAAGGCCACCCAAGCCGAAAACGCCGCGGCATGAAAAGTGAGTATTAGCGGGCGCGGTATGACAGGATGAAGGAGGTTTTCGTTGATTGTGTGGCTGAACCCGTACACCACGACAGCAGTGACGAGCAGTGACATTCCGAAGTAGAAGTACCTATCCAGCAACCGCACCGCCAGGGACCGACGGGTATGACTGCCCAAGCGAGCTGGATGAGTCGTTGCCATGGTTACTCCGTTGCGGGGAAGTTGAAACCGGGAATGTGGCGGATGGTAGCAGGGCTACAGGCACCTTGCAATCAAAATCGGAGTTGAATTCGTGAAAGCGCACCGCAGGCACCTCGTTTCGAACCATTGGAGGCGATGGGATACCGGACACCGGTCTGTAACCATCGCGCTGTCTCCGAGTCAAATAAAATAGGAAGCAAGCGTGTATGGACCCTGATCCCGGCTGGACAGGGACGCGATTTTCAGATGTTACATAGGTCGGCAGTGGGAAATGGTGCTGTGAAACCGGTGTTTTGGATGGGGCTGGCACTGGCCTGCCTGCTGGCAGTGCCGCCGCGAGTCTCCGCGCAGGCTTCCGGCAGCAAAGGCCCCTCTGGATCGAATCCAGCCAACGGCTCGGGCCAAAGCAAGCCGGCGGCCAATTCGCCCGCTGGCCAGCCCGGCCAGACGCCGGGCCAAGTCAACACGCAAAACAACGTCAATGCCTTTCCTGAGGACACCAGTTCGGTGCCAGTGATCCCGACGAGCGCGCCCGATCTGCCGCCCGGAATTGGGGACAACGCGAGCACCCCGATGCCCCTGCCCGCCGACGATGTCGATCCCGTGCGCACTCCTGAGGAAGCCGGAGCCGCTGCGCAGGATGAGGAGAAAAGTTCCAGCTCGAGTCTCAACGGTTTGGGCGACTTGTTGCCTGGCCCTGACGACAATACGCAATCCGGGAAGAAGCACGGAAAAGACTCCGATATTGTGCCGGAGCACCACGAGTCAGCGAAAGAAGACGAAAACGTCGGCGATTATTATCTTGACAACAAGGATTGGAAGGGCGCGCTCTCACGCTACGAATCGGCGCTCGTTCTGGATCCGTATAACCCCGATGTGTATTGGGGATTGGCAGAGTGCCAACGCCACCTGGGTGACTTTGCCGATGCGCGCACGAATTATCTGAAGGTGATGGAGTACGATCCCGGCAGTCACCACGCCAAAGACGCTCGCAAAGCGCTCGACGATCCTGAGATCGCGAATGCCAAGCCGTCTGTCTCGGTCAGGCCGGCTGCGCAGCCGCAACAATAAAAGCGACTACCAGACGAGCTAGAACCCGGCCCAGCGCATATACACGGCAAGAATCTGCGGCCCCCACAAGCCGCTGACGATTCCGCCCACGCAAAGAAATGTGCCCAGCGGCAGCTTTGTGAGCGCCCAGCTTTTGTCGCCTCTTCGGATCGCAGGCGTTGCAAGCAGTACGGTGGCGGCGACCGCGGCGAGCATCGCACCTAGGGCAAAGGCGAGCAGCGCGCCAGACAATCCGAGCCACGCGGCCAGCATCGCCATCAGCTTGGCGTCGCCCAGGCCGATGCCTTCGCGCTTACGAATCAGCTTGTAGACCCAGCGGATGAGCAGAATGAGGCCGGCGGCGGCGAGGATGGCGAGCAGATCTGCGATGGTCGTGCGCCAGAGTCCAGATCGCAGATATTCCGAACTGTAGGTCAGCGGCAATCGAGTGATCGAATCGAATTCCATCCCAAAAGCGGGGTTCAGAAGAGAAAACGCCAACCCAATGAAGATGCCCGGCCAGGTGAGCCGATTCGGAAGCCAGAGATTCTCGGCATCGAGAACTGCCAGCCCAACCAACAACCAATAGAAAGCCATCTGTCCGATCGCGGAAATCAGCAACGTCAGGAGACTGACACCTGGTAGCTGAGGATCGGACACTGATGCGGGGAGCCGCCACGTAACCGCCGCCCACAGACCTCCGACCGCCAGCTCCACCAGCAGATACCGCCAGCCAATTCGCGCTTTGCAGCTCCGGCAGCGGCCGCCGAGTCCGAGCCAGCTAACCACCGGCACATTCTCCCACCACGCCAGTGTCCGCCCGCACTTTCTGCAGTGCGACCGCGGATGCACGATGCTCTCGCCAGCCGGCCAGCGGCTCACGCACACGTTGAGGAAGCTGCCGAAGGCCAGCCCCAAGAAGCCGGCAAAAACTGTTCCCAGAATGCGGATCATTCAGACGTTGAGTATACGGCTGTGAGACGGCCCCCTTTCCCGTCACGTTAAACTGGAAATGCATGGATCTTCCGCCAGTGAAATCCAGTGCAACCCATCCCGCGCCGCGAACCGTAACCGATCCGGCGCGCGCGGCAGAGCTTTTTCAGGAGTCGGTGGCCATCATGGCTCGTCTGCGCGCTCCGGGCGGCTGCCCCTGGGATCGCGAGCAATCCTTCGATACCATCCGCAAATACACGCTGGAAGAGGCCTACGAGGTCTTTGACGCCATCGAGCGCCGCGACTTCGCCCACTTGCCGGAGGAGCTGGGCGATCTGCTCTTGCAGGTTCTCTTCTATGCCGAGATGGCCGCAAACGAGGGCCACTTCACCATCGCCGATGTGCTTGACCATCTGAATCGCAAGCTCGTGCGCCGTCATCCGCACGTCTTTGGCGACGAGGCTTCGCGTGCGGCGGGCAACAATGCAGATGTAGATGCGAATGTCGAAGGCTCTTCGGCTGCCGTTTTGCGCAACTGGGAAGAGATCAAGGCTGCCGAAGCATTGCATGCAGCAGGCGCGCCTTCTGCGCAAGGATCCCCGGCATCGAGATTGGATTCCGTGGTGCGCGCGATGCCTGCGCTGGCCGAGGCGTCCAAGCTTGGGGCCAAGGCGCAGAAATCCGGCTTTGACTGGCCAAGCTGGCGCGAGCTGCTTCCCAAAGTGGCGGAAGAGACGGCGGAGCTCGAGGCCGAAGCGGCGTCGAACGATCCGGCCCGCAAACCGGCGATTGAAGACGAGCTGGGCGACCTTCTGTTTACCGTTGTCAATCTTGGCCGCCATCTGGGCGTAGATGCCGAGATGGCGCTGCGCAACTGCAATCTGCGTTTTCGCCAACGCTTCAACGAAATGGAGCGATCAGCACCGCGCCCGCTTGAAGATCTATCCCCCGCCGAGCTGGAGGCCCTTTGGCAGCAGGCGAAGCGAAAACTTGCGGCTGATCGCGCATCGGGTCCGGACTCGACGCCCCAAACCGCACCGCAGGGGCGGCCATGATTCAGATTCGGTCGTGTGGGGGGTTCGAGGAGTTCGAGGCTTGTGTAGAGCTTCAAATCCAAACGTGGGGCTACGACGAGACCGACGCGATCCCGCGCAAAACATTTCTGCTGGCTCAGGAAATCGGTGGGCAGGTTCTGGGCGCTTTCGACAGCGATCTTGCACGCGATCCAACCACCGAAACCGCCGAAACACTCGTCGGTTTCGCCATGTCTTTGCCCGGGATCAAGCACACTGCGAACGGTCCGCAGCCCTATATCCATTCCCACATGCTGGCGGTCCGCGAGTCTCACCGGAATCGGGGCCTTGGCGCGCAACTCAAGTGGGAGCAACGACGTGAAGCGCTTTCCCGCGGCATCCGGCATATGGAGTGGACCTTCGATCCATTGGCCATCAAAAACGCTTTCCTCAATATCCACAGGCTGGGTGCCATCACTCGCGAGTATCGGGCGAATTTCTATGGTGTATCCTCATCTCGACTGCAGGGTGGGCTCCCGACAGACCGCCTTCTGGCGGAATGGGAGCTGGATTCCCCGAGAGTGGAGAGCGTTTTTGCTCAGCGCCCGGCAGTTGCATACACGATCGAAGAGCGTATTCAAGTTCCGGCATCCATCGACCAGTGGAAGGCCAGCGAAGCAAGCCGAAGTCGGGCTCTGGCTCTACAGACTTTGAATCGGCAGAAGTTTCAACAGGCATTTTCCCGCGGATTAGCTGTACTTGGCTTCTCCCGGGATGCGGAAGGAAACGGAGTCTTCGAGTTGGGTTCCCTCACCTCGCCGAAGAACCCTCAAGCATTACACGAGGAAATTTATGAGAATTGATGCAATTGTTCTGCGTGAGCTTCACATGCCGCTGGTGCGCCCCTTCGAAACCAGTTTTGGCGTCACCCGCAACCGAAGAATCGTGCTTGCCGAAATCATGTCGGAAGGATTGACCGGCTGGGGCGAGTGCACGGCGGGCGAGCGTCCGTTCTTCTCCGGCGAATCGACTGACACTGCCTGGCAGGTCATGGTCAATGAGCTAGCGCCCATGCTGGCAGCCGAGTCTCCGGAGCACGGCGGCGAGTGCCCGCGCATCTTCAAATCGGTGCGGGGCAATCCCATGGCCAAAGCTGCGCTTGAAAACGCCATCTGGGATCTTGAGGCGCAGCGCGAGGGGGTCTCGCTTTCCCGGCTGCTCGGCGGCGTTCGCGAAAGCATCCCATGCGGCGTTTCACTTGGTATTCAATCTTCAATTCCTGAACTGCTCTCGATCATCGAGCGTGAGCTTGCCTCGGGCTATCAGCGCATCAAGCTCAAATGCAAACCCGGCTGGGATGTCGAGGTCTTTGACCGGGTGCGCAGCCGCTGGCCCGGCATCATGCTCAGTTGCGACGCCAACTCGGCCTATCGCCTGCGCGACGAAGACCACCTGGTTTCGTTTGACGCCTTTGACCTGCTCATGATCGAGCAGCCCCTGTGGCACGACGATTTTTACTTCCACTCCGTGCTGCAAAAGCGGCTCGACACGCCCATCTGCCTCGACGAATCCATCCACAACCGGCGTGATGCCCTGGCGGCCATTGAGATGGAGTCATGCAAGATCATCAACATCAAGCTGGGACGCGTCGGGGGCTTCTCTGAGGCCATCGCCGTGCACAACGCCGCCATGGAGCGTGGCATCCCCGTTTGGTGCGGCGGCATGCTCGAGTCGGGCATAGGGCGCTCGCACAACATTGCGCTTTCTACCCTGGAAAACTTCAGCCTGCCGGGCGATGTCTCTGCATCCGCGCGCTACTTTGCCAACGACATCATCGAGCCGGAAGTGACCGTGTCGTCGCAGGGAGAAATTGCAATTCCCGACACGCCTGGACGCGGCTACGAAGTCCGGGCCGACTTGGTGGAGAAGCTCACGGCGCGCAAAGAGACTGTCAGGGCCATGGCGCTGGTGGCCTGAAGCGAACCAATGTTGTGGGCATTGCCGGTTGTAGTTCACCGCCCGAACAAGCTCAATTGAATAGTGTCTGGAGGCATTCGACATGAATCGAACCTGTCGACGGGGCGCTTTGCTCCTTCTCGGCGGATTTGCGCTCGCCGCACAAATTCAGTTCATTGGCGCGCAGACTACGGCGCCGAGCAGCACGGAAAAGCCAATTAAGCTTTTGCCCGGCCTCGATAAGCAGCTAATGGACACCAGCGCGGACGCCTGCACGAATTTTTACCAATATGTCTGTGGCAACTTTGACAAGCTTTATCCAATTCCCGCTGATAAATCCAGCTACGGTTCGTTTTACATCGTCGAGGACCACACTCAGGAAGTGCTGCATCAATTGCTCAGCAAGGTCGCCGACAAGAGCGCTCAGCACACGGCGAATGAGCAAAAGATCGGAGATTACTATGCAAGCTGCCTGGATGAAGATGCCATCGACGCCAAGGGACTGAAACCGATTCAGCCGGAGCTCGACCGCATCGCAGCTGTGCGCGACAAACAGCAACTGACAGACCTGCTGGCGCACTACCAGATGATCAATGTCCCCGCGTTCTTCGCCTATAGTGAGCAACAGGACTTCAAAGACGCGCAAAAGCAGATTGTTATCGTCGATCAGGCGGGACTCGGCCTTCCCGAGCGCGATTACTACTTCCGCACTGGCGAAGCCGCGGAAAAGACGCGCAAGGAATATGTGCGAGCATGTGGCGAACATGTTTCGGCTCATGGGTGAACCGGAAGACAAGGCTTCAGCGGACGCGCAAAAAGTCATGTCGCTCGAAACAGCGCTGGCCAAAGTTTCAATGGACGTGACGTCACGCCGCCAACCAGAAAATATCTATCACCTGATGGCAGTGGCCAAGCTAGCGGAGCTGACGCCGGAGATCGATT
Organism: uncultured Acidobacteriaceae bacterium; assembly: GCA_963841095.1. GTDB lineage: Bacteria > Acidobacteriota > Terriglobia > Terriglobales > Acidobacteriaceae > Telmatobacter. The sequence goes on from CAWJBE010000026.1 coordinate 44,881, forward strand.
GGCCCAGGTTGCTCTTGGATACAGGCGTCCACGGCGTCGCCGATCTCAACGTTGCCAATCCCGACTTCTTCAAGGGATTGCAGGCTGTTTTCGAGACCACCGATCTGGACACGATCAAGACCTATCTGCGATGGCAGCTCATCAACTCTATCCCCGACGTTGCCTTGCCCAAGGCGTTGGACCAGGAAGATTTCAATTTCAACGGTCGTGAACTGTGGGGGCAACAGGTGCAGGAACCGCGCTGGCAACGGTGCGTGAGGGCCACCGACGGCGCGCTTGGCGAGGCTCTCGGCCAGGTCTACGTTGCGGCAAGCTTCCCCTCCTCTGACAAAGCCTATACGCTGCAAATGGTCCACGACATCGAAGCCTCCATGGGCCATGAGATCGATGACCAGACCTGGATGAGCGCCGAGACCAAAGCCAAAGCGATGGCTAAACTGCACATGATCGCAGACAAGATCGGCTATCCCGATCGCTGGAGGGACTATTCAAAGCTAGAGGTTGTCCGCGGCGATGCTCTCGGTAACGCGTGGCGGGCGGCGGATTTTGAAAACAAGCGGGAGCTGGCAAAGGTCGGCAAGCCCGTCGACCGAGAGGAATGGATTACGACTCCGGCGACAGTGAATGCCTTTTACAACCCCTCAATGAATGACATCAATTTTCCCGCCGCGATTTTGCAGGCGCCGTTTTACGATCCGCATGCCACCGACGCTGAGAACTACGGGCACATCGGCGCTATTGTCGGGCACGAACTTACGCACGGCTTCGACGATGAAGGAAGCCAGTTTGACGGCAAAGGCAATCTGGCAAACTGGTGGACCGAAGACGATCGCGCGAAGTTCGACAATATGACCGAGTGCGAAGTGAAGGAGTATGGAAACTTTACCGCGGTGGGCGACGTAAAGGTGAACGGAAAGTTGACGCTGGGAGAGAATACCGCTGACAACGGCGGCATTCGCCTGGCGCTCGGGGCGTTCCTCGCGGACGCGAATCGTAAAGGGATCGATCTCGGGGCGAAGCAAGACGGGTTTACCGCGCTTCAGCAGTTTTTTATCGCTTTCGGCCAAAACTGGTGCAGCAACGACCGCCCCGAGCGCATCAGGCTGCTAACGCAAACCGATGGGCATTCGCCCGATGTATTCCGCAGCAACGGCGTGGTGCAGAATATGCCGGAGTTCGGCAAGGCCTTCGGGTGCAAGGTTGGACAGCCAATGATGCCGGCAAACTCCTGCCACGTTTGGTGACTCAGGAGCGGACAATCTCAAGAACGAGTCCGTGAACGCGCTACTGCGAATTGTGTCGCGGTCCCCTGTCAAACCTTCGTCCGATGATGGCCTTCACAATCCAATGATCTGTGGCTGCGGTGGAGCCCGCGCCCACGCCAAAATTAGTGTCCCACTTCGGCGACACATTCAAGTCGATGGCCGGAAAAATCTGCTGCTGGTCGTGCAGACTGGTAATGCTCGTGATGCTGCCGTAGTCCGCGTAGTACTGCAGTCCGCAGCGGCTCTCCTTATTGAAGACGCAGAAAGAATCGCAGCAGGACGCAGATAGTAATCTGTGAGTGCAAGGAAAGCAAAATGGAAGTTGCTGGTAAATGGAGACCATTTGCATGCCGGCAGGGAAGTCCTGTTTGAAACGTTTTCGAAAAGTGAATATGCGCGCGGATTGTCTTGGTCGCCGTTTGTCTAACGCGGTGCCCGCGTCGGTTTTTGGGCAAACCGACGAGATCCAGGTCTACGATGCCGACATCGCGCCGCAAGGCATATTCAATATCATGGTGCACAGCAACTTTACCCCGGAGGGAAGGACGACACCCGCTTACCCCGGCGCCATCATTGCCAATCATTCGTTCAACGGAGCATGGGAATGGGCGTACGGAGTAAAGCCATGGATGGAGCAGGGCCTGTATATGCCGGTCTATTCGCCGTATTCGACAGGGCGCGGCGGGGCGATTGATGGTTTCAAAATCCGCGAACTGTTCGTGCGCCCGCACGCTCAGCAGCACAAAGCTTTTCTGGGGCACGAATTTCGAATTCAGCTTCAACTACCATTATTGGGAGTCACGGACGCATACGGCGGAGATACGGCCGATCATCGGCGGTTACCTCGGCAAATGGGAGCTTATTTACAATCCGATTGTCGATACGGACTGGACGGGCGGGCCGGCGGGCTTGGAGTTCAATCCCTCGGGGCGCATTGTCTACAACCTCAATAGCACATGGGATGTGGCTGCCGAGGAGTACGACGGGTTCGGACGTTTTAGCAGTTTTGACAACCTGCACAATCAATTCCACGAAGTATGGGGCGCGTTTGACCGCAACGGCAAGATCTGGAATATCGAAGCGGGCGCGGGCCTCGGCCTGACGGCAGGATCCGACAGATGGACGCTAAAGCTTATGATATCGCGGGATATTAACAAGAAACCCTGGCGCCCGCACATCCGGTTCTAACTCAAAGGGCGAGAGGGCGACGGTGAAACCGCCAGCGGGACATCGCGCAGAAACGTACGCTTGCTCAATGGCGGACCGAAACCCACTCCCTCTCGCCACCCACGAATCGATGCCGCGCTCATGTTAGCTATTTTCGCCGATTTTGCGGCTCTGCTGATTACACCCGCGCAAGGTTCCGGTTGCGATAAAGAATCACCGGCTGCTGTGCGGCCACGCTTACAGTCGCGCGTCCGCCCTGAACCTTAAATTTAACCGGATCACGCTTCCCAATTGAAAGCGCAACCGCGGCCGCATCGGCTTCCTTCCATACCGCCGGCCAGGCTGCGCTCAGCTCACGCGCCGTCGCGGAATAAAAGCACAACCGGTCCGCATCAAGCGGGCAAAACACGCCTGCTTCGTCGGCCGCATCGGCGCCCCCCAGAACCACTCGGTAGGTCTTCTTCTCGTCGTCTATCACGATCCGGCAATCTCCATCCAGCCCGATTGAAACCTGCGCACCATCGCGCGCGAAACTCTGCACTTCGCAGCGATGCAGATGCATCCACGGAATCAGATTCAGGTAGAACACATCCGTGATCCTGCTCCGATCTGTCGATGCACCAAGAATCTCGTGCATGATCGCGCCCCAGAACAGATAGCGCGTTCGCGTCTCGAAGGCATCGCCTCGCACGCTGCCGCCCAGCCCCCAAATTGCGCTCCTGCCATAAACCAGCCGCAGCAGCGGAACCGGCTTGCCGCCGAACGGGCTTGTCTCCGACGTCTGCGCGTACCAGCAGCAACTGATTTTGCCGATCATCGGATAGCGCAAGCCCTCCGATGTTACGTCCACGCCGTGTCGCGCAAACTCCTCCAGCACGCGGTAGCGCCCTTGACGCAAGTTGCGAATCCCGCTCGCTGGATGTTTGGGATCCCAGTCGTTGCGAATTGCGTAGTAAGAAAGCACATCGATGTGAGTGGTCTGCGGCAGCTTGTAGCGCTCGCAGGTGTAGCGGACGCGCTCCACGCCGGGCCCGTCCATGTACTTCGCTAGTCCCTGGATAAACGAGACCTCGCCCGTCCATGCGCGGCTCTGCCACAACTGGCCATCGGGCCGGCGCGCAATCATCGCTTCATCCCATGCCGGGCTGCTCTTGTAAGCGTCGTCGTAGTTGTCTGAGAGTGTGACAGTGGCGTTGTGCGCGCGGCCGCGCTCCATCACTTGCATCATACCGTCGTACCCGCCGATGCGCTCGTCCACAACGTTCACCGCGGGGTAGCCCGTGTCTTTGCCCTTGAACTGCCAACCCCATAGCTGCACAATCTGCGGTGTGCCGTCGGTCAACTCCGCGATATCCGCAATCATCTGCTCGCACTGCGCAAAGGTCGACATCGGCTGCGGAAACCGTGGCTCATCGCAGCGAATGCCGTACATATACTTATCGTGATAAAAGCTGTTGGGAATCTCCGGCATGCGATCGCGGACGAGTCTTCCTGCCTTGATCCATGCGCTGTTTGTGTCGCCCGTTACCGTAAGAAAGTCCAACCGGCAAGCTGGGGTGTCCTCCACGAGCAGATTGGGTGTTGAAACGATGCCGCAATTCAGCGGCGCACCCGCACCCAGGTTCAGGTTGTAGCAGTCGTGGCCATTCACGCGATGCACGCGGCCCGATCCCATTGCCGCACACTTGCTCCCGGCCGTGCCCGTCACCTCGACCTCCGTCGTGTCCATGAAGGCCGTGGTCTCCTGCACGCACATCAGCCGGTCGGTGCCCAACATGTTCACCGGCAATGCGCCATTGATGCGTCCCCAGAAGCTGTTCGGCGCGAGCGTACCCGCAGTTGCGTCGGCCAGCATCACCAGGTGCCCGCCCGAGTCTCCGTGCAGCAGCCACGCCGCGCCGTCCTGTTCCCGCACCGTCACCAACCGCGGCATGGCTACGTCGATGAGTTCGTATACATCGTGCTCAACAATGTCATCGAGGGAGATGAGCAGCGATGCCCCGCGGAGTTCGTAGCGGAGCGTGAACGAGGCGCCCGGCGCTCCCTCATCCATCACGGTGAAGTGGAACCCGGCCGCGCCAGCGTTTGCACCAGGGTCTAACTTTGCACCGTCCACCGTCGCGGTAAAGAATCTCCATGCCGGGCGCTGACAGATCGTCGCCGTCATCTTCAGGCCGAAGTCTTCGCCGCGCAGCGTCGCACCCGTGGCTCGCCAGCTATATTCGTAGGGCTGGCCATCATCGGCGTCCAGTGTCACTTCGAGCTCATCCGACCTGAGAACGATTGGATGAACGGGCGCACTCCGCGTTCCAGTCGGCTCGTCAGTCTGTGCCACTGCGGCCGCACCCGGCAGCAGACTTTGCATTCCTGCAACGGCCACACTCGCTCCGCTCAGCCGCAGAAAATCTCTGCGCCGCATTTCATTCGTTTCATCCTGCATGAGAACCCTCCGGGAGAATGATCTTTGCGCGACTGGCGAAAATACTGGCGAAGATAAGGTTGCAACTCAACTCTTGTAGCTTGCTAAAAACTCGTCCACCTCGGCGCGCATCGGCATGGAAGCCGCCGCGCCCTTCCGCGTGACACATATAGCCGCAGCCGCATTGGCGAAGCGTGCTGCCTCCCACGGGTCTCTGCCTTCGAGCAGCGCCACAGCAAACGCGCCATTGAAGCAGTCGCCGGCGGCCACTGTGTCGATGGCCGCTACTTTAAAAGGCTTCACCCACGCGGCCTCGCCGCCTGCAACGGCCACGTACGCGCCTTCGCCGCCGCGCTTCAGCACCACGCCGCGCAGTCCCTTGGCAAGCAGGCGCTTCGCGCTCGCTTCTCCTTCTGCGCCGTCACCAACGTAAAACGCCGCCTCCGTCTCGTTCGGCGTGAACCAAGTCACTTGTTCCCACACGGAATTCGGCAAGTCGGCCGCAGGTGCAGGGTCAAGCATCACCGGCACGCCAGCCCTTGCGCAAAAATCAAGCGCGTAACTCAGTGTGTCCAGGGGAATTTCAAGCTGGCACAACACCATTCCCGCCGAGCGAATCAGGTCGGCATGGCTGTCCACTGTCGCGCGATCCATCTTCCCGTTTGCGCCCGGAACTACCACGATCGCATTCAGCCCGTCATCGGCCACAAACATCGGCGCCAGCCCAGAGGAGCCGGCCGTCTGTGTCATGCCGGCAACATCCACGCCCGATCGCTTCAGGTTTTCCACCAGCGCAGGGCCGTAGGCATCATCGCCCACTTTGGCCACCATCGCCACGCGATAGCCTAGCCGCGCCGCTGCTACTGCCTGGTTCGCGCCCTTGCCGCCGGGCGTGGTTTCGAATGCCGTTCCAATCAGCGTCTGCCCGATCGCGGGAATGCGCGGCGTCCGCGTCACCAGGTCCATCGTGATGCTGCCCACAATCACAATCGGCTTGCGCGTATCAGTCATGAACCAACCTCAAATCACGGAGCACTTCCGAAATCGTGGGTGCCCCAGGTTCGGCGCGTCGTTGTCTTTGCGCCTAACCTGGGAGTGGACTCTTTAATACAGCGGAGCCAGGGCCACCGCGCCCAGTCCCACCAGGAAAAACACGAACATCAGCACCAGATAAATCGTAGCCTTGCGCGGAGCTCCTGCAAACTCATGCCACACAAAAACACCCCAGCATGCCGAGACCATTGTCGCGCCCTGGCCAATGCTGTACGAAACCGCCGGCCCCACCAGATGCGCTCCTGACGCCAGAAAATTCGCCACGCCGCCGGTACACCAGATCGCCCCGCCCAATGTTCCCGCCAGATGCCAGCCGAATGGCGCCTTCCAGTAATCGCCGCCTTTCACCGGCTCCTTTCCATCCAGCGGCTTCTTCATCAGCAGCCAATTTGCGGGCACGGTGGAGATCAGCAGTCCAATGGTGAAGAACAGGGTTACCGCGTACGCTCCGGGAGCCGGCTTGCCCGGTTCACCATTCAAAGCCCGCGCCACAAACGGATAGAAGCAACCCATCAGCACGCCGCACGCAAGGCTGATCACAATCCCGCGCATCGTCGTAGCTTTTGCCGTGCCCTCGCGGGCGCGATACGCCGCCGCATCCAGAACAATGGCCACCACCACCAGCGCCACGCCGCCAAACAGCAACATCGGATTGCCCACCGGCTTGATCACGTAATTTGAGATCGCGCCAATCACCAGAGCCAATCCGATGCCGACAGGGAAGGCCACCGCCAGTCCAGCCACATCGATCGCGGCCACCAGAAGCAGGTTCGCCACGTTGAAGATCGCGCCGCCAATCATCGCGTAGATCATCGGTCCTGCAGCCGTCTGCCTAATGTCGGCCAGGAATCGCAATCCCGTGTCGCCGAGGCTGCCTGCGGTGGCTCCCCAGAAAATCGCGCCCACCGCCATCCCGATGGCGTAATCCCAGTAAAAAAGCTGAAAGCGAAAGCCGGGGCACAGCTTAAGCGTGTTTGCCCACGAACCCCAGCACAGCATGGTAAGGATCATCAGGCACAGCGCGGCCAGGTAGGTTTCGGGAACAAGCATTACGATTCCATCCGTTCACACACCGATTTTCGGCAGACAGGGAACCATATCGCGTGAGGGTAGTGGCAAGCAAATTCACGAATCCCAGCTCTCAGAAGCGAGAGGTTCCCTCCGGGTATGAGCGTATTGGGACGCAAACTGTTTCCATGGCGATGCAGGGCGTGATACAAACGGAAAGCATCGAGCGAGAGCTCAAATCGCGGGCGATTCTGAGCGCAGCCGGAGGAGATGATTCCAATGGATAGAAGAGATGTATTGAAGGCCAGTTTGGCTGGGGCGGCATCGATGGGAATCTCGACAAAACGCTCGTACACGGAAGAGCCGGACGCTGGGGGCGAGGCTGCGGTACCGACGCCGCTGGTCTCTCTTTACGACTATGAGGCGGCGGCGAAGCAGAAGCTATCGATTGGAGCGTGGGCGTACTTCAATGGCGGTTCTGCGGATGAGATTACGCTGAAGCGAAATCGCTCGGCACTGGACGAATTGCAACTGAAGCCGCGAGTCCTGGTAGATGTGACACGGATCGACACGAGCTGCGAGTTGCTTGGGTACAAAATGGAGCATCCGATCCTGCTGGCGCCGACGTCGTCTCATCAATTGGCGCACCCCGATGCTGAGGTGGCTACGGCTAGAGGAGCGGCGGAGGCCAGGGCGATCCTGGTTGCGAGCACTAATTCGAATCGCAGCATTGAAGACATCTGCAAAGCGGCGTCGGAGCCCGTCTGGTTTCAGCTCTACGTGGACGACGATCGGGGTGTGACGCGCGCCCTGATTGAGCGGGCGGAGGCTGCGGGATCGAAGACGATGGTGATCACGGCGGACAATCCGCTTGCGTTCGCGCGGAACAGGGAGGAGCGCGTAAGTGCGCAAATGCCTAAGCTTCCATTCCCAAATCTTGGCGTGGAAGCGGCGCCGGGTGCGCGCGGACGCTCTCGACGGCATTTCAACTGGAGCGATCTCGAGTGGATCCAGTCGTTCGTAAAGACGCCGATCGTATTGAAAGGAATCCTCAACCCTAACGATGCCGACGAGGCGGTGCATTGCGGCGTCGCGGCCATTATCGTTTCCAATCATGGCGGCCGGGTTTTGGACACCGAACCGGCGACCATCGAAGTGCTGCCTGCCGTCGTGGACCGCGTGGCCGGGCGCTTGCCGGTGCTTTTTGATGGTGGAATTCGGCGTGGCACGGATGTTTTGAAGGGGTTGGCCTATGGCGCCTCGGCGGTTCTGATCGGTCGGCCTTATCTCTATGGTCTGAGCGTGTCGGGACCGGATGGGGTGAGGGATGTGGTCCAAATTCTGCGAACCGAGTTGGAAGCTGCAATGGCCATGACGGGGCGCACGCGCCTGGCGGAGATTGATCGCACGGTCTTCTGGAAGTCGCGCGACTATAGTTCGTGATCGAAGCAATCGGGGAGGTTCTGGAGGCCAGAGGGCGCTATCCCTTCGCCGCCTTCACGGCCTCCGTCAACGCTGGGACCACGTCAAACAAATCGCCAACAATTCCGTAATCGGCCACTTCAAAGATGGGCGCGTCAGGATCCTTGTTGATGGCCACGATGCATTGCGAACCCTTCATCCCCACGAGATGTTGAATCGCCCCCGAGATGCCAACGGCCAAATAGAGTTTTGGCGAAACCGTGTGACCCGAGCTGCCGACTTGCCGTTCCATCGGCAGCCAACCGTTGTCGCAGATGGGCCGCGACGCAGCCAGCTCCGCGCCTAATGCTTCGGCGAGCGCCTGCACCAGCGGCAGATTTTCCGCTTCCTTGATGCCGCGACCCACGCTCACAATCCGTTGCGCCGAGCCCAGATCCACAGTCTGCGCCGACTCGCGGAATGGCTCACCTGGCTTCGTCCGAATCTGCGCCGCTTCAATCTTCGGAGTGAAAGTCGTGATCGCGGCCGTTCCCGCACTCTGTTCCCCATCCGCACGAAACGCCCCAGCCTGCACCGAGATAAAGCACGGCCCGCTGCCGGTATGCCGGTAGCTTCCGGTCAGACGTCCCTGCATCAGCTGCCGTGTGAATACAGGCCCATCTTCGATTGCGACCACATCGCCGATCAACACCTGGCCCATGCGGCAAGCGAGCGCAGGCGCATAATCGCGCACCTGGTACGTGTGCGGAAAGACGCACTTCGTGCTGTTCTGGTTTTGGAGGAGTTGGTACAGAGCCAGCGAGAACCCATCCGCCGTGTAATGCGCCAGCAGCGGGTGCTCCACGCGCACCACCCTGCCGATACCTTTGGTGGCCGCCTCGGCAGCCAGCGTCTCAGTCTGCGCGCCAATCACGACCGCCGTCACATCCTGCGCGGGACCAAGCTTCAATGCGGCCGCAAGAGCTTCCCAACTGGCGCGTTTGATCTTCCCGTCACTCTCTTCCAAAACCACAAAAATGCTCATAGCACGCGCGCCTCCGTCTTCAGCTTCTCCACCAGCGCCGCCGCAGCCTCTTTCGCCGAGCCCGGCAACATCTGCGTGGTCTTCTGCTTCTTCGGCATGGCAATATGCTCCAGCACAACCATCGGCGTCGCATCCACTCCGAGCTCGGCTGCAGTCACGATGCGTTGCTCTTTTGTCTTGGCGCGCTTGATCCCCATCAGCGTGGCATAGCGCAGCTTGTTCCCGCCCGACTGCATGGTCAGCAGCGCCGGCAACGGCAACTCAATTTGCTGAAACCATCCCTCCTCCAGCTCGCGCTTCACCTTCAGCCCCGCATCCGTCTTTTCCACGTGGAGAATCAGCGTTGCGTGCGGCATCCCGAGCAGCTCGGCGACAATCACGCCGGTCTGCCCGTAGCCCAGATCTTCCGACTGCAATCCGGTCAGCACCAGATCAGGATTTTCCGGCTTGATCGCGCCGGCCAGCAATCGCGCCACACCCAGTGCATCGCGCGCGCCCAGGTCGTCGCACAACACCTGGATCGCCCGGTCAGCGCCCTTGGCCAGCGCTTCGCGAATCGTCGCGCCCACACGCTCCGGCCCCGCGTTCACCACCACCACCTCGCCGCCGTTCTTCTCTTTGAGCTGCAGCGCCTCTTCGAGGGCGTAGGCATCCGGCTCGTTCATCGCCCACTGGAGCTCACGCTCTTCTATCTCTTTCGCGTTCGCAGCGATGCGAACTGGCGCATCGCGCTCCGGAACCTGCTTGATAGCAACAACGATCTTCATGGTCGAGCGCTCCCGCTCATATTGGATGTCATTCCGGCAATCCCCGTGCCGCCAACTGCGCAATATCCAGCAACTCAGGCGCGCCTTCACCTCGCGCTTCCAGAGCATCCCGCAACATGGTATTGCAGAAGGGGCAGGCCGCGCCGACGACGCCCGCACCCGTCGCGGCCAGTTCTGCCGCGCGCACATGGCTCACCCGCTCGCCAGTCTCCTCGCCCAGAAACGCCAGCCCCCCGCCGGCGCCGCAGCAAAAACTTCGCTCCCGCGAGCGCGGTGCTTCCACCAACTCTCCGGCCAGCGCCGCCACCTTTCGCGGCTCGTCGTACACTCCACGATAGCGCCCCAGATAGCACGGATCGTGAAACACGATCTTCTTCTGGTCTTGGACTGGCGGTAGTTGCGAAGCATGGCGGGCGAGGAACTCGCTGTGATGCTCCACTTCAGGCGGCGTCCCGTATGCCTTCCAATCTTCTTGAATCGTCCGCACGCAATGCGGGCAGATGCTAATGATCTTCTTCACCATGTTCTGCTTCAGCGCCACCAAATTCGCCTCGGCCAGTTGCTGAAACACCAGGTCGTTGCCCAGCCGCCGCACCGGATCGCCCGTACACTTCTCCTTGCGCAACACGCCAAAGCTCGCGCCCAGATAGCTCATGACGCGCACCAGCGCCAGCACAATCTCGCGCCCCTTGGGATCGTACCCGCCCATGCAGCCCAGCCACAGGCAGTACTCCTGCGTTCCATCGAAGATGGGCAGCGCATTCTTCTCCACAAATTTGTCGCGCTCGGTTGCGCTCATGCCCAGCGCATTGCTGCCGCGTTCCAGAGCGAGGAAGAGTTTCGCTCCGTGATCGTCCTCCCACGCACCCGTATTCACCGCGCCGCGCCGCAGCCCCACGATGATTGGCACATGCTCAATGCCCACCGGACACTGGAACTCGCATGCTCCACACGTCGTGCACTGGAACGCCGCTTCCTGTGCGTTGTATTTGCCCAGCAACGGCTCGTCGCCCGTGGGTCCAACTTCATTCAGATACGCGCGCAATCCCAGCACGATTTGTTTCGGGTTCAGCAGCTTGCCGGTGTTCGCGGCAGGGCAGTGCTCCGTGCAGCGACCGCACTCCACGCACGAATAGGCCTGCAGGCTCACGAGCCGCGTCAGATCCTTGCCTGCAACAAGCCCAAAATCTTCATCCCCGCTCAGCGGCGGAATCCGGCTGAACCCGCCGCGCGACAGAAACACCGTCGCCGGGCTCAGGATCAGATGCAGATGCTTCGTATGCGGAATCACAGGCAGAAACGCCAGCAGCGTAAGGGTATGTGCCCACCACAAAGCCCGCGCCGCACTACTTCCATCCGCAGCAAAAAACGCCGCCAGATACGTCACCATCAACAGGAAGATCAGCAGTGCAACCAAGCCGGATCCCCACGAAAGTTCCCCCAGCCACTTGGGCCGGACCAGAAACCGCCGCACAAAGAGCCCGAAGATGCCGACAGCGCAGGCCACGGCGAACACCGCCGCAACATAAAAGTAAATCCGCCCCACTGATCCCGCCGGATCGAGAAATCCAAGTCCGAAAATCGTTGCGCAGTGGTTCAGCGTGACCAGCGCGAAGGAGCAGAACGCCCAAAATACCGCCGCATGGGCGATTCCTGCCAACGGCCGCTCGCGGATCACCTTCGCCTGGAGCAGAACCTCCCAGACGAAATCCCACACCCGCCTGCCGATGGGGAACAGCCGAAACTCCGGATCCTTTTTCGACGCAAGAATTTTGCCGAGAATCGGCCCGAATCGCCGCCAGAAACCGTACACCGACGCCACCGCCAGCACCGTAAACAGCACTCTCTCAGCGATTGAGAAGTGCTGGGGTTCAGCCAGGGATGGCAGAGAAGCAATCATCATCGAACTATGCCACGATACAGGATAGGGCCGCTCCGAAGAATACGGGAGCTCGAAAGCGAGGAGGAATCTACATGATCCCGATCATTGTGCTCGCACTTTCGTTTGCAGCCTTACGGTTAGCGGGTCTCGGGTTACCGTATTTTTCTCATTGGCAACTTTCCTTGCGTGCCGCGCTCGGAGTGATGTTCATGCTCACGGCTTCAGCGCATTGGGGTCGGCGCCGCGCAGATCTCATGCGCATGGTCCCGCCCAGCTTTGGCAACGCAGGATTATGGGTCACGCTGACCGGCATTGCGGAATTGCTCATTGCCGTGGGCTTGCAGATTCCTCGCACGGCCATGCCGGTTGCTGCGCTCGCCACGGTCATGCTCATCTGCATCTTTCCAGCCAACGTAAAGCCCGCGCGCGAAAACTTGACCATCGGCGGACGCCCGGTGCCGCAATTAGGCGTGAGGCTGACCATTCAAATCATTTTTCTCACCGCCCTGGTTGCCGCCGTGTGGCCTGTATAGCTGACATTTCCGAGGGAAACCGCACGGGCGGAGCGCTGCTCCCGCATTTTCTGAAGCGCATTCCTAAACGGCACTGCGCCTTCCCATTACAATCCATCTACGGGAGACAGTTCGTTGGCTAAATACCTCGTTACCGGAGCCGCAGGCTTTATCGGCCGTTCCATCGCCGCAGCCCTGCTCAAACGCGGAGAAACCGTCCGCGGCGTTGATAGCTTCATCACTGGCAAGCGGGCTAACCTCACCGGACTTGAGGCCATGGATTTCATCGAAGGCGACCTTGCCGATCCGGCAATTTGCGCCCAAGCGTGCGCAGGCGTCGAGGTCGCCTTCCACGAGGCTGCGCTGGCATCGGTCCCGCGCTCGGTGGCAGATCCCGTCGCCACCAACCGCAACTGCGTCGACGCGACACTGAACCTGCTCGTGGCCGCCCGTGCGGCCGGGGTACGCCGCGTCATCTATGCAGGTTCGTCTTCTGTTTACGGCGACACGCCTACTCTGCCCAAACATGAGCAAATGCTGCCCAGCCCCGTTAGTCCCTATGCAGTCGCCAAGCTGGCCTGCGAACATTACATGCTCTCCTTCACGCGCGTCTACGGGCTAGAGACCGTCACTCTCCGCTACTTCAACGTCTTTGGCCCGCATCAGGACCCCACTTCGCACTACTCCGGCGTCCTGGCCATCTTTTGCCGCAAGATGCTCGCCGAGGAGCAGCCCACTATCAATGGCGATGGTGAACAGAGCCGCGACTTCACCTATATTGACAACGTCGTTCACGCCAACCTGTTGGCTGCCGCGGCCCCGGCTGAGAAAGTCTCCGGCCGCGCCATGAACACGGCTACCGGTTCAGCCATCTCGCTCAACCAGACCTTCGAGATTCTCTGCGAGCTCACCGGCTTTCGCGGCAACCCCGCCTACGCCCCGCCACGCTCCGGCGATATTCGCGACTCCCTGGCCGACGTTCGTCTTGCCGGGGAGCTGCTCGGCTACACGCCTCAGGTCGATTTCCGCGAAGGCCTCCGCCGTACCGTCGAGTGGTACCGTCAGAGCGCCTGAAGCCTGCGGAACTTCCCGTCACCAGAGCGACTCCGTCGCGCCCGCGCCGTCCCTTCATGTGTGACACAAAACACTAACAATCCCGTTTGAATCGAGGACACTACGAAGGAACACTCTGTCACACTGCGGTACTGTCTCTGACCCCTAGCTGGTCTGCGTCGTGAAGTTCTGGGATCGAGGTTCCATTTTCTTGCCGGGCCATCTCTCCATCCAGGAAGCACCTCCCGAAGTTTCGGGGGCGCGCGCTGCCACACAATCCGCTCCTTCCGCCTCGACCTCGCTGCGCGATCTTTGGCGGGTTGTTTGGCGCCGGCGCCGCTTAATCGCCGCGGTTGAAGGTTCGCTGCTGCTGGCGTGTCTTCTCTATTGCCTTATCGCTCCCAATCAATATGAAGCTGCTGCGCGCGTCGAGCTGCGCACCTCGCCCGCCTCTTCGCTCAACCTGGATTCTTCTGAGCCGTCTGCCGCATCCTCGATTCTCTCCGCTCCCATTGCGCTCGAAACTCTGGCCAGCGTTCTACGCAGCGATCAGTTGGCCTGGCAGGTAATTACTGGCCTCAAGCTCTACCGTGCGCCTGGATTTAGCGGCAGCTTCGCTAGCCGATTTCCAGGCTTCAATCCCCAGAAACCAGCGCCTGATGCCCAGGCCTGGCTACTCGAAAGATTCTCGCGGCGTCTGCATGTCCAGGCCATGCCGCGCACGCTGCTCGTCGAGGTTCGTTTTCGCTGCCGCGACGCCGCACTCTCCGCCGCCGTGGTCAACGGGCTCATCCGCGCATATGACGAGCAGGAGACCGAATCGCAGATTCAAGCCACCGCGCAAGCCTCTACGTGGCTCAGCACGCAGCTCACCGGCCTCAAGGCGCGCGTCGAAGCAGATCAGCGACGCCTGGCTGATTTCGAGGCGCAGCACGGGATTGTGAGCACGCCGGAGATTCTTTCGAGCGGCCAACCCGGCGAAACCGACCACACTTCAGCGCTGCTTGAGATCGACGAACTCAGCCGCCAACTCGTGGCCGCCACAACCGACCGCATCCTCGCTGAGGCCGAGTATCGCGCTGCCTCCCAGGGTGATCCGGAATCCGTAATCGCTTCCGACCCGCGCCTCCAGGCCGAGGGCAGCGTCTTCGCGACTGCGCTCCTCGGGCAAATTCGCGCGCGTCGCAGCGATCTTGAACAGGAGCAAGCCCAGCTCAGCGCTGAGCACGGCCCCAGTTTTCCTCGCGTTGTAGAAATTGGCCGTCAGTTGCAGGACCTTGATCGCCAGAAGCATGTCGAGGACGCCAAACTGATCGAGCGCTTCCACAGCAACTGGCAAACGGCAGTCGATCGTGAGCAGTTGGTGCGCAACAGCCTGCAGCAACTCACGAACAACGGCCTAAAGCTCAACCAGGCAGAAGCGGAATATGTGGCCATGCGTCAGGAGGCGAACGCCAGCCACGATCTGTACATGCGCGTGCTTGAGAAATCGGAAGAAGCCGGACTCGCAGCCGGAGTTCAAACCTCCAACATCTCTGTCGTAGATCCCGCGCGCCAGCCCGTCAAGCCGGTCGCCCCAGACCTTCCGCTCTATCTCGCCATCGCATTCTTCGCCGGGCTTTGGATTGCCTTAGGCGCCGCACTTCTGCGCGAGTCGCTTTCGAACTCCGGAGCTGGCGCTGCAGTGGTGCTCATCGCGGTGCTCGCAGGCGGCGCGAGCCTTCGCGCACAAGCCCCAACACCCAGCACCTCAGGACTGCCAACCGGCGTCGCCAGTTTCCCGCAGACACAGGAAACCAAAAGCCTACCCAATCCCAAAGAAGCTCCCACGGTCTGGAATCAGTCAGGTGTGTCCGGCATGCCGCCGCTCGCAGGAGCACAGACCTCCCTGCCGATGCCCGCTCCCATAGCACCCGGCGATTTTCTTGAGGTCAGCGAGTACCACACGCCCGAATTCCACTCAGCGGTGCGTGTCTCCGCCACTGGCACCGTCACCCTCCCGCTGATCGGTCAAGTGCAAGTCTCAGGAATGGATGAGACGGCGGCGGCGCATGCCATTGAATCGGCGCTCGCATCCAAGGGCATGCTCTTGCATCCGCTGGTCTCAGTGCTGGTGACTGCCTACGCCGGTCAGGACGTAAGCGTGCTTGGCGAAGTGGCACATCCCGGCGTCTATCCCTTCGGCTACCACCATCGGCTCCTCGACCTCATCTCTGCAGCCTCCGGTCTTTCGCCGAATGCCGGCCGCCTCGTCAACATCTTTCATCAAGCCGACCCCGAAACTCCGCACCCTGTAGCGCTTGACCCCAATGGAACCGACACCACCCTCGACCACAATCCAGAGCTCAGCGCCGGCGATACCGTGCAGGTGAGCCGTGCCGGCCTGGTCTACGTGGTTGGCGACGTAATCCGCCCCGGTGGTTTTCCGGTCGACCCCGTGCAGGGACTCACCATCGTGCAGGCACTCGCGCTTGCCTGGGGGCCGTCGCAAAACGCCGCCGTCGGCAAGGCTGTGCTCATCCGCGAGCAAAAGGACGGTCGCACCCTGGTCACGCTAAACCTCAAGCGCATGCTGCGCGGCCAGGATCCCGACCAGCCCATACAGGATCGCGACATCATCTTCGTCCCCGACTCCGTCGCCAGGAATCTGGTCAATCGCACCATGGAATCAGCCATTCAGTCCACCATCGGCGTCAGCATCTACTCGGCACTGGTTTATTCACAGAGGTACTAGGTGATGAGAAGAGTCGCTTGGTTTCTCCTTCTCCTCTTCGCCTTCGCCATCCCGTGGGAATACTCGCTCGACCTCGGCCAACCGCTGGGCAACGTCGCCCGCATCATGGGCCTTCTCGTGCTTCTGGCGGCTATTCCCGCAATGCTTCAGGCTGCTCGCATGCGCACTCCGGGCGCGTTCTGGTGGTGCACACTCGCGCTTTATCTCTGGTTCTGCTGCTCCTATTTCTGGACAATCGATCCTCTCCTGACCTTCGTCAAAATCCGCGCCTACTTTCAGGAGATGATGATCGTTTGGCTCATCTGGGAGTTCGCCGACACCCCCGCCAACCTGCGCAATCTGCTGCGCGCCACCGTCGCGGGGTCGTGGGTGCTCGCCGTTCTCACTCTCGTCGCTTTTCGCTCGCCTGAGGCCATCGCCGCCGGCCAGATTCGCTTCGCCGCCTACGGTCAGGACCCCAATGAAGTCGCCCGCTTTCTCGATCTCGGCTTCCCGCTCGCTGCGCTTCTCCTGAACAGCGAACGCCGCTGGCTCGGTCGCGTTATGGCGCTTGGGTTCCTGCCACTCGGCCTCGTCGCCGTCCTCCTCACCGCCTCGCGCGGAGGATTCCTGGCCGCCATCGTCGCCCTTGCCGGCTCTGCATTTCTCCTCGCACACGGCCACGCCCGCCGCGTCGTTGCCGGCGTCTTCATCTTGCCGCCGTTCCTTGCCGCTCTGTGGTTCATCATTCCCTTCGCCACTCTCGATCGCCTAGCCACAATTCCCGAGCAACTGCGCAGTGGCGACCTGAACCAGCGCCTCAATATCTGGTCCGTAGGATGGCGCGCCTTTGTCCATGCGCCACTCCTCGGCACCGGTGCTGGCACTTTCGTCAGCGCCGCCCATCTGGCTCCCATCGATACCGCGCACAACACCATGCTCTCCATCGCCGTCGGCGGAGGGCTTTGTGCGCTCTTTCTCGCCTCAATTCTGGTGGCTCTGGCCACGCGCTCGGCATTCCAAACTTCAGGCCCTCTGCGCATCGCGCTCGTCACCGCACTGCTCGTCTGGGCCGTCACATCTCTCGCAGCCACAGTCGAAGAAAACCGCACCACATGGCTGCTTTTGGGACTGATCGCCGTCGCCGGACGCCTCATGGCTGAGGATCCGGGCGCTCTCGCCGTTTCATTCCCGTCGATAGCCGCACGTCCTGCGATTGTCTCGACTCCACCGCTCTTCATGCAGTCAGATTCTTAGAATCCTTGCCAGCCGCCATGTCGCTTGTCTGCTCCATCGTCGCGCCATCAGCACCCCGCAGCATCAATCGCAGTATCTTTCGCGCGTTTGTCTCCGTCGGTGCTGCAGGTGTCATCGTCAAACTCATCGCTACCGGCAAAGAAATTGCGGTTGCGTCAGTCTATGGCCGTTCCGATGCCATGGATGCCTTTCTCGTCGCCACGCTTATCCCCAGCCTGCTCGTCAACCTTATCTCCGAGTCGATGAATCAGGCGCTCGTGCCCACGCTCGTCCGGGTGAGGGAACAGGAGGGCAGCGATCGCGCGCAGCAGCTTCTTTCCAGTTCCATGCTCGCCATGTGCCTTTTGCTTGGCGCGGCCTCTGCAGTCATGGCGCTGGCCGCGCACGGATTCTTCCCTCTCATCGCGTCGCACTTCCCGCCCGCCAAGCTTTCCCTTGCCATCCATCTTTTCTACGGACTGCTGCCCATCGTCCTCATCACCGGCATCGCCACCAACTGCACCGCCGTCCTCAACACACTTGACCGCTTCGCCCTCCCGGCTCTCGCGCCCACCGTCATTTCGGTTTCCGTCCTCTTCGGCGCTCTCATTCTCGGCTCGCGCTGCGGCATCTGGGCCATCGTTTACGCCACCCTCGCCGGGTCGCTGCTCCACGCCATCATCGTCGCTGGAATGATGCGAGCCCGAGGCTACTGCTTCCGTCTCGGCTGGTACGGCATGACCGAGGCCACGCGCGAGGTCGCCGGACAGTATAGCCCCGTGATGCTCAGTTCGCTCGTCGCCTCGGGCGGCCTGCTCGTCGATCAATCCATGGCCGCTATGCTGCCCTCCGGCAGCGTCTCTGCGCTTGTCTACGCCGGCCGCTTTGTCGGCGTGGTGCTTACGCTCGTCGCCGGCGCGGTTTCCACCGCAGTCGTACCGTATTTTGCCAGCATGATCGCGCAGCGCAACTGGGCCGAATGCCGCCAGACCCTCCGCACCTGGGCGCGCCTCACCGCTCTCGTCTCCGTTCCCGTCACAGTTTTGCTCATCGCCTGCGCACGACCCCTCGTCCGCATCGCATTGCAGCACGGCCAATTCGGGCCGCACGACACTGCTGCCGTCTCGTCCGTCCTCGCCATGTACGCCATCCAGATACCGTTCTTCGTCACCAGCCGCGTCTACTACCGATTCCTGGTCGCCATGCGCCGCACTGACCTTATCCTCTATTGCGGCATCCTGAACCTCGGCCTCGACATCGTGCTGAATCTCGTTCTCATGCGCTGGCTGGGAGTCGCCGGAATCGCGCTTGCCACATCGCTCTGGACCGTAAGCACTCTTCTCTATGTCTGGTATTGGAGCAGGCGGCTTCTCGCACGATCCTCCGCATTGGAGACCGCTGCATGATTCCCACTCAAGCTCGCTATCTCCTCCGTCTCGACGACCTCTGCCCCACCGTCTCTCGCGTGCGCTGGCTCCCCTTCCGCTCCCTCATCGAGGAGTTTGAGCTCAAGCCGATCCTTGCCATAGTCCCCGACAATCGCGACCCGGAACTCGCGCTCTCCCCACCCGACCCGTCGTTCTGGGATCAGATCCGCTCACTCGAATCCACTGGAGCCACGATAGGCATGCACGGCTACCGGCATCTCTGCACGAGCCACGACCGCAGCCTGCTTGGCCTGCATCGAAGTTCGGAATTTGCTGGAGTTGCCCTTGCTACACAACGCGCATGGATCAGAGACGGGCTGAGCCTCCTGCGCGGCCACGGCCTCAACCCGCGCATCTGGGTCGCTCCAAGTCACGGTTTCGACGGGAACACGCTCGACGCGCTGCGATCAGAAGGGATTTGTCTGCTCTCCGACGGTTTCGCGCGCGTGCCCCATATCCGCGACGGCATTACCTGGATTCCGCAACAGCTTTGGGGCCCCGTCGAAAAGCTCAGCGGCACCTGGACGATCTGTCTGCACCCCAACACCGCACGCAGTCAGGAGATCGCCCGCCTGCGGGCCTTTCTGCGCGTATACGCCTCTCAATTCACTTCGGTCGACAGTCTCCTAGCTGACTTTCCACCCACCAATCCGACTCCTATGGAGCGCCTTCAGACCGAAGTCTCGCTCCGCCGATTCAAAATCGCCCATTCACTCAGACGCATCCGTCGCGCGGTCCTCTGATCGAGCAGCTCGGCATAAAGCTTCTCCCACTCGTCCAGCACTTTTTCTAAGCTGAATCTCTCCACTACCAACCGCCGCGCCCGCTCGCCCATAGTTCTTCGTTCCTCGCTGGGAACCTGCATGAGCCGCGTCATCGCTGCAGTTAATTCCTTCGCATCGCCCGCGCGTGCCAGCCAACCTGTTTCGCGGTTCACAATCACCTCGCGTATGCCGACAACGTCGGTGGCCACAGTCAGGAACTCCACACGCACCCGCTTCCAGCAGCACCATGGGCAAGCCTTCATAGCGCGACGTCAGAACAAATCCATCCGCGGCCTGCATCCAGCGCGCCACATCCGGCTCGAAGCCAGCAAACCGTACGCGGCGTTCAAGCCCCAGCCGCGCGGCCAGCCGGCCCAACTCCGCGCGCAGCGGTCCTTCGCCCAAAACCACAAGCTGCGCGGTCTGTGGCCCGCCCGCCATCGCAGCCAGCAGGGCAGGGAAGTCCTTCACTGCTTCCAGCCTGCCTGCAGCCAGCCACAAGAACTCCTCGGTCAATCCAAGTGCGCGCCGAACTCTCGTCCGCGTCGCCGCATCCGGCCGCCACGCATCTACATCAATCCCATTTCCCAAGACTGTCAGCCGATCCTCGCTTACCATCCCCGCCGCGAGATGTGATTCAGCGGTCGCATGGCTGACCGCGGTCACATGGTCCGCCAGCCAACGGCTGCAGCGATAGCCGATCTGCCGGCCCATTCCGCCTGCATATGAACTGTGCAGTGTATCGATCACCACGGGCACCGGTGCGGCCAGGCGCGACCACCGCGCCATCCACGCGGCGTGCGGCAGGTGTGCGTGCAACACATCAGGCCGTTCGCGCCAAAGCCACCGATTGAAGCGAACCCATCCGCGCAGGTCCGCAAGGCCTTTGCGCATTTTCAGGCTTACAAACGCGACTCCGGCATCGCGCAGTTCCTCAGCCGCCGCGCCACCGGTGCCTGAAAGCGCCACCGCGCTCACTTTCCAGCCGCGCCCGCGCAGCCCCTTCGCCAGCAGTATCGCCTGCCGTTCGGCGCCGCCAATGCGGTCCAGGCCGGGTATCGCAATCGCTGCGTGGCTCATCGCCGCCTCCACTCAGTCTCGTCGATCAGCTCTTCATATTTCTCGATCGCTCGCTCGAAACGGAACTCATCTGCGACCCAGCGCTTCTGAAGCGCCTGATCTCGCATTGTCTTTCTGCCGCGAAATCGCCGCCGCAGCGCACATCCCACAGCGCCTGCGCAAGCCATCAATAGAGAAATTGCCAGAAGCGGGACAGAGCAGACTGCCAGCAACTCAGCAAAACCAAAGCGAATCCAGCGAGACACAAGGCCCTCCAGCCACGCTCTTGCCGGCGCGAGTCAGTTTCCCTGCGACGAAAGAGCATGCAGCCGTTTCATGAGTGCTGTGTCCGGCAGCTACGCAACATGGACCGAGCGAACCAGGGTCACTGCCGCATCACCGCATATGCAAGCGGAACAGACTATCTTGAACAGCTTTGGCGGGAAACGCTGCCGGCGGTGCGGGCAAAGCTCTAAAAAATTAGGCTCTAAGATTCGATGACCCGGCCTGCCCGATTCGCTCGCCTGAGCGCATCTCCCTGCAACAACGCACGAGTGACCCCTGATAGCAGGCCCATCGCTGGAGGTGGAATTCTGTACTCAAAGGAAACATCTTCAACGGGAAATGTCAAGCGGCGAAGGTAACGCTCGAAACCGAAATGTCGAGCACTCAGCTTTCAGCTGCCTATCCGTTGCTCAGCCTCAAGTTCTTCTGCTGGAATCGTCGCTTTCTTCGCCGAAACGCCGGCAAACGGCAAGAATTCACGATGAAACCGATCCCCTGGCCGGATCGTCTCAAGGGCTGCAATCATTGTCACGGCCAGTGCTTCCGCTGAGATCCCCTGCGTCAGCCAGGCGCCGGGCTGATCGCGCAGCAGGTCTACGATTCCCTCTGACGCGGGTGTTGCCACAAGAGGCAAGCCTGCCGCAGCCGCCTCAAGTAGCGCGTTGGGCATGCCTTCGTGTCGCGAACAAAGCACAGAGAG
This sequence comes from uncultured Acidobacteriaceae bacterium, assembly GCA_963841095.1. Classification (GTDB taxonomy): domain Bacteria; phylum Acidobacteriota; class Terriglobia; order Terriglobales; family Acidobacteriaceae; genus Telmatobacter. Next base: position 66,637 of record CAWJBE010000026.1, read on the forward strand.
CGAGGTTCCGGGGAAGAACGCGTACAGTCGGTCGACATAGCCGATAAAACTCACTGCGGTTTGTAAATGGTGCCGCCGGCAAATCGCCTTCAGTGCCTCTTCTTCGCATCCCGTACCGGCAATGATCAGATCGACACCCGGAAATCTTTCGCGAACGGCGACGAGCGCCTGCAGCAGCAAGTCAAAGCCCTTCTCGTGCGACAACCTTCCAACCGCAAGCAAATGCGGGCCGCGACCGCAACGTACTGAAGGAGCATCAGTCTCCGCCCGCATTCCCTCCAGATCTACCGGATTGGGTAAGACCGCAATCTGCTTTTCATCGAGATTCAACTCTCTGGCCAGGTCCTCGGCCATGCCGCGTGACTGACAAATCACGCGGTCTGCCCGGCGATAGAGTAGGCGGTAGAGCGTGCGTGTGTAACGCGGAAGGCTCCCGAACTGCAAAGTCGACGAGACGGTGCCATTCTGCCGAACCACTACACTGGTTCTCGGCGGAAAAAACGGCCGCAGCAGAAGCGTAAGAAAATTGATCTCTGCAGCCCCCGACAGAATTACATCAGGTCGAAGCTGCCACACCAGGCGCAGCAGCGACGGTGCTCCTGCGCGAACTCGCTCGGCTCCCAGCCCGTGAATCGTGACCCATTGCGGCAGCGTGGCCGAGTCAGCTTCTCGAGCTGTTACCAACCCCAGGTGTATTTCGTATTTGTTTCGTGACAGGCTGCGCGACAGCAGAGCCATGACGTGCTGCGCTCCACCTCCGCTCAGGCGTGGGATAAGCAAAAGGAGTCGAACGCGCCGCATTAAAGCATCTCTCCCTTGAGTCAGGTGAATGCAACTGCCACCGATCAGGTGATTGTGTGCCTGCAACTTGACCTTCGTTTGTGTTCGCAGTCACGAGTCACCGCCTGTGTCTTAGATCACGTCTGCGAGATGTCTCAAAGTGATACAGTGGCTTGTCTCATCAAAAATAATTTGAAGATTCTTAGCCGGTGCAGGCATTTTATGCAGCATTACGGGCCCTGTTCAGATCATGCTTCGCCACCGCGCGCCGGCGGCGCGCCCACCATTCTTGTGGGCGTTACCCACCCGCAGACCTGCCTCGTTCTGAGTGCGCGCCTGCGCATGCTGCGCGAAGCAGGCTTCCATGTCCTGCTGGTTTCAGCGCCAGGCGACCTGCTATGGAGCACCGCAGCGCGCGAACACGTTGAGTCGATTGCGATTCCCATGCGCCGTGGCATCGCTCCATTGGCTGACCTCGTGTCACTGTTTCGTCTCTGGCGGCTTCTCGGATGCCGAAGGCCTGACATCGTCGAATTCAGCACGCCGAAGGCAGGACTTCTTGGCTCGCTTGCCGCCAAATTGCGTGGCGTGCCCCGGCGCATTTACATGCTGCGTGGGCTTAAGCTGGAAACCTGCGCCGGTATCAAGCGCCGCATTTTGCTGGCAACCGAGCGGTTGGCAGCCGCCTGCGCGCACGTGGTTTTGTGCAACAGCCAGAGCCTGCGGGTCAAGGCACTCGCGCTGCGGCTCACACCAGAAAGCAAGCTATGTCTACTGGCTGAGGGCAGCAGCAGCGGAGTCGACATTCTCCGATTCTCACCCGGCAAGAGCAAAGTGCGCTTGCAGTTCGGGATTCCGCATCACGCTCCCGTCGTCGGCTTTGTGGGGAGATTGACTCGTGATAAGGGCCTGCCCGAGCTCGTTGCTGCCTTCGACTTGATTTTGCGCGCCGAGCCGTCTGCGCATCTGCTTCTTGTGGGCTGGTTCGATGACTCCGACGACGCGCTCACGAACGACCTCTGCGTTCGCATCCTGTGCCATCCCCGCATCCACTGCACCCGATTGGTCAGCGATACTGCGCCCTTTTACCGTGCCATGGATGTTCTTGTCCTTCCGACGTGGCGCGAAGGCTTTCCCAATGTAGTCCTTGAGGCAGCAGCTTCTGGAATTCCCGTTGTGACCACTGAGTGCACCGGTGCACGCGATTCTGTAGTCCCTGAAGTCACCGGCTTGCTCATCCCGCCCGGCTACCCCGAGGCAATCAGCGAGGCCGTGCTCAAGCTGGTGCGCGATCCTCTGCGCAGCCGCCGCATGGGCCTGGCCGCACGCGCCTGGGTGCTCGACCACTATCTTGAAGAGCACGTTCTCGGCATCACCGCCGATTACTACCGCAGCCTGCTCGACGTTGCCCCGTCCACTCAGCTTCAGCGCGCTTAGCCCGCATCTCCATCGCCGCCAAATAGATCGCGCTGCTCGCCAGCCGGCCTCTGCGCCTCAGCCCTTTTGCGGCCCGCCCCGCCAATCAGGCTCAGGACTTCCAGATCCTGAATGGCCAGCCGAGGCAAATAGATCCGCTGCGTGTTCGAGCGCGTGTCAGGCGGTGTCAGCAGCAATCCGGAGCCATCCACGAGGGTGCGGTCGTTGGCGGCCAATCCCTCCAGTTCGTCTCCGTCGGCCAGGGTCAGCCGTAACCACAGCCCCGCACTCCGCGGCCTAAGCGAGAAACGCTTGCGCAACAGGCGCTCAGGGTTCAACTGGTCCGACGATCCCTGGGGCAGGTCTCGCACATAGCACACCCACTTGACCTGCTCCCATCCCACGCGCACCACCTTGCCTGTCAAGTCCAGAATCTCCAGTTCGGCTTTTTGCTGGCCGATGTCGGCTCCTGCGTAACCGGCAAACCAGTCACGGGAGAACTTGCGCACAATGACAGGTTTGCGTGCCGAGGCCATTGTTCTGGATTGTCGCACGGCTGGGGACTTCAGCGATCGCCGCGTCTGTTGCCTCCTCTGGCTCCATGCCGCCGTGCAAGTCCTGCATTTGGTTTGGTTCCGGAGCTGGAAAAGTTGCAGCTCTGGTGCAACAGAGCTAGTCTTCCACCGCAACTTGTGTTAATGTACTGGTTTGCCAGCTTTCATGATCCGCGCCATAAGGGCAACATCATCAGATACTTGGCACAGGGGTGAGCCGGCGGAAACCGGATAGCGAATGCCCGACTACATCTACCTCCTGGAGAACCGGCTGTCGGCTGACCAGCGGCACGCTCTCACCCAGCTGCGCACCGCCGCCCGTGATGCAGGAATCATCCTGTTCCTCACCGGAGACGCCGTTCGCGACCTCACCAGCGGCCACGCCGTTCGCGAGCTTGAAGTTGCCGTCCATGGTAACGCCCTTAAGCTGAAGAAATCATTAGAGAAAGCTGGCGGTAAGGTATGGGGAGAAGACGAGCCATCCCGTAGCCTTTACCTCTGCTTTCCGGGCACCGTTCGCGTCGATGTCATCAGCACCCACCGACTGGAGTATCCAAAGCCGGGCAAGCCTGTTTATCACTTCGCGTCCATCCACGAAGACCTTCGCCGCCGCGACTTTACCGTCAATTCCATGGCGATCTCGCTCAACGAGGGTTCCTACGGGCTCTTGATGGATCCCTTGAACGGCGCAGCCGACATCGAGGCGCGTCTTCTTCGCTTGGTTTCTAATTACGGCTTCATCGAGGATCCATCCCTCATGATCCGGGCCATACGCTACCGAGCCCGCCTGGGATGGGAGATGGACGCCCGCACCCAGGCCCGCTACGACAACTCCAAGGGCGAGGGAACGATCGAATACCTCCCCGCCCACTGTCGCAGCCAGGAGTTGGAACAGATTGGCCACGAGGAAGAAGGCCTCAAAGTCCTTCGTGCGCTCGAAGCAGAAGGCTGGATGAAAGTCCTTTTCCCGGCGTGGACCTCTGCTAAAGCGGACGAAGCTAAACTCACCGCCCTTCACGATCTGGCCGTCGAACTGCTCATGCAGGGCATTCATGCAGATATGTCCGCCGCCCAGATGCAGCTGCTCACCGCCAAAATGCAGTCGAAAGACCTCTCCGCACTCAAGAAATCAATGCTGCGTCCGGGTTTCGTTGCGGAGTGGAACGAGCTCGATCATCTGGCCTCGGCCTTCTCAAAGGTCCTGCTCTCGAAGCAAAATGCCAAGCCCTCGGCAACCCACAAGCTCTTCATGAGCTATGATCCGGAAGCGATTCTATGGCTTGGCTTTACAAGCAAGGATAAGGCGGTTCAGGAACGCTACAACAACTTCCTCAAAGTCTGGCCTGAAGCGCGCCAGCGCACTCCTCATGCCCTCATGCAGGAGATGCGCATCACTCCCGAGCTGCCTGCCTACGCTGACATCGTGCAGGGCATCTTCCTCGAAATGATCGACGGCCGTCTCACCACTCCGGAGGAGATGCGCGCCTACCTTGAGCCTCACTCACCGCCCGCCCCGCCGCCGCAAGTCACCATCAAGAGGCCGCGCGTCCGGCGTTCTGAAGCCAAGATCAAAGAACCCGCGTTCGACGAAGACGAAGACGCGGAAGACAGCATCGCCGCGGATGACGATATCGAGACCATCGGCGCAGATGACGAAGAGCTCGATCTATCCGTTCTGCCCAAGGGAGCCCTCGCTTTGGACATCGAGGAGGACGACGAATCTGAAGAAGAGGGTGTGGAGGACGAAGAGGCCGAAGCAGCCCCGGCCGGCAAGAAGCGCGCTGCAAGTCCGGAAGCGCCGATGAAGGGAAAGAAGTCAGCGTCCGCTAAAGCCGACAAGCACCACTTGAAGGCTGAGCCACCCCGTCCTGCATCCGAAGGAAAGCCAAAGCCCGTTGAAAAAGCAATTGCCGCTGCCAAGCCGCCAGCGGTAGCGGCCAAGGCTGCGCCTGCAAAGCCCCAGGCTTCTGCCGCTGCAAAGAAGCCAGCGCTTGCCCCGACAAAGAAGGCGGTCCCGGCCAAGCCCGCCGCCAAAGCGCCTGCGGCCTCGAAGTCCACGCCAAAGCCAGCCGCCAAGCCTCCCGTCAAAAAAGCCGCGAAGCCCGCGCCTGCCAAACCCAAACCCGCAAAGAAAGCGCCAGCAAAGCCATCCAAACCCGCGGCCAAGAAGCCCGCTGCCAAAGCCGCGAAGAAGCGCTGACTCGGTTCCGCGGCACCAGCCGATTTGCGCCGCGACCCGACTTCACCGGCTTAACTTGCCTTTTTTATCTCTCGGTCCAAAAAACCCAAACCCCGCGCCGCTCGACGGTGCGTCTTTAGCCCTTGGTTCTTGCCCCTTTTCCAAATTCATCAAACGTTTGCAATCCCTTTGCCTGATTGCATTACTCTGTTCTTGGTTCCCTGCGGTCTACACCTCCGAGCAATCAAACGGCCGCGGGCCGAGGACTGAAGGTTTGAGCCAATCCGTATTTGTTCTGGAAGACGAAGCCGACATTGCCAGGCTGGTGCAACATCATCTTGAAGCGGCAGGCTTTGAAGCGCGCCTCTTTCACACCCCGACCAATCTGATTCCCGACGCCGAGCGCAAGCCGCCCGCCTTGTTTCTTCTCGACATTATGGTGCCTGGCGGCGACGGCCTCGACGTCTGCCGGCGCCTGCGCAACCACGCCGGGCTCTCCACTATCCCGATCATCTTTCTCACTGCACGCGCCGGGGAAAACGACCGCGTTCTCGGCCTCGAGCTGGGCGCCGACGACTACATCACCAAGCCGTTTTCCACGCGCGAGTTGGTAGCTCGCGTCAAAGCCGTGTTGCGCCGCTTCGAGCGGCCCACCACGCCCTCCATCATCAGCTTTGAAGAAATCGTCATCGACGCCGGCGCCATGCAGCTCAAGGTGCGCGGCGAGCTCACCACCACCACTGCAACCGAGTTCCGACTGCTCGACTATCTGGCGCGCCATCCTGGCCGCGTCTTCAGCCGCGACCATCTGCTCGACGCCGTTTGGGGCGATGCCCGCTTCGTCACCCCCCGCTCCGTCGATGTCTATGTGCGCCGCATCCGTGAGAAAATCGAGATCGACCCGGAGAATCCGCGCTACCTTAAGACCGTGCGCGGCGCCGGCTATCGCTTTGAACTGCCCAAAGGCGAATAACGCAAGCTCTTAGCCTCTAGCTCCTAGCTTCTAGCCAGCAGTTGCCGGGATTCATCTTCGACGCTGAGGCGGCCATTCTCGCAAAGGCAGGAAAGAAAGCTAGAAGCTAGCAGCTAGACGCTGAAAGCTGTCTTCCATGACTCCCAAACTCTTTACCAGGCTGCTCGGACTTTTCGTTCTCCTCATCGTCGTCCAGGCGCTTGTGATGTTGTGTGTCCTCGCCTTTCTTGCAGTGCGCACACCCGGCGTGGTAGTGGGAGCGCTCGGCCCTGAAACTCTTCTGTCCGCAATCATCGCACTCGGGATCACGATTGCTCTCGCCGCAGTTGCATCCACTCGCATTTCTACTCGCCTGCATCGCATTGTCACCTTCGCCCGCCGCATCGCCGGCGGCGATCTCTCTGCACGGATTGATGTGACAGGCGATGACGATCTCTCGGCCACGCAAGTTGCGCTCAATCGAACCGCCGAGCGCCTCGGCAAAGACTTCGCCGAACTCACAAGCAGCCGCGACGAACTGGCCGTCATGCTCGACTCCATGCAGGAGGCGGTCATCGCCATCACTCCCGAGGGCGCCGTGCGCTGGTCCAACGTCGTCATGCAGCGCATCGCCGGCGCCCGCCTCATGCCGGGGCGTCCGCTGGTTCACTCTGTCCGCGACCCCGAGTTGTTGGCCTGTGTTCGCGGCGCTCTCGAACGGCACGAGCTCTGCGTCGGCCGCGCCAGCCTCCTCGCTCCCGGGCGCGTCTTCGAGGTCAACGCCGCACCGCTTCCTTCAGGCGGCGCGCTCGCCGTCCTCCACGATGTCACCAGCATCGAGCTCGCGCAAAAATCGCGACGTGAGTTTGTCGCCAACGTCAGCCACGAGCTGCGCACTCCGCTCACGTCCATCCAGGGCTACGTTGAAACACTTATTGAAGATCCCAACCCCAGCCCTGAAACCACGCTGGAATTCCTTGGCGTCATCCTCAAAAACGCCAGCCGCATGAGCCGGCTCACCGAGGATCTGCTCGCCCTCGCCAGCGTTGAAAGCCCTGACTACAAGCTCTCTCTGCAGCCAGTTCGCGCCAGCATCCTTTTGCAAGACGCCATCGATTCCATCGGCGGCATTGTCGTTGACTCCGGCGTCAAGCTGCAGTCCGCCGGCGCGCCCGATGCGCTCGTCATGGCCGATCCTGACGCCATGCACCAGGTCTTCGGCAATCTCATGGAGAACGCCCTCAAGTATGCGCAAAACGGCAAGCGCATCCGCGCCGGCGCGCGCCTGCTTGCCTCTGAAGTGGAATTCACTATTCAGGACTTCGGCCCCGGCATCGCTTCAGAGCATCTCGAGCGCATCTTCGAGCGCTTCTATCGCGTCGACAAGGCCCGTTCGCGCGAGTCGGGCGGCACCGGTCTCGGCCTCGCCATCGTCAAGCACATCGTGCAGGCCCATGGCGGCCGCATCTGGGCCGAGAGTGAGCTCGGCAACGGCGCGCAATTCCACTTCACGCTTCCTCTCGCGCCCGCACCGCAGAGCGCGCCACAACCGGAGCCCGCCCAGCAGACGCCAGAACCGAAAACAACGCAAACCGCCGGTGCCCCATCCTAGTGTCCCGTTCCTGAAGTTCGGGTACAAAATCGAGCGGCGGAATCGAGTATCTGGTCTGCGGTCTTACGCCAGACTAAGGTTTTGGGTTCTTGTTGTGGCTGCGGATGAAGCTGCGGATTTCCTCTGCGCATCAGACTCCCTCGCTCTTTGTCACATGCTTGAAACCTAGAGGCTTGTGCCGATTGATTTAGGGACAGAATACTGACCGAAGAGAGTTGAAGAGCGCATTATTGCGGTTCATAGCGGTCCTGGTCCTTTTGTTCGGGATGGGCTTTGAAGTAGGCCTCCTGGTCGGAAGAGAGCTGCTTGGTTTGGGTGGCCAGGTCGTTGCCGCTATCGAGCGCAGCCTTGAGCGACAGCTCGAAGCCGGGCTCGCTGGGCAGGTCGTGCAGGACACCCTGCCAGCGCGCGACGCCTTCGTTCAGGCCCTTGAGCGACTTGCGAAGGTCGGCCTTTCGCTGGGAGTACATGTCAAGGTTGTCGCCAAGCTCGTCCAGGAGCGCGCTAAAGTTCTGAAGCTCGCCATCGAGGCGTTGGCTGCGCGCGGGGCCCTTGGCACGCTTGATTAAACCTCGAATGGTTTCAGCATGTTCGTCGAGAAACTTGACGTAAAGGTCCACGCGCGCAACCGGATCGATGCCGGCTTCGGCGATCTGGTCCTGTTGCTCGGCGGTGAGCGGCTCGGGCTGATCTTTTTGGGCGCAAAGAGGTAAGGTGAGCGGCGCCGAGGCGATCAGGCAAAGAATAATGGCAGCGAGAGTGCGCATGATGGCATCCCTCCAGCCTCTCTATTCAAGCATAAACAGTACACGGCGAACAGTGGGCGGTGGAAAGTGGCGCGGCGGCGGGGTCTATTTACTGAAGACTTCCATCATGGCCGCGTTTTCTGCCTGATTGACCTGCGAGAGAGCCTGCGCCACAATGGGTCGATCTTCAATGGTAGTGGAGTGCATCATCTCGTTGAGCCGGAATGCAGTGCGGCTGAGCAGGATCTCGGCATTTTTGAGGCGCTTGTCGTTGCCTGCCAGGGAAAGATGGATCTTTTGCGCGACACGCTGGATCTGCCTGAGCAAGCCAGTGGCTTTGGATACATCGCCAGCCTGGTACTGGTGGATGCTGAGCTCTGTCATCTGCTGTACGAGCTCGGCATAGAGGAAGCATTGCTCGCGCGGCTGCGCCTGGTTGGCTCTTGCTTCAAGGGCGTCCAGACTCTGCTGGTCGGGAGGGGTACTGTCGGGCGAGGACGCACGCACCGGGAGTGCAGTCGTGCTCAGAACGAGGAGTGTGGCGATTGGACCTACAAACCGCATAAGGGACCTCCGCCGATGCGGTGCTGCCCCAAAAGTTGTGACTATAGTAGACACATTTTGCAGCGAACCGCAAGAAATAAGATGCGGTATTTTGATCCTGCGGTAACGGAATTTCCAAAAGGGGCTGGGCGCGCGAGAGGGAATGCACGTTTGCCCGGGCCGGCGCTATTTTCCGAGGGCCTGCAGGCGCTGCCGGGCCTGCCACTCCTGGTTGGGGAACTTTCCGGCCGCTGCGTCGAGAAATTGGTGGTAATAGTCGACTGCCTGCTGCTTCTGGTGCAATGAATCGTAGGCAGTCGCCCATAGGAAGAGGGTCGAGGCGTTCTCAGGCGCGTACCTTGAGCGCATGGTGAGCGCGTGCAGAGTGATGCCGGGGCGGGCCGCGCGCGAGGCGGTAAAGGCGAGGCCGCTCCACGCGTCGACGTTGGCGGGGGCGATTTGCGTGGCCTTGTCAAAGGCTGCGAATGCCTGGGCTAACTCGCCGAGATGGACAAGATTTTGGCCGTGCGCGACAAGCAAGTCAGGGTCATCAGGGGTAGCGGCAAGCAGATGGACGTCAAGCTGATCGGAGCCGGCGAAATCGCTCGCATCCGCAAGCACCGCGGCCAGCATGCGCGCGATGGCGGGGTCGGCGGGATGGGCGGCGTGGAGCTTTTGCAAGAGGGGCAGTGCCTCGGCCTTGTCCTGATCGGCAAGCACGGTTGCCAGTTCCGCTGTGAGTGTGGGATCGTCTGGCGCTTTGACGAGCGCGGCGCGGAGAAGGGGCTCAGCATCTGCGTACTGTTTGCGCAGAATGAGGAGATGGACCAGTCCGATGGTGGCTGGAACGGATGCGGGTTCTTTGGCGAGGACGCGGCGATAGGCAGCTTCGGCAGCATCGTTCTGGCCGGTCTGCTCGGCCAATTCGGCGGCGAGCAGCGTGTCGGAGGTGGTTTCCGGCGTGAACTTGAGAGCTTCAAGCAGATCGTTGGAGGCAGTCGCGGGATTGGACGCGCGATCGATGCCAGCCAGTGCGCGCCATGCGCGCGCCTTGAGCGTGGGATCGGCAACGCCGGGATCGAGGGTGGTGGCCGCTGCAAGTTCAGGGCGAGCTTCAGCCGGCTTGCCCAGGCGCGCGAGGAGAAGACCGAGCGAGAGGTGAGCTTCAAACGATTTGGGATCGGCGGCGATGGCGCGGCGGTAGAGAGCGGCGGCATCGTCGAGACGATTTTGCGCGTCGGCCACGTAGCCGGCATCGAAGAGAGCGCGCGCGTCAGTGGGATGGGCGATGAGATACGAATCGAGTTTGGCCTCTGCGGTTTTCCAATCCGAGGCGGCGATGGCAGCTTCAGCGGCGGCGACTTCGCCTGAGGCAGGTTGGGCAGTTGCCGCCGAGACGCCTGTGGAAATTGGAGCGCCGGATGGTGAGGAAGATTGCTGAGCGAGACAGCAGTTGGGGACGATCAGGGCGACGAAGAGCGACGAAAGAAAAGCAGAACGAAGCAAGGAAAACCTCAACAGATCGGGCGGGTTAGCAGCCTCTTTTAGTTTAATCGGCGCGTGCGGAGACGGACGGTGGATGCCACTTGCGTAACAACCAACGAGCGCGCAGGTAATAGCGAGAATCTACTAAAGGACCTGCGCGCGGGACAGATTGTGAGTGCAACTTCGGTGGGTCGAGTGGCATCCTATAGCCAGTGCAAAAGTATGCGGAGGAAAACGTATTGCACGCTTTTGCCGAACGCCAGAACTATCAGGTGGTCCCATGAAATTTATGTCCATGCAGCATATCCCCTTAGCGTCTGCATACCTATGCGCGAACTGCGACTGCATAGGTGATTGCGCGGAGCAGTGCCCGGCATGTGCATCGTCCTTTCTTCTGGCACTTGCCAATGTTCTAGACCGCGAGACGGAGAGCGGTTCCATCCAACTCGCCTATACGAACGGGTCCGCGCTGGCGGCATAACTCTCTTTACATACCAAAGGGCAAGACAGTTTGGCGGCAAGTGCTGCGCGAGGCTCGAGCGTTTTTGTGTTCGGCGAAATGACGAGCCGCGGCGGATGCAGTTTTGTGAGCATCAAGAGATAAGTCGGCTCTAAATGGCCGTCGCCTGCAATGTGATTCGGATACATCGTTTCCGAAACCGCTGAAGTCGTGCGCAGCGGGCTCGTATTCAGCCAAGGGTCGAACAGCACCCCATGAAATATCGAGACGAAACTGGCTCCCGGTGGCTTGGTTTCTCATGAAAAGTGCTTGCCGCGGCCTGTGCCAAGCTGGCCCAGTAATCTCACGAGGCATGCCTAATCTCTCAATGTATATTTGGCCTGTGCCATAGGGCGCCGATGCATTCTTGTGTAGTGATCGTGAAAAGAGGAACGGATATGCGCAGAACCATGCTGACGTTGTTAATGATCGCGGGCGCGACGACGGCGCCGATTTGCCTGAGCCAGGTGGCGCAGAAGGTTCCGCAGATTATTTCAGCGGACTCCGAGCCGAAGCAGAGCGACGTGATTGTGAGCTTTGAATGGGTGGGGGAGCAGAGCGCGTATCCCACTCCGGGGCCGAGTGACGATGTAGCTCCGGTCGATCCGGCTGCGGCACACGGCGTGCCGGCGTATAGCGTGCGATTCGGCGACACGTTCCCGATGACTTGGGCGGACGATGACGAGATCTATGCGTCGGCGGGCGATCCAAACTGGGGCGCGAAGTGGGATGGGCTGGATGTTGAGAGATTTAGCGGCATGCCGCCGCATTACACGATTACGCGGGTCAACGCGATGCCGGAATACCACGGCAGCGGCGGGGGCGGACCGAAGCCGACGGGCATGATCTCAGTGAACGGCGTGCTGTACCTGGCGGTTCAGAATTTGCTCGGGAAGAAGCCGGCCGCTTATGGAACACGGAGCCAGCACGGCGACGACGCGACGATCATCAGCTCGCGCGATCACGGGAAGACGTGGACTCCGGCGCGCGCGAGCATCAAGGCTCCCATGTTTACCGGACACATTTTTGGCGGGCCGGCGTTTGTGAATATGGGCCGGGACAATGCGGGCGCGCCGGACAAACATGTTTATGCTATTTCGACCGACCAATGGGACAACGGGAGCAACCTGCGCGTGGGCAGGGTGCGTGCGGACAGGATTGAGGACGCGGCGGCGTGGCAATGGATTTCGGGGCTGAAGAATACCAAGCATCCGCGCTGGAGCAGCGAGATGGATCGGGCAATTCCGGTGCTGACCGATGATCGGCGGATCGGCTTGCCGGATATGGTGTATATTGCGGCGATCAAGCGCTACGTGCTGCTGACGTGGAGACTTTACAAAGATTTCTCAAACAGCGATGGAACTGAGCTGATGATTTATGATGCGCCGCACCCGTGGGGGCCATTCACGCTGGTGCATCAGGAGCAAATGTGGGAGGGCAAGGAGATGAATCCCTACTGCCCGCGGCTGCCGTTGAAGTGGCTGAAGGTGAATGGCGATGAGATTGACGGGTGGATTCAGTTTTCAGGGAGTTGGAAGAAGACGAGCGTGGAGTACCGATCGCATGTGCGGGAGTTCAGGATGAAAGTGGCGATGCGATAGCGGGAAAGCTGGCGAGGGGTGCGGGCCTGGAGACCCGCACGACAGCCGGACTGGAGCCCGGCGCTACATGGAATGAATCCAACAGCGTCACGAACTCCACGTCTTGTCCTTCGACCGGCACAGCGGCTCGAGGTTGCACTGGTTGCACTTGGGATTGCGGGCGATGCAAACCTGGCGGCCATGATGAATGATCTGGTGTGAGAAGCTGATCCACCGGTCGCGCGGAATAACCTGCATCAATTCCTGCTCAACTTTTTCAGCAGTATCGCCTTTGGCTAATTCCAGGCGGCGCGCGATGCGGAAGACGTGCGTGTCGACGACTACTCCTTCAGCCTTGCCGTAAGAGACACCGAGCACGACGTTGGCGGTTTTGCGCGCAGCGCCGGGAAGGGTGATGAGCTCGGCGAGAGTTTGCGGAACCTGGCCGTTGAAATCGGCGATGATTGTGCGAGCCGCGCCCCGGATGGATTTGGCCTTGTTGCGGAAGAAGCCGGTGGTCCTGATAAGGGTTTCGAGCTCGGGCAAGGTCGCTTTCGCCATCGCGGCTGGAGAAGGGAAGCGGCGGAAGAGTTCAGGAGTGACCATGTTCACGCGCACGTCAGTGCATTGCGCGGAGAGGATGGTGGCGACAAGCAGTTCCCACGGTGTGCGGTGGTTGAGGGCGCACTCGGCGTTGGGGTAGGCTTCGTCGAGGGCCCTGAGGATGGCGGCGACACGGTCGGGGGCGAGCGGGCCGCGGGGTGTTGACGTCTTTGATATAACGTGCGCTGGCGGCTTTTGCGCGGGTTTGAGCACTAATGTGTGCTTCGCTGCCTTCTGCCTCGCGCCTCTTCTTGCCGTCTTAGTTTTCTTCGCAGTCTTCTTTATGGCAGTCATATCTTGCGGGTGAGGTCCTGCTGATCCATGTTACTAGAGATCCGCGCAGTTTCGCGTTCGAGAAAAACCCGGCGGCGAAGCTATCGTTGCTGCATGAAGGTCATTTGCGCTTTGGCAATGGATCTGCTTGTTTGCGGAGTGTTGATGGCTCCTGGCGCGAGCGCGCAAACTGCGTTACCCACACCAATGGCAGAACCGAAGCCCAGTTTCGAAGTTGCGACCATCAAACCAAGCAATCCTGACGACCGGGGCCGCAGGTTACACCCGTCCGCGGATCGAATCACGATTGAAAATTTCACACTCAAAGAGCTGATTGTCTACGCCTACAATCTCGAAGACAATTCGCAGGTTCTGGGTGGGCCGGATTGGCTGGACAAGACGCATTTCGATATTACCGGGGTCGTTGGTGAAGCGGAGGCCGCAAAATTAATGACCAAGTCGGCCAACGACCAGAGGAAGGAGTGGGGCATGATCCTTCAGCCGTTTCTCGCCGAACGGTTTCGGCTCCAGGCGAGGCGCGGAGAACAGACCATGCGCGTCTATGCACTGGTCGTTGCGAAGTCGGGACTGAAACTCGAGGCCTCGACTGTGGGTGGCAAGGGCCAAAACACTTTATGGAGCGACAAGCGCATGACCTGGACAGCGACATCGATGGACAATCTCGCCTATTACTTGACGCGAGTCGAGGGACGCGTGGTTGTGGATCGCACCGGCCTCTCGGGTCTTTATGACTTCACAGTGGATTGGTCATTGGACGAAGATACATCGGGCGAAGCATATGCCGCCGACCTATTAACCGCGCTGCGGGAACAGCTTGGGCTGGATCTGAAATCGGAGAAGGCTCCTGTGAATGTGGTTATCGTGGATTCGGCCAATCAGCCTGCGTTCGATTGAGCTTTGTGGTCCCCGCGCTAAAGCTTTCCATCCAGCCAGCCGCTCAGTTTCTCGACCGGCAGGCGGACGCCGATAAGGAATTGCCCGAACAGCGCGTACACGGCGCTCACTTCGTCGAACCGCATCTCATAAATCAGCTTCTTGAAGACCACCGGATCGTCGGCGAACAAATCCACGCCCCACTCCCAATCATCCATTCCGATGGAGCCGGAGATGATCTGTTTGACCTGGTCGGCGTAGCGGCGTCCGATCATGCCGTGCTCGTGCATCATGCGCTGGCGCTCGGCAAAGGGGACTGTGTACCAGTTGATCTGTTCGCCGCGCTTGCGGTCCATGGGATAAAAGCAAAGATATTTTGAGTCAGGGATCACGGGAAAGATGCGCGAAGCCATGGCTGCGGAGGCGCGTTCGAGAGAGGTGGCGATTTCCGCGTTCCACTCCGGAGAGTGTGGCTCGAACCCCTTGGCTGCCGCGGCTTCATAGGTCTTGCGCGTGGACTCGTAGAGGCCGAGCTCGACGACCGAGACATAAGAGTGACGGAGTTCAAGGAAGTCGTAGAGCGGCGTTTGGGCAAGCGTGAGCTCGACCTGGTTCAGCGATTCGAGCGAATCGCGAAAGTGAATCAGCATGAAGTCGCCCTTGTGGCCGAGTTGCGAGTAGAGGGCGGAGTGGAAGGGCGCGTTCGCGTCTTTGCGCTCGATGATCCGCAGCGCGTCGACGGCAAGAGCGGCGATCCGTTCGCGATCGGCGGCGGGAGTGGCGCGCCAAGATTTCCAGTCGAACCGGAAGAACTGATGGAGCACGCTGGAGCCTTCAAGAGTGAGCGGAACTGGGGGGAAATCGAGCACGGGGCCTCCTGCCACTGTGGATGCAATCACACCTCATCCTAACAAATGAGAATTGCAGACGTGTGCATGTTTCTTTTCGTGTGCGCGCGGCTTGACGAGGGCTCGAAAGCGATTCTGCGGCCTATATACTGAGTAGGCTCATGAGTGAAAAGATACTGGCCCTGCTGGTGGAGTTAGTGACGCGTGTGATTGGCGCCGGCGGCTACGCGGGCATTGCAGGGCTGATGGCGATCAATTCATCCGGCATTCCGCTGCCGTCTGAGATCATCATGCCGTTTTCCGGATACCTGGTGTATCTCGGGCGCTTCAATCTGTTGCTGGTGGCGACGGTGGGAATGGTGGGCTGCAATATTGGCTCAGCGGTGGCGTACTGGATTGGCGCGAAGGGCGGGCGGCCGCTGGTGGAGCGTTACGGCCGATGGGTGCTGATGAACCAGCACGATCTGGATCGCATGACGTGGTTCTTTGCGAAGTACGGATCGATTGCGGTATTGCTGGCGCGCATGATGCCGGTGGTGCAGACGTTCATTTCTTTTCCAGCGGGAATCGCAAGGATGCCGAGGCTGCGCTTTCACATCTACACGTCCGTTGGAGCGTGGACCTGGTATTTCTGTCTGGCCTACGCAGGCATGAGGCTTGGAGAGAAGTGGCACACCGACCCCAGGTTTTATCAGTTGTTCCATCGCTTTCATCTCGCAGTGGAGATTGCGCTCCTTGTGGGGGCGGTGTGGTTTGTGTGGTCGCACCTGAGCCGAATGAGACACGCAGATGAGGCGTGAAAGAAGCAAGCGAGTCAGGAAAGCAGCGGTTTGCACGGCGGGTACGTGAGTGGAAGGAACGGAACTAATCATTCGAAATCATCAATAAAGGAAGGTTAGGAAAAGGAATGGCGACGAAGAAGACAGGCGGCCATAAGACCGCTGCGGCGAAGGTTGCGCCGGCAAAAGGCAAGTTAGGCGTGATGGTAGTGGGAATGGGTGCGGTGGCCACAACGATGATCTCCGGCGTGGAGGCTGTGCGGCGCGGGCTGGCAAAGCCGATCGGCTCGCTGACGCAGATGGGGACGATCCGGCTGGGAAAGAGAACAGATAACAAATCGCCGCTGATCAAGGATTTTGTTCCGCTGGCGAACTTGAACGATCTGGTGTTTACCGGATGGGATATTTTCAAGGACAACGTGTATGAGGCGGCGGCGCACGCGCAGGTGCTGAAGAGCGACACGTTGAAGCAGTTGAAGCCGTATCTGGAAAAGATCAGGCCGATGCCGGCGGTGTTTGACAGCTACTATGTGAAGCGCCTGCATGGAACGCACGTGAAGAAGGGCAAGAACAAGCGCGACCTGGCCGAGCAGGTGATGGCCGATATTCGCGCGTTCAAAAAAACTGTGGATCGCGTGGTGATGATCTGGTGCGGGTCGACGGAGATTTTTATGGAGCCGACGGCGGTGCATCAGTCGATTGCGGCGTTTGAACGGGGGCTGGAGAAGAGCGATATCGGCATTGCGCCGTCGCAGATTTACGCCTACGCGGCGCTGAAGGAGGGAGTCCCTTTCGCGAATGGCGCGCCAAACCTGACGGTGGATATTCCGGCGCTGATTGAGCTTTCAAAGAAGAACGCTGCACCGATTTGTGGGAAGGATTTCAAAACCGGGCAGACGTTTATGAAGACGGTGCTGGCTCCGGCGTTTAAGGCGCGAATGCTGGGAGTGAATGGATGGTTCTCAACCAACATTCTGGGCAACCGCGACGGTGAAGTGCTGGACGAGCCGCAGTCGTTCAAGACCAAGGAAGAGTCGAAGCTGGGCTCG
This sequence comes from uncultured Acidobacteriaceae bacterium, assembly GCA_963841095.1. Lineage (GTDB taxonomy): Bacteria > Acidobacteriota > Terriglobia > Terriglobales > Acidobacteriaceae > Telmatobacter. Next base: position 83,429 of record CAWJBE010000026.1, read on the forward strand.
CTCGAGTACATCTTTCAGCCGGAGATTTACCCGGATTTGTACAAGGATATTTACCACAAGATTCGCATTAACTATTATCCGCCGCGCGGTGATGAAAAAGAGGCTTGGGACAACATCGACATCTTCGGGTGGCTGGGCTATCCGATGCAACTGAAGGTGAATTTCCTGTGCAGGGATTCGATTTTGGCGGCGCCGATTGCGCTCGACCTGGTGCTGTTTCTCGACCTGGCGAAGCGGACGCCGGAGCTCAAGTCGATTGGGATTCAGGAGTGGCTGAGTTTTTATCTCAAGTCGCCGCAGACGGCAGCAGGGCTCTACCCCGAGCACGATTTGTTTATTCAATCCATGAAGCTGAAGAACACGCTGCGGCACATCATGGGCGCCGATCTGATCACGCACCTGGGGCTGGAGTACTACGACTAGAGCCGTTGGCTTAAGCTGAAGCGGAGATGAAAGATTCGGCTGTTCTACTGATCGACTGCCCGGACCGCAAAGGGCTCGTGGCGCGTGTCTCGGGGCTGCTCTATGAGCGCGGCGCCAACATTCTGCACGCCGACCAGCACATCGATCACGACCTGAGCCTGTTCTTCATGCGTGTCGAGTGGGAGTTGGTTGGCTTCGACATCGAGGCCTTCAAAGCTTCGTTCGTGCCGATAGCAGACGAATTGGGAATGAACTGGAAGCTGACTTCGAGTACCCGTCGTCCGCGCATGGCCCTCTTCTGCTCACAATACTTGCATTGCATGGCCGACCTGCTGCATCGCTGGCGCACCGGCGAACTGGCTTGCGAGATTCCAGTCATTATTTCGAATCACCGCGAAGTGGAAAAGCTTGCGGCCTTCGATGGTGTTCCGTTCGAGCATGTGCCTCTAAGCGCAGGAACGCGCGCTGAAGCCGAGGCGCGTCAGCTCGACCTTCTCGCCCGCCATGAAATCGAGCTCATCGTCCTCGCACGCTACATGCAGATTCTCTCGCCCGCGTTTGTTGCGCGTTATCCTGCAGCAATCATCAACGTGCATCATTCGTTTCTGCTAGCATTCACAGGTGCGCGGCCCTACCACGCTGCGCACGCGCGCGGCGTCAAGCTGATCGGGGCCACCAGCCACTATGTTACCGAGGTGCTGGACGACGGGCCGATCATTGAGCAGGACGTGGCGCGGATTTCGCATCGGGACCAGGTGGAAGACCTGGTGGCGAGGGGACGGGATCTGGAACGGCTGGTGCTGTCGCGCGCGGTGCGCTGGCATCTGAATCGGCGGATTCTTTGCTATGGGAACAAGACGGTGGTGTTTGATTAGGGGTCAGGGGCGTAGGGACTAGGGACTGTTGTTAAGCTAAGATCCGCAAAATCTGTCGGATACACTAAATCGCAGACAAGAATCTGGAAGAGGGCTTGCAAAATCGAGGTATGAGGTTTAATTTACTAACCAGTTAGTTAATTATGACACCTCACACCACAAACGAGGCCCAGGCAGAGCGATCGGCGGAGACGCGCAGCCGGATTTTGGACGCTTCCCTGAGTGAATTTGCAGCGCACGGGCTGGCCGGCGCCAGGACGGAACAGATTGCCGCGGCGGCCGCCGTGAACAAGGCGCTGCTCTACTACTACTTCGAGAGCAAAGAAAAGCTCTACGCAGCGACGCTGGAGATGGTGTCAGCCCGGGTGCGCGACCGCTCGATGGCGGTATTTCTTCGCGACGCGAGTCCGGGAGAACGCGTGCTGCGCGCAGCGCTGGATCATTTTGACCGGATTCTTACGCAGCGGGAGTTCCAGAGCCTGATGCAGCAGGAAATGATGCGGCTTCACAAGGGCGAGGAAGGGGAACTCCCGATCCTGGTGAAGCGGGTCTTTGCGCCATTGCAGGCAATCTTTCAGTCGATGGTGCGGGAAGGAATTGCATCGAGCGAATTGATTGAGACGGATTGGATGCAGATGGAGTTGGCAGCACTGGGAGGAAACGTCTTCTATTTCCTGAGCGCGCCTGTGTGGCGGCTGATCATGCCGATTGAGCCGTTCGATCCGGAAGTACTGAAGTCGCGACGCGTGGCAATGGTGGAGTTTCTGGGCAAGGCAATTTTTCTGGATCGCAAGCACGGCGGCGAGGTGGCCGCAAAGGTGCTGGCCGATACGCCGATGCCGGAGTTTGTCGAATTCAAGGGATTTGAGGTGAAGAGCAGGTGAACGCACGCAACCGAGTTTTTTTGATTCTGGGATTACTGACCGTTGGGTCGCTGATCTGGTACCTGGTGACGACACCGCGCAACGGCGATCTGCAGTTGGTCGGGACCGTGGATGCCAATGAAGTTGTGGTGAGCTCGAAGATACCGGGCCGCATCCAGACACTGACAGTGGAAGAGGGTCAGGATGTGAAGGCCGGCGAGTTGATCGCGACGATTGAGAGCGACGACCTTGCGGCAGCCGCAAAGGCAGCCGAAGCGACCGCGGCGAGTGACCAGTGGAAAGTGCGTGAGGCCGTGGAAACGGAACACCAGGACCTTGGCGAAACCACAAGTGCGACCGTCAGCGCGGCAGCGCAAGTGAAGGCCGCACAGGCCACGCTGGCCCAGTCTCAGGCCAACCTGAATCACCAGCGGGCCGACACCAGCCGGACGGTGGCGCTGGCCAAGCAGGGAATTATGAGCGCGCAGGCAAGTGAGGAGGCCGAAACCAGCCTGCAGGCCGCAGAAGCCGCGGTGAATACGGCCAGAAGCAACCTGGCGGCTGCCGAGGCAGCGCTTCATCAGGCGCAGGCGCATGAATTGCTAACTCAGGTTTCGGCGCGGACAGTGGACGAGACACGTGATGCCGAGGCCAACGCCCGCGCGCTGGCGCAAGAGGCTCGTGTTGAAGAGAGCTATGCGCAAGTGGATTCGCCGATCGCGGGAAAGGTGGATGTGTGGGCGGCGCGGCAAGGTGAAGTTGTCACCGTGGGCGCGCCCATCGTCACCATCATGGACCTGTCGCAAACCTGGGTCTACGCTCCGCTGCCGGAGACGGAAGCCGACAGCGTCGAGCTTGGCGATTCACTGCGCGTCGTGATGCCCAGCGGCGACACCGTCTATGGCAAGGTGATCGCCAAAGCGGCGGAAGGCGACTTCGCCACGCAGCGCGATGTGAACAGCATGAAGCGCGACATCAAAACCATCCAATTAAAACTGCTGATTCCCAATCCGGGTGAAAAGTTTGTGCCCGGAATGACTGCATATGTCTACATTCCCAAAGCCAAGCTGGTGAAGCAGTGAGCACGGCCATCAATAGCAGCCCGGTGAACCGAGACGGCGCCACCAGGCCGGTGGCCATCGCTGTCGAGAATATCGTCAAGCGCTACGGCGATTTTGAAGCCGTCAAAAGCGTCAACTTCAGCGTCAGAGAGGGTGAGATCTTCGGCCTGCTGGGGCCGAATGGCGCCGGCAAGAGCACACTGATCCGCATGATGACCACGCTGATTCCGGTGACTGCGGGCAAAGCGATTGTGGGCGGGCACGATGTGAGCAAAGATCCTGACGACGTGCGGCGGATGATCGGGGTGATTCCACAGGCGCTAACGAGCGATCCGGACCTTACGGTGGAAGAGAATCTGCTGATCTATGCCAAGCTCTACAGCGTGACGCGTGCGCAGCGCGAGAAGAACATCGCCGATGTGCTGGAGGCCGTAGATCTGACGAAGTGGCGGGACGCGCAGACCAAGACGCTTTCGGGGGGTATGCGGCGGCGGCTGGAGATTGCGCGGGGACTGGTGCACAATCCGAAAATCTTCTTCCTCGACGAACCGACCACGGGGCTCGATCCGGTTTCGCGCATCGCGGTTTGGGAGATGCTGAACAAGCTCAAGGCCACGCGCAACCTGACCATGCTGCTGACCACGCACTACATGGAAGAGGCGGACAAGCTGTGTGACCGCATCGCCATTGTGGATCACGGCACTCTGGTGGCACTGGGCACGCCGGTGGAGCTCAAGAACAGCGTGGCCGGCGCGAATGTCGTCGAGGTGCATTTTGACCGCGAGACGGAAGAGTGGGAGGAGCGGTTGAAGAAACTTGAGGGTGTAACCAGCGTGCAACCGGAGAGCGCCGGGTTCTACCGTGTGCTGACTACGTCGGGATCGAAGACCACGATGCAGATTGTGGAGTTGGCAGCGAGGCTGGGTGAGACGCTGACCTCGCTGAGTGTACAAAATACGACTCTGGACGATGTGTTTATTCACTACACGGGGCGCCAATTGCGCGATGAGCAGGTGAAACCGGTCTTCACCATGCCGCCGCGGCCGGGAGCGCAGCCATGAACAGAATGTCTGCCATCATCGAGCGCGAGATGCGCAAGTTTTTCCGCTCGCCCACGTTGATGATCATGTCGCTGATGTTGCCGATTCTGCAACTGATTATTATCGGCAATGCGTTCGGCGGCAAGATTGTCGGCACGCACGTGGCCGTGGTCGATCACGATCACGGGCCAGAGGCGCGAAAGGTGCGCGAGGCTTTCGATGCCGTCGCCGTCAACATCAAGACGTTCACCACGGTCGATTACCCCAATGAGGTGCAGGCGCGCGAGGACGTGCGCACCGGCAAAATCGATGCCGCGGTCATCATCCCCGAGCAGTACTCGCGCCGCGTCTACGCGCAGGATGCGCCCAAGCTCGGCATTGTCGTCGACAACTCCGACCTCTTCACCTCATCGACGCTCGAAGCTGAGATGCAGTCGCTGGTGGACGCGATGAATGCACCGGAAATCCAGGACCGGCTGTCGAAGTCGATCGCGCTCCAGATCGTTGAGCTTTATCCTTACGTGAATTATTTGAAGTATCTTTTGCCCATGACAGTGGCACTGGCCATGTATATCTCGGTGATGATCGGCGGCGGCATGCTCTACATCGACGACAAGGCGCGCGGCGTGCACGAGGGCTACCTGGTCACGCCCATCACCAAGCTGGAACTGGTTTTCGGCCTCAATATCGCCGGCGCCATCAAGGCCACGCTGAGCGGAATGTCGATCGGGATCATCGGCTCGCTCATCGCCGGCCTGGGTGTAGTTTTTCATCCCATGATCATGATGCAGATGTTGTGCCTCATCGTCGCAGGCTCCATTGCCTTCAATGGCATGATGTTTCTGCTGATGGTTCGTGTCGACGATCCGCTGGTGCCGCGCGCCATGTTCGGGGTGCTCAATGTGCTCCTGTTGTATCCCTCAGGCGCCATGTATCCCACAGCGTCGTTCCCCAAGTGGATGCAGGCTATGAGCGTGATCGATCCCTTCACCTATGCGATTCATGGCTTCAAGGCCGTCCTTCTCAAAGACGGCGGATGGGTCGCCATCAAAGGGGACCTCGCGTTCCTGACCTTCTTCGGCATTGCCTCTTTGCTCATTGCTACGCCCCTGTTCAAGCGCACGCTATAGAAAGACAGGGAACGAGGATTGGGGATAGGGAACAGGAGACAAAGGCAAAAGCAAGAACAAAAGCAAAATGCGCGTTAGGGGCGGCAGCGGTGGATTCCGGTGCCGCCTTTATTGCGCGGGATTACTGAGCGGGGGGAGCAGCGGGCGTTGCTTCACCGGCGCCGATTTGCTTGGTGAATTCGAAACTGCAGGGACGGCCGAGAATGCCTGCCCCTTCGTCGCGCTTGCCGGTGCCCGACGTCTCAGTGAATTTCGCCTCGAGATAGTAGTCGTACTTGTTGCCTTTGAGTTGGGTGACAAGACCTGCTTTCCCTGCCTGCACGGTGCCCTTGGCATGAAGCTTCGCCGAGCCGTCGGCTCCTATCGTCCCGTCCATGACCATGTAGCCCGGCCCGCCCTCCTCGCCGTGTTGGCCGTGAAAGCTGCCATGGGCAATCGTGCTGGGGAAGGTCCACCTGTAGGCAGGCATGTGGGTACTCGCCTCACAAGCCATAGACGTGATCCAATTTCCGTCGAAATGTGCTCCGGCAGCCTGGGCCCAAAGCAGCATTGGGGAACAGAGCGCAAGAAGGCATAGGGATCTCCAGATGTGCATGAATGACCTCCAGTGGAAGCAGGATATGCTGGCTGGCGGTGTTTTTGACAAGGAGTTTTTTGAGGAATTTTGGATTGTGGGTGACGCGAGCTGCGATGGCCAGAACCTGACTCGATGGCGAAGTCCCTGGTAGAGAAGATTTGAGTCTGGAGAAATTTTAGGGATTCGGCTTGGCGTTTGAATTTCCAAGCACTTGCTCGTAGTAACGGACGTAGCGGGGGACGACGAGATTGGCGCAGAAGCGTTTTTTCGCGTCTTTGCGGGCGGCTTCGCGCATGGCGTTGAGACGCGCGGGGTCGCTGAGCAGGCTGAGGGCGCCGGCTGCCATGGAGTCAACGTCGCCAACGGGAAAGAGCAGGCCGGTGACGCCGTCTTCAATGAGCTCGGGGACGCCGCCAACGGACGTTGCAATGGAGGGGACTTTGCAGGCCATGGCTTCAAGCGCGGCGAGACCGAAGGACTCGAGTTGACTGGGCAGCAGGAAGAGGTCGGCGAGGGCAAGCAGATCGCTGACATGTTCTTGCTTGCCGAGGAAATGAACGCGGCAGTGGATGCCAAGGTCATGGGCCAGCCACTCGGCGGAGGAGCGATCGGGTCCGTCGCCGATGAGGACCAGTTGCGCGGGGATTTCGCGGGCGACGCTGGCGAATACCTTGACCACATCGGTGACGCGCTTTACAGGGCGGAAGTTGGAGAGGTGCATCAGGAGAGCTTCGTTGGGCTGGGCAAAGCGCTTGCGCGCTTCAGCCTTGCGGTCCTCGTCAGTGATGGGCGTGTAGACATCGCAGTTGACAAAGTTGGTGATGGTTTCAATGGGCCGAGTAACACCGAAGTCGGCGACGGTTTTTTCGCGCAGATAGTTGGAGATGCTGGTGACACCATCGCTTTCCTGAATGGAATAGCGGGTGATGGGAAGATAACTGCGATCGAGGCCGACGAGGGTAATGTCCGTGCCGTGTAGCGTAGTGACGAAGGGCAGGCGGCGGCCCTGGGCGGCGAGCATTTGGCGGGCGAGAAGCGCGCTGACCGAGTGGGGAATGGCGTAATGGACGTGAAGCAGATCGAGCGAGTAATACTCAGCAACTTCGGCCATACGCGAGGCGAGCGCGAGATCGTAGGGGGGGAACTCGAAGAGCGGATAGTTGGAGACTGGAACTTCGTGGTAAAAGATGCCGTCGTCGCGGCCATTGAGGCGGAAGGGCTGCGAATAGGAGATGAAATGAATCTCGTGGCCGAGAGCGGCCAGCTCGATGCCGAGTTCTGTTGCGACAACGCCGGAGCCGCCGTAAGTGGGATAACAGGTGATCCCGATGCGCATGAGGCCTTCTTCAATCTGGATTTGCCGCTACGATATGGACGCGCAGCGGCAATGTTTGGATGCAAAGAGTCGGCAAGCGAACAAGTTAGCGAGTGAGCAAATCAGCTGGTTGACGAAAAAGCGGATCGGGCGCCGCAAGACAGGCGAAAGACGCAAGCTGGACGGCTGGAAACTCGTGGATGGCGTGCAGGGCCTGGCGTTCGATGTCGCGCGAGGCACGCAGTCGGGTGCGGACCTGCGCGAGGTCGGCGTCATTGTAGCCAGGGTGGGTGACGAGTTCCCATGTGCCGGGAGGAAGTTTCAGGAGCAGGGAACGGAGCGTCGCGGCGTCGAGAATCCCGGTACCAGCAACGGCGACGGTCCCATCTGTGGTGACGAAGCCTTCCTGCGAGAGGATGCGGCGAGAACGGGGTTCCAGGGTGCGCAGAGCGGCAAGCTCGGCCACACGCACAAAGGAGGCGCGCGGCGTTGCGTGGACGGCCCACGATGGCTCGAACGGGTTGCGGATGGCGCGGATTCCGGCTGCGCGGGCTGCATGCAGGAGTGGGCGAAGGACTGCGGAGAAGACGTGCGTGTGCTTGTGCGTGTCGATGTGAGTGAGGCGCAGGTCGCTGCGCTGGAGAAGGGCGATTTGCGCAGCGGCTTCGGCCTCGATTTCGGCGGTACGGATGCGGCCTGCGAAGAGGCGGAGCAGAAATGCTGTGAGCGAGTCGGGGAAGCGGCCGGTTCGTGAGTCGATGAGGGTGGGAATCTGATGCGGCGGGAGTACGGGGTCGCCGTCGACCAGGACTATATGGCAGCCGACGCCGAGAGCGGGAACAGAGCGGGCAAAGTGGATGGCTTCGACCGCAGCTGCCCCGCGCGCCATGAGCGAGGTGCTGGTGACGACGCCGGCGGTGTGCAGCTCAAGGATGGCGCGATTGACGCCGGAGGTCAGCCCGAAATCGTCGGCGTTGACAATGAGACGGCCCACGGGGTGAGTGTATCAAGCCCGGTGAGCGGAGATATCGGAGTTAGCGGAGATGGTGCGCGCGGGCGGCTCGGCGGACAGAGGCGCTGGTATCATGTGAGGAGGCCGCTATCCCGATGCGGCGGAGTGGGCGGTTAGCTCAGTTGGTTAGAGCGCCTGCCTTACAAGCAGGAAGTCGGGGGTTCGAGTCCCTCACTGCCCACCAAAATTTGGATTAATGACTTGCGCCGAGTAACATTGCTGCCGCGGATTATATTGCAGGCCGTTATTCTCTGCGAAATCTGGGCGGCCGGACAGCAAGACCTGTCGAGGCAGATTCGGTTCGACTCTACTCTCTCTAATCGTCAGCATCGAACATTGTCATGTTTCCGCCCTGATTCGCTTGAGTTAGGTCGCTCCTAGCAGGTATCGCAAGCCCAGAATTGATAAAACGATTGAAGAGCGAAGAGCCCTTGTACCGTGATAGATTGACCGCGCAATCGAGAGCTTGTATGGCTGGAGTTTCCGCCTTCGCAGCCATCTGGGACCAGCTTCGGGAGCACCGCTGTGCGAAGCGTGCGAGAGACCTCAAAATGGCGCAGCAGGGTAACCGCCGGCACATTCTTCACGAATGGACATTGGCGGTGCTTAACTGGCGGTAATAACCTGCACAAATCAGTGAGACCCCCATTAGCCCATTGACGTGACCGGCCTAATTTGCGCCAGTGAATTAGAGAGAAGTGGCCTAGGAGAGCGTTTGGCGCGAGGGAAGAAGCAACGGCGCTGAAGAGCGCTTTCTTTTCGTATCGTTATACCGCGTTGGTGGTATTTCCATGAGGCCCAGGGGGCATTGCCGGGGTAGGGCGCGTGCTCAATTCTTGGTAAAGCTAGGGAGCCGCAGGAGGGCTGACCAAAGTCATAGATCATACTGCTCAATCCTCGCGTCATAATCGGCAAATTTCGCGATCGGGAAGACTTGCACGATCTGGTTTCAATCTCGTTGAAGCGATTAACGGCATGGGCGCGGCGAGGGCAATGAAGGGCCTTTGCAAGGCAATCGAGACTGCTTTCGGTACTGGAACGCGCGGCATTTGAACTGCACTAGAGCCTAATGTGACGCACTGGTGGGATCACTTCACGTGTTTCCCGTTCCTGAAGACAGAAGAACTCGAGCAAATGATGGCCCGTGAGTAGCGCTAAGACCATCCGTTCGGACTAAGTGATCCTTTATTTCGATGGAGGCGAATTGACCTTACAAACTTTGGATCCAATCGAGACTCCTACGCCTTTAAGGGTATCGGCGAAAAAGGTCACTGCAAGCGGATGTTTTATCTTCCTTATCGCAATTGCATTGGGCTTCCGCATCGCGTGGGCCATTCTTCGCCCGAATGTATTGTATCCAGATGAAATATTTGAAACCCTTGAGCCTGCGCACAGGCTGGCATTCGGCTATGGGATCTTATCGTGGGAATGGATGGAATCTGTCCGTTCCTGGGTATTCCCTGGCTTCCTCGCGGGCATCATGCGGATCACTGCATGGACCGGTCCCGGCTCCATCGGGTATACCAACTCGATCATCGTTACTTTGTCTCTGCTGTCACTCTCGACAGTATGGTTTGCCTTTGCGTGGTCACGCCGCGCGTGTGGCGATCTTGCGGGAGTTGTTGCCGCCGTTGTCTGTTCATTTCATATGACGCTCGTTTACTTCGCGCCCAAAGCATTTTATGAAGTCTTCGCAACCAATCTACTTCTTCCAGGATTGTATTTAGGCGTTTATGGAGAGAGGCTACCGCGGAAATACCGTCTGTTTTTCGCCTCAATGCTTTGTGGTTTCGCTGCTTGTATCCGATTGCAGATGGTACCGTCTGTGTTGTTTGCACTCGCGTATTTCTGTTATCCGCGCTGGCGTGAAAGGCTCCCTTGGGTCATCGCCGGATTGGCGCTGCCCGTTACGTTATTTGGCATTGTGGACGCGGTGACATGGTCGTATCCATGGGAATCGTTCGTAAATTACGTTCAGACCAATCTTTTTGGTTACGGCAAAGCCTCTTTTGAGACCAGCCCATGGTATTGGTATCTAGAGATTCTCGCATTCTTGCTTGGCCCGGCTGTTCTTTTCCTCTGGAAAGGCTCGCGGAACAGCCCTTTTCTCGCCGCCTTCACTCTCGTTTTTCTCGCATCGCATTCAGTCATCGGCCACAAAGAATCGAGATTCATTTACCCAATCCTTCCCCTGCTTTTGACCCTCGCTGCGATTGGCGCAGTTGAACTGGTAACAAAGGGCAGGCCCTTCGAGCTCTTGAATCCGTATCGGAAAATCGGCCTTTTCGCCTCTGCAACATTGATCCTGCTATCACCTGTTCTAATCCTGCTGTCGCCTGCACTAACAAAGAAGAGCCCTATTCATCCGGACCGGTACAGTTGGTTTGATCGAAATGGGTCTCTTCCTGCGTACGAACAGCTTAGTCAAGATCGAACTTTGTGCGGAGTCGGTCTGTATCAGGTGAAATCGTACCTGAGTGGAGGGTATTCTCGCCTGCATCAAAACGTTCCCATATTTCGAATTATGCAGCCTTCCGACCTCCCGCAATATTCCCCCGCCGCTAACGCGCTGCTTGCGCCCGACTCGGCGCTTGGAATTAGCAAGGCCTTTCGCAAAGTTAAATGCTGGTATGGAACATGCCTGTACAAACGCGAAGGTGGCTGCGTCGTAAACGCGTCGAACGAGACCGAACAGGAACACCTGATCAGAGAGCTTAGAGAGCAAAATCAGCAGATCAAGGATGCGAAGTAAACAAAGTCTCGACAGTTCTCCTAGTTCCTTACCAGGACCAGTTCGGGGTTCGAGTTCCTGATTGCCTGCCAAGGTTTCTTCGAGCAGCCACCCGCTGATGCTTGCAAGAAGTGTTTCCGAGCCGAGCCGATGCCGAAGGTTCTCGGTCCATTCGATCGGCGAATCTTCGGTGCATTGGAAATTCGCATATAAAGAATCTTCCTTTGGGTTTTCGTGCACAAGTCGTATTAACGAGCCCGATTCCCGAGAATACGGTATCGCGCGTTTTCGGCGATGATAGAAGAGGCGGTTCCGCGGAACGGATGAGTGTGTGAGCGCGTTCGAGGCAGGGTCTAACAAGACGGCGATCGTGGTGGGCGGGGGCGTGGCCGGCATGAGTGCTGCTTGCGCGCTGGCCGAGGCCGGGCTGCGCGTGAAACTGGTGGAGCGGCGCAGCTACCTTGGCGGACGTGCAAGCTCGTACCGGCATCCGGGTGTCGAAGAGGTGATCGACAACTGCCAGCATGTGCTGTTTGGCTGCTGCACGAATCTGATTGGATTTTACCGGCGCATCGGCGTTGCGGAGCGCATCCACTGGACAAGCACGATGACGATGATTGAGCCGGGCGGAAGGCGATCGGTGCTGGGTCCATCGGGTTGGTTGCCGGCGCCCTTTCATGGGTTGCCAAAATTGCTTGCCGCGAGGGCGTTTGCACGCGCGGACAAGGCCGCACTGATGCGAGCGTTTGGGGAGCTGATGCTGCAAGTGCCAGCGGATTCAATGGAGACGCTGGGCGCGTGGCTGAAGCGCAACAGGCAGACGCTCGGGGCGATTGACCGGTTCTGGCGGTTGGTGATCGCAAGCGCGCTGAATGCTGATGTTGACGTGATTGCCCTGCCGTATGCAGCGAAGGTGATTCGCGAATTGTTTCTGAATTCGGCGCAGGCGGGCAGCATGGGGATGAGCAGCGTGCCGCTGAGCGAGCTGTACGGCGGTGCGGAGCAGTATTTGGGCGACAGTGGCGGCGAGGTCGTTTTCAACGCGAGTGTGGAAAGCGCCGAGTGGGATGAAGAGACTTCGCTGTGGACGGTAATAACGCGGGCAGGCGCGCTGATTGCAGATTATCTGGTGCTGGCGCTGCCGTTTGAAGGCACGGCGAAGTTGCTGCCGCATATGCAGCCGGTGGATGGGGTGGAGGAGCTTGCAGCGAAGATTGAACGGCATGAGCATGGACCAATTTGCAGCGTGCATCTGTGGTTTGACCGCGAGATTACGGAGCTGGATCACGCAGTATTGCTGGATCGCGAGATTCACTGGATGTACAACAAGAGCCGCCTGCAGCCTTGGCGGAAGGCGACGGGAAGCTATTTGGAACTGGTGGTGAGCGCGTCAGAGAAGTTTGCGGCGTTGAGCCGTGAGGAAGCGATCGAGCTCTCGGTGTGGGAATTGGCGGAGTTTTTTCCGGCGGTCGCGGAGGCGAAGCTGGAGAAGGCGGCGCTGGTGAAAGAAGTGCGGGCGACATTTACCGTGCCGCCTGGGATTGATGGGGCGAGGCCGGGACCGGTGTCGCCGTGGCCGAATTGCTTTCTGGCCGGAGATTGGATTGCGACGGGATGGCCCTCGACGATGGAGAGCGCCGCGAGGAGCGGGCATTTGGCGGCGGAGGCGGTGTGCGCGGCGATGGGCGAAACACGGAGATTCCTCGATCCAGATTTGAAGCCGAGAGGGTTGATGCGGTGGGTGAAGACAGCTTCCCGCACCTAGCTTCCAGCTTTGCTCTCGGCACGAGTTTGGTCTTGAAGGTCGCAAGGAACGGCCCGCTCAGGTTCGGCTGATTGGTTCCGGGGATGTGGACCGAAGGCAAGACTTGCTTCGGCGCCAGGTCTCTGTGCTAGTGGCTAGAAACTCGGCGCTAGAAGCTGCATTTCAATGCGCAAGCAGATACACGCCGATGCAAACAAGCACAGCGGCGGTCCAGCGGCGGCGGTCGACGTTTTCTTTGAGGAAGAATTTGCCCGCGATGGCGTTGGTGACCAGTGTAAGCGAAGCCGAAGCCGGGGCGACGAGGCTCAGGTTGAGGTGATTGAGGGCGAAAAGGAGTGCGAAAAATGCCACGGCGAGGAAGAAGACCCCCGCGAAGAAAAGCGGGCAGGTGAGGACGGCGCGGATGGCTCCCTTCAGGCCGGAGTGGGCGCGAATCTCATCGAGATCGCCAATGGACTTCATGGCCGCGGCGGTGAGCACTTCGCCGGTGGTGGAGGTGAGGACGACGGCGGAGATGATGGCGGCGGCGAGCCAGGGGCCTGGGGCGGCGGGAATAGGTGCAGAAGGAAGGAAGAACGTCATCGCGTTTCGACCTCCTTGGCTACCTGTTCTTCGCCGACGGGAGTCGGGTGTTGCGTGAGAGACGGACCCCGGGCGACGAAGCCGACGCCGAGAGTGATGAGCGCGATGCCGGCCCAGCGCTCGAGGGAGATGGTTTCCTGCAGCCAGAATCGCGCGAAGAGCGCAACGATGACGTTGCCGAAGGCGGTTGCAGGGAGGACGAACGTGAGATCGGCCCAGGAAAGCGCGGTGAGATAGCTGGCGAAGAAGCCGATAAGTAGAGCGATGCCGGCCGCAACCCAGGGAGTGAAGACTGCGGCAATGAGGGCGCCGGGATGGGACAGCGAAATTGAAGGGATTCCGGTCATGCCACGGGCGAGAAAGCTATCGCCAAGAGGAGCACAGACGGCAACCAAGCCCAGGATCAGATACTGGCGCGGCGAAAGGGAGTGGTGGGGCATTAAAGTCTTTCGAGGTTCCTTTGCTTCCGGTCAAGCCTGATTGAGCCGGAAAAACGAAGAACAAATGCAAAAGCAACCGCAGATCCTTCGGCTCGCCTTCGCTGCGCTCAGGTTTGCTCAGGATGACAGCGTAAAGTTTGGCAGAGTTCTCTCGATCTGCATTGAGAATAGCCGAAGAAATCGATGGCGGCGCATGAGCGCCGCCATCGATTTGGAGGTGCATTCATTCGCTTATGCGCCGGCGCCAACGGGTGCGGGCGGCTTGGCCTGCTGGCTGCGCGCATCTTTTACCATCTTGTTGCGCTGCGCGCGGAGCTTGAGAAACGACTTGGCCTCGACGTAGAGCCGCGGAATGTCGCGATTGACGACGGCCTTCCACACCACGCGGAATGCTGCCTTGGGGCGGAAGTAGTACTCGTCGTAGAAGCGGTGCACCATCTCCATCACGTAGTCCGTAGGCAGGCCGGGATACTCGATGTGCGCCATCTGGTGGCCGCCGCCGTCTTGCATGTTGTGGTTGGTGATGAATCCGTTCTTCGCCGCGTACTCATAAAATTCTGTGCCAGGATAGGCGTGCGCGATGGAGACCTGAATAGTTTCGCAATCGAGCGACTTGGCGAAGTTGATGGTGTTGCGAATCGATTCCTTGGTTTCGCCAGGCAGGCCGAGGATAAAGTCGGCATGAATGGTGAGACCCAGAGAATGGCAGTCGCGGGCGAAGTCGCGGGCGCGCTCGACGGTGGCGCCTTTCTTAATGTTCTTGAGAATCTGCGGATCGCCGGATTCAAAACCGACGATGAGCAGACGGCAGCCGGCTTCGCGCATAGCCTTGAGAGTTTCGTAGTCCGTGGTGACGCGCGAAGTGCAGCTCCAGGTAAGGCCGAGTGGCTTCAACTTTTCGCAAAGCTCGATGGTGCGGACTTTCTGGATGTTGAATGTGTCGTCGTCGAAGAAGAACTCTTTCACTTCAGGGAAGTTTTCTTTCGCCCACTTCATTTCGGCGGCTACGTCATCAGAGGAGCGCTTGCGCCAAGCGTGACCGCTGAGGGTCTGCGGCCACAGGCAGAAGGTGCACTGCGCAGGGCAGCCGCGCGTGGAGTAGAGCGCGATATAAGGATGGAGCAGGAAGGGGACGTTATAGCGAGTCACATCCATATCGCGCTTGTATATTTTGGTCGCCCAGGGCATGGCGTCGAGGTCTTCGATCTGCGGACGATCGGGATTGTGGACGATCTTGCCGTCCTTCTTGTAGCTGATGCCGAGGATCTCGTCGAGCGGCTTGCCGTTTGCGTACTCGACGACTGAGAAGTCGAATTCCCGGCGGCAGATGAAGTCAAGAGCGGAACACTCGTTGAGAGCGCGGTCGGGATCGGTTGTGACCGGCGGCCCGACAAAGGCGATGCGAATGGAAGGGTTGGCGGCTTTGATCGTTTCCGCGAGGCGCTGATCGCCTTCCCAGCCAACGGTGGATGTGGATAGCACCAGGAACTCGTAGTCTTTGCAGATCTCGATGGTTTCCTGAGCGGAGACGTGGTGAGGCGGCGCATCAAGCAGCCGCGAACCCTCAAGCATGCCGGCGGGATAGGTGAGCCAGACAGGGTACCAGTAGGACTCGATCTCGCGAGTCGCCGGCCAGCGCGAGCTAGCGCCGCCGTCGAAGTTCTCAAACGAGGGAGGGTTCAGTAAAAGTGTTTTCAGGGGCATAGGCATCCCTTCAATTCTACCATTCACGCTGTTTGTTAGACGGTTTTGCAGGGAATGCCGGTGCAAGTTAATTATGCGGAAGTTCGACGCGATTGGTGCTGGTAAAGCCCGCAGAATCAGCGGAATCTTGGTTGTGAAGCTCATGGGCAAGGCCGGGCGAGGGGGGTGGTATTCAGGATTCCCCGGATGGATTACTTCGTGTGCAGTTCGTTAAGCCAGTCCTGCATGTGTCCGAGGGCGCGAAGAAGGTTAAGGCGGGCCTTGCTGAGATCGAGGCTGGCATCGAGGGAGTCGAGGTATCGTTGACGCTCCTGAATGCGAGCCTGTTGTTCGGCTGTGGGAGAAAGCTGCGCCGGTGCGCCGGGCTGGCCGATGGCGCCGTTGCCTAATTCCAGTTGCGCCATGACGGTCTTCAACTGCTCAGCGGCGATTTGCTGCTTGAGGCTCGCGATTTCAGCTTGCGTGTCCAATTCACGCAGACTGGCGGAAAGCTCGGCGATCTGAATATCGTTTTGATCCTGGGCCTGCTCCGCTTCAACTTTGGCGCGGAGGGCCTCGGCGGCGGAGACTTTGGCCTTTGCGCGAATCGCAAAATCGAAAAAGGGAATTGAAATCTGCAGTCCAAAACTTACGTTGTTAGGAGTGAAGTGGTTGTAATAAGTGCTGTAACTGTTGAGTTCATTGGAATCGTAGTTATATACGGCGCCGAATCCGATCGATGGGCGGCGCCACGCCAGATCGTCTCCCTTTGCCTCCAGCAGCCTGGAGTCCGCCAGAACAGTTGCGGATTGAACGCCAAGAAGAGGGCGCGGCGCTTCGTCGGCAGAGACGGCAGGAATCTCGGGAATGCTTGAGTGATCGGGTGTAATGGAATCCGCGGGCAGGCCGGTGAGCGTCGCGAGTTGCGTGGCAAGCGTCTTAGAGCGAGTCTCAAGATGCAGGCGTTTGAGCTTGAGTTGCGCGGCGGTCAACTCCGCTTGTAACAAGGCGCTGAGGGGGTCGACGCCGGCGTCGGTACGCTGTTGCTCGATGGCAACGAGACGGGCGGCATCCTGCTCCTGCTGGTGTACAGCGTCGAGTTCGCGCTGGACGGTATCCATTTCAATGTATGCGGACGAGGCGTCGAGAGCGACCTGCTCTTTTGCATTCTTGAGGCTCAGGTTGGCGGCCTCCACTCCGGCACGCGCAGCCTTGACGTACTGACGCTGAGAGTAGCTGAAAACCAGCGACTGCATCGAAGCGTTCCCGACAGAGGGCTGGCCGGTTGGGAAGCCGTGAGAGTAGCCGACCTGGGATCCGATGACGAAGTTTGGGATATATGCGTCTTCAGTCTGGGCGAGGGCGGCCTGCGCCTTCAGAACGTCGGCGTTGGCGAGTTTGACGGTATTCGAGTTTTGCTGCGCCATCTCAACCACGGTGGTGAGAGACACCTGCGCCGTGGCGAGCGCCGATGCCGCCGCGAGCGCAAGGCCAGCCAGGATCTGCGCCATGAACCTGAGCGAGTTTTGTTTGACCTTCACAAGCGCAATTCGTGTCAAAGCTTCAAACCTTGAGTTTCAACCCTGCGATTCAGGCCTGCGCCTGATTAAACTCACGCGCCATTTGAGCGGCAATGGCCAACTCGGACTTGGCGCCTGCTGTATCGCCAAGCTGCTGTTTGAGGCGCGAAAGTCGAATATGGGCGATGAATGCCGGCGCTTCCTCTGACTTGGACGAGCCGGAAAGATAATTCTCGAGCATCTGCGCGGCAAGCGAGGGATTCCGCCTGGCCGCAATGAGCACACCGGCGCCGTCAAATAGCGCGACGCCCGATTTCGGATCCCTGGACGCAGCAGCGATGCAATTCTGAATGGCCGTATCGAGATCTGCCCACCGCTGCCGGCCACGGTAGAAGTTGGCGAGCACGGTCCAGTAATCGGCAGGCGCGGAGCTGACAGTCGCGGCCTGGCGGTAAGCATTCTCGGCCGCGGTGTAGTCTTTTTTGGCCATGGCGATATCGCCCCGCAACTGTTGAGCCCTGGCTGAGTCAACCTTGTCCAGTTGCGAAGCGATGGCCTCAGCTTTGTCAGTTCCGCCACCCGCGATGCCCGGAGCCTGGGCATAATAATCGCCGAGGTCGGACAGGGCAGGGCCATTTTGGGGATTCAGTTGCACCGCTGTCTGCATTGCCGCAAGCGACTTCTTGGCGTCACCGTATGCAGAGAGGAACGAGGCATGGCTCGCCTCCTGGCCCAGTACGCGCCCCAGCCACATGTAGTAATCGGAGTTCTGCTGGTTGAGGTTGACTGCCTGCTGGCACTCTGCCGCAGCCTGAGACCATTGCTGGAGCATAAATCGTACGCGGCAGAGGAGATTTTGCGCCTGGGCTGCGCCGGCGCCTGTTGTGGGAAGAGGAGTGAGCAGCGCAAGGGCGTTGTCCGCTTCGCCGTTCTGCAGGTTCGTGTTGGCCTGGACGAGGGTTGCCGGCGAGATCTGCGCGTAGATCTGGCTTGCCACGGCCACCACGAGACACGCGAGTGACCGCACGAAGAAATGCGTCGGCTGGTACTTCACCGCGCTTCCTTGATCGGTATGCCCTCCTGCAAGGGCTGACCGCTGGTTGTTCCGGTGGCTACGATGTCGCCGTCGTTTAGCCCGGAGAGGATAGGAACCTGGGTGAGATTGGGAGAGCCGATCGTGATTGGCACGCGCTTCAGCTCATCGCCGTCGACCTTATAGGTGAAGTATTTTCCGTTTTGCTCGTGAAGAGCTTCGCGCGGCATGGTGAGAGCATTTGCCTGGCTTGATGTGGTGACGAAAACGGTGACATTGTTGTCCGGCAGCAGACCATCTTCCGGGTCGCTAATGTCAACAAGCGCTTCACCCACATTGCGCGTAGTGACCGTAACCACAGTGACCGGAAGGCGGGCGATGTGGCCGTGCCATTCCTGGCCCGGTTTAGCGTCCCAATGAATAATCGCACTCTGCCCGATTGCCAGGCGCCCCAGGTCGGGTTCGTCAAAGTATGCGCGAACGCGCTCTTTGCTCAGGTCTGCCATTTGAAGAAGCAATTTGCCGGCTTCGGCATATTCAGAGGGCGCGGCGTCCATGGTGTAGATGGTTCCTGCGATTGGAGCGCGGATCGAGGTTTGAGCCTCGACGTGGCGGGCTGCGGCCAAAGCAGCTTGAGCATCGGCCAGCACCGCCTGAGCTCGCTCCACTTCAGCAGAGGAATAGCGATGCTGCGAGCTTTGTTCAGCCGCGGTAAGGCTGGCCTGAGCGGTTTGCAGCCGCGAGCGCGCCGCGATCAGTTCACCGGGAGCGGCGGCGCCTGTCGAGGCCAATTTTGTCAGCGCATCCAAGTCTTGCTGAGCCTGTTTCTGAGCCAAGCGGTCCTGCTCAACCTCGGCCGCAGAGGCCTGGCGCTCTGCCTGGGTGCCGTTATGCGTGGCCGCATCCAATTGCGCCTGAGCCGTTTTCACGCCACTCTCAGCGCTTGCAACCTGCGCGCTGGCCTGCAGGTCATCGAGGGTGATGAGCAACTTGCCGGCAGGGACTCGATCCCCCTCCTGCGCATAGACTGCCTTCACCGTTGTGGTAATGGGGCTGTAGAACGGGTAATTCACGATCGGTTCTACGCGGCCGTTGGCGCTGACCTGGTTAATAACCGTTTCGTGCCCCACCTGTGCAACACGGACGGGCAATCTCTCACGGAGAAAGTATCGCGCGGTGAAGAATACGGCAATAAGGACGACGAATATACCGATCCAAAGCCACCGACGGCTCGTTTGCGATCTTGCTTCTGCCATGTACTTAACCAGAGTCAGTATATAAGACTCAAAATGACTCAGTTCGGCGCAGAAGAAATCTGCATCGGGTGTGGGAAAGCCTTCATGGCCGGAGGCTGGAAGAGAAAGCACCGAACGAAGTCGCCGAGAGAAGCAATGCAGGAAGTGAGGCGATGCAGACGGAGGGAATTGGGTATTTACAATACTTGCCTATGTCAACTAAAGTGGTTGACAAAGGAGCGTTGAAATATGGCTCAGAAAACTTCCCTTGACATGGGCGAAGCAATTGCGGCCTATCGCAGGTTTACGCGGTTTTACACGCGGAATATCGGACTGTTGGGCAACGGGCTGCTGAAAGGCGGCCGCTCGCTGGTGGAAGCGCGGGTACTTTTTGAATTGGCATCGGCAGGCCGAACCAGTGCCAAAGAAATTGCTGAAGAGTTGAACCTCGATCCGGGATATCTGAGCCGGACTTTGCGCAAACTGGAGAAGGAGCGGCTGGTCACGCGGACGCCTTCGACAGCGGACGGCCGTCAGATTGTGCTGGGTGTAACGAAGAAAGGAAAAGCGACATTTGCCGAGCTCGACCGATTCTCACAGGGACAAGCGCGCGGATCGCTGGAAGGTCTTTCTCCGGAACATCGTTCGCGGGTGACCGGCGCCATGCAAACCATCGAGAGTGCACTTGGCAAAGATACGCAGACCCAAGCGGCCTTTGTGCTGCGTCCTCATCGGCCCGGCGACATGGGCTGGGTGGTCGGACGTAATGCGACGGTGTACGCGCAGGAGTACGGCTGGGACGAACACTTCGAGGCATTAGTGGCGCGCATCGTAGCGGACTTTATCGAGAACTTCGATGCGCGGCGCGAGCGCTGCTGGATTGCCGACCGAGGCGGCGAGCGGATCGGCTGCATTTTTCTGGTACGTCATCCCGAGCGGGATGGCGTGGCCAAGTTGCGCATGTTACTGGTGGAACCGAGCGCGCGCGGTTTAGGTTTGGGCAAGGCGCTGGTGACCGAGTGCATCGAGTTTGCGCGGCTGGCGGGCTATAAGACAGTGACGCTTTGGACGCAGAGCATTCTGCACGCGGCGCACCACATATACCAGCAGGCTGGGTTCCGGCTGGTTGCTGAAGAGCCGCATCACAGCTTTGGCGCCGACCTTATGGGGCAGACCTGGGAGCTGGATTTCTAGAGCCTTTTATTAGCTCTCCCACGGGCCCGCGCAAAAGTTAATGACAGGCTCTAGCCCCGTACAATACGGTTATGGCACCCAAGCGCCGCTACACAGACGAACACGCCAAGGCCGGATTGGACTTTGCCTTTCCTGCGATTGAGACCTGGCAAAACCAGTTTCCCGGCTACGAGATTGAGATTGACGATCCGGAGCTGACATCGGTTTGTCCGAAGACAGGACTGCCCGATTTCGGAAAGCTGACCATCCGCTACATGCCGCGCAAACGATGCCTGGAGTTGAAGTCGCTGAAGGAGTATCTCTTCAGTTACCGGAATCTCGGTATTTTCCAGGAGAACATTGTGAACCAGGTTCTGGAAGATGTGGTGAAGGCGTGCGACCCCGTGTGGGCAGTGGTGAAAGGCGACTTCCGGCCGCGTGGAGGAATCGGCACGACCGTAGAGGCGCGCTGGCCTAGGACGAAGGCCTAAGAATTTGCAATAAGCCGGTGGGCCGCTGTAAGCCGGATGTGGTATTTCTTGTTTCTCCACGGATCGTAACTGGACTGGACTCGATTGCCCACATTTCTTCGATCGCTCGGTCCCCGCAAGAATCCGGCCTTAGGCACGGTTCTGCTCCTTCTGGCGCTCAACCTGCTCAACTATATTGACCGCTATATTCTGCCGGGCGCACAGCCGCTGGTGCAGAAGGAATTCCACGCGACAGATCAGCAGATGGGCGCGCTCACGACAGCGCTGTTCTTCTTCTACATGTTTGCGGCTCCGGCGAGTGGATGGCTCGGCGACAAGTTCAGGCGCAAGCCGCTCATTATTACGGGGGCTATTCTGTGGAGCCTCGCGACGCTGGGCAGCGGGTTTGTTCACACGTACTGGAGCCTCTATTTTCGCCGCGCGCTGGTGGGCGTGGGCGAAGCCACCTTCGGAATTTATGCGCCAGCGGTGCTGTCGGACTTTTATCCGGAGCGCGACCGCAACCGGATTCTGTCGATTTTCTATCTCGCCATTCCGGTGGGTGCGGCGCTGGGCTACCTGGCAGGTGGAGAGCTGGGCAGCTTGTGGGGCTGGCGCAGGCCGTTCCTCATCTGCGCGATTCCAGGGCTGATTGTTGCGGCGCTTTATGGCGGTATCGGCCGCGAGCCGGAGCGCGGCGGCAAGGATGAGATCCGGCCTACCGACAACCGCTCGACTTTCTGGGGAATCCTGAAGAACCCGGCCTTTCTGACGGCGACGTTTGGCCTTGCTGAGATCACGTTTGCGCTGGGTGGAATCTCGGCGTGGGTGCCGACGTTTCTGCATCGCGTGAACGCGCTCTCCGTGGCGAACGCGAGCCTTGTGGTGAGCGGCATTACCGTAATCGACGGGATCGGCGGCACGATTGTGGGCGGATGGATTGCGCAGCGATGGCAGCGCACCGACCATCGCGCGCTGTACCTGCTTTCGTTCTGGAGCGTGGTGCTGACGCTGCCATTCGGCATTCTGGTGTTCTTCGGGCCGCGCGCTACGACGATTCCGGCGCTGTTTCTGGCGGAGTTCTTCATCTTCCTCAACACCGGCCCGTTGAATGCGGCGATCGTGAACTCTGTGGGCGGTGCGGTTCGCGCGACAGCGATCTCGATCAACCTGTTCTGCATTCACGCATTCGGTGACACGTTTTCGCCGCAGATCATCGGCGCCATCAGCGACCACTCGAACCTGAGCATCGGGTTGGGCGCAACGCTCGTTTCGCTAGTGCTTGCGTCCGTGATTCTGTGGTATGGCGCGCGGTTTGCGCATCCTTTCGCCGAAAACGCCTGAGAAGCCCTTCTCAGCGGACGACGGAAAACAGCACCAACATGCCAACAGTCGTGCCTTGAATCCCGACCTCTATTAACCACCCGGCGAGTCCAAATGCAGGAGCAGAAAGAAGAGCGCTGTGAGCCCGACCGCGAGCAAAACGATCATCGTCAGCCGCAGCAGACCGAACCCATTCGTTTTCGAAGTTAATAATTGTAAGGTCGGAGCCGTTTCCTCGGCCTCGCCACTCTTCTCCCGCGCTGCGTCCCTTGCACCTTCAGGCTTCACCAGCACATCAGGCGTCACTGGCCCCTTCACGAGATAACGGTAGCCACCCGGCAGACGACTCAATGCAGGGAACCAACCTGTAGACCGCAAGACGGTAAAGAAACCGGCTTGCGTTACGTTCGATTCCCGGCGATTCCACGAATGGGAGCCTGGCATTGCACCCTCCCGATCCACGGTTCGCGCGCCGCAACTCTCCGCGCTGATATTGAACAAAACCTCGGATGTTGAGCTTAGAATACGCCGATTCCCGAGAAATTTTCGCGCCGCCCTTCAACTTTCTCATTTTCGCTGCGCTGTTTCCTGATCCTTTGTATTCATGAATGCGCGTCGTCCGCCTTGGGAGCGAAGGTTGGGATCGCTAACGGGGGGCCGGCCCTGCTCGGCGCTGAAGCCGCGGGCGAGCAAGGGATTGGGTTTGAACTTCGGCGGTCCACCATAAAACTGGCGGGCGTGGCTGAGCATGATTCCGGCGCGGCCATGCATGGGCTGAACCATGCCGCGAATCTGCACGTCGGCGTCACGGTATTTGCTGAGTTCGCCGACGTCGCCGCGATCTTCAGGGAGGCTGATGATGGTGAAGCGGCATTGGTCGTCGGGAGTTTGCGGTGAGCAGACGTCGAGGAATCGCGTGCCATCGGCAAGCTGCACTACATCATAAATATGGGTGGAAATACAGATATCTTTGTTGAGCATTGTCGCGGCTTGGCCGGCAGTCATACACACCTTCGGCTTTGCTGCAAACGCAATCGAGTGGGCGAGCGCCAATATCGACACTGCGAGCAAAGCAGAACCTACACGCGTAACCATCGTCATACGAGCATTGGAATGAATGCAGGTTCGATGCGCTGTGCGGTCCGTCACCGAGCCTATACTGTGATGCCGGGGTCGTTTGCCATCTCGCCTTTGTCAGCAAACGGCGGGGAAACAACGGGTACGGCGTCCGGTTGCGGATCGAGGGCATCAACGGGCGCTGGGGGAAACCCAGACCCTGCCGGATTTAAGATCGAAGGTCACAGCCCACAGCGCAAAAAACTGCTCGCCAATGTTTCCATCCATGATCAGATTGGCAGTTCGCGCTGTCCCTTTTACCGGAATCGAGCCTCCCAGCAGGAATGAAATCGGATGCGCCGCTTTGGAATCTGGCTGCAGGTGGAAAAGCGGCGCAATGTGGTTGCCGATGGCAAAGACACCGTCGTTCCCGGAATCCAGCTCCATCCAGGACATGCCCGCGGGCGTTGGGACCCCCGCAGCCATCGTCAGCGCGGCGCCTTCCGCGTCACGGACGAAACGAGCGGGGATCTCCGTGGCCTTGCGTTTGCGGGCCGCGAAGCTCTCGGGCGTCTCGATGGTCAGAGTCCGGCCAGAGACATCGAGCGTCACGATCTGCCCGGCAAAGAGATCGAGCGCCAGCGATCCGTCGAGAAGTGGAGTTTTCTCCTGTACGAGGCCCATGATGTCGAAGATGCCGGTCGTTGAATCCTCGAGCTGGGCGCCGGCGACCTCAAAGGTCACGTTGTCGCAGCGCTTGAGATCCATGCGCTCTCCCGACATGCGGAATCCCGTGACTTGGCCCCAGGCCGTGCAGCCACTGAACCCGGCAAACTGCGGGCTGAGGACCGAGATGCCTCCGCCGGTGTCGAAGAGAAAGAACCCGTCGTGGCCGTTCACGCGGGCATGGAATGCGGGAATGCGGTCGTGGTAGAGCGTGAGGGGGATGATGGTTTGAGCTTCTGCCGCCGCGGCAGCACAGACCAAACTCAGGATTGCGGCGACAGCCATGAAGGGTTTCATCTGGGTTGCTGAACTCCTGCAGCCGATTCAAAAGGGAAGTACGCATTGGCATCGCAAAAGTTCCCGGCGGTTCCAGGTGATGGCGCAGTCAGTTATTCGTACGCCTTTCGGCGGTCTTTTTCGCGGTCGATTCAGACGCTGGTGGCTCCGGGTTTCACATTCCCGCATGCGTCCACCCGGTGTTAAAGTCCACGCTCATTTTGCGGAAGTTGCGGCCCGACTATATCCAGGCCCTGTTAGAAGACAGGGCCCCAACACGGGACTGAAGCGGGCTCTGGAATCGTGCCCTGATGGGAGAGAGTCCAGGTGCTGCTTCTATCGTGTGCCAACCAGCTCGTCGCGTTTCGCGGCCTGGCCGTAGTGGGTTTCGACGTAGTGGTCGAGGATCTGCTTGAACTCGGCGACAATGGTGTCGCCGCGCAGGGTTGTGGAGAGCTTGCCGTCGATGTAGACGGGGGCAACGGGGTCCTCAAAGGTGCCGGGGAGGCTGATGCCGAGGTTGGCGTGCTTGGATTCGCCGGGGCCGTTGACCACGCAGCCCATGACGGCGAGCTTGAGCTCCTCGACGCCGGGATACTGTCTTGCGCCACTCGGGCATGGAAGTTGCGAAGATAGGTCTGAATCTGCTCGGCGAGCTCCTGGAAGTAGGTGCTCGTTGTGCGGCCGCAGCCGGGACAGCTCGTGACCTGGGGCATGAAGCTGCGGATGGAGAGCGATTGCAGGATCTGCTGCGCGGCCTGAACCTCTTCTGTGCGGTCGCCGTTGGGCTTGGGCGTGAGCGAGACGCGAATGGTGTCTCCAATGCCGGCGAGCAGGAGCGGCGCAAGGCCTGCGGTAGAAGCGATGAGTCCTTTCGATCCCATTCCAGCTTCAGTCAGGCCGAGATGCAGAGGGTAATCGCAGCGCGCTGCGAGGGCAGTATAGACGTCGAGAAGATCGCGGACGCCGCTGACCTTGGCGGAGAGAATGATCATGTCGTGGCCGAGGCCATAACGCTCGGCGGCAGCGGCGGATTCGAGCGCGCTGGCGATCATGGCTTCAATCATCACGTCGCGAGCGGGCAAGTGGCTCGGGGCGCTTGCTGTTCGCGTCCATCATGCGCGTCAGCAGGCTTTGATCGAGCGAGCCCCAGTTGACGCCGATGCGGACAGGCTTTTGATTTTCGACGGCGCACTCGACCATGGTGCGGAAGTTGTCGTCATCCTTGCGGCCGATCGATACGTTGCCGGGATTGATGCGGTACTTGGCGAGGGCGCGGGCAGTGGCCGGGTATTTCTTGAGCAGGATGTGACCGTTGTAGTGGAAGTCGCCGATGATCGGCACATGGAGGCCGCGCTTTTCAAGGCCTTCGACGATGTGCGGGACGGCGGCGGCGGCATCCTCATTATTGACGGTGACGCGCACAAGCTCGGAGCCGGCGAGAGCGAGCGCTGCAACCTGGGCGATGGTGGATTCCACGTCGGCCGTATCGGTGTTGGTCATCGACTGAACGACGACGGGAACTTCCCAGCCGACGCGAACGGGCCCTATGTGAACGGTGGGCGTTTTTCTGCGCTGAATCGACGCCATAGAGACAGTTTACAGAGAACAGAGAGCAGTGGACAGTGGGCCGGGAACAGGAAGGCATCCTCTAGCTGCTGGCTTCCGGGTTGGGGTGCTCGCCAGGGTGACAGGGTTAGCGGAGATGGCGGGCCGGTGGGGTGTTTGCTCTTCGGTACCCCTACCCCCGTACCCTCCGGGTTTTGGTGGTTAAGCGGTTTTGTTTCAGCAGTTTGCACCTTCGATCTCTTGCTCCAACCGTCTGAAAACAAACAAATTATACCATAAAATACGGTGCACAAAGGAGTTATAGGCGCGTATTGCACCGATTTTTGTGCAATCGCGAGAAAATTGCTGCGGGCAGAACGGGGAGACTGGCAGAACATGGTGCCGGGATGGGTGCCGCTCCCCGCATCGCTCGCATTGGTATCGCAAACACGCGACCTGGAACCAATATAGCGGTTTCGGAGAATTAATCTGCAAACGGAAGTCGCATGGATGTAATGAGTTGGGAGAAAGAGGGCTTGACGAGGCGATACCCAGCCCAAGCGGAGCCTAAATGGGAACCCGGCTGACGCCTGGGGCTAAATTCCGCCACCCGCTCAAGCGGGCATAGGCGCGGTTTTGCCGCGATGGTCATTTTTCAAAAAGGTGGGGCGGGTTTGCGGCATTGCGGAGGCCACGCCCTGATACAAGGCGAAGAGCAACCGCAGATCTTTCGACTTCGGTCGTCCACCGCGGGGGACGACCTTCGCTCAAGAGGACAACCAATCAGGTGGGAAGTTCGGCGATCCTACCTTAGCCGCAAGAATCCGCCGCGGCGGACGGCGAAGGTGGGGGCACCCGGTCTGCTCGCGCACGGGCGTAGACGCGCGCGCTACGTTATAGACGCTGTGAGGGTGGGGCACTGGCGAAACTGCAAGAGAGCGGTGAGCAAGTCAGCTTGATCGGCGGGGCGGAGGACACGAGTTTGGAGTGTAGGTTATAGTGGACGCATTCCCCGAGTCCGGAAGAAACGAATCCTCGCCGAATCCGGATTGGCAGGTTCCCCAAAATCTGAAATACAAATTGAAAGCGAAAGAGGAGGTTACTATGGGCGAGCATCCGACACCGGATCACATTATGCAAATTGGCCTGGGATTCTGGGCATCGAAGGTCCTATTCAGCGCGCTGGAGATGGACCTGTTCACAGAGCTGGCGCACAGGCCGGAGGGATTGGAGGCGGTGCAGGGCAGGGTGGGTCTGCATCCGCGATCGGCACGCGACTTTCTGGATGCGCTGGTGGCGCTGGGGTTGCTGGAGCGGAAGCAGGGAATCTATTCGAACGCGGCGGCTGCGGATCTATTTCTGGACAAGAAGAAGCCGTCCTATATTGGCGGGATTCTGGAGATGGCGAATAGCGAGATTGTATGAGCACTGGAGCCATTTGACGGAGGCGCTGCGCACAGGGCTGCCGCAGAACGAGGTGCGGGGCGGTGGGCAGCCGACCTTTGAGACGCTCTATGCCGATCCGGCGCGGCTGAAGATTTTCTTGAAGGCGATGAGCGGGATCAGCCACGGCTCCGCGCTGGCGATTGCGGCGAAGTTTCCATTCAAGAATTACAAGACGGTGTGCGATGTGGGGACGGCGCAGGGAGATACGGCGGCCAGATTGCATTGGCGCATCAGCACCTTGCAGGTGACAGGGTTCGACTTGCCGGAGGTGGCGCCGGTTTTTGAGGAGTATGTGGCGCAGGATGGCTTGAATGGGAGGCTGGGTTTCAGGCGGGAAACTTTTTTGAACGAGCCGATGCCGAAGGCGGACGTGATGGTGATGGGGCACATTTTGCACGACTGGGATCTGAAGACGAAGCGGATGCTGATCGGCAAGGCCTATGAGGCGCTGCCGAAGGGCGGGGCATTTATTGTGTACGAGGCGATTATCGACGACGACCGGAGCAAGAATGCGTTTGGTCTGATGATGAGCCTGAACATGCTGATCGAGACGTATGGAGGGTTCGACTACACGGGCGCGGATTGCCAGGGATGGATGCGGGATGCGGGATTCAGCGAGACGCGGGTGGAACATCTGGCGGGGCCGGACTCGATGGTGGTGGGGATTAAGTGACAGTGATCAGTGATCAGTGAACAGGGAACAGAGAACAGGGAACAGAGAACAGAGAAAGACATCAGTGGGTGGGGTGGCGATTTGCGTTTCAGAGTTTGTTGATCTCGGCGAGCGCGCGGCGGGTGGGGGTGGTGCCGGCGCCGGGCGCGTCGGGGGCGACATAGAAGCCGTGTTCGATGCGGGCGGGGTGTTCCATCCAGTCGCGCAGCCAGGGAATGTATTCGAGCAGCGAGCAGGCGGGATGGGCGAAGCAGAGATGCTGATGGACCTGGGCCATATCGCCGACGTGCGGCGCGACGGGCAGGGAGTAGCTGTGGGCCATTTCGGCGACCTGCTGGAACTCTGTGATGCCGGCGAGGCGGGTTACGTCGGGCTGAACGTAGTGGACTGCGCCGGCATGGATGAAGTCGCGAAACTGGGATGAGGTATAAAGCTGCTCGCCGAGCGCGATGGGCGTGCGGATGGCTTGCGCGAGGCGACGGTGACCCTCGACATCGTCGAAGTAAATTGGCTCTTCGATCCATGTGACATCGAAATCGGCGAGGCGAGTTGCGGTCTGGATAGCTTGAGGCAGGGTCCAGCGGCCATTGGCGTCGGTCATGATGCGGATGCCGGGACCGAGGGCGCGGCGAACGGCTTCAACGCGATGGAGGTCTTCGCAGGGATTGGGCGAGCCGACCTTGAGCTTGACGGCGCGATAGCCTTCTTCTTCGATGAGGCGCTTGCAGTCGGCGACGACGGTTTCAAGAGGCCAGTTGAGCCAGCCGCCGTCGGTGTTGTAGGCCTCGACCTTTTTGGAAGCTGAACCGCCGAGGAGTTTCCACAATGGCTGGCCGACGTGTTTGGCTTTGAGATCCCAAAGAGCGATGTCGATGGCGCCGAGGGCGAGGTGTGTGATGCCGGCGCGGCCAACCCAGTAAATTTGCGGATGCTTGTGGAGCTTCTCCCAGAGGGCGCGCGTTTGAAGCGGGTCTTCGCCGGTAAGCAGCGGGCCGTAGCTGTGAAGGATGCAATCGACGATGAGGCGATCGGTGGGCAGATGCGCGTGGGTGCCGGAGAAGCCGTAGCCGGTGAGGCCGGTGTCGGTATGGATGGCGACGCCGGGCGCTCCCCAGTGGGTGAGAGAGTGCGTGCTGTCGGCGATGACGCCGCGTGTGACGGGTGCGTGGAGGATGAACGGGGTGAGGTTTGTGATCTTCATTGGACAGAGATCAGAGATCAGGGATCAGAGAAAACAGATCAAAGATCAGAGCAAGTGTACGAGATGAGACTATACGAAGATTTGCTGGTGAATAATTGGGGGCTGGGTGAGGGGTGCATGAAGCACCGGAGGCGGAGCGGGAATGCGATGACGCGATGGGTTAATCTGAGGCGATGATGCGCAGGCCTGACAATACGGACAAGAATGGGCCGGCGCTGCTGATTCGCGGGCTGCGGAAGGCGTTTGCCGACGTGCAGGCCGTGGATGGGATCGATCTGGAGGTTGCGCGCGGCGAGTGCTTTGGGCTGCTGGGGCCGAATGGGGCGGGGAAGACCACCACCATCGAGATTTGCGAGGGGCTGACGGCGCCGGATGCGGGCACGGTGGAACTGCTGGGGCTGAACTGGCGGACGGCGCGCGAAGGAGCTGCGGCAGCGCATCGGGATTCAACTGCAGGAGACGCAGTTCCCTGACAAGCTGACGGTGGAGGAGACGCTGCGGCTGTTCCGGAGCTTCTACCGGCGCGGCATCTCGGTGGATGAGTCGATCAAGCATGGCGCAGCTTGAGGAGAAGCGGCGGGCGCGGGTGGGCGGCTTGTCCGGCGGGCAGAAGCAGCGGCTGGCGATGGCGTGCGCGCTGGTGGGCGATCCGGAGCTGCTGTTTCTGGATGAGCCGACGACGGGGCTCGATCCGCAGGCGCGGCGGCATCTTGTGGGACCTGGTGGATGAGTCTGAAGCAGGCGGGGCGCACCATCATTCTGACCACGCACTACATGGACGAGGCGGAGCGGCTGTGCGATCGCGTGGCGATTATGGATCACGGGCACGTGATTGCGCTGGGCACGCCGCAACAATTGATCGCGACGGTGGGCGGCGAGGACATTGTGGAGTTTGCGGTGAGTCGCAGGTCTCGAGTCCGGGATGCGGCACCCAGATGCGCGGCGAGTTGGACGCGGCGGCGCTGAAGGCGATTCCGGGCGTGCAGTCGCATCGCGTGGATGACGGGCTGCACCAGCTTTCGGTGAGCGAGTTGCACACCGCGGTGCCGCGCATTTTTGCTGCGCTTGAGGAGCAGGGGCTGCACCTGAGCGAGTTCCGCACCCACTCGGCAACGCTCGAAGACGTGTTTGTGCGGCTGACGGGAAGGAATCTGCGCGATGAATAAGCTGGAACTGAGCAGCCTTGTATCAACTGACGGTGGTGCGGTTCCGGCTCATCTCTGCGCGAGCCGGAGGCGATCTTCTGGATTTTTATTTTTCCGATTCTGCTGGCGGTGGGGCTGGGCATTGCGTTTCGCAATCGGCCGGCGGACGTGCTGCCGGTGGGCGCGACCACTGCGCAACTGACGCAGGCGCTGGCCGCGGACAAGGGGCTGAACGCGACGGAGATGGACGAGGCGGCGGGCACGCATGCGCTGGCGACGGGACGACATTTTGCTGCTGGCCGATGCAGAAGCCGGACGGCGTGGCGTACAAGTACGACGACACCAATCCCGATGCGCGGACCGCGCGGATGCTTGCCGACCGCGCGATTCAGACGGCGGCGGGGCGGCGCGATGCGGTGCATGCTGAGAACGAACTGGTGCACGAAACCGGGTCGCGCTACATCGACTTTGTGGTGCCGGGCCTGCTGGGCATGAACCTGATGGGCTCGGCGATGTGGGGGCTGGGATTCGCGATTGTGGAGGCGCGGCAGAAGAAGCTGCTGAAGCGGATGGTGGCTTCGCCGATGCCGCGGTGGCAATACCTGGCGTCGTTTCTGCTTTCGCGGCTGGGGATGCTGGTGATTGAGGTGGTGGTGTTTCTGGGATTTGCGCGGGTGGTGTTCGGCGTGCCGTTTCGCGGGTCGCTGTGGCAGCTGGGGCTGCTTTGCGTGCTGACTTCGCTGGCGTTTTCCGCGCTGGGGCTGCTGGTTGCGTCGCGCGCGAAGACCATGGAGGCGGTGTCGGGATTGATGAACCTGGTGATGCTGCCGATGTGGATTTTGTCGGGAGTGTTCTTCTCGGCATCGCGGTTTCCGGCGGTGATTCAGCCGCTGGTGCGGGCGCTGCCGCTGACGGCGGCCATCGACGCGCTGCGCGGCAACATGCTGCAAGGAGTGAAACTGGGGCAGATGATGGCGCCGGTGGGGATTCTGCTGGCGTGGTTGGTGGTGCCGTTTGCGGTTTCGCTGCGGATCTTCCGGTGGAGGTGAGGAAGACAGGGAACAAGGGAACAAGGGAACGAGGGAGCAAGGGAATGGGGAATCGGGGACGGCGTTGACCGGAGAAATTTTCAGTTGCGATCTGATTTGACGCGAATGTTGCAACTCAGTCGATTTTCTTCAATACAGTCCAGATCCAGCCGATGAAGGTGAGCACAAGGAAGGGATAAGCGAAGTAGGGGAGCGGCCTGGAGATAGGCAGGAGTTGCTCGCCCCAAAAGATTCTTGCAGACACGATGCCGAAGAGAAGCGCGGCGATGAGGCCGGCGAGACGCGTCCAGATAACGAAGACTTTGGGGACGCTGATGAGCAGGAGACCGGCTGACCAGAGGGCAGTGCCTGCGGCGAAGGAAGGCACGCTGGTCTCGAGTGATCCGGCAGTGCCGCCGAGCATCACGGCTTCGCCGATGGCATAGACAAGAAAGCCGGCGGCGACAGAGTCGCAGGACTTTCGGAAGAAGAACAAGGCAAGGATGGAAGCGGCGACGACGAGGGCCGCGCCGTCGAGCGCCCAGCAAACGGCGCGCACATTTTGCGCGGCGACCATGGTTCCAGCCATGCCAAGGATGCCGCCGAGGGCGATACCGATGACCGCGACAATCTTTAATGGATTTTTCATACGAATGTGAATGCTACATGGACCAGCGCGCGGTTGGCGAGAGAATTGTGCGGCAGTGCATTAATGCCCTGGCTCGATGATGCGCTGGTTGGCGTAGTAGCTATCGCGAGTGCGAGCGATGAGATCGCGCTGGTCCAATTTGATTTCGATGTGGTGATACTCGTTGGGCGTTTCGGCCGGCGCAGGATCGAAGGTGATCTCGTACCATGACTGGGCGTCGGAGAGGCACTTCTGGATCATTCCGGTGACGTCGCTGTTGGACTCGAGGGCGAGGCCTCCGCTGTGGATGGCAAACACTTGAAGGCCGAGGTCGCCGAGTTGCACCTGGTTGGGCTTGGCGACGCCGCTGAGAAAGGTCTCAAAGTAATCGGTGCGCTCGAGCGACTCCCCAACACCGACGGGATTGATGTTGTAGAGGGTCACGTTGTTCTGGCGCATTTGCGAGGAGAAAGAGACGATGGTGTCGAAGGTCTGCTGCTCGTCTTTCGAACTGAGGTAGACCTCCGGGCCTGAGACGAGAGGCCAACCTGGGGAGATCCAGAGGATAATCTTGCGGCCGGGAAGGGTGGACGCAAAACCCAGAAGTTGATGGAAGGCGTTAATGCAAATCTGAAGACGCTCAGGGCCGCCCCACTCAGAGGAGCGATTGATGTCGCGCAGGCCGATCTGATGCTGTTGGAGGCCGTCGTTCAAGGCATTGCCATCGATGGAGAAGGCTGAGTCAATTTGCGCGCCCTGGTCAGTGAGGACGGCGATTGTTGTGGGAAGGGTGAGAGCGCCTTCGCGCGCTGTGAGGAATTTCGCAACCCCCTGGCGCACATAGGCGACCATCTGGTAGGGCGTATTGACGGCATCGATGAAGAGGATCACGTGGACCGGCTCTTGTGCCGGAGTCATGATCTTGAACGATTTGATCGGTCGCGGCGTTTTGTTGTCGAGAACGGTGAAGTCCTGCTGCCGAAGGCTGTTGACCGGCTGGCCGGACTTGGTATGGACCACAACGTCAAGCTTGATGGATTGCGATGGCGGCGTAATGGACGGCAAGGGCATTTGCGCAGAAGCCGCGAGGCAAGCGGCGAGAATGGCGGCGGGGCCGATACAGGCGAAG
Organism: uncultured Acidobacteriaceae bacterium; assembly: GCA_963841095.1. Lineage (GTDB taxonomy): Bacteria > Acidobacteriota > Terriglobia > Terriglobales > Acidobacteriaceae > Telmatobacter. Next base: position 116,536 of record CAWJBE010000026.1, read on the forward strand.
CTGACGGCGATTGACCTGCGTAAGGTGAATCCGAGGATGGACAATTTGTGGACGGACATGGAGAGCCTCCGATCGGAGTTGTGCAAAAACGGGAAAACGACGTGCGGCGTACAGGTGAGCCAAGGACAGCGTAATTTCGAACCTGACGATCGCCAGCCGGGACGCTCCAAGTGGCAGCGTCAGGATACAGCACGACGAGAAGATGCGGACAGGGTGGGGAGTCGAATTGTCGTAGAGCGGGACGGTGATTTGTGCCGGTAGAATGAATCCATATGGAACCGATCGATTTGGGCCCTGAAGCGGCGGGGTCGATGCTGAAAGGGAGCCGGTTTGTTCGCGCGTGCCTGCGGCGGCCGGTGGATCGCACGCCGGTGTGGTTTTTGCGCCAAGCCGGGCGCTATATGCAAGAGTATCGCGATGTACGCAAACACCACACACTGGTGGAGATTTGCAAGAAGCCAGAGCTGGCGGCGGAGGTGACGATTACGGCCGCGGAGAAGCTGGACGTGGATGCTGCGATCATTTTTGCCGATTTGCTGCTTCCGCTGGAGCCGATGGGGTTGGATTTTGAGTTTGCTGCCGGCGAAGGGCCGGTGGTGCACAAGCCGGTAAGGACTGCGGAGGACGTGAAGGCGCTGCGCACCGATCGCGCCGGAGAATTGGCATATGTGGCGCAGGCGATTGAGAAGGTGGCGGCGCACTTTCGCGATCGGATGGGGATCATCGGTTTCTGTGGTGCGCCGTATACGTTGGCGAGCTACATGATCGAGGGTGGGGGATCGCGGAATTATGTCTACACCAAACAGATGATGTATCGCGATCCTGCTGCGTGGGGCAGGCTCCTAGACAAGCTGGTCGTGGTGCTGACGGAATATTGCAGGCTGCAGGTTCAGGCGGGCGCGGAGGTGATTCAGATTTTCGATAGCTGGGTAGGATCGCTGGGGCTGAGCGACTATCGTACGTACGCGTTTGAGGCGTCGCGGCGGCTGGTGCGAGCGGTGCAGGCGCTGGGTGTGCCGGTGATTTATTTTGGCGTGGAGACTGCAGGACTGCTGGAGCAGATGGCGGAGACCGGAGCTGATGTGATCGGTCTGGACTGGCGGCAGCCGCTGGATGTGGGCTGGCGCGCGGTGGGTCACGGGCTCGCAGTGCAGGGAAACCTGGATCCAATCACGTTGTTTGCGCCGTTGGAGATTCTGGAGGTGCGCGTGAAGGAGGTTTTGCGTGCGGCGAATCGACGAGTGGGGCACATCTTTAATTTGGGACACGGGATTGTGCCAGGGACGCCGGTGGAAAATGTGCAGGCGGTGGTGAAGATCGTGAGAGAGTACCGGGTGGAGAGTGCGAATGTCTGAGGGCAAGCTCAACTTCCCCTCCCACCCTAGCGACAAAGACAGAAACGTCGCGAGGGTGGGGCACCCCGCAGGAGGTGCGCATGTCTAAGCGGGCAGTGTTGCTGCTGGCGCACGGGACTCCCGAGACAGTGGAGCAGATTCCCGAGTATCTGCGCAACGTGGTGAGCGGGAGGCCGTTGCCGCAGGCGGTTGTGGAAGAGATTCAGCACCGGTATTCGCTGATTGGAAAGAGCCCGCTGACAGAGATCACGATGGCGCAGGCGCGGCTGGTGGAGTCGGAGCTCACGCGCACGCACGATGCGGTTCCGGTATATGTGGGGATGCGGAATTGGCGGCCGTATATTCCTGAGGTGGTGCGGAAGATGCGCGCCAATGGGATTGAAGAGGCCGCGGTGATCTGCATGGCTCCGCAAAACTCGCGGACCAGTGTAGGACTTTACCGACGCGCGGTGGACGCGGAAGCGGGCGGACTACGGATTGACTTTACGGAAGGGTGGGCGCGGCATCCGCTGCTGGCGGACGCGTTTGCGGAGCGGCTGCGGCCGGCGCTAGCGAAGCTGAGCGCGGATGTTGGTGAGCCGGTGCCGGTATTGTTTACGGCGCACAGCGTTCCGACGCGGACGGTGGAGGCTGCAGCCGAGAGTGGAGGGGTAACTTCATCCCAGCCTAGCGACAAAGATAGGAACCTCGCGAGGATCGGGCACCCGGTTTGGCCGGGTCAGGGCGCCGATCCCTATGCAGAAGAGGCGCGGCACACTGCAGAGCTGGTGGCGGAGCGGGTCAAGGAGATTCCTCGGTGGTGGTTTGCGTTTCAGAGCCAGGGTGCGAGCGGCGGGCCGTGGCTGGGGCCGAGCGTGGAGGAGACGCTGGACAAGATTGCGGCCGAAGGAGTGAGAGCGCTGGTGCTGCAGCCGATTGGGTTCCTGTGCGATCACGTGGAGATTCTGTTTGACGTAGACCGACTCTTTCGCGAGTATGCGGCGAAAAGGGGTGTGCGGCTGGAGCGGCCGGAGTCGCTGAATGAGTCGCCTACCCTGGCGAAGGCGGTCGCGGACCTGGCGCTGCAAGGGCTAGGGCGGTTGGGAAAGAATTCTGCTGACGCGTGAGGATGGGCGGGCTTGAGGATGGTGGGCCTCTGTGTGTGGGCTTCAGATCGCTAAAAGTTGGCAATTTTTCCACTTTCCGAGAAACAGCATTGGGGATTAAGATGATCGCGAAGTTGGTCAATATTCAACCATCTCTCGGCCCCGCGGTCGCGGGAAAGAATGAACGTCCTGCGCCACCATCGAGGTGAGCGGCGTAAGGTTCTGGGTTCGCTTTGCAGATGCAGCAGAGATTTTCTGAGGAGACCATAATGCACGAGGCGGGGACAGACGGAGCCCTCGCGCGAGAACTCGCTCCTCAGGGCAAAGCGAATGAGCGGGTGGCTTGCCGGTTTTGCGGCAGCGAGCAGCTTCAGCGACTGGTGCGCGAGGGTTATCTGCAGGAGTGGGTTTATCCGCTCTTCGGATTCTACCCGTGGCGATGCAAGGGCTGTGCATCCAACATGATGCTTCGGCGGCGCTACAAGCCGAAACGGAAGGCGCGCGCGGAGTAGGCTTGGTTGTGCGCTGGCTACGAGCGAAAGAAGTTTTTGGCGAGGAAGAGCACGTTTGCGGGGCGCTCAGCCAGGCGGCGCATGAAGTACGGGTACCACTCTGTTCCGAAGGGAACGTAAACGCGCACTTTATAGCCCTCGCTTACGAGGTGGCGCTGCAGGTCGCGGCGCACTCCAAATAACATTTGAAATTCGAAGTGGCCGGGATCGATTTTTCGGGCGGCTGCGTGCGCCTTGATCGCGGCGACGATGGATTCGTCGTGTGTGGCCAAGGCGTGATAGAGAGGGCTGGCGAGCAGCATTTTGGTGAGCGCGAGGAAATTTACGTCGACCTCAGACTTGCGCGGAAAGGCGACTTCAGGAGGCTCATCGTATGCGCCTTTGCAAAGGCGGATGCGGATGCCATCGGCGAGGAGCTGCTCGACGTCGGCCTGGGAGCGGTAAAGGTAGGCCTGGATGACGACGCCGACAGCACCGCGCATATCAGCACGGGCGTGAATGCGGCGCACGATGTCCAAGGTTATCTGGGTGAGGTGCGAGTCCTCCATGTCGATGCGGATGAAGTTGTTAGTGGAGCGGGCATGCTGGGCGAGGTTGCCGGCAATGGACTCGGCCAGCTCAGGAGATTGTTCGAGTCCCATCTGGGTGAGCTTGACGCTGATGTTGGCGTTAAGGCGGCGCGCGGCGATGGAGTCAAGCAAGCGGTGGTAGACGTCAGCGGCGCGATGCGCTTCAGTGGCGGAGGTGACGCTTTCACCGAGCGAGTCAAGCGTGACGGCGATGCCCTGGCCGTTGACGGCTTCGGCGACACGGAGCGCGTCTTCGATCTTCATGCCTGCGATGAAGCGCGCATTGAGGCGGGTTCCCAACGAGGAGTGTTCAACAAAACCGCGCAACGGACGATTATGGGAGAGGGCAATTAAGGCGGAACGAAGAATGGGCATAACTTGCCTCTACCGGAGAGCGCGCTGGCTGGAGCGCGCTTCGCAGACAGATTAGTGTCGCACAGGCAGCGGGGTAAGAAATCTAACACCTTCGTGGAAGGCGGCACCCGGGACGGTGGAAAAATGCGCACCGATTTGTTGGCTTGCGGCTAGTGCAGCTCAAACAGGGCTGTGCCGTGCGGAGGCAAGGTAACGCTGATTTCCTTTGACTCTTTGGTTGTGGAATCGTCCCAGACGTTGCGGGCGGAGTGTTTTGCGCTGTCGAGACCAAGCTGCTTCCATGTGGTGTGAAGCGTTGCCGGGTCGTCCGTGAGATTGAAGAAGGCGAAGTACTCCGCGTAGCCGCGATCGCCGGGCTGGCTTATGGTGGCGCGCCAGACGCGGGCATTGTCAAATCCGGGACCGAGAGTGGCAGGATCGACCGGACGGCTGTAGTTCGAAGTCTGATCAACAAAGAGCAGAGTTTGATTGGTAAGGAACGAGCGCGATAGGGCATCGAGGCGGGTGAGGTTGCCGCCGTAGATGAGGGGCGAGCGCGAGATGCACCAGAGCGTGAATTCAGTGCGTTGTTCGTCGGGCGTGAGGCGAGATTGGCGCGGGGGGCCCCAGCCAGGGCTTGGACCGAGCCATCCCTCGGGCAGCATATCGGGATCGGGCCAGCTACCTGGGCTGGTGTAGGTGTACCAGAGCGCAAGGCGATCGAAGGCCTCTTTCAGGCCGAAGGGGAATTCTTCGCCGGGTTTGTGGGGGAGGGTCCAGCCGTCCCAGTGATCGTTGGAGATGCGCCACATTTGCGCGTCCTTTGCGACCGCGGTGGCGTCGTCAAGGGCGGTGGGTCCGGGCGAAAGGCTGAGGACGATGGGGCGGCCGGTTTTGCGGATGGCTTCAGCAATCTGGCGGATCTCGGAAGGCCGGTAAGGATTGGTGGCGATGCAATCGACTTTGAGGAAATCGACTCCCCAGGAAGCGTAGAGCTTGAGCATGGAGTCGTAGTAGGCCTGGCCTGCTGCGTTATCTTTGACACCCCAGTTGCCCTGGTCCCAAGGGCAAGGAGATGTGGTGTCTGCAGCGTCGGCGGCGTGAAAGGACGTGCCGGCGATGGGCAGATTGGCAGCGACAACCTGGCGCGGAATACCGCGCACGATATGAATGCCGAATTTGAGGCCCTGAGAGTGGACCCAGTCTGCGATCGGCTTGAAGCCTGCGCTGTTGGCCGCGGAAGGGAAGCGGCCGGGTGCGGGGATGAGGAGGCCATTGCCGTCATAGAGATATTGCCTTTGCTCGATGGACTTGCCGGACGGATTGGCCATGTACCAGCCTTCATCGATGACGGCGTATTTCCATCCGTACTCCTCAAGCGAGGCGAGGACCTTCGCGTTGGCTTTGAACTGATCTTCGTCGATGGTGAGGCCGTAGGAGTCCCAGCTGTTCCAGCCCATGGGCGGAGTGGGAGCGAGGGATTGAGCCTGGGAAACGGATGGGGCGAGGAGAAGGATGGCAGAAAGGAGGACGGGAAAAAGTGTGTGCCTGGCCATGTGGAAACGTATAGCACAAGACAGCGGGGTTGGCGGAGTGAGCGGAGATCGCGGAGATAGCGAGGCGGCAAGTAGGCTTGTCTGCCGTCCGTCAGGTTATTCTAGCCGCAGCCCACTTCGAGGCGATGGATCCGAATCATCAAGGAGAATTCATGGGAAGCATCTGGAGGACTGGTGTGCTGCGTGTCGATGTGAGGGTGTGCGTTCTGCTGGTCTGTTTGAGCTGGCTGGGCGTTGGGGCGAACGCGCAGAGTGCGAAGGAGCGGAGCGGATTGGAGGCGCAGAGCGTGCGGGCGCTGTTTGTGAGCGACATTCACTTCGAGCCGTTTTGGGATCCGGAGAAGGCGGCGAAACTGGCGGCGGCGCCGGAGGCGGAATGGAGGACGATTCTGGCTGCGCCGGATTCGCCGGGACGCGCGGCGAGGTTTGCGGAACTGCAGGAAGCGTGCCACGCGAAGGGTGTTGATACATCCTATGCGCTGTTGAGGTCGAGCCTGCGGGCGATGCGGGCGAATGCGGCAGGGGCGAAGTTCGTGATAGTGAGCGGGGACTTGATGGCGCACTCTTTCGACTGCAAATACGCGGCTGTCCTCAAGAGCGCTGCTCCGGACGATTACCGGGAGTTTACGGAGAAGACGGTGGAGTTTGTGTTGGGCTCGTTGCGGGAGGCGTTGCCGGGAGTTCCGGTGTATGCGGCGCTGGGGAATAACGACTCCGATTGCGGAGACTACCAGCTGGATGCGAAGGGCGAGTTTCTGGCTGGGCTGGCTGGTGAGTTTACGCGCGGATCTGGACGTGCGGATCGGGAAGAGGCGGCAAAGACGTTTGCGTTGGGCGGATATTACAGCGTGACGCTGCCTGCACCGATGCAACACACGCGATTGCTGGTGCTGGACGATCTGTTTATGTCGCGGCGCTATGCGACGTGCGGGGGCAAGGAAGATACGGAGCCTGCAGCGGCGCAGATTGCGTGGCTGGCGCAACAACTGGATGAGGCGCGGCGGAGCCATGAGAAGGTCTGGGTGATGGCGCATATTCCGCCGGGAGTTGATCCCTATTCGACAGCGACGAAGGGGAAGAACGTTTGCAAAGGGAATAAGCCGACGATGTTTTTGTCGTCGGAGGCGCTGGCGGAGACGATGGCGCAATTCGGCGATGTGATCCGGCTGGGGATTTTTGCGCATACGCACATGGACGAGATGCGGCTGCTGGAGCCGGCGGATTCGAGTGCGGCGGAAAAGGGCGTCGCAGTGAAGATGGTGCCGTCGATCTCGCCGGTTGATGGGAATAATCCATCGTTTGTGGTGGCGCGGATCGATGCGGCGACCGCGACGATGAAAGATTACCGAGTGATTGCAGCTTCAAATAAGACGGGCATCGAGACAACATGGGCAGAAGAGTACGATTTTGCGCAGACTTACAAAGAGCCGGCGTTTTCGGCGGCGACGGTTGCGAATCTGGTGGAACATTTTGAAGCGGATCGGAATGCGGAGACGAAGGCGAGCGAAAGTTATATCCACAACTACGAAGTGGGGCAACCGCTGCGCGCGCTCAAGTTGGTGTGGCCGATGTATGTGTGCGCGCTGAAGAACGATGAGGCGGCCGCGTTCGACAACTGTGTGTGCGGGGCGACGCCGTGATGAATGGTTGGTAAGTTTGTGCATTCCACCCTAAACGCAAAAAGCGCGTTTAGGATGGGGCACCCCGTTTGGCTCAGAACCAAGCTAGCTGAGCGACTGCGAATCCCAGGTCTCAGAAGCGAGACCTGGGGCACCCGGTGGAGTTGGAACTCCCACCCTAAACGCAAAAAACGCGTTTAGGATGGGGCACCCCATTTCTTCATTCTGGTCGCTTCTCTCTGTTCCCTTATCTGCTACTTCTTTTCGTCGCCGCTTTTCAGTTGGGGGATGGTGGTGTCTTTGCTGACGGTGAGCAGGCCGGATTGAGCGTAGGTCATGAGCTTGTCGCGCGTGTCGGTGATGTCGAGGTTGCGCATGGTGAGCTGGCCGATGCGATCGCGCGGCGAAAAAACCGAATCGGTCTTCTCCATCGAGAGGCGTTCGGGCTTGAAGGTGAGATTGGGCGAGGCGGTGTTGAGGATGGAGTAGTCGTTGCCGCGGCGCAGCTCGAGCGTGACTTCGCCGGTGACCGGCTTCGCAACCCAGTGCTGCGCGCTTTCGCGAAGCATGAGGGCCTGCGAATCGAGCCAGCGGCCCTGATAGAGCAGGCGGCCGAGCTTGCGGCCGTTTTCGCGATACTGCTCGATCGTGTCTTCGTTGTGAATGCCGGTGATGAGGCGCTCGTAAGCGATAAACAGCAGCGCCATGCCGGGAGCTTCGTAGATGCCGCGGCTCTTGGCTTCGATGATCCTGTTTTCAATTTGATCGCTCATGCCGAGACCGTGGCGGCCACCGATGCGGTTGGCCTCGAGCATGAGCTCGACGGGATCGGGGAACTCGACGCCGTTGAGTGCAACGGGCCAGCCTTCGTGGAAGGCGATGGTGACTTCTTCAGGCTTGATGGAAACATTGTCGCGCCAGAAGGCGACGCCCATGATGGGATCGACGATACGGATGCTGGATGAAAGTTGTTCGAGGTCTTTGGCTTCGTGGGTTGCGCCGAGGATGTTGGAGTCGGTCGAATAGGCTTTCTCTGCTGACATTTTGTATGCGAAGCCGGACTTCTGCATGAAGGCCGACATTTCAGCGCGGCCGCCAAGCTCGTCGATAAATGCGTCGTCTAGCCAGGGCTTGTAGATCTGGAGAGCGGGATTGACGAGCAGGCCGTAGCGATAAAAGCGCTCGATATCGTTGCCTTTGAAGGTGCTGCCATCGCCCCAGATGCTGACGTCATCTTCTTTCATGGCGCTGACGAGCATGGTTCCGGTGACGGCGCGGCCGATGGGGGTGGTGTTGAAGTAGGCCACGCCCGCGGTGGTGATATGGAATGCTCCGCACTGAAGGGCAGCGAGGCCTTCGCGAACGAGTTGCGCGCGGCAGTCGATGAGGCGCGCTTCGGCAGCGCCGTATTCGATGGCCTTTTTGGGGATTGCTTCGTAGTCGGACTCGTCGGGCTGGCCGAGGTTGGCGGTGTAGGCGTAGGGTACGGCGCCTTTGAGCTTCATCCAGTGAATGGCAGCGCTAGTGTCGAGGCCGCCGGAGAAGGCGATGCCGACCTTTTGGCCGATGGGCAGATGTTCAAGAATGTTGGACATAGTGACGGTTCTATTCTAAGTGATCAGTGGTCAGTCGTCAGTGGTCAGTCGTCAGTGGTCAGTCGTCAGTGGTCAGTGATCAGTTGTCAGTGATCAGTGGTCAGAAACGAGAGACGAAAGATCACCGGCAAGTGTTTTCGACCGCGCGGAAGACACACTGAGTGATCTGCCTCCTCGGGATATCGAATCAATCAGATTGTCTCTATTTCTGCGAGCGAAAACAACCGAGGATCCCGCTTCTCAAGATCGGGGCACTCGCGGCGTTGGAGATCCCACCCTAAACGCAGAAAGCGCGTTTAGGATGGGGCACCCCATTTGGCACAGAACCGAGCAAGCCGAGCGACTGCGAATCCCAGGTCTCAGAAGCGAGACCTGGGGCACCCGCTAGCCTGCGCGGCAGCGCTGATCGAGGACTTTGGCGAGGCTTTTGCGCAGCGCGTCGAGCCCATCGGTGACAGGTTCCTGTTTCTTTCTCAGCGGGCCTTTGGGCGGTTCCTGATTTTCTTCTTTTTCGTCTTCTTCTTCGATTTCGTCCTCTTCGCTTTCCTCTTCCTGGGCGTCTTCGTCGTCGCCGCTATCGTCTTCCTCTTCTTCATCCTCGCACTCGTCGTCTTCATCGGAATCGATGCAGCGAGGGCAGTCGTCGGAGTAGGGGCACTCGTTGCAGTCTTCGTCGTCGTTGCAGCCATACTCCTGGGGAGCGAGTTCGTCGCCCTGGGCGGTTTGCTCTGCCGACTGGACGGTTTCTCTTGCAGGGAAGTACGCGTGACGATCGATGAACTGCGCCGCGATCTGGAGTCCGTAGAAGAGGCCGGTTGCGTTCTTGAGGTCAATGCGGCCGTTGATAAGGGCGTCGGAGATCATGGCGATGGAGAGTTGAACTGAACCGGGATCTTCGGGTATGGGAAGGTGCAAGGGGCCGTACTTTGCTTCAGGCTCGGCGCCGACAATGCGGGTCTTGGAGTGGTAGTAGCAGAAATGGCCGCCTTTGAGCGCGGGCGACTCGCAGCGCAGTCCGTTGGTTTTGATGTGCCGGCATGTCAGGTACATGATGTGCTCCCCCACCCCCCTGTTTGGCCAAAGTCGTCAATCCGGGAGGGTTAAAGTTCAGGATTCTCTTGCAAGCGATGGAACGCGAATCGGTTCGTTCTGGCCGAGCGCAATGGAAAAAGCGTGCGGCCCGGAGAGGTCAGTCACCGAGCCGCACGAGCCGCCATTCGAGTTTTTCTACCGCTGAAACAAGTGTAGAGATTTGCGTGAAATAACCGGCAAAGAAAACAGGGATCAGTGAACGGGGTTCAGGGATCAGAAAAACAACGACTTAGGGCGGAGTTGGCGGGCGGATTCAGGTGGCAGGGTACTTGACATGTTCTGGGATGCAGGGCGCGGTGACGTTTTGTTCCATGCGGTGAGGGCGGAGTTGGGTCTGCCACCCTAGCCGCAAAAAAATCCGTCGCGTCGGACGGCGAGGGTGGGGGCACTCGGAGGGAATCTTTCGCCCGCTGAAGCGGGCTGCTGTGTGTGTGCGTTGGTACTCCCCAGGCTTGCGCCTGGGGCTAAATTCCGTCGCCCGCTACGCGGGCTGGTTGATGTGCCGCTGAGTCATATTCGGTTTCCCACCCACGACTGCGTCTCGGGATGACATCGCAACAGGAAGGCACCTGGTATCCCAGAGGTGACGCGGGAGTTTGATCCCACCCAAGCAGAGCTTGGATGGGGCACCCGCAATCGTGGGGAGCTTATTTCGTTAAGAGCAAATGCAGGTCCTTCGACTCGTCGTCCTCCGAGGCGTGCGACCTTGCTCAGATGACAAAGGCGAGGATTGCGCTATCCCACATCTCAAAAGCGAGATGTGGGGCACCCAATTTCTGTGCATTATTGACGGGATTAGCGGGCGGTGATGGTGGCGGCGCGACGAGCGCGGTCGAGAGGTTCGGATTTTTCTGCCAGATAATCGTTGACGGCGGCGGCGGCTTTGCGGCCTTCCGAGATTGCCCAGACTACGAGAGACTGGCCGCGGCGCATGTCACCGGCGGCGAAGACGCCTTCGCGGGAGGACATGAAGTTGGTGGTGGCGATGTTGCCGCGATTATCGAGCGTGAGGCCAAGCTGCTCGATCATGCCATTGCGGACGGGGCCGAGGAAGCCCATGGCGAGAAGGACGAGATCGACGTCGAGGGTGAACTCGGTGCCGGGCTGCGCTTCAAATTTGGGCGGAGGGCCGACACGGACGGCGTGAAGCTGCTTGACGTTGCCGTGCTCGTCGCCAGTGAACTTGACGCTGTTGATGGCCCAGTCGCGGATGCCGCCTTCTTCGTGGGAGCTTTCGGTGCGCAGTTGCAGCGGCCAGAGCGGCCAGGGAGTGGACGCGGCGCGCTCGCCGGGAGGCTTGGGCATGATTTCAAACTGATGCACGTTTTTTGCGCCCTGACGATGGCTGGTGCCGAGGCAGTCTGCACCGGTGTCGCCGCCGCCGATGATGAGGACGTTTTTGCCGGTGGCAAAGATGGAGCCCGCGGCCTTCATGTTGGCGAGGAGAGCTTCTTCAGAATCGCCCTGGTTGCGGCGATTCTGCTGGGGCAGAAACTCCATGGCGAAGTGAATGCCCTTGAGCTCGCGGCCGGGGATGGGCAGGTCGCGCGGCTGCTCGGAGCCGCCGCAGAGAAGGATAGCGTCAAAACCGTCAGTGAGTGATTCGACGGAGACATTGACGCCGACGTGGGCGTTGGTCTGGAAGACGACGCCTTCGGCCTTCATCTGCTCGATGCGGCGGTCGAGGACGTGCTTTTCAAGCTTGAAGTTGGGAATGCCGTAACGCAGGAGACCGCCGATGCGGTCGTTCTTCTCGAATACGGTGACGGAGTGGCCAGCGCGGCGGAGCTGCTGCGCTGCGGCGAGGCCGGCGGGTCCGCTGCCGACGACGGCGACACGCTTGCCGGTGGCTTGATCGGGCGGCTCGGGATGGATCCAGCCCTCGTCCCATGCGCGATCGACGATGGAACGCTCGATGAGCTTGATGGAGACGGGCGGCTGATTGATGCCGAGGACGCAGGCGGCTTCGCAGGGCGCTGGGCAGATGCGGCCGGTGAACTCAGGGAAGTTGTTGGTGGAGTGGAGGCGGCGGATGGCGGCCTCCCAACGATTGTTGTAGACGAGATCGTTCCAGTCGGGGATGAGGTTGTTAACCGGGCAGCCGGTGTGGCAGAAGGGGACGCCGCAGTCCATGCAGCGGGCGCCCTGCTCGCGCTGCTTTTCTTCAGGGAAGGGCTCGTAGATTTCGAACCAGTCGCTGAATGCGCTCGTCGGGCTTGCGGCGCGTGGGCTGTTCGCGTTGAATTTCCAAGAAGCCGGTGTACCTTACCCATGCTGCACCTCGCGGCAGCCGCGGCAACCAAGAGGCGGCGCGGTGATTCGGGGAAGCGTAGACGGCTTGAGCGCGGGCTACGCCGAGCACGCGCTTGTACTCGTGCGGGAAGACTTTGATGAACTTGGGCTGCGCAGTCGGCCCAGTGCTCGAGGACCCATGCGGCGCGCGGGCTGCCGGTGAGATCGCGATGGCGGGCGAGCAGGGCACGGACATTCTCAATGTCGGTCGGCATCGACGAGCGGCTCAAGATCGACGCTGGCCTTGTTGCAGCGGCGCGTGGAGAAGTCGCCCTGATCGTCGTAGACATAGGCGATGCCGCCGCTCATGCCGGCGGCGAAGTTGCGGCCCGTGGATCCGAGGACGATGACGAAGCCGTTGGTCATGTATTCGCAGCCGTGGTCGCCGACGCCTTCAACAACGGCGGTGGCGCCGGAGTTGCGGACGGCGAAGCGCTCGCCGGCGATGCCGTTGAGGAAGGCCTCGCCACTGGTTGCGCCGTAGAGGGCGACGTTGCCGACGAGGATGCTTTCTTCAGGCAGGAAGCTGGAAGTCTTGGGCGGATAGGCGATGAGGCGACCGCCGGAGAGGCCTTTGCCGAGATAGTCGTTGGCGTCGCCTTCAAGCTCGAGGGTGACGCCGTTGGGGACGAAGGCGCCGAAGCTTTGGCCGGCAGAGCCGTGGAAGCGGAAGTGAATGGAGCCGTCGGGCAGGCCGGCAGAACCGTAGCGGCGCGCGATTTCGCCACCCAGCATGGCGCCGACGGTGCGGTGCACGTTGCGGATGTTGAAGCTGGCGGTGACCGGCGTTTGCGACTCAAGCGCGGGTTTGGCCTTGGCGATGAGGGCGTGATCGAGCGCGGGGCCGAGGCCGTGATCCTGGCAGGTAGTGCGGCGGCGCGCGACGCGCGACGGCAGCTCGGGGGCGTAGAGGATGGACGAGAGGTCGATGCCTTTGGCCTTCCAGTGCGCGTCGTCTATGTGGACGTCGATTTTTTCGACATGGCCGACCATTTCGTCGATGGTGCGGAAGCCGAGTTTGGCCATGTGCTGGCGCATCTGCTCGGCGATGAAGAAGAAGAAGTTGATGACGTGCTCGGGCGTGCCGGTGAAGCGGGCGCGGAGGACGGGGTCCTGGGTGGCGATGCCGACGGCGCATGTATTCAAGTGACACTTGCGCATCATGATGCAGCCCATTGAAATGAGGGGCATTGTGGCGAAGCCAAATTCTTCGGCGCCGAGCAGGGCGGCGATGACGACGTCGCGGCCGGTCTGGAGCTTGCCGTCGGTCTGCACGCGGATGCGGCTGCGGAGATCGTTGAGCAGCAGGACTTGTTGCGTCTCTGCGAGGCCGAGCTCCCAAGGAAGGCCGGCGTGCTTGATGGAGCTGAGCGGAGAAGCGCCGGTGCCGCCGGTGTCGCCGGAGATGAGGACAACGTCGGCGTGGGCCTTGGAGACGCCTGCGGCGACGGTGCCGACGCCCACTTCAGAGACGAGCTTGACGGCGATGCGGGCCTGCGGGTTGACGTTTTTGAGGTCGTAGATGAGCTGCGCGAGATCCTCGATGGAGTAGATGTCGTGATGCGGCGGCGGCGAGATGAGGCCTACGCCCGGGATGGAGTGACGGATGCGCGCGATCTCCGCATCGACCTTGTGACCGGGGAGCTGGCCACCTTCGCCGGGCTTTGCGCCCTGGGCCATTTTGATCTGCAGCTCGTTGGCGTTGACGAGGTAGTTGGTGGTGACGCCGAAGCGGCCGCTGGCTACCTGCTTGACGGCGCTGCGACGCAGATCACCGTTGGGATCGGGCTTGAAGCGCGCTTCGTCCTCGCCGCCTTCGCCGGTGTTGGACATACCGCCGAGGCGATTCATGGCAATGGCGAGAGTTTCGTGCGCTTCCTTGCTGATGGAGCCGAAGCTCATGGCGCCGGTGGTGAAGCGCTTGACGATTTCCTTGGCCGGCTCGACTTCTTCGAGGGGGATGGGCGTGTCTAAATATTTGAGCTTGAGCAGACCGCGCAATGTGCAGAGGTTGCGGTTCTGGCCGTCGATGAGGTCGGTGTACTCCTGGAACGTGGCGGGGTTGTTGTTGCGGACGGCGTGCTGCACCTTGCTGATGGTGAGCGGATTGAGGAGGTGGTACTCGCCGCCTTCGCGGTATTGGTACTGGCCGCCGACAACGAGATCGGTTTCAGAGTCGGTGAGCGGCTGGAAGGCGTACTCGTGCTTCATCTGGGCTTCGCGCGCGAGCACGTCGAGGCCCACGCCTTCGATGCGCGAGGCGGTGCGGGGGAAGTAGTCGTCGATGAGGGAGCGGTTGAGGCCGACCGCCTCAAAGACCTGAGCGCCGCGATAGCTTTGCAGCGTGCTGATGCCCATTTTGGAGAAGGTCTTGAGCAGGCTCTTTTCGATGGCCTTGATGAAGTTTTTCTCGGCGTACTCGGCGGTGATGTCTGCGGGCAACATGCCGCGGCGCTGGAGATCCTGGACGGTCTCAATGGCGAGGTAGGGGTTGATGGCGCTGGCGCCGTAGCCGATGAGGAGGGCGAAGTGCATGACCTCGCGCGGCTCGCCACTTTCAATGATGAGCGCGACCTGGGTGCGGGTTTTTTCCTGGACGAGACGGTTGTGAACGGCCGCCATGGCGAGGAGGCTGGGGATGGGCGCATAGGTAGCGTCAACGCCGCGGTCGGAGATGATGAGCAGGGTGTAGCCGGAGTCGACTGCGCGTGCGGCGCGGATGCTTAGATCTTCGAGCGCATGACGCAGGCCTTTTTCGCCGTCCTCAGCGCGGAAGAGCGCGGGAAGCGTGGTGGCGAGCAGGTCGCCGGAGGAGACGCGGCGCAGTTTTTCGAGGTCGCGATTGGTGAGGATGGGATGAGGCAGGCGGAGGGTATGGCAGTTCTCCGGCGCTTCATTGAGGATGTTGCGCTCAGTGCCGATGTAGCTGATGAGCGACATGACCAACTCTTCGCGAATGGGGTCGATGGGCGGATTGGTGACCTGGGCGAAGAGCTGCTTGAAGTAGTTGAAGAGCGGCTGCGGGCGGTCGGAGAGACAGGCAAGGGGCACATCGGTGCCCATGGAGCCGACTGGCTCTTCGCCCTTGGCGGCCATGGGAGCGAGGAGGATGCGCAGATCTTCTTCGCTGTAGCCGCAGGCGCGCTGGCGTCGCAGGAGGGTTTCCTGATTGGAAGCGATGGTGCGGGCGGGCTCGGGGAGCGAAACGAGCTTGACCTGCTGCTGTTTGAGCCATTCGCCGTAGGGTTGGCGCGCGGCCAACTGTTTTTTGATTTCAGCATCGGAGACGATGCGCTGCTGCACGGTATCGACGAGGAACATGCGGCCGGGCTGCAGGCGGCCCTTCTTGAGGATGTCTTCAGGCGGGACTTCGATGACGCCGGCCTCGGAGGCAAGGACGACGAGATCGTCTTTGGTGACGATGTAGCGGCCGGGACGAAGGCCGTTGCGATCGAGAGTCGCGCCGATGACTTTACCGTCAGTGAATGCGATGGCGGCGGGGCCATCCCATGGCTCCATCAGCGAGGCGTGGTACTCGTAGAAGGCGCGCTTGTCCTCGTCCATGTCAGGATTGCCGGACCAGGCCTCGGGAATGAGCATGGCCATGACGTGCGGGAGCGAGCGGCCGGACTGATAGAGGAACTCGACGGCGTTGTCGAGCGAAGCCGAGTCGCTGCCGTGGGGCATGATGACGGGATAGAGATCGCCGATCTTGTCGCCATGAAGCGGACTGGCAAGGATCGACTGGCGGGCATTCATCCAACTGATGTTGCCGCGGATGGTGTTGATTTCGCCGTTGTGCGCGACGTAGCGGTAGGGGTGGGCGAGCTTCCAACTGGGAAACGTGTTGGTTGAGAAGCGCTGGTGGATGAGCGCGAGGGCGCTGGTGACGAGCGGATTGGCTAGCTCGAAGTAGAACCTTTCAATTTGCGGGGCCAGCATGAGGCCCTTGTAGATGATGGTGCGGCAGGAGCAGGAGGGGATGTAAAAGGTCTCGCTTGTCCTCGATATCGGAGGCCGCAATTTCATTCTCAGTGCGGCGGCGGACGCGATAAAGGAGGCGCTCGAAGGATTCTTCGTCGAGGCCCTGCGGGCGGCCGAGGAAGAGCTGCTCGATGTAAGGCTGGGAGGCGCGGGCTTCGCGGCCGATGGCGTCGCCGTTGACGGGAGTGTCACGCCAGCCGAGGAGATTGAGGCCTTCTTCCTGGGCGATGCGCTCGAAGACGCCCTCGCAGCGGAGGCGGCTGTGGCGCTCGACGGGAAGGAAGCACATGGCTACGCCATAGGCGCCGGATTCAGGCAATACGATGCCTAGCTCGGCGCATTCGCGCGCGAAGAAGGCGTGGGGAATCTGGATGAGGATGCCAGCGCCGTCGCCGGTCTCGGGGTCGCAGCCAGCCGCGCCGCGGTGGGTGAGGTTGATGAGCACCTCAAGGCCCTTGCGGATGATCTCGTGGCTCTTTTCGCCGCGGATGTTCGCGACCAGGCCCATGCCGCAGGCATCGTGCTCATCGCGCGGATGATAGAGACCCTGGGGGCCTGGAACGCGGAGACGGCGATCTGAGTTTGCCATAGCAGCCTTTGTGCGTAATGTTTTGGTTGCGGAAGGGAAAAAAGATCCAAAATACACAGCCGCTTTGCGACTTCGCTTGCGAAGGTCGCCACAGCGCCAAATCAAAAAGGTTTGCAAGAGCAGCCCGGCCGCACCCGGCAACTGCGCTGCTCCTAATATATCGAAAAACCGCCGGCCATGCAGAAGTTCCTTTCATGATGGGGGACGCACGGCAGGCATGCGGAGATGAGACGGCGGAGATTGTTCTTACGGCGCATGTTGCGTGGTTTGTGCCGTATACTCGGTTCGAATGAATGCGATGAACGAAACGATCCTGGTGACGGGCGGAGCGGGATTTATCGGCTCGAATTTTGTTTTGAGCTGGATGAAGGCCGGCGGCGGAGCCGTGGTGAATCTCGACCTGCTGAGCTACGCGGGAAATGCCGGCAACCTGGCTCCCGTGGAATCCGACGAGCGCTACACATTTGTGCGCGGCGATATTTGCGACGCAGAGCTGGTGGGCTCGCTGCTGCGCAAGCATCGGCCGAGAGCGATTGTGCATTTTGCGGCGGAGAGCCATGTAGACCGGTCGATTGTTTCGCCGGAGGCATTCATCCGCACTAACGTGCATGGGACGTTCACGCTGCTGGACCAGGCGCGGGTGTATCGCGCGGGGCTGGATGAGGGCGAGCGCGGGGCCTTCCGGTTTTTGCACGTGTCGACAGACGAGGTATATGGGACGCTGGCGGCGGACGATCCGGCGTTCTGCGAAGAGACTGCTTATGCGCCCAACAGTCCGTATGCGGCGTCGAAGGCGGGGTCGGATCATTTGGCGCGAGCGTATTTTCATACGTTCGGACTGCCGGTGCTGACGACGAATTGCTCGAATAATTACGGGCCGTTTCAATTTCCGGAAAAATTGATTCCTCTGATGATTTTGAACGCGCTGGAGGGCAAGCCGCTGCCGGTTTACGGAGACGGGAAGAATGTGCGCGACTGGCTGTTTGTGGAGGATCATTGCGCGGCGATCCGGAAGGTGCTGGAGAGCGGGCGGCCGGGAGAGACCTACAACATTGGCGGAAACAGCGAGAAGGCAAACATCGATGTGGTGACGACGATCTGCGACCTGGTGGACGAGATGCGGCCGCGGGCAGGAGCAGCGCCGCGGCGCGGGTTGATTACCTATGTTCAGGACCGACCGGGACACGACCGGCGGTACGCGATTGACGCGAGGAAGATTGCGCGTGAGCTGGGGTGGAAGCCGGCGCAAGGGTTTGAGAGCGGACTGCGCAAAACGGTGCGCTGGTACCTGGACAACAGCGAGTGGATA
The DNA here is from genome assembly GCA_963841095.1 of uncultured Acidobacteriaceae bacterium. Lineage (GTDB taxonomy): Bacteria > Acidobacteriota > Terriglobia > Terriglobales > Acidobacteriaceae > Telmatobacter. Next base: position 134,447 of record CAWJBE010000026.1, read on the forward strand.
GAGAGCGTGCGGACGGGGGCTTATCGGGAATGGATCGCGAAAAACTATCAGAACAGGGAACAAGGGAACTAGGGAACGCGGGAACAAGGGAACCAGGGAATAAGGGAACAGGGGAATAAGGGAACGAGGGAACTAGGGAATAGGGATCAGATGGCATGGAATTGTTTGTGTCGACCTGAATTTGAGAGGGCGCAGCCTTAGAGCATTTTCGGAATACATGTAGACTCCTTGAGAGCTGTGAAAGGTGGCTTTTTCTTGAGGAAAAAGCCACTTAAGTGAACAGCTTCGGTTTACAGTAATTCCGAAAATGCTGTAGCCGTTCTCTTCACGGCGCCGTCCCTACGGGACCAGGCTGCTTTGTTGAATGCTTTCCCCACGCTGAAGCGCGGGGCTATCGAACGCTGCGCCTACGGTGCGAGGGTATGGGTACAAAATGAAAGGGATCATTCTTGCGGGCGGGTCGGGGACGCGGCTGTATCCGGTGACCCATGTTGTGTCAAAGCAGCTTTTGCCGGTGTACAACAAGCCGATGATTTATTACCCGCTGAGCACGCTGATGCTGGCGGGGCTGCGGGAGATCCTGATTATCTCAACGCCGCAGGACACGGGACGGTTTGCCGATTTGCTGGGCGACGGGCGCAGATGGGGACTGGAGATCAGCTATGCGGTCCAGCCGAGCCCCGATGGGCTGGCGCAGGCGTTTCTGATTGGGCGGGAGTTTATCGGCGGGGACACGAGCGCATTGGTGCTGGGAGACAACATCTTCTACGGGCAAGGATTTTCAAAGCAGTTGCAGGCGGCGGCCAAGTTGCAAGAGGGCGCGACGGTGTTTGCGTATCCGGTGGAAGATCCGGAGCGGTATGGCGTGGTTGAGTTCGACAAAGACGGCAGGGCAGTGAGCCTGGAGGAGAAGCCGGCGAAACCGAAGTCACGGTATGCGGTGACGGGCTTGTATTTTTACGATCGCGACGTGGTGAAGATCGCCGAGACGCTGAAGCCCTCGGCGCGTGGGGAGCTGGAGATTACGGACCTGAACCGGCGCTACCTGGAGGCGGGGAAGCTGAAGGTGGAGATCATGAGCCGGGGCATGGCGTGGCTGGATACCGGGACACACGAGTCGTTATTGGAGGCTTCGCTGTTTGTGCATACGATCGAGCGGCGACAGGGGCTGGATATTGCGTGTCCCGAGGAGATTGCCTACAGGCAGGGATTTATCAGCGCGGAACAACTGGAGGCACTGGCGGCACCGATTGCGAAGAGCGGGTACGGGAAGTATTTGCTGGGGCTGCTGCGGGAACCGTATTTTGCGGGCAGGGTTGAGTAGATGTTTGACCACGCGAATTGGATTTCGATGCGTTTGTTGATCCCAGGTCTCAGAATCGAGACCTGGGGCACCCAATCTGGTACAAGAGGAAGCGGTCAAAGCGAGAACGATGAAGATTGAAGAGACAGCGCTGCCGGGTGTGGTGAAGCTGACGCCGGCGATTTTTGCCGACGGCCGCGGCGCGTTTATGGAGACGTTCAATTTGCGGCGCATGGCAGAAGCTGGACTGCCCACGAACTGGGTTCAAGACAATTTTTCGATTTCAAAAAAGAACGTTCTGCGGGGGATTCACTACCAGGTTACGCAGCCGCAGGGAAAGCTGGTGCGTGTGACACACGGCGCGGTACTGGATGTTGCCGTGGATTTGCGCCGCAGCTCGCCGACGTTTCGGAAGCATGTGGCCGCGGAGCTGAGCGGAGAGAACGGCAGGATGCTTTGGATTCCGGCAGGGTTTGGACATGCGTTTCTGGTATTGAGCGATGTGGCTGGATTCGCGTACAAGGTGACGGACTATTATGCTCCGGCAGGGGAACGAACGATTGTGTGGAACGATGCGGATTTGGGGATCGATTGGCCTGTGGCGGCGGGCGACGCGATTGTTTCAGAGAAGGACGGGAAGGGCGCGAGGCTGCGGGATGCGGAGGTATTCGCGTAGCAGGAGATTGTGAAGAAACGCCGCAGCAGTGGGCGAATTTTTCGGCGGACAAGGAATGCGATGGCAGCTGGAGATAGTCTGGACGAAAGATCGCGGGCACGGCAGTTCTGGGTGAGGGTTCTGCTGGCAATCGGGATGTTGTGGGGATTTCTGCCGTTTGTGATGGCGCCCTTCATCACCAAGGGCGCGAATGACACTTCCTTCGATATCTTTGCGTCGGTGCTTAATTCGCTGACGGTTTTGCCGGCGTGCGCGCTGGCGTTCCGGCACCGGCGGATTGCGTGCGTCTGGCTGAGTGCGAACGCGGTGATCCTGGGGACTGCGCTGGGGACGTTTATCGCGCGGACAGGGAAGTTTGAGAGGGCGATGGTGCTTGAGGTTGCCGGACCGATCCTGATCGCACTTTGCCTAGATTTTCTGGAGGCGCTGCACTGGCCGGCCGCGATGAATGCGGCGAAGGCAAAAGCGCGCCGGGGATGAGCGGCGAAGGGGCTGCAGGCGTATCTGGCGGAGCGCCGCCGATGGTATACTCAGCAGGTTAAGGTGCGTGCGGGCACCGCTATTTTCAACACTTTGAGGTCCTTATGTCCGGCCACTCGAAATGGGCCACAATCAAGCACAAGAAGGGCGCGCTCGACGCCAAGCGCGGCAAGATTTTCACTCGCATTATCAAGGAAATTTCGATTGCCGCGAGGGGCGGCGGTGACCCGGACGGGAATCCGCGACTACGGACGGCGATTCTGGCAGCCAAAGCGGAGAACATGCCGCAGGAGAATATCAAGCGGGCAATTCAGCGCGGAACCGGGGAGCTGGAAGGCGTCAGTTACGAAGAGGCGACGTTCGAGGGGTACGGGCCGGGAGGCGTGGCTGTGCTGGTGGATGTACTGACCGACAACCGCAACCGGGCAGTGAGCGAGATCCGGCACGCGTTCGCGAAGAATGGCGGGAACCTGGGTGAATCCGGCTCAGTGAAGTTCATGTTTGCGAAGAAAGGGCTGATCGCGGTGGAGAAGTCCGCTGCCAACGAAGAGCAGTTGATGGACATCGTGCTGGAGCACGGCGGCGAGGACCTGCGCGACGAGGGCGACTCATGGGAGATCGTCACCGAACCGAGTTCGCATGAGGCGGTGGCGAATGCGGTGAAGGCAGCAGGGATTGCGACGGTGATGAGCGAAGTGACCATGGTGGCGTCGACCTATACCAAGCTGGAAGGGAATACGGCGAACCAGATGGTGCGTCTGCTGGAAGCACTGGAAGAGCTGGACGATGTGCAGAATGTCCACTCGAACTTTGATATGGACGCCGAACAGATGGAGCACGCGGCCGGATAGGCAAGGTTTGAGGCAGGCAGGAACGAGGCCGCCCGGTTGTGGCGGTCTTTTTTTGGTAAAAGCAGGGAACGAAAAGACAGGGAACAAGGGAACAAGAAGACAAGGGCCGAACAACCTAGCGACACTGGGCGGCCGAAGCGAGGGACAGGATCGGGTGGAGATGGGGAAGGTTTTGAGGCGAGCTGAAGAATTTGTTTTGCTGTTGTTGCTGGCGGGCGGGATGACGGCAGGAGCGCAGGCGCCAGGTGTTGAGGCGCAGGCCAAACCGGCTCCGGCAACGGTGACCAACGGATATGGATACGTTGAGGATCCGGTTTCGGAGGTGAGGAAAGAGCGGAGCTGGGAGTACGGTCCGTTTGTGAACTGGGGGACCGGGCTTGGCAACCGGTCGGACTACAAGTTTTTGTGGGGCGGATTCGAGCTGGGGAAGGTCATGACTCCGGTGATTCACGCGGGGTTTCTGAGCGGCCAATTCCAACTGGCTGGGAACATTATGCCGCTGTGGCAGGCGTACACGCCGCCTCCGCATGAAGAGAACTATACGTGCATCACTCCTGGCGGACAGCCGATCGGATGTCTATTGCCGACTGGAGGGGGAACGTTTTACGGGGTCAGCCTGACGCCGGTGATTTTTCGCTGGAATCTTGCAACGAGGTCCAGACGGATTCAGCCGTGGCTGCAGGCGGCGGGCGGGCTGATTTATACGACACACAAGTTTCCGCCGAACCTGTTGACGAATAAAGCAGAGGGGATCGACGGCGGGACGAGCGTGTGGAACTTTTCACCGCAGGGTGGCGGCGGAGTTCATATCTTTCTGCGCCCAAAGCGATCGATCGACATCGGAGTGAATGGCGTGCATATTTCGTCGGCCTCGCTGGGGGACCGCAACCCTGGTGTGAATGCCAGTGTTCAAGTACAGGTGGGCTTCACGTTCTGGAGATGATGAGAAGCAGGGAACAAGGGGACGAGGGGACTAGGGAACGTAGGAAACAAGGGAACGAGGGAACAAGGGAACGAGGGAACGTAGGGAACAAGGGAACGAGGGGACGAGGCCTGCGTTGAGGCGGAGCCAAAAGGCTGAAAGAGCGAGAGAGTAAGGCGGCGATGAGCGGACCACTGGTGGAATGTGTCCCCAACTTTTCAGAGGGCACGGATTCGGGGCGGGTGGAAGCGATTGTAGCCGCCATGCGCGTGGATGGAGTGCACCTGCTGGATTGGTCAATGGACGCGGATCACAATCGCTCAGTGGTAACCATTGCGGGAGACCCGGCTGCCGTGGTGGAAGCGGCGGTGCGCGGCGCGGGCAAGGCAGTGGAACTGATCAATCTGACGAGGCAGCAGGGGGTTCATCCACGCATTGGCGCGGCGGACGTAATTCCGTTTGTGCCGGTGCATGGGATCAAGCTGGAACAATGCGTTTTGCTGGCGCGGCAGGCGGGGCTGGAGATCTGGCGGCGATTTGGAGTTCCCGTTTATTTCTATGAGGCGGCGGCGGCGCGGCCGGATCGCGTGAACCTGGAAGATGTGCGGCGGGGGCAGTTCGAAGGGCTGAGAGACGCGGTGGAGAAGGAGCCCTCGCGACGGCCCGACCTGGGCGGCCCGGCGCTTCATCCGACGGGCGGGGCATGCGCAGTGGGGGCGCGGAAGTTTCTGGTTGCCTATAACATCTATTTCGATTCCACGGATGTGGCGATGGCGCGGGCGATTGCACGGGAGATTCGCGCCGCATCGGGCGGGTTGAAGGGCGTAAAGGCGATGGGGGTTCTGGCGCACGGGCGGGCGCAACTTTCGATGAACATCACGGACTTTGAGGCGAGCCCGCTCTCGCAGGTGCACCATAAGGTGGCGAGCCTGGCCGCGCGGCATAAGGTAAACATTGCCGAAGGGGAGTTGATTGGCCTGGTTCCGGAGGCAGCTTGTGAGCGGGAAAGCGATTGGATGCGTCAATTAGTTGAGTTTGATGAGCATACCAAGGTTCTGGAGCGCCGCCTGGAGCATCCGCTGAGGTGGCCGGGAGTTTGAGTGCCCATTGGAGCGGGAGTATGGCGGTGATGGGCGAAAGAGATACAGGTACAATAGGGAGTCAGATCTGCGGCAATCGCGGCGTGCGGGACGGTGAATTTTCCGGCACGAGATTGAGAAATATCGAGCGTCCGATAAGAGGCGTATTCAGTGTTGGGAGGATGAAATTGTTCAAGTATTTCTTGAGGTTCTATCTTGCGGCCATGTTGCTGGCGGCGCCGGGATTGGCGTCGGCGGCGCAGTTGTCAACGGACGCGCGCGGGGCGATTCCGCACGATGTGCAGCAGTTAGTTGTGATTGATTACCGGGCGATGCAGGATTCCACTTCGGCGATGGATTTGCGCAGCCGCGTGATGCCGCCCGAGTTAAAGCAGTTTGATGAGGCGCTGAGCAAGTTCACACTGGCCAAGTCCAGTTCAGGCGACGAAGCAGAGGCTATCGACCAGTATGTGGATGAGCTGGCGTTTGCGCTGTTCCGGCCGTCACCGGGAAGCGATGCTCTGCAGATGGTGGGCGTGGCGCAGGGGCAGTTTCCGACGCAGGACATTCTGGCCAGGTTTGCCCGGCAGAAGATCAAGCCGACGATGGTAAGGACAAACAGCATTTATCCGATGGGCAGGACGGGGATGGTGCTTTGCTTTGTGGATCCATCGACGATGATCTTCGGCAGCAAGGACTCAGTGACGAAGGCGCTGGATGCGCGCGACGGAATGACCCCGAGCATGCTGACCAACGGTGCGATGATGAATGCGATGCAGAGCGTGGACTCGAATCCTCTGTGGAGCATTCTGGACAGCAAGGGCACGCAGACGATGATGAAGCAGCTTCTGGGGCAGGCCGGATCGGTGACGGACTTCGACAGCGTAAAGCAGCGGCTGGAAGCGAGCTGGTATGCGATGGACTTTACGCACGGCGTGAGGTTCGACCTGACGATTCAAACCGGCGACTCGTTTGCAGCGGCGACGATTTCATCGCTGATGTCGGCGGCGGTGATGCTGCGAAAGATGACGGCGTCAGACACGGAAAAGCAGGCTCTGGCCGCGACCGACATCAGTTCAAGCTCGGGGAACCTGACCATTCACTTTGCCAGCTCGGACCAGGAATTTGCCGCATTGCTGCAGTCACCGCTGTTTCAGACGATGGTTCACTGACTGAGGATGTCAGTGAAAGAGGCTGTGAACGGGGCCGGATTGACGCACTGAAGTTTTGTAAGCGGCAAGCGGCTCGCGTCCTCTTGTTGACTGGCGGCGGTTGAGTGCCGCGTTGCTTCCCAAGCGAGAATCTGAATCTTTCAAGCTGATTTGATTGCAACCGGATTGAGGCGTTCATTTGGATTCGCCTCCTCTGCGACATGCGGCTGGTAGTTGCAAGCGCGGTTTCGGCCGGCGCGCTTGGCCTGGTAGAGAGCCTGATCAGCGCAGTCGATGAGGGTTGCGGCTTGCCGGCCTAACTGCGGGACGACGGTGGCGCACCCCACGGAGACTGTAGCTACACCGGCAGAGTTGGCGGGGTGAGGGATGGCGCGTTTGTGCAGCGCCGCGCAGATGTCGCGCGCCATGCGCATGGCGCCGCTATTGCCAGTATTGGGCAGGATGACGGCAAACTCTTCACCGCCAAAGCGGGCGACGAGGTCGCCGGGGCGGGCGACGACGTCCTGCGCGGATTCAGCGATCTGCTTGAGGCAGTTGTCGCCGCGGAGATGGCCGAAGGTATCGTTGTAGGTTTTGAAGAGGTCGGCGTCGATGAGGAGCAACGACAGGGGCTTGCGATCGCGCAGTCCGCGGCGCCACTCATTGGAGAGGCACTGATCGAAATGGCGGCGATTGGCCAGGCCGGTTAGAGCATCGGTGACGGCGAGCGCCTCGACAGTGCGATATGCCTCCCGCAATTGCTGTTCGGCGAGTTTGCGTTCAGTAATATCGCGGAAGAACCAGACGCGCCCCAGGTAGGCGCCATCTTTGCTGCGAAGGCAAGTGCTGTAGCGCTCCAGCATCCTGCCATCTTTCAGTTCAATTTCGCAATGGTCTTTTTCATCCGGATTCGCGTAGAGGTTTTCTATGCGAGTGACGAATGCTCCGGGATCTTTCAATCGCGCCAAGACCTGAGTCAAGAACTTCTCGTCGGGGAATCGGATGTCTTTCTCTAGGTGGCCAGGAAGATTCTGTGGCAGGTCAATGCCCCAGACCTGTCCAAATTTTCGATTGCAGGAAACGACGCTCTGGTTTTCGTCGACGACGAGAATACCGTCGAGGGAGACTTGATGAATGGCGTCAATCAAAGAGTGCTGGCGCTGACGCGCCTGCTCTGCGAGCTTGCGCTCGGTGATCTCGCGGACGCTGTTCAGGATTCCCGTGGGCACACCGGTGACGGGATCGCGGATGGTGCGGAGGCTGGCCTCGGTCCAGGCAAAGCTTTGATCGCGTTTTGAAACGCGACACTCGACGAGGGCGCCGTCCTTTCCGGCGCGCATGTCGCGGATTGCCGTGATCACTGCCTGACGGTCTTCGGGGTGAACGAGGTCGAGGCTCTTGCGGCGCATGAGGTCGCTCTTGTCCCACCCTCCCCAGCCATCGCCGGCAGCCGAGACGAAGCGGCGGTTTCCATCAAAATCGGCAACGATGAGCACGTCGCGTGAGTTGTCTGTGACGAGTTTGTGGAGGGCCACGATCTGCTGCAGGCGACGATCGGTGGCGCGCAGGTTTTCAAGCACGACGGAGACACTGTAGAGCGTGAAGATGGCGGCCGCGAGGAAGATTTGCAGAACGACTTCGGGCTCAATGGAAGAAGTTGAAGTGAACCGGGCGAACGGGCCCGTTCGGTGCACGGTGTACCAGATCCCGATGATCGCGACGAAGAGCGTGGCGAGAGAGGCCCATCCCAGATCGAGGCGCAGGAGAACCAGGAGCAGGGCTGGATAGAGAAGGAAAGCCAGTGGCGTTGTGGAAACCGAGAAGACAAGGAGGGCCAAAGCGATAACCGGAAGCAGGTGGGCCCAATTACCGAGAGAGAGAAACGAATTGCGAAAATGAGCGCGAAAGACGGCGACAAAAGCCGGAGTGACGACGCACGCCCCGAGAGCGTCGGCGGCGACCCATTGCAGGAACTCGACGCCGGGAAACGAGGAGTGCAGGAAGGGAAGGAGCAGGGCTTCTGCCGCGCCGATAATGACGGGTCCGGCAAAGACGCCGAAAGCGAAAAAGCGCACGATGTAGGCGAGGTTTGTGAAATCGGGTAGATCGGAGGAGCGGCGGCGCAGGAGGAACGCGCTGATGAGGGCTTCAGAGAGATTGAGGAGAGCGAGAATGAGTCCGCCAACGATGCCGCGATGACCGGCAAGCAGGCCGCCAGAGAACTGCGCGACATAACCGATGAACAGGTAGGCGGGCCAGCGATTGCGAGGCGCGAGGAGCAAGTAAGCGAGCATGACTCCGTTGGCGACCCAGATGAGCTCGGATTCGGGCGTTAGATCGACGAGAACAGTTGCGAGGAAGACGAGGGTGAAGCATCCGGCGAAGCGTGCTATGGAGCAATACCTTCGGCGAGCGCAGGTCAAAAGACGGTTCGTCCGGGATGGAGCATTGGCGCGCAACCCCAGCCTCCTGCAATGTCTTATCGGAGGAATTCAGCGCAGCATCAGCGAGGCAAAGTTGTTTGAGATGTTGACCTTTCCGGTGCGGAAAGGGCGATGGCGGGAACCGGCATCAGGAAGCGGGAGTGAGCTGAGGATGGAATTCAGCTTTGGCGCCGGGCAGGAGGACGATTTCGAGGCGGCCCTGCTGGCCTTCAGCGAGGGTAGGGCCGGTGATCTGGACCTGCTTGCCGTTGGAGGAAGTGTACTGAAGCTTGAGGAGGCCGCTGCCGCGAACCTGGAACCGGTAGTGATAGTCGGCGCCGATGGCGATGCTGTCTGCGCCGAAGCTTGCGTCGGGGTAGTCGACCTCGAGGAGCTGGACGGGAGCGCCGGTGCGGTTTTCGATGGTGGTGTCAATGTGGTAGGAGTGGCAGGCGGATGCGGCGAGGAGCGCGGGAGACAGGAGCGCGGCGAGAAACCATGCGCGGAGAGGAAAGCGGTGCTTCATTTTTCGCTCCCGTCTCCGTGTGACCAGGATTCCGGCTGCGCCTGGGCGGGAAGTTGCTTTGCGACTGCTTTCTCAAGGCGGTCGAGGCGCTTGAGCAGCTCGGGGAGGCGCTGGAAGATGGTGACGGCGCGGAGCCAGATGCGATTGTCGAAGCCGGGCGAGCCGGAGATCATTTTGCCGGGCGGGACATCGTGGGAGACGGCGGATTGCGCGGTGAGGATGACGCCGTCGCCGACGGTGCAGTGACCGGCGATGCCGACCTGGCCGGCGAGGATGACGTTGTTGCCGACGACGGAGGAGCCGGCGAGGCCGGTTTGCGCGCAGAGGAGCGTGTCGTTGCCGACGCGGGAGCCGTGACCGATTTGAACGAGATTGTCGACCTTGGTGCCGTCGCCGATTTCTGTTGCGCCGACGGTGGCGCGATCGATGGTGGCGTTGGCCTGGACGTCAACGCGGCTGCCGATGCGGACGGGGCCGGACTGGGGGATTTTTTCCCAATGGCCCTGATCGTTTTTGGAGAAGCCGAAGCCGTCCGCGCCGATGATGACGCCGTTTTCTAGTGTGACGTGGTCGCCGAGGATGCAGTTTTCGCGGACGACGGCGTGGGCGTGCGCGAAGAAGTGACTGCCGACTTGAACGCCGGGATAAAGCACGACATGGGACAAGAGGGTGGCGTGCGGACCAAGGCGGACGTTGGAACTGACGACTGCGTAGGGGCCGATGTGCGCGCCGGGGCGGATGACGGCCGAGGGATCGATGACGGCGGTGTGATGGATGCCGGGCGGATAAGCGGGCGGCTGGTAGAAGAGGCCGAGCGCGCGGTTAAAGGCGTGATAGGGATTCCTGATGCGAAGAGTTGCGGCGGAGATTTCCTGGAATTCGGGCTCGACGACGACGGCGGCGGCGTGAGTGGAGCGGGCAAGAGCGGTGTAGCGGGGATTGGCCACGAAGGTGATTTCGGTGGGGCCGGCTACTTCAATTCCGTTGACGCCGGTAATTTCGAGGTCGGGGTTTCCGCGGAGTTCAGCGCCCAAGCGGCTTGCTAATTCGCCTAACTTCATTGAGGAGATTGTAAAGGAACGGGCGGGATGAGCGCGGTGCGGAACTGGTAATCTCCGCATAGCTGATCATTCATCGGGCAGCGGCCCTTTGCGCGCGGAGTGAGGGGAAGACTATGCTCTGCGCTCTCCGTATTCCGCGTGCGCCATATGCCTTCAACGATCTGCGGCTCGGGTCTCCGGTATTAGGACTCCTTTAGTGCTGCTTGATCCAGTCCTTGAATAATCGGCACGAATACTCTCTGGAAATCTTCAAGATTACCCTTCAGCCACTCCCTTAGCTCAGGCCACGTATTCTCATCGGTGAAATCCCACAGTCTCTGGCGATAGATTCGACATATCTTTTGACCTTCCGTGCTTTCCCAGACAAGATCCGCGCCCAACTTCTGGTCAATCACGCCTCGAAGTTTCTCCAGGGCCCGGAATCGCTTTTCCCCGTTCACAGTGAGTCCTACTCGCACCTTAGGGCCATCTGCCCCATTCTTATCGGAAAGAAGGGTGGAGGATAAATGGAATGCCCAGATCCCAATCGGATGGTGCATCCACCTGTGAGGGCCCGGTTTTCGACACTTTACCGGGCTCTTGCTTTTCTCAATGTACTCGAAGAACTCGGTCCAAAAGCGTTGCTGTAACTGGCCAACTTCCGAAAGCGCGACGTCCCCGGTGGCAGACTGCACGCTCTTCACGAAGTCGTTCGGCTTTGAGCGGATATTAAATTTGGGTGCAGGGGGTGAATTGCCGATTCTCCACAATTCAATCTCAAGTCCGAAGAACCGAATGGTTCCGTTTGTCTTCTCGTTCAGCCATTCAAGCGCTGCGACGTGCTGGTCTGTGAATGAAGCCGCAATCCAGACGATGGTGACAGCGTCCAGACCGGCTGCGTATGTGAGAATCTGGCCAAGATGATTGTGGTCAGTTTTTTCAATTTGATTCTCAACCAGAACCCATTCATCCGTCTCGGTGTTTTTGCAGAGAATATCGGCACGAAAAGGCCCCACCTCTTTCTCCTGGGCCACTAACTCAAGGTCAAGTCCGATCGTATCTCCCAAAAGCGCGAGATTTTCCTCATTTGCAAGCCACGGAGTGAATGCCGCAGCTTCCTTGGGGAAAACCGAACGAAGGTCAACCCTTTCAAGTCTTGCGAGTTCAATGGCGGACATTTCTGTTCACTATTCCTCTGGGACAACCGAGAATGATACACCGTGAGCGCGACGCGCTGCGAGGTACGCACCGAGCAGCTCCGCGTTCCGGTCCGACCTCGGCTCGTACCGATAGCTGACTCGATCAAATGGTTGGCAAACCAGGCGCTACTCCATTTTCCTTTTCTGATTGGATTGTCGGCTAGGCTGACCTTTGCCAGATCATGACGAGAAGTGCTGGGGCTTGCAGCAACAGCGAATGGGTCAGGCAGGCTTGTGTGGTGCCTCAGAATCTCGATGTGGAGACCGGCATCCCGAAATGCAGATCCTTCGACTCGTTTTGGTGCAACGCACCAAAACTCGCTCAGGATGACCGCGTGTTTTTGATTCGAACTTTGGACTCAGGATACTGGGTGTGTGACCGCATGATTTCGAACTTAGCGATTGCCAATCCCAGGTCTCAAAGTCGAGACCTGGGGCACCCATTTTGGTACAAAATAGAGCGGCGACAGATTGGTACAGAATCGGGCGGTCACAGAGCTAACGCGCTGGCTGTGCGGGACCGGTGGCGGTGGGGGCGACGGAGAATTGTGTGGACTGTTGCGGCGGGGCTTGCAGCGTGTGGGCGGCGGATTGCGCGGCGTCAAGCGTTGCGCCGGGAATGATGCCGAGGATGAGCGTGGCGGCGACGGCGAGAAGAAGGGCTGCGCCGACGGCGACTCCGACCTGAGGCTTCGGTGCGGTGCGGGGAGAATCACCTGACGAGGCGGCAGGCGGGCGCTGCGCAGAGACGAGAGCGAGACGGAGGTAGTATGCCGCGGCTAATCCTGAGTTGAGCAGGCCGATGATGGCGAGAGCGATGGCTCCGCCGCCGACTGCGGCGGTGAAGGAATAGAACTTGCCGAAGAATCCGCCGGTGAAGGGAATGCCGATGAGCGAGATGAGGAAGAAGATGAGCAGGCTGCCGAGGAGCGGCGAGCGATAGAGGAGGCCGCGGTAGTCGTCAATGAGGGGGAGCTGTTCGTCGTATCCGGCTGACGAGGGTGATGACGGCAAAGATGCCGACGTTCATGGCGGCGTAGGCGGCGATGTAAAAGCTGGCGGCGGCGATGCCGATGTCGCCGATGCCGGCGAAGGCAGCGAGCAGATAGCCGGCGTGGGCGATGGAGGAGTAGGCCAGCATGCGCTTGACGTTCTGCTGGCGAAGGGCGGCGAGGTTGCCGACGGTCATGGAGAGGACGGCGACGATCCAGAGCAGCGGGGCCCAGAGAGAGCGGAGATTGGGGAGCATCTCATAGAGGACGCGGAGAAGGAGGGCGAAGGCCGCGGCTTTGGGCGCGGTGGAGAGCAGCGCGACGACTGGCGAGGGCGCGCCCTCGTAGACATCGGGCGTCCAGACATGGAAGGGCGCGGCGGAGACTTTGAAGAGGATGCCGACGAGCATGAGTGCCAGCCCGGCGACGATGAGAGGGTGATTTTGCGCGGTGGGCGCAAGGTGGGCGATGTCGTAGATCTGCGTGGTTCCGGTGGCGCCGAAGATGAGCGCGATGCCGTAGAGCAGGAAAGCGGTGGCGAAGGAGCCGAGGAGGAAGTATTTGATGGCGGCTTCAGGGCCGCGGCCGGTTTGCTTGCGGTAGCCGGCGAGGATGTAGGTGGAGATGGAGGAGATTTCGAGCGCGATGAAGACGACGAGCAGTTCGACCGCGCCGGTAAGCAGGCACATGCCGACGGCGCCGAAGACGACGAGGGCATAGAACTCGCCCTGATGGTGGCTGTCTGCGGGGAGCGTATCGAGCGAGAGCAGGAGCGCGACGAGGACGATGCCGCAGATGAGGACGTGGAAGAAGACGGTGAAGGCGCTGGTTTCTACGGTGCCGAAGAAGCCGGTGCCCTGGGGCAGAGAGAGCTGCCAGAGGCTGGCCCAGAGGGCGATGGTGGTTCCGATGGCGGCGACCCAGCCGAGCGGGCGGCGCGGCCAGGCGGGCGGGAGCGACGCGTCAATGAGCATGATGGCGACGCCGGTGAGGGTGAGGATGACCTCGGGGAGGATGCGGTAGATGTCGGGGACGGAGGTCATGGGCGGGCCTCCCTCTGCGCTGGCGTGAGGAGTACCGCTGACACTTCAATATTTCGAGCGGGCCGCATCTGCGAGTCGCCCTCAGGGGCTAAAGCCCATGATTTTTTGGGGTCTATCATGGCACGACTGAAGTCGTGCCCCTTCAAAACAGCTGGTCCTTCGACTCCCGCTCGCTTCGCTCCGCTCAGCGCTCGGCCCCTCAGGATGACAGCCTGATTTTGAGTGCTCTGACCGATGGCGGATTTTGGCGGAGGGGGATGGACGCCGGTCTGGATGGAGTTGAGCCAGAGGTTCGGCGCGAGGCCCATGACGAGCATGAGGACGACGAGCGGCGTGAGGATGGCGAGCTCGCCGAAGCCCAGGTCGGCGGAGGGTTTGGAGGCGGTGAGCTTGTTTTCAGGGCCGTAGAAGAGGCGCTGGACGAGCCAGAGCATGTAGGCGGCTCCGAGGATGACGCCAAGCGCGGCGAAGACAGCCCAGCTTCGACTGACCGTGCTGAATGTAGTGGAGAGGATGATGAACTCGCCGATGAAGCCCGAGAGCATGGGCAGGCCGATCATGGCGAGCGTCGCAATGACGAAGTAAGACGCTGCGCGCGGTAGTTTTGCGGCGAGGCCGCCGTACGCGGTGATGATGCTGCTGGCGTAACGGAATTCGAGGGCGCCGAGGAGCAGGAAGAGCGCGCCATCGACAACGCCGTGGGAGAGGATTTGATAGACAGCGCCGGACCAGCCGGTGACGGTGAGGCCGTAGATGGCGAGCACGATGAGGCTGAGATGGCTGAGGGCGGCGAAGGCGAGCAGACGCCAGAAGTCGCGCTGGACGAGGGCGAGACATGCGCCGTAGAGGATGCCGATGACAGCGAGAGCGATGAGAAGCGGAGCGATGGCGCGGGCCTGGACAGGGAAGAGTCCGACATGGAAGCGCAGCATGGAGTAGAGTCCGAGCTTGCCGGCGACGACCATGGCGAGCGCGACGGGTGCTTCGTTGTAGGTGTCGGCGAGCCAGCCGTGGAGCGGGAAGACGGGGACCTTGACGGCGAAGGCGAAGAGGAACGCGAGGGCGACCCAGAAGAGCGCTCCGGCGGGTAGGACGCCGCTGGCAGTTTGATATTGCAGGTCGGCGAAGTTGAATGTGTTAGTGCGCACGTAAAGCCACAAGATGGCGACGAGGAGCGGCGCGGAGGGGATGAAGGTGAAGAGGAAAAACTTGAGCGCGGCCTTGGGGCCTTCTTTGCGGCCGTACATGGCGATGAGGATAGCCATGGGAACGAGCGAGAGCTCCCAGAAACCGTAGTAGAGCATGAGGTCAAGGGAGATGAAGACGCCGAACATGGCAGTCTGCTGGACGAGGAAGAGCGCGTAGAAAACTTTGCGACGGGTCTGGATGACGTTCCAACTGGCGACGACACCGATGGGCGCGAGCAGACCGGTGAGGACGACGAGCCAGAGGCTGAGGCCGTCGACGCCAACGTGGTAGAAGATGGCGGGGCGCTCGATCCAGGGAAGATTGACTTCGAATTGAAAGCCGGAGTGGCCGGTGACGAAGTGCGCGGGAAGATGAAGCGTGAGGAGGAATGTAGCGAGAGTGGTGAGGAGCGCGATCCAGTTGGGAAGCCTGGAGCGATCGGGCACGAGGGCGACGAGGATTGCGCCGGCCAGCGGAGCCAGCAGGATGAGGGTGAGAATGGACTGGTCAATATTCGTCATATTCTCAGTGCCCCGCCTGTGCGAGATGCATGACCGTGATGTGAGTGACGGCGCGGATTGGTTCAGGATTGAGCAGCGAGAAACTCCACCCGTGCGGGGAGCCGGTGAGCAGGACAAACAGCAGAACGGCAGCGGCTCCGAGGGTGAGCCAGGCGGCGTAGGAACGCAGATTGCCGGATTGCCAGCGCTGGAGAATCATGCCTGAAAGGCTGGCGACGCCGGCGAGCGACCAGGCGATGCCGCCGAGGATTGCGGTGTCGACTACCCAGCCGAGGACGTATTGCGAGATTGCGAGCAGCGGTTTGATGAGGACCGCGCCGTAAATTTCGTCGACGTAGTACTTGTTGAGGAGAAGCTTGTAGCCACCGGGCATGGCGGCGGCGAGCTGGGCGGGGCGTTCGGTTTTGCGGCGGTAGTATTTGTCGGCAATGAGCCAGCCTTCAAGGGCGACAAGAACCGCGGCGAGGCTGAGGAGGAGTTCGAGTCCGGGGCTGCCGGTGGATGCAGTACGGTGCAGGCCGACGGAGGGCGCGAGGTAGGAGGTCATGTGGTCGATCCCGATCCAGCCGCCGCAGACGGAGAGCAGGGCAAGAATCACCATGGGGCCGCGCATGGACCAGGGGCTCTCGTGCAGGTGCGGGGCCGCGGCGGGGGCTAAAGCCCCATCTTTTTTATTGGTCAAATCGGCACGACTGAAGTCGTGCCCTGACACAGGGCTAGTTCTGGGGCCTTGCCCGAGGAAGGTCATGTACCAGAGGCGGAACATGTAAAGCGAAGTGAGGAGGGCGGTGACGAGGCCGATGAACCAGAGGAATTTGCCGAGGGGACCCTGGAGGAATGCTGTATAGAGGATGGCGTCTTTGGAGAAAAAGCCGGCGAGAGGGGGAAATCCGGCGATAGCGAAGACGGCCGCGGTCATGGTCCAGAAGGTGACGGGAAGTTTGGTGCGAAGACCGCCCATCTTGCGCATGTCCTGCTCACCGCCGAGAGAATGGATGACTGAGCCGGCAGCGAGAAAGAGCAGGCCTTTGAAAAAAGCGTGCGTAACGAGGTGAAAGATGGCGGCTGAGTAGGCAGCGACGCCGCAGGCGAGAAACATGTAGCCGAGCTGCGAGATGGTGGAGTAAGCGAGCACGCGCTTGATGTCGTTTTGGACGAGGCCGATGGTGGCGGCAAAGAGGGCAGTGGCAGCGCCGACGATGGCAACGATGGCGAGCGCGAAGGGCGAACGGTCGAAGAGGAAATGCGTGCGGGCGATCATGTAGACGCCGGCAGTGACCATGGTGGCGGCGTGGATGAGGGCGGAGACGGGCGTCGGGCCTTCCATGGCGTCGGGCAGCCAGACGTAGAGAGGAAGCTGCGCGCTTTTGCCGGCCGCACCGAGCAGCAGGCAGAGACAGATAACGGTGAGAATGCCGCCGGTGAGGGTAGGCGAGAGAGCGAGCTCGAAGCGAATCTGGTTGAAGGAAAGCGTGCCGAAGTTGGCGAGCAGCAGGAAGATGCCAATGAGGAAACCGAAGTCGCCAATGCGGTTGACGATGAAGGCTTTTTTGCCGGCGTCGGCGGCGGAGGTGCGCTGGAAGTAGAAACCGATGAGGAGATAAGAAGCGAGGCCGACGCCCTCCCAGCCGACGAACATGAGGAGGAAGTTGCCGGCGAGGACAAGAACGGTCATGAAGAAGAGAAAGAGATTGAGATAGCTGAAGTAGCGCGCGTAGCCGGGCTCGCCCTTCATATAGCCGACGGAGTAGATGTGGATGAGGAATCCAACTCCGGTAACGACGAGGAGCATGACGAGCGAAAGCTGATCGAGAACAAGGGTGAAATCGACGTGGATTTGGCCGATGGCGAGCCAGGGATGAGGAAAGTTCTCAACGTAGGGCAGGGTGACCGCAGTTGCGGGGCCGCAGTTGGCGCAGGTTTTAGCGGCTGAGATCGAGGACCCCAAAAAGGCATTCAAAACGAGAATGAGAGAGCCGAGCGGCGCGAGAAGGCCGATTGCGGAGACGATTCGGCGGGGCAGCCGGGAGCCGAGGATTCCGTTGAGCAGGAAACCGGCGAAGGGCAGCAGCGGAATCAGCCAGATATGGAGAGACTCGTTCATAGTTTCATCAGGTCGATACGGTCGACGGCGAGCGTGGCCCGGGCGCGAAAGACGGCAATGATAATGGCGAGGCCGACCGCGGCTTCAGCGGCAGCAACCATCATGACAAAAAAGACGAAAATTTGACCTTTCACCGCGTGCCATTGGTAAGCGAAGGTGACGAAGGAGAGAT
This sequence comes from uncultured Acidobacteriaceae bacterium, assembly GCA_963841095.1. GTDB lineage: Bacteria > Acidobacteriota > Terriglobia > Terriglobales > Acidobacteriaceae > Telmatobacter. Next base: position 152,117 of record CAWJBE010000026.1, read on the forward strand.
TGACGGCGTTGAGCATGAGCTCAATGGACATGAAGACGGTAATGAGATTGCGCTTGATGAGAAAGCCGACGACGCCCAGGCAAAAGAGCGCGGCACTCAAAAGCAGATACCAGGTGAGGGGGATGTCTTGGTTCAGGAAGCTCACTTTTCGGACGTCCTTTCTGCGCTGCCCATCTTTGAACCGTCGGCGCGAGCGAGTGCAACCGCGCCGAGGATGGCGATGAGGATAAGCACCGAGGTGACTTCAAACGGGAGGAGCAGCTCATGGAAGAGCACCTGGCTGAGGACGTCGAGATTGGATTGGTTTGGAGCGTTGGTGAGCCCCTGGCCGAGTTGCGCTGAGCCGATGCCCTGGATGCGGAGAATGACGGTGGCGAGAACAGCAAGGATGGCGACGACGGCGGGAAAACCGATGGGGAGCGCGGCGCGGCTGCCCAGAGTGCGTTCTTCACGGCCGGCGTTGAGGAGCATGACGACGAAGGTGAAGAGGACCATGACAGCGCCGGCGTAGACGATGATCTGTGCGATGGCGAGGAACTCCGCGCCGAGCAGGAGATAGAGCACGGCAAGCGAGGTCATGACCACGATGAGCGAGAGGGCGCTGTTGATGGGATGGGTCTGCAGCAGGAGGTTGATGGCTCCAGCGAGGCAAAATCCGGCAAAAACGATGAACAGAATCAGGTGCATATTGCTCTAGCGTTGAATCTTGTGTCGACTTGAGACGTTGCTGGTGAAAACTGCTTGATTCAGCAAGTGTTTCCGGAAAATCCTCTCCGATTGTAAATGAGCGCGAGGCAATCGAAATGGATTGCATCATTGTGTGCGGAGTTCGCTTCCCAGGTCCCCAAAAGCGAGGGACCTGGGGCACCCGCTTGTTATCGATAAGCAAGCAAGAGGCTTGTTCCGAGAATGTTGAGGATGGCGAGCGGTAGCAAAAACTTCCATCCGAAGTTCATGAGCTGGTCATAGCGAAAGCGAGGTAAGGTTCCCCGCACCCATACATAGAGACAGAGAAAAGCGAAGACTTTGATGACAAACCAGAAGATGGGGAGAAATAAATTGACCACAGTGTTCTGGAGCGGCGGCATGAGGTCGCCGAGCGGGCTGGTCCAGCCGCCAAGAAAGAGCAGAGTGGCCACGCAGCCGACGTTGATCATGTTGCCGTACTCGGCCATGAAGAACATGGCGAATTTCATGGAGCTGTATTCGGTGTGATAGCCGCCGGTGAGCTCGCTTTCAGCTTCGGGCAGATCGAAGGGCGAGCGATTGGTCTCAGCAAATGCGGCCATGAGATAGATGAAGAAGGCGATGAACTGGAGACCGCCGAAGATATTCCACGTGACGACGCCGAGGCGGGCTTGCTGCTCAACGATCACGCGGAGATTGAGCGAGCCGGCGCGAAGCACGACGCCGACAAGCGAAAGGCCGAGGGCGAGTTCGTAGCTGATGAGCTGCGCCGAGGATCGGAGGGAGCCGAGGAGGGAATATTTGTTGTTCGACGACCAGCCGGCGAGAGCGATGCCGTAGACGCCCATGGATGTCATGCCGAGGATGACGAGCAGGCCGATGTTGATATTGGAAATTTCAAAGAGATCGAAACCGTGAGGCCCCATGCCGGGTGCGCCGAAGGGAACGACGGCAATGGAGATGAGCGCGCAGCCAAGCGAGATGATGGGCGCGAGAAGATAGAGGGGGCGATAGACGGCGGTGGGGATGATGTCTTCCTTGAGGAAGGACTTGGCGCCGTCAACGAGCGTTTGCAGGAGGCCGAAGGGGCCGACGCGGCTGGGTCCCCAACGATTCTGGATGCGGCCCACCAGCTTGCGCTCGAGGAGCACGGTGTAGGCGATGCCCATGAGCATCACGACCGTGACCACGGCAACTTTGGCGAGGCTCCACAAAAAGAATTCAAGTAACGTCACGTGCGTTTAGCCTTTTTGATGAATCCGATGTTGACTCAGGGGCTGAAGCCCCCGATTTGTTTTGCTGGTTCTTGTACGGGCTAAAGCCCGTACCCTTCAAAGCTTGTTTCCCTCAGGGGCTAAAGCCCCATTCGCCTCTGACCGTTTTCGGCACGACTAGAGTCGTGCCCTGACACTTCCTGTGCGTGCGGAGACCGCGGTTAGTCCGCTGCGGATTTTGCGAGTTCGTGCGATTGGTGCTTTTCAAGTTGATTGAGCGCTGTGCTGTAACGGCCCAGCGTTCCGGATGTGAAGAGAGTGTCGTGCGCGGGATTGACGAGATCGGCGCCGGCCAGCGCGGAGAGCGGAACGAAACCGGGTGAGGCCGGCTCGGTGTGCACGTCGTTGCCCGCGAAGAGATTGATGCGGTCGAGCGTATAGCCGGGAACGAGACGCTCGATTTCATCGAGGAGGGCGAGCGGATCGAAGGGGCTGAGGCGCGGTTCGAGGCCGTTGGCTTCAAGCCAGACAGAGTGGCGATCGGCTTCACCGGATTGCGCGCCACGCGACTGGCCAAGGTCTGCAGTGGTGCCGGCGCGGCCGAAGGGGACCAGAGATTTGATGGCAATGCCCATGGCCTCGGCGAGGCGGACGAGGATTTCAAAGTCGGGCTTGACTCCGGCGCGGTCGGCAGCCTTGCGAACGAGTTGAATATCGCCAAAGGTGTTGGTGACGGTGCCGGATTTTTCGTAGAGGCTGGCGGCGGGCAGGACAACGTCAGCGAGTGCGGCAGTCTCGGTGAGGAAGAGATCCTGCACGACGAGGAAAGTGTTTTGGAGCGCGGCGGGATTGAAATTGAACCGCGAGACAGGGTTGGCGCCGACGATGAACAATGCTGCGAGATCGCCCGCCGAGGCGGCTGCAAACATCTGGGGCACGGTTTTGCCGGGAGCGGCGGGAAGGTTGGTGTACTCAGAGAAGCTGCCGGGCGCGGTGACGGGGACGTAGCCGGGAAGCAGGTCGGGGAAGAGGCCCATATCGGCAGCGCCGCGCGAGTTTGAGTGATCGCCGAGACAGGCGAAGCGGACGTTGTCGCGTTTCAGGCCCCAGGCGACGAGGTCCTCGATTGCTTTGCCGCGAATTTCTTCACCGAAGATGACGATGAGGGATTGTTCTTCGAGGATGGCCTTGCTGAATTCGGTTTTGCCGGAGCCGAGCGCGGCGGCGAGGGTTTGGTAACCGGCGGATGTGAGCTCAAGCGTGGCTTTGGCCTGGCGCGCGAGCTTGATGGGAGCGGAGTTGGCGACGTAGAGGCGGGCGCGATTGAGGCGCACATCGGTGCGCAGGAGCCAGGCCAGGAGCGGATGCTCGTCTGTCGGATTGCCTCCGACGAGGAGAATGGCGCAGGCGGAAGCGATGTCGCGCAGGCTGGCGGTTTTACCCTGGTGGCCGGAAAGGGCGCGAGCGAATGTGGCGTAGTCGGTGGTGCGCTCGTGATCGATGTTGCTGGTGCGGAGGACGGTGCGCGCGAACTTTTGCAGGAGGTAGTTTTCTTCGTTGGTGGTGCGATTGGAGCCGATGACGCCGATGGCGTCGCCGCCGCGGGAGTCGCGAATTTCTTTGAGTTTGGCTGCGGCGTGGCGGAGTGCATGTTCCCACGTGGCGGGCTCGAGTTTGCCGGCGGAGTTGCGAACGAGGGGCTGCGTGAGGCGGTCGGGGCTTTCAACAAAGTCGAAGGCGAAACGGCCCTTGGCACAGAGGAAATCGTTGTTGATGCCGCTCTTGTCACGATTGTCGGCGCGAATGATCTGCGCACCGTCAGCGGTGGAGCGGACGCCTAGCGTGACTTTGCAGCCGTCGGCGCAGTGGGTGCAGACGGTGGAGACGTGGTTCATTTCCCAGGGGCGGGTTTTGTAGCGGTAGCTGCCGCTGGTGAGAGCGCCGACAGGGCAAACGTCAATACACATGCCGCACTGCTCGCAGTCAAGCTGATTGGCGTCGTTGGGTGCGATGACGGAGTCTGCGCCGCGATTCTGGATGCCGAGTGCCCAGACATCCATGCCTTCGCCGCACATGCGAATGCAGCGGTAACAGAGGATGCAGCGGGGACGGTCGTAGAAGACGGCGGGAGACCATTGCTGCTCGTCGCGGTGGTGCTTGGCCTCAGCGTAGAGGCTCTCGCCGGCGCCGTACTTGAAGGTCATGTCCTGCAGTTCGCACTCGCCGCCGGCATCGCAGACGGGGCAGTCGAGCGGATGGTTGCCGAGAAGCAGTTCGATTGTGGCCTTGCGCGCCTGCGCGATTTCGGGCGATTCGGTGGTGAAGACCTGGCCTTCAGCCACGGTGGTGGTGCAGGCGGTTTGCAGCTTGGGAACTTTTTCCTGGCGCACGACGCACATGCGGCATGCGGCCTGGAGCGAGAGGCCGGGATAGTAGCAGAAGGCCGGGATTTCGATGCCGGCTTTGCGGCAGGCGTCAATGAGGAGCGTGCCGGCGGGGGCCGTCAGCTTTTTTCCGTCGACTGTGAAGGTGACGTCAGGCATTTATACGCCCTCCCCGGTTTCTTCGGTGGCTGCCCCATCCCCTTCATTTCGATATCTTCTTGCTTGTTCCAGCGAATTCTTGATCTGGCCACTCAAGAATTCCTTATGTTGGCGCAATGCGTCTTTCCCTATCTGCACATGATATTTTTTCCATCTCGTGTTGTAGCTGAGAAGAGGCATGCCTTCGTTATCGAAGGCGTTTTCGAGAGCCTCTGACGCCTGCAGGCAGAAAAATGACACCCGGACATGTCTTTCTCTCGGCCGGAAGGTCAGATAGTTTGTCGCTGCGGTGTCGCTCGTTACCCCGATGAAGTCTTTACGGTGGTAATCCAGCTTAGTCGTCGGGTCAAACGCCCTTGCAATTCCCAGTATTTCGTCAACGATTTGTAGGGTTTGGGGGTAGAGCTTTTCCCAGTCCTCGCGAGTCGTGGTCTGGTTATCGTCTTCTGTTTTCGTGGCCTTTGGTTCATAATCGAGAATTTTCGTGAAAAGAACTCCGAACTGGTCCCCCAGCCTAAATGCAACCACCTTTACAGCAATGATAGGCATCTGCCGGTTGAAGAGGCTGATTACGTTGAAGAACCTCCCATTGATTTCTTCCGCTACGATAACCGCGGTGTGGTTTTTGTCTGGGTACCGCCGCCCCTCCCTATCCCAATACTCAATGGTTCGAATAATGTGGGTTTCATTGGTTGCCCCGAGTTGAATCTCAACCTCGTACCAGGATTCTCCGCTGATTGCGTCCTCGAGCAGGATATCCAGCCTCCCGCCGGAAGGTTGGGTCCGCTCTCTGTCCCTGAGGACGAGGCTTCCAACGTTCAGGTTGAGGACTGAGGGGTCGTCTGCAATCAGATCCTGGATCAGCCGCTCACCCCCATTTGGTAGGTCGCGCACCGAGATGATTTGTGTCTTCTCGATTTTCGGCGCCATAAGACTTTCCTCGTTACAACACGGTCAGTTGCGGCACGCCTTCCCGTGCGAATGGGCAAGGTTTGCCGTTCAAATGATCTTCAAATTCACCGCGAAACTTTTTGATAAACGCGATGGTCGGCATGGCTGCAGCGTCTCCGAGCGGGCAGAAGGTGCGGCCCAGCATGTTTTCTGCGAGGTAGCGGATGTTGTCGATGTCGCTGGGCGTGCCGAAACCGGCGTGGAAACGGGTGAGAGACTTCTTGAGCCAGTCAGTGCCTTCGCGGCAGGGAATGCACCAGCCGCAGCTCTCGTGCGCGTAAAAGCTGATGGTACGCAGGGCGAACTCGACCATACAGGTTTGATCGTCGATGACGACGACGCCGCCGGAGCCAAGCATGGAGCCGGCTTTGCCGACCTGGTCGAAGTCCATGCCTAGGTTTTCAATTTCTTCCGGTAACAAAACGGGAGTGGATGAGCCGCCGGGGACGACGGCCTTGAGCTTGCGGCCGCCGCGAATGCCACCGGCGACATCGTAGATGATCTTCTTGAGGTTGTAGCCCATTGGCAGCTCGTAGACGCCGGGGCGCTCGGCGTGGCCGCTGACCGAGAAGAGGCGTGTGCCGCCGTTGCGCGGCGTGCCGATGTTTGAGTATGCTGCGGCGCCCATGGTGATGACGTGCGGGACGGTGGCGATGGTTTCGGCGTTATTGATGACGGTGGGGCCGCCGTAGAGGCCGACAACAGCAGGGAAGGGCGGCTTGATGCGCGGCACTCCGCGCTTGCCTTCGAGCGACTCCATGAGGGCCGACTCTTCGCCCACTTCGTAGGCGCCCGCTCCGGTCTGGGTAATGATTTGAAACTCGGCGTCGGAGCCGAAGATGTTTTTGCCGAGAAAGCCGCGCTCGTAGGCTTCAGCGACGGCGCGCTCTGTGATTTCGAGAAGGTAGCGATACTCGCCGCGCAGATAGATGAAGCCCATTTTTGCGCCGACGGCGAGACCGGCGATGATGGTGCCTTCAATGACGGCGTGCGGATCGTGCAGGAAGATGAGGTGATCTTTGCAGGTGCCGGGCTCGCTTTCGTCGCCGTTGACGAGGATGTACTTGGGCTTGGCGGATTGCTTGGGAACAAAGGACCACTTCATGCCGGTCGAAAAGCCAGCGCCTCCGCGGCCGCGGAGGTTGGAGGCTTTCATTTCGTTGATGATCCAGTCAGGGCCTTGCGCGAGGCATTTTTTGACGGCCTCGTAGCCGCCGAGCTCGAGATAGCGATCGATCTTTTCCGCTCCCATGCCGAAGCGGCGGGAGACGATTTTGACTTCGTCGGGATGGGAGACGAGCCTAGGCATTTTTATCCTTGTCCTGGACTTGCTTCCGGTATGCACCCAGGATGCCGGGGACGCGGTCGGGCTTGAGCTCGTCGTGGAAGTCGTAGTTGACCTGGATGGCGGGCGCCCAGCAACAGGCGCCGATGCACTCGACCTCTTCGACGGAAAAGAGGCCGTCCGCAGTAACGCCGTGGGGGCCGACGCCGAGTTCCTCCTGGAAGCGCTCGTAGACTTCGTAGGCGCCGCGCAACATGCAACTGATGTTGGTGCAGACCTGGATATTGAACTTGCCGGCGGGCTTGAAGCGGAGCATGGAATAGTAGGTTGCCACGTTGCGGACTTCAAGCTCGGTGATGCCGATGCGGAGGGCAATTTCGGCGACGACTGCATCAGAGAGGGAGCCGACCTCGTCCTGCGAGTAAAGCAGCATGGGAATGAGGGCGGAGCGCTTGACGGGATACTTCTGAACGAGCGCGTCGAAGCGCGCGGAGAGCTCGGGCGAGAAGACCGACGGAGTTTCGGGTTTTGCGTCTTTTGGGCTCATCGTGTCACTGTTTGTGTTTCGGCTCGGTTCGTGTATCCGCTCGTGTATCAGTCACAGGTTCGGTCAGTCTCGGGTATCGGTCTGGAGCATCAAGTCGCGTGCCCAGGATTCGGCTGCCAAGTCCATTGCTTCTTCACCTGCCGGGCCACGCAGGCAGCCGTGGTCGGTAAGTTCCAGAGCTCCCCCACTTCCATTTTCGCGCATCCAGGTTACGGATGCATTGCTGCGCTCGAGATGCAGCCATTTTTGGCCGTGGCGAACCTTGATTTTATCTTCGCTGTGCTCGACTGTGGCGTGACGGCTGCCGCTTAGACCGTGCACCGCGGTATAGCTGCGAAGCAGAGAAGCAAGCGAAAGCCAAAGCTCCGCAAATAGCCGCGGATCGCGACCTGGTGGGGAGTTTGCGCCCAACCGCTCGATGGTGACAGGAGTCTCGGAGGTCAAGCGAATTTCCCCATCAGGAGGCCTGAGACAATTTCCGTGGCAATCTTTTGAGGGCTGTATCCGACAGCCACTTTCTCGACTTCGCTTACTCTTGAAGGTTGCAGATTTGCCGCCTCGGGATCCAGGATGTACAGCTTTCTTGATATCTCACAGCGATTTGGCGGGCCAAAAATCACAGCCTTGACTTGTCCTTTCGACGCTTGCAGTTCCACGTTGCAGAGCAATCCGGTTCCAAAGGTCAGAGAGAGTTTTCCCTGGAAGCTGGGCATGAATACCCGTTCAATCGGGGGCAGCTTTCGCTTGAGAAGCTCCGCATTGGCCTTATCAACTTCCTTTTCGACTTGCTCCCTGACGAATTTATAAAAAGTAGCCGGATCGAATCCATGCGTCGCGAGTTTTTTGCGGGCCGGCTCGCCGCCCCGCTGCAGACCCTTCAACTTGTCTGCTAACTCATCGTAGTCAGTCACGGCGCCTCCCAATTCACCGGTCAATTTCTCCTAAGACGATATCGATGGAGCCGATGACGGCCACGAGATCGGCGAGCAAGCGGCCCTTGCACATGACCTCAAGCGCCTGCAATGTGGCGAAGGAGGGATAGCGCATGTGCACGCGATAGGGTTTGGCCGTGCCGTCAGAGACTATGTAATAACCCATCTGGCCGTGGCCGCATTCGATGCCCTGGTAGACTTCACCGGCGGGAACCGCGAAGCCCTCGGTGACGATTTTGAAGTGATGGATGAGTGCTTCCATCTGGGTTTTCATTTTTTCGCGATCGGGCAGAACGATCTTGGGCGCATCGGCTTTAACCGGGCCGCCGGGCATTCCGTCCAAGGCCTGCTGGATGATTTTGACGCTCTCTCGCATTTCGACGAGGCGGATTTCATATCGCGCCCAGGTGTCGCCGACCGTGGAGATGGGGACCTTGAATTGGAACTTCTCGTAGCTTGAGTAGGGCATGTCGCGGCGAAGGTCGATATCAACGCCGGAGGCGCGCAGGGGCGGACCGGTAACGCCGAGTGCAATGGCATCGGCTGCAGAGAGATAGCCAACACCCTTCAAGCGATTCATGAAGATGGGATTACCGGTGAGGAGATTGGAATACTCGTCGATTTTCTCGGGAAACCCGTGGATGAACGCGGCGACGCGGTCGAGGAAGTCGAGGGGCGGCTCCATGGAGAGGCCGCCGATGCGGAAGTAGCTGGTCATCATGCGCTGGCCGGCTACGGCTTCGAAGAGCCGGAGAATCTCTTCGCGCTCGCGGAAGCAATAGAGGAAGACAGTGAGGGCGCCAATGTCCATGGCGTGAGTACCGAGCCAGATAAGGTGAGAATTCAGACGGCTGAGCTCGGTGAGCAGGACACGAATCCATTGGGCGCGCTCGGGAATTTCGAGGTCCAGTAGTTTCTCGACGGCGAGGCAATAGCAGAGATTGTTCGAAAGCGGATCGAGATAGTTGATGCGGTCGGTGAGGGGAACGACCTGCTGGTAGAACTTAGCCTCGCAGGTTTTCTCGATGCCGGTATGGAGATAGCCGATGTCGGGGCGGATGCTGACGATGATTTCGCCGTCGATCTCAACGACCAGGCGCAACACGCCATGCGTGGCGGGATGCTGCGGGCCCATGTTGAGGACCATGCGGCGCTCGCCCGGGATTGCGGTGGACGGGAGCTCGAGGACGGGTGCGCCAGGGTTTTCGGTCATCAGCGGTATCCCTCCACCGGGTAGTCCTTGCGCAGGGGGTGGCCTTTCCAATCGTCGGGCATCATGATGCGGCGGAGATCGGGATGACCGGCGAAGTGGATGCCGAAGAGATCGAAGACTTCGCGCTCATAGAAGTTAGCGCCGGCCCAGACGGGCGTGATGGAATCGACGCCGGGATCGGGCTCGTCGAGCATGACGCGGAGACGGATGCGCTCCAAGAGACGATGCGAGAGGATGTGATAGCTGAGCTGGAAACGGGGCGAGGAGGGGAACCAGTCGACGGCCGTCATGTCCTCAAAGAAGTTGTAGCCGGCGGCTTGCACGGCAGAGCAGGCGGCGCGAATTTCATCGGGCGCGATGGTGAGGGTGAGCTCACCGAACTCGAATTTGGCATCGGTGAGAGCTTCAGCATTCCACACGAGGATGGCTTTGACGGCGGGGTGCTGCGGCATGGCGTCGAGGACTGCCTGTTTGCCGGAGAGATTGGGTTGTTGGCTCGTCATTCCCCGGTGCCCGCCTTGTGAGAGATCCGGTTGATCAAAGTTCCACCTTTTGAGTGATTCGCACGAATGAGGGTCTGTTGGATCAAAGGTCTGCTTTGTCCTGGCTCCAGTTGAGGACGCCTTTGCGGATGATGTAGTAGAGGCCGACGCCAACAAAGCCGAGGTAGACAAGCATCTCCCAGAAGCCGAAGAGCCGGGAGCAGCCGGTGAGCGCGGGCAGGCGGCGATAGATGACGGCCCAGGGCATCATGAAGACCGCTTCAACGTCGAAGAGGATGAAGAGCACAGCGACGAGATAAAAGCGGACACTGAAACGGCCGCGGGCGTCACCCGTAGCCTGAATGCCGCACTCGTAGGCAGCGAGCTTGACCCGGGTGTTGCGATGGCGGCCAACGAACCACGAGGCAGTAACCATGAAGACCCCAAGGAGAATGGCGGCGAGAATCTGCATGAGCAGCGGGAGATATTGCCAGTCATAAGGGATTGAATTCATTGCGGTCCAGCCTAATGAAATCGATATCAGTAAAAGCGATTGGCGGCAGAAGAAATATCTACGCCAACAGACAAACCTAATTTGAGATTAGGTTTTCGGCCTCATCCCGTCAAGGCGTGGGGTTGTGTCGAGTGAGTGCATCAGCCTGTGAACAATTGCAGGGTTCCGCTTGAAAGGGGGAGTGCGATGGGGGAAATCTTGCAAAGGTGTGTGAGCTCAGTCACTGGTTTTCCCGATTTGATCCGTCATAAATATGGGTGCGCCGTTTTGGGACAGTACCTTCGTTCTCTATCGGAAATAGCGCAAAGAGCCGAAGAACCGGGTGAGGATAGATCGCATGGGCTCCCTTTCAACGTTAGGCGGTTACCCGGTAGCGGCGTTATCCACTTCAAACGCAAGGCATGAAGGAAGACGGCGCCGGCAGATTTCACCGCAGGCGGGCCGCGCGCTGGAGATCCTGGGGCACGCGATCGAATACCTTTCAGACGAATTCGTGCATTCGGGGGAATCGCTTTCTGCGCACAATGCGCAGGTAGAAGCGGTGCAGTTGCTGATGGGAATCAACCGGCAGATTTATTTTGCGTGTCCTGAAGCGCCTACGCTGGGCGAGCGCGTGCGGGCGATATTGCATCCGCACACGGCGTAGAAAAACAGCTATTCGCTATTTGCTCAACCTACCACTGCTTTCGTTTGATGCCGCGACGATGGGAACTGAATTCCTACTGTCCGAGGACCAAAACCCCAAACAGAATCAGCCACGCGAAGCCCATGGTGTGCCAAAACCAGGCAGTAGAGTCCACGGCGATCTGACGGGATTCGACACGCTTGAGGCGGGTAAGGGCACAGAGGCAGAAGAGCAAAGCCACTATGCCCACGGCCAGGTGGGCGGCATGCAGGCCGGTAATGACGTAGAAGAAGTAGCTTGCCGGGGTGGCCCAACGATTGAAGGCAAAACCCTGCGCCGTCAATTGTTTCCAGGCCAGAACCTGGCCGGTGAGGAACATAAGGCCCAGGACGAGAGTAGCGGCGATCCAGGGCAGGGTGCGGCGAAGGGCCGGGCGGCCCAGGCCGAGCCATTCCTCGAGGACGTCGAACTCGCGGAAGATATGCTGGCGCGCGCGCTCCATGGTGAGGCTGCTGAGGAGGAGGACAGCGGTGTTGAGGAAGAGGATGGGCGGCAGCAGGATGGGACGCCAGTCACCGATCTGGCGGTAGGATTCGGGGTCAAGGTGCGTGGCTGCCTGGCGCGCGTAAAACAGCGTGACCAGGACGACAAAGAACATCATGTCGCCAGCCAGGGCACAGAAAATAAAGGCTCGGGTGCGATGCAGGGCTTCACGAGGACCGCGCCGTGGACTTTTCCAGTCGTCATCACCGCCGCCGCCACCGCCGCCGGTGGGCCTGCGGTCGACAGGCGGCTTGCCACCGGTGCCCGGCGCTTTGCGCTCGACCTCATGCGGGATGGGAGTGAAGATGGACGGCATCGAAACCCCGTGTCGATGAGGTTACTACCACTTTGGGTTGGACGCATCCACAATCGAACGGGTGGGCTGGGTTAAAAGGAAAAGTGCGTTCGCCTGTGCTCTGGCGGGAAGCCGGCATCAAGACTGTATCCGCTTGCCTCAGTTGGCAGTAAACGGGTTGAGGAGCTGGACGTTGAACCGTGCGAAGTCTTTTGTGTTTCTGGTGACGATGACCAGCTTGTGGATGCGGGCCGTGGCAGCGATCATAGCGTCGGCGCTTAGATCGTCCGACTTACCGTGCATCAGGCGGGCCCATTCGCGGAAGATCAAAGCATCCGCAGGAAGAATCGTGTAGTAGTTCAGAACCCGGTCAAGCCAAACTTCAAGTTCCCTGGCTTTCATCGGGTCCTGTTTTCGGGTCATCTCGATGCCAGTTTGTACTTCGGCTGCAACGACGGCTGGAATCGCGATTTGATGGAGAGGAACCGACTTCCTCCACGCAACCACCGCGCCGTGTGGACGGCTCTTTCGCAACTCTGAAACAACGTTGGTGTCGAGCAGAAATGTCATGTCTACTCACCATCGTCGAAAGAGAAGGGGCGTAGCTTAATACGCCTGCGCGGGGCGATGGGAATATCGTGCGGGCCGCTCGGGTCGAGAAGCGGATCTTTGATCGATTCGCGCTTTCCGGCGTTGAGGCGTTTCCACTCGTCAATGGGAACCAGGACGGCGGTTTCGACTCCGCGGCGCGTGACCACCTGCGGGCCATCCTTGAGGGCAGCGTCGAGCAGTTCGCTGAAGCGGGCTTTTGCGTCGTAGACCTGCCATGCCATGGATGCGGGTTCTCCTGCATATAGTCATATAACTAGTCATATGACTATGTCAACTACCTGCGGTGCGGCGGGCGCTCGCTATCTGCTCGCACGGGAAGCCTCGCTCCGACCCTTGGCAAAGGACGCGAAGGATGGGGCACACGGCTCGTGCGAGCGAAGAGTGCGCACCTGCGGTGCGGCAGACTTACCAGCCTCTTGTTTGCAGAAGCTGCGACTCTTCGAGGGCTGCGGCGGCGAGGCCCTTCATGGTCCCGGTGACCTGCTCGCTGACTTCGGCGAGGATCTTGGGATCGTTGTAGTGCGTGGTGGCGATGACGATGGCCTTGGCGCGGGAGACGGCTTCTTCGCGCTCCTTGGGGTCGTTCTCGACATCGAGCGGCGTGGCGCGCTCCTTCATGAAGATTCCCGAGCCGACGAAGATGGCCTCGGCGCCGAGCTGCATCATGAGAGCCGCGTCGGCAGGGGTGGCGATGCCGCCGGCGGAGAAGTTGGGCACGGGAAGCTTGCCGGTCTGACGCGACCATGCGGACGAGTTCGTACGGCGCCTGATGGTCTTTGGCGGCGGCGTAGAGTTCCTGCTCGGTCAGCACGGTGAGGGCGCGCATTTCGCTGGTGATCTGGCGCATGTGCTGGACGGCGTGGACCACGTCGCCGGTGCCGGCCTCGCCCTTGGTGCGGATCATGGCCGCGCCTTCGGCGATGCGGCGCAGGGCCTCGCCCAGGTTGCGCGCTCCGCAGACGAAGGGCGTGGTGAAGGCGTGCTTGTCGATGTGATGGGCCTCGTCGGCGGGGGTGAGCACTTCGCTCTCGTCGATGAAGTCGACGCCCAGCTCCTGCAGAATCTGCGCTTCGGCGAAGTGGCCGATGCGCGCCTTGGCCATCACCGGAATTGAAACGGCCTGAATGATCTGCTTGATCAAGCTGGGCTTGGCCATGCGGGCTACGCCGCCTTCGGCGCGAATCATGGCGGGCACGCGCTCGAGGGCCATGACGGAGGCCGCGCCGGCTTCTTCGGCGATGCGGGCCTGCTCAACGTTCATCACGTCCATGATGACGCCGCCCTTGAGCATCTCGGCGAGGCCGATCTTCAGTCTGAGAGCGGTACCGGAGAAACTCTTGTTGCCGTTTTGATCCTGCATCGTAGTTCCACCTCGAGAAAGGGATTGCGTGCAGACTGGTCCTGCCGTGCGAGCAGGCAAACAGCTTCGAGATTCCAGTTTAGCAGCGAAGCTGGTTCGCTGCGCGGCGGCGGGCGCGGAAAGAGGAGTTCGAGCGCATTTCTTAGACCATTCCAATCTTTCCGTCCCCCTTCTGGTCATTTTTCTGCAGGGATCGAGACGCATGGCAACTGCGCAAACAGATCCGGGGCAGGTGGGCGGGGCGCCGGTGAAGCCGACGAACGTGCCAGGCCTGACGGCAGACGGCGGGACGGCGGCCGGTCAGGCATTAGTTCCGGTGCCACGAAGCCTGGAAGACGACGGGGAGATGGAGTTCAGCGCGCCGGTCGCGCGATTGCCGGTGGAGCTGGACGTTGCGGTTCCCGTGCGTGAGTTTCGCGTTCGCCATCTTCTGGCATTGGAGCCGGGTCGGCTGATCGAAACGCAATGGGGGCATGGCGACGATGTGCCGCTGGCAGCGGGTGAAGTGCAACTGGCGTGGACGGAGTTTGAAGTGGTGGAAACGCGGTTGGCGGTGCGAGTGACGCGGCTGGCGTGAAAGAGGCAGGGAACGAGAGAACAAGGGAACAAGGGAACGAGAGACGGCGGAATGGCTGAGAAGTTGGGCGGAATGGCCGGGGGATTGGGAGGCATGACGAGGTGGCCGGGCGGAGCAGCCGGATGGCTGATCAAGAGGCTTCGCACGGGGCAAGCCGCGCAGTCGCGGCTTACGCTTCTCGATCGCATCACGCTGGCGCCGCGCCAGTCTCTGGCGCTGGTGGAGGCTGAAGGGCGGCGGATCCTGGTGGCGACCTCGGCGGAGGGTGGCCCGGCGTTTTTCCCGCTGGGCGATGAACAGGGATTAAATGATGGGCCGCGGACACGAGCGCGCGGAGATGCCGGCGCGAAGATGCATCGCCCGGCGAGGGTTTCATGGTAGCCGGGTGGGCCGCGTCGATTGCCGCCGCGGCTCCGGCGGGCGTGCCGCTGTTACCCGACCTGAACGCGAAGCTGCACCCTTCGGATTCGACGCCGTGGACGATTCTGCTGGTGCTGACGCTGATCACGCTGCTGCCCGCGATCCTGATGGCGATGACACCGCTGGTGCGGCTGCTGGTGGTGTTTCATTTCCTGCGCCAGGCGTTGGGCACGCAGACCGCGCCCTCGAATCCCACGCTGCTGGGGCTGGCGCTGATGATGACGTGGTTTCTGATGACGCCGGTGCTGAACCAGGTGGACCAGCAGGCGGTGGAGCCTTACCGTGCGGGGCAGATCACGGGGATGGAAGCGATCGACCGCGGGGCCGAGCCGGTGAAGCATTTCCTGCTGAAGTACGCGCGCGAAAAGGACCTTGCCCTGTTCACGGCGGCGGGGCAGATTCCGCGGCCCAACACGCCGGACGATCTGCCTATGCGCGTGGTGGTGCCGGCCTACATCCTCTCCGAACTGAAGGCGGGCTTCGCCATTGGGGCAGTGCTCTTTCTGCCGTTTTTGCTGATCGACATGGTGACGGCGGCGATTACGACTTCGATCGGCATGTTCCAACTGCCGCCGGTGGTGGTTTCGACGCCGCTAAAGATTCTGCTGTTTGTGATGGTGGATGGCTGGAACCTGCTGGCGAATTCGCTGCTGAAGAGTTTTTGAGAGGAGCTGCGATGACACCGGACCTGGTTGCCGAACTGATGCGCCAGCTGATGAAGGAAGCGATGATCTTGTCCGCTCCGCTGCTGATTGCGGCGGTGGCGCTGAGCTTCGTGCTGAGCCTGGTTCAGACGCTGACCAGCCTGCAGGAGCAGTCGCTGACCTCTGTGCCGCGGCTGGCGGCCATCGCACTGATCCTGCTGGTGGGTATGCCGTGGTTCCTGGAGCGGATGGCGGCGTACACGGTGCGGCTGCTGGGGGATTTTCATCGCTATCTGGGGTGAGAAAAGCAGGGAACAAGGGAACGAGGGAACAAGGGGACGAGGGGACAAGGGCCGGAGGATTGCGCGGGCGATGAACGATTGGAGCAACTTTCTAAGCGCGATGACGCTGGCGCTGGTGCGGGTGAGCGGGATGGTGGTGTTCGCTCCATTCTTTTCCTCGACCGCGCTGCCGATGCGGGCAAAGGCTGTGTTTGTGGGCGCGGTGGCGTTTCTGCTGGCGCCGCTGGTGGCCGCGCTGCCCAGGCCGAGGCATCGATCGGCTTCTCCGCGCTGCTGGGCGAGCTGGCGGTGGGACTGGTGTACGGGCTTTCGCTCGCATTGCTCAACGAGATGCTGCTGTTTGCCGGGCAGATCGTGGGCATGCAGTTCAGCTTCTCGCTGGTCAACCTGCTGGATCCCAACTCGGCGATCCAGACGCCGCTGCTGGGCGAGCTGTTCCAACTGATGGGCACGCTGGTGCTGATTGCGGCGGGCCTGGACCGGATTCTGCTGGCGTCGATGGTGCGCAGCTTCCGCGTGGTGCCGCTGGGAAGCTACCGGTTTGGCGCCGCCGGCGGCGCTGACGATTGTGCGCGCGGCGGGAGGGATCTTTCTGGCTGCCCTGGAGCTGGCTGCGCCGGTGCTGGCGGCGACGATGCTGGTGGAGGTTTCCGTGGCACTGCTGGGCAAGCTGAGCCCGCAGCTGCCGGTGATGTCGTCTGACCGTGCCGCTCAAGACGCTGACCGGATTTGTGATCCTGCGGGCTCGCTGGCGCTGTGGCCGCGGTTTATCGAGGCGCGCTTTGCGGCCTGCTGGACATGGCCGAGCGGCTGATCGCTGCACCCGGCGCCGCGCCTGGACTGGGAGGATAGCCGATGCCCGGAGAGCGCACCGAACAGGCAACACAGCACCGCCGCGAGAAGGCGCGCAAGGAAGGCGACATCCTGCACAGCCGGGAGCTGACGGCGGCGGCGGGAACGCTGGCCGGAGTGATGGCGCTGGGGGTCTGGCGGGCCGGGCGATGCAGGCGTGGCGGGACGCGTTCGCGGGATTTCTCGCACTGGGCGCGCCGGCGCGCTGGGAGCCGGAGATGCTGGAGCCGACCCTGGTGGCGATGCGGCGGCTGACGCTCGCGGTGCTGGGTCCGATTGCGGCGATGATGGCGGCGGTGGCTGCAGCGGCGCTGGGGGCGGGGATGGTGCAGACCGGCGGCGTGAACGTGTACGCCGGCGCCATCGGCTTCAAGCTGGAGCGCATCAATCCGCTGACCAATGTCAAGAACCTGTTTTCGCTGCGCGCCGCGGCGCGGCTGGCCAAGTCGCTGATCCCGGCGGCTCTGCTGGCGGTCTTCGCGGTGCAGCGGATCGCGCGGCAGTTGACGATTCCGCCCTTCTCGACCGCGCGCCTGGAGATTGCTGGGCCAGGATGTGTATCGGGCTGCTGCTGGCCGCGGCGTGGCTGCTGTTCGGCTGGTCGGCGATCGACTACCTGGTGGAGTGGCAGAGCCGGGAGTCGCGGCTGAAGATGAGCCGCGCAGGATCTGCGCGACGAGTTCAAGGAGACCGAGGGCAATCCGCAGATCCGCAGCCGCATTCGCAACCTGCAGCGGCAGATGCGCCGCAAGCGCGTGAAGGCCGATGTGGCGAAGGCGGCGGTGGTGCTGACCAATCCCACGCACTATGCCGTGGCGCTGGGCTTCGACTTCGCCACCATGGAAGCTCCCAAGGTGCTGGCCAAGGGGCGCAACCTGCTGGCCGAGGAGATCAAGGCCGAGGCGCGCTGGGCGGGAGTGCCGATCGTCGAGAACCCGCCGCTGGCGCGCTCGCTCTACCGCTCGGTCGAGGTGGGCCAGGCGATTCCGGTGGATCTGTATGCGGCGGTGGCGGCGATTCTGGCCTATCTCTACCGGCAGCGCGTGGAGGCGGAGTTGCGGGAGCGCCGCGCCCGTGAAGCCGCCGCCCGTGCGCAGGCTTGGCGCGGGCAGGAATGCGGATAGCGGGACGTGCGGCGGATGCAGGCAGATCGGGCATGTCAGGTTTTGGAGGAGTGTCGCAATGAGCACAAGCGCCCTGGCCGCCGGATCGCTTCCGGCGCAATCGATCTGGCACCGGCTGCGCGACTACGCGCTGCCGCTGGCCGCGATCAGCGTGATCTTCGTGATGCTGGTGCCGGTGCCGGCCGCGGCGCTGGACTTTCTGCTGGCGCTCTCGATGGCGGCGTCGATCATCGTGTTTCTCTCCGCGGTGCAGATTCGCCGCGCGGTGGAACTGTCGCGTGTTTCCCACCCTGCTGCTGCTGCTCACGCTTTTCCGGCTGTCGCTGAACATCGCCTCCAGCCGGCGCATCCTGCTGCACGGGCAGGAGGGAACGGCGGCGGCGGGAAAGGTGATCGAGGCCTTCGGGCAGTTCGTGGTGGGCGGCAATTACGTGGTCGGCTTCGTGCTGTTTCTGGCCCTGGTCGCGATTCAGTTTCTGGTGGTCTCGCATGGCGCGGTGCGCACCGCGGAGGTGACGGCGCGCTTCACGCTGGATGCTCTGCCGGGCAAGCAGATGGCGATCGACGCGGACATGAACGCGGGGCTGATCGACGAGGCCGAGGCGCGGCGGCGGCGGCAGGCGATTGCGCGCGAGGCCGAGTTCTATGGCGCGATGGACGGCGCGGCGCGCTTCAACCAGCGCGATTCGCTGGCCACGATTCTGATCACCGCCATCAACATCGTCGCCGGCCTGCTGATCGGAACGCTGCAGCAGGGAGTCGAGCTGGCCGAGGCGGCGCGGACCTATACGGTTCTGACGGTGGGCGACGGGCTGGTGACGATGATTCCGTCGCTGCTGGTGTCGGTGGCCGGAGGCATCACGCTGACCCGCGCCAATTCGGCGGGCATGCTGGGCGGCGAGATCCGGCAGCAACTGCTGGCCCGGCCCGCCACGCTGTATATGGCCAGCCTGGTGTCGGCGGCCATGTGCCTGATTCCGGGGCTGCCCAAGTTCGCGTTTCTGGCTGTGGCGGCGGGGCTGTTCGTGGGAGGCAGGCGGCTTTCAGCGCAGGCGCCCGCGGCGGCGCTGCCCGAACTGACTACGGCAGAGAAGAAAAAGGCGGAGAGCGCGCAGGGATCCGACCTGGCGTCGCTGCTGCGGCTCGAAGATCTGACGCTCGAGATCGGATTCCAGCTGATTCCGCTGGTGGATGAGAAGCAGGGCGGACAGCTTTTGAACCGGGTGCGCGCGCTGCGCCGGCATCTCTCGGCCGAGATGGGCTTCCTGGTGCCGCCGGTGCACATCTCGGACAATCTGCGCCTGAAGCCGCGCGAGTATGTGGTCTCGCTGCGCGGAATGGAGATTGGCCGCTGGCAGACCGAGGGGCCGCAGCTGCTGGCCGTCTCGGGCGAGCCGGGGCGGAGGCCATTGGCGGGCAAGGAGACGCGCGAGCCGGCATTCGGCGTGCCTGCGATATGGATCGCGCCCGCGCTCGAAGAGCAGGCGATTGCGGCCGGCTATTCGGTGGTGGACGCGGTGACGGTGATGACGACCCATCTGGGCGAACTGATCCGCCAGCATGCGGGCGAGCTGCTGGGCCGTGCGGAGATCAAGCGGCTTCTCGACGCCCTGAACGACAGCCACCCCAAGCTGATGGAAGAGCTGGTGCCGAAGCTGCTGACGCTGGGCGAGGTGGCGCGGGTGCTGGAGCAACTGCTGCGCGAGCGGGTTTCGATTCGCGATCTGGGCGCGATTCTCGAGGCGCTGCTGGAGACCGCGCCGGTGAACAAGAGTCTGGTGGCGCTGGTGGAGGCGTCGCGGCAGGCGTTGGGACGGAGGTTGGTGCGTCCGCTGCTCGATGGCGACGGCCAACTGCCGGTGCTGCTGCTTGATCCGGCGCTTGAGGAGGAGATTCTGGCCACGGTGGCGCCGGAGATGAGCCAGCGGCTGCTGGCGGCCGGCGCCGGCCTGGGAACACCCGTGGTGCGGCGCCTCACCGATTCTGTGAGATCTCTTATCGGTTCCGCTGCCTCCTCGGCCCCGCCCGTGCTTCTTTGTCCAAGTCCGGCCCGCTTTTCACGTGAAGCGATGGTTGGAGCCGGTGCTGCCGCGCCTGGCGGTGGTTGCCGCCGGGGAGATTCCGCCGGAGATTCGCTTGCGCCCCGTGGGCACAGTTCGTTGAGTGAGTCTGGGAAATCGGGAACGTCCGGGTTTGGTTGGGGAGGGGCAGATGGGGCTGGAAGCAGCAGTTGCGGGGAGAGAAGCGAAGGGAATGCGCCGGGGCGCGGCGGGGAGCGGGTATCCGCCTTCGGCCGCGGCCGCGCCAGCGCTCTCCAGCGAGCAGGAGCGGGTGCTGCTGGAGCATCTGCCGATCGTGCGCTACCTGGCGCGGCGCATTCACGAGCGGCTGCCGCAGCATGTGGACATTGAGGATCTGGTCTCGGCGGGCGTGGTGGGGCTGATGGACGCGTTCACGAAGTTCGATCCCGAGAAGAAGGTGCAGTTCCGCAGCTACGCGCAGTTCCGCATACGCGGGGCGATTCTGGACAGCCTGCGCACGCTCGACTGGAGCCCGCGGGAGCTGCGGCGGAAGGGGCGCGCGGTGGAGGAGGCGATCCGCACGCTGACGGCGCGGCTGGGCCGGGCGCCGGGCGAGGCCGAGATCGCCGCCGGGATGGAGCTGGGGCTGGACGAGTACCAGCAACTGCTGGGCGACCTGAAGGGGCTGGAGATCGGCACGCTGCACATGGAGCGCAACGAGGACTCGGGCGAAGAGGAGCTGGCGTATGTTCCGGGGCGGCCGGAGGAGGATCCGCTGTTTCGCTGCCTGCAGGGGCGAGCTGGAGGAGCGGCTGACCGAGGCCATCGAGAAGCTGCCGGACCGGGAGCGGCTGGTGATGACGCTCTACTACTACGAGGAGATGACCATGCGCGAGATCGGGCTGGCGCTGGGGGTGGTGGAGTCGCGCGTCTCGCAGGTCCACGCGTCGGCGGTGGTGCATCTGCGGTCCGCGTTGCGGGACCTGGCGGCAGGAGGCTCGACCCGGCGGGCCCGGGCTGAACAGGCCGGCACAGCGAAGCTGAGACACGCAGGCTGCCGGAGAGCCGGGACGCCGAGGAGATGCGCATGACGGAAAAGACGCTCAAGCAGGATGAGATCGACGCACTGTTCGAAGCGGCGCAGAGCACGGCGCCCGATTCCGCGCGGCCCGAGGTGCGGGCGAAGGTCGTTCCGTACAACTTTTCGTCCGCGGGCCAGATTTCGAACGACCAGTTGCGCGCCATCAGCATGCTGAACGATCTGTTCGCGCGCAACCTGACGCACAATCTGTGCCGCATGGCTGCGGACGCGGTTTCAGGTCAACCTGGTGTCGGCCGAACAGATTCCGTTCAACGAATTCCTGCTCCGGATTCCCGAGATCAGCTACGTGGCCTCGGTGCGGCTGGAGCCGCTGGGCGCGCTCTCGGTGCTGCAACTGGACCTGGGCCTGGCGCCGCCGATCATCGACCTGCTGCTGGGCGGCGACGGCAAGGACGGGCCGCTGCGGGAGCTGACCGATATCGAGGAGTCGATTCTCGGCAGTGTAGTCGAGATCGTCTGCCGCGAGCTGACGGTGGCCTGGCAGCCGGTGGGCCTGAGCTTCAATTTCGAGCGCCGCCAGATGCAGACCCAGGTGGCGCGCATCATCTCGGTCAACGAGAAGACGCTGTGCCTGAGTTTCGAGATCCGCATGCCGCACAGTTCGGGGCTGCTGAACCTGGCATTTCCGGCGGTGGTGGCCAACACCATTCTGCGCCGGCTGACAACGGACTGGGGCCGGCGGCGGCGTCACGCAGGCGAGACGCGGGCGCGGATGGGGGCGCTGGCGCGCCGGATCCGGTTTGGCGGCTCGCTGCAGCTGCCCAGGGTGCGGCTGGCGGCGAGCGCGCTGGAGCAACTTGAGCCGGGCAGTGTGCTGCGTCTCGATGCGGGCGCGGACACGCTCTCGGAGTGGTCGGTAGCGGGCGAGGCTATTTCGCGGGCCCAGGCGATGCGGCAGGGCGCGCACCGCGCGGCGCGGATGGAGCGGGCGATCGACGGAGGTGAGGGATGAAGACATATTTCGACTGCTGGGCGGGCGTGGCGACGGCGCTGTTCTCGCAGGCGCTGGCCGGAGAGCCGGAGCTGGTCGAGTCGCTGCCGAAGCCGATGGGCGCGGGAGCGTTCGGCTTGGCCGCCACGCTGGCAGGAGAAGCGGAGGGCGGTTCTCCGTGCTGCTCGACGGCGCGCTTCTGGAGACACCGCTGCTGGGCGAGGGAGTGGACCAGAAGGCCGGCTGGAGCGAACTGCTGCGCGAGGTGGCCGATGCCGCGGCGGGCGAGTTGCTGGCCAGAACGGGCACGAAGTGCCGGGTGGTGAAGTTTGAGGAGATTGCAGGCGGAGCGCAGGTTTCGCGCGCATTTCAACTGCGGGCGGCGAGCGGGCATGGACGATTCTGGTGCGCGATGAGGTAAGATGCCGGACGCGCGGCCGGATGCAGGGCCGGATGCGCCGAACGTCGACGTAGCCGGCTCGAAAGCAGCCGCGAGCAGTTGGGCCGGCGAGATGCCGGCGCCAACGGCATTGAGCCCTGGACTGGAGCTGCTGCTCGATGTGGAACTGGAGGCCACGTTGCGCTTCGGCTCGCGGGAGATGCCGCTGGGCGAGATTCTGGAACTGGGTCCCGGCGATGTGGTGGAACTCGATCGCCATGTGTCCGACCCCGTGGACCTGATTGTGGGCGACAAGATTGTGGCGCGCGGCGAGGTGGTGCTGGTGAACGGCAACTTCGGGCTGCGGGTGACCGAGGTGGCCGCGCCCAGAAAGCGGCTGGAGAGCATTCGATGCCTCTTCTGAGCCGAACGGGTCGGTGCCGCGCGCGACCGCCGGCGGGCCTGAGGAAGCCGGCGGAGAGGCCACGGCGGGCGCGGAGATCGCGCCGGGGGATTGCGCCGACATGCGCCAATCCCCGCTGCGGCTCCGGCTGGCTGCAGCTTTGGCGCGGCCGCGAGACGCCGGTCTTTGAAGGCGGCTGGTGCTGTTCGGAGGCGTGCACGGGGGCAGGTGGACGCGGCGCTGGCCGGGAGATGGATGGGCGGGGCAGCGCGCGGGAGGGCACCGGCACCGCATTCCGCTGGGCCTGGTGATGCTGGAGCAGGGCTGGATTACACCGGACGAGCTGCGCGCGGCGCTGGCGGCGCAGCGAGCGCGGGGCGGGCAAGCTTGGGTGCTGGCTGGTGCGGCGAGGAAGCGTCGAGCGAGGAGCTGGTGACGCGGGCCTGGGCCTGCAGTGGGGCTGTCCGGTGCTGGGCATGGAGTTTCACGACGCCGAGGGGCTCAGCGCGCTGTGCCGCGGCTGTTTGTCGACGCTTTGGTGCGCTGCCCTGCGCGTGGCCGCGGGAAAGATTCTCTACCTGGGGTTTCGAGGACGATCTCGATCCGGTGCTGGCGCTGGCGGTGGAGCGCATGACGGGATTGCGGGTGGAGAGCGGGCTGGTGGAGGAGTCGCGGTTTCGCACCGGCGCACGCACGCATGCTGGAGGCGCAGTTTCCCGCCGTGGAGCTGATCGAAGCTGCGCCGAGCCCGCACTGGCTGCTGCGCTGGCGCGGCGGTGGAGCGGGCCCGGCCGGTGGAATCGCGCCTGGTGCGGGTGCACGACTGCCTGTGGCTGCGGATGTGGCTACGCCGCAGAACGGGCCCGCTGCCGGAGCTCGGCTCGGTCGACGGACCTGATCGGCTCGGCCGGCGCGCATTAGATTGGGCGGGCGATACGGTGGGAAGATGCGTCAGGCGTGGCTTGGGACTGTGGCTTGACGCGCAGGAAATCGGGTCTCATGAACGAGCGGATGTGCCGATAAGAGAGCGAGGGAGGGGTCTGGGGATGAGCGAGATTCGAGCGCTGATCGTGGACGATTCCTCGGTGATGCGCAAGATCGTGGAGCGGGCGCTGCGCCAGGCGGGCTGGAACTGCTGGTGGTGCATGAGGCCGGCAGCGGCGCCGAGGGGCTGGAGTGCTGAAGGACGAAGCCGGTGGACCTGATTCTTTCCGACATCAACATGCCCGCGATGGACGGACTGGAGTTTCTGCGCCAGATCCGGGCGCAGAATCTGGCTCCCGGCGTTCCGGTGGTGATGATCACCACCGAATCGAGCGAGGAGCACGTGAAGCAGGCGATCCAGGCCGGCGCGCAGGGATACATTCGCAAGCCGTTCACGGCCGAGCAGGTGAAGGAGCGGGTGTTGCCGCTGGTGCAAGGAGAGGGCGGCGAGTTGGCGGAGAAGGGGCGGGACGCAGTGCTGTGAATGGCGCACTTTGCCGGGTGCGATGGGCGCGCCGCGATGCGATGGTTGCGGCGGATTGATGCAGCGGGCAGAGGGGCCGGGCAGGAAGTCGGTGTGGGGCGATTGATGCGCGAGACAGAGGGCGCCGGCCGGTGAGAGAGGGTGCTTGGGCACGGAGGGAGAAGGCCATGCTGTTCAACGGTGTGCGCGCGGCAGTGATCGCCGGGCAGAAGGCGGCACAATAAGGGGAGCGAACGATGGCGGTATCGTTGCGTGAATCCGTGCAAAGGTCTCCGATCCGCGGAACCTGGATGCGAGCGTGGAAGAGGTTTTCCGGCTGATGCTGGGCGTCGAGTGCCAGCGGCATGCGGGAGCTGCCGCTGACGGAGAAGGAGTCGGTGACCGCGGTGGTGGGATTTGGCGGCGTGTTGAGCGGGGCCTGTGTCTTCCGCTCGGGCGGCAAGGCGGCCATGAGGATTGCCGCGCAGATGACGGGGATGGAGTTCGCCGCGATCGACGACACGGTAAAGGACGGGATCGGCGAGATCTGCAACATGCTGGCGGGGTCGTGGAAGGGCAAGGTGCCGGAGCTGGCGGCGAACTGCGGGCTTTCGGTTCCGGCGGTGATCACGGGCCAGGATTACAGGCTGCACGTGCAGGCGCCGGAGTTTCAGTTGCACCATGTCTACCGAGTTCGACGGACGTCGCTTTGAAGTCACCATCGTCTGCGACGGACTGCAGTAGGCCGTCCCGGAGCTATCGGTGGCCAAGTGACATGGAGTCGGTGACCGGCGGCGGCTTGCACAATGCAGGCCGATCGTCCGGTTTGAGACGCTCCATTCTGATTTCCCTCTAATCTTCCTGCCGTTCTCGGTCCCATTCTTGCAGTGATCTTCCTGCGCGGGAGGACCTGCGATGGACAGCGGCTATTATGCGGCGATGACCGGGCTTGGTGGCGCGGACCCAGGCGCTGGACACGGCGGCCGCCAATCTGGCCAACGCGCAGACGCCGGGCTACCGGGCCGAGCGGGAGTACTTCCGCTCGGTGCTGCTGGGTCCGGACGCGCTGGGATTCGCAACTGGGCCAGACGGTGAACAACTACGGCCTGCTGGGCGGCGACCGGCTGAGCATGGCGCAGGGCGCGCTCGAGCAGACCGGCAATCCGCTGGATCTGGCCATCGAGGGCCAGGGATTCTTCGCGGTCCAGACGCCGAATGGCATGCGCTACACGCGCGACGGCAGCTTTCATCGCGCGCAGAGCGGGCAATGCTGGTGACGCGGCGCGGCGAGCCGGTGCTTTCGGCGCCGGCAAGCCGATTCCGGTGCCGCCCGGCGAGGTCTCGGTGGGCGCCGACGGGGCGCTGTCGGTGGCTGGCGGCGCGGTGGCCACGGTGGGCGTGTTCACATTTCCCGCGGGCACGGAGCTCACCGCCGGAAGGCGCCAACCGCTATGTCGCGCCGCCAGGGCGCCCAGCCGACGGCGGCGAAGGATGCCGCAGTGCACCAGGGCGCGATCGAAGTCGGCCAACCAGGATGTGGTCCAGGGATCGCTGGACCTGATCGTGATGCAGCGCCAGGCGGAGATGATGCAGAAGGCGCTGACCGTCTTCCACACCGAGTTCAACAAGTTTGCCACCGAAGATCTGCCGCGGGTGTAGCGGTGCAGATCTTCAGCGAGACGAGGAGAAAAATGATTCGAGCCTTGTACACGGCGGCCAGCGGCATGAGCGCGCAGCAGATGAACCTGGACACGATCGCCAACAACCTGGCCAACTCGTCGACCACCGGATTCCGGCAGCTGCGCCTGCAGTTCCAGGACATGGTCTACCAGAACCTGGTGACGCCGGGCGCGGCGCAGAGCCAGACCACGGTTTCGGCCGGGCTGCAGATCGGCCTGGGAACGAAGTCGGCGGCCACCGAGGTGATCAACACCCAGGGTTCGCTGAACGAGACCGACAATCCGCTCGATGTGGCGATCGAGGGAACGGGGTTCTTTCAGGTGCAGCGGCCGGACGGAACCATCGCCTACACCCGCGCCGGGCAGTTCCACCTGAACAACCAGGGAACGATCGTGACCACGGACGGCGATCCGCTGATTCCGACGATCACCATTCCGCCCAATGCCACGGCGGTGACCATCACCCAGTACGGCGTGGTGAACGCGACTCTGGCCGGGCAGCAGAACCCGTCGCAGCTGGGTCAGATTCAACTGGCCACCTTTCCCAATCCCGGGGGCTTGGAGAGCATGGGCGGCAACCTGCTGCAGGCGACGCTTGAGCTCCGGCGATCCGGTGCTGGGCAATCCCGGCGGGACGCGAAGGACTGGGCACGCTGCAGCAGGGATATCTCGAGAACTCGAATGTGGACGTGGTGACCGAGTTTGTGCAGATGGTGCTGGCGCAGCGCGCCTACGAATCGAACTCGAAGGTGATCAAGGCTGCCGACGAGATGTATTCGCAGGTCAACAACATGACGCAGTGATGTGCAGGTTGCAGGGTGAGGGGTTGGAACGGGAAAGCAGTGAACTTACTATCGGCAATGCGATGGCTGTGCCGGTGCTGCTGATGTCTGGCGTGCGGCGCTGCCGGCGGGCGGACAGAACGCTCTCTGCCGGCGCCGACAGCGCAGGTGCGCGACGCGATTCGGCCGCAGGCGAGAAGTGTTGCGCGAGATCGACGATCCGAACCTGGGAGACTGCTGGCTGCTGCTGCGCGATCCGAGCCATCCGGGCGGGCCGGGACGGCTGGTGTTGGCGCCGATGCATGCGGGCGTGCAAGGCGAAGGGGCGAGAGGGCGCGTGCCACTGAAAGAAACACGGACGAAGCTTCCGGTGATTCACGCCGGGCGACGCGCTGATGGTCGAGGAACACACGGCCGTGGTGGATGCGCGGCTGGAGGCGGTGGCGCTCGGTGACGGCAGCAGTCGGCGGTGAACTGAGGGTGCGACTGAAGATTGGCGGCAAGGTGGTGCGTGTTGTAGCGGCGGGCCGGGACGGGCGGTCTTCAGGCCCGAGATTGGGGCGGAGCGATGAAGAGGGGGATGGAGGGCAGCGATTGCTGTGTGCGCAATGTTGGCTTTGCCTCTGCGGAGCGCTCGCGCAAGAAGCATAGCGCAACAGCCGAAGCGAGCAAGGCGACTCCGCCGGAGGAAGCTCTGCGCGCCTATATACGCGCGTGCGCGCCCAGCAGGCGGCGGAGGTGCGGACAGCCGGGCTCGATCTGGAGCCCGGAAGGGCAGCTGGTGCGGCTGGGCACGGACGTGAAGGCCTTCCGGCTGCACGACGTGGTTTCGATCGTGGTGACCGAGAGCCTGGCGGCCTCGACCGACGGGCAGGTGAAGAACACGCGCGCCTCGAATGCCAACTCCGGCCTGACGTCGCTGTTCGGCGCGCTGAAGGCGTCGAACGCGCTGCAGAACCTGCTGGGCGCGAACGCCAGTCCTCGGGACTGACGGCGCAGGGACAGAGCACCACCAACTCGAGCCTGGCGACGACATTTGGCGCCGAGGTGGTGGATGTGCTGCCCAACGGAATGCTGGTGGTGCAGGCGACGCGGCAGTTGACCTTCTCGCAGCAGACACAGCTGATCAAGCTGCGCGGCCTGGTGCGGCCGGAAGATGTGAGCGCGCAGAACCAGGTGCTGTCGACGGCCATGACGGACCTGGAACTGGAAGTGACGGGCAAGGGAATCGTGAACGACTCCACCTACCGGCAGAACCCGCTGGTGCGCTTGCTGGAGAGGTTGGTGGTGTTTTAAAAGGCAGGGAACGAGGGAACAAGGGAACGAGGGGACGAGGAAGCAGGGAGTAGCCAGCAGGGATAAAGTGAGCAAACCGGGGAACGCAGATGCAGCGGACGGGATCAGACGCGATGCATGAAAGACACGGCATGCGGTGGCGTGGCTGCTTGCTGCTGGCTGCTTTCTGCCTGTCGGCCGGTAGCCTGTGCTGAAGGGGAGAATGCCGGGCAGATGGCGCGGATCAAGGATGTGGCCACCATCGAAGGGATTCGCGACAACCAGCTGGTGGGCTACGGGCTGGTGGTGGGGCTGCGCGGGACCGGAGACAGCTCGCAGACGGTCTTTCCGGCGCAGACACTGGTTTCGGCGCTGGAGCGGATGGGCATCACCGTGCCGCAGACCGGCTCCAACAGCGCCAGCAACATGCAGGTGAAGAACATGGCGGCGGTCTTTGTGGTGGCCACGCTGCCGCCCTTCAGCCGGCCGGGCTACAAGGTGGACATCACGGTCTCTTCGGCCGGCGATGCGCGCTCGCTCGAAGGCGGCATTCTGCTGATGACGCCGCTCTACGGTCCGGACGGCCAGATCTATGCGCAGGCGCAGGGAGCGCTGGTGCTGGGCGGCTACATGGCCTCGGGCGGCGGCAATGCCAAGCAGATGAATCATCCCACCACGGCGCGCATTCCCGGCGGGGCGCTGGTGGAGCGGGCGGTTCCCTTCGACCTGAAGCAGATGCACACCGTCAGCGTGGTGCTGAACGACGCCGACTTTCATACCGCGGAGCGGATGGCGGCGGCGATCGATCGGGCGCTCGGCGCGGCGCGGGCGCACGCGGTCGACAGCCGGCGGGTGGAGATCGCGGTGCTGCCGGACGAGGATGTGGCGGCGCTGCTCGACAAGGTGGAGGAGGTCGAGATGGAGGTTTATCCGCGGGCGCGGGTGGTGGTGAACGAGCGCACCGGGACGGTGGTGATTGGGGGCACGGTGCGGCTGCAGCCGGTGTCGATTCTGCACGGCGGGCTGAGCGTGAACGTGATCTCGCACCGTGAGGTCTCGCAGCCCAACGCAATGTCTGCAGGAACGACGCAGGTGGTGCAGCAGACCACGTGTGCAGGCCCAGGACAAGCCGGTGAACCGGATCGACCTGAAGGAGGGCGCGACGGTCGAGGATCTGGTGCAGGAATTGCAGCGAACCGGGGCAGGAGCGCGGGACGTGATCTCGATCCTGCAGGCGATGAAGGAAGCCGGCGCGCTGGAGGCCGACCTGGAAGTGCTGTAAAGACAGGGAACAGGGAGCGAGGGAACAAGGAGCGAGGGAACAAGGGAACAAAGGTGCGGCAGGGAGGGCATGAGTGCTGACGATGGAGATTCATTCAAATCGGATGACGGAGAAGGCGGGAACTGCCCCTTCGCCGCGGCTGGTGCGGGCGGCGCACGAGTTTGAAGGCCAGATGATGAAGGAGTTGCTGAAGCCGATGACGAGCGGCGATTCCCTCACGGGCGCCGAGGATGACACGGATTCGGGCATGGGCTCGGGAGGCGCACTGGGTGAGTTTGCCTCGGAGGCGCTGGGGCAGGCGCTGAGCGTGCGGGGCGGATTTGGCATTGCCGACCGGATTGTGGGTGAGCTTTCCCATTCCGGTAAAGATCAGGGGGCCAGGAAGATAAATGGGAATATGCACCCCAATACTGCAATGAAAGCTACGAAATGACTAGAGTGATTAGGGAAACTGCCGATAGAGCCAGCAAGGAGAATGTGTATGGATATTCGCAATAGCCTGGACGGGTTGAGATCGCTGCTGGGGGTGAACTCCGCAGCGCCTTCGACGCCGCAAGGCAAAGGCAGTACGAGCGCGGCGGCGGGCAGCGCGTTTGATAGCGACCGGGCGACGTTGAGCAGCGCGGGAAACGAGGTGGCGCAGGCGGTTTCAAGTGAGGGCGTGCGCGCGGACAAGGTCGCTTCGGTACAGGCTGCGCTGGCTGCGGGAACCTACGACGTGCCGGCATCGGCTGTGGCCTCGAAGATGGTGGACGCGATGCTGAGCGGCGACCGGTAATCTTCGCGGGGAGCGGGCAGCAACGAGGACGTGGGAGAGGTGAATAAACGGCGGGTAGCAGAACCGCGTGGGCGCGTAGCAGATCCGCGGGATCAACGCGGAGGAGACGGCGACGAATGCAGGAAGTTGGGGGAGGCTTGGCCAATCCGGAGCTCAAGGAGCTCTTGGCAGAGGCGTCGCGCGCGCTGGCGCGTCTGGATGCCGGGCGGCTGGAAGAGCTGGCGCTCAGTTGCGAGGCGCTGAACTGTAGCCTGGGCCCGATGAGCATCGAGGAGCGGAGGGATTTAGCGCGGCAGGCAAGGGAGGCGATGGCCGATATGGCGGTTTTCGCGCGGGTGCTGGACGCAACGCGAGCCAATCTGAACGTGATGAACCGGCTGCGCGAGTTGCGAGCGGGGCGGCTGGAGTACAGCGAGCGGATGACGCGAGGCGGAACGGGTGCGGGATCCGCATCGGTGAGCTGTTGCCGATGGAGCGAGGGTGCGGAGGCTGGGCATGGGGACGATTAATTCCGCACTCAGTTTGATGGCCGGAGCGCTGGACGCCGATCAGGAAGCGTTGAACGTGGTGGCCAACAACGTGGCCAACGCCAACACGCCGGGCTACACGGAGGAGACGCCGAACTGGACGGAGAATGCACCGATCACGATCGGCGGCATGTCCATCGGCGACGGAGTAACGGAGACGGGTGCGACCTCGCAGCGGGATCGCGTGCTGGAGGAGCGGCTGGACCAGCAGCAGCAACTGGCGTCGGCGTCGGGCACGCGGCTGGCCGGCGCTGAATAACATTCAGGCGCTGTTCACGCCGGACTCGGGCTCGTCGAGCGCGAGCGCCGGAGACATCGGCAGCGACATCACGAGCTTCTTCGACTCGTTCTCGTCGCTCGAGAGCGCATCCGACTGACAACGCGCTGCGCGAGCAGGTGCTCTCGTCGGCCTCGACGCTGGCCGGCGACATCTCGAGCGCGGCCAGCAGCCTGAACGCGCAGAGTGCGGCGATTGACCAGGAGGCAACGGGCGTTGCCAGCCAGGTGAATTCGCTGACCGGCGCGATTGCGCAGTTGAATCTGCAGATCCAATCCACTTCGCCGAACGCGGATGCGGGAACGCTGGAGGATCAGCGGCAGCAGGATTTGAGCCAGCTTTCGCAACTGATCGGGATCAACCAGGTGACGACGGAGAACAACGGCCTGGCGATCACCACGACCTCCGGCCAGTTGCTGGTCTCAGAGGGACAGAATTTTCAATTGACGACGGGAAAGGTGAATGGGGTGACGGACTTTTTTCTGGGCGGCACGGATGTTACGGCGGAGTTGACGTCGGGCGGCGGGCAACTGGGCGGATATCTGACGGCGAGGGACAAGGATATTCCGAGGGCGCTCGGTTCGCTGGATCAACTGGCTTACAGCATATCGACCGAGGTGAATGCGCAGAACAATGCGGGCACGGATCTGAACGGGGTGACGGGAACGGCGGCGAATCCGCTGGACATCTTTGCGGAGCCGGCGGCGGTTGCAGGCAGCGCGGCCGGCATGGCGGTGGTCATGACCGATCCGAGCGAGATTGCGGCGGCGGGCGCGGGAAGCGGGACCGGCGACAACTCGAATGCGGTGGCGATGGCGAACCTGGCGAGCGGCACGATCGTGAACGGGCAGACGCCGATCAACTACTACTCCAACTTTGTCTCCACGCTGGGCTCGACGGTTTCAGGGGTGCAGACGGAGAACACGGCGCAGAATGCCTCGGTGACGCAACTGCAGACGCAGAACAATGCGCTGTCGAAGCGTGAATCTGAACGATGAAGCGGCGGCGATGTCGACTTTGGAGAACAGCTATCAGGCGGCTTCGCAGGTTTTCACGTTGCTGAATACAATGATGGCGTCGGCGCTGAACCTGGGCGTGGAGACGGCGGTGGCGTAAGAGCAGGGAACGAGGGAATAAGGGAACGAGGGAATAAGGGAGCGAAGCGGAGCAAGGTGATGCGGGTGGATCCGACATATATTACGAACCTGGTGGGCTCGCTGGACCAGACGCAGGCGAGCGAGCAGCAGTTGAGCGCGGAGTTGTCGAGCGGCGTGAGCATTACGTCGCTTGAGCCAGAATCCGGTGGGCTCGGGCGAGAACGTGCTGCTGCTGAACCAGATTCAGCAGGACGATTCGTTTACGCAGAGCTCGAACCTGGTGACGGGGCAGTTGCAGGTGGCGGATTCGGCGCTGGGCAGCGTGGTGAGCGAGTTGACGCAGGCGATCTCGCTTAGCGACGAGCGCGAACAACGGAACCTTGAACGCGAGCGATGTGAAGTCGATCGGAAACCAGATTTCGGGAATTCTGGACGAGGTGCAGTCGCTGGCGAATACAAGCTACCAGGGGCAGTACATTTTTGCGGGCGGGCAGACGAGTGCAGCGCCCTTCTCGACGTCGACGTCGACATCGCCTGCGGTGACGAGCTACAGCGGCGACGAAAACGTGAATTATCTTCAACTGCCGAATGGGCAGAAGATTCAACTGAATGTGCCGGGCGACCAGATTTTCCTGGGCGGCGGTGGAAACAGTGGAGCGGCCAGCGTGTTTGCGACGCTGAATGCTCTGGTTGCGGACTACGCAAGCGGCAAAGTGAACACAGGGCAGGCAGTGAGCGACACAGAGGCGCTGAGCAGCGCGCTGAATTTTGTTTCGCAGCAGCGGGTAACGCTGGACAACTCGATGACGCAGCTCAGCACGGCCTCAGGGGCGGTGACGCAGGAGCAGACGCAGTTGACGGCGGCGCAGACGAACCTGATGCAGGCCGACATTCCGACGGTTTCAACGCAGCTTGCCTCTGCCGGAGACGCAGCAGACGGCGCTTGTGGATGTGATTGCGCAGCTCGAATCGCCGGCGAACAGCCTGTTCAGCAAGCTGCAGGGCTAGTGATGCTGACTTGGTGTTGAGACCGGCGCCGGCTGCGTGGGCCGAGGAATCTTTGTTGTGCGGTCGAGAACGGCCGAGGCGATCTGAATGCCGTACAAGATGCGGCCGGCGCGGCGGGCGTCGATCGTTCCTGCGAGGATGCCATTGGCGACCTCTGCAACGCTCGTCCTAATCGCTTGAGGACTGTCGAGGACGGGCAGTTTTAGTTGATTCCTGGCGCGGTTGGAACGACTTGCGAGTCCGCGCCGAGCGTGAAAGTAGCAGTAGGCCGACTCGCGCATGGCCGGCGACTGGCAGGAGCGGCCAGTGGGCATGATGTGATGGCATGTTTTATACATAGTTACCCCTTTCGACTACCCCGGTGTCGGAGACTCTGCGGCCAAGCCGCGTGTTTTGTTGCGTTTTTCGACGGCCTGCGCTGCAGCTTCTTCAAAGAACAGGGGGTTCCACACAGATTTGTGACAACAAAGGAGTTCGGATCGCGCGAGACTCCGATGTGAGGTTTTGCGCGAGCTGAATTCGCTTTCCTATTAAGAGTAGGCGTTTGGGAGAATTAACCTGCAAAGAAAATAGGGATCAGGGTTCAGGGGTCAGGGATCAGAAACGCAACGACTTAGGGGAGGATTGACGGCCGCGATGAGGAGGCGGAACGCTTGACATGGCGATGGGGTGAACCCGAGGTGAAATCAGCAGACTGTCGCCTTGGCTGACAATAGTCGCCCGCCACAGCATTGCGCTGGTCAGAAATATCATGGATTAGGTCAGACGCTCGTTGAAGAAGGATTATCCACATGGCCGACGATCCTGAATTCGCAGTCCAGAAGGTCGCGCATGTCATCGAACATGACGTGGACA
The DNA here is from genome assembly GCA_963841095.1 of uncultured Acidobacteriaceae bacterium. Lineage (GTDB taxonomy): Bacteria > Acidobacteriota > Terriglobia > Terriglobales > Acidobacteriaceae > Telmatobacter. The sequence goes on from CAWJBE010000026.1 coordinate 185,682, forward strand.
TTTCGCAGTCATACGATGTCAAGACTTTAGACGAGCACGTCTATGCCTGCATTTCTCTATCCAGAACAGCGATTGAAGCCGGTAGACTGGGCGAATACGGCGACTACGAAAAGGGGCATATCTGGAACTTCATTGACGGAATGCGTCACTCCCACAAGAGTATTCGAAAGCTGCTTGCCGGTGAACAGAGCGCGAGCGCAGTTGATGCTCTGGCAATCGCCCGATTGCAACTCGAAAATCTCTTCACGGTTTGCTTTTTGTTGCAATCTGTGGACAACGTCCGGTTGTTTTTGAAGAATTCGTGGAAGAAAAAGTACGTTCGATTCTTACTACATCGCGCCGAGCATATTCGACTTCCACGCTTCAACGATTACGAGCAGAGGGCAGCGCCCGATACGCTTGACAAGCTACAGCGAGTTTCCTTTGTCACGGACGAGGAGCGGCGCACAATCGAGTTTCAACAACTAGGAGGCGTTTCCGCACCAAGTCCGATGGTCCCCATCAAAGGGTTTCCCACCCCTGCCCTGGTGGTAAAGAAGATCACGAATCCTGACCAAAAGCAAATGCTGGCCCGATTGAATTCTGAATATGAATTTCTTTGTACTTTCGCGCATGGAGAGAGTGACTCGGTCGTCTTTCGGACGTTCGCCGATAAGCGTTCATTCGTTCATTCGATGCGCACAACCACAGAAATCGAAAAATTCTATCAAGAGCACGTCCTCGAACCGCCGGTCCTTTATAGCGCCCTCAGCAGTGTGCTCGTCGCAACCGAAATAGCAGCTGCTTTCCCTTCCGATATTGAATTGCGAGCAAAGTTGATAACAGCGTGGAATTTTCTGGTAAACGGTAGTCTCCTCGCGGTTTGTCCGTGGCAAGTAAGAGCCAGGAAGGTGCTTGGTGTACTCGGAATGTGAAACTCTCTTGGATTGGCAAGGGAACCTGAAATCAAAACAGCATCGCCAAAGTTGACTTCTGTGATTGCGGAGTGTGCGCAATTGGCAAGAATAATCCTGGATAGGCTTTGTGACAGTGTCTGGAGGAACGGCGCCCGTGACTACAGTTGTATTTGGTTCGCGGCTCAATCGGAGCATGAACTCGCCGCGCAAGCGAAAAATGGGAAACAGAGGACGAATCTGCTGAGGACATTCTTTCAGGGGCTAAAGCCCGATCCCAGCTTGCTTCCAATTACGGCACGACTAAAGTCGTGCCCTGACACAGACTTCGTCCCTACGGGACTGCGTTCTTGATTGTGTTACCTCGCCCCACGCTAAAGCGCGGGGCTAACAAACTCTGCGCCTCCGGCGCAATCTGCGTTGTAGCGGCGCAAGTAAACTCGTGCCATGACACATGGGGCGTCTTCGTAGGAGTTCTTCGACTCGCCGTGGCGAGTGAAGGTCTCGATTTTTGAGCTCAAGTTCTGGGAGATCAATCACCCTGCTCCTTCCGTAGCCGCTCTTGTCAGATGCAGTACGGAAGCAGTTTCGGAAATACTGTGGCAGGTGACTCGTCAACTCTTTATTAGAAATGCAGTTTTCTTCATCCAATCTGGTTGTCCAATAAGGATAGAGCGATGCGAAGAATGGTTTTGAGTTTTTGTGCGATTGGGATTCTGCAGTTCGCATCGATCGCATTTGCGCAGAGCGTCTACCTGGGATTCGACAAGAACGATTATCCCGGCGACTCCGCGCTGGGCGCTCTCCGCGAGTCTTTTCGCTATACGAGCTGTTGGCTGAACAATCCTCCAGGGCTTGACCATAACCCGTGGGCAGGGAAGCGATTGCTGATCAAGCAGCACGGGTTTGGTTTTCTGGTGCTCTTCAACGGCAGGCTTCACAGGGAGCTTGAGGGGAAAGATGCAGCAGCCCTTGGCAGGAACGATGGCAATGCGGCGGTGGATTCTGCAATGCGCGAAGGGTTCGCGAGAGACGTTCGCATTTACCTTGACGTAGAGGAGGGGGGACGATTGCTGCCGGACCAGGCCGCGTACGTTTTTGCATGGGTGGATGCTGTTCGGCAAAGGGGAGCGCGAGCGGGTGTTTATTGCTCGGGAATCGATGTGCCGGAGGGCGCAGGGCATATCAATACCGCGGAGAACATTGAGCAACTGGAGAGCGCACGGCCGAAATCGGGAAGGGATACAGAATCCGCGTCGGAATTGAAGCTCTGGGTTGCGAATGACCAGTGTCCGCCGGCGCCGGGGTGCGCTATGACGAGCCTGCCGCCTTCTGCGGGAGTTCGGTTGAACGATCGCAGTCAAATTGCGGTTTGGCAGTACGCGCAGTCGCCGCGACGCGCGCAGTTCAGCTCAAGCTGCCCGACGAACGCGGCACCCGACGGAAACTGCTACGCGCCACGGCTTCCTCATAATTCGGAATCGTTTATTGATTTGGATGTTGCGGATTCCCCGGACCCGTCGGAGCAGAAGTGATTGCGATGGCTCGGATGAAAAGCCTCGCGCAGGGCCTAAAGGCCCGATTAATTTTGTGCGGATTACGGCACGAGTAAACTCGTGCCCTGACACTTGGCTCGTCTTCGAAGGAGTTTTTTCGCATGACGCGCGAGTGAATCCCGCGGCTAAAGCCACATTGAATTGTGGGCTTTATTCGGGAGGCTGAAGCCTCCCGCTCCCTCCGACGGCCTGAGATGAGTTTTTCAACAAGTTGCGAAGACGTGCCCTTTCAAAACAACGGGGTATTCTGTTCGCCGCGAGGGATGGAGGGCGCGTGGTGGTTATAGAACGGATTTTTGAAACACGGTTTATGCAAGTGCGACAGTGCCGCGCTCGCGGATGTCGGCGCTTGAAGAGCCGATGAGCAGATCGACATTGCCTGGGTCATAGGTGAAATCGTTTTTCGCTTCGTCCCAGTAACGGAGGGCGATGTGATCGTGCGGCAGCGAGAATTCGACGGTTTGCTTTTCGCCGGGCTTGAGAGAAATGCGGTGGAATGCGGCGAGTTGCTTGATGGGCCGTTCGACGGAGCCGCCGGCGTGCACGTAGAACTGAACCACTTCATCGCCTGCGACGGTTCCGGTGTTTTCGATGTCGACGGTCAATTTAAGTGATGCGCCGGGCGAAAGACGCGCGCTGTCGAGATGGAGGTTTTTGTAACTGAAGCTCGTATAACTCAAGCCGTGGCCGAAGGGATAGACCGGGTCGCCACGGAAATACATATAGGTTCTGCCGTGTTTGATGTCGTAGTCGTGAAAGTTGGGTAACTGCTCGACATCGCGGTACCAGGTGGAGCATAACTTGCCGCCGGGGTTATAGGCTCCGAAGATCGCGTCGGCGATGGCGTTGCCTTGCTGCTCGCCGGCGAAAAGAGAGCAGAGGATGGCGGGAACATTTTCTTTTTCAGCATTGATGGCTACGGGGCAGTTTGTGTTGACGACAACGATGGTGCGGGGATTGGCGGCGAGGACGGCTTTGACGAGGTCGTGCTGAGCGCCGGGCAGATTCAGGAAAAAGCGGTCGCGGCCTTCATCGGAGAGGAGGCGATTATCGCCCACGAAGACGAGTGCGGCGTCGGCTTCAGAGGCGGCTTTGACGGCCGCGTTAAAGAGGGCGTCGATCTTGGGGCCGGTGATGGAACAGCCGGGAGCGTAGACGATTTTGGTTGCGGAATTTGCGGCGGGAGCGGACGGCTGCAACTGGAAGGAGCGCAGGTTGAGGAAGTGATCGCGGCCGGCCGAGGTGAAGCGGAGAAAGATAATGTGCTGGCCTGTGACTCCGCTGAGCGGCGCAGAGACGGTCTTCCAGGAGTCGAAGCCGCCGGTGGATGGGACGTGAAGGGTGAGCGACGGGCCGGCATCGAGAGTGTCGAGATAGAGAGCGATGTCTCCGTCGGCCACGCCGGCGGCATCGAAATCGATGGAGGATTTTCCTGTGAGGTCAATGGGGCCGTACTGCGCCCAGGTATTGTTCTTGATGCCGGTGAGGAATTCGTGGCCATCGTCTGAGAAGTCGACGACCGGGCCGCGGGGGTCAGAGGTGCAGATGTACTCACCGGCCGGGACGCTGTCTGCAAAGAGCGTAACGCCGAATGCGCCTGCGATGCCGGCGTAAGGCGAGACAAGCTGGGTTGCGCGTCCGCTATAGCCGCCCAGGTGGCAGGAGCCGGCCATGGGACCGATGACGGCGAGGTTTTTGATTTTGGTCTTATTGAGCGGGAGAAGATTGCCTTCGTTCTTGAGCAGCACGAGAGACTGCCGGGCCGCTTCGCGCGCGAGGTCGAGGTGCGGGCGATCTTCAAGTATCGAGGGCGAGAGATTGCTCCATGGAACGGATGCGAGCGGGTCGAACTCGCCGAGCAGATAGCGCCCGGTGAGAACGCGCACCAATGCGGCGCGGGCTGCTTCTTCAGTGACAAGCTTGTTTTGCAGCGAGGTCACGAGGAAGGTGGAGAGGGTTCTTCCGCAATTGAGGTCGGAGCCGGCTTTGATGGCGAGGGCTGCGGCTTCGGGGCCGGTTTCAACGTAGTGGTGGGTGCGGTAGATGTCGCCGATGGCATCGCAGTCGGAGACGACATAGCCTTTGAATCCCCAGCGCTTGCGGAGGATATCGGTGAGGATCAAGGGATTGGCGGGACAGGGGATGGTCCAGAGCGAGTTATAAGCGGCCATTACGCTGAAGACATGCGCCTGGGTGACTGCGGCCTCAAAGCCGCGCGTGTAGTACTCCCAGAAACTGCGACGATCGGGGGCGGCGTCGGCAAAATTGCGATCGGTGTCAGTGTCATTGCAGATGTAATGCTTGGCGCAGGCAATGGTCTTCAGGTATTTCGGGTCGTCGCCCTGCATCGCGCGGATGGTTGCGACGGCGAGGGTTTGGACCAAAAAGGAGTCTTCGCTGAAGTTTTCTTCGACGCGCCCCCAGCGCGGATCGCGGAGGCCCATGTTGACGGTTGCGGGCGAAAAGAATGCGAGGCCGCGGCCGGTCTTGTTGTGGTAGGCGCGGGCTTCGTCAGAGACTGCGGTGTAAACGCTATGGATGAGCTCGGGATTCCAGGAGCATCCGAGGGCGATGGGCTGCGGGAATGAGGTAATGGGCCCGTTGACAGCCTCGCCATGCAGGGCCTCGGTCCAATAGTTGTAGCGCTGCAGACCGAGATTCGGCAGGGCCGGAGCGTTGTTTCCGAGCTGGCCGGCGACTTCTTCCAGGGTCATGCGGCCGACCAGGTCCGTGGCGCGCTGGCGGGCGTGGTCGAGGACAGCGTCGGAGATGGCGCCGGCTTCGTCTGGCGGAGGATATGCGAACGCTCTGCCGTCGAGAGCAACTGCTGCAACAAGCGCCGCCGATGCGGCAAGAAAATTGCGGCGCGAAAGGGAAGCCGAGTTGGTGCCTTGTTCGAGATTTTCCGATGCCATTTGCAAAAACTCCATGTGAGGAAGTTCTCCAGACTGCGTTTACGCCGCCCTGAAAGCGATTTACTGGAGCGTATTGAAGATAGCAGATGGCTATGCCTTTACGAAGGCCGGGGCGAACGGGCCGGGAAGCGCGCGCGGTGAGTTGGTATGCTCGTGAGAAGAGGCACGGCACATTGGTTGCGGCATTGCGCTTTATCTGGAATGCGACGCGAGGACACAGGCTGGCTCCGTGGCGGAGCGAGTACCTGCGGTGGCGTGTGGAGACCTACTCCGGCCAGCGAGCCGAGACACTGACGGCCATGGGCGTGCTGGGTTTTGCGTGGGGCATGCGCTGGGAGCTGCTGCGTTTTCTGGCGTGGACGGGCCAGATGGAGCGGGAGGCGCGGGTGAAGCAGGGACGTGGGGACTAGGGGCTTGGCGATTGTGGACCTGGAGAGCTAGTGAGCGAGTTCCGATCGAGGATGACAAATTCCCAACGAATGATTCCATACATTATGAAGATGCGGGGTCTTGTTTTTTTCTTTGCGGCGATGGCAGCGGCGGTGACGCTTGCGCGGGCGCAGCAGTTGCCGCCGGTTGTGGCTCCCAAGCCGATGCCGAGTAACCAGACCGAGCGGCCAAACCTGCGCGTGACAACCACCGAGGTGCTGGTGCCGACACTGGTGGAGAAGCGAAACGGCGAGATTCTGTATGGGCTGAAGCCGAAGGATTTTGTGCTGGAAGATAACGGCGTGCCGCAGAAGATCAGGGTGCAGGAGGAGATGGACACGGCGCCGGTAGCGCTGGTGGTGGCGGTGGAGCTGGGCGGCGTGAGCGTGCTGGAGTTCGACAAGCTGGCCAAGCTGGGGCCGCTGCTCGATGTGTTTCTGGCGGACCCGAGGAGCCGGGCGGCGCTGGTGGGATTCGATTCGGTTCCGCACCTGATGCAGGACTACACGCACAACGGCGACCAGGTGAATGCGGAGCTGCAGCAACTGCAGCCGGGCGATGGCGGCGCGGCGATTCTGGACACGGTGAATTACGGAGTGTCCCTTTTGGAGACGCAGCCGAAGGAGTATCGCCGGGTTCTGCTGCTGATCAGCGAGGAACGCGACCACGGAAGCAAACACACAAAGCCGGCGCAACTGGCGCAGAAGATCGGCGAGAGCGATGTGCTGGTGCTGAGCGTTGCGTTTTCACCGGCGCTGGCCGAACTGGGGCACGATGTGAAGGATAACGGCGACGACCGGACGATGAACATGGTTTCAACGCTGGTGATGGCGGTGAAGGCGTTCAAGAAGAATGTGGCCAAGGAAGTGGCGGAGATGAGCGGCGGGGAGTACACGACGTTTGTGGGCGACAAGCGATTTGAGGCGCGGGTGGTGGACGCGGCGAAGCATGCCCGCAACCGTTACCTGATTACGTTCAGCCCGTCTGACCCGACACCTGGATTGCACACGATCAGGGTGCGGACGGCAGTGGACTACGGGGCGCGGATTGTGGCGCGGGCGAATTACTGGATGGATGCGCAGCCGCGGTAGAAGCAGCTTGGAGCTCCTTAGCTTTCGGAATCAATTTAAAGGGCTTATGCACATTTGGACCGGTCAACTGCGGGCCGATACTCGGGTGTGCATTTGTGTGACGGGACAAAATGCCGCGAAAAGTGTGGCATAATGTCCTTATGAGCCAAGCAGCCACTGCTCCTCTGTCACCGCCGCCCTTCCAATTCGACTGGAAGGATGTGGAGCGCGGCCTACCCGTTTCCGCGCTGGAGGATTTCTGCGCGTACTCGGGTATTCCAGTGAAGGCGTTGCTGGAGGTTGTTATTCCGGCACGCACGCTGAAGCACCGGCGACAGCGCAGTCAGGCATTGAACGTGGACGAATCGGATCGCCTGGCGCGCGTGGCAAAGATTTATGAGCTGGCAGTGAAGGTCTACGGCGACCGGGAAGACGGGAGAAACTGGTTGCTGCGACCGAAACGCCGGTTCGACGAGAGAACGCCGCTGACGATGTTGCGCACAGAAAAGGGCGAAGAAGCGGTGCAGGACTCTCTGATCCAGATCGATGAGGGATATTTCGCGTAGAGGAGGGAGGGTAATCTTGCACGGGTATTTCTCCGCATGATGACCTTATGGCGGATCAGCGAATACGCCGACCTGAGCGGAAGAGGCGGAAGGATCGGCACGGCGCGCTGGCACACGAGGGGAAGACCCATCGTGTACCTCACAGAGAGTCCAGCAGGCGCAATGCTTGAGCGCATCGTACATCTTCTGGATGATGAAGATGGCAATCTGCCTCGCAACTATCAGTTGCTTGAAGTGGCGGCGCCCGAAGGAGTCGCGGTCAAATCCCTGAACACAATAGCGCCGATTGACTGGAAGGATCATCCCGAATTTACTCGCCAGTTGGGAGACACCTGGCTGGCATCGCTGGAGACGGCGCTGGCGCGCGTGCCTTCTGCGATCGCGCCGCTCACGTGGAACGTGCTGCTGAATCCGGAACACCCTGACGCAGGGCGGGTAACGATTGCGGCGGTGATTCGCGAGCGGTTCGACAATCGCCTGTTCCGCTTCGGAGCGCGTTGATGAAATCATGTCGCAGGTGGCCGCTAATGAGGCCCTGCGTGCGGTATGCGCCGGTTTCCGCGGCGGGGCCGTTCATGGTAATCTCACAATAGACACTGAAGAGTGGACACGAGAGAAGACGAGGAGCAATTTACGCCGTGCTGGCGACTCAAAAAAAGACAGACCTTATCAAGCGCTTCCGCACCCACGATACGGACACCGGGTCACCGGAAGTCCAGATCGCGATTCTGAGCGAGCGGATTACCGACCTGACCGAGCACTTCAAGACCCACAAGAAAGATCACGCTTCCCGGCGTGGGTTATTGATGCTGGTGAGCAAGCGACGCCGCCTGCTGGATTACCTGAAGTTGCACGATACGGATCGCTATCGCGACGTGATCGGCAAACTCGGTATCCGCAAATAATCAGAAAGCAAACGTTGAATCGGAAGCTTTCCAGACCGGACATTGGTCGCGGTCCCCATTCGATACGGAATATCGGACCAAGGCGCCCCTGGCGGCTCGCAATAGCCGCAGAGGGCAGCGCGTCGGTATTTTCCGTGCTCCTGAGCGAGCATTCCCCCACAAGTTTCCCAAGCGAAAAAATGAAACGAGGACAATATGTCTACTAAGCATGAAGTAGCCGTCGAGCTTGCCGGCGGCAAGCGGCTGGTGTTTGAAACCGGCCGGATGGCAAAGCAGGCCAGTGGCGCCGCTCTGGTGAGCACAGGCGAAACAGTTGTACTGGCAACGGCCGTGGCATCTCCCGACCCGCGAGAGGGCATCGACTTTTTCCCGCTCACGGTGGATTACCGCGAGTACACGTATGCCGGCGGACGCATTCCCGGCGGCTTTATCAAGCGTGAGGGCCGGCCGAGCGAGAAAGAGATTCTGACGGCGCGGCAGATCGACCGCCCGATCCGTCCGCTGTTCCCCGACGGGTTCCGCAACGAGACGCAGTTGATTGCGCTGGTATTCTCCGCTGACAAGGAAAACGATCCCGACGTGATCGGCATCAACGCCGCGGCAGCAGCGGTGGCGCTCTCAGACATTCCGTTTGGCGCAACGATTGGAGCAGTACGCGTGGGCCGTGTGAACGGCGAGTTCGTAGTGAACCCGACGTATCCCGAACGCGCCGCGACGACGGTGAACATCATGGTGGTGGGCCACAAGGACGGCATCGTGATGATTGAGTCGGGCGCGAAGGAAGAGACCGAAGAAGTGATTCTCGCCGCGATTGAGTTTGCCCACGGAGAGATCAAGAAGATTGTGGCCGCGATTGAAGAGCTGGTGGCAAAGGCAGGAAAGCCGAAGCGTGCATTCACGGCGCCCGAGGTCGACGAAGGCTATTACAACGAGCTGAAGGCGAAGATCGGCGACCGGCTGAAGGATGCGCTGGACACAAAGTCGCACGGCAAGACCGAGAGCTATGCGCTGATTGACGGAATCAAGAAGGAACTGGCCGCGGCGCTGCCTGCCGACGATCCAGACGCGAAGAAGAAGCTGGCGCACTATTACGAGCTGATGCGCGAGCGGCTGTTCCGCGAGCAGGTGACGAAGGAGCGGATCCGGCCCGACCGGCGCGCGTTTGACGAGATTCGCCCGATCAGCATTGAGACGGGCGTGCTGCCACGGACGCACGGATCGGCGCTGTTTACGCGCGGCGAGACGCAGGCGCTGGTGACGGCGACACTGGGGACGATGGACGACAGCCAGCGGCTGGAGTCCTATGAGGGCGAGCAGCGGAAGAGCTTCATGCTGCACTACAACTTTCCGCCGTTCAGCGTTGGCGAAACAGGACGTATGACCGGCGTGGGACGCCGCGAGGTGGGTCACGGAGCATTGGCGGAGCGCGCGATCAGCGCGGTGCTGCCGGGCGCCGATGAGTCGCCATACTCGATTCGCATCGTTTCGGACATTCTGGAATCGAACGGGTCGTCGTCGATGGCTTCGGTGTGCGGAGCAAGCCTGGCGCTGTTCGATGCGGGCATCAAGCTGAAGGGCGCGGTGGCCGGAGTGGCGATGGGGCTGGTGAAGGAGGGCGACGATTACGCCATCCTGACCGATATTGCCGGAGCCGAGGACCACTACGGCGATATGGACTTCAAGGTGGCCGGGACACGCAAGGGCATCACGGCGCTGCAGATGGACATCAAGATCGGGGGGCTGACCCGCGAGATTCTGCAGCAGGCGATGGAGCAGGCGCGGCAGGGGCGGCTTTTCCTTTTGGACAAAATGGATGCCGAACTCGATGGCCCGCGCGTGGAGCGCTCGAAGTATGCACCGCGCATCGAGACGGTGATGATTCCCACGGACAAGATTCGCGATTTGATCGGCAAGGGCGGCGCGACGATCCGCGGGATTGTGGAGCAGACCGGCGCGAAGATCGATGTGGACGACACCGGCAAGGTGAGCGTGGCATCGAGCGACGCAGAGGGACTGAAGAAGGCTCTGGCCATCATCGGCAACCTGACCGCGGTTCCCGAAGTGGGAAAGACGTACCTTGGCAAAGTGGTGCGCCTCGCCGAGTTCGGCGCATTCGTGGAGTTGTTCCCAGGCACGGATGGTTTGCTGCACATCTCGGAGATTGCCGAGCATCGCGTAAAGGAAGTGAAGGACGAACTACGCGAGGGCGATCAGGTGATGGTGAAGGTGTTGGCCATTGAGGGCAACCGCATCAAGCTGAGCCGGAAGGCGCTGATCAAGGAGCAGAAGGCGAAGCTGGTGCAGTCGGGGCCGGCAGAGATCGAAGAAGATGTGGAAGTCGCATCAGCACCAGGACCGGTGGCCGTTGCTCCCTCCAGGCCGCGTCATGAATTCGACGAACGCCAGCCGAGCTCAAACCAGAGCACGATTCTGATCGAGGGCGGCGACGACTTCGATGGGGAAGGCGGCGGGGCGTTCGACGAAGAGAACGAGCCGAACTTTAACCGCGTGGATGGCGCGCCTGTGCCGGTGGTACAGCATACCGGCGGAACAGGACGCCCACCGGATAACAATCGGCGCAGACGGCGGCGTCGTCCCGGCGGCCGTGGTCCAGGCGGCGGACCAGGCGGCGGGCGGGGATAGCGAAGTTTTCGCGCACGGAAGAGACCCGGACATTTTGTCCGGGTCTTCGTGTCTGCGGGCTTGCTGTTCAGGCAGATGGAGCGGGAAGAGCTGGGCGGGGCGATTTATTCGGCGGTTTGCAGGTCCGGCTGCGACTTCCTGACCGAATGCGGGGTGGGCCGGAAGACGGGCTGAGACTGCGCGGCGATGCTTTCCTTGGTTGCGTGCTTGCCGACGTACATGCGGCGATCGGCGGCGATGCACAGGGATTCGGCGTCGCTTGCGTCGTCGGGGAAGACCGCGATGCCGAAGCAGGCGCTAACGCAGATGGCGTGCTGCTCGACCTCGAGGGGATTGGCGAGGAGATCGGTGAGGGACTTACCCACGCGGGCAGCATCGGCACGGGTCATGGGGTCTTCAAGGATGATGGAGAACTCGTCGCCCCCGGTTCGCGCGACGGTGTCAGAGCGGCGCACGCGGCCGGTGAAGAGGTTGCCGACATGCTTGAGAAGCTGGTCGCCGACGTGATGTCCCACGGTGTCGTTGACCCGCTTGAAGTCGTTGAGGTCCACCAACATCAGCGCGACTTGCGACCCGCTGCGGCGGGCGCGGTCGAGGGCGCCGGCCAGGCGGTCCTGGAAGAGGCGGCGATTGGGCAGTCCCGTTAACTCGTCATGCAGGGCGAGATATTTGTTGTCTTCGATCTGCTTTTCAAGAAGCAGGAGGATCATGCCTACGGCAACGACAAATTTGGGCAGGTTCCAGACTTCGCTTTCGAGATGAAGCGCGGGGAAGATTACGCCGAGCAATGGGGAGATGACAAAAACAATCGACCAGCCGAAGAAACCGGCGATGGTGATGATGGTCCCGGCTGTGGCGCGCCGGTATGCGTACCAGAAGTGGATGCAGCAGCCGAAATAAACGATAAAGAACACCGCGTTGATTGCGAGCGAAGGCCCATTGGCTGGCTGACGCTGGACGATCACAAGGAAGATGGAAAGAGCGCTGTAGAGGGCGACGACAGTCCAACGCAGGGGATGGTTGAAATGGCGGAACGTGAAAAACGCGATGGAGGCGGGGAGCACTCCGAAGAGGACCGCCGCGGGGACCAGGGCCCACGAGGCTACGGGGTCGAGAACAATGAGACCGAGATAGAGGGTGTTGGTCGCGAGAAGCGCGACGAGCATCCACACGCTGGAGATTTTGTCGCGGTAGGGGACTGCAGCCCACATAAAGAGCACGCCAGCGCCTGCGAGCGAGATGAGACCAATGAAGGAGGCCAGATCGCTCCACGGGGATGGAGCTGGCAGGAACATGAAGGCCACGAAATGGAGAACGATCATTGCCCAGCCGATCAACCAGAGGGCGGACAACGAACTTTGCCCACGCCGCGCGACAGAGGCGAAAGCGACTGTGAGGAAGGCGGCTGCAGCGATGTCGGGAAGCTTGCTCCAATCAACCAAGGCGCACCTTAGACTTGCAGGGGAGTGATGCAATGCCAGCGCGCGATGCAACGCCAGCTAAAGATAGGATCAATGATTTCTGTGAATCCGCGATGACGCTTTAGTAGAAGACGCGGCAACGTTAGTTTATACCAAAGTAACCCGAATGTGGGGTTGAGCAAATTACTGATTTGTTAAAGAGCCGCACATTTTTTGAACAAAGGAATGTTTCTTCCGAAATGGGGGAGGGTCTTACCTGCTCTAAAGGATGATAGATGACTTGCCGATAGAGATGGTTGCCGTGTGTGCGAATCTACGGCAGACGGCGACTGCCGTGGGGGAGCTGATGATTTCGCTGAAAAGGTATCTGGATTCAACCGATCGGCCGGCAACCGAAGCAGCGGAGCCGGAGACGCGGGGCCTGCTGGCGGCGGCGATGGACGCGTATGGATGTGCACTGGTGGAGATGGGGAATTGCAGCGTGGAAGCGTGTCCGGGCATGGGAGACAGCTTGAAGCGGAGGCTCAGCGATTTGAAGTCGGGGATTTCCACAGGGATGGGCTGCGAGGCGCTTGCCGAGACCGGCAGCGGAGCGCAGGAGGCACTGCGTGTGTGGGGCCGGGAGACGGCGAGGCATCTGCAGCAGAAGGCATGCGAAGTGAAGGATCTGCTTTTGGCGATGGCGCGAACGGCGGAGTCGGTGAGCGCGCGCGACCAGCGTTCTGCGGGCCAGATGAGCCAGGTGACGGAGCGGCTGAAGGCGATTGCGAGCCTTGAGGACCTGACGGAGATTCGCGCATCGATTGAAAAGAGCGCGACGGAGCTGAAGACCTCGATCGACCGGATGACGGAGGAGGGCAAGGCGGTTCTGGATGAACTGCGGGGGCAGGTGGCGAGCTATCAGTGCAAGCTGGACGAGGCGGAGAAACTTGCCGCGCGCGACGCGCTGACGGGTCTCGGCAGCCGCTTGTATGTGGAGGGCCAGATCGAGAAACGAATGGCGATGGATGCTCCGCTGTGTGTGGCGGTGATCGATATCGACAGCTTCAAAAAGGTGAACGATGACCACGGGCACCTGACAGGCGATGAATTGTTGCGGCAGTTTGGCGCGGAGCTGCGGTCCGCCTGCCGCTCGACAGACGTGATTGGGCGCTGGGGCGGGGATGAGTTCATTGTGCTGTTCGACTGCGCGCTGGAGGAAGCCGAAGCACAGACAGTAAGGCTGCGCAAATGGATTTGCGGCAACTACGACGTGCGGGGAAGGTCGGGCGAGTCGAAGCTGCGCGTGGATGCCTCGATTGGACTGGCGGCACGGATGGAGGGGGAGGGGATGCAGGAGTTGCTGGCGCGGGCCGATGCCGCGATGTATGGCGAGAAGGGGCAGCGGACGAAGGCTGGGCGCGCGGCGTGATCGTCGGCTAGATTGGCGCACCTCTCAAAACGGCGACCGCTCCTGCGGGAAGGAAAGGCGCGATTTTTGGAGATCCCGATTGGCGCGGGCAGCTCAGGGAATGCGCCGGTCTGCTTCTTCCGTGTCCGCCATCACACCTCAGCATCTCTCTTCCCTTATTTAACCCTCTAACCAAAGCGCATCCGTTTCCGGATTTGCTTCTCATCCTTTTCAACTTCTTCTATTGAGTTCTTTTCCCTCTCGCGGGAAGGTGGGAGTGTGCCTTGCTTAGCCCAATCTATGCGACGCACGAAGGTGGAAAGAAAAGGGCGTCCGGTTTGGGGCGCACCACCGAAAAGGGGAAGGCTCTCATGAGATTACTGATAGCCGAAGACGACAAGGCGCTGGGGCTGTTTTTGAGCCGCGGCCTGGAGGCCGACGGGCACCGCGTCCGCATGGCCTGCGACGGAGGCGCCGCGGTGGAGGCGTTTCGCCAGGAGATGCCGGACCTGACCATTCTCGACCTGAACATGCCGGTGAAGGATGGCGAGCAGGTGCTGGAAGAGGTGCGGCTGATGGATGCCGATCTGCCGGTCCTGGTGCTGACGGCGCGGCAGGAGGTGGACACGCGCGTGCGCTGCCTGGACCGCGGCGCCGACGACCTGATGACCAAGCCTTTCAGCCTGCACGAGCTGCGCGCGCGCTGCCGGGCGCTGTTGCGCCGCAAGCGGGAGGCGCGGCTGCAGCTGCGCGCCGGCGACCTGGAACTGGACCGGCTGGACCACACAGCGCGCCGCGGCGGCCGGCCGATTGTGCTGACCAACAAGGAATTCGCGCTGCTGGAGCACCTGATGCTGAACCGCGGCCAGTGCGTTTCGCGGGTGGAGCTGCTGGACTCGGTGTGGAACCTGGAGCCGGCGCAGACCACGAACATCGTGGACGTGTACGTGAACTATCTGCGCCGCAAGCTGGAGGATCCGCCGCCGGGACATTTGATCCGCACCGTGCGCGGGCAGGGCTACATGGTTCCGTCGGAGGCAGACCTGGCGCTGGCGACGGTTGCGGCCACGACCCAAGCGGCGGGCATGCAAGCCGGCGCGGCGGTGGCAGCGTTGTAGGTTTGCTGTTCGGTCTTTCAGGTTTTCAAGTTGCTTGAACAGTTCTCACCGTTCTCAAGGAGACATTCGATGCAGGCTTATTCGGTTCCGGTTCTTCCTTCGCATTCCCGCATACGGCCGCGCACCGCGCTGGTCGCAAGCGCGGACCGCAGCTTTCGCCAGCGGCTCGACGCAGGTGCTTACCGGCTTGCGCTGGCAGGTGCGAGAGGCAGAGGGCGGCGCGCAGGCATGGGCGGCGGCACGAGGCCGCGCCCCTGGAGGCGATGATTGTGGATGCTGGCTGCCGGATCTGGATCTGAGCGAGTTCCTCAGCGACTTCAGAGGAAGTTTTCCCGGAGTGGATCTGGTGACGGCGGCGGGCTTGGGCGGCGAAGACGGCCCGCGCGGACCGTACCGGCAGGAGCTGCTCTATGCACTGCGCCAAAGCCAGGACACGGATACGGCGGCGTGGAACACGGCGCCCGCGCTGCGCGCAGCAAACACTGCAGCGGCCGCGCCGGTGCAGGGAGCAGATGCGGAGCCTCGCGCGGCGATTCCCGCTGTGGCAAGGGAAGATGCTGGCGCACAAGATTGCGGGCGCGGCGATTCCGATGCAGATGGGCACTCGCGCGTGCGGCGCCGAATCGCCCCGCGCGGAGCGGCTGCCGGAGCTGGTCGGCAACGCGCCGTGCATGCTCGAGGTCAGCCGCCGCGTGCGGCTGGTGGCTCCGCGCATGACGCCGGTGCTGATCGAAGGACCGACGGGCTCGGGCAAGGAACTGGTGGCCGAGGCGCTGCACCGGCTCTCGACGCGAAGCCGCAAGCCGTTTGTCGCCATCAACTGCGCGGCGATTCCCGAGGCGCTGCTGGAAGCCGAGCTCTTCGGCCACACGCGCGGCGCGTTTACCGGCGCGGTGCAGGGCCGGACGGGCCGCATCGAGGCCGCCGACGGAGGCACGCTGTTTCTGGACGAGATCGGCGAGATGCCGCTGGCGCTGCAGTCCAAGCTGCTGCGCTTTGTGGAGTGCGGCGAGCTGCAGCGGGTGGGCGACAACGAGACGGTGAAGGTGGATGTGCGCATCATCGCCGCCACGCACCGGCCGCTGGCCGCAGCAGGCGCAGACGGGAAGCTTCCGCTCCGATCTCTACTACCGGCTGGCGGTCTTCCTGATCCGCACGCCGGCGCTGACCGAGCACTGCGAGGATCTGCCGCTGCTGGTGGATCACTTCATGCAGAAGCTGGGCCGGGAGGCGCCGGTGAAGCGCGTCGACCAGGCGGCGCTGGCCAAGCTGGCGGCGCACGACTGGCCGGGCAATGTCCGCGAACTGGAGCATGTGCTGGAGCGGGCGCGATTCTTGCCGGAGAGAGCCCGGTGCTGACGGCGCAGGAGATCGACTTCGGCCTGACGGTGAACTGAAGCTGCGGACGTGCGACTGCGAGAGCGCGGAGGAGTCATGGCGAGATGGGCATGGAGAATTGAAACCCGGCTGAGCGACCAGATCGCGCGCTACCTGGATCTGGCCGCCAGCCGAGGCCAAGCTGACGGCGGCCAACATGGCCAACATCGATACGCCCGGCTACCGGACCGTGGGCATGGATTTTGAGGCCGAGATGCGGGAGGCGATGGACGACGTGGACCGAGGGAGGGCCGGCGCGCACCGGTGCACGTGAAGGACGTGGACGGACTGATTGCGCGGCCCGACGGCAACAACGTCTCGATGGATCGCGAGGGCCTGAACCTGGCCGAGGCGCAACTGAAGTTCAAGACCGGCGTGGCGCTGCTGCGCCAGGAGTACCAGCGCGTGATGGATGCCATTCACGCCGACAAGTCGTGAAGCGGGTTCGTGAGCCGGAGCCGTGAGCCGTGACCACGAACACGATACACGAGCCACGGAGCAAGGGCCGCGAGAAAGGAGCGGGAGTGCTATGAATCTGTTTGGAATGATGGAGACATCGGGCGGCGCCATGCAGGCCGAGCGGATGCGCGCCGAGGTGGTGGCGGCCAACATGGCCAATGCGGAGACCACGCGCACCGCGTCGGGCGGACCTTATCGCCGCCAGCAGGTGGTCTTTGCCGCCGATCGGGGCGACGCGGGTTTCTCGATTCGCATGAACGTCGGCTGCGGCGAAGCGCTCGGGAGCTGGGCGGAACGACTGCGGCTTCCGCCGCTCTGCCTCCGCTCGCGCTTGCCAGGCTCGAGCGGCAGTGGCGCCGGGCGTGCACATTGCGCAGGTGGTCGAGGACCCCGCGCCGCCGCTGAAGCGCTACGATCCCGGCCATCCCGATGCCGGGCCGGATGGATATGTCGCGTATCCGGACATTAATCCCCTCACAGAGATGGTGGACCTGATGGGGGCGACGCGTGCATATGGCCTGAATGGTTCCGCAGTGCAGGCCGAGAAGGGCATGATCGCGTCGGCACTGGAGATTGCCAAGACGCTAGAGCAGCCAGGGACCAAGCGGAACAAGGCACTGACGGGATCAGAGGGAACGAGGAACCGAGGAGAATAGCGATGCAGGAAGGCGCTGATCAATGGCGGCGGCAATGAGCACGGTGGATGCAATTTCGAGTACGGTGGATGCGATCTCCGGCGGCACGGAACTTCCGGCGCCGGCGCGGCGAGTCTGCGGTGCTGGCAGGCGGAGCGCAGGCAGCGCCGGCTCCGTTTGCCGATCTGCTGACCGATGCGGTGGGCCAGGTGAATCAGCTTGAAGAGCAGGCGCACGCGGCGGTCACCGGACTGATGACCGGCTCGGGCGTGGATGTGCATCAGGCGATGATCGCCACCGAAAAGGCGAGCATGGCCTTTGAACTGGCGCTGGCGGTGCGCAACAAGGCGGTGCAGGCCTATCAGAGGTGATGGGGATGCAGTTCTAGCGCAGCTTCCGTAGCGGTCGAACGGAAGCGGATTCGCACGAGAGGCTGGGATGGAAAGACAGCGGCGAAGCAGAGACCATGGCCACCGGAACACAGTTGGAGAAGAGCGCGCCGGCAGCGCCCGGACAGTTGCAGCCGGGCGGCAAGTGGCCGGGCTGTGGGGACGGGCGCGGGTGCGCTGGGCGCAGATGCTGCCCGCGCAGCGCGGCTGGGCGGTGGTCGCGCGCGTTGCTGCTGGCCGCGTTGGTCGGCGGGCTGCTCTGGTATGGGCTGCGCACCGACTGGCGCATACTCTATGTCGGATCTGGACCCGGACGATGCGCGGCAGATCGGCCAGATTCTGGCCCAGGCGCAGATTCCGTTTGAGGCGACCGCCGACGGCGCGGGGATCCGGGTTCCGGCCGCGCAACTGGACAAGGCGCGGCTGGCGACCGCGGCCAAGGGCGGCGTGAAGAGCGGGCGGCTGGGATTTGAGATCTTCGACAAGCCGAACTGGGTGGGCTCGGAGTTCGACGAGCAGGTGAACTACCAGCGCGCGCTCGAAGGGCGAGCTGGAGCACACGGTGGGCACGCTGTCCGATGTCGAGTCGGCGCGCGTGCACCTGGTGCTGCCCCACGATTCGCTGTTTCGCGAAGCAGGAGCGGCCGGCCAAGGCCTCGGTGGTGCTCAAGCTGCGGCATCGCTCGCTGGCCGACGGCGAGCCGGAGGCGATTCGCAACCTGGTGGCCTCGGCCGTCGACGGGCTGACGCCGGACCGCGTGGTGCTGGTGGACGCTGCCGGGCCACCTGCCGCTGGGGCCGAAGACCGCCGAGGCCATGCAGTCTGAGCGCCGAGCAGGCTCTGGAGGAAAAGCTGGTCTCCACGCTGGAGCCGGTGACCGGCGCGGGCAATGTGCGCGCCTCGGTGACGCTGGACTACGATCCGGCGGCCACCGAGGAGACCCAGGAGAACTACGATCCGGACCAGACGGTGACGCTTTCGATGCAGCGCACCGAGCAGACCACCGGCGCGCAGCCGGTGGCTGCGGGGGTTCCCGGCACGGCCTCGAATGCGCCCAACTCGCAGGCACTGCCCGTCTATCCGCAAGCAGACGACGCGCGCCGCAGACCGCGAAGACCGAGTCCGGAACCTACGGTGCCTCGAAGACGGTGCGGCACGTGGTGGAGAATCCCGGGCGGGTGCGGCGGCTGACCGCGGCCATCGTGGTCAACGACCGGCTGACGCAGCCGGCGGCAAAGGACAAGGCGGCGGTGTGGCAGCCGCGCTCGGCCGACGAGCTGCGCAACCTGACTGCGCTGGCGCAGGCGGCGGTGGGCTTCGACGCGACGCGCGGCGACATGCTGACGGTCGAGGATCTGGCCTTCGACGACAATCGCCCGCAGCCGCCGGTCGCTGTTCCGCGAGCAGTTGTTGAACGACGGCGGAGAACTCGCCGGTGCTGGTCAAGTATCGCGGCGCTGCTCGCTGGGGCTGCTGGTGGTGGTGGCATTCGGCGTGCGGCCCGCGCTCGCGCATGCCGGTGCGGCACTGGCAGCGCGCGGACGGCGCGAAGGGCCGGCAGCGCGAAGCTGCCGGCGGCAGCAGCGGCCGCGGCGCAGAGCACGCTGAAGCCGCCCGAGCCGGCCGAAATGGATCCGGAACGGATGCGGACGCAGGAGATCTTCGAGCAGGTGACGACGCATCTGAAGCGCGAGCCGACGCAGAGCTCGCGGCTGCTGCAGAGCTGGATTCACTCCGACTAAGGTTGCGAGGACGGAGTCTTGAGTCGGCAGGAGATGAGCGAGCGCGGGAAGGGATCAGCCTTGGCCGAGCAGGGAAACGAGAGCGGAGCGGCGCGGCAGCGCCAGTCGGCGAACCTGTCCGGGCTGCGCAAGGCGGCGGTCCTGCTGGTGGCCGTGGGCGAG
Source organism: uncultured Acidobacteriaceae bacterium (assembly GCA_963841095.1). Taxonomy (GTDB): domain Bacteria; phylum Acidobacteriota; class Terriglobia; order Terriglobales; family Acidobacteriaceae; genus Telmatobacter. Next base: position 205,353 of record CAWJBE010000026.1, read on the forward strand.
GAGCTGGCCAAGGAGATTCTGCGCGCGCTGCCCGAGGCGGACGTGCAGCGGCTGACCGAGGAGCTGGCCGACCTGCGCGGCATCACGCCGGAGCTGTCGGCCGAGGTCCTGGAGGAGTTCTGGGAGCTGCTGGAGACGCAGAACTTCATGGTGCACGGCGGCCTGGACTACGCCAGCCGGCTGCTGATCGAGACCTTCGGCAAGGAGCGCGCCGACGATCTGCTGATGCATGGTGCGCCGCTCGCAGGAGGCGGCGCAGGGCAATCTGGCCAAGCTGCAGCGCACCGATCCGCAGCAACTGGGCAAGCTGCTCGACTCCGAGCATCCGCAGACCATCGCGCTGGTGCTGGCGCATCTCGACCCGCGGCGGGCGTCGATGGTGCTGGACAATCTGAGCGAGGAGCACAAGGTGGTCTCGATCCAGCGGCTGGCGGAGATGCGCCAGTTTTCGCCGGAGATGGCGCAGAAGGTGGCGCACATTCTGCACCGGCGGCTGGAGAGCGTGGGCGACACGGCGCGCAAGAGCTACTCCGGATTCAAGGCGGTGGCCGATCTGCTGAACCGGCTGAACGCCGAGGAGTCGAAGAAGATTCTGGAGACCATTGAAGAAGGACCAGCCGGAGCTGGCCCTGAGCATCCGCAACCTGATGTTCACCTTCGAAGACCTGGTCACGGTGCCGCCGGCCACGATCCGCGAGATCGTCTCCGGCGTGGACAAGCGGCAACTGGCGCTGGCCCTGCGCGGCGCCAACGACGAGCTGCGCGCGCAGATCTTCAAGTCCATGAGCTCGCGCGCGGTGGAGATGCTGAAGGAAGACATGGAGGTGCTGGGCCCGGTGCGCTCGCGCGAGGTGGCGCAGGCGCAGCAGGAGATTCTGAACCTGGCGCGGCGGCTGGAGGCCGAGGGCAAGGTGATTCTGAAGCTCGAAACCGGCGACGAGATGCTGGCGTGAGAAAGACAGGGAACGAGGGAACAGGGGAACAAGGGAACAAGGGGCAAGCGAATGGTCGACATAGGGAATACGGAGCTTCGCAGTGAGCGCGGCGATGGGAAAGTTGTGGCAGACGATGGCAGCGAAGCGGAATCACGCAGGTCAATGCGTCGGAGGCGGGGCTGGCTGTGAGATCGAGGTTTCGAGTATCCGGCATGCCCCGGCTGCGCCTGCGTTTGCCGGCGTGGGACGGTTCTGGGTGAGGTGGACGAGGACTTAGCCGATGAGCGCGGCGCGATGGAGCGCGGAGCGGAATCGGGGCACGGACAGGGCAGAGGCGCGCGACGGAGCGCGGCGCGTGCGAGTTGGACAAGACGGCTGGCCGAGGAGACGCGCACGGTCTTCGAAGCGGCCGCGAGCGGGGCCGCGCAGGAGGGGCGACAGGCCGAGCGCGAGGCGCAGGCAGCGGCCTCAGGCCGGCAGAAGAGCGCCGCAAGCGGCAGCTGGCCGAGCTGATCGAGAGTTTTGCCCAGGAGCGCGACCGGTATCTGCAAGCGGTGGAGCAGGAGGTGGTGAAGCTGGCGCTGGCCGTGGCGGCGCGCATTCTGCGCCGCGAAGCGCAGATGGATCCGCTGCTGCTGACGGGCGCGGTGCGGGTGGCGCTGGGACAGCTTGGCGGCTCGTCCGAGGTGCGGCTGCGCGTGCCGGCGGCGGAGCTCGAACTGTGGACCGAGGCCATCGCGCTGCTGCCCAATCTGGCGGTGAAGCCCACGGTGGTGGCGGGCGAGGGAATGCGCCTGGGCGAGTGCATGATCGAGACCAAGCTGGGAACGGTCGACCTGGGAATTCGCGCGCAACTGGGCGAGATTGAGCGCGGCTTCTTCGACCGCGCCGGCGCCGCAGGCGCGGCAAGAGCCGACAGCTGCGCAATGGACCTGCGGCAGCGCACGCAGCGGGCGGCGAGGCGCAGCGATGACAGCGCTGCTCGAACGCTACTTCGCGCGGCTGGAGCGCGGGCAGCCCTGGCGCTGGCGCGGGCAGGTTCTCGAGTCGGTTGGCCAGACCATCGAGTCGGCGGGCCCGCTGGCCTCGGTGGGCGAGTGCTGCGAGATTCGAGGACCAGGCGGGGCGCGCGCACTCGGCCGAGGTGATCGGATTTCGCGGCTCGAATGTGCTGTCGATGCCGGTGGAGACCACGGAGGGCATTCGCTTCGGCGATCCGGTGTCGGCGCTGGGGACGCAGGCCGGAGATCGAGGTGGGGCCGGCGCTGATGGGCCGGGTGCTGAATGCGCTGGGCGAGCCGATCGACGGAGGGCAGCCGGCCGACGGTCGCGATGACGCTGCCGCTGGACGGCGCGGTGCGCTCGCCGCTCGACCGCGTGCCGATCGCGAGCCGCTGGGCACCGGCATTCGCGCCATCGACGCGCTGCTGACCGTGGGCCGCGGCCAGCGCGTGGGCATCTTCGGCGGATCGGGCGTGGGCAAGAGCACGCTGATCGGCATGATGACGCGCAACACCGAGGCCGATGTGACGGTGGTGGGCCTGGTGGGCGAGCGCGGGCGCGAGGTGGGCGAGTTTCTTGACGCGATTCGCTGGGCGAGGAAGGGCGGGCGCGCTCGGTGGTGGTGGTTTCGACCTCCGACCAGTCGCCGCTGCTGCGCATGCGGGCGGCGCTGGCCGCGACCACGGTGGCCGAGTATCTTTGCCGCGCAGGGCAAGCACGTGCTGCTGGTGCTCGATTCGCTGACGCGCTTTGCCATGGCGGCGCGCGAGATCGGCCTGGCCGCCGGAGAGCCGCCGACGGCCAAGGGCTACACGCCCTCGGTCTTTACGCGGCTGGCGCGGCTGGTGGAGCGCGCCGGGCAGTTTCCGCATCGGCTCGATCACCGCGTTCTATACCGTGCTGATGGAGGGCGACGACCAGCAGGATCCGCTGGTGGATGCGGTGCGCTCGCTGCTCGACGGGCACATCGTGCTGTCGCGCGCGCTGGCGGCCGAGGGCTGGTATCCGCCGATCGAAGTGCTGGACTCGATCAGCCGGCTGATGCCGGCGGTGGCCGAGCCGCAGCATCGCGAGCAGGCCGCGCTGTTGCGCAGGCTGATGGCGGTCTATGCGCGCTCGGAGGACCTGGTGCGCATCGGCGCCTACAAGCCGGGCGCCGATCCGGATCTCGACCGCGCCCTGCAGCGCGCGGGATGCGATGCGCGCATTTCTGACCCAGGATGCACGCGAGCAGGTACGCTTCTGCCGACTGCTTGCAGCCGGCTTGCCGCGCTGGCCGCGGAGGTGTAAGCGATGGCTGTCTCGCGCGCCATGCGGCGCCTGCTGCGCGTTCGGGAAATGGAAGAGGAGCAGACGCGGGCGGCGCTCGAGTCGGCGGTTGGCGAGAAGAAGCGCATGGAAAGCGCATTGCTGGCAGCGCGGGAGCGGGAACGCGGGGGGCGGCGGCTGGTGACGGCAAGCGTGATGACGGGTGAGCTGACGGACCGGTTGGCGGGCGTGGAGGAGATACGCGCCGGCGCGCGGCGAGCTGAGATGCTGGCGCCAAGGATTGCGGCAGCGGAAGAGATTGTCGGGGCGCGGCGGCAGGAGTTTCTGGCGAAGCGAATCGAGCGGCGTCAGGTGGAGTCGCTGATTGGGAAGATGGAAGCGGCAGACGCTGCTGAGGCCGGACGCCGCGCACAAAGAGATCTGGACGACTGGTTCCTGGGTCGGGCGCGGTGAAGCCAGCACTCGATATGGGGACGGCGGGATGCGGCAGATGCGATGAAGCGGGCGCAACTAACGAGCTCCGCTGGATTGATTTGGACACTCGATGCGGGGACGACGGGATGCAGTGGGCGTGATGATGCAAGAGAGCCGGTCTGAAGAGCGCGGCGGCGATGAAGAAAGCTTGAGCAAGAATTCGCGGTTTGGGGAGCAAGTTGTCCGAATCGGGAGCAAGCGTCCCAAATTTGTAATCTTCTAACCTCCTCCACATCCCTTTGGCACGCTTTCTGCATTTCACCTTCGCATGACAGTTGCCGCAAACTTAGACGCCGGAGTGGAAGCGATTGCGGGTGGGCGCTCGGGCCTGGGCATCGGTGCGGGGCGCGGGGGGGCCACGGCGCTCCTCCTGGGCGAAGGGCAAAACGCAGGGTTGGCGAGCGGGACGAGGTCCGCCGGGCCATTGGGCGAAGCAGGATTCCGGACAAGCTGGCAGGCGATGCTGCGCGCATTGGGCGAGAGCGCGCAGGCAAGCGATGAGACCGGAGCAGAGACGGGCGAAGCGGGCAGCGCGGGTGAGGCGAACGGGAAGGCATTGCCTTCAACGGTGAACGCCGGCGATCCCAGCCGATCGAGCGGGCCGGCAAGTTTGGGTAGCGGGCCGTTGGTTGCGGCGAGCGCACTGTCGCAGCTTCGGGCGCAGGATGTCGTCGCCGATCGGAAGGATGTTGCAACGCTTCACGCGGGGTATGCAAAGGATGGGGACGCAGTGCCGTCGGGCGCGCGGAGTTCCGCTGTGTCAGACGGTGCACACAAAGCGAGCGCAGCCGGAGGCGAGAGGCGAACGAGTGCTGCGGGGCAGACGAGCGCGACGGCCACAACGACAGCGGCGGACGGTGTGCAAGCTGATCCGGCAAACGCGCTGGCGGCCGGTCAAATTGTGAATCAGATTGCGGCTGCGGCGCAGCGTGCAGACGTACTGGCGGGTTCGCAATTGCAGTCGAGCAATCACGCACCTCGTTCCGGCTGGAACCGGCGAACAGAAGCGAGCGCAGTGAACGGTCCGGTGAAGGCCTTGGGAGATTCAGTTCACGGCTCGACGTTACCGGTGAAGTCTGCTGAGACTTTTGTGGCTCCACGGTCTCAATCTCCGGCTCCGGCGCATGCTCCGGCGGCCATGGGGCAAGGCGGGCTGAACGATCGTGAAGCGGGTATGGCTTCGGTTGCGACATTGAAGCAGGCGGCGGTGGGATCGGCAGATGAAAATGCGGGTGGGCCGCACGAAGTTGAGACAGCGAGGCACGCTTCGCAGCACGATGGAGCGGGAGGCGGCTCCAGCGCTGAAGCCGCTCCAGCGCTGATGGAAGTTGCGAAGGCGCAGAACGCGGTAAGCGGAGCGCAGTTGAGCGCAGCGGCGAGTTTGCCGGGCGCCGGACAATCGCCGAGCGCGGATGGGCGCGAGGACAGAGTGAGCCTGGACAGATTGGGGCTGGACAGCAGCGGGCAGATGCTCGATGCAGCGGGCAAAGCAACGACGCATCGAACCGGAGCGGTAGGCGCGGCTGATGCGGTGGAACATGCCGTTGCGGCGCAGCCGGTTGACGCAAGCGCGGATGCGGGCATATTGGTGCGGGTTCCGGCGAGCGGGCACGCAGGGTTGGGCGCGATGCAGGGGAGTTCCGGCGGGGCAGCGGGTGCGCCGAATGGGGCGCAGACGCGAGCGACATTTGCCGCCATGGATACGGGCACCGCGGTGGGTGCGCCGAGCTGGGTTCATGCGGGAGCCAGGCAGGCAGAGGCGGGGTTTCAGGATCCGGCGCTGGGCTGGGTGGGCGTACGCGCGGATTTGAGCGGCGGCGGCGTTCATGCGGCCCTGGTGCCCGGTTCGTCCGAGGCTGCGCAGGCTCTGAGCGCGCATATGGCAGGACTGAATTCCTATTTGTCCGATCAGCACACGCCGGTGACGACACTGACGATGGCCGATGCGGCCGGCGGCGGAGTGGGAACGGGCGCGGGGCAGCAACAGAGGAGTGGTGGGGAGGATGCGCAGGGGAACAGATCGCCTGAGGTCAATGGAAGCTGGCAGCAGAGTCCGCAGACGGCTGGGAATCCGCCGGCGCCTGCGGCGATCGAAAGCGGCGGACTTGATGCGGGCGCTTCTGTTGGAGGATCGCGCGGAGTGCATATCTCCGTGATGGCGTGAAGGCGGTGGCCGGAAGATGGGCCGGCGAGAGACACGAGAGAACAGCGAAGGATTGAAGCAGGGCAGGGAGGGAAGATGGCGGCAGCGGCAGGAATTTTGAATCATGCGATGACGGCGGGGCAGGCGCTGGCTGGGGAGGCGGCAGCGCCGATGGACAGCTCCACGACGGGCGCCAGCGGCAGAACAGCACGAGTGATACGAGCAGCAGCGACTCGGCGACAATCTCGGCCAACGATTTTCTGACGCTGCTGGTGACTGAGATGCAGAACCAGGATCCGACGGCGGACACCGATCCCAACGAGTACATCAACCAGCTGGTGAACGTGAACAGCCTGGAGCAACTGATCGACATTAACAGACGCTGACGACTGAGCTCGGCAGCACGACTCCAAGCTCGGGCAGCGGCTCGTCCGCGCAGGTTGCCGGGAGCCGCTAGGCTCACCGGCGCGAACCTGCGCCGGGACGCGAGCGCCTCCACAAGCGCGGGAGGCGCGGCGGCGGCTCGATCGAATGCCGCGACAGGTGGCGGCAACAACGCAGACTCCGGCAGCTCGGACATGCCGCCGGGCAATCTCGGCGTGCCGCATGCCAATCCGGCAGCGCAGCGCGTGGCACACGCCCTGGACGGACGAACGTATGCCACGCCGGTCAAAGGCGGCGCAATTCCTCTGCGATAACGCAGGCTCATCCGCCGGGCACGATAGCCCGCTCAACCGAAGCGAAGCCGGGCACGCAACCGCAAGCGAACAATCAAAGAGGAGATGGATCATGGCAAGTTTCTCAATTCCGCTCACCGGGCTCGAGGCCGATTCGACAGCGTTGAACACGATTGCGAACGATCTCTCGAACATGAACACGACGGCCTTCAAGGCGCAGACGACCAACTTTTCCGATCTCGTTCTACCAGCAGATCGGCTCGCGGGCTCAGGCGATCCGATCCAGGTGGGCGCCGGGGTGAAGGTGGCGTCGAATGAGATCGACTTCACGCAAGGGTCGTATCAACTCGAGCGGCATGAGCTCCTCGGATATGGCGATTGACGGGAATGGTTTCTTTATTGTGAACGATGGCGGGATGATACGAATACACCCGGGACGGGGCAATTTTCGCAGGACACGAACGGCCACCTTGTGACCGCAAGCGGTCTTGAACGTGATGGGCTATCCGGCGGTCGAATGGCGTGGTGGATACAAATGCTCCGTTGACGGCGATCAGTATTCCGCGATGGGCCAGGTGCAGCAGCCGACAGGCTACGACGACGATGAGCATGACGGCGAACCTGGATTCGCAACCGCGGCGGGCTCAGTTTCCGGCGACAGATCCTGTCTTCGACTCTCTGGGTGCGACGCATAATGTGACGGTACCTTTGCGCAGACCGGAACGAATACGTGGAGCTATTCAGTGGCGTTGCCCGCTGCGGATTATTCTGCCAACGGAGTGTCAACGCGGCAATCACGGGAACGATGCATTTGATCCGACGGGCAAGCTGACCACAATCACGCCAGCAGGCGGAGCCGCGGAGACGGTGGGAACGGCTGCCGGCGATGTTTCCTCGATTGCGCTCAACTTTAACAATCCGCTGACAGACGGGGCCAATAATTTGAACATGCAATGGAACATGCTGGGCTCAGCGGGACTGCCCAGCATCAGCCAGATCAACAAGGCATCGGGACTGTCGGGAGTAACAGCAAACGGCAACGCTGCGGGCACCTGCACGGGATTCACGATCGGCTCAGATGGAACCGTGACGTCTCAGTATACGAGTGGAACGGAGGATGTTGGCCAGGTGGCGCTGGCGAACATGACGAATCTTCAGGGACTGCGTTGTTGGGTAACGGGAATTACGCAACGACGCTGGCCAGCGGCCCGGCCACGGCAGGTGTGTCCGGAAGCGGCGGACTGGGCACGATGCAGGATTCGCGCGCTTGAGGCTTCAAACGTGAACATCTCGTCGGAGTTCTCCGATTTAATTGTTGCGCAGCGGGCGTTTGAAGCGAACGCCAAGTCGGTGACTACGTTTGATACCGTCACGCAGGACACGATCAACATGGTGCATTGATCTCCGGCTTGTTCGCGGGGCAGTTGAGGGTCCTGGAGCTCGGGAAGTGGTGCTGTCATTGGTTTCAGGGCGGTCTTCGGGCCGCCCGGAATTTTTGGTTCTCAACTTTTGGGTTTATCCGGAATTTCGATGAATAAGCCGGTGCCCTGAGCCAGCAGTTTTCCTGTTCCATCGAGAATGCGCGATTCGGCCCAATGCTTGCGGCCGGCGCTGCGGGTGACGTGACCCTCGATGCGGATAGGTACGCCACTGGGGACGGGGCGGAGGTAGTCGATCTCCATTCTGCGGGTCATCGACATGCGGCCCACGGCGCGCACGGCTTTGCTCATGGCCTCATCGAGGAGGGTGGCGATGATGCCGCCGTGAAGATAGCCGGGGTGGCCGCTGAAGGTATCGGAGACGACGGGCAGGCTGACGACGGAGCCGTCGGGCGCGAGGAAAAACTCGAGGCGGAGACCGGTGGAGTTGGCCGGACCGCAGCCAAAGCATCGGTTGTGTGCGGCGTGAGCGAACGGAGTGAGATGCTGATCGGAAACTGGCTCCATGAATTCAGGATAATGGTTGGGATTCATGTTATTTACTCCGGGCCGGAAAGCTGTGCAGGATTTGTGATGGGATGGACGACTTGACCTGCGGAGTGCTGCCCGCTCAGACTGAAGTTGCGGATTCGAGATGGCCGTTTGTTGCGTTCAGCCGCTGAGTCAGAGCTTTCTGGAGGAGTGCCCCATTTCGTTTTTCAAATACCGTAGCGAGATGGTTTGCTGCAGCAGAACGATTGGGTGCGCAAGAAAGTGCGCGGCGCTTTGCGCTGCGGTTGTGGCTGGCGTGAGTATCGGGATGGCGGGCTGCCATTCGGCACCAAAGCTGACCCAGCAGCAGATTGAGGGCAAGCACGTTTACGACGTTGGCTGCGCCCACTGCCACGAGTTGAACGACCTGGGGCTGAAGAAAGTTCCCCCGAATCTGCATGGGCTTTTTGACCGGAGCAAGCTGCCGGACGGCGAGCCGGCGACAGATGCCGAGGTAGAGCACGTGCTGATGACAGGGAAGGGAATGATGCCGTCGTTCGAGTATCAACTGAGCAAGGAACAGACGGAAGCGCTGCTGGCTTTTCTGCATACGGGAATGCAGGATGAGCCGAGCAAGGACGCGCAAGACAAATGAGAGGAGGGCGATGATGAAGATTGGAGTTCTGGGTTCGGGCATAGTAGGCCAAACGCTTGCGGCGGGCTTTGCGAAGCACGGGCACGAGACGATGGTGGGCACACGCGAGCCGGCGAAGCTGGCGGATTGGAAGGGCAAGAATCCGACGGTGCGGATTGGTAGCCTGGATAAAACAGCGGCGTTTGCCGAGGTGTTGGTGCTGGCAGTGAAAGGATCGGTAGCTTCCGCGGTGCTGCGCGGGGCGGGGGCTGCCAACCTGGACGGGAAGCTGGTAATGGACGCCTGCAACCCGATTGCGGATGCGCCGCCGGTAAACGGCGTATTGAAGTTTTTCACCACGTTGGATGAGTCGCTGATGGAGCAGCTGCAGCGCGAGTTTGCGAAGGCGCATTTCGTGAAGGCATTTAATTCTGTGGGCGCGCCGCGGATGGTGAATCCCGAGTTCAAAGCAGGGAAGCCAACGATGTTCATCTGCGGCAACGACGATGGGGCGAAGGCTGCCGCGACAAAGATCCTTGACCAGTTTGGCTGGGAGACGGCGGACATGGGCAAGGTGGAGTCGGCGCGGGCCATTGAGCCGCTGTGCATGTTGTGGTGCAGCCTGGGATTCCTGCACAACGAGTGGACGCACGCGTTCAAGCTGCTAAGGGAGTAGTTTGCGTCGTGTCGCATCCCATCGTAGCCGCACAAATCCGCCGCGGTGGGCGGCGAAGGTGGGGCGCTCAATCCTTGCGATGGAGGCCTCACGCAATGGAGGCCGCGGACGGAAGATTTCGAATCACCGTATACTGGAGCCTGTTATGAGCTCCTCTGCGGGCACGAAGGCTCATAGCTGGCCCCAGGGAGGCGAATGGCAACCGAAAAGACATTTTATTTGGAGACGTTCGGCTGCCAGATGAACGCCCATGACTCCGAAAAGGTGATTGGGACGCTTGAACAGCAGGGGTACCGGCAGGTGGAGACCGAGGAAGATGCCGGGCTGATCCTCTACAACACTTGCTCGATCCGCGACAAGGCGGAGCAGAAGGTGTTCAATCGCCTGAACGACTACAAGAAGCTGCACAAGCAGGGAAAGCGCTTTGGCGTGCTGGGGTGCGTGGCGCAGCAGGAGGGCGAGAAGATCTTCGAGCGCGCGCCGTATGTTTCGCTGGTGTCGGGCTCTGCCTCTTACCGCAAATTGCCGGAGATGCTGACTCGACTTGAGGCGGGCGAGAACCGCATCACGGGCCTGGACGACCGGCAGACGGACGAGACATTCGAGACGGAGTTTACGGCGCGGCAAAATCCGTATCGCGGATACATCACGATTATTGAAGGGTGCGACAAGTTCTGCTCGTACTGCGTGGTGCCGTATACGCGGGGCAAGGAGCGGAGCCGGACATCGACTTCAGTTCTGGACGAGGCGCGGCGGATTGCGGATTTGGGCTACACCGAGATTCAATTGCTTGGACAGAACGTAAACAGCTTTCGCGATCCGGAAGGGAAGCGCAGCTTTGCGGAGTTGCTGACAGCGGTGGGCGAGGTGCCGGGGATACGGCGGGTGCGGTTCACGACCAGCCATCCTCGCGACTTTACGCGCGACATTGTCGAGGCGATCGATGCGGTTCCCACGCTGTGCGACCACATTCACCTGCCGGTGCAGTCGGGATCGGTGCGCGTGCTGCGGCAGATGGCGCGCGAGTACACGCCTGAGTGGTACCTGGAGCGCATTGCGTGGATCAAGGCGGCGCGAAGGAAGATTTCGCTCTCGACGGACATTATTGTGGGGTTTCCGGGGGAGAGCGCGGACGAATTTATCGAGACGATGGACCTGCTGGCAGAAGTGCAGTACGATTGCGTTTTCGCATTCAAATACTCGGCGCGGCCGAATACGCCTGCGCTGGTGATGATCGATTCGCTGCCGGAGGCGGAGAAGGCGGCGCGGCTCCAGGTGCTGCTCGACCGGCAGCGGGAGATTCAGAGGGTCAATTATTCGAAGCACATCGGAGAGGTGATTGAGGTGATGGTGGAGGGTGCGAATCCGGCACGAGGGCAGATTGCCGGCAGGAGCAGCCAGAATAAGCCGGTGAATTTCACCACCGCTCAGCCAATCGCTCCGGCGCCGGGGAGTTACCTTCGCGTGAGGATCACCGGGGCGCATCCAAACAGTTTGGTGGGAGAAGCCGTCTAAGAACAGCAAACGGTGAACTGAGTACAGGGACCACGGAGTAGCGGGCCGGAAGGTTTTGGAGGTGGGGGGGAGCGCATGGATATCGAGGTGCGGATTCGTGGCCTGATGATGGACCCGGCGACGAACATGCCGATCGTGGTGCTTAAGGATGTGGGATCGGAGACGGTGATGCCGATCTGGGTGGGCATCTTTGAGGCCAACGCGATTGCGCTTGAGATTGAGAAGATGCCTGCGGGACGCCCGATGACGCACGATTTGACGCGCAATCTCGTGAGGCACTTAAATGGATCGCTGGAACGCGTTGTAATTACAGAACTTAAAGATGATACATTCTATGCGGTGCTGTGGCTGCGGCAGGGCGAGGAGCAGGTTGCCGTGGATGCCCGGCCATCCGACGCCATTGCGCTGGCGCTGCGCGCCGACTGCCCGATCTACGTAGCGGAAAAGGTGATGGAGAGCGCGAAATTGAATACGACCGGTCCGCCGGACGGTCCTACGGCAGAACAACTGCGGGGATGGCTCGAAGGGCTGAACGACGAGGACCTGGGCCGGTACAAGATGTAGCGGCGGATCGAGGGCAGGCTGGCTGCCTCGGATTTCCGTTCAATTCACACCCAATCAAACAGCACAGAATCAGGCTGATCGTGCCCGTTCTGTGCGGTCGACTCATGAGGGAAGGGCTGCATTTCGGGTCCGATCTGATTGATGGGCAATCGATTGGGGCGGATTCGGTTACAGATCGTTAGTTTACAGAATATCTGTTATCAGACATTAGACCAGCCTCAAAATGTTGTCCTTATCATGGCCAGAATGGCACCGATTTCCTTATGAGATGATCGTGACGATGGCGGAAACGGCAATCAGCCAATGGCGGGAAGGCATTAACAAGTGACCGAGTCCAGGCAGCCCTCGATAAACACGCCAGACCGGCAGGCCGAGGCGTTCCCTGTCCTGAGCCCTGCGCAGATCGACCGAATCCGACCGCACGGCACTGCGAGAGCGGTCCGCGCCGGAGAGATTCTGTTTGAGCCTGGCGCGTCGGGGATGCCCTGCTTTGTTGTGCTCTCAGGGAGGCTCGAGATTGTTATGACGAAGCTCTCCGGTGAGTATGTATTGGTAACGTATGGCCCCGGAGGCTTCTCCGGAGAGCTGGTCATGATTTCCGGAGCCCGCTCCCTGTCGCGTGCGCGGGTTGCCGAGCCTGGAGAGTTTCTTGAAGTTAGCGCGGATGCCCTGCGCTCGCTCATCGCGAAAGATGCCGAACTCAGCGACCTCTTCATGCGCGCTTTCATCCAGCGGCGCCTCGCGCTGATTACCGAAGGTTTGGGTAACGTGATTATCCTAGGATCGCGTCACTCGGCTAACACGCTGCGCCTGCGCGAGTTTCTTACCCACAACGGACATCCGCACACCTATATCGACCTTGACAGCGACACGACCGCTCAGGAGCTGCTTGATCGTTTTGACCTGACGATCGACGAGATCCCTGTTGTGATCTGCAGCGGAAAGGCCGTGCTGCGCAATCCCACTACGCAGCAGTTGGCTCATTGCCTGGGGTTCTCTGGCACAGCCGATGAATCGCGGATTCGTGACGTCGCTATCGTGGGCGCGGGTCCGGCCGGACTGGCGGCGGCGGTTTATGCTGCTTCTGAAGGCTTAGACGCGGTGGTTATCGAGGGCGAGTTTCCCGGTGGACAGGCCGGCGCGAGCTCAAAGATAGAAAACTACCTTGGATTCCCTACCGGCATCTCCGGGCTGGATCTCACGGGCCGCGCCGTGGTGCAGGCGGAAAAATTTGGCGCTCAGCTCCTGGTAGGTCAAGGCGTGGTCCAGATACGCTGCGATCAGAGGCCCTACCACCTCATGCTCGAGAATGGCGGCGTCCTGCAGGCTCGCAGCATCATCATCGCCGCTGGAGCGCAATACAATAAGCCGAATATCGGCAACCTGAAGCAATTCGAAGGAAACGGAATCTACTACGCAGCCACCTTCATGGAATCGCAACTTTGCGGGAGCGATGATGCGATTGTGATCGGCGGCGGCAACTCGGCCGGTCAGGCAGCAGTTTTTCTGGCGGAGACTGCGCACAAGGTCTATATGCTGGTTCGTGGAAAGACACTTTCAGAGACGATGTCGCGCTATCTGAGCCAGAGGATTACGGAGCATCCGGTGATCGAGCTGCATTTTGAAACCGAGCTTCAGTCACTAGAGGGCGATTCGCACCTGGAACGCGTGACCTGGATCGACCGGTCGTCAGGGGAGAAATCGACGCGCGAAATCCGGCACGTCTTCGTGATGGCGGGTGCGTCACCACGCAGCGAATGGTTGCGTGGATGTGTCGCGCTGGATCAGCAGGGCTTCGTTCTCACGGGACGGGATTTGGATCCGGTACTGGCTGACGCGCCGCAAAAGTGGCCGCTCGGCCGGCCGCCGCAGATGCTCGAGACGAGCTTGCCGGCAGTTTATGCAGTTGGCGACATCCGCTCAGGAAACGTAAAGCGGGTTGCGTCAGCCGTCGGCGAAGGCGCGATCTCGATCCATCTTGTACATCGCGCCCTGGCGGAGATATAGCAAAGACAAATTAGCCGTGCTTGTTGAACCGGTCGATGGCCATTTGAGTATTTTGACCGACCTCGATGGTGTAGCCTTCGGGATCACGGATGGAGCAACGCCATTCCCAGCCGCGAGCGCTAACCGTACGTGAGATCGGTGCTCTGTCCGACCTCGATAATGTAACCGTCAGGATCGCGGATGTAGCAGCGAATCTCGCCGTACTTTGGTATTGGTTCCGTGATGAACTCGGCCCCTCGACTTTTCCACAATTCGTAGCACGCCTGGATATCCGCAACGCGGAAATTCAGAAAGCTATTGATGTGATTCGGGTCGGGGACGCTGAGCGTTACCGTCGGCTTGTCGGGGGTCGGGCCGCCCCCAACGTTCAGAATCATCCAGATATTCGCAAGCTGAAGGTACGCGGGCGCGTTGCCGTCACCCATGCTCAAAATGCGAGCGTCGAAGACCTTTTCGTAGTAGCGAGCCGACCGGCCGATGTCGGCGACGGTGAGAAAATGTGCGATGCTGAGCCCTTCGCGCGGGGGCATATCATAGCTCTTCTGTTCCACTTGTATCGCGTTCATTGACGGCTCCTTTCGATACGATGCTCATTAGTTCAGCAGCGATTCCCAGTCGGCCGGCACACGACCGGCAGGTCCAGGTGTAGGCTGATTTTCCGGATGCGAATGAGGCGGAAGTAAATCCGCACCCTTGACCGTCCCTTGTCTCTCGTAATCGTAGAACCAGTCCTCACCCGGCTCAAAGCTGGCGATGATCGGATGCCCCGTTGCCGCCGCGTGCTTTGATGCATGTTGACTCGGAGAACTGTCACAGCATCCGATATGCCCACACTCCGCACACCGGCGGAGATGAAGCCACCAACCTTTCCGCGACGCCAGGCACTCCGCACACCCATCACCGCTTGGTTTTGAAGCGGGATTGAGTCCGCGCTGATTCTTCTTCATCTCAATTTCTCCTTTCCAAGTTGGAGGTCCAGTAAAGAGTTTATTGAAAAGATATGGGGAATCCGATGCGACACTGTCGATATACATCTGGAATCAGACGTGCTGTGTTAAGGCAGTCGGACCTTGATTTGGGCTGGCCAACACTTTGCGAAGGATCACGAACTGCAGGTCATCGCGCTTGGGAATGCCAAAGCGATTGTCACCGTATGGAAACGGCTTGGTCTCGTCTGTCAGCCGATAGCCTCGCCGCTGGTACCACTCGATTAATCGCGTGCGCAGGTTCACGACCGACATTTTGATCTCTGTTGCGCCCTTGGCATGAGCCCAATTCTCTGCGGCCTCAAGCAACCTGCGCCCAAGGCCCGAGTTTTGATCGCGGGGCGGAATAGCCAGCATACCGAGATACCAGACACCGTTGTGCTGCGGTTCGAGCCAGACGCAACCGAGCAGCTCGTTATCGGCCTGGCGCCAGAGCAGGAGCGTCGCACGCGGCTTTGCTGCCATGTCCTCACGGAGCAGGTCGTCGGTGATGCGCGTGCCGCCGATGAACTCTTCCTCTGTGCTCCACGCTGCGGCTTCACCGCGGCTGCGAAACGCGAGATTGATGAGAGACACGACTTCAGGCACGTCGGCGTCTGTTGCGACGGTCAGGTTGAGGGCCGCGTTGATGGAATTTCCGGTCATGTCAGTTCCGGATTTGCGCCAGGAGCGTTTCGACTTCGGCTTTTTCCCCGGCTGTGAGAGCGAGGAGCGGCGCGCGCGTTCGGCCTCCAAAGTAGCCGTTGAAGTCGCATGCATATTTGACGCCGGGAATGCCGAGGTCTCCGACGATGCGCTTGTTTGCCGCGGTGATGCGCTGTTGCTTTTGCTCGGCGAGTGCAAGGTCGTGATCCTTCCATGCGAGATAGATCTCCTGGCAGGCCTGCGGAGCGCAGGCGCCAAATGCGAGGATGCCGCCGCTGGCACCGACCTGGAGAGAACCATACATTGCGCCGGCCGAGCCGCAGAGAACCTGGAAGCCCACTTCCCTATTCCGGGTTTTGATGGTGGTTGGCGGAGGGGGTGTGGCGATAGCGACGCCACCGGCGAGGTCATTTGCGGCTACAAAACTGCCGGAGGTTTCCGCGCGCGGAACCATCATGCGCGCGGTGACGGCCTCAAAGATTTGCGTGACGGTCACGGTGCGGCGAGGAGCGTTTTGCGTGGCGGCCACGGCGTCGCGAATGCGCTCGACGCTTCCGCTCGAGTCCTTGATGCCGATGATATTGGGGTGGCTGGAGAGCTCGGCGATCAGCTCAATGGGAATTTGATAGGGGACGCATTTGGGGATGTTGTAGAGGAGGACCGGGAGCGGAGAGCGATCGGCGACGCTGCGGAAGTAGTGGAGCACGGCGGCGGTGGACATTTGGCCGGCGTAGTAGCTGGGCGGGCGGACGAGAACTGCGTCGTACTGGAGTTGCGCCGCTGCTTCGGCTAACGCGACTGTGGCTTTGACGCTTTCGCGGCCCACGCCGGCGATGAGGACTTTTTCCGGCGCTGTGGCTTCGGCGGAGGCGCGCAGAACGTCGCGCGTTTCGGCGTCGTCGAGCTCGACCGCTTCGCCGGTTGAGCCGAGCACGACCATGCCGGCAAGCAGGCTGCGCGAGTAGCGGGCCATGTTGGCTTCGATCTTGCGAAAGTAGATGCGCTCGTCGGGGTAAAACGGCGTGGTAACCGCGGCAAAGATTCCTTCCATCAGCATGGGACCATTTTAAGACCAGCGGCGAAGAGGGAGGGCTCTTCCCTGCTCCGATTGGGGGAAATTTTTGAAGGCTCCTGACCACGAGATTTGGAATCAGCCGCCGCCAGTCGCAGGTCCCAGAGTGCGGAACCGGGGGACCCGTTTGGAACGAATGGACGGGGCCATGAACTGCGAAATTGGCTGCGCGGAGAGTGCCGGTGTATGGTGGAAATTAAACGGCGAGCAGAGTTTAGGGAGAAGAAGAGTTCGGGAGCCGCGAAGATGAAGTCGTTGCTTGAAAGCGAAGAATACCAGCAGAAGGATGAGCGACCGGCGACGCTTGGGCGGCAGGCGCTGTGGGTTTTTCTGCATACATTGCTGGCGCTGGGCTCGTGGCTGGCGTTGATGCTGGCGGGCTATGCGCTGCATCCGAACGGCGTTCCGCAGTGGGCGATTCTGCTGCTGTCGCTGGCGGTCCCACTGGCGGTGGGGCTGATTGTGACGAAGATTCGCCCGGACGAGATGGCGACTGTGGTTTGGCTGATCGGAGTGATCTGGGTGCTGGTGTTCAGCTTGTACATCCTGGACCTGCCGACCGGGCCGGGCCAGTGCTTTCAATGCGGCGCGAACGAGAAGCTGGCGCGCGCATTTCTCAGCCTGCCGCAGCCCGGCGGACTGATTGATGACGATACGCCGTTTTTGGCGACGTGGCCGGCGGCGGCGCTGATTGGCTATTCGATTGGGGCGAAGCTGGGGATGCGGGGGCGAGGGTAGAGCGGCTCACGAACTCCGCTGCAGCGTTTTGCGCTAGCGTCACTCCCAGGTCTCAGAAGCGAGACCTGGGGCACCCAATCAATTTGTTGACGGCTATATTTGGTTCACCCGCCTCGGAGTTTTAGACTAGCGGCCGTTGGCAGTGTGGAGCGCCTGCAAAGCGAAGACCGTGACGCGGTGATTCTGCATGGAGGCGATGCCGTCGGCGGCGGCCTGGGCAGCGGCGAGCGTGGTGATGGTGGGGACGCGCGCTGTGACGGCGGCGCGGCGGATGGACTTTTCGTCGAAGAGGGCGTCCTGACCGCGCGGTGTGTTGACGACGAGCTGAATGCGGCCTTCCTTGATGAGGTCAACCGCGTTGGGCCGACCCTCTTCCACTTTGAAGACGCGCTCGACGATGAGGCCTGCGGCTTCAAGAACATTGGCGGTGCCTTCAGTGGCGACGATTTTGAAGCCGAGGTTGACGTAGCGGCGGGCGAGCGGAATCACCGCCTGTTTGTCGTGATCGTTGACGGTAAAAAAAACTGTGCCGCTGGTAGGCAATATCTGACCGGCCGAAAGCTGAGCCTTGGCGAAGGCCTCGCCGAAGGTGGAGGCGACACCCATCACTTCTCCTGTGGACTTCATCTCAGGGCCGAGGACGGTGTCGACGCCGGCGAACTTCGACCAGGGGAAGACTGGCGATTTGACGTAAAAGTGCGAGCCTGTTCCGAGATCTTTGCCGGAGGCGAGTTCGGCGGGCAGTAGTTCGCGCAGAGTGCGGCCGGTCATAAGGCGTGAGGCCATCTTGGCGAGAGGAATGCCGGTGGCCTTGGAGACGTAAGGAACGGTACGGGATGCGCGGGGATTGACCTCGATGACGTAGACGTGGTCGTTGCCCTGATCGTCGCGCTGGATGGCGAACTGCAAGTTGACCAGGCCAATGACTTTGAGGGCGAGCGCGAGCTTGCGCGTGTAGGCGCGGAGGGTTTCGAGGGTCTCCGGGCGGATACTGACTGCGGGCAGGACGCAGGAGGAGTCGCCGGAGTGAATGCCTGCTTCTTCAATGTGCTGCATGATGCCGGCGATAAGCACGTCTTTTGAATCGCAGAGCGCGTCGACATCGACTTCAATAGCGTTCTCAAGAAAGTGGTCGACGAGGACGGGGCGCTCCTGCGAGTATTCGACGGCCTGGCGCATGTAGCGGGTGACGGCTTCGGCGTCGTAGGCGATGACCATGGCGCGTCCGCCGAGGACGTAGCTGGGGCGGACGAGGACTGGGTAGCCGATTTGCTCGGCGACGGCGAGAGCCTGCTCGACGCTGGTGGCGGTGCCTCCGTTAGGCTGCGGAATCTTGAGATCCTCAAGCAGCTTGCCGAATTGCTTGCGGTCTTCTGCGAGATCGATGGACTGAGGCGAAGTGCCGATGATGGGCACGCCGGCCGCAAGGAGGCGTTGCGAGAGGTTGAGCGGGGTTTGACCGCCGAATTGAACGATCATGCCGATCTTGGCGCCGGATTGCGCTTCGTGGTGGTAGATGGCGAGCACATCTTCAAGCACGAGCGGCTCAAAGTAGAGGCGATCGCTGGTGTCGTAATCGGTGGAGACCGTCTCAGGATTGCAGTTGACCATGATGGTCTCGTAGCCGTCGTCTTTAAGTGCGAAGGCAGCGTGACAGCAGCAGTAATCGAATTCAATGCCCTGGCCGATGCGGTTGGGGCCGGAGCCGAGGATGATGATCTTGGGCGTTTTTGTCGGCGGCGCCTCGTCCTCTTCTTCATAGGTGGAGTAGAGGTATGGCGTCATGGATTCGAATTCGGCAGCGCAGGTATCGACGAGCTTGAAGACGGGGCGAATTCCCTGCCCCTCGCGCAGTTCCCTCACCTGCTTTACGCCGTCGTGGCCTTCGAGCTTCCACTCGGTGGCGATGCGCTCATCGCTGAGGCCGAGACGCTTGAGGTGCAGCAGGCGCTCCGCGCTTATATCTTTTGGACTGGTTTCTCCGATGGCCATCTGCGCCAGCGTGATTTCGCGAAGTTGGTGCAGGAACCAGGGATCCATGCGAGTGAAGCGCGCGACTTCGCGCACGCTCAGACCGCGCTCAAAGGCGAAGCGGATGTAGCCGAGGCGCTCGGGTTTAGGCGTGACGAGCATCTGCGTAAGGCGGCGCGGATCGAGAACTTCGGTTCCGGTCTTCTTGCCGGTTTCCAGCGCACGCCAGGCCTTCATCAGCGCTTCCTTGAAGGTGCGGCCGATGGCCATCACTTCGCCGACAGATTTCATTTGCGGGCCGAGTGTGTCGTCGGCGCCGGGGAATTTTTCAAACTGCCACTTGGGAATTTTGACGACGACGTAATCGATTGTTGGCTCGAAGGAGGCGGGCGTTTTGCGCGTGATGTCGTTGGGGATTTCGTCGAGCGTGTAGCCGACTGCCAACTTGGCAGCAATTTTGGCGATGGGAAAGCCGGTTGCTTTGGAAGCGAGCGCCGAGGAGCGCGAGACGCGCGGGTTCATCTCGATCACGACCATGCGGCCGTCGACCGGATTGATTGCAAATTGCACATTTGACCCGCCCGTTTCAACGCCGATTTCGCGCATGACGGCAATGGCGGCATCGCGCATCTTCTGGTATTCGCGATCGGTGAGGGTTTGCGCGGGGGCGACGGTGATGGAGTCGCCGGTGTGCACGCCCATGGGGTCGAAGTTCTCAATGGAGCAGATGATGATGACGTTGTCTGCGAGGTCGCGCATGACCTCGAGCTCGAATTCTTTCCAGCCGAGGATGCTTTCTTCGATGAGGCATTCATGGACCGGCGAAAGGTCGAGGCCGCGAGCGAGGACTTCCATCAGCTCCTCGCGGTTGTAGGCGATGCCGCCGCCGGTGCCGCCGAGGGTGAAGCTGGGACGGATGAGCACGGGAAAGCCGAGCTTGTTGGCGAAGTCGAGGCCGTCGCGGAGGTTGTTCACAAGCGCGGAGCGAGCGACTTCGAGGCCGATACGGATCATCGCATCTTTGAAGAGCAGGCGGTCTTCGGCTTTCTTGATGGCTTCAAGCTTGGCGCCGATGAGCTCGACGTTGTATCGGTCGAGGACGCCGGTGTCGGCGAGATCGACGGCGAGATTGAGGGCGGTTTGGCCGCCGACGGTGGGGAGAAGCGCGAACTTTCCTGAGTTCGGATTGCGCCGCGAGCATCTCGGCTTCAATGCGGACGATTTCTTCGACGTACTCGTGGGTGAGCGGCTCGATGTAGGTGCGGTCGGCCAGCTCGGGGTCGGTCATGATGGTGGCCGGGTTGGAGTTGACGAGCACGACCTCGTAGCCCTCCTGCTTGAGGGCCTTGCAGGCCTGGGTGCCCGAGTAGTCGAACTCGGCCGACTGGCCGATGACGATGGGGCCGGAGCCGATTACGAGGATCTTCTGAATGTCATTTCTGCGTGGCATGGGTCCTGTCGGTTTCGTGTCGATTTTCCGTCTTGGTGGCTTGAAAGGGCACGACTTTAGTCGTGCCGTGAGAGCTTCCAGCTATCGATGGCTTTAGCCACCGAGGGATGGGGTCGAGACTCCATCCAGGATACGCAGATGAGAATTTGTATTCTTCTGCTGTGGCGCAGAGATATTTCTTGACCGGATTCAGACGAATGTAATGCACGTGCTTTTCGTAGTCTCCCGCATCTCGAATGCGATGATCTGCAAACCCGCGTTGCCAGATTTCTGCGTTCGATTGAAGTTCTTTCTTTGCGCGATACGAGAAGCCGCCCTTGATGAGTTGAATCGCACGTTCAAGTGAGATTGTCGGCGAAATAAGGAGGTGAAAATGGTCTGGCATCAGCACGAATTCGTGAAGAAGATAAGCCTTGCAGCGTTGCGGCAGCAGTGTTTTGAAGAATAACCTCGCCCACGGTTCATTGCGGAAAAGAGCGCGGCGTTCCCATGTGTCGGAAGTGACGAAGTAAGTTTGCGAGTTGTTGGTAGCGTGCTCGCGTTCGGGTTTCAAACCCTTCCCTCAGCGGCTAAAGCCGCGGTTCTTGCTTGCGTGCTATTGGCACGACTGAAGTCATGCCCTTTCAAAACAGCCCTTGCCAGAGCCGGTTACGAGGATCCTCAGGATGTCATTTCCGCGTGGCATTATTTCGTTGCACCCTTATTTTGCGGGCAATCATTGATGTGGGAAATCCCGCCCCTTCAGCCAAATGAACACACCCAAATGGCAGGTGCCTTCATTCGAACAAGACAAGTTTCTCTCCTTGCCAAGCTCCACCAATCTATAGACAACTCCGTGGCCATCCCTAACACGGAGATAGTATTCACCAGCATCCAACCTGCCCAAATCAAAATGGCCCTTCGCGCCTACGCGATCCGACGTAATCGATTGATTTGTTTTGAGGTCCTTCACCGTTACCCAAGTATCGCTGTTGGTGATTGGCTTCTCTATTTCGTCTGAGACAGTTCCGTCCACTCTGACCGGCTGCGAGATGAACAGATTCTTACGTGGCCCGGCATCCAGGCACCAATTCCTTGTTGGGGAAGCATATTTGCCAAGATCGCTTGCTCTGCTATTCGCTTGTCCGAAAAGCTGGGCTTGAAAAGTCAGCGCTGCAATGATCCATAACATTCTCATCGCGCCTGCTCCTCAGGGGCTAAAGCCCCGCCGTTCGCCGGCTCTGATGTACGACCTAAAGGTCGTACCCTTCGCGGGCTGAAGCCCGTCCCCTTCATCTCTCCGATCATAGGCGGAGAAGCTGGGCGAAAGCCGGTTCCCCGCACCCCGCACGGATTCAACTCCACCGCTTGTCCTGCGCTTTTCCCGCTGCCCGGCATTGCTCCGGCTTCTACCGCTTGAGTTGGCTTTGGGGGCATGGGCTGCAAGTGAAGGGTACGGGCTTCAGCCCGTACATCACCGTCTTTATTAGATTGGGGCTTTAGCCCCTGAGGGAATTGCGATGTTCGGAAATCCCATGAATGCGTAGAGGACTGAATTCTCGACCAACTGGGCTTCGATGGGGTTGGCCCGAACGTATTCCAAGTGGCGCTTCCAGTCTTCTTCATCGCGGATGCGATGATCGGTGAATCCCGGCTGCCAGATGTCGAATTTCCAATCGAGCTCACGCTTGGCACGGAAGGAAAACCCGCCTTTGATAAGTTGAACTGACTTCTCAAGACTTTCAAAGGGAGTGATAAGGAAATGGAGATGGTCGGGCATGATACATATGCGTGAAGGTTAAAGTCCTTCGCAGCATAATGAGCCAGGGTGGCGATCATGAGGCGCGCCCAGCGTTCATGCCGAAAGAACGGCTTCCGGCCAGCGGTCTGGGTTGAGACAAAGGCGGCAGGTTTCGTGCTTCCGGATAGTCTCGCTTGCTGGTCGCATCCCATTCCCTCAGGGGCTAAAGCCCCAGTTAACGTGGTTGATGTAATGTACGGGCTGAGGCCCGTACCTCATTCGCACTTTCCTATCTAGAGCCCGTACCGGCTTCAGCTCAAAAAATCGAGCGGATGCCCAAAAGCGCGAGCCAAGCTGCCGCTGATTGCTGAAATGTGGTGCTTGTGCATACGCCACTCATCCCTTCCACTCCTCCATCATTTGGCGGAAGTCGCGGAACAGGTAGTGGGAGTCGTGCGGGCCTGGGGCGGCTTCGGGGTGGTATTGGACGCTGAAGAGCGGCAATGTCTTGTGCCGCAACCCCTCCAGAGTCTGATCGTTAAGGTCAACATGAGTGAGCTCGACCTCGTTGGCGTTGATGGAGTCTGGATCGACGGCGAAGTTGTGGTTGTGGGCGGTGATCTCGATTTTGCCGGTGGCGTTGTTGCGCACCGGGTGGTTGCCGCCGTGGTGGCCGAACTTGAGCTTGTAGGTGCGGCCGCCCAGAGCGAGGCCGCAGAGTTGGTGGCCCAGGCAGATGCCGAAGACCGGCACGCGGCCCAACATGTTGCGGATGGCGCGGACGGCATAATCGACCGGCTCGGGGTCGCCGGGACCGTTGGAGAGAAATATGCCGTCGGGCTTCAGGGCAAGCGCCTCGTCAGCCGTGGTTTCGGCGGGGACCACGGTTACACGGCATCCTTCGCGCGCTAACATGCGCAGGATGTTTTGCTTGATGCCAAAATCATAAGCTATTACATGAAGAGTTTTTCTTAGAGGATTCTCTTTGTTGAGGAAGCCGTCGGCAAGGAGCGGATCTCCCATCTGGCTGCGTGGATCGGAGGCATCGAACTCGTAGCTTGATTTGGTGGAGACGACGCGCGCCAGATCGGTGCCGTCCATCTTGCGGATGTTTCTGGCACGGTGGATCAGGGTGTCAGGGTTGCTCTCAGTGGTGGAGATGACGCCGCGCATTACGCCATGGGTGCGCAGGTGGCGGACGAGGGCGCGGGTATCGATTTCGGCGAGAACCGGCACGGTGTAGCGCTCCATGTACTCGTCGGTGACCTGCTCGGAGCGCCAGTTGGAGCTGATGGCAGAAAACTCGCGGACGATCAGGCCCTCAATGTAAGGGTGCGCGGCCTCGTTATCGGCGCGATTGGTGCCGTAGTTTCCGATCTGGGGGTTGGTGAGGACGACGATCTGACCGGCGTAGGATGGGTCGGTAGCAATTTCCTGGTAACCGGTGAGAGAGGTATTAAAAACGACTTCTCCCTGGCATTCGCCCGGGTGTCCATGGCCGTGCCCACGGAAGATGCGCCCATCTTCGAGCGCGAGAATTGCCTGCATCGCCTCTCCGAGGAGTGAATTCAATCCATGACGCGGAAGTATGCCATCCTCTTTATTATCACCACTCCTCAAAACCGGAAACCTGATTTTGCGGAAAGGTGGTGGAAGAGGTCGCCCGCCCATTCTTTCGATGAATTCACTGCTACCACATCGACTATATCAGTCTTTAGGCGGCGCGCTGTGGATTGTCCGGAGCGCCGTGATCCCCACTGGAGTGGCGGCAAATGCCGGAGGACTTTCTGCGCATACGAAGGGGAAAAGAAGACCGTTGTGAGCGGTAAGGCGCACTCGTGCGAGCATGGGATCATCTATTTGAAGTGGCCTGGCAAGTTGTAATTGAGGGCCCCCGCTCCATTACAGTTCGCCACTCTCCCGAGCCAAAGCCGTAGAGAATTGCAGAAGTCCCGGCCTTGTTCAAAGTTGACGCCTCAGATTTCCGGCTCGAGCCTGAGGGGGAACACGTTAGAACATGACGCGGATGCCCAGTTGGGCAGCGAACGGAATTCCCACCGTCGTGCCTGGCCCGAAGAAATCTCCCAGTGCGCCTTCAGGTATTTCGAGCTGCTTCAGGCTGGTGATGGGTTCGGTTTGGGAGCAGTCCGCGACTGAGCAAACAAGGCTGACGTTGGTGATGCCGTTTTGATTCGGCTGCATCTGGGATGCGGGAACCGGAAGCTGCGTCACATTGACTGCGTAATTCGCACCGGGGTTATTGCGGTTAAATAGGTTGAAGAACTCCGCAAAAGGATTGACCTGCCAGCGCTCACCAATCTTGAAGGGGTGAGCAACCCGCAGATCAGTTTGGATGTAAGGTGTACCGCGAAATTCGTCGAGGCTGGTATACATTCCGTTGACCCAAATGCGTGCGGTGTTGTCCGCGTTGGTGATGGTGATAGGGCGGGCGCTTTCAATCTGGGAGACGCCGCTTACTTCAAAACCGCCGTGGATGTGTAAGGTTCCGGCGAGCACGACGCGATGGCGAACGTCTTCGCCGGAAGGGCCATAATCGCCGGGCCCGAAAGCGTCTAATTGTCCGGCATTGGGTCCGGACTGCAACTGGCAGACGCCATCCACATAATCGAAGAGCTCACCCAGCAGGCAACCCCAAGTCTGCGCCTTGGAGAGCTGATAGTTCGCAATCAGACTGAAGAGGCGCATATTTCCCTGAAGATGCAGCATGAGTGCGTTGTAACTCGATCGATTGTCTGACTGGAATACATTCACATTGGGCACCACGTTCATCTGATCGGTTGCATAGTCCGGGTCGGATGCGGAGATGAGCGAAGTAAACAGATTTGTTCCGCTGGTGTAGGGGAAGGCGCGATAACCGTGATTTCCCTGTTCATGTGTGTAGTCGGCGCTGACCAGCCAGCGATCGCTAAGAGCGTGCTCCGCTCCGCCCGTAATGTGAATCGCGTACGGAGTCTTGTAGCCGGAACCGATGAGGTTGCCGGTGCTCGCAGCGCCGCCTTGCAGGCAACCCGAGCCCGAGAGCGAGTACGTGCCCGCACCACCGGTAAGGCTGCAAGAACCCGTGGTCGCGTTTGTGTTATTGACGCCCTGGAACGCGGTAGCCCAACCATTCTGAGCTAAGTCCTCGTAGTACAACCCGAACCCGGCGCGAATTGCGGTCTTGCCGCTGTTGCCGGGAGAATAGACGATTCCCAGCCGAGGCCCAAATTGCTTGCGGTAATCGTGCGGCACGCCGGGGACTATCGGAATCTGCAATGCCTGCAGAGTAATGTATGCGCTGTTTTCAAGTTGAGTTCGGCCCGACCCCTCAAATAACCCGAAGGTAGTTTGATAACGCATGCCGTAGTTAACCGTGAACCGATGCGAAATTCGCCAGGAGTCCTGAGCGTAGAGGCCAAGCCGCTGAACGTGCTGAGAGAAGCTGCCGTCGGCGGCGGGAGTATACGTACAGGTGATTCCGGAAGCGCCGCTGGGCGCCGGATTGCACTGTGCGGATGGCTGAACAAAATAAAACGGCAAAGGGCTCGTGATGCCGCCGCAGTCGGCTCCAGGCGGATTGACGTAGCAATCAGGGTCGGACGGATACTTGATGATCTGCTCCGCAGTGGACGCAAACGCTCCGCTGAGCACCGGCTCGTGAATAAAGTCGACTCCAAACTTAAGTGCGTGACTGCCCGCGACATGGCTCAGGTCATAACGCAACTGGTATTTGTCCTGATTACGCAGGCTGGGGAAAAGAGTAATGGGAGTGGCGAACTGGTTGTCGCCGAAGGTTTCGAACCCGGAAATTGTGAGCGCTGTTGAGCTGAAAGGAAACGCCAGCGCGAAGCCAAGATTCGAGTTGCGTGTCTGGGTGAGGTGCAACAGGCTGGCGCCTAGCACAAAGTTTCCCAGCCATGCCGGACTGAAGGTATACGCGTTGCTGATGACCGCATTCCAGTAGTTATTGTGGGTGAGCAATCCGGTCGAAGGCAGCGTGCCTTGCTCCACCAGCGCATTGCGCGTGAGGTATGAGTCCTCCGAGGTGCGCAGAAACCACTCCGATTTCGATGACTCGTCCCAATCAAAACGCGCCGAACCGAGATAGTCGCGATAGGGGATGGGAACAGCGGCGGGAACGGCAATGGAGGGTACGCCGGCGATCAAGCCTTGCGATGCAATATTGCTCAACGCGCCGAATTGCTGTGTACTGGCTGGGCTGTAGGCGATGCTCGCATCTTCATGGACTTGCTCGAACGAGGTGAAGAACCACACCTTGTTCTTTACGATGGGACCGCCCAGCGTGCCAACATAGTTCTGCCGAGAAAACGGCTGCTTGGGATTGTGCACGCAGATCCCGTCTGTGCAGGTTTCTGCTGGATTTTCGATGGGGAAACGGGCGTTAAGTGCCGAAGCCCGTTCGTAGAAAGCCGCATCGCCGTGCCAATCGTTGGTGCCGCGCCTGGTGGTGATCACGACTGAACCTGCCGTTGTCCATCCGGTGTCAGCGTCTTCGTTCGAGGTGAGTACCGCAAATTCCTGAATGCCGTCGGGCGAGAAATTCTGCAGAAAGCCACCGATCCAGTCGTCGGAGTTTTCGGCGCCGTCGACGGACAGTTCGTTGTTCAAACCCGAGCTTCCGCCGGTGGAGACAGCGGTGATGCGGGCCTTGGTGGGATCGGATGGTTCCACTGGCTCAGTCCCTGGCACCAGATATGCAATGTTGGCAAAACTGCGTGCCGGCAGCGGAAGAGATTCGAGATCCTGGCTGCCGACTACGCCCCCACGCTCTGCGCTTGAAGTGTCAATCGCCGCGGTGGTAATCGAGGAAGGATTCCCTCGCACCTTCACGGTCTCGCGTGCTGCCTCGGGTTGCAGGGTCACGTTGATATCGCGCACAACACTGACAGCAACTTCTACGTCGGCAGTAGCCAGGGCAAAACCTTTGGCCGTTACGATGACGCGATAGGAACCGGGGAGTAGTCCCTCGATGAGAAATTCTCCTTGCGCATTTGCGGTCGCTTCGCGGCGAATTGAAGATCGGACGGCCTGCACCTCGATTTGAGCGCGCGGCACCCGCGCTGCGTTCGCATCCTGAATCTCACCGCGAAGCGCACCGTTCGCATTCTGTGCACGCACGAGCCAAGGGAAGGTGGCAAAGATCAATAAAACAATCGGAGGGATAACGGCGCAGCGCAGCAACATGAATCTGCCGATTCCGGAGCGTGGATATCTGGCGACCATGAAAAGCCCTCCTGCGAAAGACGGGGATTATCGCGAACAGCAGACGGTCTTGATGGCAGTTTACGCAAAACGATTGAAGCATGGCACTTCATCTTGCGGCAGCGCACCGCTCGTGCGCGAGATTTCCGTCGTAGATTTCTCTTGAATCGTCGCCACAACTATGAAAGTATCAGAAATAAGATTAGTCGTTGCCTGCAAGTAGTGGAGCTGCGAAAACGCTTTTCCCCGTCTGAAGAGCGAATCATTTCACGATATCTCTTCCCTGTCGAAGACTCAACTCCAGATAGAAAAACTTAAGCTTTACCACGACACTGTTCTCCAGCAGCGATGGTGTCGATTCGCTTCGTCCGCGATGTGACTAGGAGGTCGCAAATGAGGTTTTGTGTCCGTGCGTCTATTTTTGGATTCCTGTGTTTCATTCTTACAGCGTTTTGCACCGTGACGAGCGCGCAGACTTTTCGCGGCGGCATTTCAGGTACGGTGACTGACTCGTCCGGCGCCGTGATCCCTAACGCAAAACTGACGATCGTTGACGTCGAGACCGAGTCCACGCGCCAATCAGTGTCGACCAGTTCGGGCGGTTTTGCGTTTCCGGATCTGCCTCTCGGCCGGTATTCGTTGACGGTAAACGCCAATGGCTTCGCGCTAAGCAAGACCAACAACATCGTGGTGCGTCCTGGACAGATCTACTCGTTGAATGTCGTACTGAAAATCGCTTCCACAACGCAGGAAGTTGAGGTGAATGCCGCGGCAATCGCGCTCGACACGCAGTCATCGACCACGAATGCTGTGGTCAGCGACCAGGCGGTGGCGAACATTCCGCTTAACGGCCGTGATTTCACGCAGCTCGTAAAGATCGCGCCAGGCTATAACGGTGCTGGGTCGATCAACGGTACGCGTACCAACCAGAACAACTGGCAGATTGATGGCGCGGACGACAATGATATCTGGCAGAACAACACGGCGGCCAACCAGGGAGGCGTGGCGGGTATTGCCGGCGTGACGATCCCGGTAGATTCGATTGACCAATTTACGGTCCAGACGGAAGGTAATGCTGAAGCGGGGCGCAATGCCGGCGCACTTATTTCGCTGGGCATCAAGACCGGCACTAACGCGTTCCATGGCGCTGCCTATTACTTCAACCGCAATGAGTTTTTCTCCGAAAAGAATCCATTTCACCGCGGAAGCCGCCCGCAAGCCGCTGCTGCGCAATCAACAGTTCGGCGGCGATGCGGGGGGGCCGATCGTCAAGGACCGTGTCTTCTTCTTCGTCAACTTTGAGCGGCAGCAGTACACAATTCAGGTCGGCTCAGGCGACACGGAGCCGGTTGCGGCTTATGTAACGGAGGCCCAGAATCTACTCGCAGCGCATAAAGTTGCGGTAAGTCCGCTCTCAGTGAACCTATTGAAACTGTGGCCGGCGGGCAATGCTACGGGCTATACGGCGGGCCAGGGTAACTATACGGAGACGAATCCGAGCCACGGCAACAGCAACAACGCCATCGGCAACATTAATTGGAATATCTCGGACCGGCAGTCTCTGCGGCTTCAGAGCTTCGTCGGCACTGGCCGCCAGTTCGCTCCCGTTGTTACTCCCTCGACCTACTGGTACTACCAGGTGGCTCCGGACATTACGCAAAACTTTTCGGCCACGCACAACTGGGCCATCACGAGTCACTTCTCCAACCAGCTACTGGCTGCCGTTGGCATTTTCAACCAGACCTTCAACGACGAAAACCATAGCTGGAATATGCCATCACTAGGCTTGGCGGATGGCGTGACCAGCCCGTCACTGTTCGGCTCTCCGACGATCTCAATCAGCGACAGCGTGACATTTGATGAGGTGGGCGCCACTCAGCCGATCGGCCGCAAAGACTATACTGGCCACGTTACGGACGCAGCCACCTGGGTCCACGGCCGACACCAGATACGATTTGGCGGCGAGTTCAGGCGCAACTATATCGATCTTCAATACCAGAGCGGTGTGCGCGGTAATTTCAGCTTCAGCGGAGCCGCTTCGGCGAACGTGGCTGCTGCACTTGCGACATCGGGCGGAACGCCTTGGGCGACCTCCAGTGGTGCATTCCTGAACAGCGGCGACGCTACCATCGCGGGCAACCATACCGAGGTTTTGGCGCTGGCGGACTTTCTGAGCGGATACTTCACAAAGGCATCGTTCATCCAAGGCTATCTACGCCGCAGCCTCTACCAGAAGAGCGTGTCGTTTTTTGCGCAGGACCAGTTTCAGGCCTCTACCGATCTAACGCTCAATTCGGCATCCGCTACGAGTACCTCGGAACCATCACCACGGACGGTGTACTTTCCGATTTCCGCCCTGGAGCTTCAGGAGCAGACGCGAACGGCCTGGTGCTGGTCGGGGCTTCAGGAGAGCCTCCGGTCTTCACGCCAGGTAAGCTACACTTTGCGCCGCGCTTCGGCTTCGCCTATCAGGCTGCTCATAAACTCGTGTTTCGCGGCAACTTCGGCATCTACTATGATTCCCTGGGCTTCAATGGATTTGGAAACAGCAACGGCGCGGACAGCGATTCGGCAACGGGCTTTCAGGCAAACCCGGTGGGCACTCCTCCGGTGCTGAATGTGAGCCGGACCTACGCGCAATGGGTAAGCAACGTGAATCCGTTCTCCGGGGCGGCAGCTTCTTCCGCGACCACCGGACTGTTCTCCGTCGATCCCCACCTACACTCCGCCTATGCAGAGAACTACACGTCTGAATACGGAGTATCAATTCACCCGCAATACGTTGCTCACACTCGGTTATATCGGGGCGCAGGGTCGGCACCTGTACAGCCTGCTGGACATCAATGAGCCTACACTGGGACCGGTAGCCGGAGAACAAAGCCGCCGTCCCTACTACAGCAGCGCGCTGATCCCCAACGCTGCAAAGGTGGGCATCATCAACCAGGTTTCGAGTGCGGGTGGCTCGAGTTACAACGCGCTCGTCGCAAGTCTGAAGACAAGCAATTATCACCACGTGACCGGGCAGATCTCCTACACGCTCGGCCACTCGCTCGACACCATTTCGAACTTCCGCAACACGGCGCCGGAAAACTCCGCCAACCTGGCGCAGGACTACGGTTCCTCCGACTTCGATGTGCGGAACACGTTGAATGCATATCTCGTGTACGAGGCTCCGCAGATCGGACACCGCCTGGCGGAGCTGACCAGCGGGTGGCAATTTGACGTCTTCACTACAACCTTCACCGGCACTCCTTTCTCTGTAAAAGCGGGCTCCGACCTGAGTGGAACGGCGGAAAACAGCGACCGCGTCAACGTGCTTCCGGGAGTCAGTTACAAGACCTCGACTGGAGAAAACCTAGTTCCGGCAACATCTCCAACTGCCGCGCGGTATGCGGTTTACCTGAACTCTGCAGCCTTCAGCAATCCCGACTCAAGGAACGTGGGGCGACTCCAGTCGCAACGCATTCCGCGGGCCCGGTTTCTTTACGCTTGATAGCTCTCTGGTCAAGAATACCAAGATTGGGGAAGCTGCAAGCTTTCAGTTCCGCGCGGAGATTTTCAACCTGTTTAACCGGACAAACCTTGCCAACCCCTCGGCGTCGAATCCCGTGGGCAGCACCAGCTTCGGACGAATCACGGCCACCCGGAACAACGGCAGCGCACCGGGCATCGGGCCGGGTGAGCCGTTCAACGTTCAGTTTGCCGGCAAGTTTATCTTCTGAGCCGCACTCGACGAATATCTGAGTGATGGTTCGTTCCGATTCAGGCCTCCGGCCCTGGCAGAAGAGGATCTTCTGCCAGGGCTGCTTCTTTGATAGCCTTGCGGCACGGCGAGAATTCTGACTGCGCCGGTTCGACAGCGCAATCTGCTCGCCTCCTTCCGCATTCAAGCCTTGTCAGGAGCACATTCCATGGATTTGCAACGTAGCTGGTCCTTTTCTGCGATCGCGCTTTTTCTGCTGATCGTTACCGGGTTTTCGGTTGCCGCGCTACCATCGGCAGCCGCTGCGCAATATCCGGAAAGCATGCTCGAAGGCCTGCGCTGGCGTGACGTTGGCCCGATGCGCGGCGGCCGCAGCTACGCTGTGGCTGGAAACGCCAGCCAGCCCGACACTTTCTATATGGGCTCAGTGGGCGGCGGCGTGTGGAAGACCGATAACGCCGGCCGCACGTGGGTTCCGATCGCAGACGACGCCAGGACGGGAATTCCCGTCGGATCCATCGGCGCCATTGCCGTGGCGCCTTCCGACTCTAACATCGTCTATGTCGGCACGGGCGAGCCGGACATTCGCGGCCAGCACTCTTATGGCATTGGCGTTTTCAAGTCGACCGATGCCGGCAAGACCTGGCATTCTGTGGGCCTAGCCGACACGCGCCATATCAGCAAAATTGTTGTTGACCCTGAAGATCCGAATCGTGTCTATGTCGCGGCGCTGGGTCACGTTTACGACGGCAACGCCGAGCGGGGCGTCTTTCGCTCAACCGATGGCGGAGCGCACTGGAAAAAAGTTCTGTTCAGCGCCACGAATCCTGATGGGGTGGGCGCTGCAGATCTGGCACTCGATCCGCAGCACCCGAAGACGATCTACGCCTCGCTGTGGGCTACGCGCAGGCCGCCGTGGTCGGTTTACGCGCCGACGAACTTACCCGGCGGAGGTCTTTATAAATCGACCGACGGCGGGAATACCTGGCATCAGCTCACAGGAGGTTTTCCGGACGACGGATTTGTGGGCAAAATTGGGATCGCTGTTTCACCCAGCAATTCCAACCGCCTTTATGCCGTTGTGGATGACCTCGGCACTGCCGTTGCTCGGCCCTTGCGTCCCATTCCAGGCATGCACGAAGAGGCGCCGAAGGAAAAGCCTTTGGGCGGCATCTACGTCTCTGACGATGCCGGAGCCACCTGGCGCCTTATGAACAACGAAGAGCGCCTGTGGGGACGCGGCTGGTACTTTGGTCAGATCTCGGTCGATCCCACCAACCCCGATCGCGCTTACGACATCAACACGGCTACATATATGACACTCGATGCCGGCAAGACGTGGGTACCGGTGAAAGGCGCGCCCGGCGGCGACGACTACCACCAGATGTGGATCAATCCCAAAGACGGCAATCGCATGGTGCTTTCGAGCGATCAAGGCACAGTGGTCAGTGTCGATGGCGCCAAGACATGGAGCACATGGTACAACCAGCCGACGGCCGAGATCTATCACATCGCCGCCAGCAATGGCTTTCCATATTGGCTTGTCGGTGCGCAGCAGGACTCTGGCGGCGTGCGCGTGAGCACGTGGTCGCGAATGGACACACTTGATTTCCGCAACTGGGAACCGACATGCCTCGCGGGCGAAGCCAATACGGTCGTGCCCGATCCCAAAGACGCCGACCTTCTCTACGGAAACGCCAACCGGTGCAATCAGGGTCTGAATGTGTCGTTATCTTCGGGCGAGCTTCCTCCGCCTGACAAGGACGATCCGAACCGGAGGACGTGGACGCTCCCTGAAGTCTTCTCGCAGGCGGACGAGGCTCTCTACTACTCGAACCAGTTCGTCTTCCGCAGCCGCGATCGCGGCGAGACCTGGCAAAAGATCAGCCCCGACCTCTCGCGCATGAATCCGGAAGTTCCAAAAACGCTCGACCCAATTACCGCGAAAGACATCGATCAGCCAATGAGCACACGCTTCGGCGTGGTGTACACCATTGGTCCGTCGCCAATTGATGCAAAGACTGTCTGGGCCGGCACCGATGACGGCCTGATCCACGTAACGCATGATGATGGCGCGTCCTGGCAGGATGTGACGCCGCCTGAAATGACGGCATGGAGCAAGGTGTCGCAGGTGGAAGCCGGACACTTTGACGTCAATACGGCCTATGCCTCAGTGGACCGCCATCGCCTTGCGGACAACAAGCCTTATATCTACCGCACGCACGACGGCGGCAAGGCCTGGCAGAACGTGGTGAAAGGGATTCCAGATGGAGCGTTCGTGAATTCGGTGAAAGAAGATCCCGACCAAAAGGGATTGCTTTATGCGGCGACCGAGCTGCGCGTTTATGTATCCTTCAACGACGGTGACGACTGGCAGCCGCTGCAGCTCAACATGCCCGCCACGTCGGTGCGCGATCTGTTGGTGCACGGCGACGATCTTGACGTTGCAACTCACGGGCGCGGCTTCTGGGTTCTCGACCAGATGTCGGCCCTGCGTCAAATCGCAGAGAAGGGGCAAGAGATCGAGTCGGCCAAGGCATATCTCTTTAAGCCCGGCGAAACGTTTGCGATACACCAGGGCGGCCAGGACGGCACACCGTTGCCTCACGAAGAGCCGCAGGAACTCAATCCGCCCAATGGCGTGCTGGCCTACTACTGGCTGAAGTCGGCATCCACCTCTCCTATCAAGCTCGAACTCGTCGATGCGAGCGGCAAAGTCGCGGTCTGTGCCGCCAGCGATGCTCCGTACAAGCCTGTCGACACGGAGACCATCAATGTGCAGGCCTACTGGGAGGAGCCCGCTCCACCGCCATCTGCAGAAGAAGGAATGCATCGCTTTGCATTAAACCTGGCGTCACCGAGAGGCTTTGGAGGCGGCGGTTTCCGCCGCGGACCGGCTCCGCCTCCGCCAGTGGATGCGTGCCACCCGCCGGGAACGCCGGCACCTCATGCAGAAGGCGGCGGTGCGATGGCATTCTTCCGCGGAACTCCTACGCTCAAGCCCGGCGATTACACATTGCGCCTCACCGTCGACGGCCAGAGTTTTACTCAGCCCGTGACGATCAAGCCTGATCCGCGCAACGTTCCAGGAAACGCCGAACCACCGGCGCAGGGCAACGACGATGACGAGTAGAGCGGTTGGGCAATTCGTGTGCAGTTTGCGGCTGTCTTAAGAGGCGAATTCTCTTGGGAATCCTGCGTTGGCTGTTGCGGGCTCCGGTTACAGCAATTATGGAACTGCTGTAACCAGCCTGCTACGGCTGGCACGCAAGCACAGCAGCCGCCGCGTCGACCTGGTCGATTCCGATATGAATTGAAGCGGCTCGCCCATGCGGATCGTGCTTGAAACGCTTGCGCCGTTGCGATGCCACAGAGTCGATTATTGCCCATTTCGTCTTCATCGCTTCCCTGCCCCGATTTCAAGGCTGCCGCGCTCTTTCCGGCGGTAATTCCACTCGGCATGGCGGGCCGTGTACGCATATTCGCTTCGAACCCGAGGAATATTCGGTTAAGAGCTCACTCTCCTGATGTGTACTGATTGAGATAAGAAACTTTCTTGAGTTTGACGGCCGCAATGAAGCCCTTCGCCTGCCTGAGCCGCAGATTCCGATATAGAGTTGGGGCCGTCACGGTGTGTAAAGTTATCTTGGCGGTCGAGGCTACGATCGATGAATCCCGCCGCCCGCAGATGGATGGCCAGGTGCGAAGAGATTGAACATCAGTCCGTTGATCCGACGTACATAGAATGCCGGCGATCCTGAAGTTGGAGCCGACACTCTTGTTCAGCACCGGTAAACATTTCGTGGCCGAGGTATTGCCGGAAAAAGGAATGACACCATGAAAAGAAGGCGCAACGTTGCACGCCTGCTGGTTTTTGCATTCGTTGCCGGCTTGGCGCTTCTGCCGGCTGCTTTGTGCTTTGGCGCAGAACACTCCAGCCCAAAACCCGAGATGCATTGGCGTATGATTGGGCCATTTCGTGGAGGCCGCACTCGCGCGGCGACCGGCGTCCCCAGTGAGCCGAATGTTTTTTATGTGGGCCAGGTAGACGGCGGAGTGTGGAAGTCGACCGACTATGGGCGCACTTGGGAGCCTATCTTCGATGGGCAGGACACGCAGTCCATCGGAGCAATCGCTGTTGCGCCGTCCGACAGCAAGATAGTTTATGTGGCGAGCGGAGAAGGATTGCACCGGCCCGACCTCTCTGTCGGCGACGGCATTTACCGCTCGTCCGATGCCGGTAAGACGTGGACCCACCTGGGATTGCGCGACAGCGAGCAGATTCCCGCGATCGCTATCGATCCGACCAACCCGAAGCGACTTTTCGCCGCGGTACTCGGCCATCCCTATGGGCCGAATGCGGAGCGCGGGATTTTCCGCTCTGAAGATGGCGGCAAGAACTGGAAGAAAGTGCTGTACAAGGACGAGCGCACCGGCGGCTCCGATGTGGTGATCGACCCGAGCAATCCGAACGTGGTGTACGCATCGCTTTGGGAGGAGACACTAGGCCCCTGGGAAGACGACAACGAATATGAGGGAACGCACGGCGGTCTGTTCAAATCGACCGATGGCGGCACGACATGGACGCAGTTGACGAAGGGCCTTCCCGACAACCTACTCAGATCAATGTGGCCGTTGCCGCCAGCGATCCGCAGCGTCTTTATGCCACGCTATCGACCACAGCTGAGGGCGCCTATGCTTCAGGAAAAGGTCTTGGAGTGTACCGGTCTGACGACGCAGGCATGAGCTGGCGAAAGATTACGGACGATCCACGCCCGGCCATGAAGATCGGCGGGGGCGATCTGCCGGTGCCGGTTGTAGACCCGCAGAATCCCGACGTTGTTTACAGCACGAGCATCGTTACTTGCCGCTCCGATGATGGGGGCAAGACCTGGATAAGCCTCCGCGGCGCACCGGGCGGCGACGACTACCAGAATATGTGGATCAATCCGCTGAACCCGAAGATTCTGCTGCTGGTCAGCGATCAGGGCGCGCTGGTAAGCGTGAACGGCGGCCAGAGCTGGAGTTCATGGTACAACCAGCCGACAGCGCAGCTTTATCACGTGGCTGCGACGAACACGTTTCCTTACCAGGTTTGCGCCGGCCAGCAGGAAAGCGGATCTGTCTGCACTTCCACACGCGGCAACGACGGAGAGATCACGTTCCGCGATTGGCATCCGGCAGGACTGATCGAGTACGGCTATGCTGCGCCCGATCCGCTGAATCCCGAAATTGTGTACGGGGCCGGCCGGACGGAGGTGTCGCGCTACGACATGGTGACCGGCCAGGTGCAAGATGTAACGCCACTGCCGATGCAGAAGAAAGACTTCCGCGCAGATCGCACGGAGCCGATTCTGTTTTCTCCCGTGGACCCGCATACGCTTTACTATGCTGCCAATCATCTTTTCAAAACGACCGACGGAGGCCGGAACTGGCAGATCATCAGTCCCGATTTGAGCCGTGAGACAAATGCCCAACTGCCATCCGTGCCCGCGCTCACCGAAGAAGCAGCTCTCCGAGCGCCGAGGTGTGATCTACGCCGTAGCAGCTTCCTATAAGACGACGCAAACGATTTGGGCGGGAACCGACGACGGCCTGGTCTGGATCACGCGCGATGGCGGAGGGCACTGGACCAATATCACGCCGCCCGACGTAGCGCCGTGGAGCAAGATCGCGCAAATCGACGCTTCACGCTTTGACGACGACACGGCTTACGTGGCTGTGAACAGGCTGCGGGTCGATGACCTTCGCCCTTACATCTATCGCACCCACGATGGCGGAAGACATGGGTAGTCCATTGCTGCCGGGCTTCCCGACGATGCGCCTGTGAACGCCGTCCGCGCCGACCCGGTGCAGCCGGGCCTGCTTGTACGCCGCAACAGAACACGCGGTGTGGATATCCTTTGACGATGGAGTGCACTGGCTGCCGCTCCAGTACAACCTGCCCCACACATCAATGCGCGATCTGCTGGTTAACGACGACGATCTGATTGTTGCGACGCATGGCCGCTCTTTCTGGATTCTGGACGATGTTGAGCCCACTACGGGAAGTCGCTGGCGATGTGGGGAAAAAGCTGCCCATTCTGTTTGCGCCCGCGCCAGCCTGGCGCATACAGCGCGACACAAACACCGATACGCCGCTGCCCCCGGATGAACCCGCAGGCGAAAATCCGCCGGATGGCGCCATCATCGACTACGATCTGGCGCACGACGCACATGGCCCGGTCACGATTGAGGTACTCGACGCCGCCGGCAAGCTTATTCGCCGCTATAGCAGCAAGGATGCCGCTGAGCCCAGTCCGGAAGAACTGCGCACCAATCTCATTCCGCCCTACTGGCCGAAGATCCAATTGGCGCTGCCCGCAACGGCCGGCATGCATCGCTGGGTATGGGACCTGCGCGCAACGCCGCCTACCGCAACGCACTACGAATACCCGATTGCTGCCGTACCGCAGCGGACGCCGCTCGAGCCGCAGGGGCCTCTCGTAGTCCCCGGCACATACACGGTAAAGTTGACCGTTGACGGCCAAAGTGTGTCGCAGCCTCTGGTGGTCAGGATGGATCCGCGCGTGCACATTTCGCTTGCGGATCTCGAGACGCTCCACGCGACGCAAGCCGCCATGGCCGCCTCGTTGGACTCAGCCGCGAAGGCCGATCTGGCTGCGCATGCAGTCATGGAGCAGCTTGCCGCACCAGAGAACTCCGCCTTGGGCGCACAGCTCATCCCCTTCAACACCGCATTGAAGACTCTGATCGATGGAACCGGTCCGGATGCAGCCAAGCGCCCACCAGGCATCGACAAAGTGACCTCGGATCTCACCGAACTTTACGGTGAGCTACAGCAGGCTGATGCCCTTCCCACGGCGGCACAACTCGCCGCCTGCGCGCACCTTGAGACAGAAGCCAAAGAAGTGTTGCCCGGTTGGGAAGAGTTTGAGCAAAGGCAGATTCCCGCGCTGGACCAGAAGCTGCGCGGCGCCCATCTTCCTCCGATCGACCTGAACCGCCAGCCGACAGACATGCCGGAGAGTGGAGACGAGGACTGAGAGGAACTGAAAGGCAAAGTTGAGCTGCCATGAATTGACGGCGAGTTTCCCGGCGAGTGCAAGCCGCCATTATAAGAAGGCAGAAAAGAGCAGATGGGATCTATATATATGGAGGCTGAGTGGCTCGGGCCCAGGCTGGGAAGCGCTGCCTGGGCGGTTCCCGGAAAGTAAAGCAATATGTTTTTAGAAGGTCCCGGCAACTAAAATGCGCTCTTTGCTTGATCCCGCGGGATCAGCCGATCGACACTGGCGACGCCGGCGCGATGAGGCGGTACATGATTCGGGTGGCAGTTGACAGAGCTTAACGCGAAGGACTACCGTTTCGTGCGAACGGCGCAAGCGCTTACGTCTCCTATCAAATGAATCATCACCCCGCGGAGGTCGCGCGATGCCAGCCTGTTTTTCCAAAACATGGGATTTGTTGTCGCTAATCAATGAAAAGGATTTCATTTGGAACGTAAACGCAATCCGCTGGTTAGCTCTAAAGAGAACAAACAAGGGCAGTACTTCGCGTCCCAATTATCGCAATGAGCGAAGTCTTTTCAGTAATAGATCAGCGCGCTTGTCTTGCGCCGCAATGCTGGGAATTCTGCTACTCGGCTTCGCGCAGCCGTCCTTTGGACAGGTGGACACCGGAGCCATCGTAGGCAATGTCGAAGATTCGACCGGCGCGGCGATTCCCGGCGTTAAAGTGACTGTTGCCAATGAGGGAACCGGCATAAAACATGCAACCGTCACAGACGCGGCCGGTGAATACACACTCAGCCCGCTGCCGCTCGGCTCTTACACCCTCACATTCGAGCGACAGGGGTTTAAGACGAGCTTGCAGCGGCACATTGACGTGACGATCCAGGCGCAGCTCAAGGTGAATGCCAGGCTGCAACTGGGCGCCGTGACCCAGAGCGTGCAGGTGAGTGCGGCGACACCGCTGCTGGACACACAGACTTCGTCGATGCAGCAACTGGTCGAATCGGCTCCTATCAATAATCTGCCACTCAATCGGCGGAATGCCACATTTTTGGCGCAGCTTTCGCCGGGCGTTACGTTCGCGCAGCACGATACGCGCGGCCTTCAGGCGAGCGGCTCCTTCAGCGCAAATGGCATGGGCCGCACCGAGAACGACTACTTGCTGGACGGCCTGGATAACTACTCCTACATCGGAGACCTGGTGAACCAGACTGAATATGCCCTTCTGCCCCCTCCCGACGCGCTGCGCGAGTTCACGGTTCAGACGAGCAACTACTCGGCCGAATTTGGCCACTCTGCTGCAGCCATACTGAACATCTCAACGAAGTCCGGAACCAACCAGTTGCATGGGGATCTCTGGGAGTTCCTGCGCAACGACGACTTCGATGCCGCCGACTACTTTGCAACCGCCGGCAAGCCGGAGTTCCGTTTCAACCAGTTCGGAGGCACGCTGGGCGGACCCATTGTGATTCCACATCTTTATAACGGGCACAACCGCACCTTTTTCTTTGTGGACTATCAGGGCGAACGCCAGGTGCAAGGGCTGACATATGACGAGACAGTCCCGACGGCCGCCGAGCAGAAAAGCGGTTTCACGAATCTGCAGGATCTAATCACGCTGCAGA
This sequence comes from uncultured Acidobacteriaceae bacterium, assembly GCA_963841095.1. Taxonomy (GTDB): domain Bacteria; phylum Acidobacteriota; class Terriglobia; order Terriglobales; family Acidobacteriaceae; genus Telmatobacter. The sequence goes on from CAWJBE010000026.1 coordinate 245,305, forward strand.
CCGGCACAACGACCGATGCGCTGGGCCGGACCTTCCCGAAGGGCACGGTCATGGATCCAACCACCACTCGCGCGGTCACTAAAGGCGCTGTCGATCCGGTGACCAGTCTGGCGGCGACGTCGACGGGATATGTTCGCGACCCTTTTTACACCGGTTCGCTCAAAGGGATGACGAACTTTACCGGTGCGGCCGCGCAATTAAACCAGATTCCCGGGCCGAGATTAGATCCCGTCGCGGTGACTGTTCTGAGCCTCTTTCCGTTGCCGACAGGGTCCGGGCTTGTGGGCAACTTCATCGATAGCCCTAACAACACGTTGAGCGAAAATGGCGGAGATGCGCGTCTGGATCAACAGCTCGGATCGTCCAATTCCATGTTCTTCCGTTACGGGTATCAGTTCACAAACCAGTTTCAAGCATCGCCTTTTCCCGGAGTTGCCGACGGGGCTCCCTCACGTCCGGGCACTGGCTATACCGAAGCACAAAACGGCGCCGTGGGCTGGACCCATATCTTTAACCCAAAGATCATCAACGAGGCGCGGTTAGGGTACACCCGCATCTTCGACAAGCGCCTTCAATACGACAGTTCGGTGCTGGGGATTCCTGCGAAATATGGAATTCCCGGCGTTCCACAGGTATCGGAAAACGGCGGATTGCCCCTGTTCTCGTTCAATCAGCTGTCGAATCTCGGCGCGGCCAACACGATACCGAGCGACAAGGCCAGCGACGTATGGCAGGCCACGGAAAACGTCACTCTGGATCGCGGACGCAACCAGATTCGCACCGGGTTTGCGTTTGAGCACATCGCTTACCCTGAGGCAACGCCATCGCAGCCACGCGGCAACTTCACCAGCAACGGAATTTACACATCCGTGGTGAACAGCACAGATCCCTCGACGGATCGCGCGCAGGCAGTGCTGCTGCCGCAGGTTTCGCCGTACAATGCCCAACAGAACTACCTGGGAGAAGCCGAAAGCGTCACGGCCAGCAGCTTCTCGGCTGTCTATTACCCGATTCGCAAGAATTATGCCGGGTACTTCCAAGACGATCTGCGCGCGACTACGAACCTCACTCTGGATCTGGGCGTCCGTTACGAGTATATTGGCGATTCTTCAGAGAGGGCGGGACTCTTCGGAAACCTGATTCCAGCTCAGACTGGGGATACGCCCGACGGACAAAGCCATTACTATGTGCCGGCGCAGAATATTGGTCAACTGCCGGCGGATTTTCTGAGTGTTCTAACCGCCAACAATATTATCCTCACTCCCACCGCAGGTACCGCGATCGGTTACGCGCAGCCCACGAACTTTGCTCCGCGCGTTGGTTTCGCTTTTCAGCCATTGCCCAAAATGGCGATACGCGGCGGATACGGCATGTTCTTCCAAGGGGTGGAAAACCGTGGCATATCCACAGCGGTATTCATTAGTTTTCCATTCCAGGTTTCAGAGAGTTACTCCGATCAAAGTGCGGTTGAGGCGATTATCGCCAATAAGACAGTCAACACCACGCCTGAAGGAGCTGTTGGCCCAGTCAACAAGGGGCTTTCCAATGTTCCCCTTACGCCGGCAACAGCAACGGTAAGCAGCCTTTCTCTGGAGGGAGAGCCCCGCCATCCGAAAACGACATATGCCCAGGCCTTTAACCTGCAGGTGCAATATCAGATCGCACCGACGACGATGCTGTTTGGCGGCTATGTAGGCGACAACGCACGCCATGTGCAGTCGAATATTGACACGAATACCACGTCGCAAATTACTCCCGCCACCACGGCGGCAAGTTCAATTGATTTCTTCCCAACGCTTAGCACAAGCAGCGGCAACTACATTAGCCGCGGCGGCTTTAGTGAATATAACGCTTTGCAATTTGGCGCCGAGCGGCGATTCTCCGCCGGCTTGTCGTTTACGGCGAACATGACGTGGTCAAAGTGCATGGGTGATGTTCACGATCTGCTCGACAATGACATTGGCGGTTATCGTGCGCCCTATGTTCCGGGGATGGGGCTTGGAGTCGATACCACACTCTGCAATACCGACGTGCGCCGCATCATTCACAGTAGCGGAACGTTCGATTTCCCCTTTGGACACGAACGTCATTTCCTGCATTCGGGTCCGGCATCGTGGGTCGCCGGCGGTTGGTCTATGAACTGGATCGTGACTGCGGAAGATGGAATGCCGTTTTCCGTTAGCTGCGCAGTTACGACAGCTTCAGGGCTGGGTTGCTTTGCGTTAAAAGTGCCGGGGCAATCCCTCTACGAACACAAGGTCAGTCAATGGCTGAACCCCAGTGCCTTCGCCAATCCGGCCGCGGTGGCGTCAGGAACCACCGGGACACCCCTGAATCTCGGTGGTCCAGGAGGGCAGGTTACCTACCCGCCGTGGCGGCGCCTGGATGCTTCCATCTTCCGCGAGTTCCCGTTCATCCATGAGAGCTACTTCGAATTCCGCGGCGAAGTCTTCAACATTACCAACACGCCCAACTTTGGAGCACCCGGCTCATTAACCTTCACCAACCCTTCAACTTTCGCCAAGATTACCTCGACCGAAGACGTGCCTAACGACCCACGCCAAATTCAGCTGGCATTGAAGTATTACTTCTGACGCGGGCCGGGGACCATATCTGAACTTCATGATCTTGTTCTGAGGATCAGCGAGAGCACAAAGCAGCGTCAGTATGAAGCAGGCTGAACGAAAAAGGAGAATGCACCTCTAATAATATGGAGAAATCTTCCTCCGAAATCTCTACGCGCCGGGCATTTCTGCGCAATGCTGCGCTGGTTTCAGGCGCCGCCGCGGCCGCGGCTGCAGGGCCGGCGGGTGCCGCTCAGGAAACAGCAAACACCCAGCACCGCAAGCCAAACGTGCTGATGATTTGCGCGGACCAGTTTCGCGCGGATTTTGTGGGTGCTAACCACGAGAATCCCTCTGTGCGGACCCCGCACATCGATGCTCTGGCCAATCGCGGTGTGAGCTATCGCCAGTGCGTGACCAATCAGCCGCTCTGTTCCCCTTCGCGTGCGTCGTTCACCACCGGCGCCTACGCCACGCAAACCGGCGTCTGGAAGCTTGGGCTGGAGCTCGACCACAGTCTTCCGACCATCGCCACGGAGCTTCGCAAGAATGGCTATTCCACGAATTTCATGGGCAAGTGGCACATTTCACGCACTGAGCTGGACGACGGCTCGAAACAATTGGGCTGGATTCCACCTGGTCCCTCGCGAGCGGGTTTCGACGACCTGTGGGAAGGCGCCAATGTTCTGGAGCTGGTTTCGCGTCCATATGAGGGCAATTACTGGGACAACAGCGGCACGAACATTGGCTTCAAGGACCAGTACCGCGTGGACTTTATCGCCGATCGCGCGGTGAAGTTCATTGAGCAGCCGCACGACAAACCATGGCTGCTCTTCGTGTCGCAACTCGAGCCGCACCAGCAGAACGATGTCGATGCGTTCGTTCCGCCGCTGCGCTACGCGGATGAATTCTCGTGGCTGGTTTATCGCTCCCAGCTCTCGGCGCAGCAACAGAAAGATATGGAAACGTTCGCTCACCCGCCGCACTCCGATTATTCCGACCCGTATATTCCCATGGATCTGCGCAATCTCCCCGGCAACTGGCGTTCGCACATTGCCGGCTATTACGGCTGCGTGCAGGCCATCGACGACTGCGTGGGCAGCCTGACGGCGGCGCTCGAACGCAGCGGGCAGGTCGACAACACCATCATCGCCTTCTTTTCCGACCACGGCTGCACCTTCCGCACGCGATTGGGAGAATACAAGCGCTCGCCGCATGATTCATCGTTACGAGTCCCGCTGGTCGTTGCCGGTCCGGGCTTCGATCGGTCTGCCGTTGTAGATGAACTGGTCTCGCTCCTTGACCTTGCGCCGACTTTGCTCGACGGCGCCGGCCTGAGCGCTCCGAAGACCATGTGCGGCAAACCGCTGCAGCCGCTGGCGCAGGATCCGGCGGCACGTAAGGCGTGGGACTCGACCGCATACTTTCAGATCAGCCAGTCGATCTGCGGCCGCGGAATCCGCACACGCGACTGGTGCTACTGCGCCTTCGACCCCAGTATTGCTCGTGGCGAAGCCAAGTGGAGCACGCACTACCAGGACTTTGCGCTCTACTCGCTCTCAGGTGATCCGGCTGAGACGGTGAATCTGGTTGGGCGTCCGGAGTACAAAGGCGTAGCTTACACGCTTCGCACCGAGCTGCAACGCCGTATCGCCGCCGCTGGCGAGCCCGAAGCGGAGATCACGCCGATTCGCTACTACGCCTGACTTCGATTGAATGAAGTTGCATCGATATGGGATTCAATCGATCCATATGCGGCCGGCTCGAGTGTGTTCTTCAATGGAATGCAACAAGATGGCTTTACCGCTGTGGAAATCGACCGGATGTGAAAGACTAACCCCGCCCTAATACTGGGCCTTGACCAGCTCAACTTTGGAGAGGGATTCCGATGGACAGAAGAACATTCATTCAAAGCGCATCGGCGGCGGCGCTGGCCTCAGCTGTTCCCGCTTCGCACGCTCAGGCAGCGCCTGTCACCTCAAAGATGATAGGTATCCAGGTAGGGGCAGTGTCATTTATTGACGAAGGCGTCGAGCAGGCATTGGACGAATTTCAGCACGATGCATTGATCAATACCTTGTTCATCGCAACATTTACTTACGGGCGCGGGATTGCAGGACGGCAAGTGCCGGGCCAGCCATTACCTGATCATGGCAAACAGCAATATGACACCGATACATTCCACGGCGGCTGCTACACCAAAGTCGAACAGAAATACTTTGCCGACACTGCCTTCAAGGACTTTCGTGCACCAGACTTCGGCAATTACGACGTACTCGAATCTGTTTTGCCGTCCGCCCGGAAGCGCGGCCTCAAGACCATCTGTTGGTTTGAAGACGCGTTCCGCAGGGATCTGCCCAATATTCAACAGCTGGAAGAGGTGGAGCTATCGGGTGAAAACGCGGTCACCCTCTGCTTCAACAACCCGAACTATCGCAACTGGCTCCTGGGGATGGCGGAAAACTGGGCGCGCTCCTACGATATCGACGGCATTATGTGGGGGTCGGAGCGGCAAGGCGCATTTTCAAATATGCTCGGCGCCAGCGCCGGCCGCGCGGAAGGCGGTCATGTCACCTGCTTCTGTCAGTACTGCGTGGCCAAGGCCAAGTCGCGCGGCATCGATCCGGATCGGGCTCGCCAGGGGTTTCTCGAATTGCAGAAGCTCATAACCTCCGCGCATCAGAGCCAACGGCCTGTTGATGGGTACTACGTCACCATGTGGCGTCTCATGCTGCGCTATCCCGAGTTGCTTGCATGGGAGATGCTTTGGACTGACAGCCTCCGCGAAACCTATGCCGCGATCTATGAGAGAGTCAAATCGATCAAGCCTTCAATCCAGGTTGGCTGGCATATCTGGCATAACAACTCCTTCAACCCCATTTATCGCGCCGAGCAGGATCTGCAGGCCATCGCGCCGCACTCCGATTTTCTGAAGATTGTCATGTATCACAACTGCGCCGGCGAACGGATGGCCAATTACATCAACAACGTCGGCTCATCCATATACGGAGACATTCCCAAACAGGAGCTTCTCGACTTCCACTACCGGGTGCTTAATTATCAGGAAAGAGGACTTGCTGAGATTCCATTTACCGGCTTCTCCTCCGACTACGTTTTACGCGAGACAAAACGAGCGCGGGAAGGGCTCCGGGGAACCAAGACGCTTCTTTGGCCTGGGATTGACGTGGATATTCCCACTGCTGAAAACCACAGCAAATGCACGCCATTTGGAACGGAAGATGCCGTTCTTGCGACGTTCCATGGAGGAGCCGATGGCGTTCTCATTTCGCGCAAATACTCTGAGATGAAATTAGCTAATCTCAGAGCCGTAGGCGCCGCGCTCCAGAAGTTAAGCACCGTCGCGTAGAGCTTTCTGAATGAGCCGATAAGCCTGAAAGCAAAGAACGAGAGGTTGGCGTGCTCGCAGTTCGCAAGGTAGACGCCGATGGCGCCAGGAATCGAGTAACGGAATCATTACTGGCCGTAAACGACCCGATTGCGACCCAGTTCTTTGGCTTTGTATAACGCTTCGTCTGCTGCAGCAATCACGTTTGCATGCGACCGGTCGTCCGGTTTTGCCATTGCCGCACCGATGCTCAACGTAACTTGTATCTCGTTCAGCTCCATGTGAACCGGCTTCGACTCGATGGTCGCTCGAATACGTTCCGCTAGTTCACTGAGCTCTCTTTCGTCAGTGGCAGGCACAACGATCAGGAATTCCTCCCCTCCATACCGGCCGAGGCAGTCATAGGTGCGCAAGATTCGAGATAGCCGACGAGCCGCTTCCTGCAAAACAAGATCACCCGCAATGTGCCCGTAAGCATCGTTGACGGCCTTAAAATGGTCGAGATCGAGCATCAGGATTCCCGTTGATCGCACATTACGTTCGGCGCGAGCGAGCTCCTCCTCAAGAATTTCAAGAATTCCTCTCCGATTCCAGACACCGGTAAGCGCATCTCTGGTCGCCTGATCGCGGAACCGATCCCGCGAGCTGATTAAGTTGTCCTGACGGGCCAGCATGCGAAGGGCAACAATGAGCCTGGCTTTCAGCTCCTGCTCCTCGAATGGCAAGCTCAGGTACTCGGAGGCCCCCGACTCCAGGGGTTCGGCAACGTCTCGACGGCCGCCCTCGCCGCCGGTGATGAGAATGTACGGAGACTGCCCGTTCAAATCGCCAGTGATTCGCCGGCATAATTCGATACCACTAATGGCGGGCAACGATCGGTTCATGATCAGCAGATCGGGCGCTCTGTGTTGTTCAAGAATCATCAGCGCTTCGATTCCATCTGTTGCCACTTCGCTGTTGAAGCCCCATTCGCCAAGCAGATGGTGCAGGCGAAGCCGCGTGGCGTCGTCACTTTCGGCAATTAGAACGCGCCGGAGGCCGCCGAATTTATGACGGCGTTCACCGGGCACCGCATGTGCAATGGCAGGCTGCGGCTTCGGGCGAGGGAGAAGTTCGGGGAGGCTCGGATGTTCGAGCCTCGGCATGCGCACGAGCAAATATCGTGCGCCATCGACCTCCGTGTCAACCAATACTGCCACAGAGGACTGATTCTGCCCGGCGCCAACCCAATCCTTTTCTGAAGATTCATCGGCCATTCCGGCCAATCCACGGATTGCGTCACATATGGGAAGCCGGTTGAGTGGAAGAGGCATATCCACTGAAATGCATGCATGAGCAGCGCACATGACGTTTTCTCCAGATAGAGACTTGAGATGCCGGCTGTGGTGCGGAATCAGACGATCGCTTCAGGATACGGCGAGATCCGATACGAACCGTTGAAATGAACCTTCGTTTCAGATGAAAATTTAGCTTGATTCATGCTCCAGCAAGTTAAATCTGACTCAGGAAAGCAGCGAATCCATGAATTGCAGCCAAAGCACCATCCAAGCAGCGTCATTACCGATTTGTCGAATAGTGATAGTTTCCGGGCAATCGTTTCAATTGGATGGAGAAAAAGAATCCTGAGCCATTGCCGTGCACCGTTCCGGTTGAAGATTTCTTCAAGAAACTCTGAAACGATCCCCTCCCATGCTGCACTACCCATCGAGCCCAAAAACAAGGGGGCGGAAATCGATGTCTTCGCCAGCGTTTCAACTTTGTAGATTCAGGGGCGCGCTGGGGATTAACGGGATGGCGATTCATGCAGAGCGGCAGTTCTCCAAAGAATCTATTGATTGCGGCCTCAGCTTCACGCAGCTGGGTCGCCCAAGCCGGTACGGCGCGGAAGCCCTGGCCGCATCCGTACTGGCCATCGGGAACCGCCGCGTTCCGGTCTGGCGTTCTCCCCCAGAACAGGCGGGACTCATCCTTCGGGGTGGGTTCCGCCGGCGTTCGAAAAGTGAATGAGCAGGAATTGAGATGAACACAAACGTTAGCGCCGCATCGGGTGATCTGGCTGTAAAGACGGCGTGGCGTCACCATCTGGTCGAGGCGAGGCATCCAATGTCCCGAAGTCCGGTAACTCATTTGGCAGTGGTGAGTCGCAATGGATTGACCGCCTATGCGACGAACGCAATCTTCTGTTTGAGCCTTTGGATGTCGTTGTTCATTGCAATATGGCTGACCAAAGGCTGGATCGGCCTGCTCCTCAGCGGGCAGGTTCTCTGCGCCGGCACCCACCTGTTCGAAATCCTGACGAAAAGGACCCACTATGCTTTCTCAGCAACCAATGGGCAGGCTCATGAGCTCGAGAGTGAGCGGAATGCGTAATCAACGAGCGCAGGCTCATTTCAAATGCGACGAGCCTGAACCGGATTACTGCGTAAATGTTGAGTACCTCGGACGTTTGGAGATCGCTGTGAGCGGAAGATTCACGGGAAATCTCTACCGGTTCACGCCTGTCAAGCCGGTGCAGGAGGTCGACCCCAGAGACGCGTTCTATCTGCTGTCAAGCAGACTATTCGGGGTCGCATCATGAACTCTGTGCGCCCACGCTACACCGTTCGTGGCTCGCCCAGGAAGCGACGGTGCTGCGCCGATTCCTCTCGGCTCATACGCTTTCAATCGTCGACAGTGCCTGCGATACTATTCCCGTTGCTTCCAGCGGCGGGGTTAGCCTTGCAATTCCATTCATTCGACGCGAAATACGTGGATGATCTTTGCGCGGGGGACGGGCAGACGCAAGAACATTTTGTCGCATATTTCACTGCACTGCTCAAACTCAAGCTTCGCTCGCGCCTTCAGTCTTCCTACGCCATTGACGATGTGTGTCAAGAAACTTTTGCGCGTGTGTTTCAGGTTCTGCGCAGGGACGGTGGTTTGCGCCAACCCGAAAGTCTCGGCGCGTTCGTAAACAATGTTTGCAATCATGTTCTTTTTGAGCAGTACCGCTCCTCAAGCCGCAGCGAGTCGCTCGATGCAGAAGGTGCACAGGAGCCGGCCGCGACGGGCGCTGACGTGCTGGACATCGTCTCTGCAAGGCAAATCAAAGAGAAAGTACGTACGATCCTTATGCGCCTGTCAGCGCGAGATCGTTCCCTATTGAAGGCGGTCTTTCTCGATGAGCGCGACCGGGATGAGGTCTGCCGGGAATTCGGCGTGGAACGGGAATATTTGCGGGTTCTTCTCCATCGCGCCAAGCAGGAATTCAAGGTCGAATATGTGAAACACATTGGCAATCGCGCTCCATTGAGCGCAGATGCCTGAACGGCCTGCATTATTTGAGAGACGACGACCGCGAATTCACGGGGAGGGAAAGATGAATCATGGCGAAGCAATAGAACAAATGGCCGCAGAGCGATACCTGCTGAATGAGCTCACTCCCGATGCGCGCGATGCCTTTGAGAAACATGCATTCGATTGCACGGAGTGCGCCCTCGACCTTCGCGCTGGCGCTCTCTTTGTGCATGAAGCAAAGGTTCAACTCCCGGAACTTGTGGCGGCACAGCCCGAATCTGAGAGGATAGAATCCAGCGAGAAGCGGAGCTTCTGGCTTTCCTTGTGGCGCCCCGCGTTTGCTGTTCCTGCCTTTGCGGCGCTGCTCATCGTTACGGGATACCAAAACCTGGTCACATTCCCCGCTCTGCGCCAGTCGGCGAATGAGCCTCGTCTTGCCCCTGTGGCCCCTCTGCGTTCAGCTACACGCGGGATCACGAGGCTCACAATCACCGCCGATCGGACACGTGGCATCGCATTGCCGGTCGATTTGGTTATCGACCCTGGATCAGCGCCAGCAGCCTCGTATTCCTTCGACCTTCGCGATCCTCATGGGAAGCTCGTATGGACCGGGACTTTGCCGGCGACAGCCCAGGGAACCGACAGTGACCAGTCGTTTTCTCTCACGATCCCTGGAGCCATGCTGCAGAACGGGCCTTACTCGCTAATGGTTACCAGCGTCACTGCTCAAGGCGCGCATACGCCTATCGAGCAATATAACTTTGATATAGTGGTGACCAATTAGTCGATTCCAGAGGTCCTGGAACGGGCCCCCCTCTAACCCCTTCTGAGCATCCCCCTGCGGGCGATTTAGCAGCGAGAAATTATCAAAGATTGAATGGAATGTCCGCATGCAAAGGAGCATGACCACGCCCATGTCTTATGTGAACGAACAAACCGTAAATGGAAGAACGCATCACTATCATGCAGAAGCCAAAATCCTGGCGGGCCATTTGCGGCTTCCCCTGGTCGAGGAGATCAAGCCGCAGGCCTATGCCCATCTGCGTGATAAAGGCGGTTACCTCTCGCAACGGGCCGAGGGGTATCGCCTTGAATCGGTGATTTCATTCAAGTCCGGCTATACACAGGTTGCCGGCAATCGCAGCACAAAAACGGATCAAGGCTGGACAACATTGACGACAACAGCCGTCGAAGGATTGAACGTGCTCGATGTCGTTACCGCCGATCGCATCGTCGGACAAATCATCACCGAGCACCCTCTCGCGGGTTACGTGCCGACGATCAATTTCCTCGGTACACGCTTTGAGAACCTGCGCATTGCAGGTTTTCCGGTCGATCTCGATCTCGACTTGAACTTTCTCGGCCCCAAGCCGGCGAACGATGCTGCCTATACTCGGGATTCAGCACTGGTTGGGCGCATCTCAAGCCAGCTTGGCCACGTCGGTGAGCACCCAGGTCTTCCGGCAGAGCTTCACGAGCGATACAATCGACTCTCCGCAGCTCTCGGATCCCAGCCCGGAGGAAGTGGAATGTTCACTCGTCAGTCGTGCGACTGGAGGCTATCCCGGCCTCTCCTTTGGGCACGTGATCACGATTCCGGACTTCGGCACGATCATCCTGGGCAAAGTGACGATCAAGCACGAGGACTTCAAACCCGACTCGGGGATTCCCAGGAAAACGACAGTGCAGCTCACGATGGTGGAATTCCACTTTGGCTGCGTCATCGCTGGCGGCGCGGGCGTTGGGGATGGCTCGACAAATGGCGGAACGGCGCCGTAGAAAGAACAGATTCGCCGATGCTCTTTCTGCGGCGCCAGGCAGTTCCCAAGGCGCGCCGCGGTTTTCGCCCTCTTTCGCTACTTTTGCTGCTTCTGCTGCTTGTTGTGCTTCCGCTTGAAGACACGCAGCCCGACAGCGCGAAGGCCTCTTACGATCAGGCGTGGCGTCTCTTTCAAAGTGGCTATTTCGCCCTCAGCCAGCAGGAAGCTGAAGCGGCCGTAAAACGATATCAATCCTCAGACCCTGCGTGGGCCTCGCGATTCACGTTGCTTGAAGCCGACTCCATGCTCTATCGCGGCATGTACGAGGACGCGCTGCACGTCCTCAGCACATTTCGCGAGTCGGCAATGCCCACCGCTGGCATGTAGAGAGACAGGCGATCGAAGCTGTCGCGCTGACGCGTCAGAACAGGAGCTCAGGAAGCCGAACGCAACTCGACCGGCAGAAAGCAGTTTGCCGATGATTCGGATGTTTCATCCTGCGGAAATGCAATCGCGGCGCGCGGCATTTTTCGGCGAAAGCTTGGGCAATTCCCTGCAGGCGCGGCAGTCGTTTCTTCAGGCTCATGCATTCGCCCGCAGCCATCGACGATTCCTGGCTCGAAGCTGAGGCGACAACTCTAATCTCGGCTACATCGCAATGCAGATCAACCACTTCGATGAGGCCGTGGACTGGTCGAACGAGGGCGTATCAGGAGGCAGACAGGTCGGGTACGAAAAACTGTGCAAGATTGCTGCGGGCAATCTCGGGTGGGCCTATTACCAATTGGGCGACGACGAGAGGGCACTGGAACAATTTGCTTCGGCGCAGAGAAAGCCGCGGCGCGGCTGGGCAATGTCCGATACGAGTTGAAGTGGCTCAGCGATGCCGGTTACGTCTATCGTGATTCCGGCGATTGGGGCGCATGCTGCCAGTCCGTATCGCCAGGCACTTCGTTTCGCGCGCCAGATCCATAGCCGCGAGGATATTGTGAATGCGCTCGAAGATCTTGCCCGGCTTTCAGTGCTGAACGGCAATCTCGACGAGGCAGACGCAGCCATTGCGCAACTCCAGCCGATGGATAACAGCCGCGGCCGTGCATCCCAGCGCGAACCTTGTTGATGACGATGGGCATATTGGCTGCCGCACGAAGGCAGCCGGCTCAGGCTGAAGCGTATTTCCATTCGGTCCAGAGTGATTCTTCGAGTCTGCTGACAACGAGGTTGGAGCGCGGGCTTTGAACTGGCCCAGACTGTTCGAATCCGAAGGTGACACGACTGCCGCCGAGCGAATGTACAAGGCCACATTGTCGCAGTACGAGGCGGCACGAGCGAGAGCTCAAGAGTGAAGAATCGCAGCTTCCATTCGGCACCAACGTCGCCGAAATCTATGATCTATTATGTTCATTTCCTTGTGGGCACTGGTCAGAAGTGAAACAGCATTGGCAGTCGCTGATCAAAGCCGGGCACAAACGCTGGAACGGCGACTCGAAGAGCCAGCCGCAAGAAGGCCATCGCAGCCTGTAGCCCTCGACCCGCAACAGGTTTCGCGGAAAGCCAAATCCACGTCTTCTTTTCTATTGGCTCGGAGAGCAGGAATCATATTTATGGGTCATTACACCCGCAAAGACGCAATTATTTGTCTTGCCGCCGCAGCGCGAAATCGCGGACGAGCGTTGAGCGCTATCGCAAGGCACTCCTGGAAGCCTGCAGGATCCTTTGAAGAGCGGGAATGCGGACGGCCAATCACTTTACAAGATGCTCCTGTCTCCTGCCGCTGCGTTGCTTCGCCCCAAGACACCCGTGATCATCCTTGCCGATGGAATACTGAGCCAATTGAACTTTGAAACTCTGCTTGTTCCTGGCGTGGCCTCCGGCACCCAGCCGAATGCCGCGTCGAATGTGAAGATGCACTACCTGCTTGACGACCTCATTGTGTCGTCGGCTCCATCGCTTGCGATGCTGGGTGCTGCGGAACCTGCGGGCCGGGCCAACAGAGAGGATACTCTTGATTGGCAATCCGGACTCTCCGGATCAGGATTTCCTGTCTCTTCCATTCTTCGGGTTGGAGATGTCCCGCATCGAAGGGTCATTTCCGTTCATCGGAGACTTCGGCACTTGCAGGTCAACAGGCCACGCCCGCTGCCTACCTTGCCAGCGACCCACGTAGTTACACTTACATTCATTTTGTATCCCACGCCGTCGCCAACCTCACCAGCCCGTTGGATTCGGCGATCATTCTTTCCAATCCCGCAGGGCAGGAAGATTCTTATAAGCTCTATGCGCGGGAGATCATCCAGCGTCCGATCCATGCAAAGCTGGTGACGTCTCTGCTTGCTACGGCAGCGGGACGCGTACCTATGCAGGGGAGGGACTGGTTGGCCTGTCATGGGCATTTCTCGATGCCGGCGCACAACAGGTTATCGGTGCGCTTTGGGAGGTGAGTGACGATTCGACTCCGCGGCTGATGGACAAACTCTACCAAGGTCTTATTGCCGGCGATTCCCCGGCAGTTGCATTGCGCAATGCCAAGCTCTCGCTGCTGCATTCGCAGAGCAGATTTCGCGCGCCCTTCTATTGGGCGCCATTTCAGATCTACAGCCGGCGATAAGTTCGATTCGTTTCGATCCTTCCCTACATCACGTCGTGAATATCGGGCTCACAACGGCCGGGGAGCCGTCGCGCTTGGTTCAGGAGAGAGGCGCGGATGCACATCCTCGAACCTTAGTTTTGGCCCGATGAGTTGGTGAAACCCGGCACCTAAGCCCGAACACGATTCGACCCCTCGCCAGGGAGGAAGACGGGGCTCGTGATCGATCGGCCGGAAAGGATGCACAAGCGGGGGACAAAACCCTTCAAGTACCGCAATTTGCAGCGATTGCGATCGACGAGCGGCATTTCTGTATTCTTTAAGCTGTTTAGAATCAAGCAGAATTACTCGAATCAATTTCGGTATAAGTTTCAATCGATAATCGTGCTTAGCGGCGCGGATTACTGCGCTGTTTTCCACGGAACTGCGATTGGGCAGTCGGCACCGCAGAAAGTTTTAGTGAATGACGCCGGCATCGCGGGCGGGCCAGTAGACGAAGGTGGCTTTGCCGTAAATGAGATTGCGCTCGACAGGGCCGAAGTCGCGGCTGTCGGACGAAATGGAGCGGTGGTCGCCCATCATGAAGTAGCAATCCGGCGGAATGGTGATCTCCGCCATGGATCGCGTATCGCGATATTCCTTAGGGACGTAAGGCTCGCGCAGGAGTTTGCCGTTGAGCCAGACGTGGCCCTCGTCAATGCGCAGCGTGTCGCCGGGGAGCGCAATGACTCGCTTGATGTAGCTCTTTTCCGGGTCGCGCGGATAGTGGAAGACCACGACATCGCCGCGCTCGATGGAGGCGACGTGATAGACGAATTTGTTGATGAAGAGGCGGTCGCGGTCCTCAAGACGCGGCAACATGCTGGTGCCTTCAACCCGCACGGGCTGGTAGAGGAACGTGATGATGAGGACCGAAGCGGTGGCCGAAATGAGCAGATCACGCAGCCAGAGAAGGAGGCCCGGGGTTTTGCGGGGTAGGGCGGGTGGCGCGGAGATTGGCGGCTGGCCGGGGACGGCTTGAGTGGGAGCGTTGGGACCAGAGTCCGGGGAGGTAAGAGAAACAGTTTCCATCAGTATCTAGATTACTCGCAAGCGCGAGCCCATTCTATTGAACGTGCCAAATCGCGCAACGCGGAAAAACGGCAGGCGCGATCGCTCCTGACCTAAGAGACTGTGGATGAAAACAGAATGGTAGCGCAGAGTGCTGGAAGTCTGTGCGACTGAGCGCGCGACGAGTTGCATCCAGGCCGATGACGGGTTGGTAATCCCCCGCGATGACTCTTTTGGAGGATTGATGAGTTACTGCGATGAGTGTGAAATGTACGAAAGTACTACACCTCTCCAGGAGGAATAGCGGCGCCTCATGCCGCACCTAGAATATGGCTGACTTCCAGGAATCCACCGCAATCGTCGTTTCATACCAAAACGGCGCTCTCGCGCTTCCACGCCCCCAGGCGATCCGCCTGCCCCTCTCGATGCTTTACGCCGGAATGGGAGTGGCACTTGGAATTTTGACCGGAACGACTTTGGCGCTGGCTGGACTTCCGGGCAGCTCCCTGTCCGCGCTGCTGGGTACTCCGGCGGCGAGCTCAACGGATACCCAGGCGGTAGTCAGCCAAGTTTCCAACCCCAGCCCGGCGGAGAATTACCGCCCCGTGGCTTATGTTCAACCCATTGTGCATACCGAAAGCGAAGCGGCTGCGCCAATTGCGCCCGTAGCGCCGATACAACGCGCGGCGGTTTCAGAGCGCGCCCACAAGCAGCAGATCGCCCCGAGCAAAATCCGCAGCATCTCGAATGAACCGATTCACCCGATGGCTCCCGCAGAAACGCGGCCATCGAGGCATGTTGCCCATCCGCTCACCAAACCGGCTAGGACCGTATTGGCCAGTGCGCCAGTGGTGCTCCCAGTGGCCATTGACAGCGCGCAAATGACAATTGCTGAAGGAGCTAAGCCTTCTCTTTTCTATACCGAAGGAGACATTACGGTTGCGGATTACGATCCCGCCGGAAAGACGATTGAAACCAGCGATGGGCGGACCTTTGTTATTGGCGCCACGGTGAGAGAGAGCAATGCAACGCCATGGCAGGACTATCGTTCCGACGTGCACTACCGGTGCGACCAGAGCGGAAGCTGCACATTGATGCGGCCTGGGGCGATCGCGCTGAATGCAAGGCTGATTTAGCGGAGGTTGGGTTAGGCAGTAAGTGAAATAAATACATTCATTTTCCTGCATAAGCTATTCATTATATGTGATTATAAGGCGCTGCTCATGCCGCGCCTTATCAAGTTACAGGCAGCCACTTCAGCAACAGGCTGAAGATTCCCAGCTAAACCCCTGAATGACACTGCAGCGGGCTCATTTACTCGCAACCGAGCCCGCCAGGCGGGCAGAGGATACGTGGGCGGCGGGTGGAGATTGGCCTGGCTGATTGGCAGACGGCACCAGGGCGGGCGCGGTTCCGGGCTGGGATACGCCGGCGAGGTTCTGCTCTTCAAGCAACAGCGGGCGCTGCAGGACCATTTCGACCTGGGTGCCCCTGGGAATATCGACATCGGCGTTGCGGGTGAAGAGCGAGACAATGCCCACGGTAGCCAGACCGGCGCCGAGACCTGCCAGGCCGCCCTCGATGGGATGCCCTGAAGCGGCTCCGCCGATGGTGCCGATTCCCGCGCCGGAGGGGAGAGCGATTTCGGCCGCAGTGCCGGCGTTGCGGCCCTTATCGCCGTTCTGCTCGATGGTTCCCTCTCCGTCGTCCTTCACGGTCTGGTCTTTTGCGCCGGGAACACTATCGACGACGCCGGGAACCTCGACGACCGAGCCGTTGGGAAAGATGATGGAAGTGAAGTGCATGTCGAGCTGGGCCTTGCCCTTGATGCGGCCTCCGCGCTGAACGCGATCGACAACGCCCTGCACGTAGACCCCGTTCGGGATCATGACGCGGTTGCCGACAACGACTGGGAATGTGGAGGAGAGATAGACGCCGTCGCCGGCTTTGGCGCTCTTGGTGTTGATGGCGCTGCGCAATTCCAGCAGAATCTTGGTTCCGGCGGGCACAGTGTAGGTCTTCTTTTGCGGTGCGGTGGGCTCGTCGGCAGAGGCCGGAGCGGCAGAGCCAGCATCGGCGGGGCGGGGCACGTTGATCGTGGGGTGCGGAGATCCGGACGGGTCAGAGGAGATCTGTGCGGGGGGCGCAGAAGGCATCGAGGCCGCGGCGGGAGTGGGGGTCGTCGGGGCCGGCTGGGCTTCTGCAGGGGTTTGCGCGGCGCAAAGGACCGGAACGGCGGCGATGAGGCCGGCTAAACTTGCTGCCCGCAACCAACTCCGCGACAGAGACATACGATCCCTCCCGAACCTGTTGGATAGACGCTACTCTTGCACACAAGGATAGCTTGAATCCCGTTTGCAATGGGCGAAAAGTGCGGCACGAAGCGGCGAGCGGGCCAGGCACGCGTTACTATGCGAGAAAGCGATGAAAACACAGGGCAGAGCGACGGTCGACGGGAACCGCGAGAGATTGGGCAGGTTCGGCGCTGCGTACCGGGTGCTGGAAGACGCGATCGCCGCAAGGGCCTTCCCTGGGTGCGCATTTGGCGTTTGGGCAGGCGGCGAAGAGGTGCTGCGGGATGCATTGGGGCGGTTTACATACGAAGGCGACGCGCCAGGGGTGGTTCCGGAGTCGAGGTTCGACGTTGCCAGCCTGACAAAGGTTGTGGCCACCACGGCTACGTCGATGCTGCTGGTGCAGCGCGGCAAACTCGACCTGGAAATGCCGCTGGGCGAGTTGCTGCCGGCGTTTTGGGCGGGGAGGCGGTCGGATGACCCGGCCAGGCGGGTAAGACTCAGGCATCTGCTGGCGCACAGTTCGGGATTGCCAGGGTATGTGGAGCTGTTTCGGAGCGCTGCCACGCCTGAAGAACTGCTGCGGGCCTGCCTGGAGTTGCCGCTGGAGGCCGAGCCGGGTGCTCGGGCTGAGTATTCGGATCCCGGATTCATTTTGCTGGGCAAAGCGCTTGAGGCGGTGGTGGGCGAGCAGCCGGATTCGTGGACTCAGCGCGAGGTGTTTGGGCCGCTGGGGATGGCGGCCACGGGATTTTGCCCAGCGCCGGCGGAGCGGGCTTCGATTCCGCCCACCGAGGAAGACACCACATTTCGGCATCGGCGCATCCAGGGCGAGGTACAGGATGAAAACGCATTCGTGCTGGGCGGGGTGGCGGGACATGCGGGGCTTTTCTCGAACATCCCTGACCTGCTGAGGTTTGCGGAAGCAATATTGGGAGCGGGCGGGGGCAACGAAGAGCCGGAACGAGCACAACTTTTCGATCGGATGACGGTGAATCGATTTGCCGAGCGGCAGGGTCCGGAAGGAAGCTCGCCGGCTCTGGGGTGGGATACACCGTCGGAAAACTCGTCGTCGGGCAGGCACTTTTCGCCCCATTCGATTGGGCACCTCGGCTATAGCGGCTGTTCCCTCTGGATCGATCTGGATGCGGCAATTGCGGTGGTACTGCTGACCAATCGGACGTGGCCCGATCGGAGCTGTCAACTGCTTCGGGAGGTACGGCCGGCTTTTCACGATGCAATTCGAGAGGCGCTGGGGAAGCGGTGTTAACGCTTACGGGGAGGAGACCGGCGCGAATGAAATTTTGTGCTTTGGGGTTGCTTGTTTTTACAGATACAATAAAAGCTGGGGTCTGACGCGATGTCATCAAGTACAACGCTGCAGGATACGGCCGGCGCCCTCACCAGAGACACCAATCACGATCAGGCCAACCTGCTTCAGGAACTGATTACCGAGAGCCAGAACGAGGCCTCGCAGGGGTTCGACACCAAATCCGCACTGGAGATCGCGCGCATCATCAACCATGAAGATGCGAAGGTCGCCGCGGCGGTGAAGAAGGCAATCCCCGAGATTGCCGAGGTGATCGACCTTGTGGCGAGAAGCCTTCGCGACGGCGGCCGTCTGATCTACATTGGAGCCGGTTCCAGCGGGCGGATTGCAGCGCTGGACGCCTCGGAGTGCCCACCCACTTATTCCACCGCTCCCGGACAGGTGCAGTACATCATGGCGGGCGGACCCAAAGCACTGGCGTCCGCCGTCGAAGTGAATGAAGACTCAGAAGACCTGGGCCAGCGCGACATTGCACGGCGGCGGCCGACGCGCAAAGATGTGGTGATCGGGGTTTCCGCATCGGGCCGCACACCTTACGTGGTCGCCGCTGTGGCCTATGCCCGCGCGCGCGGCGCGAAGACCGCAGCCGTGACATGCAATCAGGGAACGCCGCTGGCAGAAGCCGCCGATACCACAATCGTGGCGGAAGTAGGGCCCGAGGTGATCTCAGGTTCGACGCGCATGAAGGCCGGCAGCGCCCAGAAGATGATCCTGAACATGATTACCACCGGCGCGATGACGCGGCTGGGCTATGTGTACGAGAACCTGATGGTGAACGTGCACATGCAGAACTCCAAGCTGGTGGAGCGCGGGATTCGCATTCTGATGCGCGCGTGCAATATCGACAGGGCGACGGCCGTGGAGACGATCAAGAGCGCGGGGCGCAGCGTGCCTGTGGCGCTGGTGATGCTGAAAGCCAAGGTTGACAAGCCGGAAGCGGTGCGGCGGCTGGCCAAATCGGACGGCAATGTGCGGCTTGCAATTGAGGACAACGTGCTGGAGCTGTAGCTGATTCTTGTTGAGCCGGCGGCGGCTCACTTCCCTGCCCTTCGTTTACAAATCTGAACAGGAACGTGCTTTCCAGTGCGCGCAGAGACACCTCGCCTCACGCGGGGATGTTCAGTGAAGTGGATTCGTCGGTGAAACAGAGCGCCGCTTCAGGGCAGGACGCGCTGAATGTGGAGGAAGAGGATCAGGTTGAGCAGGAAGCCGATCGCCAGCAGACCGATTCCCACAACGGCGAATATCTTGACCTTGTTGCTGAAGAGTTTAAGATCCTCAAGCAGCTCCTGCTGTTCGAGAGTATTGCGGTCGGTTGCTTCGCGCACCATCTCCAACTGATCTTCGACGCGCTTGAGCGATGTATTCTGCTCGATCACCTGATCGCGCAAATCGCGATGCTGAGTGCGGAGCTCGGAGAGTCCGTCTTCAATGGGCGCCAGATCGACTTTGGGCGGAGGCGGCGCCTGGGGGTGCTGGCGAGCTGTGATTACGTTCGCGATGGCGGTGGCGATGTTGCCGTCAAGCAGCGGCAGCAACCGCTGCACGAGCGGAATGGCCATGCGAACAGCGTTCATGGCGCGCTGCATGCCGGAAGACTCTTCGGAAGCGGTGGCGCCGGGTAGAGCGCGGCCGGGCGAACTCGGCGGAATGCGGTTGCCATTGCTTTCAGCGGAATCGACCGGCGGACGGCGGACGCCGCCCATGGGCAGCGGTGACCCGATGGCGCGCGCGTGCTGCGCTGCGGCTCTGGGCTCGAAGGGACTGCGGTCGATGGTTTCAACGCCCTGGGGTTCGCTCATTGACTTTCCTCTACGCTCACTAATATAAGAGGCAATCCTTCATATATAGCCGATCCGGCCTCGAATGGGAAATCTTTTGTATCGACAGGGCCGGTTTCGCGCGCGCATGAGCCGGGGTATGCTCTTAACTATGTTTGTGGCCTTGCTGAGGAGAAGGAGAAGCGTGTGAAAGCACATGTGAGCCGCACGCTACGCAGCGTGCAGCGCAATATCCTGGCCGGGATTATCACCATTGGCCCGCTGTTTGTGACCTACCTGATCTTCAGCTTTTTGCTGGGCGAGTTGGCCAGGGCGGGATTGCCGGCGGTTCGTCTGCTCGCGGGTTATTTTCCACAGGCATGGTTTGGGCAGCCGTGGCTGCAGCCGGTTTTGGCCATTCTGCTGACGCTGTTGGTGCTGTATATCGTGGGCCGCGTGACGTCGCTCGTGGTCGGGCGACAGGCGTTTGGTCTGTTCGAGTCGTTGCTGGAGCGGCTGCCTTTTGTGGCCAAGGTTTACACCTCTGTGCGGCAACTGCTGGACACGATGATGGCGAAGAAAGAAGCGAGCCAGCGTGTGGTGCTGGTGGACTTTCCAATCGCAGGCCAAAAGA
The DNA here is from genome assembly GCA_963841095.1 of uncultured Acidobacteriaceae bacterium. Lineage (GTDB taxonomy): Bacteria > Acidobacteriota > Terriglobia > Terriglobales > Acidobacteriaceae > Telmatobacter. The sequence goes on from CAWJBE010000026.1 coordinate 265,906, forward strand.
GCATCGGCTTTTTGACGCGCACAATGAACGATGCTACGACGGGACGGCCACTGGCCGCTGTACTTTTGCCGAATGCGATCAATCCGACGTCGGCGTTTTTGCAGATTCTGCCCATGGAGCGAGTGATCGAGACCAATATGACGATGGAGCAGGCAATGAGCATGGTGATGACCGGCGGCGCGGTTGGGCCGGCGACGATTCAGTACTCGCAGCCGGGCAGCGATCGCGAATTGGCGACGCCGCCTGCGCGACAGGTTTGATACGAACAGTGATCAGGGCGCGATGGCGGGGCCGGCTGAATCGGCTGAGGCCAGATCTTCTTCGGCGTGCTCGCTCTCCAGCGTGACTTTGCGGAGATTGACGTGTTCAAAGCGTGCCCAGATCAGCCCGATGGGAACAATGCTCAAGAAGGAGACGAGCAAGATAGTGGCGGCGCAGGCAGTCGAGGCCTCAGGCGACGAGTGAAGAATGCCTGTGAGAGCCACCGCGACAGCGCCGATTTGCGAGAACCAACCGAGGATTGGCAGTTGAAAGACGCTGGCGGCGCCGCTGGCAACCATAAGCAGGACACACTTTGACGGCGTAATGGCCGCCAACTCCGGACTGGCTACGAAGGCCCTGCAGGTCTCAAAGTATGCGCAAGAGATCAGCATCCACATGCTGAGTGAAAGAGCGGCGACTACTGCGAAATCGGACCAGGAGCGCATGGTGTCAAGACCGGAGTGAAACAAGCGGATTTTGTGCGCGACGGACTGCCCGAGATTTTTTGAGATCAGGCCAAAGCTGCGCTCGCAGAATGTAGCGACCGCGTCGCCGGCCAATCGCACGGCGAAGAGGAAGATCGTACCGAGCAGGGTGAGGATCAACGCTCCCCATCGCGCGACAAACAACGCCAGGAAGCGATGATGAGGGACCAGATGTGCGAGCGCGCCGCTGTGGGCTGTGGCGTTGAGGATCTCGTCACCTGGCACCCAGGTCATGGCGATAGAAAAAATCAGCGCCATGGATCCCGCGTCCAATAAGCGCTCGACGATGTAAACGGCGATCTGCGAACTGAGAGCGAGGCCGGTTTTTCGCGCGACGAGGTAGGGGCGTACGGGATCGGCGACGCGGCCGATGAGAGCAACCGCGGTAAAGCCGATGACTTGTGTTCCCACGAGCGAGAACGGCGGAAGTTTCTTTGTGTGCCGGACGAGCCGGCTCCAACGGACTGCGCGAAAGAGAAAGTTCGAGTAGATGCAGCCGACGGCAAGGGCGATTGCGCGCCAATCAGCTTTTGCCACCTGAGCGCTAAAGAGATGGAAATCGAAGTGGACTTTTGTGCGCGCCCATACCGCCAGGGCAATGAGCGCCACCAGCACAACGAACCCCAGAATCCATTGGCCTTTCTTCAAGCAATCTCCGTTCAGGATGAGCGATACAGGTCTATATGTATGTTCTCACGCATGTATGAAAAGGGAGCGAAAGGAGTTCTGCTACGAGTGCATGGTGAGTCAACGGGTGCGGCAAGGGGGGAACTCACGACGAGGTTAACGTCCTAGCGGGAAGCTGTTCGTTGCGCGGCCGTGGGCGTGCCGGGTCGGCGGGCCTGCGCTTCACGCGCGAGAACGCGGCGATTGAATTCGTGGATGACGCGAGCCACGTAGGCGCGGGTTTCGTGGTACGGAGGGACGCCATGGTACCGGTCGACCGCCTCGGGACCGGCGTTGTAAGCGGCAAGCGCAAGGGCGAGGTTGTCGTGGTAGCGAGTGAGCAGGGCGTCGAGATAAGTGGAGCCGCCGCTCACGTTTTGATCGGGCTGGAAGCTGTCTTTTACGCCCAGTCCGGCGGCGGTCGATGGCATGAGCTGCATAAGGCCGCGGGCGCCGGCGGGGCTCACGGCGCGAGTGTTGCCATCGCTTTCAGCTTGGACGACGCTGGCGAGCAGGTCCACGTCGAGGTTGTGCGCGGTTCCGGCGCGGCCAAGCATTTCGCGAATGTCGGCTGCGGTGAGTGTTGCCGGAGCTTTCAGCGCTGCTGTGGACGCGGGCGCAGCGGGTGCGGGTGGATCGGGAACCACTTCAAATGCGGCGATCTCGGAGGGATCGAATTCGATGTAGTTATCTTCGCCCGCGCTCAGGTAAAGACGCATGCGGCCATCGACCTGCGCATGATGATTGCAGCGGAGCGCGAAGCCATTGCGAAGCGTGACCTGCTCGGCGGCGCGCACGTGCGGCGCGAGGCCGGCGAGAGCAGCCAGGGCTCCGGTCACAAATATTGCGCGCAATTTCTTCCGCGACCCCATTTGTTTTGTCACGCTCCCGCCGCAGCGAATTTAGCGATTGCCGCTTCAAGTATGACGGCAACACCGTCGGCATCGTTTGACGGCGCCTGCTTCCAGCCGCGCATTTTGGCTTCTGTGCGCAACTCCAGAGCGGCATTTGCCATCACGATTCCCTGCCCTGCCCACTCCAGCATCGCCAGGTCGTTCCAATTGTCGCCGATGGCCATGGTTTCCTTGCGGTCCACGCCAAGACGCGCGGCGAGCCGTTCAAGCGCCCACCCCTTGGAGATGCCGGGAGGCAGGAGATCGAGGATCGACAGATCGCGAGCCGGATACTCGGTGCGCACGCTGGCGCAATCCACGCCCCACTCGCTGGCCTGCAAAGCCTTTTCAGCTTCTCTCATTCTGCCCACGCTGCCTGCCGCCATGCCCTGAATGGGATTGTCGCCATCTTCAAAGGCCAGTTCAAGCGGCTTGATGACTTCAATTGCGTTGCGATTGGCCTCGATCCAAATGGCGATCTTGCCTTGCGCCTGTTCGAGGTCTTCGAGCACCAGGTCGCCGCGGCCGGGCCGGTCGAAGGTGAAAACGACCGTCCCAAAGGGACGCAGGATGCCGCAGAGGCCTTTTGCAACGCGTGCTTGCATTTGGCAGCGATCGATTGGATCGCCGCCCAACGTGCAGGTTACTGCACCATTCGACGCGATGAGGGGCGTATCCGCTCGCAGGCCGAGGCCGTCAAGCAACGGCGTGGTGTAGGCCGGACGCCTGCCAGTCGCGATGGCCACTGTGATTCCCGCTTGCTGCGCCGCGCGCAGAGCCCGGGCATTGCGCTCGCTGATGGTTGGCACGAGGGTCGGCAGCAGGGTGCCATCCATGTCAATGGCCACCAGGCGAGGGGGAGGATGCATGAATTCAGTGTACCGGGAGCGGCGATCGAGGACCGAGTGACCAAAGGAACGTGGGGTAGGGGAAGAGTGAGTCTGTCGCCTTCAAGTAAGCTTGAGTGATGGAACGGATGTGCAGCCAATGCTATGCGGTGCTGGGCGAGGAAACGATGGGCGACTGGTGCCCAGCCTGCGGAGGCGCAGTGGTGGAGCGGGCGGGTTTGCCGGAAGCGAAGAACGCGTCGGCTGCGGAAGTGGATCATCGCGGCATCGTGCTGCCGCGGCGGCATGCACTGGGCGGGATTATTACGCCGCAGTGAACGGCATCAGAATATTCGCGTCCATTACGGGTTCGTGTTGAGACCGACAGCCTCAGCTAATTTTGCCTGGCGCTGGTCAAAGGTCCAAAAGCGCTGGGCTTTCAATTCGAGTGCGCACGCGACGTGGAGCGAATCGAGTGTTCGGACACCGTGGGTCGGGCCGTAGCGTTGAGCCAATTCAATGCTCGTTTCCCACGTTCTTTCCGGAAGATCGAAATGAATCCAAGGTCCCTCCAGGCAGTCCCGACTGAATTCGCCCCAAGCGCGCCGAGCCTCTGCGTCTGTTATCACTTTGCGAAAGACGTACTGTTGGATAGCGTGGGCCAGTTCTGCACGGTTGAGTGGGCTGATCCAAATCGGTAATGAAGACTTGATCCGGTGGATCGCTTCATCCGAATGCGTATCCCGGATGTAACTCGAAACGATAAAGCTGGAATCAGCGCAGATCTTCAATAGCGGCTGTTCCTCTCCTCGATGAGGATTTCAACGGCTGGGATAATTCTGTCGCCGAAGTTGCGCTTGAGTCTTGCCTCAAAATCGGGCCACTTGACCGGCTCTGTTCTTGGCGTTTCCGGAACAATGCGAGCTACCACGCGATTGCGTTTGCGGAGCTCGACGACTTCGCCGGCTTCAAGCCAAGTGAGCAGTTGGCGGGTATCGCGCAATTGACGAAGATTCACGCTGGGCATAAGTCGAATGTGTCACATAATGTGTCACATTGTCAAGTATCAGCCATTCAGTTCAGTGGCTTGCGTCGAATTTGACTTTGGTTCGGATCGACGGCACGTAAAGAGCAGCGCGACGTAGACTGCTGTCACCAGCCCGGCAGCAAGGGCCTCGTACCGAGCAGCGACGGAGGGTGTAGAGAATGGAAATGACTTTACAGTCAAGGCAATCCAAATCAATACTGTGAAGTCACTTAGCGCTATGGTGAGTTTCGTAACGGAGAAGGTCTGAGCACCCCAAACGCCTTTCCGCTCTATCGGCTCGAGATTCGTAAACAGCGCCGTGCCAAGCACATCGACTTCGACGCTTTTGACTTTCAATTCCCAAGCTTCCTGCCAATATTTACTTCCACGATTTTGTAATGTCCAAGCAACGCTGCATACCAGACCAAAGCATGCGACGAAGAACGAAAGGTCGCTCTTGGGAAAGAGCTGTGCATAAGCGACAAAGGCTACACCAATAAACCCCCAAAAGAAGATGGATCGCTGCCAAAACCTCTCTATCTCGAATTTTCGAACCTGAGTCGCGTGTTCGAGAATCTCTTTTTTCTGTTCGGCGCTGGTATTCGATACGTCGAGATTCCTGCCTGATGTGGTCATTACCTTCCCTCGCAAACTGCCTCTTGTTGAGATGCGGAGCCAATCTTAGATTTTGTCGAGGCTAATTGCGAGGAGATTCCTAATCGGCGGCGGACATGGTGAAGCCGCTATTCGTAGCGTAGCGCCGCGGCGGGCAGGATACGTGCTGCCGAAGATGATGGATACAGAGTGGCCAGGAGCGAGATGCCGATGGACACTGCCGAGACCCAAACGCCGTGGATCAGACGCGGCGCGAAGGGCAACGTGTCAATGGAGTAGACCTCGGCGGAGAGGTGAATGAAGTGATAGTGGCCGCCGGCCCAGGAGGCGAAGTAGCCGAGCGCAAGGCCAAGGGCCGTGCCGACCAGGCTGATGAGAAGGCCCTGGAGCATGAAGATGCGCCGCACCTGGCCCGGGTCGACGCCAAAGCTCATCATCACGGCGATGTCGCGAGTCTTCTCCATCACCATCATGGTGAGGGCGATGAGAATGTTGAGGGCGGCCACAATCACAATCAGCGCGATGATGATGAAGGTGACGATCTGCTCGAGCATAAGGGCGCGGAAGAGTTCGCGGTTCTCATCCATCCAATTGGTGGTCATAAACCCCTTGCCGGCCGCTTGCTCGATCTCCCGGCCAATCTCGGGCGCGCGATTAAGGTTGTCGATCCTGAAGCCGATCACGGAGATCACGTCGGGCTCGTCAAAGAGGCGTTGCGCGTCGGCCAGGCCGATGAACGCCATCGCCGAGTCGTACTGATAAAAACCCGAGTGGAAGATGGCTGCGACCCGGAAGGGCTGAAACTTGGGCACAAGGCCGATGACCGGGTTGAGCTCTCCCTGCGGGCTTGTGACCATCACCTGATCCCCCACATGAACGCCAAGCTGCTCGGCGAGATCGCCGCCGAGCACCAGGGGCGGGACGATGGCGGCGGCATTGGAAGCCTGGTTCGGGATCGGATTGAGGCTGCTGGTTGAGCCGGAGACGATGGAATCGAGCAGATTGCTGACGGTGCGCTCCTGGCTCGGGATGACGCCTTTGAGCAGCGCAAACCCCGCGCGCGGGCCGTGCGAAACCATCACTTCCTCATACATTCCCGGCGCCGCGGCGGTCACATGAGGCAGATGGCGCAAGCGTTCCAGGAGCGGACGCCAGTCGCGAATACCGTCGGCTTCGACGCGCATTAATTGAACATGTTCGGTGGAACCGAGCAGCTTATCCTGCAGGTCGCGCTGCATGCCGTTGGTGATGGCCAGGGCGATGATCAGGGCGGCAACGCCAGCGGCGACGCCGGCCACGGAGATGGCCGTGACCACGCCGACGACCGCCTGCCGGCGCTTGGCTTTCAAATAGCGTGCCGCGACATAGAGCTCAAATCGCATCAAAATCCGCTTTCCCTGAACATTCGATTTCCGCGGGGCCGCCTTCTTTGGGCCTACTGTTCCTGGGCGGGGATCAGGGTCTTAGCCACGCCCACGTTGTCGTAGCGATCATAGGCGCGAACTGTGAGGAGATGCTCGCTGATTTTGCCCGACTCCGCGCCGACCGAGATGCGAAACTCATAGTGCTCATGCTTTGAGTCGGAGAGCTGACCGACGGGATCGATATATTGCCATGGTCCCGCATCGAGCGAGTACTCGGCGTGGGCGATGGGCGAGGTGGCATCTTCCGCGTCGAAGCTGACGAGGAACGGCTTGGAACAATTGAGGCCTGCGCAAACGGATGTTTGCCCGGCCGCCTTGAGATTAGTTACCGCGGGCGGCGTGGTGTCGATGACGAAGCGGTCGCTGATCTTATCGCCGGTAAGTGCGTCAGCGGGAGTATGCGAGGGCGCATCGGATGCCACCACTTTAATGCGATAGCCGCCGTCGGGAACGAGGGACGCATTGAAGCTGTAGGCCTGCTCTTTCAGTCCTTTCTTCAGGAGCCACCAGTCATGATCGCTGTCGCCGCGCAGGTAAAGGGAGTAGACGAGCGTGTCGCCATCGTCATCGTGTGCAGCCCAGCGGACTGTGACGGCAGTGCGGTCTTTCGTGGCTTGGATGGAGCTGCTCGATCCAGTGTCGAACGTAACGGCGGAGGACTGGCTGGACGAAGGAAAGGTAATATTCACGGTTTGATTTTGGGTAGATGTGGTCTGGGGATTGTAGCGAACGCCGGGGACGACGACCATGTCATCGATAACTGGAGCGGAGTTAACAGGTAGATAGTTGACGCCCACGCTGCCCAGCACGCCGTCGCTGTGCAATACAGCCTTCCACTGCAGGAAGCGCCCCGGCGGAGATGCGACGGAGCCATCCTGCAAGGGCTGCCAATCGCTCCAGCCACGGACCGGCTGCTCGACGTTGCCGGTGCGGGTGAGGATCTCGTAGCCCGAGGAACCGGGCTGAATTTCAACGCGGCCGAAGCGGGCGAAGGCGCTGGCGTCAAGTACATCGCTGGCGTACGCGTGAGTTTCAGTCGAGCCCAGAAGGAAGACTTTGCCGGTGTTGCCTGCGCCAATGATTTCGCCCTCCGAACCATGAGCCGCAGCCAGGCTTAGACCCTGCTGCGCCTGCAGATGGCCAATGTCGGCGTAACTTCCATCATCCTGGATGCGGAAGATGTGCCCGCGATTTCCGGTGATTGCAAGCAAACCGTCAGGTCGGGCGGCCAGCGCATAAACGATATCGTCTTTGCTGGACCACACCTTGCGCGGCGCCTGACCTTCTGCAAGGGCGTAGATTTCAGTTCCCTCGGGCACAGAGGCACTGGCATTTGCCGCCTGTAGCGATTGCGGCTGAACTACCGTGATGGTGATCGAGGCCATTCCCTGCACCGGGAGCGGAGGCAGCGGATTATGACTTTTGTCGCCGACGCACGCGGCGTAGATGGTGCCTTTGGCGCCGATGGCGATGGAGGTAATCTCGCGCCGGGGAGCCTCAAAGAGCACATAACCTTTGCCCTGCGGGTCAATGCGGTATACCAGGCCCGACCCGTCTGAGCCTGCGATCAGATTACCTTTGCCGTCCCAGGCGAGGGTGCGAATGTGCGCTTCATCGCTCTTGAAGAACAGTTCCGGCGCGGAGCCGGGCTTGGAAGGATCGACGCGGTAGACGGCTCCTGGGTTGCCGGTGGCGATGTAGAGGCGTCCAGACGAATCGAAGGTCAGGTCCCAGATGTAGTGGGTCTGCGAGCTTGAGGAGACAGACTTTGTTTGACCGGCGGAGGTCCCGTCGAGCTTCTCCGCGTCGAAGACAACCGTGGCGCTGGATTCGTCCTGCTTGGCAACGGCATCAGGGTTGAGCTTGTAGATTCGGCCACCGGGCACGGTGGCGGCATAAAGGGCGCCATCTGGGCCGATTTGCAGCGCCTGGACGCTCAAGTCTCTGCTTTCAAAGAGCGTAACCGGCTTTTCGCCGGGCTGCCGGCCGAGACGCAGCACAGAGGCAGGCGAACCGGTTCCGGCGAAAACACGGCCGCTCTTATCCACAGCTAACGACCACACGAAAGTGGACGGCGTAGTAAGCAGCTCTGTGAGGCCGGGGCTTTGCCGCAGAAAACCATCGCTTTGGATGGCAACGCCCTCAGGGGTGCCCTTTTCGAACTCTTCCATTTGCGATTGAAGCCACAGATGAGTGCCCTGGGCGCGGGCGGGCGAGGGGAAACGAATTGCGCCAGCCACGAACGTGGCGAAGATGGCGGCATGAACAAGGACGGCTGGGGGACGGTGAAGGAAACGGAAAGTGCAAAACATTCTGCCGTTGAGTCTACTAGAGTTTGGCGTGTCCCGGCCGACTTCGGAGCAGCGACCGGGATGGCAAACGAGAGACCGGCCACCGGATTTTCTCGAACCGGGGATAAGAGGGGGTGGAATGCGGTCATGTGATGGGGCAGCGTTGGAGGAAGCGGAGCCAGACGGAGGGACGGGGGCAAAGCACCGATTTCATCGGATTGGTGTGAGATGGAGCACAATATTCACTACGCGAACATAATATGCGGTGTTACGAAAGCTATTTTTCCACAAGGGTACGGCTTCGGCTAACTTTTCCCGCTGGGGTATTGCCAGTCGTATTTTTAGAGGACTACTATTCGCGTTAGTTTATGGGGGCGATACCAAAATACAGTCCCGCCTTCGTTCCACTATGCATGCAGTTATTCCCAAGTTCACAGAGCTTCATCAACCGGCGGCGCTTTGCAATGTAGGCGCACGCGGACGGAGTGTCTCGCCATGGCATGGTATGCCTACTGCATCAGTGAAAAGCAAGCTTTCCCTGAATTAGCGCGTCATCGTAAACCGGTTCCCCTGGAATCGGTGTTTGGAGTCAGTGGCAGCCAGGTTTTTCTTTACCCCGCCAGCGATCTTGCCGTGATCGTGAGCGAGCACAACCCTCAGCAAACCCTCAATCAAAAGTCAGGCGTCGATCATGCACGGGTGATTGCTGACTGTTTTCAGCATTCCACGGTGCTGCCTTTCCGGTTCGGCACGGTATTCAATGACGACGAGTCGCTGCGCAAATCGATCCGATCGAATCAGCGCCAGTTTCTCGGCAATATTGACAAGCTGCGCGGCAAGACAGAGATGCACCTGAAGATCTTTGTGGACGATTGCTGCGGGCGCGAGGTGGAGAAACATCTCGGTGGCGATGGAGTGGGGCGCGAATATCTGAGCAACCTGCGGGAAAACGCCTCGCGGGCAAGGGAGCGCCAGACGCGGGCACGCGCGGTGAGCTTCCAGATGCATCGGCTGTTTTTGCCTCTCGATGAGGAAGTAAGCTGCCGGTTGACCGAACACGGCAAGATGATGCTGGATATCGCTCACCTGATCGACAGAAAGTGCGTGGAGCGGTACCAGAACAAATTTATGACGACCAGCGCATTGATGCGCGATTGCCAGATGCAGCTTTCGGGTCCGTGGCCGCCGTACCATTTTGTTCATCAGCTCACCCGTTCAGCTCATGCGCAGGCCCAACCCGCAGTTGCAACACCGGTTCCGGCAGCGGTGCAGGCCGAGGCGCCGGCACTCGCGATGATGGAGCCGGCACCGGCACTCGCGTAGGCAGCCCGACATTTGCGAATCAAACAGGACAGGCTCCGGCTACGGCTGGAGCCTTTTCCTCATGCGGCGATTCCTCCATCGGCATGCTGCTATGGCCTAATCTAGAAGCATGGATGACCAAGCAATGGATCCGTCGCGGCATACAGTCTTCGATCTGCTTGTCGTGGGCGCTGGGCCAACCGGGCTGGCTTGCGCGATCGAGGCGCAAAAGGCGGGCTTTCACGTCGCCCTGGTGGACAAGGGCTGTGTCTGCAATTCGCTCTTTCACTATCCCGCGCACATGACGTTTTTCACCACCTCGGAGCGGCTCGAGATTGGCGGCATCCCCTTCCCCAGCACGAATGCCAAGCCCACCCGCGGCGAGGCACTCGAATACTACCGCCAGGTTGCCGCGTACTACAGGCTGCAGGTGCGCCAGTACCATCGCGTAGAGACGGTGACGGGGGCCGATGGCGCTTTTACCGTACACATAGTGGATCGCTTCGGGCGGCCGGGAACAATCGAAGCTCGCAAGCTCGCCATCTCCACGGGGTACTACGACCTGCCGAATTGGATGGGCATTCCCGGCGAAACCTTGAGCAAGGTGCATCACTACTATCACGATCCGCACCCGTTTTACGGAATGGACGTGGCGGTGATTGGCGGCAAGAACTCGGCTGCCATTGCTGCTCTTGAACTGTGGCGGAGCGGTGCGCGCGTCACGCTTATCTATCGCGGAGCCGGGATTCAGCCGCACGTGAAGTACTGGATCAAGCCGGACATCGAAAACCGGATCAAGGACGGCGAAATCAAGGCATACTTTGCGACGGAGGTTGTTGAGATTACGCCGGACGCGGTGGTTGTCGACACTCCTGCGGGCCGCGAAACCGTCGCGAACGACTTCGTGTTCGCCATGACTGGATACCACCCGGACTTCACTTTTCTGGAGGGGCTGGGGGTTCGCTTCGAAGGCCGGGACCGACTGCCCGTGTGCAACCAGGAGACGCTGGAAAGCAACGTGCCGGGCATCTACCTGGCGGGCGTGATTGTTGCAGGCTCGCGCACCAGCGAGATTTTTATTGAGAACGGGCGGTTCCACGGCCGTCAGATTGCCGCATCGCTGGCTTCGAAGATGAAGCCAAACGGCGAAACGCTCGATGCGGTTGGTGCAGGCAATCCGATAGACTAACGCTGCAGTTTCTTCCTGCGGGGGTAGGTCTTTGCGCATACGCTGGTGGCCGCGATCCATTCGCTGGCAGATGCTGGCGGGCCTTTTGCTGTTGGAGACACTTTCCATCGGCCTCTTCGCTCTGCTGCTTATAGGCAAGCAGGCGCGCGATCTGCATACGCGCACCATCGAGCGCCTGGCCTATGAGGCCACATCACTTGCGCTGCAGACAAAAGAGTCCCTGATGGAAAATCGTCCGGCCTGGATTGGATTATCGGCCAGGATGATGACAGACGCGCCCGACGTAGCGCTTGCCAAGGTGACCGACCCGGAGGGTGACGTCCTCTTTGTTGGGCAAGGCTCGGCGAGCGACTTTATTCTGACGCCGAGCGAGCGCGCTGAGATTCCCCTTGTGACACAGAATGCAGCCAAGGTCTTTTCACTGGGAGGAGACCGCCTGGAGTCGGTGGCGCCCATTTACACCGAGAACCATTTGCGCGGGTTTGTGTGGGTTGAGGCCGATCGTAACTGGGGACATCAGCGGTTGGAGGATATTCAGCACGGTACCGAGATCTTTGGCATCATCTGGATCATTGCGTCTGCGTTGCTTGTTTTGCTGATGGCTAGCTCCATCTCGCGCCCCCTGGCCATTTTGCATCGCGGCGCCACGGCGCTGATGACGTCGGAGGGAGACGGCAGCCACTTCCCTCTGCCTGTGGCCGTGAAGAACGAGATCGGCGACTTGATAGAGACCTTCAATCGAATGGTGGCTTCGCTTGCCGAGCAGCGGGCGGGATTGAACGACACACTATCACTGCTTGACTCGATGCTGGCGAATGCCCCCATAGGCCTGGCATTTGTAGACCGCAGCGGCCGATTTGTACGCGTGAACCAGGTGTTTGCCGGTCTGACTGGAGTTGCAGTGAGCCGCCACCTTGGACGAACGCTGCGAGACCTGCTGCCGCCCAGCGTAGTCAGGGAGATGGAAACAGCAGTGCAACGGGTGTTTGCCAGCGAAGAGCCCGTGCGCAACCTGGAGTTGAGCGGCGAAGGCGGTAAGCTGCGCAGGCCGTGGACGTGGCTGATAAGCGCCTATCCGGTTCGCACCACGCCGAACCAGGTGCGCTGGGCAGGAATTATTGCGCTGGACGCGAGCGAGCGCAAACGCAGTGAAGAAGCCCTGCGGCGCAGCGAAAAACTGGCGGTGACCGGACGATTGGCTGCGTCGATTGCACACGAGATCAACAATCCGCTGGAAGCCATTACGAACCTGCTGTTTCTGCTGCAAAACTTCGCCGATCTACCGGAAGCGGCGCGTCATTATGTGGGCATGGCGGAGTATGAGGTGCGCCGTATTGCCGAGATCACACAGCAGACCCTGCGGTTTTATCGGCAGCCCACGCAGCCGGCACGGACGGCGCTGGCCGAACTGCTGGATTCGGTGTTGAGTCTCTACCAGGGCCGCATCAACGCGCTGGAACTTCGAGTGGAGCGGGACTACGACCGGGAGATGACACTGTTCTGTTTTTCCGGGGAGATCCGCCAGGTTTTCGCCAACCTTGTGGGAAATGCGATTGACGCGAGCAGTTCCGGCGGACGCTTGATGATCCGTGCACGGCGCTCACGCGACTGGAAGAATGCAGGGCAACCGGGCGTCCGATTTGCTATTGCGGATACGGGCGCGGGCATGGATGCTGAGGTACGCGAACACATCTTTGAAGCGTTTTTCACCACCAAGGAAGTGACAGGAACAGGGCTCGGCCTCTGGGTCAGTCACGAGATCATTCTGAAACATCACGGCCTGGTGCGTGTGCGAAGCCGCGCGGCGTCTGGGCAAACAATGGCGGAGGCAAGCAGCACAGGAACCGTTTTCGAGATCTTTATTCCCGACGATGCGAATCTGTTCGATCAGGGGAATGGGGCGGCGGTCTGACTGCTCCGAGCGACGCGTGGTGGCGGCCCTGCAGTATCGCACCTGACCGGCCGGTTGGTAGCACGAAGTCATTCATCTGCCGGTAAAGAACAAAGCATGCAAAATATTTTTCGTATCGGCCTTGACAGCTTCGCTGCTTTATGTGCTACAGTACGTAACATTATGACTGGTAACACACGATTCGATCACGATCCGGCCGATCTCGGGGAACTGGAGCGCAGCATCCTGCTCCTGGTGTGGCGTCTAGGCAACCTGACCGCAGAGCAGGCGCGCGAGGAACTGGGGCGACCGCTCAAAGACTCGACAATCCGCACAGTGCTTCGGCGCCTCGAGGAAAAAGGCTACCTGGCGCATTCGCTTGAGAATCGCACCTTTGTTTATCGCCCGGCGGAGTCGCCGCAACGCGTGGCTGGCCGCGCGGTGAAGCGCATCGTGGACTGGTTTTGCGCTGGTTCAGTGGAGGCCCTGCTGGTTGGCATGGTCGACTCCAAAGTGCTGGACCGGGCGGAGCTGCAGCGCCTGGCGGAGCGCATTGCCGCTGCGCAAGAGACTTCCGGCGAGAAGAAGCTCGCCCGCAAGAAGGAGGGAAAGCCATGATTCCATCCCAATTGTCCGTCTTGCTTGAGGCTGCATTGCGCGCCCTGGTGGCGGCGCTTGCGGTGTGGGCCGGGCTGCACATTTTGCGCGTGAAGAATGTGCTGGTGCAGAAGGCCGCATGGGGGCTGGTGCTGATCGCCGCACTGGCCATGCCGCTGCTGATGCGTCGGCAGTGGCTGCCTGCCTGGACTGCCGTGAAACTGCCGTCCGCATCCTGGACGACGATGATGGATGTGACCCCGCCTTCAAGGCCTGCTTCAGCGGTTTCTATTTCGACCGCCGATCAGCCTGAAACCATGGCGCAGGCGGTTCCAGAATCGCAAGATGACTTCCCTGCACAGGCCGCTGCGGCCGACAAGATCGATGCGCCGCCAATCGCCGAGCCAGCTGCCGTGCCTGTTCCGATGTCTGCTTCCCCGCAGCCCGCAAGCAAACCGACTGCGGCGAACGATTTGGGACGTTGGCTGGCGATGGGCTGGATCGTTTACCTCGGCGTATGCGCCGCTTTACTGCTGAGGCTGTTCTGGGGGCTGGCATCTTCGCTGCGGCTTTGGATTGAGGCCGAACCTGTCACGATTTTGCCGAAGCTGGAAATCAGCGAATCGGTTGGAGTGCGGTGGAGCTCGCGAATCGCCTCTCCTGTCAACATTGGTTCCGGCATTCTGCTGCCCCCAGATCACGCGGAGTGGGATGCGGAGAAACTACGCGTAGTGCTGGCCCACGAGCGCGCGCACATTCGCCAGCACGATTTCTATCTGCAAATTCTCGCCGGGATCTATGTCAGTCTCACATGGTTCAGCCCGCTGGGCTGGTGGCTCAAGCGCAAACTCTCTGAGTTGGGCGAGGCCATCAGCGACCGTGCCGGACTCGACGCGGCCAGCAGCCCGTCAGCCTACGCCGGCCTTCTACTTGAATTCGCGGCGCTTCCGCGCCCAGTACGTACAGGAGTTGCCATGGCACACTCGAAGAATTTGTCCGATCGCATCGAACGGCTGCTCAATGACTCGACCTTCCGTCTCGCCTATGCAGGCGGGCGGCGCGCTTTGCTGACGCTCCTGGTGCCCGCATTGCTGATTGCCGGCGCGGCAGGGATTCGCGTGCAGGCTGCCGCGACTCCCCAGCAGGCTGACACTTCGCTAGCGGCAAAGCTCGCGCAGGATCAGGCAGCCACACAAACCACCGCGGGCGGTCAATCCACAGGCCAGGCAACGGGACAGGCCAATCACGAGCCAGCCCAGGTGAACGACGCGGGATCCAGTGAGGCTCCCCAGGCTGCACCGGCTCCGGAAGCGGCACCTGCGCCGCCGATGCCCCCAGCGCAGGCCGCGCCCAATCCAAATCCCGCACCCGAGGCTATGCCGGCTTCGCCAGCGCCGCAAGCTCCAGCACCAGGCGAGCAAGTGCCCATGCCTCCGATGCCGGCAGTTCCCGCCGTTCCGCCCATCCATGTGCAGGTTCACATTCCGCCGATGCCGAAGATGCACGGGATGTATGCCGATGAAGGCCATCGATCCTGCTTTGAAAATGGCGACTCTTACGCGATCGTGGGCGACCCTGAATCGAAGACGCAGTTCTGCGGCGACTGGGGCCCGGAACGCGGAGCCGAGGTGGACAAGGCGCGCAGCGCGGCTCATGGACACTTCCTGCTGTTTCGCCATGACGGCAAGAGCTATGTCATCGACGATCCGGCGACTGTGTCGCAGATCGAAGCGATGGATAAGCAAACACAAGATCTCGGTGACCAAATGCGCGAGCTAGGGAAACAAATGCGCGATGCGGCACAACCGTTCCGCGAACAGATGCGCGACCAGCAGCGACAGGAGCGCGACGCTGAACGCAAAGCGCGCGAGACAGCCTCAGAAATTCCCACGCCAGATATCTCTAAGGAGATGGCCGATTTGAATGCGGCAGTTGCAACACTCCAGGCAAAGCAGGGCGGGACGATCACACGCGAACAACTGAACGAAATCCAGCGCAAGATCGGAGAGGTCCAGCGGCGCGTGATCGAGGCCGAAGTCAGGACGAAAGTAAATGTCGACTTCGATATGTCGAAGTTCAACCAGGCGCAAAGCAAATTCAGTGAGCAGGAAAGCCAATTTGGCGCCCAGATGGGCAAGCTCGGCTCGCAGATGGGGCAGGCGGCTCGCGAGAACAGCCAGAAGATCAGGTCGATCATGGACGAAAGCCTGCAAGACGGAAAAGCGCGGCCGGTGCAGTGACGCGCATGAACATCGACCGGAACAGCTAAGAAGATCTCAACCCGAACTCGAATGATCCGTTTGACAATGGCCGCAAGCTGGAGCGGACGGTCGAGGTGTTTGATCGAGCATATTAGCCTTTGTTCACTGATCAAAGGCTGGAGAGTTTTTCGCGCCACGTAGCGTGGCGGGCGGAATTTACCTACCCTCGTCGAGATTTTGCATTCGAACATGCGAATGCGTGCGAATAGGAAGATAGTTCGCTCGCAAAAAAGCCCGCACGATGCGGAATGTTAACGGAGAGGTAGGCTGCTTCGTTTTCCTGTTGAACGGTTTCCCATAACGTTTCGAAAGTCTTCCGAAACGCAATTTCAACATTCAGGCACAAAGACAAGCCGAAGAACACTAACCATCCGGGAGGAAACGATGATCCGACTCCTGCAGGGAATCCTTGCGCTTACGTTGGCCGGCACGGTTGCGGCCGCTGAAATGCACGCGGCGAACCCGCCGCAACCGGCTGTGGATGCGGCTTCAGGGGCTGCGGCGCAGTCAGACGAGACGAATCTATTGCGGCAAATCGCGCGGTACGAAGAGGTCGCACGGAGCGACAAGGCCGCGCACGCCGATGACAGTCACCAGGCGAAGACGTATACGCATCTCGGCAACCTCTACGCCGATGCGGGCCTGTATTTGAAAGCAGAGGACGCAATGCAGCATGCCATCACTGCCCTGAAGAACGGATCCCAATCGGATTTAGCAGGCGAATTTGGCCAGCTAGCGGTAGTGCAGGTTCAATTGGGGAAATTCAAGCAGGCTGAACGGAACGAAATGGAAGCTCTGCGGATCCGCACCTTGCTGGGCGATCCGGTGCGCATCGCTTTTGAGTGGAGAGAATTGTCTGGCGTTTATAGTGTGCAGCATAAGTTTAAGGACGCGGCGAATTATGCGCAAAAGGCATTGGATGTGCTGGGCAATCGTGCGGACGTTAGCGCATACGATCGCATTGCCCTCAATCAAACGCTCGGATACGCGCTGATCGGAATCAAAAACTGCGGGAAAGGGATCCCAATTACGAGGGACTCAGTTGACTTGGCGAGGCGCAGCTTTGGCGAGCGGAGCGCGAGCGCTGGATATGCTGAATACATTCTGGGGCTTGGCTATTGGCACTGTGGCGACAGAAAAAATGCGGCCGAATTGCTGGAAAGCGGCACGGCAAAATTGCAGGCGAACTTTGGCTGGGATCGCTCGGTTTATGTCAACGCGATGAAGCAATACGCGCTCTTTCTACGTTCGACTGGCCGACTGGAAGCTGCCGCTGACGCAGAGGCGGTGGTGAACCGGGCTGATGCGATTGTGGATGCGCGATCGCTGACAGGCAGGACGGAGGGATTCCGGTCCGCTCCATCGAAGTGAGCCACTGCGATTGAAGCCCGGCCAATGATGCGCAGATCAGAACAAGTTCAGGCCGCGCAGTTTGTGGAGCTGGAGCGGATCGAACTGGCTGGTCTGTGGCTCGGCCGAATGAACAATGCAGTGGCTTTGCTGCCGTACCGGCCCCATCAAGTATGAGCGCGTGACGTGCAGCCGGTTCATGATGATGTAGCGCGTTCGCAGGCCATTGATGGTGGCGGGGAGCGTGGCGGGAACCTGATTGCGATCGACGTAGATCACCAGAGCCGCCTCCATGGGATCGTCGAAGCTCTGGCCCACACCGACTCCGAAAAAGGCGGGATTCTGTTTCATCAGGCTCTGCGCCACTTGCTCCTTCGCTGCGATGGCCTGGGTGAGCACACCTGCCGCAAGGGGCGGCAGAGTATTGGATTCGATTGCGGACTTTGGCGCGAAGCCCGCTGCAACAGCTTCCTCCGTTGTGGGTACCACCTCAGTGCGGACGCCACTGATCGTCTGCGGCACAGTGACATTCACGCCCTGATTGACATAGAGAATCACCGCTGCCTGGCCAGGATCGTCGCTGCTTTTGCCAGAAGCAGCACCGAGGATGCCGGTGGTGGGATTGACCAACATGCGCGCCCGCGCGAGCCCCTGCTGAGCGAGTTCAGACTGCGCGCTGGTAAGTGTGCGCGCTTGTGATGCTGTTGCCGTCCCGGCGCCGTAGTTCAGGCAGCTCACGGGGTGGTCTGTTGTGCCAACAAATGTGTATGTGGCTCCCTGTTGCGCGCCCAATTCCGCGAGCACTGTGGGCGCGGGGCTGGCAACGCCCTCGCTCGTGCCCGAAGTTGTGACACCGCCGGCAAAGAATAGTCCCACCGGCTCGGCATCGCTGGCATCCACGACCAGCGATCCGGAGTCGCCCGCATCGCTGAACTGGTTGCCTTCGATTCCAATCTGGTTGGTATAGGTTTTGGTCAGATACGGAGTGTTCTCAGCGCAATCCTTGTAGTACGACACCTCGACGTTCAGGTTGACTGCCGTTATGTTGGCGCAAGTGAGACCGGTGGTGCGGCCGCTTTTGGCTACTGTCATCCCGACCAAGGCGGTCTCGCCTTTGCCGCCCGTGGATGAAATACCGGGAGGCGCAGCGGCCAGCGTGCCATTGCCCTGCGGCAATCCCAGCTCCTGAATTGCGCCGCTGGTGCTTACCGCGCCGGAGTTCACCTGGGCGATGGCCGCGTCAACGTTGGTTGTGCTGGAGCTGAGCGGGAGCCAGGCCGTGAGAACGCCGACGGGCGTTGCCGCCGCGCCCGACTGTCCGTACGGCGTGCAGTTGTCGTCAATAAGGCCAGGCTGGACGATCGTTTCACCGGTGCTGGCCTGGTCGCTGCGCGCCAGCACGTGGTTGTTGCTGAGCAGGTACTGCGTTCCAGCGCTGTTCTGGATCAGCGAACCCAGTGTGCCGCCGCAGCAATCCACAATCTGATTGTTCTGCGTGTCGTAGTCGTTGTTGTTTCCACCGGATGTGCCGAGCAGGATTGGCGTCGACTGCAGGGTTTGGTGGGTGTCAGGATTGCTGGAGATTCCAGCGGTATTCAGCAGTACTTCCATCGCAGTTTTTGAGGTCGACGTGCCGACTGTGGCAACCACATACGTGGAAGCGTTTGAAGAAACGGTCGCCGGTGCGGTGTAAGTGACGGTGCAGAAGGTGAAGGCGCTGTTGCTGCGCGTGCAATTTGACGCACTCACCAAGCCCTGCCCGCCGCTTGAGCCGGTGGCGCTGCTTGCAACCGCGTAGTTGATGCCGGTGGTGCCGCCTGCCTCTGCAATGTAACCCGTGACGGCGACCGTGCCAGCGCTGCCGAGTGCCACATTCTCAGGCGTGAGCGGTTGCAGGAATCCGGGCGTAACGGTGATGGTTGCGCTTGCTTTGGTCGAAGTGCTGGAACTCAGCGTCGCGGTAACAGTCACCTGGACGCTGTTCGCGGTGAGATAGGGGGGCGGCGTGTATTGGCCGGTGGCGCTAATGGTTCCTTGACCGGTGTTCGCGTCGCCTCCGGTGACGGTCCACGTGACGTTGGCCGCGCCGCCTGAGTTGAGCGTGGCCGAGAACTGCTCGACCGATGAGCCGGAAGAGTTGGTGGCGTTGCAGCCGGTGCAATTGGTATCAATCGCTACCGTGCCTGGTGAGATAGAGAACGTGCCGTTGGAGGAGTTGCCCGACGCCACCCCGCCGCCGCAGCCTGCGAGCACGATGAGGGCTGGCAATGCCGCGACCGCCAGCGCCCGAGCCGGCCACTTCCCGGATGCAAAATGGAGCGATCTGCTACTTCGGGGGATTCGCGGAGTGCGACGCTTCCGATGTTGATGACGTGCTATCGCTCAATTCTTCCGGCGCCTTTCTGGCCCTTGCAATCGCGTTCTCTTCGTTAGACCGGCAAATCTGGTTCCTTGTAAGCGCCGGAGCTTACAAGAGCGACAAACACGCCTGCTCTCCCCCATGCACTGCAATGTTAGACCCGAGTGGGGCAGCGAAAGTTGTCTGCTATGGTTCGCCCTGAGCAAATGGGAACACCTTTGGCAGCCGCCGCGCAATGTACGAAAGTACTTTGGCGGGAATTGGCGGACATTGCGCCGGCCGGAGGCGAGTCGGATGGCTCCTCAGCGGGGCAGGCATCCCTTGATAACCGGAAGCACCTGGGCACACTAAAATTGAAGCAGGAGTAGCGATGGAATACGTGAATTTGGGCCATACAGGACTGAAGGTTTCGCGCATTTGCCTGGGATGCATGACGTATGGAAGCCCGGCCAAAGGCAGGCTGCTGCCCGGCAGGCAGCCCTGGGCGCTAAACGAAATAGAGAGCCAGCCTTTCCTGAGGCAGGCACTCGATCTGGGGATTAACTTCTTTGATACCGCCAATGTGTACTCCGGCGGCGACAGCGAAGCGGTGCTGGGCCGTTTTCTGAAAGCCAACACGCGCCGCGAGGCAGTGGTGATCGCGACCAAGGCGCATGGGCTGATGCGCGAGGAGCCGAACGGAAGAGGATTGTCGCGCAAGGCAATTCTGTTCGAACTCGATGAGAGCCTGAAGCGCCTCGGAACAGACTATGTAGACCTCTACCAGACTCACCGCTGGGACTATGAGACGCCGATCGAAGAGACGCTGGAGGCGCTGCACGACGTGGTGAAGGCGGGAAAGGTACGGTACATCGGCGCATCGTCAATGTATGCGTGGCAGTTTGCCAAGGCGCTTTACCTCGCCGACCGGCATGGATGGACGCGCTTTGCCTCAATGCAGAACCACTACAACCTGCTCTATCGCGAAGAGGAGCGCGAGATGATGGGGTTGTGCAAAGCGGAGGGAGTTGCGGTGATTCCCTGGAGCCCGCTGGCGCGCGGGCGGCTGACGCGGGCCTGGAAGGCGGAGACGACGGCGCGAACCGAGACCGATGCTTTCGGCAACGGAATGTATTCACGCACCGAGGAGGCTGACCGCAGAGTGGTGGACAGGCTGGGCGAAATCGCAGAGAAGCGCGGAGTTCCGCGGGCGCAGGTGGCGCTGGCCTGGCTGCTGGCCAAGCCGGCCGTGACCGCGCCGATTGTGGGTGCGAGCAAACCGCATCACCTTGAAGACGCAGTGGCAGCGCTTTCTGTCTGCCTGTCGACGGAGGAGATAGCCGCACTCGAAGAACCGTACATACCTCATCCGGTGCTGGGGTTTAGCTGAAGTGTGAGCCGGGAGACGCACGCGACAGCCAGGAGGCCGGCGCTATTCGGTTGGGTTAGGTCAGCTTCATTGCGTCAGGGTCCCAGCCCACGATCGCGCCGCGCTCCATGCTTAAATTGCTGAGCAGCGCGGCTCCTGCGGCACGGAAACCGAAGGTTGCATCTTCAACGGGCTGTTTGCGCGTACGGGCAGAGCTAAAGAAGTTCTTGAAGTGATCGTAGCTGTCGCTATATCCGGCCGGTGCAACGTATTTTTCAAAGCCTGCCGCGGGCGCGCCTTCAGGATGCGTAACCGGATACTCCTTCTGGTACGCCGCGAGAAACTCCTTTTGCGTCGCTTCAGTAAATGTGTTGATCGTGTAGCCGGGCTCTTTTGGACGCGGCACGCGGTTCACGCTCACCGCGTTGCCTGAGATCTCCATAGTGCCTTCAGAGCCGGTGAAGATGAGGCCCTCGCTCTCTTCACCGCCGTCAACGAAATTCACACGCAGGCTCAGGTTGAAGCCCTCGCGATAGTCAAACAGACCGAGCATCACGTCGGGAACGTCGCGGCCATCTTTCCAGAAGCGGAGCCCGCCTGTCGCCATGCCGCGCGTTGGGCCGTTTGAGCCAGTGATGAAGTGCGTTCCGCTGAACAGATGGACGAAGAGGTCGCCGGCCACTCCGCTGCCGTATGCTTTCCATTTGCGCCACTGAAAAAAGTGTTCGGAGTTGAAGGGAATCTTCGGCGCTGTGCCGAGAAACCGTGGCCAGTCGCAGGTTTCAGGAGAGGCATCGGGAGGCACGGTGTAGTCCCATGCGCCGATGGCTGAATTGCGATCCCAATGCGCGGTAACCATGTTGAGCTGGCCGATGGCGCCGGAGGCGAGCAGCTCTTTGGCTTTGGCATAGAGGATGGAACTGACACGCTGGCTGCCGATCTGGAGAATGCGGCCGGTGGAGTGCGCCGTTGCAATCATCTCCGGGCCATCCGCATAGAGATGGATCATCGGCTTCTCGCAATAGACGTCTTTGCCAGCCTTCATGGCGTCTATCGCGGCCTGCTTGTGCCAGTGATCGGGTGTGGCGATCAGGACGGCGTCGATATCTTTGCGGGCAAGGATCTCGTTGTAGTCGCGGGTGGTGAAGATATCGTTGCCCCATACTTCTTTGGAGTGGTCGAGACGGCCGTTGTAGCAATCGGCGACGGCGACAAGCTTGACGCCGGGAACCTGAATCGCAGTGTGCGTGTCGCCCTGACCCTGGCCGCCGGCGCCGATCAGCGCGAGCTGGATGCGATCGTTGGCGGCGATGGGACGCGCGGACTCATCCTGCGCTGCCGCCAAGGCGTGAACGCGCGCGCCGAGAATGGTTGTGGCCGATACAGCGCTGGCCGCTCTTAAAAACGATCTGCGATTGAGCTGGTGCATTGTGGGTCTCCAGGAATGTGTGTATTTCGCCGGATACAACGATACATCGGCGAGGTGGGCCGGCGTATTGAGGAATTCGGAGCCGAATGCAGCTAGAATTCGAGCGCGCGCCGGCATGCGGAAGTTTGGAGATTACCGGAGAGGCAAGAGAATGCGCAGAGCGTTCGGAACCAATGAGACCTGCATGGGGAGATTGCCAAGCCACTCGCCGTCGGCTTGAATATCGGGTGCAGGCCCGTTGAGCGGCCGGCAGGAAAAGGCGGCGGCCTCAACTGTGTGGAGAAACGGACTCTGGTACAAGTTGAGCCACCCGGAGATGAACCACATGGGCAACGAGAGAAATGCGGGCTGCCGGACGATGTGGAGGCGCAGTGCCGTGTCGTGAATGGACGCTCGATCGCTCGTGAGGCCATCAAAAAGGCCACCAAGACTCGCGACGCGTACTGCCATTACGCCTACAGCTCTACGCGAAAGAGGCGGACCCGAGACAGCCGGAACGATTTCAACCTCGAAGGGGCGGAAGCGCCGAGTGGCAAACAAGCGCGCGGCGCGAAGATAGTAGGCGAGCCTGCCCAGTTCCGATTTGTGCTGGGACTTGAGGCTGCAGGCAAGCGCGCCGTCAGGACCGGCTCCCGCCATCACGACAAAATATCGAGTACCGGATGTGCAGACGACCTTGCCCGCGGGAATTGTGCACAGTCTACCGCGCACTTGCTGCAGCGCCGCTTTGCGTGGGTCAAGCGAGAGGCTCAGGTGACGCGCAAGCGCGTTGGCGCTGCCCAGCGGAATAACTCCGAGAGTGCAGGCGGGCTCACCGGCTTCAGAAACGAGGCCTTGCAGCACCTCGTGAACCGTGCCGTCGCCTCCGCAAGCGAAGATCACGTCGGCAGAGGCCGCAACCGCGCGGGCCTGCGTGGCAGCCGATCCGGGACCGGTTGTGCAGACGATTTCCGCGCTGTGACCTTCGGCCGACAATGCCTCGGCCACCTGCTTTACCTGCGACTCGCGGGCGTTTCGGTTGCGGCCGGAAACGGGATTGTAGATCAGCGTGCAGCGCACCAAATCATCTTACGGCCCGCACGCGGCGCCGTCGCGGCGATCTTGCGAGCGACCTCGGATTTCCGCACGCGAAGCACAGCGGCGTAAGCGGGAAATGCGATAGCATCCTCATTGTGCCTGCCCTGGATACTCCTGTGATGTATGTGCGCGGCGTTGGGCCGCACGTGGCGGAGATGCTTGCCGCAAAGAACATACAAACGGCCGAGGATCTGCTCTACCATCTTCCCTTCCGCTACGAGGACAGGCAGAATCCGCGCAGCCTTGACGAATTGAAGCCGGGCGAAACGGCCAGCGTGATCGCGGAGGTGCGTGGATCGATCCTGCTGCGTACGCGCCGGATGCCGCTCTTCGAGTTGACCATCGGGCAGGGACGCCACGCGCTCAAGTGCATCTGGTTTAACGCACCGTATTTGAACGGCAAATTTATCGCCGGGCAAACGGTAGCCGTGTACGGCAAGGTGGAGCCCTCGCGCTCAACGAGCAACCTGAAAATGATTCAGCCGCAGTTCGAGATTTTGCCCGATGCAAGCGACGACGCGGAGACGCGGCTGCTGGAAGTGGGCCGCATTACGCCGGTGTACGAGTCGCTGGGCGGCAGCCGGCTGGCCTCGCGATGGCAGCGCAAGGTGATTTTCAATTTGCTCGAGGGAATGCGCGGAGCAGTGCCGGAGTGCCTGCCAGGCGCGATGCTGGAGCGGCTTGACCTGCCCGATCGCGAGACGGCATTGCGCGAGGTGCACTTCCCGCTGGAAGGATCCCAGTTTGCGCAGTTGCAAAGCGCGAGCACGCCGGCTCACCGGCGGCTGATCTTCGAGGAACTGTTCTTTCTCGAGTTGGGGTTGGAGCTGAAGCGCCGGCGCATGAAGGAGCGCAAAGGCATTGCCTTCACCGCCAACGACAAGGTGCGCGAGGCGATCCGCGAAGTGCTTCCCTTTCATCCCACGACGGCGCAGAAGCGGGCGCTGGGCGAGATTGTGACGGACATGCGCGCGCCCACGCCGATGCGGCGGCTGCTGCAGGGCGATGTAGGCTCCGGCAAGACGATTGTCGCTTTCCAGGCCATGCTGGTGGCGATGGAAAACGGCTACCAGGCAGCGCTGATGGCGCCCACTGAGATTCTGGCGACGCAGCATTTTCTCGCCGCGCGCAAGCTGCTGGAGCGGTCCAGCCGCAAGCCGCGCATTGTGCTGCTGACCGGCTCGCTTGACGACGACCGCAAACGGCTCAACCGGGGCCTGATCAACCGCGGCGAAGCGAACCTGATTATTGGAACGCATGCGCTGATCGAAGAGAAAGTGGAATTCGACCGGCTCGGATTAGTGGTGGTGGACGAGCAGCACCGCTTCGGAGTCTTGCAGCGCTTCAAGCTGATGAAGAAGCCAAATCAGCCGGAGCCGGACGTGCTAGTGATGACCGCAACGCCGATACCGCGCACGCTGGCGCTCTCGCTTTATGGCGATCTGGACCTGAGCGTGCTGGACGAGCTGCCGCCGGGACGCATGCCGATTGTGACGCGGCGTGTGGCAGCAGAGCGCGCGGACGAGGTGTGGGGTTTCGTGCGCAAGCAGGTAGCGAAAGGGCGGCAGGCTTACCTTGTTTACCCGGTGATTGAGGGCGCGAAGGAGGACCAGCCGGAGTTGGATTTCTCGCATGACGAATCGGCGGCAGAAGGCGGGTCCGCACCGCCGCCGCCACGCAAACGCGCAGCCAAGGGAAAGACCGCCGATTTATTTCCCAAGGCCGCGCAAGTGGCGAGCCCGAGCGGCAAGTCAGGCCTCAGGTCAGCCGTCGAGATGCACGAGAAGTTGCGGACCGGGCCGCTGGCCGGGTTGCGCGTGGGATTGCTGCACGGGCGTCTCGACGCGGATGAAAAAGAAGTGGTCATGCGCCGCTTCCAGCGCGGCGAAACTGACGTGCTGGTTGCCACAACGGTGATTGAAGTGGGCGTGGATGTTCCCAATGCCACCGTCATGGTGGTGGATCACGCGGAGCGTTTCGGGCTGGCGCAGTTGCACCAGTTGCGCGGGCGCGTGGGACGCGGCGCCGCGAAGAGCTACTGCATCCTGATGACAGGCGAGCGTGTATCCGAGCAGGGCGAAGAGCGGCTGAACGCCATGGTGCGCACGCAGGACGGATTCGAGCTGGCGGAGCTGGATCTTTCGCTGCGCGGGCCGGGGGAGTTTTTCGGAACGCGGCAGGCGGGTCTGCCGGAGTTTCGAGTGGCGAATTTGCTGCGCGACCGGAAACTGCTGGAGCTGGCAAAGGAAGAGGCGTCGCGATTTGTGAGCCAGCCGGAGGCGAACGCAACCGAGGCCGAGCGCGGACGCGTGCGGGCGCGGCTGATGGATACCTGGCAGCGGCGTTATGGGCTGGTTGAGGCGGGATGAGACGAATCGTTTGTTGGGATGCTGGAATGCTGCAAGGGCAAGGTTGGACTAGACAGGCCGGGACATCTGCGCGGCGCCAGCCATCTCTGTCGGGAAGGTTTGAACTTCGAGGTCCACGCTTGCGATCTCGCCCCCGCAATCGCGCTGCTGGCTGCGCGTGCATTGGCAGAGTTCTGTGAATCGAATGTGTCCGTTTTGGCTGAGCTCCAGCCCAGCGGCAATCAGCACGGTGTAAATGTCGACGCAGGCCTGCCGCTCAAATTCGAACAGCATATTCACCAAGCCGGTGTCGTTGGCTCCCCTGCTCAGCACCCAGCCGCCACAGCCGAGAATTGCGCCGGTAAGCGACTGAACCAGCCGCGACGGCTCTTCGGCAGAGACCGCCCGCATTTGCATCGCCCACGGGATGCTCATGGCTTGCCCACGACTCTGATTCAGCATATTTCGCTCCACAGGACATTCATCGGAGACAGACGTGATCGCATCAAGTGTGTTGCGGAAGTGGACGGAGCGTGACCGTCTTTGAAACAACTTCACCAGGCAGAAGCAGTTAGAGGCTGGTGCAGTGGAATGTAGTAGCTTGATAAACAAGATGATTGTCGGTTCCGGAATCGATGTGGTCGAAATTGCGCGCATTCAGCATTCCATCGACCGCTACGGCAAGCGCTTTCTCGATCGCGTGTATCTCGCTGCGGAGCAGGCCTACTGCCTACGCAAGCGCAATTCAGCCGAGAGCTTTGCCGCGCGGTTCGCCGCCAAAGAGTCGGCAGCCAAGGCCCTGGGCACGGGGATCAGCCACGGAGTGAATTGGCTGGAGATTGAAGTGGTGCGGGAGCCGAGTGGAAGGCCCAGCCTCAGATTTCACGGCCGGGCAGCGGAAATTGCCCAGCACCTTGGCGTCGTCCAATCAACTCTGTCGCTGACCCATACAGCCGAGATTGCCATGGCCAGCGTAGTGCTCGAAGGCGCGGGGTAGAGAAGCTTAGGAAATGGTGGCTCAGATCGTAGGCTGTAATTCGTTAACTTCAAGTTTTTGCGAGGCTTCGGTGCCGAATCCTTCAGCCTGGACTTTGACGATGCAAGTCCTCCAAAACGGCTCTGAATCCGCCTGTTCTGGTATGCTCAAGGCGTCGGCCCACTCAGTTCTGCTAGAGGAGTAAAGTGCCAAGCCGCAAAGAGATTCAGTGGTCGGAACTGAAGGTGGGGGCGCTGATTCTAGCCGCCCTTGCCATATTGATCGGACTCATTTTTCTCATGACCGGAGCTTCAGGAGGGCTTTTTGCGCACAAAATCACCTTGCGTGCGTACTTTCCGAATGCCGGCGGAGTGAAAGAGGGCGCACCGGTCACGCTGGAAGGGGTGACCATTGGCAACGTCGTGCGGATGCGCGTGGTTCCAGCTCGGAACCCCAATCCAGTTGAAGTGACCATGCGGGTTGGGGAGGAGTATCTGCGCGACCTGCATACTGACTCGACGGCTTCCATTACGCAAGCCGGCGTGCTGGGCGACAGCTTTGTGGATATAGATTCAACGCGCGCAAGCGGCCCGCCGCCCCGTAATGACGCAGAACTCACGTCGGGGGGCGCACCCTCGATTCAGGACGTGATCAGCAGCAGCCAGGTCTCGATTCAGGAGATCAACCAGCTGATGCACAAGATCGAGAGACTGGTTGACACGCTCAATAGAGATCAAGGCACGGTCGGTGAGCTGCTCAACGATCCTCAGCTCGCAAAGAAATTCGTCCACATCGCCGGTGACCTGGAGACTATCTCCGCCAATCTGTCCGCAGGCAAGGGATCGGCGGGGAAATTCCTGACAGACGACTCGATGTATAACCACCTGGACTCGGCCGCCGACCATCTTAATAACGTTGCCACCGCGCTCGACGAGGGCAAGGGATCGCTGGGCAAGCTTCTCAAGGACGACACCTTCACAAATAACCTGAACTCTGCCGTGAACAACGCCAATCAACTGATGGCTCAGATCAACTCCGGCAAGGGTGCACTGGGAGAGATGATCAAGGACCCCACAGTCGCCAGGAAACTCGACGACACGATCACGAATCTCGACAGCCTTCTGAAAGGTATTAACGAGGGCAAGGGGACGGCAGGTCAGCTCGTTCAGAATCGCTCGCTCTATGACCACCTGGATCAGACGGCAGACCAGGCGCAGCAATTGATCAAGGGCATGAGAGAAGATCCGAAGAAGTATCTCGTCATCCAGCTGAAGTTGTTCTAGACGATGTCATGAGATGCAAACCGTAATCGGCTTTTGATGGCCGTGAGTTTGCCGGTGAGATAATCTGTCCCTGCTACGTCATTGCTGGCTCATTCTTCTTTCCCGAACTTCGCTGGCGCTTATCTGAAAACGTCTGTCCGGGGTCGACAGTCGACCGTCCTGCTCAATCCCGGATTGCAGGAACAACTGAATAGCCCATTTGTATCGGCAAGTACTGGAGGTCCCGTGCATCCCAAAACATCCTTCTGCGTCACGGCATGCCTGATTGCGGCTTCCCTGCCCTTTTTTCTGAATCCTGCGCCAGCCGCTCATGCGTCCGACGAGGGTTCTCCGCGATACGCATCGAACGGCGACCTGCTGCCGGTGAGCAACTATCGCGAATGGATCTATCTCACCTCCGGCATCGACATGAGCTACAAGCCCGATACTGGCACGGCGCCCGAGCACTCCGTATTCGACAACGTCTTCGTCAACCCCGAAGCTTACCGCAGCTTCCTTGCGACGGGCGCCTGGCCCGACAAGACGGTGATGGTGCTGGAATTGCGAGAGGCCAAGAGCAAGGGCTCCATCAACCAGCGCGGCCATTTTCAGGGCACCCAGTTGATGGGCTTCGAGGTTCACGTGAAGGATGAGGCGCGCTTCCCCGGCAATTGGGCGTTTTTCGATTTCGGCACATCCGGCGCGAATGGCAAATTGATGCCGCAAAGCGCGACGTGCTACTCATGCCATGCGGCGCACGGGGCGGTGGATACGACATTCGTGCAGTTTTACCCGACACTGCTCCCCATCGCGCAGTTGAAGAAGACCCTGAGCGATGCGTATCTGAAAGACGAAGCACAGGCCGCCGGCAAATAATTTAGCGCGCGGACTCGCTCCGATAGACCTTCCAGAACTCCATAAACGCCTTGAGCCGCACCACCTGAAAGAAATCGCTGGCGACAAGATAAACGACCGCTGCAACGGCCAGGGCCGCATGCAGCGCGCCGGCTCCCAGCTCATCGGCGAAGGGGAGCGGAGCCGCGGAGAAGACCATGGCCAACACAAGCAGCGCCAGTTTGACGATCCCCATTACCAGGTTGATCTCGGCAAGCTTGCTGGTGAACGCCTTGCCCAGCTTCAGGCTTTGACCGAGGGCGGAGAACAACGAGCGATTTTCCAGCAGCACTAAAATCGGCGCGATCGAGAACGGCCAGCTGACGAGAGCGAATGCGGTGAAGAATCCCAGCGAGAGAAAGATGGCCCAGACGGAATAGCCGACCAAATCCGGCAGGCCGGCCGCAGGGATGTGCGTGGCAGCATCCCATTGCATGGAGAGGAACCAGCCCCAGAAAGTGAGTCCCAGCACGACGAACCATCCAGCCTGAAGGGTGCCGACGGCGACAGGCCGGAAGGGCAGGCGTTGAATTGGATTTCGGGAGTTTCGCGGTGCGAGCCGCATGAGCAGCAGGTTGCGTCCCATCCCCGCCGCCACTGCCCAGCCGAGCAATGCGGCGGGCAGCAGCCAGCGCATCACGGCCAGCACGTGCGGCTCGTAAAACGAAATTACGTCGCAGAGCTGCAGGGAGGAAGTCCAGGGATTCTGCAGACTGACAGAGTCGAAGCCGGAGGAATCAAGTGGATACGCCGCAAAGATCTGCTGAAGTTGTCGCGAGCAGACGAGAAGGAATGGAATCCCAAAGATCCATCGCCATGCGACTTCAATGGCGAAAAGCGACGGGCTCTTGAAGACCTCGCTCATGTGCTCCACGAGCAATTGCGTTCCGCGTACGGGCGAGTTGGCGTGAACATCCGCCATGGAAGATGCCATTACTTCGCAACCAGGTTGACGGCCCTGCCGGGCACGACGATGACCTTGACGACGGTTTTGCCCGCGATGCGGCTGCGCACCTTTTCGTCGGCCAGCGCCACAGTTTCGGTCGTTTTGGAATCCGCTCCCGCGGCAAGGCGCACCACAGTGATGAGCTTGCCGTTGATCTGGACCGCAATTTCGATCTCGTCCTCTTTTGCCAGCTCAGAATTGCTTTGGGGCCAGGGCGCACGCAGCACTGCACCCTTTTCGCCAAGCTGCTCCCACAGCTCAGAGGCGAGAAATGGTGCAAAGGGCGCGAGGAGCAGGACAAGCGTAGTGAGGATTTCGCGGACGATCGGCGCGGGAATCTCGCCGGCCGTCAATTGCTCGTCGGCTGCTTGCAGTTCGTTCACGAGCTCCATGATTGCCGCCACACACGTGTTGAAGTGCCAGCGGCCCTCGAAGTCGAGCGTGATTTTGGCGATGGTCTGGTGCAGCTTCCGGCGCAATTTTGCGGAGGTGCCGGAGTCACTCGCCTCCGAAGCTGAAGCCGCGGATGTTTTCTGTGAATTAACGTGCGGGCTGAAGCCCGTTCCCTTCTCGCGGGCCATGGGCGCATATTTCGTCGCCAGCCGCCAAACCCGGCCCAGAAAGCGGCTCACACCCGCCACGCCGTCTTCCTGCCAATCGAGGTCGCGGTCGGGCGGAGCGGCAAAGAGCGCGTACATGCGTGTAGCATCGGCCCCGTAGCGTGCCACCATGTCGTCGGGCGAAACCACGTTGCCCTTTGATTTCGACATCTTCGCGCCGTCTTTGATCACCATGCCCTGCGTGAAGAGGCGGCGCGCCGGCTCATCGTGTGTGACCATACCCAGGTCGCGCATTACCTTGGTCCAGAAGCGCGAGTAGATAAGGTGCAGAATTGCGTGTTCCACGCCGCCGATGTACTGGTCGATGGGAAACCAATACTTCGCAATGGCCGAGTCGAAGGGGGCCTGAGAATTTTTCGCGTCGATGTAGCGATAGAAGTACCAGCTCGAATCGACGAAGGTATCCATCGTGTCGGTTTCGCGGCGCGCCGGTCCGCCGCATTTGGGGCAGGTGGTATTCACAAACTCCGGAACGCGCCCCAGCGGCGAGCCGCCCTGCTGCGTGATTTCGATTCTGTCGGGCAGAATCACCGGTAGCTGATCGTCCGGAACTGGAAGCGGACCGTCGCCCTCGCAGTGAGCGAGACAGTAAAGCATGGGAATCGGCGTTCCCCAATAGCGCTGGCGGCTTACACCCCAATCCTTCAAACGAAAGATGACCTTGGCCTCCCCAAACGCGCTGCGCGCGGCAGCCTTTTGGAGGAGTTCTGTTGCCTGTTTGCAGGTCATTCCGTTGTACTCGCCCGAGTTGATCAGAATGCCGTCTTCGGAAACGAACGGGAGGTGCTTCGCACGGTCCTCGTACTGGATGGGCTCGATGACCTGGCGAACTTCGATTCCGTACTTTGTTGCAAATTCAAAATCGCGCTCGTCATGGGCCGGCACGCTCATAATGGCGCCGGTGCCGTAGTCCATCAAGATGTAATTGGCCACCCAGATGGGCACGCGTTCGCCGTTGTAGGGATTGATGGCGAATCGGCCTGTCGCTACGCCGTGTTTGTCGATGGCTCCGACGTCGCCGGTTTCTCTGGCCTTCCTTTGCTCGTCGAGTAACTCGGCAACTTTCAATTTCAGCTTTGGATCCGATGCCGAGAACGCCGTAACGAGCGGATGTTCAGGAGCCAACTGGACACTGGTTGCCCCAAAGATCGTGTCCACTCGGGTGGTGAAAACACGGATGCGCTGCCTTTCCGTTCCCTGTTCCCTATTCCCTGTTCCCTGGTTGATTTCTTCCAGGAAGAAGTCAATCTCCGTTCCCTCGCTGCGGCCAATCCAGTTGCGCTGCATGGTGCGCACTTTTTCGGGCCAGCCTTCGAGCTTGTCGAGTCGGTCGAGCAATTCCTGTGCGTAAGAAGTGATGCGGAAGAACCACTGCTCCAGGTCGCGCTGCTCGACTTTGGTGTCTTCGTGCCGCCAGCAGCATCCGTCCACAACCTGCTCGTTGGCGAGCACGGTGGCGCACTCCGGACACCAGTTCACCTTGCTTTTTTTGCGGTAGACCAGGCCCTTTTCATACATTCGTAGAAAGAACCACTGGTTCCAGCGATAGTAATCGGGCAGACATGTAGTCACTTCCGTCGCCCAGTCGTAGCTGAAACCCATGCGTTGCATCTGCCGCTTCATGGCGGCGATGTTGGCCAGAGTCCACTCGCGCGGCGGTGTATTGTTTTTCAGCGCGGCGTTTTCGGCCGGCAGCCCGAAGGCATCCCAGCCCATGGGGTGCAGCACGTTGTATCCGCGCATCCACATCTGGCGGGCCAGGGCGTCGCCGATGGAGTAGTTGCGCACGTGGCCCATGTGGAGTTGGCCGCTCGGATAAGGCAGCATCTCCAGCACGTAGTATTTCGGTTTGTTGCTCGATGCAGGCTCCGCGGCATAGAGACCGGGGTCGGCAGCCCAGCGTTGCTGCCATTTCTCTTCAATCGCCGCTGGATCGTAGCGCTGTTCTATTTCTTCGGCCATCACTTTTCAGTGTAAATGGCGGGATGCGCTATTTTCGCGGAAGCAGCGGCTTGAGCCATTCAGGTGTGGGCGGGATTACGGTCAGCTCTGCATCTTCAACGAGGGCCACGAGCCGGTATGGCGAAGACAAATTGCTGTTGTCGTAAACGCGCACATTGGAGAGATCAAGCAGTGCCCGCCTCAGATTCTCCATCACCCTTGGGTACCGGGTGATGATCTTGTCTCGCGGAACGTCGTGTTCACCCTGTGCTACACGCATCGTGACCCGGTCTTCTGCCGTCGCGGATGAATCGATCCCCATAAAGAAAACGACAACGCTGTAGCCGGCTTCCTCAGCTTCTTTCAGAAACTTCAGTTTGTCGCCAACAGGATCGGAGAAGACCGTTTCAAAGGCGAAGCTTTCTCCGCGCGCCATTAACTCCCGGCGAATGCGCTCTGCTGCGATTGCGCCGTTGCGGGCATCCAGGTCGAGCTCGCGCGACAGATCGTCTGCATTCACGAAGCGAAGCCCATAGGGCTCAAGATGCGCATGATAGAACGTGCTTTTCCCGGCCCCGTTTGGCCCCGCGAGAACCAGCAGAATGGGTCTGCGCTCAAGGGCCTTCATCAGGCGTGAGCGACAGCGGCTTTTTTCCTGGCCGCTGACGGGGCGGCGGCTCGGCGAGGCTTCGCTTCTGCGAATTCGACGAACTGCCTGTTTTTGAACCTGCCGATCGAAGTTCTACCATCAGCATCGGTGCGAATCAGCAGCCCTTTCCGCGTGGGGTGGACGGCGAAGTGTGGAAACGGCCTGGTGTCGAGGTAGGCCTTCAGGCGCGCACGTCCGGTCACCCCTTCCACGCTATCGACCAATTGAGAGAGCGTCGGCCTTTTACGCCGTTCGATGAGGCGATGTTGCGTGGCTCCGTGCAGTAGCTCGCTCACCGATCGCCCCAGCTTGGCCCAATATTCCACCTGGCTGGCAATGGAACGCTCTTCGGTTTCGGCGGCCATACGGGCTTCGAGAACAAGCGCATCGGAAAGCTTGACGGGCTGGCTCATATTTCCAATGGTAGCAAAACGCTACCGGAACAGCAAATTGAGGCCCTCTACCTGACCAGGCGCTTGAGGGCGGACACGTTGCGCTCCTCGTCACCTTCCTCATCCACCGGCGTTTCGGCAATAAAGGCGCAATGGTCGAAACGCGGATCATTCAACAGCCAGCGGAACGGCTCGACTCCGATCATTCCCTCGCCAATGTGCTCGTGACGATCGAGCTTGGAACCTCGCGCGGCTTTGGCGTCGTTGCAGTGCCATACGCGCACGGCATCGAATGTCACGGTCGCGGCCACCTGCTTCATTGTCTCTGCGTAGCCTTCGGCGGTCAGCAAATCGTATCCGGAAACGTGCGTGTGGCAAGTGTCGAGACACACGGCGACTGGCGCATGGGTCTTGAGTCGGGCGACGAGCTCAGCGACCTGCTCGAAGCTGCCGCCAAGCGAGAACTCTGCGCCGGCTGTGTTTTCAATGAGGATATGAAAGGGTGTGCCCTGCCACGGAAGGCCGTCGATAGCGCGCTGGATGGAGTCAGCCGCCAGCCTCAAGCCCTCATCGCGCGAGAGCCCCTTCCAAGAGCCGGGATGCAGGACGAGATATTCGGCGCCCCAGGCAAGCGCGCGCTCGATCTCGCCGCGAAAGGCGGCAATGCTCTTCTCGCGAATCTCGCTCGACTGGCTGCAGACGTTGACAAGGTAGCTGGTATGGATGACCAACGGACCGACGTCGAGTTTGGCGCGCAACTCGCGCATGCGCTCGGCCTGTTTTGGATCGACCTTGGGCGCGCGCCACATGCGCGGGCTTGAGGAGAAGATTTGAAAGGTATTGGCGCCGATCTCCTGCGCCCGCTCGACGGCATTGGAAGCGCCGCCCGCAGTCCCAAGATGCACGCCGATGCGCTTAGTCATGGGGACAGTCTACAGAGAGAACCTCGTAATATTCGCCTAATCTTCGCTTATGCCGTATAATCCACCCATGGACTTTCAGCTCGTTACCAGCTACAAACCCAGGGGCGATCAGCCAAAAGCAATCGACCAGCTTATGGACGGGTTGGCGGCGGGGGAAAAGCACCAGGTTCTGCTCGGTGTGACCGGCTCGGGCAAGACCTTCACCATGGCCAAGGTGATTGAGCAGTCGAACCGGCCGGCGCTGATCCTGGCGCATAACAAGACGCTGGCCGCGCAGCTTTACCACGAGTTCAAGCAGTTCTTTCCGTCCAACGCCGTCGAGTATTTCGTCAGCTACTACGACTACTACCAGCCCGAAGCCTACATTCCCGCAGGCGATCTCTACATCGAGAAGGAAGCCACCATCAACGAGGAGCTCGACAAGCTGCGCCTGTCGGCTACGCGGAGCCTGTTTGAGCGGCGCGACGCGATTATCGTCAGCTCGGTGAGCTGCATCTACGGCCTTGGCTCCCCTGAAGCCTATTACGGAATGCTGATGCTGCTGGAAAAAGGGCAGCACATCAGCCGCAAAGACATTACGCGCCGTCTGGTGGAGATCCTCTACGAGCGCAACGACAACGACTTCCGCCGCGGAACGTTCCGCGTGCGCGGCGATGTGATCGAGGTCTTTCCGACCTACGACGAGAATGCCTATCGGATCGAACTGTTCGGCGACGAGATCGAATCGCTTGCGCAGATTGATCCCCTGTTCGGCACGGTGAAGCAAAAGTACGCGCGCCTGCCGATCTATCCCAAGAGCCATTACGTCGTGCAGCCAGAGCGCAAAGCCGAAGCCATCGACTCGATTGTTTCCGAACTGAATGAATGGGTAGCGCATTTGGAACAAGAAGGCCGCATGGTGGAGGCGCAGCGCGTACACCAGCGCACGCGTTTCGACCTGGAGATGATCAAGTCGATGGGCTACTGCCACGGAATCGAGAACTACTCGCGGCACTTCAGCGGACGCCTGCCGGGCGAAGCGCCGCCCACGTTGCTCGACTATTTTCCGCGCGATTTTCTTCTCTTTGTAGACGAAAGCCACGCCACAATTCCGCAGGTTCACGGCATGTGGCACGGCGACCGCAGCCGGAAACAGACCCTTGTCGATTATGGGTTCCGCCTGCCCTCAGCGATGGACAACCGGCCGCTGAAGTTTGACGAGTTTGAGAATCGCGTGCAGCAGGCGGTGTACGTGTCGGCCACTCCGGGGCCGTATGAATTAACTAAGTCGGCCGGCGTGGTCGTAGAGCAAGTGATCCGCCCGACGGGGCTTGTAGATCCAGAGGTTGAAATCCGGCCAGTCAAAGGCCAGATCGACGATCTGCTGGCAGAGATTCGCGACCGCGCCAAGCGTAACGAGCGCGTGCTGGTGACCACGCTGACCAAGCGCATGGCCGAAGACCTGGCTGGCTACTACACCGAGGTCGGCGTGCGCTGCCGCTACATGCACTCCGAGATTGAGACCCTGGAGCGGGTAAAACTTCTCGCAGGCCTGCGCAAAGGCGAGTTCGACGTGTTGATCGGCATCAACCTGCTGCGCGAAGGGCTCGACCTGCCCGAAGTTTCGCTTGTGGCGATTCTCGATGCCGACAAGGAAGGGTTTCTTCGTTCGGCCGGATCACTCATCCAGACCATGGGGCGGGCGGCGCGGCACCTCGAGGGCAGGGCCATTCTCTATGCCGACAACATGACTGACTCGATGCGCCGTGCCATTGGCGAGACCGACCGGCGCCGCGCCATCCAGCGTGGTTACAACGAGGAGAATGGGATCACTCCGCAGTCGATCATCAGCCAGGTTGAGATGGGACTGGCCGGCATTCTGAAGGCCGAGTACGGCGAAGTGGAGGAGGAAGAGATTGCCGGGATTCCAGAGTTTGCCTCCCAGGAGGAGCTCGACGCGTACCTTGCCAAGCTCGAAACCGAGATGCGCGAAGCGGCAAAGAAGTTTGAATTTGAGAAGGCTGCGCGTCTACGAGATAGCCTGAAAGTGTTACGCGATAAGGAGTTCCTCTTCAAATAATTGGTTACGTAAGTCAGGGCCGTGGGCAACCGGATTCGTAATGGAGCCATCTTATTGCTCAGGTAGTTACTAGAATAGGTGCGCCTTTGCGGGCTTGAGCGCACCAACCGGGGCCCATGGCAACCATACTCTTGGTCGAAGACGATCCCCTCCAGGCATACCTCACAATGTCGCTCCTGGGGCGCCAGTTTGGCGACGTACGTCGGGCGACCGATGCCGCAGAAGCTCTGTGCCTTGTTGAGCAGCCGGACTTCGCCAATAAACTCAGCCTGGTTATCTCCGGACACAACACTCCCGGCATCACCGGGCCGACGTTTGTGGCCGAACTGCATTCGCGATTGCCGCGTTTGCCGGTTTTGGTACTTGGCGTGCCGGGCTCTGCGCCTGCCGATTACACAGATGAACCGGTGGCGTTTCTTTCCCGCCCCTTTGTTGCGGAGAAGATGTTGTCCCTGACCCGCCAAATGCTTGGGAACAACCAGAAGAACGCTGTTGCGTGACCGGATCGGCAGATTCGGAATCGATCGAATGGCATTCGGAAGTCCTGGGTCTAACCACTCCTCTACAATCGAAAACTTTGGCGAGCGATTTGACTCAGCGGTATATCCTAGACTGCTCTAAACCCCGACACTCGTTTTTGCGAGAGGGATCGCGGCCTGGGCTGCATCTGGCTACGCCTTCGCGAGAGAGATGATCCTCTTCTCGCCCGCGGCAAGAACAATCTGCAAATCATTTCCAACACTTCTCTGCACCCGAACCTTGGCTGGATAGGCAGTAGTGTTCAGAAGGTGCAGAGAATCACTTTTGGCATCGCAGCTTGCCTCAATCTGGTCGAATACCGCACACCGGCCTCGTGTCAGATCAACGTATACAGATGGAACTTCACCGTAGCTAAGTACCACGCACGTCTCCGGCCAGCTTGCGCAGACCCAACCCATATCTCCGCGCGAGCCCAGTTCGTCGGTCATGTTGAACTGTTCGCTCACCATGCCGGGACCGAGTTTGAATGGATCCTTGCCGGTGCTCACATATTGCGGAAGACCGCTGACCACATCCTCCAGCAGGCGCAGAGACAAAGCGTCTTCTGTGTGCTGGTACAGGCGCAGCAGGGCGCTGCCGGAATTGGTGCAGAACGATGGTCCGATGTGATGGTTTTGTGAGTTTGCCAGCACGCCGCCCACCGATTGAATTCCGGCTTTCTCGCAGAAGGTTCCTTCAGGGAAGGTTGCGTTGTAGGCGACAATCCACGTAGATAAATGCCGCGCGGTCTCCCGCGCGAATTTCAGATACGTGCGATCTCTGGTGACCTCGTACATCGTCAAATAGCTTTCAAGTAAGGCAGTCACTGACTCGGAATCGGGCGCGTTGGGAATATCCAGCGGTCCGCCGACAATCCAACCGGCACTCAGAAATCGCTCGTAAAATGCATTGCTGGACTCCCGCGCAACAGCGAGATACTCTTTGCCGCGCGGTAAAGAGCCGCCGAGCGCCAGGCCCCCGATACAAAGCGCGCCTGCTGCCGTGCCCGGATCCACGATGGCCAGGGTGTTGCGATCGACCTTATGGCCAAAATCCTGGTGTTCCCTCCACAGGCGAGCGAATGCATCAATGTTGCTTACCGCGGCGTTTTCCCACTCCGGGTGCTCAAAGCCGCGACTCCGTTCAAGTTCAATGGCTTTCAGAACATAGAAAGTTGCGTCGGCCGGCATGCGCATGTGCTGCCAACCTCCGCTGTTGTTTCTCGCCGGGTCCCATGCGCCGTTAGCATAGATTGACCAGAAAAGCCCTGAGGGCGATAAGCCTCCTGCGATGCGATCCAACATCTTCCGAGCGCGAGTGCGGCTCAGTTCATCCCCAAT
Organism: uncultured Acidobacteriaceae bacterium; assembly: GCA_963841095.1. GTDB lineage: Bacteria > Acidobacteriota > Terriglobia > Terriglobales > Acidobacteriaceae > Telmatobacter. The sequence continues at coordinate 304,067 of CAWJBE010000026.1, forward strand.
TTTTAGAAGTCCATAGCCCGTGATTGCCCCCGCACACCACCCCACTTGAAGCTGCCAGCCTGGAGTGAGTCCGCCGACACCTGACTTCGCCATTTGGTAATCCGGCATCATGGCATTGATGTAGAACTGGTTCTCGGGGCCATCGGCCCACATTCGAGAATTGAAGTTCTGCTGCACGAGCGAGGCGGCTTCAGAGAGCGGCAGGTTATTTGTGCGCTTAAACGCCGCGCGCACCATTTTGCGCACCGGCTGCAACGCATCGAAAAGGCCGATCACGTTGGCGCACCGCATGGCAAAGTAGGTCGCCGCGAAGCTGACGCTCGTTCCCTCGGCGACTGCTGCCCCTTTGGGCGCCTCTGGCGTGTAGTGATTGTGATGATAGTGTTTCTCTCGATAACAAGGCGCCATCACAGAGATTCGGTGGTCGTCTTCGCGGCTGACACAACTGAAGCCAGAAATACCTAGAGCCGTAGTCGGCTCGGTGAGGATCATAAGCGTCTTTCCGGTACTACGTTCGAGAAATGCTGAAATTGGGATCGAGAGCGTGAAGATCGGAGTATCGACTTGGAAATTCTGTGCCGCGGCCAGTTGCGGGATTTCGAGTGGCGCTCGCGTGAGTCGGTTGCCGTCATAGAGCAGTCCCGGCATCAGGACGTAGGTTTCCTCGCCGCTCGCGGGCATGTCAGGTGTCAGCGAGTGTTCGAAAAATATGTCTTCGACGGTCCCTTGCGAGAGGTGACAGTCAAAACGGCAATTGAAACCACCATTCGCTGCGCGCACCGCATGAAAGACAACTTCCCACTGGTTCGATCTCTTGTCGGTAAATTCGGCATTGGCTTGAAGCCCATCTGCGGTCTTTTCGGCGCGACGAAATGCGACATTAATGATGCTCTCGGGTCTTCGGATTCCGTAAAACGTTCTCAGTGGGAATGGCGTCTGCGCGACCCGCACCATCCTGCCTGCAATTGAAGTAAAAAGGGCAATTCCATATCCGTCAGGGCCGGGGAGGAGCACCAGCCTGTTGCTGCCATTTGTGAGAGATACGGCGCCTTCGCTGGCCGGTATGTCTTGTTGATTGTTCAGCTTCTTGCCGGGCACGCTTTGCGTAGCTGCAGCGCCGCCCAGGACAACGAGGAACTGCCTTCTGTTCATGAGATCCCTTCCGTGGAATAATAGTCAGACTCACGGGATAATGCCTGGGAGAGCTGATTCGGTTGCGTCAAATCTGCTCCTAGCGGGCTGTTTCCCTTCATCACCGCAATGGTCTTTCAAGGACTTAACGTGGCGTCATCAGCATAGCCGCCAGAGATTCCGATGGCTCCTGGTTGCACTAAGTCTCATCCCTGCGTCGGCCCGCCCATGCGAGGTGTGAGCTAAATCACACCGAAACGCCTATCATGGAGAGAGAATACCTTTGTCGGGGAGGTCTCGACTTCCCTCTCGTGCGTGCAAGAATGATTCTGGAGTTCTAATGGCCGCATTCGGCAGTTTCTGTCTTCTTATCGCTTTAGCTTTGGCCGCATACAATCTTTTGGCAGGAGCGTTGGCGCTACGGCTCCTCGCAACCGGGCAGCCCGCGCGCATTTCGCCGGAGCGATTGGCCGATACCGCGCGCAGGGCTGGGATCGCCGGATTTTGGGCGGTTACCGGGGCGGCGTTTGCGCTGGTCTGGTCAGTCTTCACCAACGACTTTTCCATCACCTACATTCTTGAGCACTCCAACCGCGCGCTGCCCATTCCCTACAAATTCGCAGCGCTCTGGAGCGGCCAGGAAGGCTCCCTGCTGCTATGGGCGTGGCTGCTCGGCACCTATGGATTTGTGCTGCGGCTGCTGCACAAGACCGATGTGAAGCTTTACGCCTATGCAGGGACGATTCTCGCCGGGATTCAGGTTTTCTTTCTGCTTGTGCTGAATTTTGCGGCGCCGCCGTTTGCTCTGCTCAAAGGCGCGATTCCCGCCGACGGCAATGGATTGAATCCGTTACTGCAGTATCCGGAGATGGTGATTCATCCGCCCATGCTGTACCTGGGATACGTCGGCTTCTCAGTTCCCTTCGCTTTCGCGCTGGGCGCGCTGATGATGCGCTATCCCGGTGAAAAGTGGATCAGGACCACGCGCATATGGACGATGGTGACCTGGCTGTTCCTGACGTGCGGAATTTTCCTGGGCATGCACTGGGCCTATGCAGTGCTTGGCTGGGGCGGCTACTGGGGATGGGATCCCGTGGAGAACGCAAGCTTCATGCCGTGGCTGACGGGCACCGCTTTTTTGCACTCGGTGATGATGCAGGAACGCAAAGGCATGATGAAGAGCTGGAATGTGTGGCTCATCTTCTCTACCTTCCTGCTCACCATGCTGGGTACGCTGCTCACCCGAGCCGGACTCGTGAGCTCAGTGCACGCCTTCGCGCAATCGTCTATCGGCAACTGGTTCGTTATCTTCATGGGGATTGTGCTTGCGGTGTGCATCTTCACCTACATTCTGCAGCGCGGGCACTTGCAATCGGAGCACCAGCTTGAATCGCTGGTTAGCCGCGAATCGAGTTTCCTCTTCAACAACCTGGTGTTGCTCACGGCTTGCTTTGTGATTCTGTGGGGCACGCTGTTCCCCATCATTTCGGAATATGTTGAAGGCAGCAAGGTCACGGTTGGCGCTCCGTTTTATAACCGTGTTGCCATTCCCATCGGGCTCTTTCTCCTGTTCCTGACGGGCGTGGGACCGCTGCTGCCATGGCGCGCCACATCGTTCAAGGCCATCAAGCGCAATTTTGTTCTGCCGGTTATCGCGCTGTGGGCCACGGTGATTGTTTGCCTGGTAGCGGGCGTGAGGCCGTGGAAAGACGGCTCGCTTGACCAGGGCAGCTTCTATGCGGTGGTGGGCTTTGCGATTTCCGCGGCGGTTCTTACCGCGATTGTGGCGGAGTTTCTGCGCGGCGCCGGTGTCATCTCGCGGCAGACAGGGCGCAACCTGTTCGCTGCCCTGTGGCTGCTGACTCGGCGCAATACGCGCCGGTACGGCGGCTACCTGGTTCACATCGGAGTGGTGGTCGTAGTGGTGGGGCTGTGTGGCTCGGCCTTTAATCGCAACATCGAAAGTGAAATGGCGCTGAATAGCACGATACAGATTGGACCGTACACATTGAAGCAGGTGGGCGCGAGCCAGGACTCAAACCTGAACTACAACTCTGAGTACGCACTGCTGGATGTGTACCGGGACGGCAAGAAAGAATTTCAGATGACGCCGGAGAAGCGCTTCTATCTTGCCAGCGGCCAGCCGCAGACCATGGTTGCAATCCACTCGGTTCCGAGCTGGGACTTGTATGTGGTGTACGAAGGCACAAATCCGGATACGGGCCAGCCGATTATCAAAGCGTTTCTCAATCCCCTCGTAGGTTGGATTTGGGCTGGCCTCGTGGTGATCGTGATCGGCACATTCATTGCGCTCGTTCCCAGTCTCACGCCCGCAACCGCGGCATTGCGCGTCCCCGCGGTGCGAACGTCGCCTGCTGAACCTGCGCTGAGGGGAGGCGACTGATGGGCGCCACTACACGTTTGCCTGCATGGGTGAAAGCCGTGGAAGCGGCAGTGCTGGCTGTCGCCATCTGCTTCTCCATCGGCGCGACGAATGATAGCTCGCGCTACAACGACCTGAATCACCGGTTGATGTGCACATGCGGTTGCGCGCAATTATTGGGTGAATGCAATCACGTGGGCTGTCCCGACTCCGGCCGGATGCTGAATGAACTGAGAGCGGCGATCGCGTCGGGGCTGAGCGATCAGCAGATTCTCGATGGGTTCGCGGCCAAATACGGCATGACGGTGCTGGCGGCGCCTCCTACGAAGGGATTTGACCTTGTGGCATGGATTGCGCCATTCGCTGTGTTTGGGGCTGCGCTCGTGGGAACGATTCTGCTGATTCGCCGCTGGGGCGGTTTAGGCGGAAGGCAGCAAATGGCCGTGGCAGGCGATGCGGCTGTGGTTGATCCGGAGGAACGCGAGCGGCTGGAACGCATTCGCAGCGAGACTGGGGCCGGGAATGAATTTTGATGGAGGGTTTTTGAGTCATGCCGGAAACTGAGGGCCTGATTGCCGGGCTGTTTCTTCTGTTTGCGCTCGTGGTCTACACGTTCTGGCCGGAGAATGTCTTCGCCAGCCATCGTGAGAAGACGCGGCTGGACTACCTGCTGGAGCGCAAGGAGCAGCTTTACGAGAACCTGCGCGACCTGAGCTTTGAATATCGCGCGGGCAAATATCCTGAAGAGGATTTCCAGACGCAGCGCGCGCAGCTTGAACATGAAGCTGCGGTCCTGCTGGCGGAGATTGACCATCTGCAGCAAGCGTAGAAACAGTGATCAGAGTGAAGAGATCAGGGATCTGAGGCGGCTGCGATACAGGAATTGAAGGGTAAGCATAGGAAATGAGATTGAGACAATTTTTTGCAAGCCTGGTTGCATTGAGCTTTTTGTGTGCTGGAGTGCTGGCGCAAGCTGCAACCGTGACCGGCACAGTGACTGACAAAACCACCGGCAAGCCTGCCGTTGGCGATGCGGTGGTGCTGCTTGAGCCGATGACCGGCATGAGCGAAGTGGGTCGCGCGACGACCGATGCGCGGGGCCGCTATTCACTGGATTTGCCCGGCAGCAGTCCCTACCTGGTTCGCGTTACCCACCAGGGAGCCGATTATTTTATTCCCGCCCCACCGGGGGGCGGGCCGGGCGACCTTTCGGTTTACGATGTGGCAGCCAAGGTGAGCGGAGTTTCCATCGGCGAGCATGTCATCGGAATCGAGAGCGACAACGGACAGCTTCGCGTGGTGGAGCGCTACGAGGTGCACAACGCGAGCACGCCGCCGACCACACAGTGGAGCAAGCGCTCCTTTGAAGTGGTTTTGCCTGACGATGCCGTGATGGGCGACGTGTCGGCGCAGCGGCCCGGCGTTGGAAATTTGCCAACCAGCGTGAAGCTCGATCCCACCGGGACAAAAGGCCATTACTCTTTCAACTTTCCCATTCAGCCTGACGATGGCGGCAAGGGTACGCTCTTCCAGGTTCAGTACCAGGTCCCTTACAGCAGCGGCAACTACACCTTCCATTCGGTGGTGACGTTGCCGGCGCAAACCGAGTGGGTAGTATTGCCCAAGTCGATGTCGTTCACAGGGGGAGCCAGTTCGGGTTTCGAGCAGTCTCCGCAGGACCCGACCGTGCAAACCTTTATGACGCGCGCCGCCACACCGGGCAAGACAATTGAATTTTCGGTGGCCGGAACGGGATCATTTCCGCGCGAAGATCAAGGCGCGCAAGCCGACAACAGTGGAGCGGGAGCCGCAGCCGGCATGCCCGGCAGCCAGCCGGGTGGCGGCATCGGCGCGCCCATCGACACGCCTGATCCGTTATCGAAGTACAAGTGGTGGATCCTGGGCGGGCTCGCTCTCCTGTTGGCGACCGCCGCAGGCTTCCTGCTGCGCAAGCCGGTAACGGCGGGGGCGGGAGCGCCGATTGACATGACTGCAGTTGGTATCCCGCCGGCTTACTCGACGCCGATCAGGTCCACGCAACTCAACACCGCACCCTTCGGGCCTGCATCGCACAACAGCGCCCTGCTGAATGCCCTCAAAGAGGAGCTGTTTGCGCTGGAGAGTGACAAGATCGCAGGCACATTGGCGCCGAATGAGTATGCCGAACAAAAATCGGCGCTTGAAACGGTGCTGAAGCGGGCATTGAAAAAAAGCTAGCTCTTAGCATTTAGCTTTTAGCTCTTAGCTTTTCATTTCTAACCACTTGCCGGTTCACGGCTCACGGAACGTTTGCGCATTCCGAAACGTATTCTGCATCGTGCGGTTTTGCGTCCTTTCGCTCTCTGTTCCCATCAAACGGACTGGAAGTGCGAGCGGATGAATCGCAGGGAGCCATACCATGAACGCGCTGAAAACTACGTTGCTTCTCACTGGACTTACGCTGCTGCTGATCCTGGTGGGCGGATATTTCGGCGGCGAGAACGGTATGCTGATCGCCTTTGCCATTGCCGCAGCCACTAACTTTATCAGCTACTTCTACTCCGATAAGATTGCGCTGGCGATGTACCGTGCGCAGCCGGTGACGCGCGAACAACTGCCGCGCGCCTACGATGTGGTGGAGCGTCTGACAAGCCGTGCCGGCATTCCAATGCCGAAGATCTACGTCATTCCTACCGAGTCGCCCAACGCGTTCGCCACGGGCCGCAATCCGCAGCATGCCTCGGTGGCCGTCACGCATGGAATTCTGGCGCTGCTGAACGATGACGAGCTGGCGGGTGTGCTGGCGCACGAACTGGGGCATGTGCGCAATCGCGACATCCTCACCAGCTCGATTGCCGCTACGCTGGCAGGCGCGATCACGATTCTGGCACGCATGGCTTTTTGGTTTGGCGCGTTTGGCGGCATGGGCGCGGGCGGCCGGCGCGACCGAGAAGGCGGGTTGGGCGCAATCTTTATGATGCTGCTGGCGCCGATTGCAGCCGTGTTGATCCAGCTTTGGGTGTCGCGCACCCGCGAGTTCGAGGCGGACGCATCGGGCGCACATTTAACGGGTAATCCGTACGCGCTTGCCTCGGCGCTGGAAAAAATCTCTGCCGCGAGCCGTCAGGTGCCGCTAATTGCATCGCCCAGTTCGGCGCATCTGTTTATTGTGGCGCCGCTGCTTTCGGGGGCAACCTTCGCCAATCTCTTCAGCACTCATCCTCCGATCCAAAAACGAATCGAACGATTGATTGGAAGACCCTCGGTATCTGGGCTGATTGAATCATCGCAGCGGTCATAAGAAGAGAGCGAATGGGCGGCGCTAAGCGTGTTTCAGGTGGATCCAGGTCCGTTCCCTATTCGATGACGACTGTTCCCTGCTCTGTTCACCGCCCGCTGTTGGCTGTAAGCTGCCTGTATGAAGACCTTGCTTCGCACATTGCTTTCTCTCGCACTTATCGTATGGTTAGGCGCGGAGATTTTCTTCCCCGTGGTAGCAGCCGTTACCTTCACGGCTTTACAGCCCGATACGCATGCCGCCGGGACGATCGTCGGCGAATTGATTCGCATCCTGCATGGTATGGGACTGGTATCGGGAATGGTAGCTCTTGCAGTGATGGCGCTGGCCCCGGCCTGGGGCATCTACAAACCGCGCACAGTGCTTGCGCCGATGATTCTCATGGTCCTGATGCTTGGCTGCACTGTCTACTCGCAATTCAGCATCATTCCCGCCATGGAGCGCGACCGCATTGCCGAAGGCGGTGCGATCGACACGACCGATACCTCCAACGCCATCACGATGCACTTTAACAAGTTGCACAATCAGAGCGAATGGGTTGAAGAGGCGATTGTGGTGATGGGGCTGGCAACGGTAGTTCTGGTGGCATGGGCTGAAACCACGCGAAACTGAAGGCGCCCGGCATGTGATCGCGAAACTCCGAGAGCCATTCCTGTATCATCGAAGAGGCTCAATCCAAAGATTCATGCTGTAAAGCTGCCGCAACGGACTCATCTATGAAAACTGGCATTATCGGCCTGCCGCAGGTGGGCAAGACGTCGCTGTTCAAAATCCTGACCAAAGCAAAAATCGACGAGCATGGGCGCTCCAACCCGCGCGAGGCACACATTGGCGTGGCGCGCGTTCCCGATGAGCGGCTGGAGAAACTCTCGGCCCTCTACTCGCCGAAGAAGACGACCTTTGCTTCGGTCGAGTTTGTCGACGTGGCGGCAATCGGGCAGGAGGCGCTGAAAGAGACCGCGTTCCTGACCAATCTTCGCAACGTCGACGCGCTCATTCATGTACTCCGTGCCTTTGAAGACGTGGCGATTCCGCACGAAGGGCCCATCGACCCGCTGCGCGACGCGAAGAGTGTTGAGTTCGATCTGATGGTGAGCGACCTGACGCAAGTGGAAAAGCGGCTGGAGCGTGTAGAAAAAGACATGAAGAAGGGCCGCACCGGCGAATTGGAGCGCGAGCAGGCGCTTCTGCTGCGGTCCAAGGAGTCGCTGGAAAAAGAAATTCCGCTGCGTGAACTGGAGATGACGCCGGAAGAAAAGAAACTCATCAAAGGCTTCATGTTCTTGTCACAAAAACCTATTCTCTATGTGCTTAATGTGACCGAAAGCATGACCTTAGGCGACGATCTGGAGTCCGCCGTGAGCCGCTTCAAGCTGGACGCAATCGCCCAGCGGCCCAACGCGGGCGCGACCGCTATCTGCGGCAAAGTAGAGGCGGAGCTGGCCGAGATGGACGACGCCGAGGCTGCGGATTTTCTTGAAAGCTACGGACTGCGCGAAAGCGGCCTGGTGCGGTTGATCCGCAAAAGCTATGAGCTGCAGGGGCTGATTAGCTTCTTCACTGCCGGCGAAGATGAGTGCCGCGCCTGGACCGTTCCGTTCGGATCGAAAGCGCCGCAGGCTGCGGGCGCGATTCACACAGACCTCGAACATCACTTCATTCGCGCGGAGACAATTCGGTGGGACAATCTGCTCGAAGCCGGATCAGAGGCTGCGGCGCGCGCCAAAGGCACGCTGCGCCTTGAAGGCAAAGAATATGTGGTGCAGGACGGCGACGTATTGCACATCAGGCATAGCGGGTAAGCGCCGATGCTGAAACTCTCCCTGTTACTGGGTGTGATTGCCGCGCTGGCTGACGTGGCCGGCGGGCTGGTGCTGGTGCGGGCGCGCGGCGTGGAGCGCTATCTGCGCTACTTTGTAGCGCTGGGCGCCGGGTTCCTGATGGCGACGGCTCTGCTTGAGATGGCCCCCGAAGGAATGAAGTTGAATCCGCGAATGGGCGCCATCCTCATCATGGGCGGCTATTGCGTGATGCACCTGCTGGAGCACACCATCAACGCGCACTTTCATTATGGCGAGGAGACGCATCACGCAGAGTTTGTTTCGGCGCGCACCGGCTACTCGGTGCTGGGCGGGCTCAGTTTCCATGCGCTCTTTGATGGCGTTGCGATTGGATCGGGCTTTGCGCTGTCCGATTGGCTCGGCTGGCTCATCTTTCTCGCCATCCTGCTGCACAAGGCGCCGGAGGGATTCACAATGGCCAGCGTGATGATGGCCAGCGGACGCAGCCGTTCGGCGGCCTTCTGGTCTGCGGTCGCGTTAGCCGGCGCTACGGTGGCCGGCGTGCTGGTCATTCAGCTCGTGCCGGCCTGGGTGCCGTTCGGGTTGCCCGTGGCAGCAGGCGTCGCACTCTACGTAGCGGCAACCGACCTGGTGCCCGAAGTGAATCGCGAGCCGGGCATTCGCATGGCGCTGGTGTTTTTCGCGGGAGTGGGTGCGTTTCTGCTGTTGCGCACGCTGTTGCCGCAGCTTTAGCTGCTCACCGCACGCCGCCCCGATTCAGGGCTATATGCTATGCAATGTGGCGCATTGCGTAGCACCTGTTGTGGAAGCGGCCAGAGAATCGCGGTTGCCGCGCAAACGTTTCTCTTTTGAGATTCCCGGCATTTTGCTCTTCACGCTTCTGGGGTTTCTGGTGATGGGTTACCACCCCGGCCTTGAAGACGATGCAATTTACCTCACCGCCGTCAAAGCCGACCTGAATCCCGCGCTCTTCCCACACAACGCAAATTTCTTCCGTCTGCAATTAGAAGCAACACTCTTTGACGGCTGGATGGCTCACTTCGTCCGCTGGACAAAGATTCCGGTGGCGTGGGCGGAGCTGCTGTGGCAACTGGCGTCGCTGTTCCTGATTCTGTGGGCGGTTAAACAAATCGCGAATCGCCTCTTTCCCGACGAGTGCGCCCGCTGGGCCGGAGTGGCACTGGTCGCTGCCATGTTCACGCTTCCCGTGTCAGGCACCGCGCTTTACATGGTCGATCAGCATCTGCATCCGCGGACCATTGCCTGCGCCATGATTCTGCTCGCAATCTCGCGCATCCTCGACGGAAAGCGCTGGCAAGCAGCGCCATTGCTCGTAGTGGCTTTTCTTTTTCATCCGCTCATGGCCGCGTTGGGAATTTCATTCTGCATCTTTCTCACCGTTGCGTTGCTTGAGTCCGCACGAGACTGGCTCCGTGCATGGGGAACCTCCGCGGCGGCGGCCATCCCCCTGGGCTGGGTCTTCGAGCCTGCCGATCCAGCATGGCATCAGGCTCTGGATACGCGGACCTACTATTACCTCTACAAATGGACCTGGTACGAGTGGCTGGGAGCGCTCGCTCCGCTGCTCCTCTTCTGGCTGCTCTGGCGCGTGGCGCGCAAGCACGATGATATTTTGCTGGCCCACTTCGCCCTCGCCGTGTTTGCCTACGGCGTCTTTCAGCAGATGCTCGCGATGATCATGCTATGGCCGGCATCGCTGGTGCGGCTTACGCCGTTGCAGCCCATGCGCTACCTTCACCTGCTCTATTTTCTTTTCGTGATGACGGCTGGATGCCTGCTGGGAAAATTCGCCCTGAAGAAAAACGTTTGGCGCTGGGCTGCATTCCTGCTTGTGGCCAACGGATGCATGTTTGCATGGCAGTGCAGAGAGTTTGCCGGCAGCCGGCACCTTGAGCTTCCAGGCCGCCGGCCCATCAATCCCTGGCTGCAGGCGTTTGCGTGGATCCGGACCAATACGCCCGAGGACGCCTATTTCGCGCTCGATCCCCACTACATGGAAGCGCCCGGCGAGGATTACCACGGATTTCGCGCGCTGGCCGAGCGAAGCCAGCTTGCCGATGCGGTAAAGGATGCGGCGGTGGTAACTCAGGTGCCGGAACTTGGGCCAGCGTGGGTGCGACAGGTAAAGGCTCAGGCCGGCTGGAGCCGGTTCGCACTCGCGGATTTCGAGCGGCTGAAAGCTGAGTTCGGCGTCGATTGGGTGTTGGTCAATTATCCGCAGGCGGCTGGCCTCGATTGCCGCTGGCACAACGGCTCACTGGCCGTTTGCCGGGTCCCATGAATCTGGCTTTTTAATCGTCAAAATGGAGTCTGGATTTTGCAGGTTGAGGCTGCATCCGCGAGAATGGGGATGTCCCCATTTCCAGGGCGCGGATACCTGCCATGCTTAATCTCACTCAGCGACTCATTCTCGGCTGCGCACTCCTCGGCTGCCTGACGATCGCGCTGGTGGCCGTGACGCACAAAGCGCTGGCAGAGGCAGGGCATCTTGAACTGGCCTACACCGTGATTGCGGCATCGGTAGCGATCGCGGCTGCAACCATCTACTTCGTGCTCAGGCCGCTTCGTGGGCTGGCGAGCGATGCGCACCGCATCGCGCAAGGCAACCTGGATCATCGCGTGGAGTGGAGCGGTCATGACAGCTTTGGCTCCATGGCCAGTGACTTGAGCCGGATCTCCGTGCGGCTGCGTGAGCTGCGCGATACCGAGGCCGGCCGCCGGCAGATGGAATTTCAAATCTCTGACGCTGTGCTGCAATCGATCTTTGAGCCGATCATCGTGACCGACAGCAAGGGACACGTGCTGAAGCTGAACCAGGCGGCGGAGGAGTTGCTTGGCGAGGCCGCAGGGGACCGCATGGCGCTGACGAATACGCCGGGCGGAGAAAAAATTCTGAGCGCAATTCGCGATGCTGTTTCCATGCAGAAGGCTGTGGCTGCCGAGGACGAAGCTTCAATGCTGCCCATGCGCATCGGCCAGCAGGAACGCAGCTACCGCCTGCGCACCACGCCCATGCGCGACTCTGAAGGCAGATTGCTGGGCGCGGTCACAACCCTTGAAGACGTGACCAGCCTGCAGGACACCGACCGCTTCAAGACGCAATTCATTACAGTGGCCAGCCGCAAGCTGCGCGACCCGTTGCTGCAGTTGCGCCGCGGACTCTACGCGCTGGTTCAGGGATTCAGCGGTGAAATGAGCCCGCTGCAAACCGAACTCGTGGATTCGGCCAGCAAAGAGGCCGAACAACTCGACGACCTGATGAGCGATCTGATCGAGGTGGCGGAGCTCGACACGGGCAAGCGTGAACTAAAGCTGGAGCGGGTGCGCCCATTGCAGGCATTGAACGAGACGCGCGACCGTTACTGCGATGAAGCCGTCAAGAAACACATCCGTCTCGAAGTGAGCGCCTACGCCGATCTCTCTGCGGTGCAGGCCGACCGCCGCGCGCTCCGCTCCATTCTCGATAACCTGCTCTCGAATGCGATTCGATTCACACCGGAAGAGGGTGAGATACTTCTCGCCGCCGAAGAGATCAAGCAATTTGTGCAGTTCAGCGTGCGCGACACCGGACGCGGTATCGAGGCTGAGCGGTTAAGCTCGATCTTCGATCGCTTCAATACACTCTCTGAAAAAGGCACAGGGCTGGGGCTCGCACTGGCGCGGCGGCTGGTGGAGTCGCTGGGAGGCCAGATTGCCGTCGAAAGCCGGCTGGGCCACGGATCGACGTTCCGCTTCACCATTCCCGTGGCCGTGCTGGCAACCGTCCACCATCCTGTCGAGGTGGGCTGAGCGATGGCCGAGATCACAATCGAAAAGGCCCAGGAGCCGGCAAAACTACGCATCTACATCGGTGCGGCGCCGGGTGTAGGCAAAACCTACATCATGCTGAACGACGCCCACATTATGAAGCACCAGCAGAGTGTGGATGTGGTGGTCGGCCTGGTGGAGACCCACGGCCGCAAAGAAACAGAAGCCCAGATTCGCGACCTTGAGATCATTCCGCAGAAAGTGATCCCCTATCGCGGCGTCAACCTGAAAGAGATGGACGTCGATGCGATCCTGGCACGCCATCCGCAAACCGTCGTCGTGGACGAGCTGGCGCATACAAATGTTCCGGGCAGCAAGAACCGGAAACGGTATGAAGACGTGCTGGAACTGCTTGAAGCCGGCATCAACGTGATGACGGCCGTCAACATCCAGCACCTTGAAACGCTGAACGATGCTGTCAACCGTTCCGCGAATACCACCATCCGCGAGACCGTCCCGGACAGCTTCTTCAAGCGCGCCGATGAAGTGGTCAACATCGACCTCACCGTGGACGAGCTGCGGAATCGCCTGCGCCAGGGAAAGATTTACGCACCGGAAAAGGTTGAACAGTCGCTGGCCAACTTTTTCCGCAAAGGCAACCTGAACATGCTGCGCGAGCTGTCGCTGCGCACCACAGCGGAACAGGTGGGCAACCGCGCCGCCGAGTATCGCCGCACACAGGGGCTGGAACAGGCTCCGATCCCTGAAAAAGTGATGGTGTGTCTCAGTACGCGGCCGGGCACTGAGCGGCTCTTGCGCGTGGGCGCCCGCATCGCCGGCCGTCTGGCAACAAATTGGTATGCGGTTTATGTCACCCCGCCCGACGATAAGGGTCACGGCGATCCCGAGGCCTATCACCGCCTCGAGGAGTACTCGAAGATGGCGCGCGACTTAGGCGCAAAGGTGGTGATGCTCACCGATCGCAACGTTTCGGATGCACTGATCCGCTTTGCGCAGCAGGAAAACATCTCGCACGTGGTCTTTGGACAGTCGGCGCGCTCGCGTTGGGATATCCTGTGGCGCGGCTCCGTGCTGAATCGCTTTCTCGCTGAAGTGCGGGACGTCACAGTGCAGGTGGTGCCGATGAACAAGCCGCTGCGGCGTGGGCATTAAGCAGCCGAATCACCCGCGCTATTTCGTCATCGACACTTCCAGCCCGAAGCCAGACTCCGTCACTTCGACGCGTGAGAATTTGGTCTGCGCCAGCATTTGAAGAAACTGCCCTTTCGTATAGGCCCTCTTCAACAGCATCGTCCTGAACGCCAGTTTGGTCATCATTTTGTTGAACCACGTCAGGCCCATGCCATCCACTTCCCTGCTGATCGTCTCAGGCGTGGCATCTCCCCTGAGGTCGATGATCAAACCTCGTCCGCCGGGTTTGAGAACGCGGCACATCTCCTGGAGCGCCTTCACGGGCTGGGCAAAGTTCTTGAACGCCGCACGGCACAAGAGAAAATCAAAACTCCCCTCCGGGAAGGGCACGCTTGAAGCGGAACCTTGCCTGAAGTCGACATCGACGCCCGCTTCCGCAGCCTTCTTCGTAGCAAGCTTCACGAACGTATGGCTCAAATCGAGCCCGGTGATGGCGTAATTGCCCAGCTTTGCCAGCTCGATGGAAAAGTAGCCCGGCCCCGGTGCCACTTCCAGCACCTGGCTGCCTTGCGGCAGTTCGGCCGCAATGCGGTGTGCCAGCGTTACGTACTCCTTCATCATCTCGGCCGTATTGGCTGCATACCATTTCGCAACCATCCCTTCCATGCCGCTGTCGCGCCGCGGCCTGGGCATCGTAAGTGTTGTCATCGCAATCTCCCTTTATCTGCTGTATATCGACAGAAGCGCGATCCCACGCATGAACACGGGGCGTCCCCTACACAGTGCTTATTTCCGAGTCTTTTCCTGGTCACTGATCACTGATCACTGATCACTGATTAGGATTTCTGGCTCCCTGCCTTACTCGCAGAAGACGCGCACCTTGGTGGCGTTCCCTTGCTTGCCGTCAACGTCAACGGTGAGGTCTTCCAGGTGGTCAATCAGTTCCTCGAGATTTTCCGGCTTGATTTGCGACAGCGTAAGCGGCACGCCATGCCGATTCAGGGCTTCGTCGAAATGTTCGTGTGCCTGCTGCGGAATCAGGCTCGCCAACCGCACGCCGGCGCGCAGCAACTGCATGGGTACGCGAACATTCACTGTCGTGGGACCTTTCATACCGGTCATCGATTCGTCGGCCTCGACCAGCACGCGCAGATACTTCGCGCGTGTCTTCACGGTCGCATCTTTGGCACCATTCGAACCGGGGATGGTTCCGGCAAACGTGCTCGCGGTTGCGGTTGAGTCCGGCTCAAGAGCGGCCAGCAACTGCTCGGCTTCACTTGCGGTGATTTTGCCCGCGGCCAGCAATTCCAAAATCTGACGGCGATTCTCATTCATAAAATGCTCCTGAAATATGAAGTTGCTAAAGGATGCGCACCTGAACCTTTGCGCCATCAGCGACCACGCGCACGTTGGTTCCGGGCAGGCTGCACACCAGATCCCAGATCAAACCCATGGCGTGCCAGGGGTTCACTCGTCCGGCCATCGCCAGCCCAAAGATAACGAGAAAGATGAGCGGCGAAAGCACAAGGACCGGAATCCACAGCAGGAACAATGGAATCCAGAGCGGAATGCACCGCCAATGCGGAGTTTCAATGTGCACAACTGCAATATTCGGTGTCACCGGAGAGCCTCCAATGCGCGAATGGCCTCGGCGGGGGTAATGTCTCCGTTCTTCAGCTTCTCCAGTACCTCGGTGCGCGAAGGAGACGGGTTGGTATCAACAAACTCAAGTTGGCTTGCAATGCGGGTGAGCCGAGCTTTGATGGTTGGGTAGCTCACGCCGAAGGTCTGCTCCATCTCCTTGATGGTGCCGTGGGAGCGGAGAAAGGCCGTGACGAAGACCTGGTCTTCAAGGCTGAGCCGGGCTAACTGGGGGAGGGTGAATTCGCCTTCGACGGCAATCTGCTTTTCGGGAATCCTGACCCGCTCGATCACGAGCGGCGATCCCTGGGCGAGGCGAAGCAGGTCTTGCCAGTCTGTAGCGGGTTTTGGGTCGGTTGCCATCGTCGAAATTGTATTTCTCAAGTACGATAGCAACAATAATTAATATTATTAATTATGTCAAGCATTATTTATAAGTTTCTATGCGATTCGGTACGACCAAATGAGAAAACTCAGAATGAGACCACGCTATCGGCCGGCAACCCGGCTCTTCCCGGGCCCGCTCGTCAAAAACACTGCAGCGCCCCGGAGGCTGTCGTGTTTGGAGCCGAGGGTTTCCGCTTCTAAAACCTGGGATACATGTGCGCCGTACCAACGGGCGTCTTGTCAATGTGAATGCTCCACTCGAGAGAAGTGGAACCCCACACAGGCGAAACCGCTAAAAGCCCACGCGAACATTGGCGCCTCCCTTAGGAAAGTGAAACATCGTCGGCGAGCGTAGAATCGAACTATGAAGAACGAATGGTGCAAGTTCAACCTTAGAGATCGAAATACTTATCCCAGAGACAATTCCCGCGTAGAGATGAAGCATGCCGACGGAACTCAGGTCTCCGGAGGATTCCTAAAGGGCAATTTTCTTCAACGCGGCGTTATTTCAGCGGCTCCGGCCGACCAGATCAAGCTCTGGCGCTACACGGAATAGGCCCAAACGGCAACCCATATGGAACTGTGCGGCCCAGCTTGAGTCGAACCACCGAAACCAGACTTGCCGGGTTGCAAATGCAGCGTCCGCATTGCTCACGCGAACTCCGTCACTTCCCTTTCAGCAGCTCATCGGCCGCCACGCCTCGGATCGATGCATCGAGTAGCTCAACCATGTGAAAGGCCGGCATGGTCTCTATTCCCTGCCGCCGCAGTCCATTCATCAGTTGCAGCAGGCACCCCGGATTGGCCGACAGCACTGCCTCTGCGCCCGTCGAAATCAGATTCTCTGCCTTGCGCGCGCCGAGCTGGTTCGCCGTGTCCGGCTGCAACAAGTTGTAGACGCCCGCTGACCCGCAGCACAGCGAGCTCTCGGGAATCTCGGCAACTTCGAGACCTGGAATCCCAGCGAGCAATTGGCGCGGCTGCTTCTGCACACCTTGGGCGTGCTGCAAATGGCAGGCATCGTGATATGCGACGCGCATGTTCAACGCATGCCGCTCGGCCTGCGGCTCCAGCTCGGACAAAACCTCTGAGATATCCCTGCACTTCGCCGAGAAGGCCGCCGCCCTTGCCGCCCATTCCTGATCATCGCGCAGCAGGTAGCCGTATTCCTTCATCGTCGATCCGCAGCCGGCGGAATTGATCGCGATGGTATCAACCTGCGCCGCTTCAAACGCCGCAATCATCTTCTTCGCCAACTCCGCAGCATCGGCTTCCAGGCCCGAGTGCAACATCAACGCGCCGCAGCACTCTTGATCGGTGGGAACGATCACCTCGCAACCCTCCGCGGCCAGAACGCGCGCCGTAGCTGCGTTCACATGTGGAAAGAAAACCTGTTGCACGCAGCCGCTGAGCATGCCCACTCGTTTTCTTATTGGTTTTGGAGTGATGCTGTACAAGGGCGATGCGTGGCGCGGCGGCACTTCCGGCAACAGCGCCTCCATCGCTGCCAGCCGCTTGGGCACGATCTTCAGGAATCCCGAAGCGCGCACCAGCGCGCGCAGTCCGCTCCTCTGATAAAGGCGCAGCGGAATCGCCAGCACCCTCAAGCGTTTGGGGTGCGGGAACGTGGCAAAGATGAACCTGCGGAAAATGCGCTCGCTGAATTTGCGCGGAATATTTCGCTCCATCTGCGCGCGCGTAGGCTCGATGAGTTTGCTGTACTCCACGCCCGAAGGACAAGCCGTCATGCAGGCCATGCATCCCAGGCAATTGTCCATGTGGAGCTGGAATCTTCCGTCGAGCTGCGAGTCGCCATCGAGAGCCTTCTTGATCATGTAGATCCGGCCGCGCGGCGAGTCCATCTCTTCGCCCCACAGCACGTACGTAGGGCACGCCGGAAGGCAGAAACCGCAATGCACGCAGTCGTCAATGTGTTCCCTCTGCGGCGGATGATGCGCGTCGAAGCTGGAAGGTCGAACCGAATCTGCAGCCGGGCCATGCGCCATGGTCAATCAGATTCCTCCAACGAAGCGCCCCGGGCTCAGCACTCGATTGGGATCGAAGCGGCGCTTGATCTCGCGCATCAGCGGCAGCGCGTCTGACTGGCAATCCCATACGTCCAACCGGCCACGCAGTGCATCGGGCATCCGTAATACGACAGCGCTGCCGCCGGAAGGCCTCAGGCGCGCGCGAAGATGCTCAATGAAAGCGACGACAGAGTCGACGGAGTCCTTCTGGCCATCGCCAATAGCAATCGTCATCAGTCCGCTCGCCTGGGCCACAAGTGCAACACCAAGCCCTTCACGAGCCGCAAATTCTTTTATTTCCTCAACGACCGGACAGAGTTCCGTCGACAGCACTGAGGCCTTTACGATTGCCGTTTCTGTGTTGAGGAAAAGCTGCTCATGCGCCTGCCAAACTACATCGCTCGCCTCCGACATTGAAAACTTTCCGCAGATCCTGCGGAGCCGCGAGCTGTGGTCCTCAAAACATTCGGGGCGCGTGCAAACGCGTACTTGGAGCGCGCATTGATCCTTCTGCATGCAAAGCTGGATGCTCGAAGGCATCATCTGCGAATGCAGCAACTCGCTCAGCGGATCGGCAAGCAGCAGCGCGTTTGGGGCCTCGACCGTCCATGTGCGCACGTGCTGCTCAAGCGGATGCAGCCGAAAGTTGACTTCAGTAATCACGCCCAGCGTGCCGAAGCTGCCGATCATAAGTTTATGCAGGTCGTAGCCCGCAACGTTCTTTACCACCTTGCCGCCGGACTTGGCGATCGTGCCGTCCGCCAGCACAATCGTCATGCCGATGACAAGATCGCGCAGGCCGCCATACTTCAATCGCAGGGCCCCGCCATCGTTTGTGGCCACAACTCCGCCGACGGTAGCGCGCTCCGGCCACAGCGCATCAGCCGCAACCATCTGGCCATGCTTTGCCAACTCGCGCTGCATCGTCGCCCATTGGCAGCCTGACTGCACGGCGCACGTCAGGTCTTGCCATGCATGCTCGTGCAATGCATTCAATCGGTCCAGGCTCAGTTCGATCTCCGCCGCCACCGGATTGCCCCAGGCGCTCTTGCTCCCGCTGCCGAGCGGCAAAACCGTGAGGCCGTTCCCGTTGGCGAAGCGCAGGATCTCGCCAATCTCTTGCGCACTCGACGGCGCCACTCGAACCGCTTCCCTGGCGACTCGCACGTGCTCATCTCCGGCAATCGCGGCCAGCCGTTCAAGCGCCTCTTCGCGCGTGATTGTCGCAGTCGCGCCCATCAGAAGATCTCCGCCACGCCGCTCGTCTCCAGCGGATGCGGCGTGTACGGGCCGAGTCTGTCGGCACACAAACGCGGCCGCGGAAAGATCTTGTCGGGATTAGAGAGATTCTCTGGATCGAAGGCGCAGCGCACAAGTTGCATCGTAGCCAGGTCAGGCTCCTGAAACATGTAGCCCATCGCCTGTTGTTTTTCCTTACCCACGCCGTGCTCGCCGGTAATGGACCCGCCGTTATCGACACACAGATTCAGGATGCGATAGGAAAGATCGAGCGCGACTTCTTCCTGGCCCGGAATCGAGCGGTCGTAAAGTACGAGCGGATGCAGGTTGCCGTCGCCCGCGTGAAAGACATTCGCCACGCGCAGGCCTACGGCAGCCGACATGCGTTCAATGGCAGTGAGCACATTTGGCAGTGCGGTTCGCGGAATCACGCCATCCTGCACGATGTAGTTGGGCGAGATGCGTCCCATGGCTGCAAATGCCGCCTTGCGGCCCTTCCAGATCAGCGTCCGCTCTTCGTCCGACTGAGCCACGCGAATCTCGGATGCGCCGTTTGCCGCGGCAATCACATTGACTTCGCACATCAAAGCCGCCACTTCGTCGCAAGGTCCATCGATCTCAACCAGCAGCAATCCGCCGCACATGGGATAGTGTGCGTGCACCGCGGCCTCGGCGGCCTCAATGGCGAGTGTGTCCATGATCTCGAGGGCTGAAGGCAACATACCGGCTCCGATAATGTCGCTTACCGCTTGGCCCGCTGCAGAGGGCGTGGGGAACGCCGCAAGCAGCGTCTGCACATTCTCAGGCTTGCGAACAATCCGCAGCGTAACTTTGGTTGCCACTCCAAGTGTGCCTTCAGAGCCGACAAAAACTCCGGTCAAGTCGTACCCAGGCGTGTCGAGCGTGGCTGATCCCAAGTGAGCAAACTCGCCATTGGGTAGCACAACTTCGAGAGCCAGGGTGTGCGTCACCGTGAAGCCATACTTGAGGCAATGCGCACCGCCCGAGTTCTCAGCGACGTTTCCGCCGATGGTACACACAGACTGCGACGATGGATCGGGAGCATAAAAGTAGCCCTGGGCCGCGACCTGGCGAGTTACATCTGCATTGATCACACCCGGCTCCACTAAGACATATCGATTGGGGATATCCACGTGGAGAATGCGATTCATGCGCGCCAGGCTGATCACAACGCCGCCTGCGGCAGGCAGCGCACCGCCGCTCAAACCCGTACCCGCCCCGCGGCTTACAAACGGGATCTTATGGCGCGCGCAGACGCGGACCACCGCCTGCACCTCTTCTGCATTCCGCGGCAGTACCACTGCGCCGGGGAGTACGCGAAAGTTTGTGAGGCCGTCGCACTCGTAGGTTTGCAACTGGCTTTCGGCCGTGATCAGGCCGGCAGAGCCAACGGCAGCACGCAACTCGTCGATATGGCTCTGGGGAAGCACTTTGCAGTTCAGCTTACCTGATTCGACGATTCTTTGGCGGGAACTCTCTTCGGAGTGAATCTCAACTGGTGCAAGACGCTCGTGTTTAGGGAACAGTGAACGGCCGGAATCCATCGGCCGGAAAGAGCCCCGTCGGCGCCGTCGCGCTGGAAGGCTGCTCGCGAAATGTGTAACGGACAAAAAAACCGGCCGACACATACGAGTAGTTGCGCGTGTTGTTGGCGGCAAGGTATGCGCCGGTAAACCAATGCGGGCCGATCTGGTAAGCCACCTGGCTGCGCAGGTCGTAATTCGCGCTTATGCTCGTCACGTTGGGCAGCATGGGGTTGTTCTGGCTGGTTTCGAGCGGCTTGTCGCCGGCCAGAGGCCACAGCGGCGTTGCATCTTCCTGAAACGCCTGCGCGCCCAAAGCGCCCATGATGTTGTAGTGCAGGTGTGTTTCGTAGTGGCCCTCCCAACTGATGGGGACATTGCCCAGGAAGTAGCCCTGCGGACTGAAATAGCCGCCCATTCCGTGCGTGAAGGCGTTTTGGTTATTCGCGTAGTGCATGGCGAAGAAGTTTGCCCCCAGGCTCAGATTGCCGAACTCCGGCGCAGCGTAGACGCGCCAATAGGCGCCGCCGGTGCCGTCAACGCGATCGTTCTTCTCAACGTTGTAGCCGGTAAGATAGTGGCCGCCTGCGGCAAAGTAGAAACCGGACTGCGCGTCGCCGTGCGAAACCTGAACGAGGCCCTGGTTGTCGACAACGCCGCCCCAGATTTGGCCAACAGTGCCGAGCGAATTGCCGGCGGGATCGCGCAGGCCTGCGTAGGAAAGCTGGGAGTCTTTTTCCGAGTCGCGGTTGAAGCTGAGAGTGATGGGGCCGTTGCCAGGCTTCCACTGGAAGCGCGCCGTAAATGTGGAGACAAGAAAGTTGGCCGGAGTGTATCCGCCGGCGATAGCCAGGTGCGGAAACGTAAGCTGCAACTCGCCGCCGACACCGACGGCATTTTGCTGCGCGGGCGGCGTGAGCGCTCCGATCGTGGGCGCAGTGCAGGGAGCAAAGTTTTGCGACGCGGCATAGGTGCCGATCGGCTCCGGTATGGTAACCCGGCACGTCGCGCCTGATTGAGATTCAAGCACGGAGATGTTGGCGGTTCCGTCGGCCTGGCCCGAGTCAAGAAAGACAGGCTTGGCGATGGCGGTAATGCGCGCGTGATAGCCGAGCGGTGCGGACGCCTCAAATGGAGACTCAATGGCGGCCAACTGGCTGTAGCCGGGATCGCCGCTTCGATAATTCACAACCGAAGTGCCGCCGAGCCAGCCACTGTAGCCGCCTTCGATTGCGTGCAACTGCTCTTCTGCTTCTTCACGCGGACTGATTGGATTTCCCTGGCGCCGCACGCGCACCCACGGGCCATGCAGCGGAGGCAGATTCTGCTGCTCGAGTTCCTGGTCGCTGAGTCCAGTGCCGGTAGTGGTTTCAGCGGGATTTTCTTCGGGAGCCTGAGCCGGCGGCGCAGCTTCGCCGCTAGCCGCATTCCCGATGGGCGCGTTGCCGAGCGTCTGCGTGGGCTGCTGTGCCGTCTGCGGCGCCGGCTTTACGGCGCGCTTCCTGTGCTTTGCGGGTGTTGTTGCAGCGGGTTTCGGCTTTTCAGGAGCGGCGGCAGGCGGCTGAGCCGCGGACTGTTGCTGCTTGGGCGCGGAGAAGGCTCCTGTTGCAGCGTCCTGCGCGGAGGGCGTGTACTGCGCCATATCGTATGGGCCCTGGCTGGCGGGAGACGAGGATTGTTCGATAGGGCCAGCGGGCGGCGCGCTCACCGGGGAATTCGGCACGGTGTGAATCACCGAAGCTGAGCCTTGCGTGAGTTGGCTGCCGGCATGTCCGGCGGGTTCCGCGTCAGGTGCTGCGGCGGAGTTGATGTTCTGTTCAGAAGGTGGAAGATTCATCCTTCCTGTGAACTGCGTTGATGGCGGCAGGTCGGCGGATGCCTGGTTGCCGGACGCGGAACGAATCAGCGGCTGCTGTGTAGCGCTTTGCTCAACCAGGACCGGCCCGGATGGAGCGATGTTGCTGCTGGTTCCGTGCGGAACATAAACCGGCCCACTTGTTCCCTGCTCTGCGGCCACTCCGCCGGAACTGTACGACGCGGACGGAAGCGGCAGAGGATTGGTTGATGGCGAAGTGAGATCCTGCGACGGCGCCGCTTGTGGAAGCGGCAATAAGGCCGCGGCCGGCGCCGAGGGCTGCGATTGAAACGACGGCAAGGGCGCGATCTGATTCGGCGAAGCGGCGGGATTGAGGCGCGGATCGAGCAGCCGTTTGACGTCGCCGGCGGCGGACGAAGGCGATCCGGGAGTCGCCGAGATGCCCGTGACAAGAGTTGCCGTCTTTGCGTCGGGCGGCGCTGCGGCCAGTGCAGCGCGCCAAAACTCGGTAGCGCGCTTGTTGTTGCCGCGAGCCTGCTCAAACTGCGCGGCGAGGCCGAGGATGTTGGAGTTGTTCGGAAAGCGATTGAGCCCGACGCGAAGCCAGATTTCAGCCTGTGCCATGTCCCTCGCCGCCAGAGCCGCACCAATCGCGCCCTGGTAATCGCTGGAACTCGCATCGCTCATGGAGGTGGCCTTGTAAATGGCGAGCGCGTCCTGCGAGCGGCCCGCGCGCATATACGCTCCCGCGACTGCGAAACGCACGTTGAGGTTGTCGGGGAAATCCTGCGAGGCGGCCTGAAGGATTTCCACGCCGAGTGGAAGATTGCCGTTGTCCATGTCCTCGGCTGCGCGGCGAATAGCCCAATTGGCCCATATGGTTTGCACTTGCTGGCGCTGTTCCGGAGCCAGATCGGGGCGCGCATCGAGATGTTCGAGGACGGGATAGAGTGCCGAGTCATTCCCGATGTTATAGAGAAGCCACGCGTGCTGAAGCTCGAGACTTGCGGGCACGACACCGGGATGCAACAAGTAAAAGGTCTCGACACGCTTCAGGTAGTAGGTGGCAGTGGGCATGTCGCCGACGGAGTAGTAGAGGCTGGCGAGGCCCTGCACCCACTCGATATCCCCTTCGAGTTGGCGGCGTACGTCCGGAGGAATCTTGGATAGCTGCGCAAGCGCCTCCGCATTGCGATTGCCTGCAATCAGCGAAAAGATGAGCCCCTTCCACGCGTCGGATGCGAGCGAGTGCGGCGGGTTGAGAGTAATCTCCGTTGCGCGATAGGGCTGGGCGGCGGCCTGGATTGCTGCCGGAGCGGCATACGCGTTGCGGAAAAAGTCGGAGCGGATTGTAAAAGGATGGCGAGAGATCGGGAAGGATGCGAGGACGAGCCGTGCGTTCTGTGCTGCCGGGCGGGATGCAGGCGCGCCGTCAAGCGATGCGTGAGGAACAGGCATGGGCGGCGGCAGGTCCTGTGTTGTTGGCGCCGTGCCGCCGGCGGGAGAGATTTGCGGAGCCGGTGATACAACAGGAATTCTGCCGTCGTAGGGATCGGGCCCGTATGCGGGCAAAGACGGAAGTTTCGTGGTCTTCTCGAACGGTTCGTAGTCGGGATCAAGCAGATGCTGCAGGTCAGCCGCCGTGACGGCCCGGTGCGTCTTGAGATCCTGCTCAGGATAGACGAGCTCATGTGCAAGCCGATCGACGGGCGAGACGGAGGGCATGGCTGCAATGGAGGCGCGGTAGTAGTCGGCAGCGCGCTCGTTGTCGCCGCGGGCCTGCTCGTAACGGCCGGCGAGAGTCAGCACGACAGGATCGCGCGGGAAGCGTTCCAGTGCCAGCCGCAGCCAAAGCTCTGCCTGGTTCCGATCGTTGGCCGCAAGCGCAGCGCCGATGGCGCCTTCGAAGTCGCCCGCTGAAGCATCCTGCATGGGGATATTTTTGTAAAGCGTCAGCGCCTCTTTGGCGCGGCCCACGCGCGCATAACCGCCGGCAACAGCTTTGCGCACCGTGAGGTTGTTCGGAAAAGCAAGCGATGCGGCATCGAGAATGTCGACGGCGTGTTGAGCATTGCCGTTGTCCATCGCTGCGGCCGCGCGGCGCACGCTCCAGTTGGCCCAGATGCTCTGGACCGTTTCGCGCTGTTCAACGGTGAGATCGTTGCGTCCTCCGATGTGCATCAGCGCGTTGTAGAGCCCGCGGTCGTCGCCGACGTTGTAAAGGAGCCAGGCGTTCTGGATGGCAACGCTCGGTGGAGGTAGCGCAGCGGTCTTTGCGTAGTACGCCAGCACGCGATCCATGTACTGGAGCGCGCGCGTGGTGTTGCCGGCGGTGGCGTAGAGGCCGGCTTCGGTCTGCATGAAGTCGATGTTGGAGTCGAGCTGCTTGCGCACCGGCGCGGGAATCTCAGCAAGCTCCTGAAGCGCCTGCGCGTTGCGGTTTGTGGCGGCTAATGCGGCGATAAGGCCCTTCCACGCGCCGGCATTGTCGGGATGGCTGGTAACGATCTGGCGGTAGAGCGTGTAGGCCTGGTCGGTGTTGCTGCGCAGCAGATAGATGCCGGCTAGCTGCAACTGCAGGTCGATACCCGGCTGCTTGCCCGCTGCGGTCTCAAGCCGATCGGCGCGCTCCAGCATTCCCTGCGCAACGTCAAATTGATTGGCCTGCTGGTAGATCGCGCCAAGCTCCGAGAGGAAGGCGGGATCGTTCAGCGCCGTTTCGTATGTGGCTGCGGGAATCCTCTGCACATCGCTGAGAGCCTGCCCATCCTGGCCAAGCTCATGATGCGCGCTAATCAGGCCCATCCATGCCGAGACGTCGGCCGGATCACTTGCAACAACCTGCGAATAAAGCGCAGCCGCCTGTCCGAATCGCTTTGCCTCCATCAGAATGCCGGCATATTGCATCTTGGTTCCGGCCTCGAGCGTTGAACCGTTGCCGGGAAACGGCAACTGCAGCGCGAGAGCGAGAATGCGTTCGGCATCGGCGGTACGGCCCTGCGCCTGATAAATAGCGGCCAGCGTGCGAAGGTAATCCGGATCGCGGTTGAGCGCGGCACGAACCTGGGCCGGCGCTCGCGCCGAGATGACAAGTGCCTTATCGTTTTCGCCCGCCTGCGCGTCGGCGAGAAACAGACCCCGCCAGCCATCAAACGATGCGGGCTGCAATCGGATGAGCTGCTCATATTCCCCGGCGGCGGCCAAGTACTGCTTCTGCTTGAGGTAGAGTCCCGCGAGACCGTTGAGCGCGTCGGAACTGTGCGGATTCATGTCGAGCGCCGCGCGAAACTGGGCCGACGCCACGTCGAACTGATTTTGATCCATGGCCGCGGTCGCCTGGGTCATGGCGTTCCAGAAGCGCGAAGTCGCCAGCGCATCTTCGACGATCTTTGCCTTGTATCCGTTTTGCTCGGCCTGTGTAAAGTTGGTGATGGCATCGGCAAATTTCTTCTGCTGCATGCGCAGGAACCCCGTTCCCGCCAGGACGCGGCCATCGTTCGGTTCCGCTTGAAGAAGCGCGTTGAAGCGCCTTTCCGCTTCGTCGAGGCGATGTGCGTTCAATGCCGCAAAAGCCGCGCGCTCGGCAGGGTTACGCGCAATGCCGGAGTTCATCTGCGCCAGCTTGGCCTCGTTCTGTTTCAACTGGGCAGCAACCTGGTTGTCTTGCGGATGCGTCTTGAGATATTCGCGCAGCCCGGCCGCGGAGGCAGGATTTGCGGAGTTCCAAATGAGCGCCTGGCGCAACGCAGCCTGCGCGGCGGCGTCGGCGGGATGCGCCTCAAGAATGCGAATGCCTTCAGCGCGCGTGCGCTCGTCATACGTCAGCATCACGCCGAGCTGGATGACATAGCGCGGATCGCCGGGATTGCGATCGACCAGGGCCCGCATGCCTGCAATCGCTGCCTGCTTGCCGCTGGCGGTTCCGTAGAGCGTTTGATAGTAGGCCAGCGCAATGTCGCCGTTGGGAGGCTGATCGCCGTAGAGCTGCCGATAGATGCGCATCGCATCTTCGTTGCGGCCCTGCCGGGTGAGTTGGCCGGCCTGGCGAAGCTGTTCGCTCTGGGTGCTGGTGCTGGCCAGTGCCTCGATCCTGGCGATGTCGGGACTGTTGGGGCTGACCTTGCGCAAACGGTCGAGCGTTGCATTCGCCTGATCCGCGGCGCCGGTGAGTTTGTAATCGCGTGCCAGAGCCGCCAACGCTTCAGTATCTTCGGGAGCGGAGAGAAGAACCTGCTGCCATAGTTGGATGGCCATGTCGGGCCGTCCGCGGGCTTCAAGTGCATGAGCTTTTTCCGCAAGAATGGCGCGTGCGGCCTCTGCAGAGTTAGCGGCGGAGGATTTTTGAGCGTAACCCAACGGGAGCGTCAGCACGAGGCAGCCCGCTAGGATGAAGCTCGCTTTCCAAGGCGCCCAGCCCACCCTCATTGCCGCTTCCATTCTACTTTTAGTTCACCGGCCGAACCAAACCGAAATCTGGCGTCGAGAAATCCCATTGCGAATAAGGTAAGACTTTGATCGTAATACGCTTTATCTTTCCCATACAATCCAGTTTCGGCGTCCTTTTCCACACTTAGACGGATCATCTGCCGGGCCGCAGCTCTGGAGAGGTCGGGAAACGCGCGCAGGTAGGGCAACAGAGCCGCGGAAAATCCCACGGGTCCATCTTTTCCCGAGGGTATCCCCTCTTCGTCCACCTTCTCCGGAGGAGCATCGTGGTCCGCAAGATAAGCACTCATGGCGGGAACCGCATTCAGAATTGCGGCGCGCGCGGCGTCCTCGCGGTCCATCATCCCGGCCCACAGGTAAACGCGGATGGCATCGTAGCCGCCGCATGGCGTGTCAGCGGCAGGTCCGGCTTGAGCATTTGCCGCGGGATTGATTGCCGGATAAAAGCCGTCGCCCGGAACATACTTCACCCAGTCCATGGCATAACCGTGGCGGGAACCTTGCTGGAGCAGGCGCGGAATGCCGAGCGCGATCTGGCGCCACGGTCCGTCTGGATCGACGGCAGCAAATCGCTCAAAGAGAAATACGGGCAGATAGCTTGGATTCAGCGTCCATGAGTTCGCCTGTTGAAAACCTGTCGGTCCCGGCATCAGCATGGGACCGAAGCCCGGAAGATCGGTAACTTCGCTTTTTGCGATCAAGGCCATCATGGCCCGCCCCAGCATTGCATCGCTGGGAGAGTTCCAAAGGCGGCCGGCCTCAAGCAGCGTGTACGCGATCCAGGTATCGGCGTCCGAGGCCGAGTTCGCGTCGAGAATCGCCCAGTGGCCCGACTTGTTCTTTCCCCAGAGCCACGCCGGCAGATGGGTTCCGAGATCGCCTTGCGCCAGATTGCATTGCGTCCAGCCGAGAACGCGGTCGAATGTTGCGCGATCGTTGGCGGCGAGCGCAAAGAAAAGTGCATACGCCTGCCCTTCTGACGTTGTGTGCTGATCGCCGTTGGGGTCGAAGACCCTGCCGCTTACAGGATCGATGAAGCGCGCCGAGTAGGAGTGCCATAGCTGCCACGGTCTGTCTTTGCAGCCGCCAGCCGCTGAAAACATCAAAAGCGCTGCAATCAGGACGAAATGTTTCCCCGGCCGGCATGTAGAAAGGCCCATCGCAAGTCGTCTCCAACCAGGCCGGCTCATCGCCCATAACTTGTAGTCAACGGCTTTCACCATTCAAAAGCATGGTACTGCGCGAGCATCGTAGAGTCGCATGTTGATAAACAAGGGGAAACCTGCAATTCGCGCCAACGGGGCCTAAGGAGCAAGTTCTTCAAGCGGAACAGATAGCGCCTCTGCTTCACCGGCTAGTCGTCCTGAGGAGGTCGCTGCAGTCACTGACCGCCCAACCCGCGCACCCACCTTCGACGGGGACGATCCTCTAAAGAATCGCCAAGTGACCGAAATCGACCTTAGTCCTCGAACATCGTCAAACGCGATC
This sequence comes from uncultured Acidobacteriaceae bacterium, assembly GCA_963841095.1. Lineage (GTDB taxonomy): Bacteria > Acidobacteriota > Terriglobia > Terriglobales > Acidobacteriaceae > Telmatobacter. The sequence continues at coordinate 332,168 of CAWJBE010000026.1, forward strand.
TGGCCTTGGCGCGCAGCCATTGCCTGGTCCAAATGGCAAGCAGGAATGCGAGAAGGATAACCACCAGCGCCGCCAACCATGGCACCTGCGTGAACCAGAGCGTCAGCTTCGTCCACCACGGCAATACTCCCACGTGATAGACCGCGGAACCGATGCGGAAGGACTGAAATCCGGTGCCATGCAGCACGGAGACCGAACCGGAGATGTCGCTCGACTGCTGCACGCTGAGGAACGTGCTCATGAAGGGCTCGAACGCGCTTGCGTCCTTGAGGTGAATGGCGACGATGCTGCGGTTTCCGGTCAGGTCGTAAGGGGATTCGATGCCTTCGACGATGGCGTCGGGAGTTCCGCCGACGGTCAGCGTTCCGGATTCGGTATGCTCGTTCGATTCGAGTTTCCACCAGGCGTTGTGGAGCAGGTGGACGAAGAAGCCCTGCGTATCGCGCACCTGAATCTGTCCGTTGCTCAAAGAGACAGGCAGATGATTCCCCAGCGTCGAAAAAGCAGGCTGGTCTGCGCCGGAACCGATGATAAGAAAGTCCGCGCCGGCGCCGCTGCGCAGAGCGTCGGGGCCGGCAACAGTCACGCGCAGGCCGGGAAAACCGGTTTGCCGGCCAAAGTGACCCATGAGCGTAACAAAGGTCTCAATCTCCTGCTCCGTGGGAGTGGGCGGCAGCACGACCGTGGTCTCGCTCAGGTCGGCGAAACGCGTAAATGGAAACCCGGCGTTGGAAAAGAGTTCGAGATTCGGCAGCGCAGCCCAGTGCGGGTAGCCGCGCAAATCCAGATAGGAGTCGCGCAGAATCGCGCCTTGCATGCTGATGGGCGTCGTGTCCTGGCAGTTCTGCTTCTTGAGCAGCTGGAAGGTGAAATCGAACGACAGCGAGTTGGAGAACGGCCGCAGGTTGACGACCGGAATCGGAATGTTGGTCTGCGTCTTGCGCGAAGTATCCTGGCCGGGGATGAGCGGCGTAGAACCGAGAAACGCGTTGTTGAGGCGAACCTGCATGCTGGAGATGGGGCCAATGGGAACGGAGTTGTACCGGTAGACAAGATGCAGCGTCGTGTTCGGTCCGCCGGTGGCGTAGTAGAGGTCGGGCGGAATGCGGAAGTAGGCTTCAAGCGGCGCGGTGCCGTCGCCCTGGAGCTCGTCGGCGGTGGCGTAATCCCACAGCGGAATGGTTTGGTCGGTGCGCGCCCACCGCGGCGCGGCGTCAGCAGCCTGCTTGCCGGGCAGCGTGAGATTTTCGATCGACGACTGACCGCCGCTGAGCATGTCGCTGTGCAACGCGACGGCCTGGGCCGCAATCAATGCGTCGTCCGCGTTGGCGCCGGTGACAATGAGGACCTTGCCGTATGGATCGTTGGGGTTGGTGCGCATTGCCACGGTGGGCGAGTTGACGGCCGGAAGATTCAGCTCCGGCGGAAGACTCGCGGAGTTCTCCGCAACAACAATCACGTTGCCCGGCGGAATGGCTCCAATATGCACCGGAAACCGCACCGGCCGGTTTGCCGAGATGAGGCCGAAGTAGCTGGCGACGATCCCGGCGGCCTGAATTGCCTTATACGAGGGCGGCGCAGGAAATACGACAGAAAGATTGACCGGCTGAACCACTGCGGGATCGACAAAAGGCGTAGGCAACACTTTAAGGTCGTCGGCCAGGGGCAACAAATCGCCGTGGATATCGAAATAAGAGTTGCGGTGAACGCGGGCCCAAAGCGTGGTGTTGGCCGGGTCCTCACAACTCATCGTGTAGTGGCCGATGAACTCGATAGTGAGGGTGTTGTTGTGCACCAGCAGCTCAGGTGGAATGTCAAAGTCGCCTTCCTGGTCTCGTCCGTCGGAGCCTCCAAACTGGCCCGGCGTCGGCTGGATGGTGGCGAAAAGGTTGCCGTTCAGGATGAGCTTGAGATGGCTCAACTGCGGAATCAGCGCGGGAGAAAAGGCGTAGGAAAGATGAATTTTTGCGGTGCGAACCACATGCGTCTGCGGCAGCGTGAAGTAGATATTGTGCGTTCTGTCGATGCTGTGCAGTTCGATCTGCGGTGAACCGGCATCGGCGAGAGTAAAGGTGTCGTGATACTGGCCGGGCAGAACCGGGGCATTGTCGGCTGCCGCTGCAGTCTGCGGCGCGCTTGCAGTCGCCGGAGCCTGCGCACGCAACTGTGGCGCCCCGGCTGCGAAGGCCAACAAGATGAACAGGATCGTCGCTGACCCCGCAATCGACAGTGGGGACTTCCCTCCCGGTTTGTCTTTGTCGCTAACGACACTGAGAAATGTCTGCTTCAGGCCGCGCATGGAAATTCGAAAGATGTGGCCGAGACTGCGCAACACGTGGTCGGAGTCACGCGCCTCGCCCCAGCCGAGCCACGAATCGGCGCGTGAATAGAGCGCGATAGTCAGCACTTCCTGCTCTGGAATCGACAGGTTTTCAAAACGAACGCGCAATACCGAATCCTCCAGCGAAACCACCGAAGCGGGCACATCGATCTTTACCGCCGGGAGTGGAAAAGCCAAACGCACCTGCGGCGGGAGTTCGCCGCTGAGCGCCTCACTCAGTCGGATGCCGGCGCCGCCGTTGGACATGTCCACGGTCTCGCCTGCGATTGATGTTCCATCAGCCAGCTTAACGTCGAGCGGCGTCATCATCCTGATTCGGACTGTGGTGCGGCGCTGCATCAACTCGCGCGCCACCGCCGTGCACACGCCGAGAATGACGACGTTAAAGAGGCACCACAGCACATTCATCAGCACCGTGCCGCGGCGGGTGGTGTCCCAGATAAAGAAACGCGGAATGGCGACAATGAGTCCGGCGACATTGAAGATCAGCATCACCAGAAATGGCTGCGCGATGCGGGAGTCAAAGAAGGTGCGTTTGACCACGCCGCCCTTGGCCGTGACATTGAACTTGCCCAGCTTCGGATTGATGAGCGCCATCATGGTGGGCAGCAGAATATACGGCGACAGCACGGTTTCGTAGATCTCATTCCAGAAAGAGTGCCGGTGCTCGCCCTGAATGCGCGAGTTGGTGAGGTTTGAGAGCGTCAGGTGAGGCAGCGCGTAGGCAAGAATGGCAACCCAATAGCCGGGAATGTTGGTGTGATTCAGGAGTAAATAAATTAAGGGCGCGGTGAGAAAGATGAGTCGCGGCACCGCATACAGAAAGTGCCCCATGGCATTGAAGTAGCAAAGCCGTTGCGGAAACTTGAGCCCCGGTGCAAAGAGCGGATTGTCGATGCGCATTGCCTGGATCATGCCGCGCGCCCAGCGGATGCGCTGGCCAATGTGGGCTGAGAGCCGCTCGGTGGCGAGCCCGGCCGCCTGCGGAATATTGATGTAGGCCGTGTTCCACCCATTCATCTGCATGCGCAGCGAGGTGTGCGCGTCTTCGGTAATCGTCTCCGTAGCGATGCCGCCGATACTATCCAGTGCCTCGCGGCGCAACACCGCGCATGAACCACAGAAGAACGACGAGTTCCAGAAATCGTTGCCATCCTGAACGACTCCGTAAAACAACTCGCCTTCGTTGGGAATTCGGTGAAATTGCTGGAGGTTTCGCTCGAACGGATCAGGGGAATAAAAGTGGTGCGGCGTTTGCATGACCGCAAGTTTCGGGTCGCGCAGGAACCATCCCACTGTCATCTGCAAAAAGCTGCGCGTAGGGACATGATCGGAGTCGAAGATGGCGACCAGCGGCGACGAACTGCTCTTCAGCGCGGAGTTGATGTTCCCCGCCTTGGCGAATTTGTTATCGGGGCGGGACTTGTAGCCTAGGCCCGCATCGTGAGCGAACTGCTCAAACTCCTTGCGGCGGCCGTCATCGAGAATGTACACGTGCAGCTTCTCCACCGGCCAGTCCATATTGAGAGCGCCCAACGCGGTGTAGCGAACCACATCGAGAGGCTCGTTGTAAGTGGGAATGAAGACGTCGATCTCCGGCCAGTCGTCGGGATTTTCAGGCAGTGCAACGGGAGCGCGGCGCAGCGGCCAGATGGTTTGAAAGTAGCCGAGAAACAGGATGACGAATGCGTAGGCCTCGGCCAGAAGCAGACACATGATAAAGAAGATGTCGAGAGCTCCCCAGTGATTGGCCGGGTCCTGAAAAAAACGCGAAACCTGCGAGACGCGCCAATACCCGTAACGAAGGGTTGAGAACATCGACAGCATCATGAGGGTAAGCGTGATGAGGTACGAGTCGGATGTGCGCGCAATGACCAGCGCCACGACAAGGCTCAACAAACCCAACACCGCCTGCTGCATCCAGTTCAGCGGCAGAACGGCAAGAAAGCAGAGAATCGCTCCGGCTGCGATGAGGAAAAGCAAGCGCAGAATTTTTGTGAAGAGATTCTCCCCTGCCCCAATATCCTGCCAGACACCCGATACCGTCATCGTTCGCTCCAGCGCACGCCGCGGAAGCCGGTGCTGGCAGGAGCGGAAAGGCTCTTCACCCATCCCGCCAGGCTGGCAAAGTCCTCGGCCACGGCGGAGTTGGGAGCATAATCCATCACAGTCATGCCCTCGGCCAGCGCCTCGCTCACAACGGGAGCGCGGCGAAGCGCAAACGGCAGCAGCCGATCGCCCAACTGTTCGCGGAGCACTTCCCTGACGTCAAGATGCAGCGGGAGTGATGGGTCAAATTGATTGAGCACGTAGTACGGAAGCGCGGGCTTGCCCGGCCCGCCGCCGTTGTGATCGAAAAATGCATCGATTGAGCTGACGCTGACCACGGAGTTCATATCCGGAATCAGTGGCACCAGAATCTGCGGCGACAACCGCATGATGCGGCGCGTTGTGGCACCGGAGGCGGTGGCCAGATCGATGATGACACGGCCCGTGCCCCGCGCATGCTTCGTGATCTCGGCCGTGAGGGCTTCCTGTGCCGGGGTCTCCGGGCCAAAGGTATCGGGGTCGAGCGTGATCATCTGGATCGGTGCATCGCCGCTCGATGGCGGAGGGCTGAAAGTCCGCAATAATCCGGGGCGCTGATCGCCGGCGCCGAAATAAAACGGCAGCAAGCCATAGGCAGCGGTATCTACAAGCAGAACGCGCTCTCCGCGGGCCGATAGTGCACGGCCCAGCGTGGCCACCAGGCTGGTTTTGCCTACGCCGCCGGCGAGAGAAAAGACGGCCATCGTCGGGGCACGCGATGTCGTGGGTGCCGGCGCGGTTTGTGCAGGCGGCGTGTTGCCTTCAAACACGCCCCGCAGCGCATACCAGCGCGTAGCAAGGCGATCGCGCGATCCCTGCAATGTGTCCTCGGGCGCAGGCGGAAGACCGGGCTGGCTTGGTGGTTCTACGCGCTCCGGAGTCAGCCACGCAGGGCGCCCACCGGCCTCGTTTGGATCCGCCGCAGAAAAGGGATGACGCGGCGGCAAGTAGCTTTCTTCCCGCATCGGAGACTGCTGCATCCGTGGCAGATTCGACCGGAATTGTGGAGGTCCAGCAAATCCTCGGGAGATGGCGGCAAGATCTTCGCGATTTGCAGACTCGGCTTGCGGCGGCTCAGTTGGCTTTGGAGTTGCCGATGCGGCTTTGCGCGCGTCTTCGTCGGTGCGAGGCTCTTGAGGACTGCGCTGCGGTTCGGCCGGTGGCTGGGCCAGCAGACGGTCCTGCTCCGTTGCCTGCTCAACTCGCTGCCGGGCCCGTTCGCGTGTCTGCGCCCGCGATTCAGAAAAGTCACGATACTTGGCGCCGTGCAAATTCGCCCAGGAATAGAGCGACGCCACGTCTTCCGGGGTCTCGTTCTGGTCGAACTGCCCTTTGCGCTCCGTCATGGGTTATCCCAGCAACATCCGCCATCGCACGATTTCCCCAGCTTACAGAGCCCAGATGCGGCTATTGCAATATGGAACACCGGGAACGCGCACCCCATGGCGGGTATCCTTGCCGATAATCCTAGTGGCTGTGCGGATACCTGAACAATAACACTTGCAAGGCCGCCGCGCTAACACTTTTCCGCCATCAGGAGAGCAGGAAACGCCTCATTTTCTGTGCGATGCAGGCTCACAATCCCCAAACGGTAATCGACCCTCGCATCGGCACACAAGTACCATGGTACCAGCCCCCGGATTACCGCTGCTGAAGAGCCGAACGCGAATCAACGAGCGAGGTGGCCTGCTTTGAATCGGAGCCGCCTCGACTTTCGAAGAGTGACGCGATTTTGGTGTCAGATGGCGTCCGTCCGGCACCCCGCGCGCTGTGGTAGTTTTGAGGTAGCGGCCTTAACGAGCTCGTAGCTCAGTTGGTAGAGCAACGCCCTTTTAAGGCGTGGGTCCTGGGTTCGAATCCCAGCGAGCTCACCACCCCGTGGCCGCGGACTTCCCCTAAAAGCGATTCCCTCACCCGCGCTTGAATCGGCACCGGTCAAGATCGCAGGTCCAATGCCGGACGCTGTCCACGATTCGCGGAAGACGGCGGCGAGAGCCATGCACGTGGAGCCCGTCATTGCGAGCCCATCGTCGATCCCAAGCTCCGGTGGGAAGCCCTTCTTGGTGTCCGGAACACTCTCGTTTACGATGGAGCCTGCGGATACGGGCTGCTGTTCCCAAGGCAGAGGACGCTTCAAGATGCTCTCGGCAGAAGAAATTGTTGCCCTGCACGATCGACTGACGCAGTTGTGGCATCAACTGCCGGCCGAAGATGCGAACGGCGCAGCGTCAACACGCCCGGAAGGATCCGACGACGAGAAAGTCCGGGAGCGTTGGCTGCGCCTGGTTACGCTTCAGCATCGAGCCAACTTCGATCTGTGGCACATCGAGGACGAGGCGCGCGCACCTGGCGCAACCGACGCGGACGTCGCCGCCGTAAAGCGCCGAATCGACAGGACAAACCAATTGCGCAACGATCTGATCGAAGAACTCGACTGTACGTTGATGGGTTGGCTCAATGCCAAAGACTTGCCCAACCATTCAGCCCCTCTCCATTCTGAGCCGCCGGGCATGATAGTGGACCGGCTTGTCCATTCTGACGTTTGAAGATTTACCACACGCGCGAAGAAGTCGAGCGGAAAGATGCTCCGCAAGGCCATGCATCGCGCAACCAGGAGCGGCTCTCTATACTGGAAGAGCAGCGCGCCAGACCTCGCCGATTGCCTTGACGCTCTGTGGCGGGAGACTCTGCAGCGGCGCACGGCGCTTCAAGCTTTACCGCCAATTGAAGATGTACAACGATCCCTCGCTGAACCCGGCGATCTACGGCAAAACGGCGTCAGGTCAATCGCCAATAGCTGTCTGATTGAACGAGCCCCATTGACGGATTGCGGGGTTCTGCGTATAAACATGGCCTAAGTAGCGTTGTCCCAGAAACCACGACTCCCAGCCGATCATCGGCGGCCAGGGGGCAAAGGAATGCGCGCTTCCGGTAAAACCATGACGCAAGAGGCTCGATCCGCGGCTCCAGCCGCAAAAAAACTTCCACCGGCTGGCAAGCACGACGGCCGCGCTCGCACTGGCTCGGGACCTGCGTTCCAGCACTATCCAGACTGCCGTGCAACTGCTGCAGCAAGGCAAATACGAAAAGGCGCTTGGCATCGCTGGAGAAGTTGCTTCCCGACGCCCCCGCCGAGATCCAGGACCGATGCCGGATGTACATCAGCACCTGCCGTCGGCAAATGGAGAAGTCCAGCTTGTCGTTCCTCACGCCCGAGGAGCACTATGACTACGCCATCTCGCAGTTGAACACCGGCTACTACGAGGAAGCGCGCGACCAGTTCGACCAGATCCTGACCGCTCATCCACGAGCGGACTACGCATTTTACGGACTGGCGGTGCTGGAAGCGATTACCGGCCACGCCCAGGACTGCCTTGCACAACCTGGCGCGCGCGATTCGAGATGAACCCAAAGAACCGGCTGCAGGCGCGCGCTGACAACGACTTCCAGAATATGGTGGACGACCCGCGCTTCACCGAGTTGCTATATCCTGAGATTCCGTAGGGTTGTTTTGGACTCAGCAATTTTCTCCAACGTTCATCTCGCGCCGGCCCCTCAACCTGGCCGCTCGGACATGGCTGCCGGGCACGCGCTGCGCGTCGTCGCGATCGGCGGCGGAACCGGCCTCTCTACTCTGCTGCGCGGGTTACGCCGCCACGTTCCCGCACCCGGCCATGGTGCTGATGCAACCAATGCCATAGCCGATCTGGCCGCGGTCGTCACCGTGACCGATGACGGCGGCTCATCGGGGCGCCTGCGACAGGACTTCAACATGCTGCCGCCAGGCGATCTGCGCAATTGCATGGTTGCGCTCAGCGAAGAAGAGGATCTGCTGTCACAACTCTTCACGCACCGCTTCAGAGGCGGCAACGGCCTGAAGGGTCACAACTTTGGCAACCTGTTTGTGGCTGCATTAACCGAGATCACGGGCGATTTTGCTCAGGCGGTGCAGCTGGCCTCGAAGATTCTGGCGACGCGGGGACGCATCTATCCGGCCACCACGGCCAACGCCACCCTGGTTGCGAACATGGATGATGGCTCGGTGGTGCGGGGGGAAACGAAGATCACCGCGAGCAAGCGGCGCATTGTGGAACTGATGCTCGATCCGCCGAATCCTGCGCCGCTGCCTGAGACCCTGGAGGCAATTGCGCGCGCTGACCTGATCACCGTGGGGCCCGGTTCGCTTTACACTTCGCTGATCACCAACCTGCTGGTGGATGGGATCCCTGCGGCGCTCGGCGCTGCTCGTGGCTTGCGTGTGTTTGTATGCAATCTGATGACGCAAGCGAATGAGAGCCTGGATCTGACCGCCTCGCAACATATCGAGCGGATTTACGAGCACACGCGGATGCGCATCTTCGACTACGCGATTGTGAACACCGGACAATTCTCGCCTGAGACGCTGGCGCGCTACGCGGCTGAGGGCGCCGCGCCCGATCGTCGCCGGATATCGAGCGCATTGAGGCGCTGGGAGTGCGGTGCATTGCCGGCAATTTTGCCAGCGAAGACGAATGTAGTGCGGCATGCCGCCGATCGTGTAACCGAGGCTCTGCTGGAACTGGCCGCGGGCAGCGCATCTCGCAGGAACTAATCCGGTATACTGCTCCTCAGGCCCCCAATGCATCCTACTTTTCAGGGCTGCATCGCAAGTGTTTACTACCCCCAAATGGAGATCAGTCTTGAGATCAAAGCAACTGTTGTCTTTGTTGTACCTGGCGTGGGTCGCAGCGCCTTGCTTTGCCCAGGCGCCGGCTACGGCGTCTGAGAGCGCCACACGTGCCACACTCGCCAACGGAATGCGCGTAGTCATCATCCCCAACAAGCTCGCCCCCGTAGCCACTGTCGAGGCCAACTTCATGGTGGGCGGCAATGAGACTCCGTCGGGCTTCCCAGGCATGGCCCATGCGCAGGAGCACATGGCCTTTCGCGGCTGCACCGGCATGACCGCCGATCAAACCGCGGCCATCTATGCCCTGCTGGGCGGCGAGGACAACGCGGATACGCAGCAGAACATCACGCAGTACTTTGCCACGGTGCCGTCGGCCGACGTGGATGTCGCTCTCCAGGCACAGGCCACTTGCCTGCGCGGAATTGACGATTCCGATGCCCAATGGCAGCAGGAGCGCGGAGCCATCGAACAGGAAGTGCAGCGCGACCTTTCCAATCCAACCTACAAGTTCGTCGACCGGCTGAATACGGCCATGTTCGCCGGTACGCCCTACGCGCACGATCCGCTGGGCACAAAGAGCTCGTTCGACGCCACCACCGGCGCTATGCTGAAGTCGTTTTACGAAAAGTGGTACACGCCCTCGAACATGATCCTGATCGTGGTGGGTGATGTCGATCCGGCAAAGACGCTTGCAGAGATCAAGCAGCTCTATGCGTCGGTTCCCTCTCATCCGCTTCCAGAGCATCCCGCCATCGATCTGCAGCCTTTCCAATCCCAGACCTTCACCATCGACAGCAACCTGCCTTATGTTCTCGGCTTCATTGCGTATCGCATGCCGGGCACCGACTCGCCTGACTACGCGGCTACACAGATTCTCGCGGACGTGCTGGCCAGCCAGCGCGCAGACTTATACGGAATGGTTCCCGCCGGAAAGGCGCTGGCAGCCGAGTTCGGTCTCGCGGAGACCTATCGCAAGGCAAGCGTTGGTTACGGACTTGTGGCGCTGCCGGCCGGCGGCGACGCTAGCGGCGCAATGACCGAGATGCGGCAGATTCTCACGAACTATGCCACAAATGGCGTGCCTGAAGACCTGGTGGACGCGGCAAAGCGCAGCGAGATTGCGCAAGCTGAGTTCCAGCGCAACTCCATTCCCGGACTCGCTGACATCTGGTCGGCTGCGCTGGCGGCGGAGGGCCGCAACTCGCCAGAAGAGGACATCGACGCCATTCGCAAGGTCACGCTGGCCGACGTCAATCGCGTTGCAAAAAAATATCTGCTGGACACGAGCACCATCACGGCAACATTGAAGCCGGAGCCAAGTGGTCAGGCGGTTGCGGCCAAGGGATTCGGCGGAGCGGAAAAGCTGACGTCCGAGCCGTCAAAGCCAGTGGAGCTGCCCGCATGGGCGGCCGGTCCTCTGGCCGAGCTTCAGGCGCCAAAGGACACCATCGCTGTCTCTGACAGCACACTGCCGAATGGCATTCGCCTGATTGTCCGTACCGACACAACGAGCCCCACTGTGACGGTGGTCGGAACGGTAAAGCACAACTCCGACCTGCAAACGCCGCCTGGCGAAGATGGATTGGGCGGCGTTCTCGACAACCTTTACTCCTACGGCACTCAGACCATGGATCGGCTTGCCTTCCAGAAGGCGCTCGACGATATTGCCGCGAATGAAAACGCCGGCTACCAGTTTTCGCTGAGTGTCCTCAAGGAGTATTTCTCGCGCGGAGTGCAACTGCTGGCCGACAACGAACTGCATCCCGCGCTGCCGCAGCAGGCCTTTGACATTACGCGCAACCAGACCGCGCAGTTTGTCGCCGGCAATCTGCAAAGCCCCGGCTATCGCACCTCGCGAGCGCTCGACATTGCGCTCGTCCCGGCGGGTGATCCGATCTTGCGCGAGACCACGCCTGCAACAGTCTCAAAGCTGGCGCTCGATGATGTGAAGCAATATCATGCAGCCACTGTGCGGCCCGATCTGACCACCATCGTTGTCATCGGCGACGTAACACCGGAGGAAGCTCGCACCGTGATCGAAAAGTGGTTTGGTGATTGGAAGGCGACGGGCCCCAAACCCAACACCACGCTGCCGCCAATTCCGGAGAACAAGCCCTCGGCCGCGAACGTGCCCGATCGGGAGAGCGTGCAGGATACGGTGACGCTGGCCGAGCAGCTTAAATTGAATCGTTTCGATCCTGACTATTACCCGCTTCAGCTCGGCAATCACGTGCTCGGCGGCGGCTTCTACGCCACGCGCCTCTATCACGATCTGCGCCAGGTCACAGGATATGTCTACAACGTGAATGTCAGCCTGAATGCCTCGAAGTCGCGGGCAACATACTCTGTGCAATACGGCTGTGATCCGCAAAATGTCTCGAAAGCTCGCGCGCTGATCGTTCGCGATCTTGAGCAGATGCGTACCGAGGACGTTTCTCCCAGCGAACTGCATCAGGCCAAGGCCCTTCTGCTGCGCCAGATTCCGCTGAGCGCATCAAGTGAAGAGGCGTTGGCGGGAGAGTTGCTGGGGCGCGCGGTGATCGGCTTGCCTCTCGACGAGCCGGTGCTGGCGGCAAAGAAATACATGGAGCTCACAGCCGGCGACATCAAGAACGCATTCGCCAAAGATCTCAACACCGGCAACCTCGTACAGGTTGTCCGCGGGCCGGCGCCGCAATAAGTGTCGCGGCCGCGGCGCTGGCGGATGTAGGCGGGAATGCCACTTTTCGCCCCGTTGAGAGGCTTCAAGTTCGCATGGTGTCTTTTGTGATACCATTGCCCTTGTAATCGAAATCCGGCAGTATGTTGACCGGCAGGGCCGCAATCCGTTTCAACGTTGGTTCGAGAATCTAGACGGTAGCACACGCGCCCGGATTGCGGTCTCGTTGGACAGATTGCAGCGAGGCAATTTTTCAGGCGTCAAGGGTTCCGGTGCTGGGGTATTTGAGCTGCGGTTGGATCTTGGCCCTGGTTATCGTGTTTATTTCGGCAAGGACGGCGAGACGATTGTCATCCTCCTTGGCGGCGGGACAAAGAAGCGCCAACAATCCGATATCGAAGCAGCACGCGCACTTTGGCAGCAATACAAGCAGGAAAAGAGAGAGGGATGATGCCCCTTACGAAGGACTTTAATGAAACTGTCAGGGAGCAACTTCAAAAAAGTGCTTCCTTTCGCCGAGCGCTGCTGAAGGAAGCTGTCGGCTGCATGATTGCCGGCGATGTCGATACAGGCAAATCCGTATTGCGCAAATACATCAACGGAACAATTGGATTTGTGAAGCTCGGCGAGGTGCTTGATCGTTCGCCCAAGGCGCTGATGCGGATGTTCAGCGCCAAGGGCAATCCGCAAGCGAAGAACCTGTTTGAGATTGTCGCGTACTTGCAGAAGATCGAGGGCACGGCACTGCAAGTGGTGGCAAGAGCCGCGTAAATGGCGCGACCGGACGGGTCACCCTGCTCGCACTTTTCGCTTATCCACCGTATGGCGGGCTTCACAGGATTGAAGTCGAACCACAATGCATTCGCTTCGTACCGAAACCTCCATACCGATGGGTTGGTGAACCCTCGCGGGCGACGCTTGCCTTCGTCTCCCATGAATTCGCAGCGCACTAGCTTGCGAAAAGCGAAGGTTAGCTTTCAACTGTCCGCTTGAGCTGCCCGCAAGCAGCGAAGATGTCGCGGCCACGCGGCTGGCGCAAGTAGACTGGAATTCCCTCTCGCGCGAGCGTGGCGCGAAACGTTTCAACCGCTTCTGCTTTTGGCGTCGTGTACTCAATGCCGGGACCAGGATTCCACGCGATCAGATTTACTTTGACCGGCAGGCCGGTGCGGCGCACGAGGCGAGCAAGCTCGCGAGCGTGCTCCGGTTGATCTGTAACGCCGCCCAGCAGGACATATTCGAACGTGACGCGCTCGCGCGGGCGCAGCGGCACGCGGCGTACCGCTTCGATTACTTGAGCAATCGGCCACTTGCGATTGATGGGCATGACCTCGCCGCGGATTTGGTCGTTGGGCGCATTGAGGCTGATGGCGAGCTTGGGGCGAAGGTCCGGCGGCTCCTGGGCAAAGCGCTCAATGCCGGGAACGATTCCGGAGGTGGAGACAGTCATGCGTTGCGGGCTCATAGCCACCTCGCGCACCAAAAGCCGCACCGCAGCCATGAAATTGTCGTAGTTCAGGAACGGCTCGCCCATCCCCATGAAGACCAGATTCACTCGATCGCGGCCGATGCGCACCGCGTGGCGCTGGAGCACCGCAACCACCTGGCCCGCGATTTCGCCGGACGTCAAATTGCGTTGCATGCCAAGCCTGGCGGTGAGACAGAAATGACAGTTGACGGCGCAGCCAACCTGGCTCGACACGCAGATTGTGGCGCGGCGCCAGTCTTTAGCTTCGCCCTCGCTTCCGTCGCCTGCCTCACCTCCGTCGCCTTCTGGCATCCAGACGGTTTCCACGGTGAGGGAGTCTTGTGGACTGCATTGCACCAGGTACCGCTCGGTGCCATCGGCTGACTGGAACGCCGTCGCAATCGCCGGGCGGGCGATCTGCCATCCTTCCTGGCCCAGCCGCCTGCGCAGCGTCTCAGGCAATGTTGTAATGGAAGAAAGCTCTGTAAGCCATTGTTGATACATGGCTTTAGCAATTTGCCGACCACGAAATCCAGGCTCTCCGATCTCTGCCATTCTTGCTGTCAGAGACTCCGCATCTAACCCGAAGAGCGGCTTCTTGCATCCACCGGACGGGGCGGAAGCGTCTAATGGAACGAGTTGGTTTGATATTTCAGGCATGGCGCACTTGGCCTAAGTTATCTTAGCCGCTGATTTGGCGTTGGCGCGGTTTCACACGATCCGTCGAATCCCGAAGGCAGGTGCCAGGGCGTTAAGCGCCGGTCGCTGCCCTACAATCGAATTCAAGCAGATTCCAATGAACGCTGAGCGAAATCTTCGCCGCACGGTATTACCGAACGGTCTGATCCTATTGACCGAGCGAATGGACCATTTGCGCTCGGTGGCAATGGGAGTGTGGATCAAATCCGGTTCCCGTTGCGAAACGCCGGAGATCAATGGCATCTCGCATTTTGTGGAACACATGCTCTTTAAGGGCACGCGTTCGCGGTCGGCGCAACGTATCGCACGGGAGATGGACTCGATCGGCGGCAATCTTGACGCGTTCACCAGCAAGGAAACCATCTGCTTCAATGTGAAGTCGCTCTCAGATCACGTTCCCATCGCTCTGGACATACTGACTGACATGGTGCTGAATCCTATCTTTGCGCTGCCGGACATCGAGCGTGAACGCGGCGTAATTCTGGAAGAGATCAAGATCGACGAAGACAATCCCGACGTGCTGGTGCATGAGCTGTTCACGCAGAGCTTCTGGAAGGGGCACCCGCTGGGCAAACCGATTCTGGGCACGACAGAGACGGTGGGGCGCCTGGGACAGCAACAGCTTTTCGCGTACCACGGCGACCGCTTTCATGGCGGCAATATGGTCTTTTCCGCGGCCGGCAACCTGGATCACGACCGGTTCGCTGAAGCGGTTGCAGCAAAGTTCTCGGCACTCGACGGCGGCAAGACACCGCTGGAGTTGTCCGCGCCGGAGCCTACAGCCCGCATTATTCTCCGCAACAAGAAAGCGTTGGAGCAGGTGCAAATCTGCCTTGGCGTCCCGTCGCCATCCATCACCGACGACAATCGCTACGCAACGCTCATTCTGAACACGGTGTTGGGCGGCGGCATGAGTTCACGGCTCTTTCAGACCATCCGTGAGGAACGCGGCTTGGCCTACTCGGTCTATTCCGACCTGAACCCGTACCGTGACACCGGGAGTCTTTGCGTTTACGCGGGAACTTCTGCGAGCAAAGCACTGGAGGTCGTGGATCTGGTTCTAGCGGAGTTTCGAAACCTGAAGGAGATTCCGGTTGGTGAGGAGGAGCTGACCCGCGCCAAGGATCAACTGAAGGGCAACATCTTGCTGGGGCTGGAGAGCTCAAACTCGCGCATGGCGAACCTGGCCCGTCAGGAGATGTATTTTCACCAGTTTTTCACGGCCGATGAGATCATCGCCCGCATTGACGAAGTGGATGCCGCGCAAGTGCAGACGATGGCCCAGCGGCTGTTCCAACCAGAGCGGATCGCCATCACTCTGCTGGGCCGTCTGGACGGGGTGAAGCTGAGCCGGGCGAGACTGGCTTGCTGAGCGGATTATTTCCCTTTCGCGTCGGTAAGTTGTAGCATCTTCACGAATGGGCCGGAAATACACAGGCCCGGTCCACGAGGAATTGGGAAATCAATGATTCGTAAGACTTCGCATGCCGCCCGTAGTCGCACGCGCTTCTCTGCCCTGTCCAATGGCTTTACTTTGATGGAATTGCTGATCGTAATTGCTATCATTCTGATTTTGATGTTGATGGCCATTCCGACAATCGGCGTAATGAAGAAGCACGCGAACGAAGTGTCGGCGATCAACTCGCTGCGCGCCATCACGCAAGCAGAGATTCAATACGAATCCACTTATCCCGCGCAAGGATACGCCTGCACACTTTCCGCGCTGGGAGGCGAGCCGGGTTCCGGGCCGCCCACGCCGACCGCGGCCCAATTGATCGGCGCCGACCTGGCTTCCGGTTACAAGTCGGGCTACCTCTTCAACATCACAAACTGCCAGAAAGTAACCATCAACGGCACGGACAAGATCACCGCCTATACCATCACTGCGGTACCGCAGGCGGTGGGTAAGACGGGCGATCGCGGATTCTGTACCGACCAGTTTGGCGGCTCGCCCAAATATGACCCAGTAGGTGGCACCAATTGCACGCAGTTGTTGCAATGAGGCAGGGTCTACACTTACGCCGTACCGGTTGCTTGCGCGCCTTTCGCGTTGGTGCAGCTCTGTGTGTCTGTGCCGGTGCCCTGGCCGTCTTCGCCTTTGGACAAGCTTCGCCGACCCCAAGTGTCCACGAACTCGCGCAACGCGTCGATCGCCATTACGACCAGCTCCATTCGCTAAAAGCCGGCTTTGCAGAAAGCTATGCCGGGATGGGGATGCAGCGGACTGAAAGCGGCACACTCTATCTGCGCAAGCCGGGCCGCATGGTGTGGAAGTACAGTTCTCCGCCCGGAAAGATCTTCCTCCTTGACGGCAAGTATGCCTGGTTCTACACCAAAGGCGACGCGCAGGTGCAACGCATTCCGGCAAAAGAACTGGACGATCTTCGCTCGCCGCTGCGGTTCTTACTGGGCCACACGGAACTCGAAAAAGAGATCCCTGGCCTGAAGCTAACGGGAACCTCAAATGGCCTGTTCACTTTGACTGGCGAGCCAAAGGGTCAGCAGAATCGTGTAACACGTCTGTCTTTGACCGTGACGGCTACTGGCGCGATCACCGCGATCGAGGTGGAAGAGACCGATGGAGCGGTCACCCGATTCGCTTTCACCAACGAAGAGCCCGACGCCCAAATACCAGCCGACGCGTTTCACTTTACTCCGCCGCCGGGAGTTCCAGTGATCGATGACACGCCGCCGGCTTAGAAATCGCCCGGCAATGCACCCAACCTCCAGACTCGATCTCAGCCGACCCTTGTCACCCGCCATAGTGACTTGGCGCACTGACGCCTGATTCAGGCGGGCTATTCTTCGCTTGTCTCGAAACCGGGTCCCCGTTCAGCATTCTTGATTTCCCGAGATGCACGACTGTGCGAGGTGACTTTCCATGAAGAAACTATGCTACCTGGCCGCGGCGTCAATGCTGTTTGCCTTTGCCCTGCCGACACTGGGCGAGACCTACAAGAACACCTATCCCGATTCCTGTGACGTGTTATGGGGTGCCGTGAAGACCGCCCTGAGCGTAAAAGACAACTACAACGTGAAGAAGACCGACGACGCGCACATGAATGCCGACTACGCACCAAAGCACCAGGTGCATTTTGACGTGAGCGGGGTACTGCTGCAACGCGAGAACCACGTGCGATTGGCGCCCAAGGGTCCAGGCTGCGAGATGCAGGTTGTGTCGAATTACAGCGGCTGGGGCCACGATGACCAGAGCGACTTCAAAAAGAGAGTGGATCAGGCTCTGGCCAAACAGAAAGGCGCCAAGACTTCAACCCCTGACCAGCCTGCGACGCCAGCGGTTCCTGAAACGCCAGTTCAGCCGGCCGCCCCGGACAAGCCTGCAGCATCCGCGTCCCAAAGCAATTGACTTGGGGAAAGACTTCCCCGCAAGTCCTTCTCGCTGCCGGGGCGACGAAAGCCTGCACCAGGGCAGAGTACTCTGCCCTCATTCTCTCTACCTGTGTGAGGAATTCCTCGAACCTGGATTGACAACGGCAAAAGCGCCCGATTGAATTGCGGATTTATTTGCCGGGCTTGGCCGGAGCGCTGACCGGTGCGGGCTGAGAGCCCTCCAGCACGGAATGCGTCCCGGTGGAGCGAACAAAAAGAACGACCAGGGAGATGGACGTGCACATGAAGACGACCGCCGACCAGGTGGTGAGCCGCGTGAGCACGTTCGCCGCAGCGCGCGGGCCGAAGGCAGTCTGCGAGCCCTGGCCGCCGAAGGCGCCGGCAAGATCGGCCGAGCGGCCCTGCTGCAGCAGGACGACGCCGATCAGGAAGAAGCAAACGATCACGTGGAGGGTGATGACGAAGTAAAAAAGAATCTGCATTTTTCTGGCTGCTTTCTCAAAAAACTGTCCGGTTCGCCCGGAAGCAAAGATCGATTGGTGCGGAAGAGGGGACTTGAACCCCTATGCCTTTTGGGCGCCACCCCCTCAAGATGGTGTGTCTGCCAATTTCACCACTTCCGCTCGCCATGTAAGTATACCAAATGCGGAATCTGCCCGGACACGGCGGTTGACCCTCTCAATTCACGGCAAACTGCGGGCGCTCCGGTATACACTCATCGCAAGCTCATGCGCACTTTCCGGTTGTTCACCCTGCTCTTCGCAGCCATTCCTGCACTGGTTTGGGGCCAAACCGCAGCCAGCCGATCTTCTCTTATGACCAAATCCAAAATGCAAAGTCCGGAAACGGTTCACCAGTCCGCCCTCGTCATCGATGCGCACGCCGATACGCCACAGCGCTTTCTTGACGAGCACTTTGACCTTGGCGGTCCGCTCAACGGCGGCGACTTCAACCTCGAGACGGCACGCAGGGGGAACCTGGGCGCGGAGTTCTTCGCCATCTGGGTCGAGCCTGGCCGCTTCAAGGGCCAGTACGCCCATCGCACACTGGAACTTATTGACGCCGTGAAAGAGCAGGCGGACCTGCACAAAGATCAAACGGAGTTGGTGACGTCGGCGGAAGGAATTGTGCGCGCGCATCGCGAGCACAAGCTGGCCATGTTGATGGGGATCGAGGGCGGGCACTCGATTGAGGGCTCACTGGCGCTCTTACGGCAGTACTACGCCCTTGGCGCGCGCTACATGACGCTCACATGGGCAAACTCCAATGGCTGGGCCGACAGCTCTGGCGAAATCAACGACAAGAGCGTGCCCCACACCAAAGAGGGACTGAGCGAATTCGGCAAGGATGTGGTGTACGAGATGAACCGGCTGGGCATGATGGTGGATGTGTCGCACGTTTCGGACCGTACCTTCTTCCGCACGCTGATCATCTCGCGTGCGCCGGTGATTGCGTCGCACTCGGCTGCTCGGGCGCTTTGCGACACACCGCGCAACATGACAGACGATATGCTCCGCGCGATTGCCAACTCCGGAGGGCCTGAATCCAAGGGCGGCGTGGTGCAGGTGAATTTCTACTCAGGCTTTATCTCGCAGCAGTACCGCGATGCGCTCCTGAAGATTCAGCCTGAAGTGGACAAGGAGATCCAGGCCTACAAAGACAAGGCAAAGACCGAGGGCAAAGAGGGATCGCCTTTAGAGATTGCGAAGATCCAGCGTACAGCGGCCGATCGAATTCCGCGCCCACCTCTCTCGCTGCTGATCGACCACATCGATCACATCGCCAAGGTGGCGGGCGTAGACCATGTAGGACTGGGATCGGACTTCGATGGAATCAGCGGGCAGTTGCCGGAAGGGATTGATTCGCCAGCCGACCTGCCTAAAATTACCGCTGCGCTGATGGCGCGCGGCTACTCGGCTGACGATTGCCGGAAGATTCTCGGGGGAAACCTGCTGCGCGTTTTTCGCGAAGTGGAAGCAGTATCAAAGCAGTTGCAGGCGGAGAACAGGCCGCGGATCACGGAGAAGCAACCGTTCGCGAAGCCGGCGGAGTAGTCGGCCGGCAATTCCCGGCTGGAAATCGATCATCGACTCAGCGAGGCCTGAAGCACATTGAGGAGCCGGAGATTTCCGCTCGGCTTTGCGCTATATACTGATCCTTCATTCGATTCCGGTCCCGGAGATCCTCAAATGAATTCAGCTCGCTGCCTGTTGGCCACCGCGCTTGCGGCGCCGATTCTGATCTTGCCGTTCACTGTTCGCGCGCAGGACGAAAAACCGGCCGCAACTTCTGCTGCTTCAGCCACTGAGAAATCCACCAGGACCGCTGAGGCTCCTCCGCCTGCCGACGCAACCACGCAAGGATCGATCGATGTGAGTGGACAGCACATTGCCTATACGGCGATTGCCGGCACTCTGACCGTGGGCGCAACCGATGCGCAGGATGCGCAGCTCGGCCCGGATGGAAAACCGCTACCGGGAACGCAGCTTGCGTTATCCGCGCCCAAGGATCCCGCCGACGCGCCTCCCGTCGCGCATATGTTTTACGTGGCCTACTTCAAGACAGGCGCCAAGGCCGAGGACCGGCCTGTGACGTTCTTCTACAATGGCGGACCAGGCAGCTCAACCATGTGGCTGCACCTGGGCTCGCTGGGGCCAAAGTATGTTGAGACAAACGGTGACACGCACCTGCCTGGAGCCCCCTACAAGCTGGTCGATAATCCGTCCTGCCTGCTCGATGTGAGCGACCTGGTGTTTATCGATATGCCGGGCACGGGCTTTGGCCAGCTGGCAGGCAAAGACGCCGGCAAGGCCTTTTGGGGCGTGGATGAAGATGCGGACGCCTTTGCGCGTTTCATTGCCCGCTTTCTTACCAAATACGACCGTTGGAACTCGCCCAAATATCTCTTTGGTGAGAGCTACGGAACTACACGCTCTGCGGTGCTTGCCAATGACTTGGAGAACGACAAGAGCATCGACCTGAATGGCGTCATGCTCCTTGGGCAGATCTTCAACTTCCCCATGGGAATCGGCGTGGGTGGTGCCCGCCCCGGCATGGACCTGCCCTATGAACTCGCCCTGCCAACCTACGCGGCAACCGCCTGGTACCATAAGAAACTCTCCCCGCAGCCGCCGGCTCTTGCGTCATTTCTGAAGGAAGTGGAGGACTTTGCGCTGGGCGAATATATGCACGCACTGGCCATGGGCACGAGCCTCAGCGACACAGAACGACAATTGGTCGCGGAAAAACTCCACGACTATACAGGGCTGCCGGTTGCCTACATCATCAAGGCCAATCTACGCGTGAACGGAGGCGAGTTTGAAAAGAACTTCGCCGACGAAGACAATATGACCACCGGGCGCTACGACACGCGTTTCCTCGGCCCGACCATCGATCCGCTGAGCGAAGGAGCGGAGTACGATCCGCAAAGCGCTGCCATTTCATCAGCCTACGTCGCATTAATCAACTCTTACTTGCGCAACGATCTGAAGTACGGTGCGGGCCAGACCTACCTGCCGAGTGCGCTGTTTGGCGATGTGCATTGGGATATGGCACGCGGAGGCCACGGCGGCGGGTTTACCCCGGCCGGAGGCCTGAACGTAAGCGCGGACCTGGCCGAAGCCATGAAGACAAATCCGCATCTGAAGGTCATGGTCAACGACGGCTACTACGACCTGGCCACACCATTCTTCGCTGCGCAATATGAGGACGAGCACCTGCCCATTCCACAGTCGCTCACCAAAAACATCCAATATAACTGGTACGAGTCAGGACACATGGCGTACGTGAGAGACGAGTGCCGGCAGCAGCTTCACGACCGCGTAGCGGCGTTTATCAAGAACGCCGAGAGTGGTACAAAGTAAGGCGATGCGACACCAACATCATTCGCTCTTGAGCGATTTGGCGTAGACCACTGCAGCGCGGTTCCGCGCGTAATAGTGTTCTTCCCTGCCCTGCCTCGCGTAGCCGCAACTTTCGTAAAGGTGAATGGCGGCCGCATTCTCAAAGTCAACGTGAAGCCAGATCGTGCCCGCGCCCGCAGCCCGCGCCGAATCTTCCACACGGCGCAGCAACTCGGTGCCGACTCCTTCGCCGCGGCGTTTAGGAGTGACTTCCAGCGTCTCAATGTAGGCATCATTCGCACCTTCGTGCGCCCTCCATCCCGCAATCGCAAAGCCGGCCAACTCCCCGTCCTCTTCCACGATCCAGGTCGCCGAGTGGGGCCTTCGGATCAACTGGCGCATGTAGGCGCGGCTGAACCGAATGGGCGGATCGAAGCAAAGCTCTTCGACAGCATAGAGCGCTGCGAAGTCGCCGGGCTGGTAGAGACGGTAGACCATCGTATGAACTTACCAATCCGAAATGCACAAAAGGCACCCTCACTGCGAGGATGCCTTTTGCGCCTACTAAGAGATAAAGCTTAAACCTTGGCTTCGAGGTCCGCGATCACATCGAAGAAGCGCTGATCGAGGCGGCGATTGGTTGCGATCGCTTCCTTAATCGTGATGTCGGTAATGTCAGTGCCATGGAGGACAGCAATGCGGCCCCACTTCTGCTGATGCACCATGTCGATGGCATGAAGCCCATACCGCTGGCCGAGCACGCGATCGAAGGCCGTGGGAACGCCACCACGTTGGGTGTGGCCGAGGTTCACCGAGCGGGTTTCATAGCCGGTCTTCTTCTGGATGAGATCGGCCAGCGCCTCGCCGATGCCCGAGAGGCGCGCGTGGCCGAAGGAGTCAACCTGCGCGGAGCCGATGACCTGGCCGACGTCCGGCAACTGGCAGCCCTCAGCAACAACCACCACGCCGTAGTGCTTGCCGTGATCGTAGTTGTATTTGAGCAAAGCGCAGACGTGGTCGATGTCGATCTCCTTCTCGGGAACGAGCACGACGTGAGCACCGCCGGCGATGCCCGAGGCATAGGCGATCCAGCCGGCGTCGCGGCCCATCACCTCAACCACGATGACGCGATTGTGCGAGTCGGCCGTTGTGTGGATACGGTCAACCGCCTCGGTCGCGATCATCACGGCAGTATCGTAGCCGAAGGTCTGGTCGGTGCCGCTGATGTCATTGTCGATCGTCTTGGGAACACCCACGCCCTTCACACCGTTTTCGCACAGGAATTGCGTCACCGATTGGGTGTCGTCTCCGCCGAGGGCGATGAGCGCGTCAATTTTGTTGACCTTGAGAACTTCCTGCACCTTGTCGATGCCGCCAGGGATCTTTTTCACATTGGTACGCGATGAGTGAAGGATGGTGCCGCCCTTCAACTGGATGCCGTCAATGTTTTCAAGCGTGAGCGGAATAAAGTTGTTATCGAGCACGCCGCGCCAGCCGTTCAAAAAGCCGATGAACTCGTCCCCATAGTGGTTGATACCCTTCCTGACTGCCGCATAAATCACTGCATTCAATCCGGGGCAATCGCCGCCGCCGGTCAATAGTGCAACTCGCATCGTTGAATCTCCTCTTAACGTGTCCGCAGCTCTTCGAGCCTGGCAAGAAATCTCGTGCGTAAAGATTGCACCGGCGACGGGGAAAATCACCGGCCTTAACGCCTCAAACAGTGTATCGCGCCACTGTCAATGGCAATCGTGATGAGGCTCACGAAGCGATCTTCCAGCACTTTCACGTTGGGTTGAAGCACTGCAGGGTGTTTCAATAGGATATGCCCGAAAGCGGCGCCTCATTTCTGCTCGCATTTGTTGGCCTGGTAGTTGTCGTACTGCTGGTGCTGCTACAGCTGACGCGCCTGGGTTATCTCATCCGCGCCACCATCCCCGACAGGCCGCGTCAGCGCATGTTTATTGCTTCGGTTTCCTTCCTGATTACCTTTGCAGGAGTAAGGCTTTTGGTTCACCGGATCGTGAATCACGAAGGGCATCTGCAGTGGGTGGTGGTTCGTGGAATGCACATTCATCACCTGGTGTGGGGCATCCTGATTCTGCTTCTGGTTGGTTACGGGTGGTTGCTCGATCTTGGATGGTCGCAGTCGCCGATGTCGATCTTCTTCGGGAGACTGATGGCGGTGAGCTACGGCGTGGGCGCTGCACTCACGCTGGACGAGTTCGCTCTATGGCTCAGCCTGGAGCCCGACGCCTACTGGACGCGCCAGGGCCGGCTCAGCATCGATGCCGTGGTGATCTTCGGATCAATGCTGGCGGTGGGCGCATGGGGCGCGCCGTTCTTCAGTGCCCTGCAACGAATGTGGGGTAAACGTCTTATGGTGGGGAGAGGAATCGGCCGGCTTAGAGCGCCGATCCGCCGCGCGCGGTTGCTTCGTCGGCGTAAAGTTCGGCGATTGCCGCCGCGTATTTCGCAGTAAGCACGCGCCGTTTGAGCTTCATTGACGGCGTAAGCTCTCCAGAGTCCTGTGTCCACTCGTCAGGCACGAGGCGGAACCGCTTCACGGTTTCAAAATTGGCCAAAGTGCCATTGACCTCCTGGACCAATTCAGCATAAACGGCGATGACGCGGGGATTCGCCACAAGCTCCGTACGGGATTGTGCCGGGATGCCGTGCTCGCGAGCCCACTCTTCAAGAAACGCGAAATTGGGCGCAATCAAAGCGCAGATGAATTTGTGCCGGTCACCCACGAGTGCCGCATTCGCTACAAACAAGCTGTTCTTCAGCTTGTTTTCGATTGGCTGCGGCGCAACGAGCTTACCTCCGGAGGTTTTCAGCAGCTCCTTCTTGCGATCCGTAATGTAAAGAAATCCGTCGGCATCGATGTGTGCGATGTCGCCAGTGCGAAACCAACCCTGGCTGTCAAAACACTCGGCAGTAGCGGCAGGCTTGTGCCAGTAGCCGGCGAACACTGATGGGCCGCGAACCAGCAACTCACCATCTTCGGCAAGCTTGAGTTCGACGTTGCTCAACGGCATGCCCGCAGCGCCCATGCGATGCCGTACGGGCGTGTTGAGAGCGATCACAGGCGATGTTTCCGTGAGGCCGTATCCTTCCCAGAGCGCAATGCCGGCCGAGGCAAACCATCGCGCCGTGTCAATTCCCAGCGGTGCACCGCCAGAGATAAAAACATCGACGCGGCCACCAAAGGCCTCTCGAACCTTGGAATAGACCAGCTTGTTGGCCAGCTTCCACAAAAGCGATTCCGGCTGCCGGCCGTCGTAGACCGTGCCGGCATGTCCAGAGCCTAATTGAATGGCAAAGGCAAGCAGCCGCTTCTTGATCGGCGATTGCGCGGCTTTTTGCTCCACAGCCTGACGGATCTTCTCGTAGACTCGCGGCACGCCTACGATGACCGTCGGCCGGACCTCACGCATTGCTTGAGGTAGTTTGTCGAATTGCGAGCAGTAAGCAACTTGCGCGCCGGAGTTATACATGACGTAATCCAGGGCGCGGGCCGTGACATGCGAAAGAGGTAGAAAGGAGATGCATGCATCGCCGGAATCGAAGCCGAAGTCAAGGGCAGCAATATTCTGGTTGGCGGCGATATTGCCATGCGTGAGTGCGACGCCTTTCGGTTCGCCGGTGGTGCCGGAGGTGTAAATCAGGGTGGCCAAATCGCGCGGCTCTACGGAGTGGGCAAGCGCATCGAAAACCGGATCGCGCTCAGTCCCGCGCACGTCGGCATCGTCAATCAGCTCGCTCATGGCGATCGCGCCCTCCGGAGCGGGCGAGTCCATTGTGATGATATGTTCCAACTGCGTCTGGGCTCGCACGGATTGGAGCTTCTCGAACTGCGGCTGGGTAGAAACGATCGCGATGCGGCAACCGGCATCGCGCACCAGCTCTGCCACCTGCTCACCCGTGAGCGTGGGATAGATGGGCACGTCGGCCGCACCGATGGCCAGGACGGCAAAGTCAGTCACAGCCCATTCCCAGCGATTTTCGCTGACGAGGGCGATGCGGTCTCCCTTTTTCGCGCCAAGTCTCAGAAAGGCCGTGGCCAATGCGCGGACGCGTTGGTACATCTGGTCGGAAGAGATCGGACGCCATTGGCCAAGCTCGTCTTGCCACAGAACGGCGCGCGGATTCTGCGCCGCTGCGATGCGAAAAAAGAGGTCGTTAACCGTCGAGATCGGAGGTACAGATGTCATTGCAATGTGAATGGAAACGGGGTTTATGGTAACACCCGGGCCTCCGAGAGTGTACCAGAGAGGGGATGGCCTTAAGGCACCGTGAACCGAACATGCGGGCCCCCGAATGATATCGATTCAATCTCCTTGTTTTTCACTTTTGTTTAAACGCCAGGGATGGTGCCCCATCCCGTGAACCCTTGTTGGTCACATTGACAAGGCGTTAGGGCCGCAATAATTTCTGCTTTCAATCTTTCAGTCGGAACGATAGACTTAAGCAACGGGATCAGAATTGCCCGTTGCTGCAAGACTCCACTCCCCTCAATCGCCGATGGCCAAAGTAACTCCCACCTTGCTTACGAGCGAACCTGACGACGCCGTACTGGAAAGACTGGCGGTCATGGAGCGGGCCTCTCTGGCCGCCGTGTTGGCCATTGTGACATTGAATCTGGCCGCGTGGGCTTTGCCGTTGGCCGCCTGGATGCCGACAAGCCATTGGCGATTCATGAGCGCCGAATCCACCGTTGCTGCGCTCCTGGGCGCATTCAGTCTGGATTTTTCAACTCCATACCGTTCCGAGCGGATGCGCCGTATCGGCTTATTGCTCGCTGCTGCGCTCTCTCTGTTGTGCGCAGCCATCCTCGCAGAGTATCTGCTGCACCTCTCATTTGGCATTGACGTTGCATTCCCGTCCGGCATGGAGTCTTCCCTTTCCTTTGTGGCGAGAATCCCGGTTCAATCCGCAACCGGTTTCGGGCTCCTGGGGCTCGTGCTGATGTTTCTCGGTGCGAGAAAACGTGTGGCTGCCCTCGCTGCCGATTTGCTGACGGGAGGTCTATTTGTGCTCGCCATGACTCTGTTGACCGGGCAAGTCACAGACATGCTGCACATCTTTGGGCCCCTGTCAGGTGCGAGAAGCTCCGCTCAAAGCATCGTCTGCCTGTTTCTACTCACTTCGGTTGCATTCTTCCGTCGCGCCCGGCGCGGCATCTTCTCTGTTCTGCTGGGGCGCGGAACCGGCAGCAACCTGGCCAGGGTGCTGTCGCCGTTTCTTCTTCTGCTGCCCTACGTGCGAGAGGGCTTGCGAGCGCACATCCTGAATTGGAGACGGATGCCGCCTTACTACGCCACGGCGAGTCTTGCTTCAGTGGCGATGGTATTGTCGATGGCGATGTTGCTTTATCTTGCGTGGCGCATCAATGGGATGGAGACGGAGATCCACGCATTATCGTTGCGCGACGAGCTGACCGGCCTTTACAATCTCCGCGGATTCAGACTGCTGGCTGAGCAGGCACTGCGCATGGCCCATCGATCGGGCGATCCGTTTTCTGTTCTCTTCATCGATCTGGATGACCTGAAGCAAATCAACGATCAGTTGGGGCATCAGGCTGGATCAGATTGTCTGATTGAAACCGCGGAAATCCTGAAAGCTGTGTTTCGCGAGTCCGACGTTGTGGGGCGCGTGGGCGGCGATGAGTTTGCCGTGGCAGGGGAATTTACCCGCTCGGGAATTCTCGTGGCTGCGCAGCGCATGGAGGAATTGGCCACAGACCGGGAAGCCATCAGCGGCCATGAGCTTGGCCTTGCCTTCAGCATCGGGCATGTCACATCGGAATCCGTGGCGGGCGAAACTCTGGATACGCTGCTTTCGAAAGCCGACCGCGCAATGTACGAAAACAAGCGCCGCAGGAAAGCCCTCGCCAACTAAACAATCCTGAGAGCATGAAGGGGCGAGGAGCCCGGCGGGCGCCGGACTCCTCGCGGCAGGCTATGGCAGCGAGTAGATCGTCTGCAGAACCTTCTCCTGCAGGCTCGAAGGAAGCGGTGCATAGGAGAGCGTAGAGGCTTCGCTCTCACCGGACTTGATGCACCAGCTCAGCAGGTCCTTGATGACCTTCTCGTTCTCGGGGTGGACGGGATTCGCGGGAATGAGGAGGTAAGTGAAGCTGGAGATCGGATAGGAATCAGCGCCGGGAGCGTCAGTGATGGACACGCGATAGTCGGCGGGAATCTTGGCAGTTGCCGCCGCCGCGGTTACGCCATCTATCGATGCTTTGACCCATTTGCCGTCGGCATTACGAAGGGAGCCGAAGTCGATGTGGTTCTGCAGGGCGTAGATCAGTTCGACGTAGCCGATGGCGCCCGGATACTCGCGAACGGACGAGGCAACGTTCTCATTGCCCTTGCCGCCAATGCCGGTTGGCCAGTTGATGGAAGTGCCGCTACCGGGGCCACTCTTCCATGCCGGGCTGACCTTGCTGAGATAATCGCTGAAGATGAAGGTAGTGCCGCTGCCATCAGAACGGTGGACCACAATGATCTTCTGGTCGGGCAGGTGGACACCGGGGTTGTCCTTGGCGATGCGTGGATCGTTCCAGTTCGTAATTTTGGCGAGGTAGATATCGGCCAAAACATCCGGGCTGAAGCGTAGCTCACTGACGCCCTGAACGTTGTAGATTGGGACGACCGCGCCGAGTACGGTGGGTATGTGAATCAGTTTGACACCGCACGATTTGAGCAATTCGTCGGTCATGGGCATGTCGGAGGCGCCGAAGTCCACAGTTCCGGAACAGACCTGCTTGATTCCGCCGCCGGAGCCGATGGATTGATAGTTGATTTCGACGCCGGGATGCGCGGCGCTATATTCGCTGAACCATTTCGAATAGATGGGGTATGGGAACGTGGCGCCAGCAGCTGTGAGCTTCTGCGCGTGAGCCGCGCTCAGGGCGAACATACACAACGCGATGACAAGCAATGATTTTTTCACGATGAGCTCCCTTTCGAAGTTTCTAACGGAGACCATTCTCAAGGGCAAATGTTACGGGGAGTTGAAAATAGGCTTGGAATGCGTGATAGGTGGCGGAAAAGCCGGAAACGCAGTTCCGGAATGTTAAAGCTATGTTGACGCGGGAGCCGAAGCGCCTGAAGCTGCTCTTGGAAACGCCTTGCCAAGTGCGGTGAGCTGCTCGATGAACGCATCCGCGATGGTTCCATCGAGCGCGACCGGAACATCCCACGTGACCGATCCACCGAAGTCACGAATCTTCTTGGTGTAACCGATTACCTGATCGCTGGTGAAGCGTGGCGCACCCATGCCCCATTTTTCGCCGAGAAAGCTCAGCATATGGACTTGCGTTCCGTCGATGCGGCCGTCTGCGGAACGCCGCACGGCTGCGAGTTCGGGCTTGTCGATCTCTCCGGCGGTGAAGTCTTCGTCGGGGCAAACCGAAATGAGGCGGTAGATGACGCCGGGATTGAAGGCTACTGCCGAATCCGGATTGCCGGCGCGCGCCGCCGCGGCAAAGCTCGCGAAGTTGGGCGGATCGGTCGAGCGATACATGGCGTTGGGAAAGTAGCAGCCATCGAACCACCAACCGACGACCTTCGATCCCCACGCCCTGGACCACTGGGCAATCACCTGCTCCCACTTGCGCTGAAAGTTCTTGTTCGGATAGGGGCCGTTCTGCCACTCGAGCGCCTCGTGCGCTACGCGGTCACCGCCCGGCGCACCCGAAGGCAGGTAGACCATCAACTTGATGTCGCGCTTGTGCAAGGGCTCATAGAGTTCGGCGACGAGATCGCGGTGCGAGCATTTGCTTGGCTCGATGCCGACGAATTTGTCGTAGACCGCATTAGGTGACAAATAATATCCGGAGTTCTGACCGATGCTGATCTGATAATGGCCCGCGCCCACCGATTCCAAACGCTTCGCCATGCCCTCGACGTCAAATCCATCGACCATCTTGTTCCATTGGTCCACAGTCATCTCGAGGTTGTTGACGCGCGTCTGCCAGTCGGCCAGGTAGTGCGTCATCACGCCCCAGGCATAGCGCGGATTCTGCATCCATGCAGCACGGCCAGATCCCGCGTCAGGCTGCTGTGCTGTGTTAGCCTCGCTGTGTTGCTGCGCCTGCGCCAGGCCGCGCAACGGAAGCGCCGCAACGGCCGCAGCCTGCGCTGCTCCCGCAAGTAAATCTCGACGTGAAATTCTCTGTGCACCCATGGAATCGATCCTCCACTTCCCCGTCCTGCGGACAAATATGATTCTCCACGGGACTCTGCTTCCCCGCTTCGACTACCTACTCTAACCTCTAGAGGCTGCTGTGGGGAACGAGTCTCATGCGACGCCATGTCCCCACAGTTATTTCGAGAGCAGGATTCGCACGACAGAGCCGCTCGCATTCGCAGCTCTGGTATACCCCCACCCCGTACCTCCCCTTCCCCGGTGTCCTGGATGCTGAGCATAAGCTGTTGTTTTTCTGCAGTATACCGGCTACGATCGCTGCATCTTCCAGGCAGTTAAAGAGTTGTCTGCAGGTTTGAGACGGCAAAGGAGTTAGGCGAAAAAAACAGTCGTCAGTGATCAGTGGTCACTGTTTGAGAGACAGCCAAAGGTGGCAAGTGGTCTGCGATCCGTTGTCTTTGGTGATGCCAGGTATATTGTGCGCCAAAGCAGGGTAATTGCCTGCAAAGAAATCGGGGATCAGGGGACAGGGGTCAGGGATCAGAAAGACAACGACTTAGGGTAGGATTGGCGGCCGCATCGACAGTGCGGGACGCTTGACATCGCGTTGGGAAGAAGCCCTCGGGCAGGGCTTTCGGCTGCCCCCTGCGGCAACCAAACTAACGGCGGGCCGAACTAACTTTTCATCGCGAAAAACTTAGCCGCTAGAGCGAAGATCGAACCAGGTGTTACCTTGCTTCAAAAGCGATCTTGCCAAACAAAGTCGAGGTGAAGTTGATGGAAGGCAGACCAAAAGCGGCGGGTCACGGATCATCGGACGCCGAGCCAAAAGTGGGGATCTATGCTTCAGCAGAGGACGCACTGAAAGAGCTGGCGGATTCGTTCAACTACTGGAGCGGCCAGGTTACGACGACAAGCGTGCAGATGTGCTATGCGGTGATTGGCGCGAACTGGGTGGTCTTCAGTTCTGTGGGCAGAATCCTGCAAAACCGGTGGGCGATTTCCTCGCTGATCACCGTGCTTGTGGCATTGACGTTGAACATGATTTCTTCGCTCGGCTTTGCGGAGTGGATGAGACGCAGATTCGAGAAGGCCGACGCGAACCGTAAAAATTGGGAGAAGGAATTTGAGAGCGAAGCAAAGAAGCCCGGGAAGTGGCCGTATACAGCAGGCATTGAGAACGCGGGCATCGCGATGCGCTACGCCAAGGTGCTGTTGCCGCTGGTGGGTGGGGCGCTGCTGATCGTGGGTGCGATTCTGCACTAATGATTTCCGCCCGCGCTGCATGCGGAGGTAACGCACAGGCAGTGTCAGAACGGGACGCGCAGCCCGCGTCCTTTTGCGCTGTGGCAATGCTTTACTGTTTATCGGGCGATGACATTTGTATCGGAGCTAGAAGCCAATAGCTGCCTTCTGCTACTCTGCCTTCGGTGGCCCCCGACGTTGTCCCCATCTTTCAGCAGGAGTACCGCGCGCTGCGTCCACGCGCGCCCATGCCGCCCGTCTATGTTCGCTTTCGCCGCTTCACTTCGCTTAATACCACAATCCGCCTCCGCGAGGGCGCCATCCACGTAAGCCTCTCCGATCTGCTTGAAGGCGCACCGGAGTCTGTCCTTCACGCCATCGCGCACATTCTTCTCGCCAAGCTCTACCGCAAGCCCATCGACCGCGCCCAGAACCTCCGCTACAAGCGCTTCTCCACGAGCGCCGCTGTCACGCGCCAAACCGAACTCATCCGCCACGCGCGCGGCAGCAAGCGCTACTTCGGTCCCGAGGGCCGCTACTTCCATCTCGAAGAGGTCTTTGACTCGCTCAACATGCGCTACTTCGGCGGGCTGCTCGGCCGTCCCGATCTCACATGGAGCGAGCACAACGCGAAGCGCTCGCTTGGCCACTACGACGCCGCCCACAACACCATCGTCGTCAGCCGCGTCTTCGATCGCCCTTCCAGTCCCCGCTACGCCATCGAGTATCTGCTCTACCACGAGATGCTGCACTTGAAGCACCCCGTCACCACGCGCGGCCTTCGCCGCTGTGTGCACTCCAGCGCCTTCAAAGCCGAGGAAGCGCGCTTTCCGCAACTGGCCGAAGCGTTGGCCTTCATCAAGCGGCTGTAGCGCCCTGCCTCTAGAATTCGCAAAACAGCTTGAGCCCTCGGCTACCTTCGGGAACACTCGATCAACTCCCGGTGTCTAACAATTCAAGAACATTCCACGGAACTCGATCGCGCTTTCGTGCGTACTTGTTTGTTAACCGGCTTCCCGGCTTGTTCGTCTTGATTGCAGAACTGATTTAACTGCTCTCTTTTGCCGCAGGCCTGGGGTCTAAGCACACAGGTTCAACTCCGTCTTTCCCAACCAATCAGGAGATCATGACTCTCAAGCTGCGCATCTCCGCTTTATTTGTGCTTCTGATTGCCCTGGCTCTTCCCATGCGTGCCGCGGCCCAGACAAGCACGCTGCACGGCCAGGTGCAGGACCCCAGCGGCGCCGTTATTCCCGGAGCGGCCATCTCTCTCGCCAATGGCGCGCAAACCGTCCAGACCAAATCCTCCGCCGACGGCCAGTACACATTCCGTGCCATCGCTCCCGGCTCCTACATCGTCACTGTAACGGCGCAAGGCTTCGCGCCGCTCACGCTCTCGAATGTCTCCCTCGCCCCCGGACAGGCAAAGGAGCTGAACCTTCCGCTCATCATCGAAGTCGAAAAACAGCAGGTCACGGTCGAAAGCGAAAATCAAGGCGTCAGCATCAGCCCCGACCAGAATGGCGGCGCCATCGTCATTAAAGGCAGCGATCTCGACGCACTCTCCGACGATCCCGACGAATTGCAGAATGAATTGCAGGCGCTCGCCGGACCAGCCGCCGGCCCTAACGGCGGACAAATCTACATCGACGGTTTTGAAGGCGGGCAGATTCCGCCCAAAGCTTCAATTCTTGAAATACGGGTGAATCAAAACCCCTTCTCGGCGGAGTATGACCGCATCGGTTACGGCCGCATCGAGATCATTACCAAGCCCGGCTCGCAAAAATTCCAGGGCAGCATCAGCGGCTTTGGCACAGGCTCTGCTTTGAATACAGCCAACCCTTTCATCCAGCAGCAGCCCAGTTATGATTTCTACTCTTACTCGGGCAACGTCAGCGGACCCATCTCCAAAACTGCCTCTTACTTCTTCAATGCCTTTACCTTCAATCGGCAGAATCAGGTCATCGTCAATGCCCTCAATCCGCAAAACACCACGCAGAGCCTTGCCGAAGCCTTCCCCGCCCCGTACATATTTTTCGTCCTCAATCCGCGCGTCGATTTCCAAGTGACGAAAAATAACTTCGCCAGTATTCGCGATTCGTTTTATCGAACCACCACCTCAGGTGGAGGCGTCGGAACCCTTAACCTGCCGCAGCAAGCGATCAGCTCCGTCAGCAACATCAACGAACTCCAGATCGCCGACACCTGGATCATCAATTCGCGCCTGCTCATGGAGCCGCACTTCCTCTGGCGACATATCGGCAACGACCAGACGTCCAGTTTCCCTACCCCCACGGTTACAGTCCAGGGAGCATTCACAACCGGCGGCAACAGCGTAGGAGATGCCCGGGATCATCAGGACGTTTTCATGTTGCAGGATTACGGCACCGCGACGCTGGGTGTGCACACGCTGCGTTTCGGTGCGCGCGCCCGTTCGTATCGCGATGCCAACTACTCCACCTCGGGCGTCAATGGCAGCTATTACTTTTCAACAACCGCTGAATATCTTGCAGGAACGCCCACCCAGTACTCCGCCACCGTCATCACCAATCCCGTGGCGCGCGCCCTGCTCTTTGATGGGTCGGCATTTGTTCAGGACGACTGGCGCGTGAATCGAAGATTTCTTCTCGGTCTTGGGCTGCGTTACGAAGGCCAGAACTACATCAGCGATCACGCTGACATTGCGCCACGCCTGGCCTTTGCCTGGACTCCTGCGCGCCCCGGCAAGACTCCGCCAAAAACCGTGATTCGTGCCGGCTACGGCTGGTTCTTCAACCGCTTCATTGTGCCTACATCCTTCAATGGCCCCGGCGGCAGCCCCTACATCATCGAAGCTATCCACGACAATCTCATCAACCAGAAAAGCTATGTCGTCGCTAATCCCGGCTTCTACAACCCCAACGCTCCTGAGCCGCCGTCTGTCCTCACTTCGCTCGGCTCGCCTGTGCCGTCCTATCACACCATCGATCCTCACTTTCACTCCGCGCTCGATATGCAGGGCGGCATCGGAGTCGACCGGCAGATCACCAAAAAGATCATGGGCAACATCACCTATCTCTACACGCAGGGCGTCCACCAATATCTTTCCAACAACGTGACCGCGCCCGCCTTCGACACAGCCGACTATACCGTCACCGGCCCCGCGCCCGCGCTTTACAACTACCAGTTTCAGTCCGGCGGCTTCTACCGGCAGAATCAAGTCATCTTCTCTGCGAGTGTTCGGCTCAAGCGCCTCACCCTCAGCGGCAATTACACATTCAACCAGGCTAAAAGCGACACTCAGGGCGTCAACTCATTCCCATCGGTCGCGCAGGACCCCGGCTTCGACTACGGCCGCGCCACCTTCGGCGTCCGGCATCGCGTTATGTTTCTTGAGAGCTACACCCTGCCGCACGGCATCGTCATCGCCTCTTTGCTCGCCGCGCAATCGGGCACTCCTTACAACCTCACCATCGGCACTGATCTAACCGGCAACAACCAATTTGACGCTCGCCCCGCCTACGGAACCTGCGGCGCTACGGGCGTCGTCACCACGCAATATGGCTGCCTCGACACCGACCCTGCCGGGAAAAACGAGCCGATTGTTCCCTACGGCATCGGGTTGGGGCCGGCGAATGCCATCTACCACCTGCGCATCAGCAAAGTCATCGGGATCGGCCCAAGGATTAAAAAGGAGGGTGAGGGCCAGACATTTACACCGGGAGGCGGTGGCGTGGGCGGCCGCGGCCTGAGCAGCGGCGGCCCTGCGCTTCGCCTCGATGC
This sequence comes from uncultured Acidobacteriaceae bacterium, assembly GCA_963841095.1. Taxonomy (GTDB): domain Bacteria; phylum Acidobacteriota; class Terriglobia; order Terriglobales; family Acidobacteriaceae; genus Telmatobacter. Next base: position 366,452 of record CAWJBE010000026.1, read on the forward strand.
CGCTGCACCACGACGCTACAACCTCACCCTCGTCGCGGGCGCCAATAACCTGTTCAATATCGTCAACCTGGGCACGCCTAATGGAGTCCTGCTCTCGCCACTCTTCAACAAGACTCAATCGCTGGCCGGCGGCCAATACGGCAGCCCCACTCCCGGCAACCGCACCATCGTCTTTCAGTCGAACTTTTCGTTTTGAGCGATTGAAAACCGGCGCAGTCTAAGAAAGCATCGAGACGTCACAATCGAGAGGACCCTCTGTTCTCTGTTCTCTGTTCTCTAATCTCTGCTCTCTAGGTTCCCTGCTTCTCCATCGCTCCCGTCAAACTCGCCACCTTCGCCACTTCGTGGCTCTTGCACCACGACTCCAGCCCGCGCGCCAGGCGCTCTGTCGCCCGCGGATCGGCGTAGCTCGCCGTGCCCACCTGCACCGCCGTCGCCCCGGCCAGCATAAACTCCACCGCATCCTCCGGCGTCAAGATTCCGCCCATGCCGAGGATGGGAATCCGCACCGCCTTCGCTGCCTCATACACCATGCGCAGCGCAATCGGCTTGATCGCCGGTCCTGACAGGCCTCCCGTCACATTGCTCAACCGCGGCCGCCGCGCCTCCGCATCAATTGACATCGCCAGAAACGTGTTCACCAGGCTCACCGCGTCGGCTCCCGCTTCAGCGCACACTCGCGCCATCAGGCTGACGTTGGTCACATTCGGCGAAAGCTTCACAATCAGCGGTTGAATCGCTACCTTCTTCGCCCGATCCACCAGCTCCTCCAGCGAATATGGATCCGCGCCAAAAGCCATTCCCCCCGCATGAACGTTGGGGCACGATACGTTCAGCTCGTACGCCGCAATCCCCTCGGCATCGTTCAGCCGGTCGATCACCGCAACATATTCGCTTGCCGTGTGCCCAAAGACATTCACGATCACCTTGCAGTTTGGATAGCGCTGCATCGGCGGCAATTTCTTTGCGATGAACTCATCCACGCCCACATTCTGCAACCCGATCGCATTCAGCATTCCCGCCGCCGTCTGCACAATGCGCGTCGGCGCGTGCCCCGCCATCGGCTGCAGCGAAATCCCTTTGGTCACAAACCCGCCGAGCCGCTCCAGCGCCACGATGTCCTCGAATTCAATGCCGTAGCCAAACGTGCCGCTGGCGGCAATCACCGGACTCACCAGCTCCACCCCGGCAAACGACACTCTCATATCGGGCTTCACGCGCGGTTTCCTTTCCACTTCCCTTGTAAATTCACTCGATCCAGCATCGTCATCGCCAACTTTTGCGGGTCTCCGTTCATGATACCCGCCCCGCCGAGCTCCCCGTGGGCGCCCCGGATCTTGCGCCATCAGCTGTCTGACCGCTCAATTTGTATCGGCGCTGGGTGCCCCAGGTCTCGATTTTGAGACCTGGGAAATCACGTTGGTCGAGTTAATATTTCCTGCGGTCAGCGACCGAGACCTGATTGTGCGCTCGCCGCGTTCGTCCCACAAATGCAAAGGCCCTCCGGCAACCGCCGAAGGGCCCTCAATTCCGTGCTAGCGGCTAGAAGCTGCCTTTACGCCGTCACCGTCTCGCTCGCGTCCACCTTCACCGGCGTCAGCCATCCAAACCGGTCCGGCTTCAGCCCGTTGGCAATGCCGAAGAACTCTTCTGCGATCTTCTTCGTAATCTCGCCCGGCTTTCCATCGGCAATTACCACGCGATCGATCGAGCGGATCGGCGAAACCTCCGCCGCCGTGCCGGTAAAGAACACCTCGTCGGCGATGTACAGGAGCTCGCGCGGAATCGCCTGCTCCGTCACCGTCATTCCCAGGTGCCGCGCAATCGTCAGCACGCTGTCGCGCGTAATCCCCGAGAGCGCCGAGTTAGCCAGCGGCGGCGTGTACAGCACTCCGTTGCGCACAACAAAGATGTTCTCGCCCGATCCCTCGCTCACCAGGCCGTTCACATCCAGCGCAATCCCCTCCTGGTAGCCGTTTACCTCGGCCTCCATGCGGATCAGCTGCGAGTTCATGTAGTTCGCGCCCGCCTTGGCCAGCGCCGGCATCGTGTTCGGGGCCAGCCGGTTCCAGCTTGAGATGCACACATCCGCGCCGCCGTGCCCGGCAATGTACTTGCCCCACGGGAAATTCGCAATGTAGACCTCGATCGGCGAACCCTTCGGGCTCACGCCAATCTCCCCATAGCCGCGCAGCGCAATCGGCCGGATATAGCATGGCGCTACGCCATTCGCCTCAATCAGTATCCACCACTCCGGCGCAAAGCTCCTCCAGAGTGAATGGAATCTCCATGCGATAGATCTTGGCCGAGTCCAGCAGCCGCTGCATGTGCTCCGGCAGCCGGAAGACAGCCGAGCCGTGCGGTTGTCCGTAGCAGCGAATCCCCTCGAACACGCTCGAGCCGTAGTGGACAACGTGGCTCATCACGTGGATCGTGGCCTGCTCCCACGGAATCAGGTTGCCGTTGTGCCAGATCTTCTCAGTGGTTTGGATGGGCATGGGGGTTGACACACTCCTTGGTCTGCGCAAATCGCGCGCCTGCTAAAAGGTTGTCATGCTTTGGCATCCGCTGGCAAGCGCCGAGTGAGCCGCCCATGACTGGTTTCAAACTGCCTCAAAAGTGAGAGTTCAGAATTCTGTTGAAAACTCACTGGGCTGGCTCTATCCGCGCGCTACCACCCCGCCCGCCGCCACTCCCGCCGCCTCCAGCACCTCGCGCTCCAGCCCGCACGCTTCCAACTCCATCCGCGCCTGCTCCGCAATCAATGAATCCGCGCTCTTAGTCAGTATCCTCAGATAGGACAGCCGCAGCAGTTCGCGTGCATTTGCGCTTCCCACTTCGTTCACCCGCACCGTCGTCCAGCCGGAATCGGGCAGCCAGTGGTGCCGCTCCGCCCTTCCGGCCCGGATCAGCGCATCCCTGATTGCAACCGTAAATGGAATATCCACAATGCCGAACCAGTGCACATGCCCGATCTCGCGGGCACCTACCCGGAACTCCAATCCGCCGAACCGGTGCTCGTGGCTCGTCACCTCGGGCCACGGCGACACCTCCCTAACCAACTCCTTCATCCGCTCCTGCATCCGCATCCCTCTGCCGGCTCTCGTTCGCGCCCGAGCACAAGCAACCTGCCCTTGACGACTTTGATTCGCCAGCCCGGCCGAAAGGTGCACGTTCCCGTTTGCCCACTCCGGGATTCCGCCGGCGATTGGAGCTCACAAATGCGACCTGATGAGCCGAGAGATCTGCGGATGTCTCCCGGCCGCTGCGACCCGCGTCACATCAATTCCCGATTCCTCTTTGCTATCATCCCCTCGTGCAATCCGAACAATTTACTTATCCCGCCTACAGCATTCCGCTCGTCGACGCCTACAACGCCCTCTTCGAATCCGTCTTCATCGTTCTGCATCCGTTCATCCGCGTCCCCAGTTCCCTCGCATGGAGCACCACCCAGAGCTACCCCTCCGACGCAGAAATTCTGGCGCACGGCTCAAAGTGCGCATGGTCTGATCTTGTTGCGCATACCGGCCTCAGTTCCTGCGCGCAAATCAATCAGGCGCTGCTCACTTCCATCGGCTCTCTGCAGGACCACCTCGCCGACCCCGCCGCCTTTGGCAAGCTCCAGGGCATTCTCCAATCGCACCCCATCTGGATGCCCACTGAAGGCCGCTTCGAGCCTCTTCTGCAGTCCGATATTCTTCAGGTCTTCACGGCCTCCGGAGCCGACGAGCTCATCTTCGTCCCCGAGTTCCCCCACGCCGATCCCGTCACCGCACTACCCATCGCCGGCCTCCGCAGCGGCGCCGTCCCGTTCCCTACGCGCGGAACCCTCCTCGCTCCCGACCACTCCTTTCTCTTCACGGTCGATTGGGACAGCTTCTTTACCCTCTTCTACGGCCCCCGCTCGTTCATCGCCGGCGTCGCAGCCGCGCTCGATCTCGAAGGCTTCTTCGCCACGCCCAACACCGAGCACGCATGGTTCAACTACTCCTACGGCTGCGCCACCGTCACCCTCTCACCGGAGCACTGGCAAACCGCCTGACTTCGCGCACCGGTCGCGCGCACTCATTCTGGCCGGACCTCGCAAAAGCTGTCCGGACCATGTGAATTGCTCTCCCTGCGTCGCGGCACGACTCGCCTGCAGCAGTCGAGACATTCCTTGTCCAACCGGTCGTATGCGTTTTATTGTTTTCGCGTGAATGCCAGCGTTCTCTGGTTCACATCGACCGCTACCCTCGTGATGCCAAGTGCGGCCGGACTGATCACCCCGTCGAAGTCGTGGCCTGCATCGCGCAGGTTCGGGACGACAAACACCGGCTCGCGCCCGAACTCCACTTCGCCGAGCCTGAGGCTGATCTCCCCCGATCGCTTGCGATCGAAGTCGCCGATCTTCTTGGGAGTCGGCTGCGCGTTGGGCGTCGCCTGAGCTTTGGTCGACAGTCGCGCGCTAACGCCCTTCGGCTCCGCTCCCCGATCCGCCAATTCGTCGAAGATCACCAGCGAAGACGCTCCCGTATCCAAAAGCAGGCGAACCCGCGTGCCATTCACCACGGCATCAACAAATGCCAGTCCATCCTGCAATTGCAGCGGAATCGAATCCGCCATCGCCGGAGCCGGTCCAAAGCGGATTTCGCGCGATGAGTAGTCGATCACAAATGCGCTTTGCCCCAGTACGTCCAGGCCAACGATTCCGTCGATTTGAAATGGGAGCGAATCCTGAATGAAACCCAGGTCCTTGACGAGGACGCGAACGTCAACTCTCCGGATCGGGCCCACCTGTACGCTCGGCGCCGTTGCGATTCCGCCTTTTACACTGCCGCTCAGCACCGCAACGCCGGCCGGCGCGACATCGAGGTGAAGCTTTCGCGCCAGTCGCGGATCAAGAACGGTCGTGTTCGCCCCGGTGTCCAGCAGAAGGTTGAGCCCCTTCAGCGGGCCCACCGATCCCTGGACGACGATCAGGTAGTCTCGATAAAGTTGGAAATCGATGCTGGTTTTCCCCTGCCCGGCCAGCTCCCGATGTCCCCATGCCGCCCGTTGACCCGCCAGGATCAAGCTCGTCAAAACAACAATGAACCAGAGTGATCGTCCCTGCATGGCTCCCACCTCATCGAGAGCCATGTTGGGTTCCACCCACTGGGACCTCAATGCACCGGTGCTAGCTTGCAGATCGACAATCGGTTACGATCCGGGAGAGAAGTCGGAGATGTCCTGGAGATGAACCTCTCCCCGCAAAATAGTTGAAAGCAGGGAGTTGTTTGTGGCATCAACAGAGCGGAGGGCGATTGTCGGACTTTCCCCAAAACGGCGCACCCCATCCACCCAACGGAAACGGGACGGTCAGATTCGGAGCGTTTGAGGCTGATCTCCACGCCGGAGAGGTTCGTAAATCGGGAGACCGCGTAAAACTCCAGGAACAGCCCTTCAAGGTGCTGCAGGTTCTGCTGGAGCGCCCGGGCGCGCTGGTCACCCGCGAGGAGCTGCGCTCACGCATCTGGCCGAACGACACCTTTGGCGATTTCGACCATGCCGTGAACGTAGCCGTAGCCAAACTCCGCACCGCTCTCGGAGATTCAGCCGACAATCCGTCGTTTATTGAGACAATTCCGCGCCGCGGCTATCGCTTTGTGGCCCCGCTGACAGGCTCGCTGCCTGCCACCGTGCATGTCGGCAACGGGCATGCCGGCTCATCCGCAGCCGCCGACTCGCCCTCCGCAGGCAAGAACGCCCGCAAACGGCTGCTCCAGGCGGCACTCGCCGTTGTTGCCGCGGCAATCCTCCTCGCAGTGGGCGTCATTGTTGGGCGCCGCACGGCCAGGCCCTTTGCGCCCGAGTTCCAGCGCCTCACGATGCGCCACGGCACTGTGTATACCGCCAGGTTCGCGCCCGATGGACACAACGTGATCTACAGCGCCTCGTGGGACGGCGAGCCCGTAGAAATCTTCTCAACCGACTTGAATTTCTCCGGCACGCGAAGCCTGGGACTCTCCGGGACCGCCCTGCTCGCCGTCTCTTCCGCCGGCCAAATGGCGGTGGCTCAGTCTGCCGACCCGCAATTCATGATGACCCTTCGCGGCACCCTCGGCCAGGTCCCCATCACCGGAGGCTCGCCACGCCAGATTGCCGAAGATGTTGACTGGGCCGATTGGGCTCCAGACGGAAAAACACTCGCCATCGTGCGCGACACCGCGGGCAGGGAGCGTCTCGAATTTCCTGTAGGCCACGTGCTCTACGAAACCACAGGCTGGATCAGCCACCCGCGCGTCTCGCCCCAGGGCGATCAGGTTGCTTTTCTTGACCATCCCACTGACATGGACGACCGCGGTGTCGTATCGGTCGTAGATCTTGCAGGGCGCAAGAGAGTTCTCTCTTCGGGATGGGAGAGCGAAGAAGGCCTGGCCTGGTCTCCGCGCGGCAACGAGGTTTGGTTCTCAGCCGCTGAAGCCGGATTGCAACGCCGCATCTACGCCGTGGATCTGCAGGGCAACCTGCGCATGACTTTCAGAGCGCCCGGCGGAGTCACCCTCGAAGACATCGCTCCCGACGGCCGGCTTCTCATCACTCGCGACGAGCAGCGCGCCGGAATCATGGCGTTGGCGCCCGGAGATACGCGCGAGCGCGACCTGTCCTGGCTCGACTGGTCGCTTCCCGTCGCTCTCTCTCCCGACGGCAAGCAAGTCGTCTTCGACGAAGAAGGTGAACAGGGAGGCCCTGCCTACACGGTCGCCGTAAGAGATCTGCGCGGCACTCCTCCGGTTCCCCTGGGCGAGGGAATGGCGGGCGGATTTTCTCCCGACGGAAAATGGGTCGCCGCGACCATCAACTACACGCAGATTGTGTTGTTGCCCACCGGCGCAGGCACCTCCAGGCGAATCGACCCAGGCGGCATTCAACAGTACGGCCACCCTGTTTTGTTTATGCCCGACGGCAAGCAGCTCGTCTTCCCCGCGAGGCTTGCCGGGCACGAGACGCAGTGCTTCGTCCAAAACATCGATGGTGGCAAACCGCGCGCCGTAACTCCCGAAGGTGTCACCTGGTGCCGTCCCTCTCCCGATGGCAAATGGATTGCGGCCACAAATATCGCGGACAAACTGGGCCGCTTGTATCCAGTCGATGGTGGCGAGCCGCGCGCAGTCCCCGGTCTATTGCCCGCAGACAATTTTGCATGGACCGCCGACTCGAAGTTCCTGTACATCGACCACCGGGGACAGCTCCCCGAAAAAATCTATCGCCTGAATATCGTCACCGGTCAAAAGCAGTTCTTCAAGGAGATCAACCCGCCCGATGCAACCGGAATCTGCGACCTCGGCTACGTCATGATCAGCGCCGACGGCCGATCCTATGTTTACGGATACACGCGCCAGCTCTCCGATCTCTACCTCGTCAAGGGACTGAAATAAAGTACGCCTCGGTCGGAGGGTACGGGCTTCAGTTGGAGGGTTCGGGCTTCAGCCCGTACGTCCATCCCCATCCCACTCGGGCGTTGTCATCTTGAGCGAAGGCCGTCCGCCGAGGCAGACGACCGAAGTCGAAAGATCCGCGGTTGTGCTTCGTCTTGTATCAGGGCTTGGCTTCAGCCATGCCGAAAAGCTGCAAGAAATACCAGGGGTTTAGCCCTTGCGGCCCGGCTTTTTTCGCGCGGAGTCAATCGCGCCGCAACTTCATGCAAATGTTCGCTTTCATGGTGCGCAGAGCCGGTGAAAGGTTCGCTTAAGTGGTGTCATTTACCCCGAAACGTTCACACCTATGGTTACGATTCTTCGCTAACTTAACCCGGAATGGTGCCGAAACGCACGGGAATGACACCACATAAGGTTATGAATTCAGCGTTTGGTTCACCTGCAATTGACCATATTGAAGCTTCCTGCACACCAAAGCCGCCTAAAACGCCATAAAAGGCTCTTAGCCGCCATGTTTTTGCACGTTTTTGCGCACTGTGAAGGCGCGCGACGCTCGACGGAGAGTGCAGCGGACTCATCCTCAGCGAGAAAGCACGCGGTTGCTCTTGTCGGAGGGAGCAGGGGCTTCGCAGGCCGCAGAAAAACCCTCCTCGCAAGGCGTCTTGTATCAGGGCTTGGCTTCAGCCATGCCGCAAACGCCCACCCATTCTTTGAGAAATCAAGTGCGCGGCAAAGCCGCGCTAACCCTACCTCAACCCAATCACGGTGGCAGATCAGCAAGCTTGGCCAGGCCACCTGCCCCCAAGCCTTTCCTTGCACTTAGCCCATTTCAGAGTAAATTGATTGCACCAGATCTTTCCGTAACAAGCGAGGCGCGGGTTGGCGCTAAATCCGACATTACCGATAACCAAATGCATCCTGATTCTTGGCGCACTTCTGTGTGCCATTCAATGTGCTGCTGAAGTGGGCAAACTGGTCGTTCAGGTTGAGGATGCGCAGGGCCGTACCGTGGGAGGGCTTGAAATTGGGGTCAAGGGAATAGGCGGCACCGGGATGTCGGGAAGTGATGGCAAAGCCGTGCTTGCACTGGGGAACGCGACCAGGGAGGGAGATTGGATCACTCTTTCAATACTCCGATCTCCAGCTGGGAAGGACTACGTCATCCTTTCTCCCTATGACAGCCGGGCGCTAGTCCCCCCGTTCACCGAAAAGCCCGAAAACTATATCCAAATCGTCGTTGTTGAACGCGGCGACAAGGCTGCGCTGGAAAACGGAACAGTCCTCGCCCGGCTTACGGAGAAGATCAACAAGGAAACCACCCCGAAGACGGCAAACAACTTGCAGACTCCTGAGGACCCGCAAGCAGCACTTGAGGTCGTCGCCAAAATGTACGGGCTCGACCCCGACGAGTTAGACAGGCAGATACGCGCTTGGGGAGCCACGACCGCGGACCCTTATGAAGCGGGGCTGGTGGCGCTATACGAACGCCGATTTGCAGATGCATCAAGTCAACTCCAGGCATCGCTGAAGGCGCGCAAAGAGAAACTCGAAAAGGATCAAACGGCGGTCGCAGCAGACAAAAGGGCGGTCGCCAACGCGGCTTTTTTTCTCGGGTCGTCCCTATTTGAGCAAGGCAAGTACAGGGAATCGGCAGATGCGTACCGGGAGCGACTGGAGCTAACCCCAGACGACACGCTTGTACTCAACAACCTCGCGGTGAGTCTAGATTTTGCGGGCGACTATCGGCCAGCAGAGTCGTTGATCCTGCGCGCGCTAGCAGCGGACGAGAAGAACGTTGGGCCAGACCATCCCGATACTGCTAGAGATCTGGCTACCCTAGCCGGGGTTTTGAGTGAAGAGGGTCGTTACGCGGATGCGGAGCCGCTCCTTCGCCGGGCCTTAGCAACCGACGAAAAGGATTTTGGGCCCGACCATCCCAATGTTGCTAGAGACCTTTCTGTTCTCGCTGGAAATCTGAAAGAAGAGGGCCGCTATGCCGAAAGCAATCAGCTATACCTTCGAGCGGAATCCATAGACATTGAGGCATATGGAACAGAAAATCGCTACGTCGCTTCGGACCTGAATGGCCTGGCATCACTTCTAAAGGCGAAGGGAGATTATCCAGATGCGGAAAAGACTTTTCGTCTATCGCTGGCCATGGACGAGAAAACGCTCGGAACAGACCATCCCGACGTTGCAATGGATTTGAATAATCTTGGAGACCTCTTGCGCCTTATGGGCAATTTCGTGGAAGCAGAAGAGTTTTTACAGCGCGCGCTAACTGCCAGCGAGAAGGTTCTCGGACCCGACCATCAGTATGTCGCCACAGTCGTAAACAATCTGGCGCTAGTTCGGCAGGCCAAGGGCGACTATGCCGGAGCGGAGCCACTTTATCGCCGCGCGCTGGCCATCGACGAGAAGGCGCTCGGACCAAGCCATCCCTCCGTCGCCAACTGTCTCGGTAATCTGGGCGGACTCCTGCGAGCAGAAGGCGACTACGCGAACGCAGAACAGCTCATTCGCCGCGCGTTGGCCATCGACGAGAAGGCGCTCGGACCGAATCATCCCTCCGTCGCTATCTGGCTCGGCAACCTAGCCGGACTTCTGCAGGCAGAAGGAGATTATGCGAATGCGGAACCGCTTTTTCGCCGCGCGCTGACCATCGATGAGAAGGCTCTCGGATTCGACCACCCCGCCTACGCGATGGACCTGAACAACCTGGGATTTCTTCTACAGACGAAGGGCGACTATGTGGATGCAGAGCCACTCTACCGCCGTGCACTGGCCATCGATGAGAAGGCACTGGGAACCGGGAACCCAAGTAGGTTGCTAATCGAGAGAAACCTAAACGACCTGCTGGAAGCCGAAAAGAAAAAGAGGGGCGACTGAGATGCTCGAAAAGGCGCTTGAGTTTGCCAGTCGGATCACGGACCCGATTACTCTAACCGCTTTCATGGCTGTGTTTCTCGGAACGTCACTTGTGATGGTAGTCAAAATGAAGAATCGGCCCGTGAAGTGGCTCCTAGTCCCGGTCCTTTCCCTGACTGGGTTAGCGCCATTGGCGGCGCGGACATATTTAGCATCGCGCGGCATCTTCCGAATTGCTGTAGTTGTGCTGAACGACGACAACCTGCCGATGAAAAATGACGTAGAGGTGTCTTCGGCCGCTGGCGAAAAGAAGATCACTGACGCTGGCTGGGAATTTGACATTCCAGTGCAGGCCCGGCCGACTGACGGCAGAGTGACAATCTATGCCAAAGCCCCCAGTGCGTTCCTGGCAGGACAGACCACCGTCATACTCAATAATGACTACTACCCTTTCGCGCAGATACGTTTGGCAAAGGTTCATTCTGTGACAATTCGCGGCGAAGTGATTGATGAAAAGCAGAGAACGGTTGCGGACGCAGAAGTCATGCTTCCGGACTGTTCTCAATCTACCCGAACGGACTCAAACGGACTGTTTGCATTGAATTCATGCGTTGCGGAAGGTCAGATGGTCAGGATTCGGAGTCAAAAAAGCGACCGTTCGGCTTCGATGACGGTCATCGCAGGGCAAACCGTAGAACTGTTGCTTCCCACAAAGCCATAATTCGCAAGCAACCGCAAGGGGTTACTTCGGCACTGACCCGCCAAATCTCAGAATCTGGGAGCCCATTCAAGCCCCACTTGGGCACGGTATCGCCTTCGTCAACCCCTTTTTCTCTCAACTCACTCCATCCATGCGACTTCCATTTGCAGGTTAATTCCGCCAAATCGCTATATTGGTTCCAGGTCGCATGTTTGCGATACGAAGGCGAGCGGTGCGCAGACCGTCTCTGGCTCCGCCCGCAGCAATTCTCTCGGGATTGCACACAAATTGGTGCAATGCTCGCCTCTAACTCCTTTGTGCACCATATTTTACGGTATAACTCGTTTGTTTTCACACGACTAGGATATGGGCTTAGAAGTGCAAACTGCTGAAACAAAACCGCTTAACCACCAAAACCCCGGGGGTACGGGGGTAGGGGTATCGAAGAGTAAACGCCTGTGGGAATCAGCCCTGGTGGGCCGCCAGCTCTTCCACCGCCACCGTGTGCCGCGGCAGAACGCCGCACTCGGCCGCCATCCGGAAGAAACCCTCCATCCCTTCCACGCACTCTTCGTCAAGCACGTAGTGGATGTTGGTGGTCAGGTAGCTGCGGATCGTCTCCTCCGAGATGGGGAACCGCTTGGCCCACTCGGCCACCAGCGCGTCGATATTCTCAAGCCCGTGATCGCGCGAGCGAACAAAGTCCTCGGTAACCCGCTCATCCAAAGGGCTGCTGCATGCAGCCGCCCAGACGGCCGAGACGAACGTCAGCCCCGTCAGCGTGCGCCACTCGCGGGCCAGGTCGAGATACACAAGCTCCTCGCCGGTGCGCTCAAAGCGGTTCGAGCGTTCTTCCAGCGCCAGCAGCGCAGGGTCGCCAATCAGGATGGCTGCGTCTGCCCGTTCCAGCATCATGTCGAGATCTGCCGCCAGCGGCACAAAAGGAACCTGCGGATTGCCCCACTTGTGAAACATGATCCGCGCGTAGGCGAGCGTAGTGCGGCTGGCCGTATCCGCGGCCACCGACCGCACCTCCGTCAACGCCTGCTTTGCCCGGTGCACCAGCAGGAGCGAGCGCACACGCGTCTTGGATGCGATGGTGCAGCCCGGCAAAATGCGCAGCCCTGGCGTGGTAGCCAGCGCAGCAATGGGAATCAGGCCGATGTCTGCCCGTCCATCCGCCAGCCGTGCCGCACACTCTGCGGGAGACATGCGGTCAATGCGATAGCGTTTCGCCAGTGCATCGCAAAGCGGCGGATGCTCAAAATCCCACATCAGCGGCGCGGGATTCAGAAACCCGATGGCCGCAATCCGCAGCCGTTGATCTGCCTGAGCGTTCATATCCATTAGAGTACTCACCTGCTGGCGCAGATTCGCGGCGAAATCGGCAGATGGAAGCCGGTTTGTCACCTCCGGCTGGCCGTGCTTGACACCCTCAGCCCGCCGACGCGGATAATCGAGGCCATGCGCTCGATCATGCGTTGGAATGGGTTATTCGCCGCTCTCCTCCTTGCCGCAGCCGCCTCCGCTCAACAGGCCGTCCAGCTCCCGCCCCCGTCCACCCCCACAACGCCGGCCGCCGACACATTTCGCTTCGTCTCCGATGGCCCCCGTGGCCCCGGCTGGAGCCACCCCGACGAAATCGCGCGCAAATACTTTCACGAAAATTTGCCCGCCCTCTTTGAGCGCACCCTCACCATTTCCACGGACATTCCCGAGCGCGCCACGCTCCGCTGGATCTTTACCGGCCCGCGCGCAGGCTTCACCGTCGAGCTCACATCAAGCAAGGTTCGCATCGTCGAGCGCTACTACGACTCAATGGCCCTCTACGAAGGTCAGGGCAACTATCCAGAGAAAACCGTCTTCACTAGCGAGCGCCAATACACCGGCGAAGCGCGCACCGTCACAGTCATTGCCGATGCGCACCTCGCCGCCCGCGTGCTCGTCAACGGCCAGCAGATCATTGAAGCGCCGCTGCTGTTCGACGTGACGCGCCATCAGCTCATGCTCGCTGCCTCGCGGACTGCACACGAAGTGGTTGAAGGCTCCCTGCTCAAGCCCAGCCTGAAGAACTCCACCATCGTCATCAATCCCGCGGAAGTGCATCAGACCATGCTCGGCTTCGGTGGAAGTCCGAGTATTCCTGCCTACGCCGAGCTGAGCGACGAAGGCAAGCGCGAGTACTGGCAGATCATCAAGAGCTACAACCTCCTGCTCTTCCGCGAGTATCCAATGGGAACCGAGCTCAAGCCCGACATGAGCAACCTCACGGACCTGAGCGACGCCACGCCGCATTACTACGGCGACAACTTCCCCAACAGTGAGGTCTCTAGCTTCGACTACAGCCGTCACATCCTGGCTCTCGGCGGTAGCGTCATCTACGAGCTCTGGGCTCTTCCCTCATGGGCAACAGTTCCCAACACCGGCCCGAGCTCCACCGACACCTGGAACAAGCCCATCAAGCAGGTGGCGAATCCCGATGAGTACGCCCGCATCGTCGTCGCCTACTGCCAGAAGGCGCTCGCCGCCACCGGTTCCGCGCCGGCAATCGTCGGCCTGGAGAACGAGGTCGATCAGCCACCCGAGGTCTTTGACGCCATGGCCATCGCCGTGCGGCGCGCCCTCGACAAGGCCGGATTCACCGGGACCAAGATCCACATGGCCGACGCCAGCTACATGTTCCTCGGCATCGACCGCGCCCGCGCGTGGCGCAAGGATCCCGCAGCGTGGGCCGCCGTCGACTACTCCGCCGTGCATGAGTACGACTTCCAGGAGTTCATGGCCAACCCCGATCTCTACGACGCGCGCATGAAGGCCATGCACGAGGCCGCCGATGGCAAGCCCTTCCTCGCCACGGAGATCTGCGTCAACGATCCCCACTACCAGGAGCCTTCGTACCGCATCGCCTTCGCCGTGGCCCAGCTCTACCACAAGAACCTGACCGAACTGGATGCCGTGGCCCTGATGTATTGCTGGACGCTGCTCGACGTGGAGCAGCCTACCTTTGCCGGCTCGCGCTCCCTGCTCGCGCCCGACCGCACCCGCGGATGGATCCCCGTGCCCACCAGCTACCAGTTGCGCGTGCTCGGCGCCTACAGCCGGCACATCCTGAAAGGTATGCACCGTGTTGGCGTCGAGACCGGCGATCCCGACCTGCTGGCCACTGCATTCGCCGGCGGCCAGAACGAGACGCTGGTCGTGGTCAACCGCTCGACAGTCGCGCGCCGGCTCGCTATTCAGGGTGAGTCGCACGCCTTTACCGAGATTGAACGCGTCGGCCTTGAAGAAGAGAATGCCGACGCGCCCTTCAGAACCGACAATGTGATTCAACCCGGCGAGATCGTCGTATTCTCGACCATAAAGGCGGAGTAGCTCCGTCACCCTTCCGCCTTTCGGAACGTTCAGCCGGATCAACGCTTTCTTGCTCGTGAGTGAAAGAACTAAACTTGCATCGTTGAGTTCTTCGCTCAACCATTGAGGGTGTTTGTGTCATTCATGCGGTCTGCAGCTCTTTGCCTGGTCTTTATCGGTTGCGCGGTTGTTCTTCCCGCTCAGGTGGTCATTGACCATCGCTACTCGAACACCGATGCGCAGAGCCTGATCGGCTTGCCCATGGGCAGCCACAAAACTATTGTCGACAAACAGGGCAACCTGAAATGGTCGCAATGGAGCCTGAAGCGCAAGCCGCTCGACACGCCCATCGGATTTAGCAGCCAAATGGATGGCGAGCTCGCGATCCAGGCATTCGCCGGCACGCAACCGCTCAGCATCACCAGCCAGCAGCTCTATCGTGGCCGCTATCCTTTTATCGTCTCCACCGCGCACTCGGGCGACCTCTCGCTGGAAGAGTTGGCATTCGCCGTCGATCCCGACGCGACTCCCGGCCAGATCCCGACTGCATCATCAGGCGCAAAAGCATTCGACGTTGTGCGGCTCACTTTCCACAATGACGCCGCGGCCGCGGCAGACGTGTCGCTCAAGCTGAGCGGCCGTGAGCGCAATCTTCCCGGACATGTGGTTAGCTACATACTCGAAAACGGCGCCGGCGAAGACGTTGCGCTCGTAACGGAGACGGATGGCGCAACTGCAGCCGCCGAAGACAATGGCCTCACTCTCGCGCTGCATCTCTCTATTCCGGCTCGCGGCGAGAAGACAATCTGGATCGAGCTGCCGTACGAGTGGCCCGTCTCGCGCAACGCCGAATTATCCCGAGAATCCGGCGAAGCGCTGCTCAATAAAGCCGTCGCGGATTGGGATGGCCTGTGGGCGCGCGGAACAAAAATCGAGTTCCCTCAAAAAGAGCTCACCGACTTTTACTACTCCTCCATTGCCTACGTGCTCATCCTCACCGAATATGATGCGCGTGGCGATCTGTGGGCGCTCGACGGCCCCGCAGTCTACCGGCAATACTGGGGCCGCGGCGAGTATTTTCAGGCGCGCGCCATGGAAGTGGCGGGGTTCATGCAGCCCGCGCGGGAAAGCGTGGAGCACGCCTTCCACGAAATCAACGACGACGGCGAATGGGACTTCCCTCCCACCAGCGGCTGGCCTGCATGGGACAACTCGGGCGGCAACGCTGCAGCGGTTTGGGACTACTATCTCTTCTCGCGCGATAAGCCATGGCTCGCGCACGCGTACCCATACTTGCTCAGAGCCTCCGAGTGGATTCGCGACCACCGCGAAGAATCCACGCTTGAGGGCGTCGATGGCATACCGCTTGGCGCACGGCCGATCCATCGCATGATCCCATCGCACTGCCGACCCGAGCCCAACCCTCCGCTTCAGCCCGGCGAAAAGACGTACTGGTACGGTCTGCTTCCGTGGAGCTATGGCGATTCCGGTCTGCCCGAGGGCCACTCCTTTTCGCACAACTTCCTCGCTGACTACGCAGTGAAGGTCACGAGCGAAGCCGCAACCGTTCTCGGTCATCCCATTGATGCAGCCTGGCTCGATCGCGAATATTCGGACTACACTGCCGCGATCCGCAACGACGTGCGCCGCGCCGTCACGCTTGAAACCGTCGCGCCGACCTATCTTCCCGCCATGCCCACTTATCCCCAGGGTGCATACTCGCAGACGTTTCTTGCTGTCTATCCCTCTGGCCTGTACGCACCCGACGATCCGCTCGTCTCCGGCCTCATCACACGGATGGAGCACGAAGAGAAACAGGGCCTGCCGACCAACGTGGCATGGGCGGGATACGCGGGGGTGTGGGCGGGTGAGTCAATGAACATGGCCGAGACCTACGTGCTGCGCGGAGAAAAACAGAAGGCCGCGGATATGCTCGCCGCCGCGCTCAACCACAGCTACACCACCAATGTTTGGAAGGAAGAGATTCTCGTTGACGTCGACGCACCCCGCGCATGCGATACGCCGCACTCAAAGCGCGCCAACATGGAAGGCACTGGCGACATGCCGGAAGCCTGGGCCAATGCCAATCTTGTGTTGCTGTTGCGCGACGTGCTGCTCAACGAGCGCGAGGGCAAACTGCATCTTCTCCCAGGCCTGCTCGCAAGCTGGGTGCCTGCCGGCAAAACACTGACGCTCGACAATGCGCCCGTCACCACGGGCGGCGAAGTAAGCCTGAAGGTCGAACACGCCAGCGCGAAACTTTGGCGGATCAGCGTCGATCCACAAGGTTCTACGCGTGATTTTGTTCTTCATCTTCCCATGGACGCGAACGCGGTCAGCTCAATCCGGATCGATGGCCGTGCAGCCGCAATCGGCCCCGAGGTCGCTTTCACTTCAGGCAAGCCAGTCTCGATTGAGGTAGACATCCAATGAACCGCCGCAGATTTCTGCTTGACGCTGGCGCCACAGCGGCCATCTCCTCTGTTGCGCCGCGGCTTGTGCTTTCGCAAGACAGCGGGCAGCCCATCGCCGGCACGCTCAGCATCGCTGAATCCGCGCCTTCGCCGTTCACAATCCCTTCGGATTTCATCGGCCTCAGCTACGAATCCGCACAGCTCGCCAATCCCGCCTTCTTCTCGGCGCAAAACACTGCGCTCATCACGCTTTTTCGCGAACTCACGGATGACGGCGTGCTGCGTCTCGGCGGGGGCACCAGCGAGTTCACTGCTTTCACCACGGAAGAATCATTGAGCTCGCCTCCGCTCGATACCGTTGGCCCGGACACCAGCAAGAACGTCAAATCCGATACGCCAATCACGCCGAAAAGTCTGCGCAACCTTCGCGCGTTTCTCGACGCTTGCAACTGGCGCTGCCTTTACGGCCTGAACCTCGGCCGCGGTCCGATTCCGCGCGCCGCTGAGGAGGCCTTCTACGTACAGAAGATCCTCGGCTCGCGGCTTATTGCGTTTCAACTTGGCAACGAGCCCGATGCATGGCGCAATCGCTACCGCCCATCGACCTGGTCCTACCCCGACTACTGGAAGGAGTGGTCTGCAGCACACGCCGCCATCGTTGCGCGCGTTCCCAATGCCAAATTCGCAGGCCCGGATGTTTCAAACAAGATGGCCTATGTGACCGGCTTTGCCGAGGACGTGAAAAAGAGTGCGCCCGACGTCGTGATGCTCACCTCGCACTACTACGCCATGGGCCCGGCAGGCGCGCCCGGCATCACCATCGACAAGCTTCTCTCTCCCGACCCTAAGCTCGAGCGCGACCTCCAAATTGCCATGTCCGCAGGACGCAGTGCCGGCGTGCCTTATCGCATGAGCGAGGGAAACTCCTGCTGGAACGGTGGCCAACCCGGCGTGAGCGATACGCTCGCCAGCGCACTCTGGGTGGCCGATATGATGCTCGAATTTGCTTTCGGTGGCTGCGCAGGTGTGAATCTTCACGGCGGTGGTGACGGCTATTACACCCCGATCGCGGGCAGCCTCGCCACCG
Source organism: uncultured Acidobacteriaceae bacterium (assembly GCA_963841095.1). Taxonomy (GTDB): domain Bacteria; phylum Acidobacteriota; class Terriglobia; order Terriglobales; family Acidobacteriaceae; genus Telmatobacter. Next base: position 384,272 of record CAWJBE010000026.1, read on the forward strand.
GCTTTGTGCGTCGGCCTGAGTATTTTGGCATCCAGCTAACCAGGTCCTTCCTCGGCGCCGCGGTGGTTCCCTCTTCACTTGCATGTTCCAACAACCGGATCCGCATCTACGCGGCTCGCAAGGCAGGAAAATTTCTCCTGCTCGCCATCAACAAGACGCGCCAATCGGCAGCGATTCAAACCCCGATCCAACACGCGCGACGCGAGTGGCATTTCACTGGGCCCGCGATCGATGCCAAACATGGCATTGCGCTCACTGAAGGCCAGGCGCACTCACTGCATCGCGGCAAACTTCAAATCGCGGCATACAGCGCGATCCTCATTGAGACATAGAGGGGAAAGTTCATGGCAAAGAAAAATCGTGGTTGGAGCAGGCGTCAATTCCTGCGCGATGCATCCATTGCAAGCGCACTGCTGGCGCGGCGTGGCTCGCTGCCCGCACTGGCCGCTGAAATCCCCGCCGAAGCCAGCGAACATGTTATCTTCTACGACCAGCCCGCGGCCACCTGGCCCGATGCGCTGCCCGTCGGTAACGGACGCCTTGGCGCCATGGTCTTTGGCAACACCGCGAAAGAGCGCCTGCAGCTCAACGAGGAGACAGTATGGATCGGCGAGCGCCGCGATCGTAACAATCCCCAGGCGAATCGCACGCCCGAGGTTCGCAGCCTGCTGATGGCGGGAAAGGTCCACGAAGCTGAAGCCCTTGCCGCTGAAGTCATGATGGGCATTCCGGTGCGCCTTCCCTGCTACCAGACGCTCGGTGACCTCTGGCTCGATTTCGACAACGTACCCGATACGGTCGGGGACTACCGCCTCGGATTGGACCTTGACGAGGCCGTGGCAACGACCAGTTTCACCGCCGGTGGCGCACGATGGACGCGCGAAGTCTTCAGCTCCGCGCCGCACAACGTCATTGCCGTTCGGCTCGAATGCAATCGCCCCATCGCGCTTACCGTCCGGCTCGACCGGCCCGCGCATAGTGAAACAACCGCACCCGGCAGCGATCGTCTTGTCATGACCGGTGCGGCGCGCCCGGTCAAGCCCACCACCGATCCCACAACCGAGGAGCGCCAGGTCGGCATCGCCTTCCGAGCTGAAGTCAAAGCGATCCCGGAAGGCGGTAACGTCCGCGCTGCGAGCAATTCACTGCGCATTGAAAACGCTCGCGCCGTCACGCTGCTCTTCACGGCTTGCACGGAATTCCGCGAGCATGATGTGGCAGGAATGGCAACAGCCTGCGCTCGCAACCTTCGCTCAGCGGCGGCACTTTCTTACAAGAAACTGCGCAGCGAGCATGTGGCCGACTACCACCGCTACGCGGGCCGCGCCAATCTGCGCTTGGGCAATGTTGACCAATCGGACCGCCCCGACCCGCTGCGCGATCTTGCGACCGACAAACGCATGATGCGCGTGAAAAACGGCGGCGAAGATGCGGGACTGATTTGCAATTATTTTCAATACGGCCGCTACATGCTCATCAGCAGCAGCCGCCCCGGCACGCTGCCCGCCAATCTGCAGGGCATTTGGAATGAAAGCCTCGATCCGCCCTGGGGCTCGAAGTACACCGTCAACATCAACGCCGAGATGAATTACTGGATGGCTGAATCGGCCAATCTCGCTGACCTGCACTTCCAGCTCTTCGACCTGCTCGACTCCACCCGCTCCTTTGGCACCGAAACCGCGCGCAAGTATTTCAACGCCCGCGGATTTCTCATCAATCACAATACCGACATCTGGGGCGACTCCATTCCTGTCGATCATGTGCAGGCAGGCATCTGGCCCATGGGCGCGGCGTGGATCTCGCTGCACCTTTTCTCGCACTACGCCTACAGCCTTGACACGGCCTTTCTGCGCGATCGCGCTTATCCGCGCCTCAAAGAGATTGCAGAGTTTTTCCTTGACTATCTCGTTCCGGAGCCGGACGGAACGCTTCTCAGCGGCCCGAGCCAGTCCCCCGAGAACAAATACCTGCTCCCCGACGGCACCAGGGCCAGCCTTTGCATGTCGCCCGCCATGGACTCCGAGATTATCCGCGCCGTCTTCGATCGCGTTGCGCGTTCGAGCAAGATCCTCGGCGTCGATGAAACGCTTCGCGCGCAAGTCGAGGCTGCATCCAAACGCCTGCCGCCCTTTAAGGTCAGCAGCAAGACCGGCACGCTGCAGGAGTGGAACGAAGATTACGATGAGACCGAGCCTGGCCATCGTCACATCTCGCATCTTTTTGCGTTGTACCCCGACCACCAGATCACACTGCGTGAAACACCGGAACTCGCCAAGGCTGCGCGCGCCTCACTCGAGCGCCGCCTTTCCCACGGTGGCGGCAGCACCGGCTGGAGCCGCGCCTGGATCGTCAACTGCTGGGCGCGCCTTGAGGATGGCGAGGCTGCTTATCAGAGCGTGCTCGCGCTGCTCCGGACTGAAACTCGGCCTAATCTTTTCGACATCTGCGGAATGAAGGCCAACTCACCGTTTCAAATCGATGGCAATCTTGGCGGCACCGCGGGGTTGATCGAGATGCTGCTGCAGAGCCACGGCGGTGTGGTGCGCCTTCTGCCGGCGCTGCCCTCAGCCTGGCCAGCGGGCAACTTCCGCGGCTTGCGCGCGCGCGGTGGCGTTGAAGTGGACTGCGCATGGCGCAATGGCAAAGCCACCGTCGCTACACTTCGCCCAGCTCTTGACGGAGCCATTTCGCTGGCCGCGCCCTCAGGGCAGCGCATCAAGCGCATCACCCAGGGAGCCAAAGAAGTGACCTTCCGGCCGGTGGATGCACAAACCGCGGAATTTGCTCTGCGCGCAGGCGCGGCGTATCGCGTCGAGTTCGCTTAGGGTCGAAAACGAAAAGAGCCCGGAATGAGCTTTCGCACTCTTGGCGAAGCATATTCCAGGCTCTCGAAACTGGTGGAATTGAACCGCGTCTTAGTGGTGGCCGCCGCTGTTGCCACCACCGCCTCCGCCGCCACCGCTCGGATGCGAACCACCACCGCCACCACCACCACCCGAATAGCCACCACCTCCACCACCGCTTGGGTGACCACCTCCGCCGCCGGAGTAGCCTCCACCGCCGCCATTACTTGGGCGCGAGTTGCCCCCGCCACCCGAATAGCCGCCTCCAGATGGGTGATTCGGCTGACCGCCTCCTGAATAGCTTCCGCCTGGAGAGCGATTGGAGTTGTTGTGTTCGGAAGAGAATCCACCTGGATTTCCGGTGTAGGAGCGATTCGCGCTTGAGTTTCGAACTGGCGCTGCTTCTACGGGGCGGCTATAGCCCGGCCTCGGGCTGAACGCCTGGCCGACCGACGTCCTAACCCCCGCATACGATGTGCTGCTGTGCTGGAAACCGGATCGCGAAGGTATAGTGCCAAGCGGCAGCACGGATTTCCCTGCGATCATGACCGTTCTGTTCTTGTCGCGCGCCGGTAGTCCTGAATTCAGAGCCTCCGGCCTCCGATTCACCGCAACCATCGCAACAGGCCTGCCATTTATAGGCCGGCGCGGCAGGATTGGACGCGGGATGACTCGATAGCTGGGAGGCGCATATCCAATGTTGGGGCCGCCGTAGAAGCCCATCCCCCACCATGGCGTGCATCCGCCCATTCCCGGCGCCCAGCCCCAGCCAAAGCCGTTGTAGAAATTCCAAGCTCCGCACTGGAACGGGAGATAGCCCCACGGATATCCGGACGCCCAGATATATCCGTATCCGGGTGTATACATCCAATTCCCATTTCCGTACGGGTCAAAACCGGCGTTCGACGCATCATAGGGAGACCAGACATAGCCCTGCCCCGGAACCTGGTACCAATTTCCGTTCGCGTCAAGGTCGCTCCATGCGGGGTTTTGGCTCTGGCCCATGCTGGCCGGAGCTGAGGTCTGATTTGCCGCCTCGGTCGTCAACGCCTGGTCGCGGTCAGAGTTCCATGTATCCCACGAATTCGGATCGATCGACTCTGCCAGGTTGTAGTTGCCTGGGTTGGCGCCATTCAGCGTCATGCTTTCGCCGCCATGCAGGTCAACAGAAAGCGCGCCGTTACTTCCCTGCACATGCGCATTCCCTGAAAACACCGCAAGCTGTCCGGGTGGATTGTCCATGTCAACCCGGAGGACCGTGAATCCGCTGGCAGTCACCTCGCTATTCCCAAACTGCACGCTGATCTGGCCGCCTTGTTCTCCACCCTGGATTTCGAAGTACGCCAGTCCGCCATTGACCAAAAGTTCGGCGTCACCCGAGGTGCCGGCCCCGCGCAGAACTTTCAGCGTTAGCGAGCTATCGGGCGATATCCTGGCCACGCTGCCGTCTTCGAACTGGATTTCGGCCTTCCCGCTGTCGGACGTTGTTAACTGCGTACCCTCAAAAAGTGGCGTATTCGCTACCGCCTTGTCCGCAAGCACCTGGCCGCCCTGCGAGAGCTTCACCTGGCCATCCACATAACTCAGCCTCACCGCTCGCGCCGGCTGTCCCGATGTCTGGTCCACATCCTGCGCGCGCAGCGCCGGACCCAGACACAACGCTCCCAGGGCCAGAGTTGCCAGCCCTGCAAACCATCTGCGATTCTCCATTGGATTCATGGCGCCCCGCCTTTCCATCGCCCTGCGGCGACCCATCCCCTCACATCGGGAGCCCAACAACAATTGGACACATCCGGCAACCAAAAGTCGCTCCAATAATCGGTCAACTAGCGTCATGAGCCAGCAATTCCCTGGCCCGCTTTCTCACCCGATCCAGAACTCCATCGTCCTGCGCCAACCGCTCAAGGATACTCCGAATCACGCACACTTGTTGCGCCCGGCCATCATGGACCGCTTCGGTCAAATAATCCATCTCCTGGTCCAGGCCGAGCGGGTCGTGCTGCAGCAGCAGCTGCAGGCGCGCGCCTTCAAGAATCGTCTCGGCCACCGCCTGCATCGAGTCGCCCAGGGTCTGAATATCCTTGTCCTTGGAATAGTTGAAGGTACAGGCGCCATGCTGCCGCGGCCCGGTATAGGTCAGCGTCTTCCATCCCTGGAAAGCGACCTTGAGGTGGCTCTCACACGCATCGTTAAACCAATGATGCCGTTGCGCAACGTCAAAAACACGGCCCGCAAACTCCGCACTCACTTCAATATCCCGGTCCATGCTGGGAACTTCGATCTGCTTCAGCCCACTGGCCGGCGCTTTGCCCGTCTGCGAGCGAAAATGGCCGCTGCCGTCAGCATGAAGCGTCATCGTCCACTCGGGCGGGGACAATCCAGGGTTGGAATAATCGATTTGGATCACGGGATCAGAAACCGAGGCGGTTTGACCGTGTGCCGCCAGCGCGATTGCGGCCAAAACCAACCACGCCGCCTTCATTGCCCCATCCCCTGCATCAAAAGCGTCTGCGCTGTGTGGATGTGGCAGATGGCGATCGCCAGGGCGTCGGCCGCGTCAGATGGCTGCGGCAACTCAGCCAAACCCAACAGCCGCGCCACCATAAACTGCACCTGCTCCTTCTTCGCCAGGCCGTAACCAACCACACTCGATTTGATCTTCAGCGGCGCATACTCGGCCACCTGGATCCCTTGATGTGCCGCCGCCAAAAGCGCCACACCCCGCACCTGACCCAGCTTCAGGGCCGACTTGGCGTTCACTGAATAGAAGACCTCCTCGATCGCCACCGCATCGGGCCGCCAGCGCTCAAGTTCAGCCGTCAACTCTCTGAAAACCTGATCCAGCCGCACCGGCAACGTTTTCGACTTCGCCAGCCGAATCGCCCCCATCGCCTGACATTTAAGCTGCGGCTCACGCGCGCCGTCGTCTGAATCGACAATGCCGAATCCCGTGACCTCGGTGCCGCAATCGATCCCAAACACCCTCATCGGGTCCAAGTGTACCGCAGACCGGACGATGTTGAACCCCGGTCGCGGCCTCGCCTTTTCGCGAATCGGCCGCCTGGCTTCGGGGCTGCCCCGGAAGAGGGATTGCCGCAGCCCAAGTTGGTCCGCGTAGAATTCTCATTACCAATTTGGTTCGCTTACTAAAGTTTCATCTGAGGAAAACAAAACGGCATCATAAGTGTCGATAAGTTTGAGGGAACGGTGCAACTCCAACAGGAGGGGACAGTGCGCAGAATTTCGGCAGCAGCCAAGCGCAACGCCATCCTTTGGCTTAGCCAGGGAATCTCGCCGCGCCGTCTTGCGCTGACCCTCGCGCTCGGGTTTGCCATCGGATGCATTCCGGTGGTGGGCATTCCCACCGTTCTCTGTGCTGCCCTGGCCCTCGCGCTCCGGCTCAATTTTCCAGCCATCCAGGCGGCAAACTATGTAGCCATGCCGCTCCAGTTAGCCCTCATCATCCCGTTTATGCGCCTCGGCGGTTGGCTCACCTCCGCGCATCCTTCGCATACGCCTGCAGCGCGCACCATGCTCCACCTTCCCGTTCTCAGCCTTGCAACTCATGCGGGCGGGCTGGCGGGTCAGGCACTGCTGGCCTGGCTGCTGGCTGCCGTTCCGGCTGTCATCCTGATGACTGTGACCCTCAACCTGATGCTCCGCCGAATTCCCGCCCTTAACGCCGCGGAAGCCGGCGACTGAGCCAGATTCCCTTCTCGTTCTCCTGCCTCAGCTACTTCCCCGCGTACGGATCGGGCACCGGTTGCGCGCTGTCGAGCCACGCCGAATAGATCATGTCGCGCAGCATGCTGGCCCCGGCGGCGAGCCGTTCGGCGGTAAACTCGCGCGACTCGGGCGTACCCGCGCCGGCGAAACCACCCTCTTTGTCCAACTGGTAGACCTTCTCGACGTAAGTGGCTGTGTGGCGCAGATAGGCGACATAAGCGTCAAACATGTCGCCATCGATCGCCTTCACCGGCGTCATTTTCGCCTCAACCTCGGGCGCGTGGATGTTGGCAGCCACGAATGGGCCCTCGAATTGGTAGTGAATTTGATGTTCGGTGGTGTAGCCGTTGGGATTCGGACCCACCCAGCCGTTGTACTTTACCGTGACGTGCAGCGGTTGCGAGCCATCGCCGACATAATGCCCCAGCCAGCCGGCGTAAAAAATGATCGCCGCCTCGACCGGTTTGGTAGATTCCCCGGCAGCCGACATTGTCCGGTATTGCCGCATGGCCGCCTTCAACCGCTCCCACACCTCGTCGGTCTGCCACGGTTGCAGGCCGATCTTTTCGGGCCGTTCGCCCGCGGCGAAGACCTTCGCCTCAAAGTCGAATCGCTTGTGCGGCAGGGGACCCAGCGCGTCGGCCAGTTCCAGGTCGATGAAATGCTCGGGAGCCTGAGCCGCAACCAACTCCGGCTCCGCCGGCGAGCGCCAACGGTCAGGCTCCGGGCCCAGGTACTCTATCTCCTCGGCTGCAGCTTTGGAGCGGAGAAAGCCAGGGGTATCTGCCGGGAGCGTGGCAACCGCCAGCCTGTTAATCATGCGATGGCCTTCATTTCCCCAGGCGTGAGCGGTTTGAGGCGGCAGGACGACGCAAATTACTGCAATTATGGGCAGGAAGACACGGAGCGCGCGGAGAGATTCAATTGGTCGGAACATGAAGCCAGTATACGGCGACTTCCGTCGCGCACGCTCGCTGCGGAAAGCCGGATTACCAGCGGACATTGCGCAGTGGATCGCGCTGGCCCCCCATTTCCCTTGACTGAAATGCTTCACTCGCCGCAACGACACCCCGATTTGGCTGGAGAGTCCTGGAATCAAACGCATATACTACCTGCAATCGCGCGAACTTGGATTCATACCTTCTTCGCGCCGTGCGGCGTATAAAGTGGTTTGAGGGGCGCGTCGTGGCACCAAACGCCCGGCGCGGGGATACGGGATCAGGGTCGAAGACGCTGGTGGTCAACGGACACACCGCTCGTGAGCGAGACAGACGTTCAGGGAGAAGAAAGTCCTGATGAGCGAGCAGCCGGGGGAATCGGAAATCCGACAGAGTGCACAGCCCAAGCCAGCCAGGCGGGGTGGCATATCCCAGCTTTGGCTGATTGTGCCTTGCTTCGTGTTGGCGCTTTGGGCTGGCGCTGCTCTCGCCCGCCTGGCGCCCTCGTTCCGTTGGGAATCGCTGCCGATTCTTGCAGCCGCGCTTGGCACTGCCATTTTTGCCCTCGTGATCAACCAGTTGGTGCTTCGTCCTGAGGCGGCGCCCGTGTCGCTTCCGGCTGGAGAAGCCCCGCGGGAACTTCTCGATTCTGCCGGTCCGGCAGTGGTCGCAATCGACCTGGCCGGCCGCCTCATCTATAGCAATCCCGCCGCAGAGCGCCTGCTGGGCTACCGAAGTGCGGAACTCATGGAGCTGTGGGGCAAAGTGGAACTTCTGGCGTCCGGCGAAACCGAACGGTTGCTGGGTGAGATGCGAAAGCTTTGCCACCTCAATCAAGTATTCCCGGCCACGCCGGCAGGGCGAATGACGGCACTCGTAGATTGCGTGCGTTCCCTGCCGCCCAGTATGGTGCCTAGTTTCGACACACAGGTCTGCCGCAAAGATGGCGTGGTCTTCCCTGCCACGCTTCACATCTCAGCCATGCGCGACGCCGCCGGCCAGCTTTCGGGTATCGTGGCCGTGGGCGTTGACCAGAGCGCGGTCCTTCACCGCGACCAAATGCAGCGCGAGTCGCAGGAGCGGTATCGCGACCTCTTCGAGCATTCCACTGAGATGATTGCAACGCTGAGCCCCGCCGGGCAGTTCCTTTATGCCAATCCGGCGTGGAAGCGAAGTTTCGGGATGGACTTCGCGGCACTAATGACTCTCAGTTCTTTCGAAGACCTGTTCTCCGACAGCACTCGCGCCGCGGCGGCAGCTCTCTTCCGGCGAGCACTGGATGGCGAAAGCATTGAGCGGGCGCCGCTGCAGCACCACACGCTCGACGGCCGCGTGCTCGAACTGGAGTTGAGCCTGAGCCGCCGCCAAAAGGCCGGCATCCCGCTGGCCGTACGTTGCCTGATGCGCGACGTGACGCAACAGAAGCAGCGTGAGAACCGGTTGGCGCTGCAACTTGCGGTAAGCCAGATCGTGGGAGGAAACGCATGGGGCGATCCTGCCGGGATGCGCATCCTTGAAGCGCTCTGCATCTCGCAGGGATGGGACGTAGCCATTCAATGGATGGTGGACGCTGAGCAGAAACATCTCGAATTCGGAACTGCCTGGGGCGTTCCCGGCAGACGCGCGGAGGCGCTCATCCAGGGAAGCATGGGTCAGACGTTGGGAGAGGGCGACGACCTGCCTGAACGCGCCTGGAAAGATGGGCGCATGGTCTGGATCGCCGATCTGGCTTCGGCGCCCGCAGCCCCGCGTGTTCACTCGGCACTTGAGCACGAGATGGTCTCCGGCTGGGCGATGCCGGTTCGTGCCGGAAGCAAGATGCTCGCGGTGCTCGAATTTTATTGCAGCTTCAAGCTGCGCGAAGATCGTGAAGCAGTGGCAGCCCTGGAAACCGCGGCTTCCTCACTCGGACAGATGCTGGCCCGAACGCAGGAACGCGGACAGGCAGCCGAACTCAAACATCAGCAGGACGTTCTGCTCGATTCCGTAGCCGACGGCATCTGTGGCCTTGACCGCCAGGGGAGAGTTCGCTTTGCCAATCCTGCAGCCGCGCGCCTATTGGGTGCGCCGGCTGACTCCCTTACCGGCAAGCCTATCCATGAGCTGCTTCATGGTGCGGCGCCAGTCGATATAAGGTGCGGCGACGAATGTCTCCTGCGCACCGCTGCCTCGCAATCCACCAGCACCAGCGGCGAAGAGACCATCTTCCGTGCCGATGGCAGCTCTTTCCCTTGCGAATATGTTCTGACGCCGATCCGCGGACAGGGGCGTTTTTCCGGTTCCGTGCTCAGCGTCCGCGACATCAGCCAGCGCTACGCGCTTGATCGGCTCAAGGATGAATTCATCTCTACCGTCAGCCACGAACTGCGCACGCCGCTCACTTCCATCCGGGGAGCACTGGGATTGCTCACCTCCGGCATCCTTGGTGAAGTGAACGAAAAAGCTGCCAACCTGCTGCGCATCGCGCTCACCAACTCTGACCGGCTGGTGCGCCTCATCAACGATATTCTCGACCTCGAGCGAATTCAAAGCGGACGCGAGCCACTTGCCTTCCGAACCGTCCAACTGGCCGACATCGTGAAACAGGCCATCGAAGACATGCAACCCATGGCCGACGCGGCCGGTGTCAAGTTGATCCACGACGCAACAAAGACAGAAGTTACAGCGGACCCGGATCGGCTGCTTCAGGTCATCACCAATCTGCTCTCAAATGCTGTCAAGTTTTCGCCGCCGAACTCCCCGGTAAGTGTCATGCTGCGCCCAGGTGTCACGGGCGTTATTCTCTCCGTCATCGATCATGGCCGAGGAATTCCCGCGGACAAGCTGGAAGCAATCTTCGGTCGTTTCCAACAGGTGGATGCGTCGGACTCACGTCAAAAGGGCGGCACCGGTTTGGGACTGGCCATCTGCAAGACCATCGTGTTGCAGCACTCGGGGCGCATCTGGGCGGAGCGCAATCCAGTTCGCGGATCGACCTTCCGCATCTTCCTTCCCTACCAGCCCTCGCCCATGGCGGCATTAGGCGGCGCGCTTGAAGGTGAACCTGGGCATGGCACCGTGGTGCTCGCAGACGCCAATCCGGAATCGCGGCCACGCATCGCCGCGCAGTTGGCGCGCCATGGCTATTCTGTAGTGCAGGCAGGCACTGTGGAGCAAACTCTCTTCGCCGCGCGTCAGGATGCCCAGGCCATCCTTCTCGATTCTTCGCTCGACGGCATGAACGGCTGGGAGATTCTGCCCAAGCTGCGCCGCCAGGACGCGACTTCGCGGACTCCCGTGGTATTGCTGAGCGTGGAAGATCCGCAATCATCCGGCGAGCTTTCTGCCGCCGCTGAGGGTTGGGTTCCAAAACCGCTGGAAGAAGATGCACTGCTTGCCGAGCTGGCGCGTGTGCTTTGCGGCACTGGCGACAAGGCCCGAATTCTCATTGTGGAAGACGATCGCGATCTGGCACGCGTAATCAGCGAGGTATTCTCCCGCGACAGTATCGATGTGCAAGCCGCCCACTCCCTTGAGGAGACGATTGAAGCCTGCTCCTCCTTCATGCCTCACCTGATGGTTCTCGATATTGGTCTGCCCGATGGCGACGGATTCAATGTGGTCGATTGGCTGCGCCAGCACCAGACCCTCGCCGGGTTGCCGCTTGTGGTCTACTCCGGCCGCGACCTTACATCGGAACAGCGTGGCCAACTTACCCTGGGACCAACCTATTTCCTCGCCAAAACCCGCGTTCAGCCGCAGCAGCTTGAAGCCCTGGTATTAACCATGCTCCGTTCTTCGCGCCAACTGGAAGAAGTGGCGTCTCAGGTCCCGGCCGTACCGAATTCGTAACCCGGTAGGTGCACTCAACACCATCGACAACACCGGCCCGGCATCTGACAATGATTCTGGAGGGTCTCAGGCATTGGCCCGCAAAATCCTGATCATCGACGATGAAGACGATATTCGCGAAGTGGCAGCGCTCAGCCTGCAAACGATTGCGGGGTGGGATGTGATCGTGGCTAGCTCCGGCGCGCAGGGTGTGGCCCGCGCTGCTGAGCAGCGGCCTGACGCCATCCTGCTCGACGTAATGATGCCGGGCATGGACGGCCCCAGCACCTTTCGCGAGCTCCGCAAGAATCCGGCCACGGCTGGAATCCCCGTTCTGTTGCTGACCGCCAAGGTTCAGGGCTCTGACCAGCGCCGTTTCGCAGACCTCGGCGTGGAGGCGATTCTGTTCAAACCCTTCGACCCGCTCACGCTTTCCACGCAGATTTCGAGCGCTCTCGGCTGGAGTTGACTGCACGCCGTCATGAAACCTTCCGCCCAACCCGGTGCTCAGGCGCAGGCGGCCCTCACCCAGGCAATCGACCGCCTGTGGGTCCGCTTTTTGCCCGAAATCAGGGAGCGAGTCGCGGTTCTTGAGGCGGCCGCTGCGGCAGTTGCCGCCAGAAAGCTCACCGCCTCGCACCGGGAAAACGCGCAGGCTGCCGCACACAAGTTGGCTGGTGTGCTGGGCACCTTCAGCCTGACGCGCGGCACAGTTCTTGCCAGGGAATTGGAGCTGACGTTTTCCCGCGAAAGCTCGCCCGGCCCTGACTCCGGCGAACGCCTTGCTGCCATCGCAGCAGAGTTGCGTGTGCTGGTTGAGGGCCGCCCATCCACTACTTGATGCCTCGGCTATTACACTCATCACCAGTGACTCGGCACTCTCCATCCGCGTCCCAGCTCGACCTCGAACCTCAACTCGACTTGAGGTTCGACGACCCGCGTCCGTCGCGGCACATCTGGCCCGTGCATGAATTGGTCGCGCAGGTCCGCGACCTGGTGGAGCAGGAGTTTGGCGACGTTTGGGTCGAAGGTGAGATCTCCAATTACCGGCCTGCGCCTTCCGGGCACGTCTACTTCACCCTCAAGGACGCCGACGCTCAACTTCCCATCGTCTTCTTCCGCCGCAACGCGGCGCTTCTTCGTTTCCGTCCCGAGGATGGGCTGCACGTCCTGGTTCGCGGCCGCCTGAGCGTCTACGAGCAGCGCGGCCAGATGCAGCTTGTGGCCGAGACAATGGAGCCGGTCGGCGCTGGTTCATTGCAACTTGCGTTTGAACAATTGAAAGAGCGACTCAAAGCCGAAGGCCTCTTCGACGCCGATCGCAAACGGCCGCTGCCCATGTTTCCCCGCACCGTGGGCATCGTTACGTCGCCCACAGGCTCCGTCATCCGCGACTTCCTCAACATTGTCAGTCGCCGCCACTCCGGATTGAACGTCCTGCTCTGTCCGGCCTCGGTTCAGGGCGAAGCAGCGCCGTCTGAAATTGAAGCCGCGCTCGCCGAACTCAACGCCGGCAATCTCGTCGACCTGATCGTAGTCGCCCGCGGCGGAGGCTCGCTTGAAGACCTCGCCGCTTTTAATAGCGAGCGTGTCGCCAGGGCCATCGCCGCGTCGCGCCTGCCCGTCGTCTCCGCTGTCGGCCACGAAACCGATTTCACCATCGCAGACTTCGCCGCCGACTTGCGCGCTCCCACTCCTTCCGCCGCAGCGGAACTCATCACTGAAGCCCAATTCAAAATCGCCGAGCATCTCGCTGCCCAGGCGCACCGCCTTGAGCGCGCCGCCGGTTACCAACTCCTGCAAGCCCGCCAGCGCCTTGCCCATCTGGAGATCAGCCGCGCCGAGTCGCGAGTATCGGCTCTCTTGCATCGACTCGCGCAGCGGCTCGACGACGCGGCCCTCCGTCTGGACGCCGCTCTCACATCACAAATCCGCTTGCGCCAAAATCGCGTCGCCGAATTGGCCGCTGCCATTCTGCATCGCGACCCACGCCCCAGCCTGGCCCATGCGCGCGAACATCTTGCCGATTTTCGCGCCCGCCTCGATCGCTCGCTTGAGCGCCTGCTCCAATCCTCCGCATCGAGACTGAGCGCCCTCGATGCGCGCCTGCACTCGCTCTCGCCGCTGGCCGTGCTCGATCGCGGCTATGCGCTCGTTCTCTCCACTGAAGGCTCACTGATCCGTTCCACTGCCCAACTCGCGTCCGGCGATCGCGTCACCACTCGCCTCGCTGACGGCTCTTTCACCAGTCGCGTTGATTCCACTACTCCCCAACCGCCCAGCCCCAAAAAGAGAGGCAAGAAATCGAAATCATGACCGCAACCGCCGCACGCAAACTTTTCGGGACTGACGGCATTCGCGCTATCGCTGGCGAGGCCCCGCTCAATCCCACCACGATTTACAGCGTCGGCCTCGCTCTTGCACATTCGCTGCGAAAGACGACTGCACGGCCCAGAATCCTTCTCGGCCGCGACACGCGCGAGTCGGGCCCATGGATCGCTGCCACGCTCGCCGAAGGCCTGCGTCAGGCAGGCGCGCAGGTCGAGAGCGCAGGCATCGTCACCACTCCCGCGGTTGCGTTTCTTGCCTGCACGCACGGCTTCAACGCCGGCGTCGTCATCTCCGCCTCGCACAATCCCTGGCAGGATAACGGCATCAAGCTCTTTGGCGCGGATGGCTACAAACTTGCTGACGCAATCGAGCTGGCCATGGAAGAAGAGATCTTTTATCACGCCTCGCAGGTGCAGATCTCCGATCCTCGCTGCTTCGCGCCAGTTGAAGACAACCCCGCTTTGCAGGCTGACTACATCCAATTCCTCATCGATTCTGTTCCTGGACTCTCGCTCGCAAAACTGGAAATCGTTGCCGATTGCGCCAATGGCGCAGCCGCCGCAATCGCGCCCGAGCTCTTCCGCCGCCTCAATTCCGGTGGCACCGCTGCAATCACGCTGCTTAACGTTGAACCCAGCGGCCGCAACATCAACGCCAACTGCGGAGCACTCCATCCCGAATGCGTGGCAAAGGAAGTGCAGACGCGAGGCGCGGCTATTGGACTAACATTTGACGGCGATGCCGACCGCTGCATGCTGGCCGGTGCGCATGGCAACGTCATTAACGGCGATGCGATCCTGCTGATGGCCGCTCGCGACTTGAAAGCTCGTGGCATGTTGACCGGAGATCTGGTCGTCGCCACCACAATGTCGAACATGGGCCTTGAAGCGGCGCTCAAGCGCAGCGGTATCCGCATGGACCGCGCCCCCGTCGGCGACCGCTACGTCCTTGAAGAGATGCAGAAACAAGATGCTGCCCTCGGTGGCGAGCAATCCGGCCACATCCTCTTTCCCCATCTTGCCACCACCGGCGACGGCCTGCTCACCGCTCTCGTCGTGCTCGACCTCATCGCCCGCACCGGCAAATCCATTGACGAGCTCACGGCCGACCTCAAAGTGTTTCCGCAGGTCATTATCAACGTGAAGGTCCGCGAAAAGAAGCCGCTCCATTCCATTCCTTCGGTCACGCAAGCCATTCTCGCTGCCGAAGAAGACCTTCGTGATTCGGGCCGCGTCGTCATCCGTTACAGCGGCACCGAGCCGTTGGCCCGCGTAATGATCGAAGCTGAAAGCGATGAGGCCATGCGCCGCCATGCAGAGGCAATCGCCGCCGCGATCCGGGCCGAGCTCGGGGCTTAACCCACAACGCAACGGCCGCAGCTATCTGGAAGCAATCGCCCATCAGCCATTACCATCGAACCCATGCCCCGCTTCCCTGCCGGCCAAACCCTCCTCGTCGACGCCGACGACACACTTTGGGAAAATAACATCTACTTTGAGCGCGCCATTGCCGCTTTCATCGGCTTTCTCAACCATCACGAGTACTCGCCTGCTGAAGTCCGCCAGACACTGAACGCCGTAGAGCGCGAAACCATTCTGGCGCATGGATACGGGCTTACGAGTTTCAGCCGCTCGTTGGTGAATTGTTTCGAGCGCCTAAGCTCCGCGCGTGTCACTGAGGAGAAGCGTGCCCGCATTCGCGGCTTCGCCCGCTCCATCGCCGAGCAGGAGATTGAGCTCCTTCCCGGTGTGGCAGAAACGCTGACCTACCTCGCCGGCCGCCATCATCTCATCCTGATGACCAAAGGTAACCACGCCGAGCAGGCCGATAAACTCGCCCGCTCCGGGCTTGCCTCGAACTTTGCCGCCGTTGAGATCGTCGCCGAAAAAGATCCTGCTGCATATCAGGCCGTCATCGCGCGCCACGAACTTAAGCCGCACACAAGCTGGATGATCGGCAACAGCCCCAAAAGCGACATCAACCCTGCGCTCGCTGCTGGCCTGCACGCCGTGTTTCTCTTCCACAAAGACACATGGGTGCTGGAGCATGCGACAGTAGACGCCGCACCCCAGGGCCAGCATCTTGTCGAACTTAATGCCTTCGCCAAGCTAAGCGAGATCTTCTGAGGTGTCCCGGACACCACTCCTCCCTGTGAGAAAATAAAGGTGCAACGGTTCTCCGGCGTGGCCTGCTTCGGCGCGCTACATCCGCGTGGCAATTCAGACTTAAGGGCCGCTCGCTGTTGAGCGCTCCGCCATTGACCGCGCACCGGAATCAATAAGCCTTTAGGACTTTGAAAGAAATGATCAGTGTCAGCAACGTCAGCATGCGCTACGGCGCAAAGATTCTCTTCGAGGATGTGTCCACCACCTTCACGCCCGGCCGTCGCTATGGGCTCACCGGGCCGAACGGCGCCGGCAAATCCACTTTCATGAAGATCCTCACCGGCGAGCTTGATCCGCAGAAAGGCACAGTCGTGCGCCCGCGCAAGCTCGGCGTCCTGCGCCAGGATCAGTTCGCCTTCGATGCTTATCGCGTCATCGATACCGTCATCATGGGCAACGCGCCGCTCTGGGCCGCTCTCGAAGAGCGCGACCGCATCTACGCCAAGCCGGAAATGACCAATGAGGACGGCATGCGCCTGGGCGAGCTCGAAGGAATCATCGGCGACGAAGACGGCTACACCGCCGAAAGCGACGCCGCCGTGCTGCTGGATGGCCTCGACATTTCCGAAGCACTTCACGAGCGCAAGATGGGCGAACTGCAGGGCGGCCAAAAGGTCCGCATTCTCCTCGCTCAGGCTCTCTTTGGCAAACCGCAGGCGCTGCTGCTCGACGAGCCTACCAACTACCTCGATCTCGACTCGATCCACTGGCTCCAGGATTTCCTCTTGAGCTACGACGGTACGCTCATCGCCATCTCGCACGACCGGCACTTCCTCAACTCCGTCACCACTCACACCGCCGACATCGATTACCAGACCATAATCATCTACACCGGTGGCTATGACGAGATGGTGATGGCCAAAACGCAGATTCGCTCCACGCTCGAAGCGCAAATCGTGCAGCGCGAAAAAAAGATTGCCCAGCTTAACGAATTTATTGCCCGCTTTGCCGCCGGCACGCGATCCAGCCAGGTCACCAGCCGGCGCAAAGAGGTAGAGCGCTTGCAAACCAATGAACTCGCCCGGTCCAACATCCAACGCCCTTACATCCGCCTCGATCAGCTTCGGCCCAGCGGCAAGCACGTCCTGGAATTCAAGCATCTAACGAAGTTCTACGGCGATCTGAAAGTTATTGAAGGCTTTACAGCCAACGTTCTGCGCGGCGAAAAAATTTGCCTCATGGGCCGCAACAGCGCCGGCAAAACCACCCTGCTCAAGTGCCTTCTGGCCATCTATCCCGGCCTCGCCGAGAAAGATTTCACGCTCGACTCGGGCTCCGTTTTCTGGGGTCACGAGGCACAGGTCGGCTACTTTCCGCAGGACGTGGGCTCAACCATTGAGCATGGCCTTACCGTTGCTGATTGGCTGCATCAATGGAATCCCGCGGCGCACGTCGAGGATATACGCGGCATTCTCGGCCAGATGCTCTTCAGCGGCGAAGAGGGCGCCAAGCCCACCAAGGCGCTCTCGGGTGGTGAGCAGGCGCGCCTCGCGTTCTGCAAACTCATCCTTACCAAGCCCAACATTCTCATCTTCGACGAGCCTACCAATCACCTCGATCTCGAAGCCATCAACGCCCTCAACATCGCGCTGCAGCGCTATGAAGGCACGGTTCTGTTGGTTACGCACGACCACGACCTCATCGATGAAGTCGCAACGCGGCTATGGGTATTTCACAACGACGGCATCGAAGACTTCCAGGGCCCGTACGAAGAGTGGAAGGGCAAGCACAACTAGGCATCCCGGGCGCGCTGACAAATTTGCGAACCGCACGGATCTCTCATGCTCTTGAATTCTGAAGATTCGGCTCAGCACGGCTCGCGGAAAAAACTCTGGGCCGACGACGCCGCAATCGCTGCACTCATCTCGGCCTCAGCAATTGCAATCCTGCTCTGCCCCTGCGATTGCATTGCGCAGAATCCGCGCGCGATTCTCCTGGTCTCGCTCTCTGTGCTCTTCGGCGTCGCGGCTGCAGCCTTCATTTATCGCCGCCTGAAACGCTACACCGGCATCACTATTCTTCTCAGAGCCCTCTATGCAATTGCGATCGCCGCGCTAGCAGTCTATGTTGAGGTCGACCTCGCAATCGATCTTGTTGCTTGGCTGGCGCGCCCCCATTAGCGAAGGTGGGCAGAGCGATCGTACTCATGCCGCTCACGATCTCCACTTTTTCGTCCGCCTTCAGGAGTGTCTCTAGCGCTGGCCGCGTGCCAATTGCTCCTACTTCGCGCTCGCCGGCGGCACAATCCCGTTCATCCGCAGATACTCCACCATTTGCCCGTAGTGGTCAAAGGCATGGGCAATGCCGAAGGCAGCAAGTGTAGCGCGCGTCTGGAAGCCCGGCTCCGGGGATTTGATCACCACAAACGCATTCGAAGGCGTCAGCGTCGCAATGGCCTTGTGCGCAAACGCGAATGAGCCCGCGAGCGCAGCCACAACTTCGTCTTTCTTCGTCAGTTTCAAAATTGCCTGCGTATCCACGTCCGGCTTGATGCCGCTGATGCTGCTGTAGAAGAAGTAATTGGCCTCGGCCACGTGAGTCGCCTGCTGCGCAAATGTCCTCACTGTCGCAAACTCGGTCGGTTGTCCCGGCACAAAAATCTCCGCACTCGGAGCAAATCCGAACTTCTCGGCGGGCATCGCCTTCACCGCGCTCATCATTTCGCTTTCAATCAGGCTCAATTGCGAATCGAACGCTGCGGCCGGTGTCGCGATGGTCCCAGCCTCCGGTCCTTTCGCCATGCCGCTCATCTGCGCCGCCGCCATCGAACCCACGCCCAGCAAACAAAACGCTGCCATCAACCGAAGATGCATCGTAACCCTCCAGGTAAAGTGCTTTCGACAAAAGTTCACAGGTTAGCAAATAGAATCCTGCTCGCCGTCAGCCACGCTTTCGTGCGGCCTCTTCATACACTTTCACGTACTCCCGCGCTGGTCCGGTCCAACTGTAATCGCGTGCCATGCCGTTGCGCATCAGCTGAGCCCAGCCTTCTTTGTCCTTAAAGGCTTCTAGAGCGCTGTCGATCTCCGCCAGCAGCGCCTTCGGTTCAAAGCCAGCGAACTTGAATCCTGTTCCCTTTCCCGTCTTCGCGTCCCACTCCTCTATGGTGTCGTCCAGGCCGCCGGTAGCACGAACAAGAGGAACCGTCCCGTACTTAAGTGAGTAAATCTGGTTCAACCCGCACGGCTCGTAGCGCGACGGCATCAGGAACATATCTGCGCCAGCTTCGATTTTGTGCGAAAGCGCCTCGTCGTAACCAATGCGCACCGCTACGCTTGCCGGATTCTTGAACGACCAGTCGCGAAATAGATTTTCGTAGTATGGGTCGCCGGAACCGAGCGCCACAATCACCAGATCGCGTTCGGCCAGTTCTTCAAATACCTGAGCCACGATGTCGAAGCCTTTTTGTGTAGCCAGCCGCGAGATGATGCCGATCACCGGCGTCGTCTCCGCGACGTTTTCCAGTCCGAAAGCGTGCAGCAGATCGGCGCGGCAGGCGCCCTTGCCTTCCAGATGCTCGGGTGTGTAGTGGGCCGCCAGGTTGCCGTCTGTCGCCGGGTTCCATAACGCGTAGTCCACGCCGTTCAAAATGCCGTGCAGGTCGGCTGGGCGCCGCCGCAGAATGCTGTCCAGTTGTTCGCCGAACTCCGCGGTCTGAATCTCCTCGGCATACTTGCGGCTTACCGTAGTCAGCTTGTCGGCGAAAACCAAACCGCCCTTCAAAAAATCGAACCGGTCGTAATGCTCCACCTTGTCCATGGTGAAAATCTCCCAAGGAAACAGCAGTTGCTCTGTCGTATTCGGCGGAAACTTCCCTTGATACGCTGCGTTGTGAATCGTCAGTACGGTTGCCGCTCCACTCAGCGCGGAATCCGCCTTATAGAGCGTTTGCAGATACACCGGAATGAGCGCGGCCTGCCAGTCGTGCACGTGAAAAACTTGCGGCACTCCCAATTGCTTTGTCGCTTCGATCACGGCGCGGCAGAACAGGCCAAAACGCTCGGCATTGTCTGTGTACTCGCCGCCAGAAGGCCCATAAAGCTCTTTTCGGTCAAAGAGTTCCGGGCAATCAATAAAGTAGTGCTGCACCCCGTTCCGCTTCCCTGCATCTATCACGCCGACGAATCGGTTGTAATAGCGGAAGGGGATGGTCAGCGAGCGAATCGCGTACTGCGGCTCACCCTCAATTTGCTTGCGCACGCGCGCGTAGAACGGCAGAAAGACCGCAACCTCTTGCCCTAACTTCACCAGCTCACGCGGCAGCGCGCCCACCACGTCTGCAAGGCCCCCGGTCTTGGCATACGGTGTGCCCTCTGAAGCCGCAAATACAATCTGCATCCCGATCGTCTCCCGTCGCGTAATCCAGGGTAAGTCTACTACGCACGATTGGCGCCATAAGGCCGCCGCGGCTGTGCGCCCCAGGAGAATATGATGAGTTGGGCAAGCAAACCGGATGCAAAACCGCCGTCACGGCATTCGCATGGCGGTTGGGTTATCTGAATCTTTGAAAGACCACCCATGAAAGACGCAAGCAAGCTTTTCTCCGCAATCATCTTCGCCGTCATCCTCTTCGTTCTGCCTGCAACCAGTGGGGCGCAGGCTCCAGATCGAGTTGCTGATGCCGGCCCGGCTGCGGCGCCGCGCTCCTTCCGCGCCGAGAATGGCAAATTCCTGCTCGATGGCAAACCGTTCCAGATCATCTCCGGCGAGATGCACTACCCTCGAATTCCCCGTGCCTATTGGCGCGAGCGCTTCCGCATGGCGAAGGCAATGGGTCTGAACACGATCACAACTTATGTTTTCTGGAACGAGCACGAACCGCAACCGGGAGTCTACGATTTCTCGGGCCAGCGCGACGTGGCCGAATTCATCCGTGAGGCGCAGAGCGAGGGCCTATACGTGATTCTCCGCCCAGGCCCGTACGTCTGCGCCGAGTGGGAGTGGGGCGGCTATCCGGCATGGCTGCTCAAACAGCACGGCATCGTCGTGCGAAGCCGCGATCCAAAGTTCATGGAGCCGGCCCGCCGCTGGCTGCTCCGCCTCGGCAAAGAACTGGCGCCTCTGCAGATCGGCAACGGCGGCCCCATCATCGCCGTGCAGGTCGAAAACGAGTACGGCTCGTTCGGCAACGACCACGCCTACATGGAGCAGATTCACCGCGACCTGGTCGACGCCGGTTTCAACAAGGCTTTGCTTTACACGGCCGATGGCCCGGAGCAAATTCCCAACGGATCGCTGCCCGAATTGCCCGCGGTGGTCAACTTCGCTCCAGGGAACGCCAAGCACGCCTTTGCAACTCTGCATAAGCTGCGTCCCAATGACCCCATCATGGCCGGTGAATGGTGGGACGGCTGGTTCGATTTCTGGGGCGGCCCGCACCACACTACCAACGCCAAAGCAGAGGCCGATGAGCTCTACTGGATTCTTTCCAATGGCTATTCCGTCAGCATTTATATGTTTCATGGCGGAACAAACTTTGGCTGGATGAACGGCGCCAATATGGACAAGACGCCCTACCGGCCCGATGTCACCAGCTACGACTACGATGCTGCGCTCGACGAGAGCGGCCGGCCCACACTCAAGTATTCGCTCTTTCGCGAAGCAATTTCCAAAGCCACCGGGATCACTCCACCGCCGACGCCAGTGCGCGTCTCGACAGTCGCATTGCCCGCCATCCAGCTCAAGCAGTCCGTGTCGCTTTGGCAGTCTCTGCCGAAGTCGATTGAGTCCCCTCAATTGCTCACCATGGAGGACCTGGATCAGGCCTATGGCTACATCCTCTATCGCACTACAATCAACGGTCCGGTCTCAGGAGATCTGGTTCTCGACGAACTCCACGATTACGCAATGATCTATGCAGACGGCAAGCTCCTCGGAACGCTGGACCGCCGTCTCGAACAAGACCGGCTGAAGATTGATCTCGACGCTCCGAAAACCCGCCTCGACATCCTCGTGGAAAATACCGGCCGGGTCAACTTCACCGTCCAAATCCGTGACGAGCGCGCCGGCATTACAAATCAGGTGACGCTCGACGGCAAACCGCTCACCCACTGGCAGATTTACTCATTGCCCATGAATGACCCTGACAGGCTCCCCTTCCGCACTGCCGATTGCTCAGGAGCCTGCTTCTATCGCGGCACGCTGCAGGTGGACCGCGTCGCAGACACGTTTCTGGATACGAGCAGCTTCACCAAGGGATTTGTCTGGGTCAACGGCCATCCGCTGGGGCGCATCTGGAACATCGGCCCGCAAAAGACGCTCTACCTGCCGGGCCCCTGGCTGCACCCAGGCGCCAATGATGTGATCGTCTTCGATCTCGAAGGCGACACCGGGCAGATCCATCGAAGGTAAGGATGTTCCCGACCTTGGCGAGACGGCCGCGAACTAACCGTAGAGCATGCGCTCCTACATCTGCTCTATTGCTTCGGGAACCAGGGGCTCTCTCGCGCCCGCTTTCATGCGCTCGCGCAACGTGAGAATCGCGCTGCACCCTAACATCACCAGCAGCGGGTCAAGCGGGCGCAGGTGGTAGGGCTCGGGATGAGTGAAGTAATACATGATCGGAAACAAAAAAAGCACGCCGCCATAACGGATCACTTCAAAGGGCTTTTCGCTCCATGCCAATAGCAGTCCCAGAAGGCCAAGCAGCGTGAGGCCGGTAGCAAATGGAATGTTGGCCGGATCCATTGGCTCCAGTTTCAGGTAGTCGCGATTAAAGCTCCAGAAACCGGTCCAGATATAAAACGAACGGCGCACGCACATCCACGCATACCAGGCCGGATGGTCTGCGATGTAGGCCTTGGCCTGTTCTTCTTTCTCGTTCATGTAGGCCAGTTCGCCAATAGAGTTGTATTCGGCTAGTTCGTCCGCGTCGTGCAGGGGGTGCAGGTCGTCGCTTGTCCAGCGCAGGTCGTAACCATTATTGCCCATCCACATTTCCAGGCCCATGCTGTCGCGTATGGGTATGAATCGGTGAAAGACCATCGCGTCGCGGATGAGCCACGGCGCGAGCGTTGCCGCCAGCGCCAGCGACCCCACGATTCCCGGCAGCAGCCAGCGCTGCCCCTCCATGGCGAGCCTCCAGCAGGCCAGCGCCATGAGAAATGGAACGACCACCAGCACTGAGGGTTCCGTGAGCCCCGCGAAACCTGCAAGCAGGCCAAAGCCGGCCCACAACCCCAGGCGCGAAGATTGCTCCATATCCTGCGCAAGATAGAGCAGCCAGCACAGGCAGAGCAGCAAAAGATGCGTGGACCAGGCCCACGCCGCCGAAAAATAAATGCCGTATGGGCAAAACGCCCAGCCCCATGCCGCCCACCATCCGGCACGCTCGCCAAAGCTGCGCCGAGCGATCAGGAAGATCGGGATGCATGCCAATGCATTGAGCACGCAGTTCAGGGCATGCACCGCAAAGATCGACTTCGCCGTGTGCACACCGAAAAAATGAAAGAGGGCCGCAACAATCAACGGATAGACCGGCGGCATAATCGCCGAAGGCTGATTCGACATCAAATGGCGCTGCCAAAGCCATGCCCCGCCAGCAGCGCCTCTGCCACATTACCCGGCTCCCATGCATGAATGTGGTCGGCGTCCATCAGATTTTCGAAGTTCGGCAGCTGGGTGACGGCAAGGCGCAGCGTCAACGCCACAAGTACGATCACGGCGAGCAGGCGGCGAATCCCCGCTCGCTGTTCCGTAGGGTGAGTGGGAACGGCTTCGGTCACAATCTCGCTTTCAATCGTCCTGTTTCACGTGTAGCTACTATGGTTTGACGCGCAACCCGGTAGAAAGATTACTCTCAAGCGCCCCCTGGAGATTAGCTGTGAACCCGTCAATGTTTCGTAAAGAGAAGCCCCGAATTCATCTGTTTCGACTAGTAAGTCAATGCAATTGCACGTTCCCGGCAGCTCAACCGCCCTTTCTCGACGCGGAGTGGAAAATCCGCCGCCCCGATCCTCTATCCTGAATCTGCGCCCCGGAGGTTTACGGATGCTTTCCCCCGCCGTCACATCGCCCGCCACGCCTACGCCGCTTGAAGAAATTGCAGCCGCCCTTGTACACATTGGCGCCCTGCACGACCTGTCCTTTGAGGATCGACTTTGGCTTGCCCGGCACGGCCAGGAGGTGCGCGCCAACGCCGGTGACATCCTGTTTGAAGAAGGCGCTCCAGCCGAGCATATGGTGTTGATCATCAAAGGCGAAATTCACGTGCGCCGCCAGCACGGAGGCCCCATGGCGCTCTTCATCGGCCGCACTGGGCAAATGACGGGCGTGCTGCCCTTCTCGCGCATGAAAAGCTACGGCGGCCAGGGATTCGCCGTTTCGCCGGTATGGGCACTTCTGGTTCACCGCTCCAAATTTCCAGAGATGCTCGCTGCCATTCCCTCCATGGCGCAACGCGTCGTGTCGACTTTGCTCGACCGTGTTCGCGAGGTCACCCGCATCGAGCAGCAGGCAGAAAAGCTAACCGCTCTCGGGCAGCTTGCCGGCAACCTAGCTCACGAGCTCAACAACCCTGCCTCTGCCGCACAGCGTGCCGCTGCCAGCCTGCTGGCCGCTTTGCGCGCCAATCGCAGCAACCGCTTCAAGCTGGTCAAACTTTGCTCACCGAGGAACAGATTCAGCACTGTCGAGGCATGGGAGGAGAAGATTATCTGCCGCACCCCGAAGCCCTCGAGCCGGCTCCGAGAGCAACGCGCTGGCCTTCATCGCACGCGAGGAGTCCATCCGCGCGTGGCTTGGCGCAGTCGGCTGCGCTGACGCATGGGAGATCGCCCCGCAGTTGGCTGAGCAAGGTGCTGCTACCGTCCGATCTCGATGAGCTGCGCGGCATCACTCGGCGCCGAAGAAGCCTGCATCTCCCTCCAGTTCTTCGCACGCTATCTGCGCTCCTCGCGCGCCGCCGAGACCATCGTCAACTCAACCGCCCGCATCTTCGACCTCATCGGCGCCGTCAAGGACTACTCCAACATGGACCGCGCGCCGATTCTCGAAGTCGACGTGCCTGCCGGGCTCGACGCCACCCTGCAAATGCTTCACTCGCGCATGGAGCAATGTGGAGATCGAGCGCGACTACGAGCCGGAACTGCCCGCGCATCAGCGCCTACGGCGGCGAGCTCAACCAGGTGTGGACAGCGCTGATTGAAAACGCTCTCGATGCCCTTGGCAACCAGGGCCGCCTGCGCCTCACCTGCCGCCTCGAAGCCGATATGCTGCTGGTTGAAATCTGGGACACCGGCCCCGGCATTCCGCCCGAGCTGCAGGAGCGTATCTTCGAGCCGTTCTTCACCACCAAGGCGCCCGGCCAGGGCCTCGGCCTGGGCCTCGACAACGCCATGCGCATCGTGCGCAAGCACCGCGGTCATCTCAGCGTCCGCTCCGAGCCCGGCTCAACCTGCTTCCGCGTCCGCCTGCCACTGGATCAACTCCAGGCGTATTAACTGCGGAGAGAGGGCTCGGCGCTTCTCAGAACGACACATCCGCCGGCTCGGTTACACGCATCACTGACTGGTCGCCCGTGAGTTGTTTCCAGGCCGACCGGATCGCTTCGATCTTGTCGCGATTCTCCTGCGTGTCCGGATAGTCGATGATAAGCACCTTCGACCGCAGCCGCTCCGGCGCACTCCTGCCTTTGCTTTGCCATTGGCCATAGACATCCACTACGCTCAGCCCGTCAGGAAAGCGCGGCGTGACCTGTTTGTCAAGGAAACTTCTCCAACCAGCTTCGCTCACACCCCTCTCAGGATGGTCAGCCGGGCCGAGTCCAAAGTAAAGCTCCGTTTCGACCCAGCCCTCGGTGCGGCCTGGATGCGCCCGATCGCCGCTGAGGGTGGGCGCTGTGGCTGCCGCTGGCAGCGCTGGCTGGTGAGCAGCGCAACCAGACACGCACCCCAGCTGCGCCACACACAGCAGGACTAAGAGCAGAGTGACGCGCAAGCATATCTCCTCTTCGAGACAGATTTGGCTTTCTGCGAACGTGATAGGTGCGTGTCCGAGGCGTCCCTTATGCGCCGAGCAGGTAGGGCGTCTTCCAGTGCCTAATCCCTAGCCCCTTTTCCCTGCCTCGTCACTTCTCCACTTCCACGCCGCGCCAAAAGGCCACATAGCCCCTGATTTTGCGCGCCACCGGCTTGGGATCGGGATAGTACCAGGCCGCGTCCTGATTGTCTTGACCATCAATCACGATGGTCATAAATCGTGCCTGGCCCTTCTGGGGGTGGGTTGAAGTTGTGGAGCTGGGTCGAAAGTACTCGCGCTTGAGGCTGGACTCAGGGAAAAAGACATCCCCATCCACCTCCATCGTTCGATCGCTCTCGGCGACCACTCTGCCGTTCCAAATTGCTCGCGCCATGGTTTCCGGTCGCTTCCAGTCGTTGCCGGTCCCGCTCACCCCGCAGCCTGAAAAACCAGCCGCTAAAGGAGCCGATACGACACTACCAGAGTTTGTGCCCCGTGACGAGTACACTCTGTGACTTTAGGAGCCTCAATCCGCTCCCATCATGCACTGAGGACGCGTTTTAGACAAGGGGCGTTCATCTTCCGCCAGCCGACCCTGATTATTTGCGCGCGTTGCGCGTGGCGTCCACGCGCTTCAGAGTAACCTCGTAACGTTGCGCAGCAGCCGAAAATCGGTTGATCAATTCCGTGGTCTTCGCCATGAAGGTAGGATTCTTTTCCCGGATGGCGTCAAGGATCGGAGCAAACTTGGCCAGCAGGAAAAACCCCTCGCCGTTGCAGTCTACAAACAGCTCCGCAGAAACGGCGCCGTGCAGAACCATTGCGGCCGCCATCTCCCAGTAGGTAAGCACCTGCCTCAGCCAGGGATTGTGCGGATCGACGGGGTTCTCGTAGATGGCGTAAAACTCCTCCACCGTTTTGGGCCAGAATGCGCCCCCAACCCATGCGCGCGCCTGGCGCATGACCGCCTCTGTGCGCAGTTGATAAAGTTTCAGAATAATTTCGGCATCGGCCGGTGTGGCCAGCATTCGTTCCATTGGGCTCTCCGCTGCTCATACTACAGGATCGGCCGAAATCCTGTCGCGGATTTCCCTCTCTCTGGCTTGATTACTCGCTTTGCAAAATGAAGGCTACCTCGCCGGACCACCCTAGGCCGGCTGCAGTTCCTGCTTCTCGTCCTTCTTTTCAGCCACTGGCCCATGCGTTTCGGCAGTCGGCGGAGGCGGGGCATCGCCAATCCGCTTCGAATAAGTGCAGACCACGGCCTTCTCCTGCTCGGCTGGCGCTGTCTTTTTGCCGCGCTTCTTTGACGCCACTTCTTCCTCGACGCTTTTCTTCTTGTTCGGGCATTCCAGAAAAACGCCCGACCTCAGTGTCTTCTCCACAAGGTATGGGCTGCCGCACTTCGGGCATTTCTTTGCTACGGGCTTCAGGTTCGAAGTGAAGTCGCACTTGGGATAGTTGGTGCAGCCCCAGAAGACGTTTCCGCGTCGTGCTCTGCGCTCGGCCACATCGCCCTCGCCGCACTTCGGGCACTTCATCCCTTCAATCAAATTCTGCTTCACGTATTTGCACTTGGGATAACCGGAGCAGGAAACAAACTCGCCATACGCTCCCTGGCGCAGCACCAGCGGCTTGCCGCACACCGGGCAAGTCCTCGCCCGTCGGCTCTGGCGGCTTCTGCTGTTGCTTCGAGCTCAGCTTGCGGAAGGTCTTGCACGGCGGATCGGCGTTGTAATCCGGGCAAGCCATGAACGGCCCAAACAACCCGCGCCGCATCACCATCACCTTGCCGCAGTTCTCGCAGTACTCCTCCGTATCGCCTGCCTCCTGCGCCTCGGGCGTATTCAGGTCCGGCTTGGCGGCGATGTTCTCCTTCGTGAACGTGCAGCTCGTGGGGTCCTTCTTGTTGTAGGCCGAGCACGCGTAGAATGTGCCGAACTTGCCCCACTTCAACACCAGCGGCGATCCGCACAGTTCGCACTTTTCGTCGGTCGTCTGCTTCCAGGCGCTTGACGTTGCGCATGTTCTTTCCGGCGTGTTTCAACTCCTTTTCAAAATAGTCGTAGAAGCCATTCAGCAGATCGGTCCACTTCTCCGTGCCTTCCTCAATGTCATCGAGTTCAGTCTCGAGCTTGGCCGTGTAGGCCGTAGTCGAAGATGTAAGGAAAATTCTCGACCAGCAGATCGCACACCACCACACCAATCTCGGTGGGATAGAAGCGGCCGCGCGAACCGCCGTGCTTCACCACATACTCGCGATCCTGAATGGTA
>CAWJBE010000027.1:0-65398 GCA_963841095.1 uncultured Acidobacteriaceae bacterium
GACGGTTTGCCCGGCTCCGTCAAAATCTCTCAGTTGGAGCGCTATGCCGATAATGTCTGGGAGTTGGTCATCCATCTGCTCAGAGAGGCGGCCAATACGATCAGGGCAAAGACGTATAGCAGGCTCAGGTTGCGCCACTCGCCCGGCGAGCAAGCGATCAAATAGAGCGGGATGTTGATGGCCGCGGCGATTTGTCCGTGACGCTGAACGGCGTGCGGCAGATGCGGCCACGCTCGCCACGCAGCAAGCGTGAGCAGCGCCACGAGGATGAGGGAAAATGCTTTAAACCCATAGACTCCGTACTGAGTCTCCGGGCTGAAGAGCATCTGCCAGGGGTGCAGGAAAAAGTGCAACTGATCGCGCCAGTGGAGCCCCATTGAGCCGCCGGGGTTGTGCGCAAACCGAATTCGAATTGCGTAATGGACCGCTCCGCCGGCGATGCAAAGAGCGGCAACGGCAAGCCAAGAGCCAAGCCGCGAGCTGCGCCGCCGCAGCAAAGGATAGAGGGTGGGAATAAAAAGCAGAAAGGACTCTTTGTTCCATGTTCCAAGGATGGCCACGGGAAGAATCCACCACCAGTCGAACCGGAGCGCGATCCAGAAGGCCAATGCAAAGAACGCCAGCTCCGGATAGTCGTAGAAAAAACCTCCGCCACTTTCGAAGTAGGGAATCATGAGAATGACGATTGCCGGCGCCAACACAGCCGCAGGGGGTGGCATATCCAGTGCTTCGCACACCAGGTACATGGCGTAAACCGCAAGCAGCGAGAACAGAAAGGTGAGAACGTACACGACGAGGTAGCGGAAGAAATAATCCCGGCTCTCGACCGTGAGGGAATCGAAGATGGCGCCTTCCTGTGCCTCTGTGCCAATGCCGTAGTGGCTGCTGAGCCAGATCTTTGCAGAGCGCGGCACAACCCGGTCGAGCCAGTTGGCGGTATCCGGTAGGAGCTGCCGGTATACGTAAGGCCGGTAGGCCGTTCCATCCACCATCATCTCGAAGTGGTAGCGGTCGTCTTCGCCGGAGGCGCCTGCCTCGGCGAAATGCCATTTGTTGTAGTAGCCGTTGAATGAGGCGGACGCAGCGGCAAAATACAGTACGAAACAACATGCCCGGAGAAAGAACCTGCTTGCCAGAGCTTTCAGGAGCATGACGTGGACCGACCTTTCCGTTGAGAGAGGAAGCGGCTTTCTCAGGGAACGCTAAACGGGCGGACCTGGGCGGGGCCGACAAGGTTGCGGCGCAACAGCCTTCAGCGTCAGTTCCCGTTGTGGATGCGTTCGCGCAGCCGCTTGAGCACGTTGGGCGGCACCAGCCCGCTTACGTCGCCCCCAAAGCTGAACACTTCCTTGACCATGCGCGAGCTGACGAATGAGTAGCGGCCGGCAGGCTGCAGGAAGACGGTTTCGATCTCCGGGGCAAGACGCCGATTCATAAGCGCCATCTGGAATTCGTGCTCGTAATCGGAGATGGCACGGATGCCGCGCAGCACTGCCGACGATCCCTGGCGGC
Source organism: uncultured Acidobacteriaceae bacterium (assembly GCA_963841095.1). GTDB lineage: Bacteria > Acidobacteriota > Terriglobia > Terriglobales > Acidobacteriaceae > Telmatobacter. Next base: position 1,513 of record CAWJBE010000027.1, read on the forward strand.
GCGCAAAATCGACCATCAGGCCATCGAAGGTTGCGACTGAAACATTTCCCAGCGGGGCCACAACTTCCTCCAACATCTGCACGCGCTCCTCTACGGTGAAGAGGGGATTCTTGACCGGATTGACGAGGATGGCGACGGTGAGATGGTCGAAGAGTTTCGAGCCGCGCTGGATCAGGTCGACGTGGCCGTTGGTCGGCGGATCGAAGGTGCCGGGATAGAGGGCTTTGACGGGCATGGAGCGAGATAACTCTAGTGGGATTCTAGCAGCGAGGGCGCCGGCGCCGGTTAGCTCTCAGGCGTGAGTGGCAAGTGCCGAACAGAGTATTCATTTTTCCTGCAGTTTCATTCCGCTCACCGCTGTGGGTGGGGTGCAGAACTTTTGCCGCACGCCGGCGAGAAAGTCGCCGATGGTCTTTGTCACAAGCGGCTCAACATTTTCGCGGCCCAGGCCGTTGCCAGCGAAGTTCATGTGCGTTGCGCCGTCGATTACGCCCATCCACTGGCAACGCGACTCCATTCCCGGCAACTCGTGCCAGGGCACAAGCCGCGCCTGAGGCCCGCCTTTGAGCGATTGATCACGTGTGCCGGTGAGAATCAGCATTGGCTTGTGAATTCCGCTCCACGCGTCGCCGGAAAAGACAATTCCCGGGCCTTCGGGCGAGAGGGCGACATAGGCGTGGAAGCGATCCTGCGCGGCAGGCGGCGACGAAACGTTGATGATGTTTTTTGCGCCCGCCTCGAGCATCACGGTCTCCGCTCCCATGGAGTGGCCAAGCAGCACGCGAAAGGGCGGGCGGCACCGGCCATCGGCCCACTTGAGCACTGCGCCCACATCGAGGAGGCGCGCCTGCTCGGCGTTGGGATCGGCGACCAACGCGGTTAAACCTTCCATCACGCCATACCGGAGCATGTCGGCACGCAAGGCATCCATGCCGCTCTCGGCATGGCTCATAACGACCGTTGTGTAGCCGAGAGTCGCCATGGCCTGGGCCAGGTAGCGATAGCCATCTTCAGAGCCGCCCGCGCCGTGCGAAATTATTGCGAGAGGCGCGCATCCGGAAGCCGCTCGGGCTGCGGGATAAAGCAAGAAGGGCGTGCTCTGGCCGTCACTGCGGGGCGCGCTGAGACGCTGTTGCGCAGGGAGGCGCGTAGAAAGCGAACAGGCGCCGATGAAAAGGGCCAGAGCAAAGAGAAACGAGCGTGGAAATGCGGCATGCATCAGCGACCTCCGTTCCAATATAGGTGTAGACGAAGATGCACGGGATCGAGGACGAGTTGACGTGAAACGTCTGAGCTCAGCTGCCTGAGCGTAGGTCGCCTCAAGCTGTGGGCGCAATGTGCGCGGTTTGTCTGCTTCCAAATCGCCGGTGCAGCTTGCGCCTAGCGCTGCACGCGACGCAACACCACCTGGGCGGGGCCTGGTGGCCGCGACAGTGGGCTGCGTGACGGGTCCGATCCGTCGGGTGGCGGGCCGATTGCAGGTCGCGGCGCTTCCTGTTGAGTTTGCGGTCTCGGCGGCCTTGGCGCGAAGTTTAGCTCGCGCTCCATCTCGATCGTGTCTCCGCTTAGCTTGCCGGAGTAGGACTCGCGGCCGGCTTTGAAGCTGACATTGGCTCCGTCGACCTTGCCGTCGGTGATCGCGACCGGCGCATCGTACCCGCCTGCCCAGCCGCCGCCGACGCCCTCCACGGTTCCCGTCAACTCGTTTCCGTTTTGGCGCAGGATAAAGAGCTGCGTTCCGCCTTCCTGCGCCGGCCTCCAAAGGCCGGTGATGCCGGTGCCCTGGGGCGCCTCGCGCTCCCAGACGGCGACCTGTGGGCGCAGTGCGACCGTCTTTGCCGCGATGGTGGCGCTGGCAGGCGTGAGGCCGGGCGAGGTTGCTTCCACCGTGATGCTGCCGGCTGTTTTCGCGGACTGCACAATCGCCATGCAAAGGCCACTGAAGGCCTTGCGCGAGGTGCCCTTGTCGGATTCCTGATCGGTTGGATCGCCATTGCCGACGCCAATTAATCTTCCTGCGCCGGAAATCTTGAATGTGACTGTGTTGTCGGTGATGGGCACAATGCGGCCCTGCGCGTCGCGCACTTCCAGGGCGAACATCGCGACGTCTTCGCCATCGGCGGAGAGCTCAGTGCGATCCGGCGTGACGGCGAGCGCGGCCGGTGCGCCTGTCGTTTCGCGCTTTGCTGTGAGGACAAGCTTGTCGCCCTTGTATCCGCGCGCTTCGATGGCACCGGGAGCGTAGGCCACGTCCCAGGCCAGGTGCGAGTCCTTCTTCATCTCTTTCATGCCCTGGCTTTGGCCGTTCCAAAATAGCTCTACCTTATCGAGATTTGAATGTACCCAAACGGCGATCTGCTTGCCTTCCATGCCCGGCCAGTTCCAGTGCGGAAACAGATGCAGGACGGGTTCGCCGGTCCACCACGATTTGTAGTAGTAGAAGGTGTCCTTGGGAAATCCGCAGGTATCGATGATTCCGTATTGCGAGCTTATGTTCGGCCAGCCGTTCGGCGAGGGCTCGCCGCGATAGTCGAAGCCCGTCCACACAAAGCCGCCGGCCACCCAGGGGCGCGCATCGCAAAAGCTCCACCAGCCCTCGGCTGAGGCGCGGCCCGTGGTGGTGTAAGGATCGTAGGAACCGACGTAGCCCTTTTCGTAGTCGGTGACGTAAATGCCGCGCGTGCCCACGGCGCTCACGGTTTCAGTTCCGATTACGGGCCGGTCGGGATGCGCCTTGTGATACGCCTCCGCGCCGGGATCCATGTAGTTGTATCCGACGACATCGCAAACCTCGAGGCCGCCTGTGCCAATGGCGCCAGTTGGCGCGATGGAAACAGGACGCGATCCGTCGTGCTTCGTGGCGACAGCTTTCATCTCGGTGAGGATCAGCTTGCCCTTCTCGGTGTTGGCCGTGCCTTCCTCGTTGCCCATGGACCACATGAAGACGCTGGGATGATTGCGGTCGCGGCGGACGAGGTCTTCAAACTGGTTCAGACCTTCAGGATTTGACGACATCATGCGCGTCTCATCGAAGACCACCATGCCCAACTCGTCGCAAGCATCAAGCAACTCGGGCGTGGGCGGATTGTGCGATGTGCGCAGGCCATTGCAGCCCATCTCCTGCAGCTTGCGCACGCGGTAGTACTGCACGGAGTCGGGCAGCGCCGCACCCAGTCCGGCGTGATCCTGGTGATTGCAGGTACCCTTCACCTTGACCGGCTTGCCGTTCAGCAGCAGTCCCCTGGCCGGGTTCATCTCGATGGAGCGAATACCGAAGCGCGTCTCGCAGCGATCCACAATGCTGCCGCCGGCGCGCACTTCCGTCACCAGGGTGTAGAGATTGCGCTCTTCCAGCGACCAGAGTTGCGGCTGGCTTACCGTCATCTTCTGCTCGAAGGCCTGCTCGGCGTCCGCGGGGAGAGACACGGTTGCTGTTACGGCTTTACCCACCGCTTTGCCGTTTGGGTCGAGAACCGTGGAAACCACGCGGGTATCTGCCGCAGCCTGGCTGTGATTGTTCACCTCGGTGCGAATGGAAAGAGCCGCGGCGCCGGGCCGGATCTCCGAAGAAGCAAAGGTTCCCCACTGGCGCACATGCACCGGATTTGTCTTTCCGAGCCATACGTGGCGATAGATGCCCGCGCCCTCGTAGAACCAGCCGTCGCTCAGCGTAGCGTCGACGCGAACCAGCAGCACATTTCTGCCGCCGGGATTGGCGAAGTCCGTCACGTCGAAGTGGAAGGGATCGTAGCCGCCGCTGTGCTGGCCGATATAGAAACCGTTGAAGACCACCATCGTCTCGCGGTAGGCGCCGTCAAATTCTATAGTGAGCCGCTTGCCTGCATCCGCGGCGGGAATTTCGAAGATGCGCCTGTACCAGCCGATGCTTGTTGTGGGATAGTTTCGCCCGAGCGGATAGAAGCCTTTGCTGAGGAGCGCGGGGTCGTTCGTGAAGGGCAATTCGATCGCCCAGTCGTGCGGCAGATCGATGGGTTTCCAATCACTGTCGTCAAAGGCGAGGGAACCGGCGGCAAGAAAGCCACCCGTCTTTTGGAAGTTGCCCGATCTACCGCTGCCGAATCCAAAATCCTTCGCAGCATCGCAGGCGTCACCGAAATGAAAACGCCAGCCGAAGTCGAGAAGCAGCCGCTCGCGACCGGCGCCGGGCTCGGCAGCGGCGGCGCCGGCATGAGCGCCCGAAGCGGAGAGGGGGCCGGCAACAGGTTCCGTTGCGGCTTGAATGGCGGCCTCGATCGGAGTCATTCCATGAGCTGCTACGGCTGCGGCGGGTGCAAGCAGGCTGGTTTTGAGCATTTCGCGGCGTGAAAAGGCTTTCATTTCGATCTCCTGATTTTGCGGCGCAAGTCGAGCAGGTTTTTCGCCCGCGATGGAATTATAGCTAGGTAAAGGATTGGACTAATTCTCTGAAGGCCGTTCCAAGTGGTCGACAACGATCGTATCCACCGGCTCCTTGGCCGGTTCCAGTTTCAGCCCGAGCTGTTCTTGAAGTGCCGAGAAGAGAGATGGGCCGGAGTCCAGAGGCGCTCCAGAAGTTTGTGATGGTTCCGCAGCGTCGTCTGGCGTCCACCGAAGCTTCGCGTCGTAATTGCCAGTCAGGTCGGTTTTGTCCACCACCGGCTGTCCCAGCGTTCCCGAAAGGAACCCCACCAGACTCCCGATGGTAATTCCGCGTCCCGTAAATTGGCCGCGGCCCATACTCACGCCGGCCTTTTGGCCGGCCCGGATCTCGTGCATCTTGGAGCCACCTTTGGAAACCACCAGCTTGTAGACCCGCAATTCCCTGGTCTCGTGATGAACTTTGAGTCCAAAGCGGTCGGCGAGCAACGCTTGCAGCATCAGCCAGCGTTGAGTCTGTTGCTCGTCCAGAGGCAGCTTGGCGAGCGACGCTGCGGTATCCGCATCCATCTTCGCCTCCACATCAAACGGTGTAGTGGCGGCCCATCCCGGAAGGCCGGAGATCTGGCTATCAGTCTGAATGGAATAGGCAGCGAAGATCAGAGCCTTCAGGGTCACGTTCATCGATAGACCGTCTGCCGTCGTCCGGTGCCAAACGTAGGTACCGGGGCGGCTGGGCTTAACGGAGACGACATCGTATACCGGCGGCTTGGCAATTCCGTTGGGCGGGCTGCCGGTCCCTGACTGCGCGATGCCAACCGTTGGTGCGAGCAGAAAAAACGCGAAACTCAATCCAAACGCGAACGTACACGTTCTTCGCATCAAAGCAAACTCTCCGTTTCTCGATGCGTCGAATTTTACTGGACAAGCCGCCGTGGCAGCCACTGCGGGGATTGATCTGGATTATCCCTTGCGGCCTTTCACGGCTTCCTTGGCTTCGGCTGCGCCACCGGCAGGAACTTCAGGCACGTCGGCTTTGGCGACGCCGATGCTCAGGCGTTTGCGCAGCTCGGCATCCATTTTGGCGTAGATATCCTTATTTTCCTTGAGAAAGCCGCGGGTGTTCTCACGGCCCTGGCCGATTCGCTCGCCGGCATAGCTGTACCAGGCGCCGGACTTCTCCACGATGTTGTGGGTCACGGCGAGGTCGAGCACGTCGCCCTCTTTGCTGATGCCCTCGCCATAGAGAATGTCGAACTCAGCCTCGCGGAAGGGCGCGGCCACCTTGTTCTTGACGATCTTGACCTTGGTGCGCGAGCCGACCACGGTGTCGCCTTCTTTGACGGCGGCGATGCGGCGGATATCGATGCGCACCGAGGAATAAAACTTGAGCGCGCGGCCGCCGGTGGTGGTTTCAGGGTTGCCGAACATCACGCCGATCTTTTCGCGGATCTGGTTGATGAAGATGAGAGCGGTGCGCGACTTGGAAACCGTGCCAGTGAGCTTGCGCAATGCCTGCGACATGAGCCGGGCCTGCAGGCCCATATGGGAGTCGCCCATTTCGCCGTCGAGCTCGGCCTTGGGAACCAGCGCGGCGACTGAGTCGACTACGAGCACATCAATTGCGCCGGAGCGGACGAGGGCTTCAGTGATTTCGAGTGCCTGCTCGCCGCTGTCGGGCTGCGAGACGAGCAAATTGTCGATGTCGACACCAAGTTTCTTGGCGTAGCTAGGGTCGAGAGCGTGCTCGGCGTCGACGAAGGCTGCCAAACCGCCTGCTTTTTGTGCTTCGGCGATGATTTGCAGAGTAATGGTGGTTTTGCCCGAGGACTCGGGGCCAAAAATCTCTGAAACCCGGCCTCTCGGAACGCCGCCGACGCCCAGGGCGGCGTCAAAGCTGATGGATCCGGTGGAGATGACGGCGATGGGAAGCAGCGCCTCACGGGAACCGAGCCGCACAATCGACCCCTTCCCGAACTGTTTTTCAATCTGTGAAAGGGCAAGTTCTACAGCTTTGGCGCGGTCGTCGGCGATGGCCATTAGGGAGGGCTCCTCAAAAAGATGCGCGCCCTGCGCATCTCATGCTTTCCCGGCAGGAAACGGCGAGGGGCTTGAATTGGATTTCGAAGGGATTGTAGCAGGACGAGACATCGAAGGACAGGGAAAAGTGGCGAACAAATAGAGAAAACCAAGGTTGCCAGCGCACAGGTGTGCCGGGGCGCACAATCGGGCCCGGAAAGGCGCATCAATGCGTTGATTGTGCATCAAATAAATTATCATGCATCAAAGTTATAGAATGCATTATTTATACTAAGTTGCATCATAATGCGAATTTGATGCACAATAGAAGGATGAGAACTACAATCACGCTCTCCGAAGAGACCCACGAGTTTGCGTCCTATTATGCGCGGGGGCGAGGAATCAGCCTCAGCGCCGCGATCAACGAGTTGATCCGCAAAGCACAGGCGCCGGCGCCGCCTGCACCACGCATCGAGTACTCACCAAACGGCTTGCCACGATTTCCTCTCACCGGCACAGTTCTCACTGCAGAAGTGGTGAAGGCGGCAGAGGAAGACGATTTTGAATAAGAGAAACCTGCTCGACCTGAACGTATTGATCGCGCTCGCTGATGTCGAACATGAACATTACCCTATTGCGGTGAAGTGGTTTGATTCCTCGGGCTATTTGGATTGGGGGGTTTGTCCGCTCACCGAAGCAGGATTCGTTCGCATTAGTACGAACCCCGTCATGGGTTCACATCTCCGCACGCTTAGGGAATCTGCCGATATCCTCTCTGCCCTCGCAAAAAAGCCCGGCTACCGCTTCTGGCCAATCTCAGACAGTTGGGCTGATCTCACCGCTCGCTTTGCAACACGGATCTTCGGCCATCAACAAATCACAGACGCATATCTTCTGGGCCTTGCAATCAAGGAGAACGGTGTACTGGTCACTTTCGATCGCGGACTCCGGTATATGGCCGGTCCAGAGTTCATCAAGAATCTGTTGGTGCTGGAATAGCGTTGGCGCCGCAGGTCAAACTTTGTACGCGCCCACCCGCGTCTCGCGGCTGGTGAGGGCGTCGCAGGCACGGTCCAGGACTTCATATTCGCTGTCGTGCTCCTTGCGGAAGGCGCGAAAGGCCTCTTCGCTGGTCCAGCGGTCGATGGTCAGGTAGTTCCCTGGAACATAGGCGTCATGCAGCAGTTCGGTTCCACGATAGTCGGGCGACGTCCGGAAGAGTTTTGCCCAGGCGCCTTCGGGCCCATAGGCGGCCTCAAAGCCGGCCACTTTATCCTCTGCAATCTCAAACTGCCAAACCACGACAAACATGCAAAACCCCAGTCTTGTGTTTATGGTAGCGCAGCGGATTCCTGCAGCGCCGGAGCCGCGTCAGGGTGAGCGGTTGCTGGTGGACTCGACTTCTGGCAGCGGGGCGCTATTTCTCCCGCATTTTGGTACACCGTCTCTTAACAGGGCGCATACTTATCGTGGACTAATCTCGTGAGGAGTAACCTTCCCCTGAGGTCTTCTCATCACCTGTGCGGCTGATCGAAGTCGGTCAGTGTCATGAACGACGCTGCCTGACATACAGGCAGGCGCATGCAGCGCAAGTCGTGGCATGTAAAACAAGATAGGGATGAAATGGGATCGCGCTCCGATGATCCCGGCGCCCGCGACGCTACCGCAGTTTCGGAAATGGAGTATGTGCATTCACGACACCCAAGTCTGAGCGACCGGCAGGAAGCGAAGATCTTCGTCAGCGCCATGACTTTTCAGTGTTTCCGAGACTGCTCTAATTGAAGAGAACGATACAGGCTCATTGTGAGGGACTTATGAAAGCTGCTCGCTATCCAGGCATTCGCGTTACCGCCAACGGGAATCAACTTGTCAGCTACCACACCGAAACGCGCATTGCAGACGCCGGCGTGTTTTACCCCATCACGCCTTCCACTGAAGGCGGCGAGCTCTTCCAGCAAGCCTATGCCGAGGGCCACCTGAATGTATTTGGCGGCAACACGCTGGCCATTGAGGCAGAAGGCGAGCACGCGGCCCAGGGCGGCGCTATTGCCCACTCGGTTTGCGGCAAACGCGTGGTCAATTTCACCTCCGGGCAGGGAGTGGTTTACGGCGTGGAGCAGTACTACCACGCGCCGGGCAAGGGATCGACGATGGTGCTTGAAGTGGGCGCGCGCGCTCTTACCAAGCACGCACTGAACGTGCACTGCGGCCACGACGATATCTACGGAGCTTTGGACACTGGCTGGATCATGCTCTTCGGCAAGGACGCGCAGCAGGCAGCCGACCAGGCGCTGATTCTGCGCCGCGTGACCGAGCTCTCGCTCACGCCCGGCATGAACATCATGGACGGGTTCCTCACGACTCACCTCGAGCGGACCTTCTACAAGCACGAGTCCGAGCTGATCCGCGAGTACCTGGGCGCGCCCGACGACATTATCGACTGCCCCACCGAGGCGCAGCGCGTTCTCTTTGGCGCGACGCGCCGCCGCGTTCCCAAGATGATGGACCTGACGAACCCCGTCCTGCTTGGCCCGGTGCAGAATCAGGAACACTACATGCAAGGTGTTGTGGCGCGACGCAACAACTTCGCCGAGCCGATTCTAGGATTCCTGGAGGACGCCTACGCCGACTTTGCCGAGCTCACCGGCCGCCGCTACGGACTCATCAGCGAGTACAAGACCACCGACGCCGATACAGTTTTCGTTTCGCTTGGATCTGCCGCGGAAAATATTGAAGCCGCGGTCGACTACCTGCGCCAGACGCGGGGGTCGAGTGTGGGTTCGGTCCATGTGAATGTGATTCGGCCGTTCCCTGAGGCCGCGCTGGTCGATGCGCTCAAGGGCAAAAAGAACGTCATCATTCTGGAGCGGACCGACGAAGCGCTTTCCGGCGACAATCCGCTTGGCCGTGACATTCGCACCGCTTTCTCGAAAGCAGTCCAGGGAACAGATGGGTTGCCGAAGGTGGATCTGGCTGAAGTTCCGCGCTTCTTCGGCGGCAGCTATGGACTGGGCTCGCGCGACTTCCGCCCCGAGCACATCATTGGAGCATTTGAGTACGCCACTGCCGGCCGCGCGCGCAAGGACGGCAAGACCGCAGCCGACAACGCGAACTTCTTCGTGCTTGGCATCGATCATCCTTACGCTGTGATCGCCGATGAGATGCCTTCGCTTTTGCCCGAGGGCGCGGTCGCCGTCCGCTTCCACTCCATCGGCGGATGGGGCGCGATTACCACCGGCAAAAATCTGGGCGCGATTCTCGGCGACCTCAACGACTTGCTTTTCGAGCGCGACGGATTGAAGGACGATCTCGGGAATCCCAAGGAAGTGATTCACGTCAGCGCCAATCCCAAGTACGGTTCCGAGAAGAAGGGCGCGCCGACCAGCTACTTTATGGTCGCGGCCAAGGATCGCATTCGCGTCAACTGCGATTTGCGCCACGTTACAGTGGTTCTCTGCTGCGATCCCAAGGCATTCACGCACACCAATCCGCTCGACGGCATGCAGCAGGGCGGCTGCCTGGTGTGGGAGTCGGATGTGGACGGCGAGCGGGCGTGGGAAAACCTGCCGATGTGGGCGCGCCAACAGATCATCCAGAAGAAGATTCGCGTCTTCACGCTGCCTGGCTTTGACATCGCCAAGAAAGCCACCGACCGCGCCGACTTGCAGTTGCGCATGCAGGGCAACGCTTTTCTGGGCGCATTCTTCGCTGTCAGCCCCATGCTGCAGGAGTTCGGCATCACGCAGGAGCAGTACCGCGAGGTCGTTCACAAGCAATATGTAAAGAAGTTCGGCAAGCTCGGCGATGCGGTCGTGCAGTCGAACATGGAAGTCATGATTCAAGGCTTTGAGCAGGTGAAGGAGATTGCCATCGGCGAAATCGCCGCGGCCGATCACTCCAGCCTGCGCGGCCAGGCGCTGTTGCCGATCCTGGCGCAGGCGCCGGCATTTGTTGAAGTGGGAGCAAGCACAGTGCCTGCAATGCGCCGCAGTACGCCGCCTCCCGCCGGACAAGGCCCCCGAACGCCGGTCTCCTCGGTCAACGTTTTTGACGCGGAGTTCCGCTCGCACTTTGGTTACAACCAGCCGGCCACACCGCTCTCTGCCTTGGGCGTGATCGCCGCGGCCACCGGCGACACGGCATCGAAATATGTTGCCCGCCGCGAGACGCCGCTCTACATTCCCGAAAACTGCACGCAGTGCATGGAGTGCATCTCGGTTTGCCCGGACACGGCGCTGCCCAACTGCTCGCAAGACCTGAGCACGATTCTCGGCACCGCGGTTACGCGCTACGTCGGCGATCCGGCCGAGCGCAGGAAGATGATTGAAAAGCTGCCCGAAATCGAGAAGCTCACACGCCAGCGCATGATGGCTGAATTCAAAACGGGCACGCCGCTGCAGACGATTCTCCATGAAGTGACGGAATCGGTCGACGGCTTCTCAGTCGATGCAAAGACGCAGTTCTTCGCGATCCTCGACAAGGTGCCAATGGCCTACCAGAAGGTCAACGCCATCTTCTCCTCGCCGGAGCGCAAGACGCCCGGCTCGGGCGGCATCTTCTCCATCTTTGTTTCGGACTTGTGCAAGGGCTGTGCGGCCTGCGTTACGGCTTGCGGCGACCACGAGGCGCTCAAGATGGTGCAGGAGACTGAGGACGTGAACGCCGAGCACGAGACCGGCACCGCCTTCCTTGACCTGCTGCCCGATACGTCGCAGAAGTATCTCGGCCTCTATAACGGCGCGAACCCGGCTGACTCAAAGACCGCGACGCTACGCAACATGCTTATGGTTCGGACGAATTACGACGCGCTCGTTTCGGGCGATGGCGCCTGCGCCGGTTGCGGCGAAAAGAGCGTTCTGCGCTCCATTGCGGCCGTCACCGAGGCGTACATGCGGCCGGTTTACCACGCCAAGAGCGATCGCTTTATCGCAAAGGCCGGCGAGCTTGAAAAGAACGGCGCGGCGAAACTGGGCGCGCTCAAGGCGAGCAACCCCGCGGAATATGCGCGGCTGCGGGAGGCCATTGAGCACCTGGTGATGGGCCTTGGCGGCGAAGACAGCAAAGACACCAAGGCGCGCATCGCGGCTTACGAAGCGGAGCACGGCGAAATCACCGACGCGCAGTTGGTCGAAGCCATTGCCGCGGTGCTGCTCACCGAGGCCTTCAATCACAAGAATCTGCAGCCCGTCGACGGACGCCTGGCCAACGGCATGAGCGTGATGGCCATGGCAGCGCACACAGGCTGCAACACTGTGTATGGTTCCACCGCGCCGAACAATCCGCATCCTTATCCGTGGATGAACTCGCTCTTCCAGGACGGCGTCACCGTAGGCTGGCTCATGGGTGAGAGCTTCATCGTCGATCACGCGCGCCGCTCCGTGATTCCCGAGCGGCTGGCCGACATCCTGCTCACGCGTGACTCGAATGTGCTGAGCGAAGAAGAGTGCTATCACTTCACGCACTTTACTGATGCCCTGATGACCGACCAGGAGATCGTGGAACTGCCCAAGGTCTGGGTGGTTGGCGGCGACGGCGGCATCGGCGACATTGGTTACCAGAACACGTCGAAGGTTGTTTTGCAGAACCGGCCCAACGTCAAGGTGCTCATGCTCGACACGCAGGTGTACTCGAACACCGGCGGGCAGAACTCTGACTCCACGCCGATGCTGGGCGGCAACGACATGAATGTCTTCGGCTCGGCCACGCAAGGCAAGAATACTGAGAAGAAGACGGTGGCCGAAACCTTCCTCGCCGGCCACGGTTCGCCGTTCGTGGCGCAATGCTCCATGGCCAACGCGCCCAAGCTCTACCGCGCGATTCTCGACGGCCTGGAGTATCGCGGCACCATGTTCCTGCAGGCGTTCACCACCTGCCAGCCGGAGCACGGCGTGGCCGACGACATGGCGCTCTTCCAGGCGCAACGCGTACGCGACTCACGCGGCGCGCCGGAGTTTGTCTTCGATCCGCGCAAAGGCGAGAGCTACCAGGAAGCGCTGGACATCAAGGGCAATCCGTCAATCGATTTGGACTGGTACGAGACCAAGTCAAAGGTTACGGGCGAAGCCTATCGTTACACCGTGGCGCACTGGTGCACCACCGAGGCTCGCTTCAGAAATCACTTGAAGAAGATCAAGCCAGAGCAGGCGGCGAAGATGATTCCGCTGGACAACATGCTGGTGCGCATCACGCAGCAGGATGTGGTCTACCGCTATTACTTGAACCCTGAGCACCGCAGCTTCATTCCGGACTTCGGCGTCTATATTCAGCAGGACCAGGACGGCAAGACGGTCTATCTCGCGCTTTCGCGGCAACTGGTCATGTTCTGCGTGGAACGGCGCAAAGCGTGGCGCATGCTGCAGTCCAAGGCCGGCGTCGCGAATCGCGAGTACCAGGCGCAGAAGGCACTGCTTGCCGATCTCGAAGCGGGAAAAATTGCGAAGGACGAGTTCTTCGCGCACGCCCACGAGATGATGGCCGAGCGGCTGGGAAAACCGGTGCTGGTGAAGGCGTAAAGCTCGATCCAATATGCATGAACACAAAGCGCGGACCTTCGGGTCCGCGCTTTCCGTTGACCTCTGCACAAAGCTTGTCATCCTTAGCGAGTCCGCCGCGGCGGACTTGCTAAGGATGACACTGCTGTTGGCGCCGCGAACCTTGGCGCGTCTTACGGTACGTAAAGATCGACGTACTCATTCACGGGCGTCGCCTCAAACCGCTCGCGGTTCATCGAAGCGTGAAGGATCTCTTCCTGCTGTGCTTGATTGAAGTGCCGCTGCAGGTTGAACTTGAATTTTCCCATGAGAAGCGGCAAGGCCTCTTCGCGTCGCCGGGGATGGCCGATGGGATACTCGACGGTCTCTTCGAAGGTTTTGCCGTTGTTCAACTCCATCACCAGGCGATTGGCAATGGAGCGCCTGGCAGGATCGTGATAGCCGGCGGTGAAGCGGGGCTCTTCAACGCACTCGATCACTGCGCGCAGTGCGTCGATGCGCCGGCCAAAGATCGGATCTTTCGCTACGGAGTCCTCGTAATCGGCGGCAGTGAGCCTGCCGAACAGCAGCGGAATGGCCACCATATATTGCACGCAGTGGTCGCGGTCGGCAGGATTCGCCAGCGGGCCCTTCTTGTCAATGATGCGCAGGCAGGCCTCGTGCGTGTGAATGGTGATGCGGCGAATGTCCGCGGTGGCCCTGCCCATAATGGTCAACTGCTTGCGTAGCTTCATCGCTGCTTCAACGGCCGTTTGCGCGTGGAACTCGGCGGGATAGCTGATCTTGAAGAGCACATTTTCCATCACGTAGGAGCCGTACGGGCGCTGGAACTTAAACTCTTCGCCGCGGAATGAGACGTCGTAGAAACCCCAGGTTTTTGCGGTGAGCGCCGTGGGATAACCCATTTCGCCGGCGCGAGCCATCAGCGCCAGACGCACCGCGCGGCTGGTGGCGTCGCCCGCTGCCCAGCTTTTGCGCGAGCCTGTGTTGGGCGCGTGACGATAGGTCCGCAGGCTTTGCCCATCGACCCACGCAAGCGATAGCGCATTGATGGTTTGATCGCGGCTGAGGCCGAGCAACTGGCTGACGACAGCGGTCGAAGCGACCTTGACCAGAACCACGTGATCGAGCCCGACCTTGTTGAATGAGTTTTCGAGTGCGATGCAGCCTTGAATCTCATGCGCCTTGATCATGGCTGTGAGCACATCGCGCATTGTGAGCGGCGGCTTACCCGCGGCAACCGCCTCGCGAGAGAGCCAATCGGCCGTGGCCAAAATGCCACCGAGATTATCGGAGGGGTGGCCCCACTCGGCTGCGAGCCACGTGTCGTTAAAGTCGAGCCAGCGAATCATCGCACCGATGTTGAAGGCGGCCTGCACAGGGTCGAGCTGGAAATTTGTGCCGGGAACCCGCGTGCCGTTGGGAACAACCGTGCCGGGCACGATGGGGCCGAGCATCCTTGTGCAGGCTGGATAGTCGACCGCCTCGAGGCCGCACCCGAGCGTGTCGAGAAGGCAGTGCCGCGCCGTGGTGTAAGCGAGATGACTGTCGATCGTGTAGTCGAGCGCGTAATCGGCAATGTCGGCGAGGACTTTGTCGGGTGCGGGGCGGCCGTCGCTGATCGATAAGGACACGCGTACTCCTGGACTTCTAAACCCGTGACCCGATTGGAACGAACTTGAGATTCTCCGGCCCAGTATAGATGGCCGAGGGCCGAATGATCTTGCCGTCCTGGCGCTGCTCGATGACGTGGGCGCACCACCCTGCAGTGCGGGCCATGACAAAAAGCGGGGTGAAGAGATCGACTGGAACGCCCATCTGATGGTAGGCGACGGCCGAGTACCAATCGAGATTGGGGAACATGCGCTTGGCATCGTGCATGGTCTGCTCAATCCGCTCGGCGACGGCGAAGATGCGCTTGCCGCCGGCGTCGACGGCCAGTGCGCGTGCCTGCTCTTTGATGAAATGGCTGCGCGGATCACTGATTGTGTAGACCGGGTGACCGAAACCGATGATGACCTCGTGATTGGCGACGCGGCGGCGCATGTCTGCCTCGGCCTCGTCTGGCGTTTTGTAGCGTTGCTGAATTTCAAGTGCCACTTCGTTGGCGCCGCCGTGTTTGGGTCCCTTGAGTGCTCCTATTGCGCCTGCGATGCACGAGTAAAGATCGGAACCGGTGCCGGCGATGACGCGCGCCGTGAACGTGGAAGCGTTGAATTCGTGCTCTGCGTAGAGGATGAGCGACACCTGCATGGCGCGTGCCCACTCCGCGCTGGGTGTGCTGCCGTGCAGCATATGCAGAAAATGGGCGGCGATCGATTCACTCGAGGCGTCGAAAGCGATGCGCTTGCCGGATCGCGCAAAGTGATGCCAGTAGAGAAGCATCGAGGGCAACGAGGCCAGCAGGGCGTCTGCAATCGCTCGCGCGCCTGCGGGGCTGTGCTCGTCGGCTTCGGGGCGCACGCACCCCAGCACGGAAACGCCCGTGCGCAGCACGTCCATGGGATGTGCGTGCGCCGGCAGCAGCTCCAATGCCTGCTCGACTTGCGTCGGCAGTCCGCGCAAACGGAGCAGCCGTGCTTTGTACGCGGCGAGCTCCGCAGCGTTGGGCAGCTTGCCGTGCACCAGGAGGTATGCGACTTCCTCAAACTCGCAGTGCTCAGCAAGGTCGGAGATGTCGTAACCGCGATAGTGCAGGTCATTGCCACTCTGGCCCACCGTGCATACGGCGGTTTCGCCCGCAGCCGTTCCCGACAGCGCGACAGATTTTTTCGGTTTGAAAGCGGCAGGCGCAGCGCCCGCTTCCTGG
Organism: uncultured Acidobacteriaceae bacterium; assembly: GCA_963841095.1. Taxonomy (GTDB): domain Bacteria; phylum Acidobacteriota; class Terriglobia; order Terriglobales; family Acidobacteriaceae; genus Telmatobacter. The sequence continues at coordinate 17,188 of CAWJBE010000027.1, forward strand.
ACACTCATGAATCGACCCCCGGAGAGCACTAAGCTAACGAATCACAGCAGGGAATGTCTACTCCGTCTCTTTGCCTTTCGCAAAAAGCTGGTCCAGCTTCTGCTCGTAGGCGTAGTAGCCGAGATAACGGTAGAGATCTTCGCGGCTCTGCATCAGCGGCAGAACACTCTTCTGCGTGCCCTCGGCGCGAATGGTTTCATAGACTTTCAGGGCTGCCGCATTCATGGCGCGGTAAGCCGCGCAGCAGTAGAGAATGATGTCGACGCCCGCGGCTGCCAGTTCTTCGCGCGTGAAGAGCGGAGTTTGGCCGAACTCGGTGATGTTGGCGAGAATGGGCACGCCAACGGCTTTGCGAAACGCGGTGTACATTGAGGCTTCAGTAACTGCCTCGGCGAAGATCATATCGGCGCCTGCTGCCACGTAGGCTTGCGCTCGTTCGATGGCACGATCCAGACCTTCGACAGCAATCGCGTCGGTGCGAGCCATGATGACGAAGTCGGGATCGGTGCGCGCGGCAATTTTCGCATCGGCGGCGGCCTTGATGCGGTCGGTCATCTCTTCAGTCGGCACGAGTTCCTTGCCGGGCCGGTGGCCGCAGCGCTTGGCGCTGACCTGGTCCTCAATATGCACCGCAGCCGCGCCGGCCTTGATCATTTGGCGAATGGTGCGCGCGATGTTGAAGGCCCCGCCCCATCCGGTGTCGATGTCGACAAGCAGCGGCAACGCTGTGGCGTCAGTGATGCGGCGGACATCGATCAGGACATCTTCCATGGTGCTGATGCCCAGATCCGGAACACCGAGCGAGTTGGCGGCGACACCTCCGCCCGAGAGATAAATGGCGCGGAAACCGGTGGCCTCAGCAAGCCGCGCTGTGTAGGCATTGATCGTGCCCACCACCTGCAGCGGCTTCTCTGCCGCGAGCGCCGCTCGAAAGCGCGCGCCTGCTGTTCCTTGACTGGCTCTGTCGGCCATACCTTTTCCTTTGGCGCATCATAACAGGGTTTTCACAGGGCTTTCTCGCAACGGACTTCCGGAATGGAACCGCTCAGTGCGACAATCATCGGGTCGGGGCCCTTCCAAATGAAAACAAGGCTCTGGCCGGAGGAGAAGCATTACCATGAAACACCTTCTCGTTTGTTCGGGTCTTTTGTTTGCCGCGACTGTCCTGGTTGCCCAGCCGAAGGCGCCCGCCAGCCCACCGGCCACCGAGTCGGCGACCATCGGCGGCAAGACAATCACGATCACCTATTGCTCGCCGGGCGTAAAGGGCCGCGAGGGCAAGATCTTTACCAAAGATGGCCTCATCAGTCACGATCCGCATTACCCTGTTTGGCGAGCGGGCGCCAATTCCGCCACCACGCTGCACACCGATGCCGACTTGACGATCGGCGACCTGAATGTGCCCGCCGGAACCTATACGCTCTTCGTCGACATCTCCGATCCTTCCCAATGGGTCCTTATTGTGAACAAGAAGACGGGCGAGTGGGGTCTGGCTTACGACGGCTCGCAGGATCTGGGCAAAACAAAGATGACCATGTCAAAACCGCCTGCAATGGTGGAGGACCTGAAGTACACAATCACCGACGATGGCGGCGGCAAGGGGACACTGACGCTGGCATGGGAGGATGTGAGCGCATCGGTTCCTATCCAGGTGCATTGAGTTCGAGCACCCACGAGCAACGGGTTTACGGTGAGGGTGGCGAGCCCTGCAGAGGATTTGCCGCCCTCCCGGTACAATAAGGATGTGCATCATTCTGTGCCGAGGGGATAAAAACCTTGCCGCTGTACCCGTATCGCTGCACCCAGTGCGGCCATCGATTTGAAAAAATCCAACATTTCAAAGATGAGCCGGAAAAGGAATGCCCTAAGTGTGGAGGCGTTCTGGAGCGGACACTGACTGTGCCTGGACTCAGCTTCAAAGGTGCGGGATGGTACGTGAACGACTACGCCACGAAGAGTAGTGCGCCGGCTACGGACGGAGCCCCGGCGGAGAAGAAGCCGGCGACAGAAACGAAGACCGAAAACGCAAAGAGCGAAAGCAGCCCGAGTGGAGGAAGCAGCGCCGCCGCGAGCCCCGCGCCTGCCACTGCCAGCACGACACCCAAATCCACGACGAACTAATTGGGCCGGACGTTTCAGGCTGAGCAGATCCCGAGAGGCATGGCGCCGGCATAGGATAATGGAGACCTGAATTCCAGGACTCCTGCATGACTTCCGATCGTTCGCAAGAGGCCCCGCCACAGACAGACAGCGCGGGATCAGTTCACGGCTCACCAAAAGAGAAGGTGTTCCGCGCGCTCGTCGCTGCCGCCCTGGTGTTTTTTCTGGCCGGACTCGCGGCTGGGCTGTTGCACGCCAACGCGGATTTTGCCGCCGCGCTGCGCTGGGCTGGCATTGGTTTCTTCGTTCCCGTGGCGGTTCGCAGGCGCTCACTGCTGGTGTGGACGTTCTTCGCCATGGTGGCTGGAGCCGAGCTCGGCGTGGACGCACCGCACTTTGCTGCGCAAACACGATTCCTCGGCGACATTTTTCTGCGCCTGATCCGGCTGATTGTGGCGCCGCTGATCTTCGGCGGTCTTGTCACCGGGATTGCCGGCCACGGCGAGCTGCGCGGCGTGGGACGAGTGGCGCTCAAGGCGGTGATCTTCTTTGAGGTTGTGACCACGCTGGGGATTTTTCTGGGGGCGATCGCGATCAACCTATCCGGCGCAGGTTGGGGCGTTACTCTGCCGGCAGCGGCGCAGGTTGCCGGGCCCTCGCATGCGCCCGGCTGGCAGGACATTGTCCTCAATGTGTTTCCTGAGAACATAGCGCAGGCTGTCGCGCAAAACCAGATTCTGCAAGTCGCCGTGTTTTCGCTGCTTTTTGGCGTTGCGCTGGCCATGCTGCCTGAGCCGCGCCGCGCGCCGCTGGTATCCGTCCTGCAGTCGCTTACTGACACCATGTTCCGCATTACGCGAATCGTGATGTACTTGGCTCCGGTAGCTGCCGGAGCGGCGCTGGCCTACACGGTTGGCAGCATGGGACTGCAATCGATGCTGCCGCTGGCGAAGCTCGTGGCGACTTACTACATCGCGCTTGCCGCGTTTGTCCTGCTGGTTCTGTTGCCCATTGTGCTAATTGCGCGGGTTCCGCTGCGGCGTTTTTGCGCAGCGATCGCCGAACCGGCTGCCATCGGATTTGCCACAACCACTTCAGAAGCAGCGCTGCCGCTGGCGATGGAACGCATGGAAGAGTTTGGCGTGCCGCGCTGGATTGTCTCCTTCGTGATTCCGACCGGCTACAGCTTTAACATGACCGGCTCCAGCCTTTATCTCTCGATGGCATCGATCTTCGCCGCGCAGGCGGCGGGGATGCATCTCAGCGTGGGCGAGCAACTGGTGATGGTTTTTACGCTGATGCTTACGAGCAAAGGCGTGGCCGGCGTGCCGCGCGCGGTGCTGGTGATACTGCTGGGAACGGCGGCATCGTTCCACATTCCAACGAGTGCAATCATGATCATCCTCGGCGTCGACACGCTGATGGATATGGGCCGCACGGCGATGAACGTGATTGGCAACTGCATGGCCTGCGCGGTGGTGGCGCGGTGGGAAGGGGAACTGCAGGGTGCGGGCAATCGCGAGTAGGGAATAGGGATGGGGATCGCGGATCGCGTGCTGCCGACAGGCGTTGCCGCGGCTTTTTATAATCGAAATATGCCAAGCCACATCGGGATTGTCGCGTGCTCTGCTGAAGGCGCGGCTCTCTGCTACAGGACAATTTGCGCGGATGGCGCGGAGTTTTTCGGCCCGCACGCTCATCCCGAGATATCTCTTCATTCTTTCTCTCTTGCGGAGTACATGCAATGCATCGAACGCTGCGATTGGGACAAGGTTGGCGAGATGATGCTTGCCTCCGCGGAGAAACTTGCCCAGGCCGGCGCCGATTTTGCCATCTGCCCGGATAACACGATCCACCAGGCGCTGCCTTTCATTAAGGCGCGTTCGCCGCTGTCCTGGCTGCACATTGCGGATGTAGTCGCCGAGGCGGCGGTCGCGCGGGGGTTCAGGCGTCTTGGCCTCACCGGCACGCGCTGGCTGGTTTTGAGCGAGGTCTACCCGGAGAAGCTCACTGGGCGCGGGTTGGAGTATCTTCGCCCGAACGATACCGAGCGCGAAGAGATCAATCGCATCATTATGGATGAGCTGACGTACGGCATCTTCAAGCTGGAAGCAATCGCGACTTTTCAGCGAATCATCAGCCGAATGAAGGCGGCCGGTTGCGACGCGGTGATCCTGGGATGCACGGAGATTCCATTGCTCATGAACGACACGAACTCCCCGTTGCCGGTGCTCGATTCCACGCGTTTGCTGGCACGTGCTGCGCTGCGTCGAGCAGCCCAGGCGGCAACTTCCAGCGCGAAGGCAGAGCGATAAGTCCCAGGAGCAAGCCCGGAACGCTACCATAATTCCTGAAGCCTTCTTCCGACATGCCATTACTCGATCCCATTCCGTCACCGGTGGAGCACGCCGATCTGGTTGCGCTCGAGTGGGAGCCGCTGCTTGCGCTGGTGGCGGGGTTTGCAGCATCGCCTGTGGGCCGCGAAGCGATTCTTTCGCTGCGGCCGTCGACAGATGAGGCGTGGATAAGCCGCCAGCACCGGCTTGCGGGCGAGGTGCGGTTGCTGCTTGAAGAACAGGTCTCAATTCCGCTGGGCGGGTTGTTCGATCCCACTCAACTGGCCGCGAAAGCGCAGATTGAGGGCGCAGCGCTGGAGGCGGCGGAGTTGCAGGCGGTGGCGCGGCTGGCCAACGATGTGGCTGCGTGGCAGGAGCTGCTGTGCGAGCCACCGGTGCGGTTGGCGGGCAAACTGCCGGGGCTCAGCGAGCTCTCCGCAGCGCTAACGACAAGTTTGCGGCCGCTGGCGGAGTCGATCGAGCGCACAATTCAGCCCGACGGCTCGCTCGCCGACAATGCATCGCCGGAACTGAATCGCATTCGACGCGAGCAGGAACGCCAGCAGAGGCTCATCGAAGAGAGCTTGCGCGCGGCGCTGCGCAAGCTCTCCAGCGAAGGTTCCACGCAAGACGATGTCATCACCATTCGCGGCGAGCGCTTTGTGATTCCCGTGCGCGCGGAGCTCAAGCGCCGCGTCACGGGCGTGATCCATGGGGCAAGCTCTTCGGGGCAAACAGTCTACGTTGAGCCGCTCGAAACCATCGAGCAGAACAACGAGCTGGTGCGGCTCATCGAGGAGGAGCAGGCCGAGATTCATCGCATCTTTGTGGCGCTCACCCGGCAGGTTTCCGGCTACGCGCACAGCCTCGTGGAAGGCGCATGTGTGCTTGCGCTTGTCGATAGTCTTCTTGGGCGCGCGCGGTTTGGTCGTGAGTTCCACTGCGTGGGGCCGGCCTTTGGACCGGATTTGTTGCGCCTCGAACAGGCGCGGCATCCGTTGCTCGAACGGCGGCTGAAGGCGACCGGCGGCAAGACCGTGCCACTCGACCTGGAGCTGACGGCTGAGGAACGGCAGCTTATCATCAGCGGCCCGAACACTGGCGGAAAGACTGTCGCGCTGAAAACGCTGGCGCTGCTGGCGATGATGGCGCAGGCGGGGATTCCAGTGCCTGCGGCGAAGGCGAGACTTCCGGTGTTTACGGCGTTCCTGGCCGACATTGGCGATGCGCAGTCGATCGAAGCTGCGCTTTCAACATTCTCCGCGCACATCACAAATCTCGACAGGCTCTCGCGCCTTGCCGACGCGCGCTCGTTGGTGCTGCTTGACGAACTTGGCTCGTCGACCGATCCGGAAGAAGGCGCGGCGCTTGCCGTGGCCGTGGCACATCACTTTCTCGAGGCCGGTGCGTGGACGCTGATCTCGACGCACCACACTTCGCTCAAAGTCTATGCGGCGAATACGCCGGGCGTGCGCAACGCAGCGGCAGGCGTGGATGAGCGAACGCTTGCGCCGAATTATCAATTTCACCTCGGCGTGCCGGGGGCGTCTGCAGGAATCCAGACAGCGGAGCGGCTTGGACTGAATGCGGCAATCATCGCTGCTGCGCGGGAACGGCTGGGCTCGCAGCAGGCCGATATCGCACGCTTCCTGGACAAGCTGCACGACGAATTGGCGCAACTTGAAGTTGAGCGCAAGGCGGCGCGCGAGCAGCAGTACGCACTGAACCAGGAGCGAAAAAAGCTGGAGCGCGAGGGCGATGTAGAGTTGCGCAACCGCGCCCGCGAGCTTGAAACCAAGCTGGCGTCGCTGCTGAAGGATTTTGAATTTCAGATGAGGGAAAACGTGCGCGCCGTCGAGGACCGGGCGTCGCAGCAAAAATTGTCGAAGGAGGCGGAACGGCGCATCCAGCGGCTGCGGCGCGAGTTTCAAGAAAGCTTCAACCAAACGGTGGTGGCGCACCGCACCGGCGCGGACCAGGGCGATGCGAACGCGCAGCCGCATGTGCTGCGGCATATTGCGCCGGGCGACCAGGTTTATCTCAAATCGATGGGCAAGGTTGCTGTGGTGCAGCGGGAGATCGAGAAGGATCTCTTCGAAGTGGCCCTGGGACCGATCAAGATGCGCGTAAAGCGCGACGAGTGCTCCGCACCTTCAGGTCATGGAAAAGATTCTGAGAAGGTCAGGGAAACTCCGCTGGCCGCAGTGCGGAAGCAGCAGGGCGTGCACGTGACAGTGACGAGTGCGAACACCGATGAGATGCGCATGGAGATCAATCTGATTGGCAGAACGGTGGACGAAGCCACTGGCGAGCTGGAAAAGTATCTCGATCGCGCGTTTCTAGCCGGCCTGCCGCGGGTGCGCGTGATTCATGGGCATGGCGCCGGGATTCTGCGCCGCGGCGTGCGCGAGTTTCTCAAGGGCCATCCGCATGTGGCCGGAATTGAAGAGGCTCCGCAAAGTGAGGGTGGCCAGGGCGCGACGCTGGTGGAGCTGCGGCAGTAGAATCGCCATTGTTGTAAATCATGTGGACGGTGTGCTCGATGGAGCGTGATGCGCAACGAACTCGCAATCTGGTTGCGATCAAGCTTCTGCACACGGTGATCTGGGGATTTTTTGTCGCGTGCATTCTGGCGATTCCCGTTGCCGGAGCGCTGGGCCGTATTCGCGCGGCCGCGATCCTGAGCGGTATTGTCATGGCCGAGTGCCTGATTCTCGCGGCGAACCGGTGCCGTTGCCCACTGACCGATGTTGCAGCGCGATATACAGACGAACGGACTGCCGACTTCGATATCTATTTGCCGCTCTGGCTGGCCCGGCATAACAAGACGGTTTTTGGAGCAATCTTCGTCGCTGCGGAGTTGTTTTTGCTTTGGCGGTGGCTGATTTTGGTGAGGTAGGTCAGGCAAAAAATGAGGCCCCGGAGGAGATTATCCTCTGGAGCCTTGTTCTCATCCGGGCGCTGCTCTTACGCCATCGCTTCGCGCCCCATCGGCTCGAAGACGAGCTGGTTCGACTTGCGGTCGACGTCGATCTTAACGTGCGACCCGTGCAGAACCTCCCCATCGAGAATCTTGATGGCGAGCGGATCCTGCACCATGCGCTGCAGGGCACGCTTGAGCGGACGCGCGCCGTAGGCGGCATCGGAGCCGGCTTTCAGGATCAATTGCCGCGCCGGCTCGGTCAGTTCGAACGAGATGGCCCGGTCTTCGAGCAGCTTGCGCAACTCGTTTAGCCGCAGATCGAGGATCTGGCTCAGCTGTGCGTTGCCCAGCGGACGGAAGATGACAATGTCGTCGACGCGGTTGAGAAACTCCGGCCGGAAGTGCTCGCGCAGCACACGCATTACGCTCTCGCGCGCCATGTCAAAATCGTGCTCGGTCTTCAAGGCTTCGCTTGTAAGCATGGCCGCGCCCAGGTTCGAGGTCATGATGAGGACCGTGTTCTTGAAGTCCACAGTGCGGCCTTTGGCGTCGGTCAGGCGGCCGTCGTCCATCACCTGCAACAGAATGTTGAAGACATCGGGGTGCGCCTTCTCGATTTCGTCGAACAAGATGACCGCATAGGGGCGGCGATGCACGGCCTCAGTCAACTGGCCGCCCTCGTCGTAGCCCACGTAGCCCGGAGGCGCGCCAATGAGCCGAGCCACGGCGTGTTTCTCCATGTACTCGCTCATGTCGATGCGAATCATGGCCTGCTCGTCGTCGAAGAGAAACTCGGCGAGCGCGCGGGCGGTTTCAGTCTTGCCCACGCCGGTGGGCCCGAGGAAAATAAACGAGCCAATGGGGCGCTTGGGGTCGCTCAGGCCGGCGCGGGAGCGGCGAATGGCGTTGGCGACACGTTGAGAGCGGCGTCCTGGCCGACGACGCGCTCGCGCAGGCGGTCTTCCATCTGGACAAGCTTCTTGACTTCGCCCTCCAACATGCGCGAGACGGGAATGCCCGTCCACTTGCTGACGATTTTGGCGATGTCTTCTTCGTCGACCTCTTCTTTCAACATGCGCGCGCGCCGGATTTGCCGTCCTGCGCGGCGTCGAGCTTCTTCAGCTCGGCTTCGAACTTGGGCAGTTCGCCATATTGGATTTGCGCGGCGCGGTCGAGCTGGCCCTTGCGGGTCTGCTCCTCGGCCTCGAAGCGAAGAGCTTCGATCTTCTTTTTCAGTTCGCCGATGCGGTTGATGGCTTCGCGCTCCTTTGTCCAGCGCGCGCGCAGGGCCGTGATTTTTTCAGTGAGCGCAGCGAGTTCGCGCTCCACTGCCGCAAGACGCTCTTTGCTGTTGGCGTCGGTTTCGCGCTTCAGCGCCGCGCGTTCGATTTCGAGCGAAGTGGCTTCGCGCTCCAACTGGTCGATCTCGGTGGGCACGGAGCCAATTTGGATGGCGAGCGACGCGGCGGCCTCGTCGACAAGGTCGATGGCCTTGTCGGGCAAAAAGCGGTCGCTGATGTAGCGGTGCGAAAGCGTGGCCGCGGCCACAATGGCCGCATCCTTGATGCGCACGTTATGGTGCGCCTCGTAGCGCTCCTTCAGGCCGCGCAGAATGGCGATCGTGTCCTCGACGTTGGGCTCGCCGACGTAGACGATCTGGAAGCGGCGCTCAAGGGCCGCGTCCTTCTCGATGTACTTGCGGTACTCGTTCAGCGTGGTTGCGCCGATGGCGCGCAGCTCGCCGCGCGCCAGCGCCGGCTTGAGCATGTTGCTGGCGTCAATGGCGCCTTCGGCCGCTCCGGCGCCGACAAGCGTGTGCAGCTCGTCGATGAACAGGACGATCTGGCCGTTCGATTCTTCGATTTCCTTGAGCACGGCTTTGAGGCGGTCTTCAAACTCGCCGCGATACTTTGCGCCGGCGAGCATGGATCCGAGATCGAGCGAGATGACGCGCTTGTCGCGCAGGCTCTCGGGCACGTCGCCGGAGACGATGCGGCGGGCGAGGCCCTCGACGATGGCGGTTTTGCCCACGCCAGGCTCGCCAATGAGCACAGGGTTGTTTTTGGTGCGGCGGCTCAGCACCTGGATGACGCGGCGAATCTCCTCGTCGCGGCCAATGACCGGGTCAAGCTTGCCGCGGCGCGCAAGCTCGGTGAGATCCTTGGCGTATTTTTCCAGCGCCTGGAATTTGCCTTCGGGATTCTGGTCGGTGACGCGCTGCGAGCCGCGCACGGCGGTGAGCGCCTTCAGGATGGCTTCGTGCGTTGCGCCGAGCGCAACCAGAGCGTCGCGCGCGGCGTCGCCCTTGAGGTGCGCGATGCCGAGCAGCAGATGCTCGGTGGAGACGTATTCGTCTTTGAAGTTCGCGGCTTCGCGGAAGGCCTGTTCGAGAGCCTTGTTGAGCGTCTGGCTCAATGCCAGGCTGCGCGGCCGCGCCTGCTACGCGAGGCAGTTTCTCCTCGATCTGGTGCAGGTCGCTTTCCAGCCGCTCGGTGGGCACACCGATCTTCTCGAGCACCGCGGGGATCACGCCCTCGCGGTCTTCAATGAGCGCCAGCAGCAGGTGCACGGGCTGGAGCTCGGGGTTGCCGAGCTCCGCCGCGCGCGACTGCGCCTGCTGCATCGCCTGCTGCGACTTGACGGTAAATTTGTCCCAACGAATGGCCATGAAAATACAGCTCCTAGCCGCTGGCTTCTAGCTCTCTAGCTTGTGCCCGGCAGGGCCTAGATGTCCAGCCGCTTCATGCGAGATTCTTTCTTTCAATTCAAAACCGATCGATCAACGGCAAATACACAAGCGCCGGGCAGAGGAATCAACTCCCGCCCGGCGCATTCAAACTGCCATTCCTCCCAGCAGCAGCAAGCTAATGGCTAGAAGCTGGGAGCTAGAGGCTGCCTTTACGCCGCCAGCGATTTGCCCACGTTGACCTTGATCTGCTTGGGCTGGGCTTCGGGCTTCTTCTTCAGCTCCAGCTTCAGCACGCCTGCATTGTAGCTCGCTGCCAACGTTCTCGGTGTCGACGGTGGAGGGCAGCGTGAAGGCGCGGAAGAAGCTGCCATAGCGGCGCTCGATGCGATGGAAGTTCTCTTCCTTCTCTTCTTTCTCGAACTTGCGCTCGCCCTTGACGGTCAGGGTGTGGTTTTCCACGCGCACGTCCAGGTCCTTCTCTTCGATGCCGGGGACTTCGAGCTTGAGAACGACCTTTTTCTCGTCCTCATAGACGTCAACCGCCGGCACAAAGCTGGCTGTCGGTCAGCGGGCTCTCTCCGGCTTCGTTGAAGTCGCGGAAAAGGGAGTTGACGCGGTTCTGCAGAGTAGCGACTTCTCGGAACGGGTCCCAACGAGTGATTGCCATGATCTTAATTCCTCCAGATGAAGTTCTTCGATGGTGGGCTGGGGTTGAGCCCCAGCCGCACAATCATCTGATGAGACTATAGCACAAATGATTCATAAAATATGAGCGTAAAACACTAATATAAAGAACATATAAATCTAACTACTTAATTTTCAATAAGATTTGGCAAGATTATTTGGAACCCTCGGAAGCTTTTTGCAGGCCTAAGCTGGCGCAAAAACAGGTGCGGCTGGCCCCGAATCAGGTTGCGGCTCCATAGCCAGCAGGGTCAGGGCCAGCACGGTGATGTCGTCTTCCTGGCCGTGGACCTGGGCGGCCTGGGCTATGGCTTCGGCGGATTGGGTGGAGATGGCGGCGGTGCGATCGAAGCCGAATAATTTTCCGGTGGCGTTGCGTGCTTCGACCACGCCGTCGGAGAGCAGTGTCAGTCGCTCTCCAGGCGCAAGAGGCCACGCGGAATCGGTGTACGCAGCATCGGCAGCGACCCCCAGCGGCAGCCCGGAATCAGCCTGCATCTCCCTGCCGTTGCGGTACGGGGCAAGATGTCCTGCGTTGGCGATGACCGCACGGCCATCGGACGCGATTTCAAGCACTAGGCAGGTGACGAAACCGCCGTCGGACGATTTGGCAAGCTGTGCGTTCAGCCGGCTGAGAATGCCGGAAGGTCGCAAGTCTTCCTGCGCGAGCGAGCGCAGCGCGCCCACCACGAGGGTGCCGAGCATGGCCGCCTTGAGTCCTTTGCCGCTCACGTCGCCAATAGCGACGAGCACGGACCCGTCAGGCCGCGGAAAGATCTGGTAAAAGTCGCCGCCCACTTCACTGGCAGCGAAATACGCTACTTCAAACCGGAAATTCGGCATTACCGGCAAATCCGCGGGCACCAGTTGTGTCTGAACCCTGTGCGCTGCCTCCATCTCTGCAGAAAGGCGCTCCTCGCGCTCGGCCGAGCGGGTAAAGCGCATCATGAGCAGAGCCGCAATGGCGAGGTAGGCGACGAGTGACGACACGTCTACCCATGTGACCGAAAAGAGAGTCCCACGATAGAGGTATACCCACCCGTAAGCGTTGATTGAATACGCATAATAGAGATATTTCAAAAACTGGATGAACGCATTCATCAAGCTGCTGAGCAGGAATGGCACCAGCAGCAATTGCGCTTCGTGGCTACCTGTCCACGCCAGACGCACCAGCCGCGCAAAGACGAGAATGCAAAGAATCAGCGGAACGAAGACCCAAACTAAATTTGCATAATCAAGCGAAATATAGCCCGGAATGGCGAGTCCGGAAGGGATCGGCGCGAGCACCAACAAGACGACGGCGGTGCGGAGCAGCTTATCTGCGGGAGCGCGAAGGAAGCGCCAGATAAAGAGCAGCCAGAAAATCACCATGGCTGCCTCGATGCAGTTTGCGGCGAAGACCCAGACGTGCGCCGGCCAGAAATACGTGCGATAACACCATGAGCCAACGGTTTGGGCGCCATCACAGAAGAGAAAAAGAGCGGCCCAGGCGTATTCAGTGGAGCGCGATCGGAGAAGGAAGAGGCCAATACTGAACAAACCGATCGCCGCAGCCACGGCGGAGACAATCCAGTCAGGGGCAATGGAGACGGCGTATTGAAAAATTGCCAGTTGGCACAGGCGATCGACGGTTTGCCTGCCTCCTACGCTTGGAATTGTGGCGCGGCCTGCAAATGGGTAATTCCTGGCAGAGTCTTCCGGTTGCCAGACACGGATGGCGAGCGTAATCGTCTTTCCGTTCAGCGCCATGGGCAGCGGGAACGAGTGAGGGACGCCTGAATAAGCAAGCCAGACCGGATCTGGGCTGCATCTTGCCGATGGTTGCGATGAGGTGGCCATCGGCGTAGATTTCATCGGCGCTGTTGATTTCAGTGAACCCAAGCGCAAGAGGAGATCGCAATGCCGGCAACTTCACTTTGACCCGGTACCACGAGAAGCCGTAGTAACCCTTGTAGCCCTGCTCGGCCCAGGTCTTGTCGATGCGCAGCAGAGACCAGTGGGAGTCGTCAAAATCTGGCGAGGCCCACTGCAGATCGTCGCCGGTGTGGAAGCGCCATGCCGCGCTGATGGCGACCGGGCCGCCTGCGGCGGAGAGGTCGGCATATTGTGCGCGCAAGTCAGGCGCTGAAAAAGACGCAAGGAGCAGAAGCCCGGTCAAGAGCTTAAGCATTGAAGGCCTCCACTGGAGCGGGTGTGAGTGCAAGCGTCAGCACGGTTATGTCGTCTTCCTGACCGAAGGATTGGGCGGCGCGCGCGATGGATTCGGCGGATTGAGTGCTGATGGCGCGCGTGCGGTCGAAACCAAAGAGATCGCCGATGTTGTTGCGGGCTTCGACGACGCCGTCGGTCACGAGCGTAAGCTGGTCTCCGGCGCTTACCTGGAACGTGGACTCTCGATAATTCGACTCGGCTACCAGGCCAAGCGGCAAGCCGTTTTCGCAGAGCAGCTCCTCGCCGTTCCAATAGGGCTGGATATGCCCGGCATTGGCCGTGGTGACTGTGCCGCTGGGCTCGACGCGCAAAATCAGACAGGTGGTAAAGCCGCCATGGCTGCGTCCCTGGACGCATTGGTTCAGGCCGGCGAGAAGCTCGGCTGGGCTCGCGATTGTTCTGGTGAGGGCGCGCAGGGTGCCCACGAGCCAGCTCACCATCATCGCCGCCGAGATGCCCTTGCCGCTCACATCTCCAATCACGATGAGCGCTCCGCCATTGACTGCGGGCACGATCTGGAAAAAGTCTCCACCCACCTCGCCATGCGGCGCGTAGACGGATCGAATATCAAAACCCGGAACCGCAGCGATCTCCTCGGCTAACAGCACTTGCTGCACGGCGCGACTTGCCGCCAACTCCGCCGCCAGGCGTTGCTTTTCTGCGCGGTCGTGGATCAGATCGCGGACGAAGATAGCCAGCGTCGCAACTCCCAGCAGAATGGTCGCGCAGGCTATGTACTCCCACTGCCACCCGCCGATAGTGGCGTACTCCTTGATGCCAGTCAGCTTTTGAACGCTGCCGTAAAGCGTGAGGCGCGCCAGAAAATATACGGAAAAAGCCGAGGCAATCATTTGGTCGCGCCGGTTCCCGCGGCGGAATCCCTGGACAATCAGCGCCCCCAGCGGGACCTCGGCCAATAACAACAATTCCCGCAGGAAGCTTATCGAGGGGAACCAGGCGGCGATGCCGGCAAACGCGTAGACCGGCCAGAACCATCGCGTCCAGCCCCGATGCGGCACCTGCATTGCTTCGCCCGCTGCCTCCACCATCACTGCCACTACCAAGGCTCTCAATGCCCAGCTGAAATCAGTCGGGCCGCCAGATTCAACAAGTACAATCGCAAAGGCAATTGCGTAAAAGATTCCCAGGCTCCGAAAGACGCGATAATCCGGCGCGGCCCACCACAGCGCAAGGAAAGCAACCGCCAGCGAGCAATTCAGCACATCGAGAATCAGACGCGGTGTCTGCTGCGCCTGAACAAGCAGTGGCACAGCCGCGCCGACGAACAAGGCAGCCGTCATGCGGGCGCCGTCCTTTCAAGAGTCAGCACGGTGATGTCGTCTTCCTGACCGAAAGATTGGGCGGCCCGTGCGATGGATTCGGCGGATTGGGTGCTGATCTGCTGGGTGCGTTCGAAACCAAAGAGTTCGCCCAAGGCGTTGCGGGCTTCGACGACGCCATCGGAAAGGAGGGTGAGGGTGTCGCCTGGGGCGAGCTGGAGAGCGGATTCGGAGTAAGTGCAATCGGGAGTGATGCCGAGCGGAAACCCGCTCTCAATTTCGACCTCGGCGCCATTCAAATACGGCGAGAGGTGCCCGGCGTTGGCCAGTGTGACAGCCCCAGCGGCCGTCATGTGCAACGCGAGACAGGTCACAAATCCATCATTCTGTGCCGCGAACATCTGCCGGTTGAGCCGCATGAGCAGATCGGCCGGTCCCAGGCCCTCCGCAGCGAGGGTGCGAAGCGATCCAATGGCAAGCGCCCCTGTCATGGCGGCTTTCAGTCCCTTGCCGCTCACATCGCCGACGACGATCAGCGCGCCGCCATCTGCGTCGCTCAAAACCTGATAGAAGTCGCCGCCCACCTCCTGCGCAGGCAGGTAAGCGGCTTCAATGCGGAAGCCCGGCGTGAACGGCAGCGCTGCGGGCACAAGTTTTTGCTGTACTTCACGCGCTGCTTCAAGCTCCGCCTCTGTTCGAGCCTGCTCGCGGCTCACTCGAGTGAAGCGGAAGAACATGACCACTGCGATGGCGATGAGAAAGAGCAGGTTAGCCAGATCGATCGGCTGAAACTGGACCAACCCGACGGGAATGACCGAATCGAGGAAGTCAAATCGTCCCCATCCAAGCACGATCGAGGTTGTGCCCAGGTCGAACAAGCCGCCCATGGTGAGCGGCAGCAAGCTGGGAAGGATTAACCATCCTGCCTCACGGTTGCCGCCCCGATACCACACAAGAAGTAGTGCGGTCAGAATGATTGCGACCGGAATCGTGATGGCCGCTTCGATCAGCGCGTAAGCGTCAATTGGCAGGCGATTGGTCCAGCAGAGACCATCGAGGACCCAGGGAAGGAGCAGCACGGCCTGGTAAACCCTGAGCGCGGAATTCGGACGCTTGCCGACGAAACTGAAGGTGAACTCGATCTGGAGGATTGTGTAGACGTAGATGAGCGGGTCAGAGCAGAGAACGTTGAGCGAGGTGGGAGCGACTCCGGCCTGCTGCAGGTTCCACAACCCGTTCGCAAGGCCGAGTACGAAAAGATACAGGCCAAGATAAAGGTACTCGCGGTGGCGTCGCTGGCTCAGAAAGAGAAGAAGCGCGCTTATGCCCGCGAAGCAAAGCAGAAGATTGATGGCAATGGATGGCCAAACCTGGTTAAGCCGGCTGCTCTGAAGCGCTGCGCGCTCGTATTCAATTTCCTCTGGTGTCCCCACGCTAGCCGAGAGAAAGAGTGGCAGCTTGTAATCCGCGTAGTTGGCAGGCGGGTGCGCGCGGATGGCGATCGTGAAATCCCCATTGCCGCTGTGCAGCGCGAAGATTTGTTCAGTGGGTCGATAGACGTTGAAGGCAGAGTGCAGGCTCGCGCCCGGAATGCGAGCGCCGTTCACGTAGACTTCGTAGGTTCCTTCGCCACCCTCGAGCAGCAGCGCGGCATCGGCGCGACCAGGGCCGAGGGATACATGTTTGCGAAACCACTGCCAGCCGTTCTGAGCCGGGCCCATATCATCGAGATCGACCGTCTGCCACGCGCTTGAGTCAAAGCCGGGATTCGCCCATGCCGGATTGTCGCCATCGAGCTCGGCCCAGTTGTGGCTCAGGTCTATCAGGCCTGATTGGCTTGGCGTCGGCGCCGCGCCCTGCCCAAAGAGCGCCGGCGCCGCCAGCAAAAGCGTCAGCAGGAAGATATACCTACGCACGAGCTACCTCGGCAGGCGCAAAGGCAAGCGTGAGTACGGTGATGTCGTCTTCCTGGCCGAAGGATTGAGCGGCCCGGGCGATGGCTTCCGCGGGTTGGCCGGAAAGGGCTTGCGTGTGGTCGAAGCCGAAGAGTTCGCCTTGGGCGTTACGCGCTTCGACGACGCCATCGGTCATGAGCGTGAGCATACCTCCGGGAGCCAGCGTGAGGGTTGACTCTGTGTAGTTGCTATCGGCGGCGAGACCCAGCGGCAGGCCGTTTTCAATCTTCATCTCTTCACCATTCACATAGGGCGCGAGGTGGCCGGCGTTGGCGACTATGAGCTTGCCGTCAGGGTCGGCGCGGAGAACCAGACAAGTGGTGAAACCCCCATGCGAACGGGCCAACATCCGTTGGTTCATGGCGCGCAGAATCTCGCCGGGGCTCTGCGTGTAGTGCGCGAGGGTGCGGAACGTTCCGACAAGGAGCGACACCGTCATCGCGGCAGGCATGCCTTTGCCACTGACATCGCCGATGACGGCGAGAACGCCGCCGCGGGGTGTGGGGATGATCTGAAAGAAATCCCCGCCCGCTTCCCCGGCCGGTTTGTAGACGCCTTCGAGATTGAAGCCGGGCACCGAGGGAATCGCTTCCGGAATGATGACCTGCTGAACGGCGCGTGCAGCATGCATCTCGCCGGCCAGTCTGACGCGCTCGCGCGACGTTCGTTGCTGATCGCGGAATGTCAGCACAACGAGCGCGATAACCACCGAAATGACTCCGATGCCACGTACTTCAAGGAGCCGAGGTTGCAGGTGGACGTAGAGGACCATTGCTCTCGGGCTGGAAAGAGCGGCAAACTGCGGCAAGAGATAGAGGAGATCCGCAGCGCCCCACAGGAAACAGCAAAGCGCCAGCGGGCGCGTCTGCGGCGCTACGGCGCGCCAGGGCAGAAAGGCCGCGATCAGGCTGCTGGAAAAAATCGGAGCGGTTGTTGCAAAGAAGTATATGTGTAGCAGGTAGAAGTGATCCCAAGCATAGCCGGAGTCCAGCGAAAGCAGAGGCATCAAGAGAAGGGTGATGCCGATGTAGGAGAGTTGCAGCGAAAGAACGATTTTGTAGAAGAAAGCCACTCGCCGGCCGTTGAGCCAATAAGCAAGAAGCGGCATCATGTTGGTGCAGGCGGACGCAACCATCCAGAGAACGCTCCGCTCGGAACTCCAGGTAGCGATGTGTGACGCAGAAAGCGTTTGCAGGATACGGAGGCAGGAGAGGCCCCAGCATACGAGAGCGAGCATCAGCAACTCGTGGCGGGAGCGTTCGAAGCAATAGAGGCCGAGAAAGATAAAGCCCGCAACGCCGATGACACCGAAGCCAATCGCAGTTGCGAGCCAATTGGCCTCGTCGGCAACAACGAGGCTGTCGCGGTGCTCGCGGAGCAATTGGGCGTCGCCGGCAAGAATGTGCACCGTCGGATCCGGCATAAACGGCACGAGGACGCGAAGGAAGGCGCGAATCGCGATCGTGCTTTCGCCGGCTGTGGTGACCTTAGCACCATCGATGAGAAAGCTTTGGTAGTCGTCCGGGTAAGAGTTCCCGGACTTGAGATCGCCGTTCGTTCCAACCAGAGCGTTGTCGAAATAAAGCTGGTATGCCATGTTGTGGCGGACGCTGAGCGCGGGATGCGCGAGGGTGCGCAGCGACGACAGGTCGGCGTGGCAACGAATCCAATAGTGTGGCTCGTCGGGTAGCTTCCATGTCGCGAGCGGCTGCCACGTGGATTCGTCCAGATTTGGCGCAGCCCAGGCGGGATTGTCGCCGGCGCGCCAGACGCATTGCTGTGGCGAGATGCTGACGACGGATTGCGCCGGGAGATGAACCGTGGCGAGGACGAGAGCAAGAAACAACAGTCCCGCTGATACGGGCAAACGGCGGGGAAGCATGGCATGAGCATACCTTGCTCAATCTGATTGCAAAAACAAAATTTACATGATTTGGATAGGCGAAGTGGGCCGGGTGTGGCAGCGAGGTCGGAGACGAGGCCTCCGCACTCTACAATGAAAACCGCATGGCGCATTTTTCGGTTTTGGCAGCAGGCGTCAACTGGCGCTGGGTGTGGCTTGTGGTGGCCGCGTTTTTGGCCGGAGTGCTGAACGCAGTGGCGGGCGGAGGTTCGTTTCTGTCGTTCCCGGCCATGCTCGGCGTAGGAGTTCTGCCTGTGCAGGCGAATGCCACCAACACGGTGGCGATCTGGCCGGGGCAATTGACGTCCATTGCGGCGTATCGCGAGGACGTGCGCAAGAACTTACGTGCGGCTTTGCTCATGGGGCTGGCTGGCCTGCTGGGCGGCACGGCGGGAGCCGTAGTGTTGCTGAACACGCCGCAGATGAGATTTATGCACCTGGTGCCGTGGCTGCTGCTGGGCGCCGCGTCGACCTTCGCCGTGAGCGGGCCGGTCTCGCGCCGGCTGGAGCGCCTGAAGGCGGCGCGGCGCGAACGCGCAAAGAGCGGCGAGGTACACGCGCCGCGCCGCTTGCCGCTGTTTCTGGCGACCATCGCGGTGAGCTTTTATGTGGGATATTTTGGCGCCGGCGCGGGATTTCTTTTCATGACGCTGCTCGCGTTCTTTGGCTATGAGGACATCCACGCCATCAATGCGCTGAAGGTGGTGGCCAACCTACTCGCCAATGGCATTGCGTTTGCAATCTTCGTCGTTGATGGTCAGGTTGTGTGGCGTTTTTGCCTGGCGGCCATGATCGCGGCGGCAATCGGCGGGTACTTTTCGGCGAGCTTCGCAAAGCGGATTCCGCAACCCGTGCTGCGCGGCATGGTGGTCGCCATTGGGCTGGGGATGGCGGCGTGGTTTTTCTGGAAACAGTGAATGAGAAAACTGGGACAGGGGGAGAGGGAAAGAGAGCGGGGGCGAGGGAACGTAGTCCGGCTGGAAAAAAGGCGCGAAGGCGGTTGACGGAGGAGTGAGCAGCGACACAGACCGGCCATTCCCGGTAGACATAGGCTGGCCTGAGAATTCGTAGACTTCAAAGAATGGATGGCCGTAAACGCATGCTCACCCGCTGGATGACAGAACTGATTGGTTTGCTGGCAGGTTTTTGTACGACGCTTTCGCTGGTGCCGCAGTTGTACCGCATGTGGAGGGCCAAGAGCGCGCATGATCTGTCGCTGGCCATGTTTTTTGTTTTCGGGCTTGGGGTGGTGCTGTGGCTGCTCTATGGCATCGGGATCAGGTCGCTGGCGGTGATCACGACGAATAGCGTAAGCCTCGTGCTGGTGGTCGCGATCTTTTCACTGGCGATGCACTATGAGCATCATCGGTCAACCGGCGGTTGACGCACATCAGGAGAACAGACATCGGCGAAGAGGGAGCTGGGAACAGGGAACAGATACGAAGAGACTGGCTGTTGGGAGCTGGGTCTGAATTGACCGCTGCAAACTGCAATCATCTGTCACGAGGGGGCTATGCTAAGCGGTTCAGGCTGCGGCCAGGCGCACCGTCTCCGTCGGATAAAGAGTGTTGCGTTGCGGACGATCGGGATCGTAAACAACAGCGACTTTAGAACTCTCGGCCATTGGCTGGCCTCGAAACACCTTGCCCTGACATTGGCTGCCATCGGGCAGTGAGAAATCGTAGTACAAGAAATATCCGCTACTGCGGCCCCGGTTGCCTTCTTTGCAGCGAGTGACGATGCCCCGCGCCGAGCGTCCTCGCGCCAGAAGCCGACGCTTTGGCAATACTGCCGAAAGCTGCGCGTACGCGAAACTGAACATGAAAAACAAGGCCATAGCGGCCAACGGCAAAGCCACTGTCCAATGGCTCTGGGAATTTGGCGGGTCCGATTCCGGGTACGACTCTTTGGGGTCGGAGGGTAGATAGCGAATTTCTAGCGGCAACCCCACCTGAAGCGATTGCCAATGCTCCGCAGTGATGAAGGCGCCCCTGGAATAGTTCCGGCCGCCGACGGTGTATTTGTAGTTGACGACGTGCCCCATGCCCGTAAACAAGCGTGTGATCGTGGCCTCGGTCTCTTGGCCCTCGGCGGCCAGACTGCGCGCGAGGGAAGTATTCTCGGCCTCCCGGCGCAGCTCATCATGAATAGCGTAAGAAGCTATGCCCACCCCAGCTGCGATACATGCAGCCGCAATAACGCAATAGGTGATTCCCATGCCGGTGAGCCGGACCGGACGCGGCAGGGGCTGCTCCAGTTCCGGAGGAACCCTCCAAACATCGTTGGGATTGTCTTCGGACATAACGGGAAATATCCTAGCATTCACTTTTTGCCGGCTGTATCCCCAATTCGGGTGAGGAAGCCTGTCGATGACGGGTCCCTGTTCCGATGATGATGTCATCTCCGAACCCGATTCCAGAAGCCCGTCGACTGTAAACTGGATATATGAGCCACGAAGGCATACGTATCGCTCCAAAAGAAGATCAGGCACGCGAGAGCGAAGAAAATCGGCCGCTGCCGAAGATCGCTGTGACGCCGGAAAAGGTGCGCGTGCTGATGACCGAGGGCAAAGGGCTGGAGATTGATTGGGCCGACGGCCACAAGAGCGCATGGGGCTTTGCGTGGCTGCGCGATGCCTGCCCTTGCGCTAACTGCGTGGACGAGCGCGCGCAGGAGGGCCGCAAGCCGGGCCAGCCCAAGTCCAAGCCCGCTTCTCTTTTGCCGATGTATACGCCGCCACCGAAGCCGGCCAGCGCGCATCCCGTGGGCCGCTATGCCATCCAGTTCAACTGGGCCGATGGCCACTCCGGCGGAATCTATTCATGGGAGTATCTGCGCCGCGTGTGCCAGTGCCAGGAGTGCACGTTTGCCGCTGCGGAGACAACCGGAACGCCGAATTAGGGCCAGGGATCAAAGTCCGCGCCAAATGTGCAGGTAAAAGACCACGCCCGAAGCTGCCATGCAGTAGATTCCGAACCAATACCAGCGGCCCGATTCGAGCCAACTGCTTAACCACTTCAGCGCGATCAGGCCGGCGATGAATGAAAACCCGGCGCCCATCAGGCTCGCGGCAATGGAAGCATGCAGATTGATCGGGGCCCCTGTTGCAGAAGCAGCGTGCGCGGCCTTCACAAGGCGCTCTATTTCCATCCCGTCCACTACCGGCGTGAGAATTACGGCAAGGGCGAAACTGAATCGCTCGGCTGTTTCCTTGGCGGCGCCAGTCAACATACCGGTCGAAATGGTCGCGCCGGAGCGCGAGAAACCGCGGAACGGCAGTGCGAGGCCTTGCACGATTCCCATCCAACCGGCCTGGCGCATGTCCAGCGGTTCGGTGGGAGGTGTGAAACCCATAGCCCCCTGGCGGTGCTCGACCAGGCCTGCGATCAGAATCAGGAGGCCGACGGCGAGCAGAGCGGGCGCGATAATCTGGAGTTGGCCGAAGAGCATCTCAATCTGCGCCTTGGGCGCCGAGTGAAAGTAGGTCTTTTCGATGAGCCATTTGAGCGCCTCTCCCACAATGCCTGTTAGCAAGGTGGCCCAGGCGGCTTGTGCCAGGAAGCGCTTGAAGGTGGCGGCGCTCGAAAAGTAAGTGCGCATCCACGTCTTCCAGAAGTAGACGATCA
Source organism: uncultured Acidobacteriaceae bacterium (assembly GCA_963841095.1). Taxonomy (GTDB): domain Bacteria; phylum Acidobacteriota; class Terriglobia; order Terriglobales; family Acidobacteriaceae; genus Telmatobacter. The sequence goes on from CAWJBE010000027.1 coordinate 38,895, forward strand.
CTGCGAACATGGTTCCCGTGTGGAGCATGACCAGCAACAGCGTCATCTGCGGAGCGGATGGGTCAAGTCCCAGCAATTTTTCGGCGACCACGACATGAGCGGAGCTCGATACGGGCAAAAGCTCGGCAAAGCCCTGGACGATGGCAAGGAGAACGATTTTCCAAACAGTCACTCATCCAGTTTAATGGGAGAGATCGGTTGTCATTCATCGCGAGCGCGGGCCATGAAAATTGGATTTCTGGCCTTGAGAAAAACGGGAACGCCGAACTGATTTCCGTGCTACTTTGCGGGAACTGGAAGATCAGAGTTGTAGGTGTCTACGATGCAATTCCATTTTCCGTTCGGCTGCTTCTTCCAGACCTCAAGAAATTTGCCGGTATCGTGCACGGGGCCGCTCTCGCCTGAAGCGCCAATCGTGAGTTTGTAGCTGCCGTAGATGTATCCCAGCTCCCCGGACTGCGCCACCTCAACCTTCGTCCATTTCCACGAGACAGATGTGTGGGGGCCCAGGAGTCCAGCCCACGACTCGCGAATCGACCTCTTGTCGGTTGCAATGGGCGCGTTGGGCGGCAACAGAACGGCGTTATCCGCGTAAAAGGCGACCGTGCCGTCAAGATCGTTTCGGGCAGCGGTGGCGGACCACTTTTCGTCGAGCGTTTGAAGCTCAGACTCTGCCGCATGCCGATTGGCGGAAACAGGACGTTGGCCAAGGCCTGCAGTGGCGCACAGGACCGCCGCGATGATGGTGTGTGCGAGTCGCAACATGGGCGAAGTGTATCATTCGACTTCCGAACGGTGGCACTCAAATCTAGAAATTAAATTGCATCATCGCCTGTGCTCAATTTCACCGCAGGCATCCTCTACAATTTCCGCATGAGAATAGGATTTCTTGGTTTAGGCAAGATGGGATCGGCGATGGCGATGCGCTTGCTCGCTGCCGGCCATGAACTGCGCGTCTGGAACCGGACCGAGGGGCGCACGGAGCCGCTGATCCGCGAAGGCGCAATTGCCGCAGCCACGCCGGCGGAGGCCGAGCTGGACGCTGACGCCGTAATCACGATGCTGTTTGACGATGCGGCGCACGAAGAGGTGCTTTTTGGGGCCAACGGACTGATGGATGCGCTGTCGCCGGGCGCTCTCCACATCTCATGCAGCACCATCAGCGTGGCGCTGAGCGAGCGGCTGACCCAGGAGCACGCACACCGCGGTCAGGAGTTCGTGGCCGCGCCAGTGTTTGGACGCCCGAACATTGCCGAAGAGGGGCGCCTGTGGATTGTGGTCGCGGGCGCGGAGAAGGCCGTGGCTAAAGCGCGCCCGGCGCTGGAGCCGATGTCGCGCGGGATCTCGGTCGTGGGAGAAGAGCCGCAGCAGGCGCATGCCGTCAAGCTGGGCGGCAACTTCCTCATCAGTGCCATGATTCACTCGCTCAGCGAGGCCTTTGTCTACGCGGCGGGGCAGGGAATCGAGCCGGAGATATTTCTGGAAACCGTGAACAGCGCGCTCTTCCAGTCGCCGTTTTATGCGGCATATGGCAAGGTGATGCTGCACCCGCCTGAGAAACCCGGCGCAACCATTGAATTGGGCGAGAAAGATGTGCGCCTGCTGCGCGAGGCCGCGGCCAGCCGCAACACACGGCTGAGCCTGGCCGATACACTTGCCGAGATCTTTGCCGAAGCGCGGGCCGCAGGGCTCGGCCAGGAAGACTGGGCGGTCGGTCAATACCGCATGGCGCAGCGCCGGGCACGATCCTGACGGAACGGAGCGAGTGCTAGACTGGCGAGTGAAAATAAAAAACACAATGCTGCGCGGTCTGCACTCTGGCGGCCGCTCTGCCCATTTGCCTCCTCTCATTTGGTCGCGCCCAGCGGATTGAGATCACCATACCCTCGTCGAAGCCGCTCAACGGCCACCTGATTCTGGTCTTCTCAAAGAATCCGAGATCCGAACCGCGCATGCAGCTCGAGGAGAACTATCTTTCCGCGCAGGGGTTCGGAGTCGATGTCGAAAACCTGCCGCCGGGCCAGCCCGTCGTGATTGACGCCAGGACATTTGGGTATCCGCGCCGCTCACTCGCCGATCTCGATGCCGGCGATTACTACGTCCAGGCGGTTTTCAATGTGTATGAGCTTTTCCATCTTGCGACGGGCAAGAGCCTTTGGCTGCCGCCCGACGAGGGTGAAGGACAGCATTGGAATTTGAAGCCGGGCAATCCCTACAACAAACCGGTCAAGATCCACTTCGATCCGCACGCGAACGAACCCATCAAGCTAGTGCTTGACCAGATCATCCCGCCGATTGAGGGCACCGATCGCGACCCAGCCGTGATCGCGCAAAAATCGCCCGCCGCAAAATGGCTCAAGTACATGCGTTTCCGCAGCTCGGTTCTGAGCCGCTTCTGGGGTCGCGACGTCTGGCTTGGAGCCTGGATTCTTTTGCCTGACGGATTCGACGAGCACCCCGACGCCCATTACCCGCTGGTCGTTTATCAGGACCACTACTCCGCAGGCTTTCGTCCCGTGCCGTTCGTTACCGACGCCACCCGATCCCAAATCTCCCGAGTTCCGCCGCGAACAAAGCGGCTACCAGTTCTATCAGGATTGGACTTCAGGGCCGTCTTCCGCGCGTGATTCTGATTTATATCCAGAACGCAAATCCGTACTACGACGATTCGTATGCCGTTGATTCAGCAAACGTCGGCCCTTATGGCACGGCCATCAACGACGAACTGATTCCTGCCATTGAAAAGCGATACCGCGGGATTGGCCAGGGATGGGCGCGCGCAACCTATGGCGGCTCTACCGGCGGATGGGAGGCCTTTGCTACGCAGGTTTTTTATCCCGATGAATACAACGGCGCGTATGTCGCCTGTCCCGATCCGGTCGATTTTCACGCGTACCAGAATGTTGATCTTTACAACGACTCCAACGCTTTCGTCCGCAAGGGCGACTTCGGTGAAATCCCCATTGCCGCCGATCGCAAGCCTGACGGTTCCGTCATCGCTCTCACCGGTCTCGAATACGCGTATGAGTACGTGCTCGGCACACACGGCCGATCGACCGAGCAATGGGATATCTGGCAGGCGGTTTTCTCGCCGGCGGGCGCCGACGGTTATCCGGCGGAGGCTGTCGATCCGCTTACCGGCGCAATCGACAAGTCGGTTGTGAGCTATTGGCACGATCACTACGACCTGACCGCAATTCTGAAGCGCGACTGGCCCACGCTTGGCCCCAAACTTGAGGGCAAGCTGCACTTTGCGGTCGGCGACGGCGACACCTACTTTCTCAACAATGCCGTGCACCTGCTTGCAAGACCAGCTCAAGGCAACACGCAATCCGCACTCCGACGCCACATTCCAGTACGGTCCACGCATGCCGCACTGCTACACCGGCGGCCCGTCGGACCGCACCATGCAGCAGAACAACGGCGATTGGACGCAGCGAATTTTGCCGGCCATGGTGGAACACATGCTTGCCGCCGCTCCGGAAGGGGCCGACACAAAATCCTGGAGATATTGATCCCGCTTTGATCGGCGCAGGGTATTCGCTACCATGGAGACATGAGCCTCAAAGGGAAAATCGTCTTCATCACGGGAGCCAGCGCCGGCATTGGCGCCGCAACGGCCATGCTGTTTGCGGCCGAGGGCGCACGGCTGCTGCTGGCCGCCCGGCGCGCCGGCAAGCTGGCTGAAGTTGCTTCAAAGGCACTGGCACGCGGCGCTGCTGCCGTGCATTCCATTGACCTGGATGTACGCAGCCGCCATGCCGTGCAGCGCGCGATTGACGAGCTGCCGCCGGAGTGGGCGGAGATCGACGTGCTGGTGAACAACGCCGGGCTCAGCCGCGGCATGGAGAAGCTCTACACCGGCAAGATTGAAGACTGGGAAGAGATGATTGACACCAACATCAAGGGGCTGCTCTATGTGGCGCGCGCGGTGGTCCCTGGGATGGTGGTGCGCGGGCGCGGACACGTGGTGACCCTTGGCTCCATGGCCGGAGAGATTGTTTATCCCAACGGCGCGGTCTATTGCGGCACCAAGGCGGCTGCTCGCGCCATCAACGACGGCCTGCGCGAGGATTTGCTGGGCACGCCAGTGCGAGTGACCAGCGTCGATCCCGGCCTGGTGGAAACGGATTTCAGCCTGGTTCGCTTCCATGGCGACGCTGGGCGCGCTGCAAAGGTTTATAAGGGGATTGCTCCGCTGACCGGAGAAGACATCGCCGATGTGATTCATTGGGTGGTGACGCGGCCGGCGCATGTAAATATCGCGCGCGTCTCGCTGACCTCAGTGAATCAGGCCAACACTTTGCTTATTCATCGTGACGAGTGAGGGGCGCATCTTTTCCGTAATGCAAGGAATGCACGTGCTTCTTGTTCAAGACGTCCGGTAGGAAGCCCTGGTAGAGATTGAGTCTGGGGAAGGAAGGGTGTGTGATTTCAGGCTGCGGTTCGTCTTAGCCCATCGCCTGAATCTGCGCTTCCACTTGCGCCAATGCGGCTTCAAGGGCGGCGCGACGGCCAGGGTTCGACGTTTTTTGCGAGAGGATATTTTCGCGTTGCAGGTTGAGCGCCTGTTTTTGCCGCTCGCGCGCGGCGCGTTGTTGATCTGCCGCGCGGCGCGCCTCTTCGCTTACAAGGCCGCTGCGGGCATATCCGCCGGGGCTGTCCAAGGCATTTGCCATCTGCTCCTCCACCGATTTACTTTCCCATCCACGAGCCATATCTTCATTCTACGAGGGATTTCTCGACTTGAGTCCCGCAAAGTGACTAAAGCAAACCCTGGAAAGGGGCACGATTCAAATGCGCGCGTGGCAAGTATCGGCGTTTGGTATTGATTCTTTAGAGCTTGTGGAGCGGCCGACACCTGCCCCCGGGCCTGGCGACGTGTTGGTTGGTGTGCGTGCGATTTCACTCAATTATCGCGACTTGATGGTCGTGAAAGGGCTCTACAACCCCAAATTGAGGCTGCCGCGCATTCCATGCTCCGACTGCGCAGGTGAGGTGGTGGCCGTGGGCGCGGGCGTGAGCGCATGGAAGCCCGGCGACCGAGTATGCGGCATCTTTATGCAGAACTGGCTCGACGGGCCACTGACCAAGACCAAGGCTCGCGGCGCGTTGGGCGGCGACATCGACGGCGTGCTGGCTGACTACGTCGTGCTCGCGGAAGAGGGTCTTGTTGCCATACCCGATCACCTGAGCTTTCAGGAGGCAGCCACGCTGCCATGCACTGGCGTCACAGCCTGGAACGCTTTGGCTGCCGGAGATGTGAAGCCGGGCTCGACGGTGCTCATCCAGGGTACGGGTGGCGTTTCGATCTTTGCTCTGCAGTTTGCGCGACTCAAGGGTGCGCGCGTGCTGGGCGTCTCATCGAGTTACGACAAACTGGACCGCGCGAGCGCCATGGGGCTGGATGCAGGACTGAACTACCGCGACAATCCCGAGTGGGATCGCTGGGCGCTCGATCAAACCGGCGGCGAAGGCGTGGACCTGGTGGTGGAGGTCGGCGGGCAGGGCACGCTCGGCCGCTCGCTCAGAGCGATTCGCCCTGGCGGAACGGTGGCCCAGGTTGGCTCGCTCACTTCAACGGATCAGCCGGTTCCAATGCCGTTGATCATTCACAAGCTGGCGCGCATTCATGGGATTTACGTGGGCTCGCGCAGGGATTTTGTGGAGATGAACCGCGCCGTTTCGCTGGCGCAACTGCGGCCGGTGGGCGAGGAGTTCGATTGGGCGCAAGTTCGTGAAGTGATGGCGCGCATGGAGGAGGCCAGCCACTTTGGCAAGCTGGTGCTGACGGTGAGCTAAGCGGCGTTGCCTGTCTGAGTCACAGATTTACCCGGTGCCCAGTCTGTCGCGTTAAGGTGGCTTTGTGGATCTTTACAATCAAATGCTTGCCGTTGCTATTGAGGAGGCCCGCCTGGGGCTTGCGGAGGGCGGTATCCCGATTGGCGCGGCGCTGTTTACCAGCACCGGCGAGTTGGTAAGCAGCGGACACAACCGTCGCGTGCAGCAGGGCGACCCCAGCGTTCACGCCGAGACCGATGCGTTTCGCCGCGCCGGCCGGCAGCGCAGCTATCGCAACCTGGTGATGGTCACTACGCTGGCGCCATGCTGGTATTGCAGCGGTCTGGTGCGGCAGTTCCGCATTGGCAAACTGGTGGTGGGCGAGAGCCGGACCTTTGCCGGAGGCCTGGACTGGCTGCGCGAAAACGGCGTGGAAGTAATCGAGCTCGATAATCGCGAGTGCCGCGACTTGCTTGCAGGTTATATTGCAAAGCATCCTGAAATTTGGAATGAAGATATTGGGGAAGTGGGAACTGGGGACTAGGGACGTAGGGACTAGGGAATGGGTGAATCATGTTGCATGAGCAAACTGCGCTGAATTTGCAAGGTAATTCGATCGTCAACGGCGAGTCGCGAGCCGCGGCTGGGACCGCGTTTTACGGTTTTGACCCCGCAACGGGCGCTCGCCTCGATCCCGTCTATCATTGCGCTTCAATTGAGGATCTGCGCTTTGCGGCCGATCTAGCCGAGGAGGCCTTCGCGACGTTCGGCAAGCTCAGCGGACGCGACAAGGCCGGTTTCCTGCGCCATATCGCTGCCGGGATTGAAGCCATTGTGCCGGAACTGGTGGAGCGGGCGCATCGCGAAACGGCGCTGCCGGAAGCGCGCCTTAAAGGCGAGTCCGCGCGCACCATCCATCAGCTTCGCCTGTTTGCGCAGGTGGTGGAAGAGGGCTCGTGGGTGAACGCGCGCATCGATCCTGCGCAGCCCGATCGCACGCCGCTGCCGAGATCCGATATTCGCTCGATGATGCGGCCGCTGGGACCGGTGGCCGTCTTTGGCGCTAGCAACTTTCCGCTGGCATTTTCCGTGGCTGGTGGTGACACGGCAGCGGCATTCGCCGCCGGTAATCCGGTGATTGTGAAGGCGCACCATGCACATCCCGGCACGAGCGAGATGGTAGGCCAGGTGATCGCGCGCAGCGTAAAGGAGTGCGGGCTGCCGCCGGGCGTCTTCGCGTTGCTGTTTGGTGCGGGCTCTGAGATTGGCGCGGCGCTTGTCGATCATCCCAAGGTAAAGGCTGTCGGGTTTACCGGCTCGCTTGCAGCCGGCAAGGCGCTGATGCAACGTGCAGCAGCGCGGCCCGAGCCCATTCCTTGCTTCATGGAGATGAGCAGCGTGAATCCTGTCTTCGTGCTGCCCGAGGCGCTGCGCACGCGCGGCGCGCAGATTGCGAGCGGCCTTTTTGGATCGTTCACTCTCGGCGTGGGCCAGTTCTGTACCAAGCCGGGGCTGGTTTTTCTGCCGCGCAATGCGGACGCCGACGCGCTGATTGCCGAGCTGAAGGGGCAAGTGGTCAAGAAGGCAGTTGTGTCGCCGATGCTGACGGAGGGAATCTCGAAGAGCTACCGCTCAGGCGTTGCGGGGCGTCAAACGAAGAGCGCTGTGGAGACCGTTGCGCAAGCGGCGCCGAACGGGGCGAAAATCTCCTACGCGGTCCCGGTAGTGATGCAGATTGGAGCTGACGAACTGCTACGCGAACCTGAATTAGCGACGGAGGTCTTTGGACCGAGCACGCTGGTAATTCGCTACGACAGCCGCGAGGAGTTGATAGAGTTGGCACGCTCGCTCGAAGGTCAACTGACGGCAACGCTGCATGCCTCGGAGGCGGACCTGGCGGCATTTGCCGATCTGATTGCGATTCTGGAGCAAAAGGCGGGGCGGCTCGTGGTGAACGGCTTCCCAACCGGCGTGGAGGTCTGCCACGCGATGGTTCACGGAGGGCCTTATCCGGCCACAAGCGACAGCCGCGCTACGTCCGTGGGGACGTATTCGATCTACCGCTTCGTGCGCCCCGTCTGCTTTCAGGACTTTCCGCAGGCGGCACTGCCGGACGAACTGAAAAGCGAGAATCCGCTGGGGATCTGGCGCATGGTTGACGGCCAGTTCACGCGGGAAGCGGTTCGCGCCGAGACGAAGGCAGGGAAAGAGTGATCGCTCCGGCAACGATCAGCGCCACCGACATGGAAAGATATCCGGCCTGGGCACTGCCGGTGAGCGCCTGCAGCCAACCCACGAGCCAAGTCCCGGCGAATCCGCCAAGCGCCCCGAAACTGTTGACGACCGCGATCACTTCTCCGGCTACGTTGCGCGGCAGCATCTCCGGCATAATCGCGAAGAAAGGGCCGTAGGGCGCATACATTGCGCCGCCGGCAACGATGAGTGCCAGATAGGACAGCCAGAAGTTGCTGCCGGCTGTTGCGAACGAGCAGAAGAGCCCCAGTCCCGAGAGCATGAGGAAGGGCCATACGAATAACTTGCGATTGAGCGCGCGATCAGAGAAATGCGCGACCGCGAGCATAAGGACGACGCCGAGAAGAAACGGGGCCGCGCTGAGGATGCCGACTTGCTCGATGCCGCGGGTGGACCCCGAGCGAATCATCTCCGGAATCCACAAAACCAGCCCGTAAACGCCAAAGCTCCAGAAGAAATATTGCGCGCATAAAAGAACTACGCCGGGAATCCGGAGCGCGGCGGACAGATTCCGGCATTGTGGAAGCACGGTTTGCTCGTGTGCCAGTGCCGCCTCAAGCCGCGCGCTGCTCCCCGCACTTAGCCAGGACGCCTGATGCGGGCGGTCGCGCGCCACCAGCACCCACACAAATGCCCATAGTATGGATGGAATCCCTTCGAGAATGAAGGTCATCTGCCAGCCCGCCGCCTTGATAAGGAATCCGGTTACTGCGGCCATCCAGGTAACGGTGACGGGATTGCCGAGGATAAGAATTGCGTTTGCCCGCGACCGCTCCTCACGTGTGAACCAGTTGGTGAGCAGGATGACCATGGAGGGCAAAATAAGGCTCTCCGCAACCCCCAGCAGCATGCGGTCAAGGACAAGCAGCCAAAAGTCGTGGATGATTCCGGTGAGTCCCGAAAAGATGCCCCAACTGATGAGCGCAAGAAAGACAAGCCGGGTAGCGCTGCGGCGCACGGCATAAGATGCCGCCGGAATCTGGAAGAGAAAATATCCAAGAAAGAAAGCCGAGCCCAGAAAAGCTGCGCGAGATTCCGTGATGTTGAGGGTTTTGGCCAGTCCTGCCGCAGCGCCGAAGCCGAAGTTAGAGCGGCCGAGGTAGGCGAGGCTGTAGGTAACAAAGACCACCGGCATAAGGTAAAGCCAGCGGCGGCGCAGGCCTGCCTGATCTTGCGCCGCATTGAAGGAGCTGTCGTCGGGCACACGAGCTTTATAGCATCCCGAAGCCGCAGTCGCACCGTCCTGGGGCGGCCCGCGCACTCTATACTGATCTGCGGAAAGGTCCTTCCCATCGCAGGCATCCCACTAAGTTCGATACTGGAGACTGACGCCGATCTCCAAAGCGTCGCCACGCATGCGCCAGGCCCAAAGGGCGCGCTGCCGCTCTCGGCAGAGATGCTGCTGACCGAGCCTTCGGGAAATTTGTTCGGCTTGACGCAAAATGCGGGTATGGGCTGGGACCCTGCGCGGCTTCTCGATCCGGAATTCCTTATTCTGAGCACCCACGGCGGCCTGCGCGCTGAGAACGGGGAGCCTATCGCTCTGGGCTTTCACAGCGGCCACTGGGAGGTGGGCCTGCTGGTGGCCGAGGCCGCACGTGAGCTGAAGTCGCAGCACGCCACACCCTTTGCAGGAGCATGTACCGATCCTTGCGACGGCCGCACGCAAGGCACCGCGGGCATGATGGACTCGCTGCCGTTCCGCAACGATGCCGCGATCGTGTTGCGGCGGCTGATGCGCTCGCTGCCCACCGGCAAAGGCACAATCGGCGTGGCAACGTGCGACAAGGGACTGCCCGCGATGATGATGGCGCTGGCATCGTCGGGCGGCAAGCCTGCTGTGCTGGTTCCCGGCGGCGTCACGTTGCTGCCGGAGTCGGGTGAGGATGCGGGGAAAGTGCAGACCATCGGCGCGCGTTTTGCGCAGAACCAGATCACGCTGGAGTATGCCGCTGAGGTGGGTTGCCGCGCCTGCGCGTCGCCGGGCGGCGGCTGCCAGTTTCTGGGCACGGCGGCTACTTCGCAGGTGGTCGGTGAGGCGCTGGGGCTCTCGCTGCCGCATACGGCGCTTGCGCCCTCGGGCCAGCCGATCTGGCTTGACGCCGCACGGCGCTCGGCGCGCGCGATGCTGCGCATGCATGAGCTTGGGCTTGGCGTCCGCGACGTTCTCACGCCTGCGGCCATCCGCAACGCGATGGTGGTGCACGCTGCGTTCGGCGGATCGACCAATCTTCTCATTCATCTGCCGGCCATTGCGCATGCAGCGGGCTTGCCGCGGCCCACGGTCGCCGATTGGGTCGAGGTGAACCGCCAGGTGCCTCGGCTGGTGGACGCGCTGCCCAACGGCCCGCGCAACTTTGCCACGGTGCAGGTATTTCTCGCCGGCGGCGTGCCTGAGGTGATGCTCCAGCTGCGTGAAGCAGGACTGTTGGACACGGAGTGTGCAAACCGTCAGCGGCGAGACGCTGGACGCCTGCCTCGACTGGTGGCAGCAGAGCGCGCGCCGCGCCGCGATGCGCCAGCGGTTACAGGAGCGGGACGGCATCGATCCGGACGATGTGATCATGTCGCCCGATCGTGCGCGGTCGCGCGGGCTGACTTCGACGGTTTGTTTCCCCGTGGGCAATCTCGCGCCCGAGGGATCGGTCATCAAGAGCACCGCGATCGATCCTTCGCTGGTGGGCGAAGATCAATGTGTATCGCCACGTGGGTCCGGCGCGGGTTTTTATCACGGAGGCAGCGGCCATCCGCGCGATCAAGAGCCGGCGAAGTTGCTCAGGGCGACGTGATCGTGCTCATTTGCGGAGGTCCCGCGGGCGCGGGCATGCAGGAGATTTACCAGATCACCGCGGCGCTCAAGCAACTGCCTCACTGCAAGCACGTGGCGGTGCTGACCGATGCGCGCTTCAGCGGCGTGTCAACCGGCGCGTGCATCGGCCACATTTCGCCCGAGGCGCTTGCCGGCGGGCCAATCGGCAAGGTGCTCGACGGAGACCAGATCGAAATCGTGATCGATCGCGAGAAACTCACTGGATCCGTGCATCTGGTGGGAGAAGCCGGCGAGAAGTTCGGCGCGGAAGAAGGCGCCATGCGGCTTGCCCAGCGCAAACCGCGCCCGGACTTGCGCCCCATCCTGATCTACCTGAAGACACGCGCCTGTGGGCCGCGCTGGTGCAGGCCAGCGGCGGCGTTTGGGGCGGCTGCGTCTACGACGTGGACAAGATTGTTTCCCGACTGGAGAAGACCGCGTGAAGCTTTACCGCACGAGCAACGGAAATTACGTTGAGCGACGGCGGAAGTTCTTCCGCATTCCCGAGACATCCTGGGATGCGCTTGTGGCTCATGACGATCTGCAGGAGTATCTCGGTCAGTGGTTGCCGGCGGCGAAGCCGCGATGGAGATTTTGCGGCGGCGCAGATTGTGGCGCCCATCGGCAGCCAGGAGGTATGGGCCGCGGGCGTAACCTACTTCCGCAGCCGCAGCGCGCGCATGGCCGAGGCAAAGGACGCGGGCGGAGGCGATTTCTACGATCGCGTCTACTCGGCGGAGCGGCCGGAGCTGTTTTTCAAAGCGACGGCCAAGCCGCGTCGCCGGCCCTGGCGGCAACGTGCGCATTCGCAGCGACGCAAAGTGGTCGGTGCCGGAGCCGGAGCTGACGCTGCTCATCAATCCTCGCGGCCAGATTATTGGCTACACCGTCGGCAACGACATGAGTTCGCGCGACATCGAAGGCGAGAACCCTCTCTATCTGCCGCAGGCCAAGGTCTACGACCGCAGTTGTGCGGTGGGGCCGTGCGTCCTGGTAAGCAGCGAGCCGCTGCCGGCGACGACGCCGATCCGCATCGAGATTGCTCGCGCAGGCAAGACGGAGTTTGCCGGCTCAACGACTCTCGCGGAGTTGAAACGGGCGCCCGCCGATCTGGTGGCATTTCTCTTCCGCGAAAATACCTTTCCGTTCGGCACCTTCCTGATGACAGGGACCGGCATCGTTCCGCCTGACGCCTTTACGCTGGCGCCCGGCGACAGAATTCGCATTACGATTGACCCGATTGGCACGCTTGAAAATGTTGTGGTGCAGGGTAGGCTGGACCCGGCGCGCTGATTCAGAACGTCGCAAAACTGCAGTGAGGGAAAACGGTGGCAGGGCAGGAATTTCAGTCATCGGGGAGCCAGCCGCGGCGTGAAGGCCTGCCGCGACGCCGCTGGCGCATTGCGTGGCTGCTCGGCATCGGCGTGCTGGTCAATTATTTTGACCGTGTCAATCTTTCCGTTTCGCACGATTCACTGATTGTGGCTTTCGGCGTTTCGAATGTCGTTTTCGGCTATCTTTCCAGCGCCTATAACTGGACCTACGCTGTGTGCCAGTTGCCCATCGGCGTGGTCCTGGACAAATTCGGCGTGCGGCGCGTGGGGCGCATCGGCACATTCGTGTGGAGCATCGCCTCTTTTGCCGCCGCAGCAACGCCCAGCTTGGGCGGGTTCTTCGGCGCGCGGCTCCTGCTCGGCGTGGGTGAAGCGCCGACGTTTCCTTCGAACGCCAAGGCAATCGGCATGTGGTTTCCCGAGCGCGAACGCAGCTTTGCCACGTCGCTCTTTGATGCGGCGGCGAAATTCTCTTCGGCTATCGGAGTTCCGCTGATCGGCGTCGTCCTTCTCTGGGTGGGCTGGCGCTGGAGCTTCGCTTTCACCGGCGCCATAAGTCTCGTTTACTTTCTCTACTTCTGGCGTGTCTATCGCGATCCTGAAGAAGATACGGAGCTGAGCGAAGACGAGCGCCGGCATATTGCGGATGAGGCGGCGCAGGCAGCGCGGGGGCACGAGGCGGAGAAGCCATCGCCGCTATGGCACCTTATCGGCCAGAGAAAGGTACTTGGGCTCACGTTGGGTTTCGGCGCCTACAACTATGTGTTCTATTTGCTGCTCTATTGGCTGCCAAGCTATCTGTCGGCCGGCCTGCACATTGACCTGCTGCACTCGTATGCCTACACCAGCTTGCCCTGGCTCTTCGCCACGGCGACCGATCTCGCAGTGGGCGGATGGCTGGTTGATTTTCTTGTTCAGCGCGGGTGGAATTCAAGCACCGTTCGCCGTGTTGTGCTGATTGGCGGCACAGCCTTCGGGCTGGGAATTCTGGGCGCCGTGCATGCGCGCAGCGCGACACAGGCACTCATCTGGATCAGCGTTTCGATTGGCGGCCTTTCGGCGGCGGCTCCGGTCGGCTGGTCGCTGCCTTCGCTCATTGCCAGGCGCAGCGACGTGGGCAAAGTGGGCGGGATCATCAACTTCTCCGGGCAAGTGTCGGGGATCGCTGCCTCCATCCTCACGGGATACCTTGTTTCGGCCACGCACTCCTACGCTTGGGCTTATGGCGTCGCGGCCGCTTACCTGGCCGTCGGCATCGCTGGATATGTCTTCTTGCTGGGCAGGATCGAACTGCCACCGCAGCGGCCGGTCCAAGCCTAACTCCCCTTTTGGGGTATTACAGTAATGATGCGGGCAAGGAAATTTGTTCTCCTGTAACCTCCTGTAGTGCAGAATAGTCCGATGGGGGATAGACCGTCGTGCCTCGTATTCACTTTCACCAGCAACTCGCCGAACTGAAAGACAAGCTCCTGGCCATGGCTGCGCTGGCGCAGTTGGCCGTGGAGTCGGCGGCTGAGGCCTATCTGCGGCGCGACAAGGGGCTTTGCAAATTCGTCAAGCAGAACGAGAGAGCGATCGACACCGCGCAGCGCGAGCTGGACGAGATGGCCTACGAGCTGCTGGCAAAGGAACAGCCGATGGCCATCGATCTGCGCTTTATCCTCGCCGTAATCAAGATCAATGGCGACCTGGAACGCATTGGCGATCAATCCATGAGCATTGCGCGCCGGACGAAGGAGATTTTGCCCTCCGACGAAGTGGAGCTGCCCGTAGATTTTGGCGCCATGGGCGAGTTCGCCGGGCAGATGATCCGCACCGCGCTACAGGCGCTGCTTGACGGCGACGCGCGCCTCGCCGATTCTGTTCGCGAGATGGACGATGAGATTGACCGCATGAACCGCCGCGCCCATAGCGACCTGCTCAAGCTGATTGAAGAGAAGCCGCAGTTTACGCAGCAGGCAATGAACGGCATTCTGGTGGCGAAGAACCTGGAGCGGATTGCCGACCACGCGTCGAATATCGCGACGGACGTGATCTTCTGGGTTCGCGGCGCCGATGTGCGGCACCAGTTGAGCGTGTCACTGGATTAATTGGGGCTACCCCAGACCCAGAAGGCGGCCCACTCTTCGACAGACTTTGGGCTGTTTACCGCAAACGCGAAGCAGGAACTCAACAAGAAGCGAGCAGAGCTGTCCGCGGAGACCTCAGCTTCTCGCCCTTAGTTTGCCTTTGCCGCTTTTAGATTCGCGTCGTTCGGACTGCAGGTCGCGCCCTTCCAATGGTATTCCGCCACCGTCGTCGAGCTGGCGGTTTTTCCGTTCATCGTAAGGTCGATTTGTCCTTTGGCGGTCATATGTTCCAATCCATCAAAGATCAGGTTGACTTTACCCTTCATCTGAAAAACCTTCGATGCGCAATCAATCGTGTAGCTGCCGCCGCCGGACGTGATCGCGAGCTGCTGAATGGAGCACTCGGGATCCTGGGTAAGTGCTTTCTGCCATAATGCGTCATTCAGACAGTACAACATTGTCAAGGATGAGCTTGGGGATCCGGGAACAGACATCTCGGCCGTCCACTCCCCGGAGCGGAGAGGGAACTTGTTTTGCGCGGAACAAATCTGAATCGACACGAGCGCCATCAAGCCCAACGCGACAAACCTGAGAATAGTCATTCCCACCCCTTCATTCCCATTGCGATTAGAGTTTGAGCCTGCCTTGCGGCTCGCACGTTTGTCAACGGAAATCGGCAGTGGATGGGATCGAAACAGCTCAGTCCCGATCTAAACGCTGATCACTGCGCAGAGCTCTTTCACGGCCTCGGCGCTCCGCTTGAGTGCGGCGTCTTCATCGGTGGTTAGCTTGATTTCGACGATCTGTTCAATGCCGGCCGCGCCCAGCTTGCAAGGGACGCCAATGTAATAGCCTGAGATTCCGTACTCGCCTTCGAGATAGGCTGCGCAGGGCAGAATCTTCTTCTTGTCCTTGAGAATGGCTTCGGCCATCTCGGTTACAGCCGCTGACGGCGCATAGTAGGCGCTGCCAGTCTTCAGGTACTTGACGATCTCGGCGCCGCCGTCACGGGTCCGTTGTACAAGCTGCTCCAGCCTGTCCGGCGCAATGAGTTCTGTAATGGGGATGCCGGCGACCGTCGAGTAACGCGCCAGCGGCACCATGGTGTCACCGTGGCCGCCCAGCACAAAGGCCGTTACATTTTCCACGCTTACATTCAGTTCGGCTGCGATGAAGCTGCGGAAGCGCGCCGAGTCGAGCACGCCGGCCATGCCGATGACGCGCTCGCGGTTGAAGCCCGACTGGCGAAATGCGGCCTGGGCCATGGCGTCGAGAGGATTGGACACGATGATGAGGATCGACTCCGGCGACTGCGCCACCACCTTTGATACAACGTCCGACATGATTTTGTAGTTGGTGTGGAGCAAATCGTCGCGGCTCATGCCGGGCTTGCGGGGAATGCCCGCGGTGATGACCACGATGTCAGAGTTTGCCGTGGCCGCGTAGTCGTTAGCGCCTGCGATGCTCACGTCCCGCTTCTCAATCGGCATGGCTTCAAGCAGGTCGAGCGCTTTGCCTTGCGGCACGCCCTCAACAACATCGACAAGGACAACATCGGCCAGTTCCTTGGCCGCAATCCAATGTGCAGTCGTGGCGCCTACGTTGCCCGCGCCGACGATGCTTACTTTTTTACGCATTTCATTCTCCTATTCGTGAATCGTGGTTCGTGGCTCGTGAAAAACGGCACTCCAGCGCCCGATGAGAGATTTTGCTGCTTCGCGATCGTACGGAAATGGTCCTTCGTCAAGGTTGAACCACGGGTCACGAATCACGAACCACGACTCACATGTTTCCGATAATCCGCGTGGCAAACTCACTGGTGCCGACCTTGGTTGCTCCTGCCGTCTGGCGCTCGAAGTCGTACGTCACGAACTTCTGCTGGATCGTCTTTTCCATTGCCGTCTCGATCATCTTTGCCGCCTCTTTCCATCCAATAAAATCGAGCAGCATCACGCCCGACAAAATCACCGAGCCGGGATTGATGACGTCTTTATCGGCATACTTGGGCGCGGTGCCGTGCGTAGCCTCAAACACCGCATAGCCGTCGCCGATGTTGGCGCCGGGCGCGATGCCCAGGCCGCCCACCTGCGCCGCCGCGGCGTCCGAGATGTAGTCGCCATTTAGATTCGATGTCGCCAGAATGCTGTAGTCCGAAGGGCGAATGATGATCTGCTGAAAGATGGAGTCGGCGATGCGATCGTTCACCAGGATCTTCGATTTCCATGCTCCGTTGCCGTGCGATTTGCCGATGGAATCGAGAACGGATTTGATTTCGCCATACACCGAATCGCGGAAGGCGGGAGAGCCAAATTCGAGGCCCGGCTCGATGAGCGCGGCGTTTTCTTCAACCGTGAGGCCAGGTTTGGCTTCCACATTGCCCAGGATCCAGCTTTCGCGCTCGGTCACGGTGTGCGCGCGGAACTCCTGCGTCGCCACTTCGTAGCCCCACTCGCGGAAAGCGCCCTCGGTGAACTTTTGAATATTGCCTTTGTGCACCAGCGTAACGGTCTTTCGGCCGGATTCGAGCGCGTGGCGAATGGCGTAGCGCACTAGCCGCTTGGTGCCGAAAATCGAGATGGGCTTGATACCGACGCCGGAATCGGTGCGGACTTTTTTCTTCCCGCCCTTGAGCAGGTCATCGTTGAGGAACGAGATCAACCGCGCCGCGTCAGGGCTGCCCTCTTTGAACTCGATACCTGCATACACATCCTCAGTGTTCTCGCGGAAGATCACGATGTCCACTTGTTCCGGGTGTTTTACGGGGCTGGGCACGCCCTGGTAGTACTTCACCGGGCGCACACAGGCATAGAGATCGAGAAGCTGGCGAAGCGCCACGTTGAGCGAGCGAATGCCGCCGCCGACAGGAGTGGTGAGCGGCCCCTTGATAGAGACGCGCATATCGCGCGCCGCAGCCACGGAATCGTCGGGGAGCCAGGAATTGAATTTGCGGTAGGCCTTTTCGCCGGCGAAGATCTCAAACCAGCGAATCGCGCGCTTGCCGCCGTAGGCATTTTCCACCGCGGCGTCAAACACGCGCTGCGACGACTTCCAGATGTCGCGGCCCGTGCCGTCGCCCTCGATGAATGGAATGATTGGGTTGTCGGGCACTGCAAACTGCCCGTCTTTGTATTCGATCAGCGTGCCGTTTTTCGGCAATTCAAGGCCGTTGTACGTGCTTTGCATGTTTTTGAGGGAAGCCCCTTCCGTGAATGATCCAAGGTTGAGGCTAACACCTGCAATTTAGGAGTGGCAATGGCAGGGCGGCAGCTCGACGCGAATCCGCGGCTCAATGAGCGCCCGCGCGATGCCCAGTATCCTCAAACATTGTTCGCAGCACGTCTTTGTTTTTGGCGTAATTGCCGTGCGCTTTGGTAGGCGACTCGAAAAGCCCGAACCAGCGCGTGGCATTCTGCACATAGAGATTCACAACGTCCACATTGCCGATCCTCGGCACGCGATAGGTGATTACATCGCTGGGATCGTTCCAGGCCACCACCTGTATCCTCTCCCGTGCCGTCTCGTCGCCGGGGTGCAACACGGCCTGAAAGTTCGATTGAACCTGTTGCCAACGATTGACCAGCGATCTGAAATTTGCCGCATCGTTGGTTGGAACCATGGGCTCCGGCGCGAGCGGCCCGCGCGATTGAAACACGCTTGCCGGAGTAACTGCTCCGGTTTCGAGGTTGGTGATTTCGAGCATCTCAAGCTGATTGGCAAAGAAGTAAATCAGCGACGTCCGCTCAAAGATGTAGCGCATCGCGCTCTCTTCCGCGGTTTTTCTGGCGGCTTCCGCAGTAGATGGGTTTTGCCCCCCGGCATCGGAGAAATCCGTGTTGAGCGTATTGAACAGCAGATAGCTGCCCAGGCTGTGCGTCACGCCGATAAACTCCTGGTCCAGCTTGGTGTCGTGGCTTAACTGCGACTTCCAGTCGTACGTTTCTTCTCCGCTGCTACCGCCGGAAGGGCCGCCGGCCTCGTTGGGATCGAACGCGGCCGATTTGGCCATCAACTGCCGCAGCCCGTCGCGCATATATCCACCCATTGGACCCACGGCCAGCAGCACGTCCGAGAGACCCCAGTCGACCAGGTTCGCCTTCAGCGAGCGGTTGATGAGAACGCCGCGCGGGTGCACTTTCGCAAATTTCGCGGCTTCATCGGCAGTAATCCAGGGATAGAAGCGCCCCAGTCCATCGGGATCCTGCATGGAGCGCTCCGAGCAAACCTGCAGCAATTCGCGGTCGGGCCCGGCAAGGTACACCTCGCTCGTAATAATGCGGCGGCATTTGAGGGCCATGACGAGCGGCCACCAGTTGATCTCGTCAACCACAAGAACGGCGGAATGATGGCGGAGATGGACCAACCAATGGACGACAAACGGAGCGGCGGCATGCCATTCGTCGGCGGTATTCCAAACCGGGCTGCCAAGGTAGGCAAGCGTTGGCGGCTGAACATTGGGTGAGAACTCCCCCTTGTCGGCAAACTCGACGCCGGCGTTCTTCCAGTCACTCACCGCGCAAAGTCTGAGCCGGGTGCAGATCGAATTCCGAAAGAGCGCGGAGTCGCCGGCCCCGACCTGATCGATACCATGGACGTAGAGAATATGAACCGGGTGCCCGTCGGCCGAGTCGAGCGCATCGCCAATACTGCGGAGGTTCTTTGGGGAACTGTTCGCATCCGCGGCCACTTTTGCCTGCGCCGCAACCCCGCCTGCCAGTCCACTCAGGATGATGACCGTAAAAATCCATTGACCCGCGCGCATGTGCCCAATCTCCCGGTATGGATACACGGCAAGATTACAGCACAGTGCGAAATATGCGCGGTGATGAGTCGACCGATGCGGCTATGCGAGAAAGTTGGACCACTGCTCCGAAAGCAGGCGCTAGTTCACGCCGCCATCGTTGATTCCGTCGCCCTTGAAGCGCGGAACCCCGAAGTGGCCGCGCAGATGCAGTATGTCCACGGGGCTCAGGTTACCGGCCACTGTCACCAGCGTCAGGCTTTTGGGGCTTTCCACCAGCACCACCCCGCCGCGAACGTTGGCGCCGTCCATCACCAGCCAAACATCGGTATCGTTGTCGTGGACGGGGCCGCCTACGCCGCTGCTGCTGCTGATCACGTGTTTCCATCCGCGCAGGTGGTAGGCGGCGCGAATCGCGGCAACTTCTGCCGGGTCTGCCATGCCGGGCTCGGGAAACCTCAGCATGTGCACGCTCACGCCATCGAGCTTGGCAACGGCTTGCCTCACGTCGGCGTCGGAGTCTCCCATCAGGCCAGCGGCTGCGGCCAGCATTGCCCGGTCCAGGGTAAAGCTCTCCTTGGCCACGGCCTGCGAGCTGAGCTCGGCCAGCGCGGGCGGCGCCCACTCCAGAATCGCCGAGCTCATGTCGGCACCGGCTGCCGGAGGCGGAGCCGCGCTGACGGAGTCCGCCGGGCCAGTAGGTCTCGCGGATGGTTGCGCGAACGCAGCAGCGCCGCTGATGGCGCCGGCAAGAACAGCAATTCCCAGCCAAACAGACCGATTCCTCATGTTCTGTTAAACGCGGTAGAGAGGAAAAAGTTGCACCGCAGGCGCCCGGCCGGGAAGTCTTTATGCCGGTCTTTCTCGCGGCGGCGAGCCTCCAGCCATGACCAGTCTCAGCCGCTCCCGCCCTGCTGTGACGTGAACCTGAAATGAAAATTCGCGAAATGCTGTTCGCACCCCCCAGGATGCGATAGACTCATGCGGGAACATTCAAATTCTGCCGCAATCTTTTCAAGTATGGAGGGCACATAGAAATTGGGAAAGAGCATGGTCCCCAAGAAGCTTTTCTTCACCAAGGGCGTTGGCAAACACAAGGAACGGTTGACTTCCTTTGAGCTGGCGCTTCGAGATGCCGGCATCGCCTCACAGAATCTGGTGCGCGTCAGTTCCATCTTTCCGCCGCAGTGCAAGGTGATTACGCGTAAGGAGGGGCTCAAGTACCTCAATCACGGCGAAGTCGTGTTCGCGGTGATCGCTGAAAACTCTTCGCGTGAGCCGCACCGGCTGCTTGCGGCGAGTATCGGCGTGGCCATTCCGGCCGACCGCAACACTTACGGCTACCTGAGCGAGCACCACAGCTATGGCGAAACCGAGGACCAGGCCGGCGAGTACGCCGAGGAACTGGCCGCCGAGATGCTGGCCACCACCCTCGATCTTGAGTTCGACCCCGACACAAGCTGGGACGAGAAGAAAGAGATCTACCGCATCTCCAACAAGATCGTGCGCACCAGCAACATGACTCAGTCGGCCGTGGGCGATAAGCGCGGCAAGTGGACCACCACGATTGCCGCCGCAGTGCTGATCCTGGAAGAGTAGCGGCCAGACCCCGAAACCAGTGAAAAGGCCGATTCCGCGCTGACGGGGTTGGCCTTGTTGTATGGGCTCTGCCCATGCTCCACGGAGGCTCGACAGGCAAGCAATGACGACGGCGCGGAAATACACGATTGCTCTGGTGCAGATGCGCATGGGCGCCGATCCCGAGGCGAACTTCGCGTCGGCGCTGCGTCACATTCGCGAGGCCGCGCGGCTTGGTGCGAACATCGTCTGCCTGCCGGAGCTTTTTCGCACGCAGTATTTTTGCCAGCGCGAGGATCTGCGCCTCTTCGATCTGGCTGAGCCGATTCCTGGGCCTTCGACGGAGAAGCTGGCTGAAGCTGCGCGCGATGCTGGCGTGGCGATTGTGGCTTCGCTCTTCGAGCGGCGCGCGCCTGGACTTTATCACAACACCGCGGTCACACTGAACGCCGACGGCCAGATTGCCGGGATCTATCGCAAGATGCATATCCCTGACGATCCTCTTTACTACGAGAAGTATTACTTCACCCCCGGGGATCTGGGGTTTCATGCGGTGGACACCCAATTTGGCCGCGTGGGCACGCTGGTTTGTTGGGATCAGTGGTATCCCGAGGGTGCGCGACTGACAGCATTGCAAGGCGCGGAAGTGCTGTTTTATCCCACGGCCATCGGCTGGCACCCAGCGGAAAAAGACGAGTTCGGCGCCGCGCAATACGACGCGTGGCGCACCATCCAGCGCGCCCACGCTATTGCCAACGGAGTGTATGTGGCGGCGGTAAATCGTGTGGGTATGGAGCACGGCGATGTGCTCGGCAACCGTGCCGCAGGGCAGGGAATCGAGTTTTGGGGCGGCAGTTTTTTGGCCGATCCCTTCGGCCGGGTCATCGCCAAGGCGGGCCACGATGCCGAAGAAATCATCATGGGCGAAATTGACCTCAAACTCATTGAAGAAACTCGCCGCAACTGGCCTTTCTTGCGCGACCGCCGCATCGATGCCTACGCGCCCATCAGCCAGCGGTATCTCGACACTGCCGGCGAACCTTCAGAAGGCAAAGAGCGCAAGTAGCCATGCCTTTTAACGCCGAAAATGCGCCGCGCTTTCTGGGCTACCGCATGCCCGCCGAGTGGGAGCCGCATGAGGCCACATGGCTCGCGTGGCCGCACAATCCAGAGGACTGGCCGGGTAAGTTTCAGTCCATTCCGTGGATCTATGCAGAGATTGTGCGATTGCTGGCGGCTCAGGAACTCGTGCATCTGATCGTGGAGGACGCCGCAATGCAGCGCCGCGTGACCAGCATGCTCGAGCGCGCCGGCGCAAACTTCGATCAGGTGAGCTTCCATCAATGGCCCACCGATCGCGGCTGGACACGCGACTCCGGTCCGATTTTCGTGCGCAACGCTGCCGGTGAAGTAGGCCTTACCAATTGGCGCTTCAACGCCTGGGCCAAATATGACGATTGGCATCTCGATGACCAACTGCCCAGCCGGATTGCGGAACTGCTGCACATGCGCGAATGGCAGCCCATCCTCGATCTCAGCCACATCGAGTCGTGTCGCCTGGTCCTCGAAGGCGGCTCGATCGACCCCGATGGCGCGGGCGCACTGCTAACGACCGAGGAGTGCTTGCTGAGCGACGTGCAGCAGCGCAATCCGGGCGTGAACCGCGAGGAACTCGAACGGGCCCTTCAACTCTTTCTCGGCATCGACCAGGTGATATGGCTGGGCCGCGGCATCGCCGGCGACGACACCCACGGCCATGTGGACGACATCGCGCGCTTTGTTGCGCCCGCGACCATCGTCGCCGCAGTCGAGCCAAACACGAGCGATCCGAACCACGCGCCGCTCGCCGCGAACCTCAAAATTCTCAAGGCTGCACGGACCCCCGGCGGCAAGCAATTCAATGTGATCGAGCTGCCGATGCCGCGCCCCATTGTCTTCCGCGGCCAGCGGCTGCCCGCCAGCTACGCAAACTTCTATATCGCCAATGGCCTGGTGCTGGTTCCAACATTTCACGACCGCAACGATCGCGTGGCGCTGAACATCCTGGCCGAGGTTTTTCCGGACCGCGATGTCATCGGCGTCCATTGCGTGGACCTGATCTGGGGGCTGGGCGCGCTGCACTGCATGACGCAACAGCAGCCGGCGGCGACCAGTCCGGCGGCATTAGCATCGAAACCATGATGGATACCCCGATCGATGATCGCCAGGCCATGGAAGCAGCGCTGGCCCAGGCGCGCCTCGCAGCCGATGGCGGCGAAGTGCCGATCGGCGCGGTGGTGGCGTATCAAGGCGTAATCATTGCGCGCGCGCAGAACTGCGTGATTCGCCACGTCGATCCAACGGCGCACGCGGAGATGATTGCGTTACGCACTGCCGCCAAAGCGCTCAGCAATTACCGGCTGCCGGGCTGCACACTCTACGTCACGCTGGAACCATGCGCCATGTGCGCCGGAGCCATGATTCACGCGCGGATCGACCGGCTGGTCTATGCTGCCGCCGATCCCAAGGCTGGCGCCTGTGGTTCTGTGTTGACGGTGCTGAACCATCCCCAGCTTAATCATCAGATGCAGGTCGAGCAGGGAATTGGCGCGGAAGAATCTGCCGAGTTGCTGCGCAGCTTTTTTCGCGAGCGGCGCTGAGGATCAAAGCAAGCACCGCTAACTCAGCTATTTTCTCGTCAGCTTCCTGATCCTCTCCGCTTCGCCCGGCCACTTCGCAATCAGCTCATCTGCGCCGGCGCTTCGGTAATCTGCAAAATCGAACCCCGGCGTGACTGTGCAGCCCAGCAGCGCCACTTTGCCGCCGCCAGTTTTGCCATCATCGATAAGCCGCGTGCCCTGCCATACGCCGGCCGGCACCACGAGTTGCACATGTTGTCCAGCCGCCAAACCTGGCCCAAGATTAAAAACAGCGGAGCTGCCATCTGGCCGCAGTTGCAGCATCTCCACCGGGTCGCCGAGATAGAAGTGGAAGATCTCGTCGGACGTGAGCACATGCATCTCGGAGAAGCTTCCCTCTTCAAGCAGGTAGTAGATCGCCGTGCCGTAGGGGCGTACGCCGCTGGGCAAGGCGACGCTCACATTCGAGGTATAGGTGCGGCGATACAATCCGCCCTCGACGGGGTGCGGCTCCAGTTGCAGAAGCGCCTTGATCTCGTCAGCGGTCATTATCACAGAGCATAGCAGCGAAATAGCGTTAAAATGCGCACATGACGGTGCAGGTTTACACCACGGCATGGTGCCGGGATTGCCGGGCGGCCAAGCAGTTTCTCGATTCCCATGGCGTGACGTACACGGAGATCAACGTCGACTCGGACCCCGCCGCCTCTGCCGAGTTGATTCACCAGGTCGGCAAGCGCGCTGTTCCGCAAATGGTGATCGACGGCGAGTGGTTCCAACCCTATCTGCCCGGCCGTGGGCTGCTGATTGACGAGTTATTCCGGCGGCTGGGAATTCCGCGCGGATAAGGCCCTGTCCCCCGTACAATTTAGAGTTGACTTGCAAAAGCCTGTAGCTGGTAGCCAGTAGCTTGTAGCTGATGGCGCCGGCGACTGGCTTTTAGCTACGGGCTACCGGTTACAAGCTGCCGGCTGCCTTCAGGAGTCTCGCGTTGATCGAACGCTATACGCGCGCGGCCATGGGCTGCATCTGGACTGAAGACAACAAATACCGCTGCTGGCTCAAAGTGGAAGCGGCGGCGAGCACGGTCCTTGCCGAGGACGGCGTGATTCCGGCTGCCGCCGCCGAAGCCATCGCGACCAAGGCCACCGTTTCCGCTGCCCGCGTGCAGGAGATTGAGGCCGAAGTGAAGCATGACGTCATCGCTTTCACTACAGCCGTCGCAGAAAGCCTCAAGGCCCAGGGGCTGGACGCCGAATCCCGCTGGCTGCACTATGGGTTGACCTCAAACGATGTGGTGGATACCGCGCAGGCCTTGCAGATCAAAGAGGCATCGACGCTCATTGTCGAGGGAATCGAAGCCTTGCTGGCCGTGCTCGAGCGCCGCGCACTGGAATTCAAACACACGCCCACCATCGGCCGCACCCACGGCGTGCACGCCGAGCCCACCACCTTCGGCCTCAAGTTGCTGAACTGGTATGCCGAAATGCGGCGGAATTTGACCCGCTTCGGCGCCGCTGCGGAAGACATGCGCGTGGGCAAGCTCTCGGGCGCAGTGGGCACTTTCGGACATCTGAGTCCAGGACAAGAAGAAAAAGTCTGCGCGCGGCTGGGACTGAAGCCTGCACTGATTGCCACGCAGGTCATTCAGCGCGACCGGCACGCCGCCTACATCGCCACCTTGGCCATCATCGGCAGCACGCTCGACAAGATCGCCGTCGAAGTACGCCACCTGCAGCGGACCGAAGTGCGCGAGGCGCAGGAGTACTTCAGCGAAAAGCAAAAGGGCTCCTCGGCCATGCCACACAAAAAGAATCCCATTACTTCGGAACAGATCAGCGGACTGGCGCGCGTCCTCCGCGGCAATGCGCAGGCGGCCATGGAGAACATTCCGCTATGGCACGAGCGCGATATTTCGCACTCGTCGGTTGAGCGCGTCATTTTCCCTGATTCGACGATCCTGGTGGATTATCTGCTGGCAAAAGCAACCGACCTCATCAATCGCCTGTTGGTTTATCCCGAGCGCATGAAGAAGAACCTCGAATCGACCGGCGGCCTGATCTTTTCCGGGCAACTGCTCCTTGATTTGGCCGAAGCAGGCATGTTGCGCGAAGACGCTTACCGCCTTGTCCAGTCCCACGCCATGCGAGCCTGGAAGGAAGACCTGAACTTCCGCGACGAAGTAGCGCGCGACCCGGCGATTACGAAATTGCTCACTCCGGAGAAGCTCGCCACGACATTCGATTACACGCGACAGTTAGGCAATGTTGATGCGATCTTCAAGCGGGTGCTGGGAAGCTGATATGCAAGCCGCGCACTTTATCCTCGCTATCACCGGAGCCTCGGGCGCGATCCTCGGTCGCGAGCTGCTGCGCGCCCTCGAAGCCGACGAGCGCGTCGCCCGCGTTCATTTTGTCGCTTCGGAAAATTCGCTGCGTGTGCTGGCAGAGGAACTCGGCGTCCCCGGCCGCACCAATCTGCTTGAAAAGCTCCTCAGCGCCGCGCCGCAGAAAACGATTCAACATACCGACGCCGACATTGGCGCCCCCATTGCCAGCGGCAGCCATCCCTCCGACGGCATGATCATTCTCCCGTGCTCCATGGGTACGCTGGCCACCATAGCTCTCGGCCTGGCCAACTCGCTCATCGCGCGCGCCGCCGATGTCACGCTCAAGGAGCGGCGCCCCTTAATTCTCTGCGTCCGCGAAACGCCCTTCAACCGAATTCACCTGCGCAACATGACGCTGGCCGCCGAAGCCGGAGCCACCATCTTTCCCTGCATCCCCGCCTTCTACAACCACCCCGCCGGCTCTGAGGAGATGGCCCGCCAGTTCGCCTTCCGCGTGCTGGCGCATATCGGCCTGCCGCAGCCGGGCGCGTATGTCTGGAAGCCGGAAGAGTAGGAGATGTTCGTCGGGCCTCGCGAATTCAAATGGATTCAATAACCCTACGGCACTCGGCATTGGACCGGCCCTCCATACGTCTTTCCTGAATTGGGGTGCAAACCCGTAAATTCTTTCGGACGGTGCGCTGGCATACAGAATTCAACATATAATTGCAGCCGGGCTCCCCGAGCCGGACAAACATAAGATGACTTTCCCCATCTTGCGGTAGATGCCGGAGAATTGCGCGTCATCGCGAATCCAAGGAGGTCAAACGATCGTGAATCCTTCAAGGCTGGTTCGCCTGACAGCAACGCTGCTGATTCCGGCACTATTGAGCAGCAACTTCGCCTTCGCGGCGAAAAGGCCCATCGATCCTGCAGTCATGAAGGCGAAGGTGCAAGCGCGCGGCGTGGGCCGAGGTGTTCGCGTAACCATGGCC